>CAYZOT010000005.1:0-193719 GCA_964480515.1 uncultured Gemmatimonadota bacterium
TTTCACGCAAGCGGGTACCTACCAGATCGATCTGTTCCTTGAAGCAGCCAAACCAGATTTCATCGCCAGAACGGATCTCGATACCCTCAAAAACCGGACCTTCTGTTTTACCGCGGCGGTGAACAAGGGCTAGGACCGGCATTTTCGTATCAACTAAAAGTGGAAAGTCGGTTATTCGTAGGGGCTCGACTCCGTCATATCGCCACGGGTTAATCATGACGCGTCCCTGACGCAGTTCATGGGCCCAGCGTTCATAGTCGAGACCATGACCGAAAAGAATGTGGGCACCACTTTGAAGAACCTGTTCACGGGTGACACCGGAGGTGGCGGGGTCAATGGCCACGATTTGTTGTGCATCTCGGTTTGCCGCAAGCCCACGCTGTGCTAATAGTAGATTTACGCCCTCGTTCTGCGTAAGAGCGATGAGCGCTTGTCGCGAGTCAAAGCCTGCTTTTCGGAGGGTCCGATCCTCGCTCGCATTACCGAACACCACTCGGAATCCTTCTCCTTCTGCCACTCGAACTTCACTTGGATTCGTATCAATTAGAACAATCGGTGCATTGTCTGTTCGTGCTTCGCGAAGTGTTCGAGCGATTGCTCGACCCACTGGATTGGCACCGACGATAGCAAATCCAAAGTTGGACGGGCGCCTAACTCGGAGCAGACGAGCGACCAACCCACCAGTTCCCCCTTGAACGACAACGGTGGTTGCAATGACTAGAAAAACCATGGCCCTCAACTGGGCCCCCTCGGATTCCATCCCTTGGTGCGCAAGTTCAGTCGCGAAGAGTGATGAAATAGCGAAAGCCACGATGCCGCGAGGTGCCAGCCATGCTAAGAACGCTTTTTCATTCCATTTGAGTTCAGAGCCCCAAGTGGAGATGAGGATATTGAGTGGTCGGACCAAGGCGACGAGGATGACTACGGTAAAGATGCCACCCACACCGAGGGTGGTCACTGCACCAAGGTCGACAGCGGCCGCAAGTAACACAAACAATAAACCGACCAAGAGCATAGTGAGTTGTTCCTTGAACTCAACCAGTTCCCGTCCGTGTCGAGTTGGCATGTTCCCTACCACGAGACCAGCAATCGCTACAGTCATGATCCCGCTCTCCGGTAGGATTGCGTTTGAGACTTGGAACAACGCTAGCACAAGGGCGAGGGTAAAAATGTTCTGCAGGTCAACGGGCACTGGTCGGCGTAACGTCAGTAGTCCACCCATTGCGAGCCCGCCCCCGAGCCCGATCAATACTCCCAATCCCAAACGTGTGGGAAGCCCCAAGACTCCTGTTCCCACTCCGCCGGCTGTCGTAGCCAGAGCAACTTCAAGAGCTACTACCGAGAGGATGGCCCCGATCGGATCTATGAGAACACCTTCTGCCTCTATAATTGTTCGAAGATTGGTGCGCAGTCGAATTCGGCGAGTGATGGGATTGATCACCGTGGGCCCTGTAACCGCGACGAGAGTTCCAAACAGAAGCGCAACTCGGCCATCCCAACCCAGTGCGATCATGGCTGCGATTGTAGCCCCCGTCACTGTGACGGCCCCTCCGACAGTGATGAGTCGCCGGATCGTTGTCGCCTCACGCCGCAATCTTCGGAGATTGAGTTGGAGGCCGCCTTCAAAAAGAATGACTGCCACCGCAAGCCCAACGATGGGTTGTAGCCCGGCTCCTAAGCTGTCAGGCCGGACAAGGTTAGCGAAATTGGGTCCGAGCAATACACCAGTGGGAAGCAAAAGAATGATGCCTGGCACACGGAGATGACGCGCAATTGCTTGTGCAAGCACTCCAGCCGTCAGTGCGAGTGCAAATGTGAGTGCCGGGTCGTGAAGATTCATTTCATTAGATCTCTGAATCCAGCGTCATTGAGCAGGAATAATTCGGTCGACTGGTCTGTACTACTGAGTGCATCAGGGTTAGAAATCCTTCATCGTAACCAGTGGGCTGTTATAGTCTTCTATCATCGTGGGCATTGAAATACGTCCGGTGTGATCGAAAGATTTTGAATTCGCCATCTCTTTCTATCTCCGTATCAACCTGCTTAGGTGGTTAAGGTCTCGTGTTTATGCCGTTACCACAAACGGGGGTATAATGGGTCGTATGAGGTTTATGCTGTCGATGGTTGGGTTAGGTGTGGTGCTCAGCGTTTCATCGACAGATGGCCAGGTTCGTTTGGGTGGGCAGCTGAGCTTCGCAGATGACGCTGGTTTTGGGGTTGGTCCCCGGGTCGTAGTTGGTTTCCGCGACCTAAAGGATATTGCGTCGGGGTTATGGTTGGTGGGTTCGTTCAACAAGTTTTTTCCGGACGAGGATTTATACGAAGAACCCGGAAACGCCGACTATTATGAGATCAACGGAAATATTGTGTACGAAATTGTTCTCCCGGCTAATCCCACTGTGATCCCATATGTGGGTGCAGGTCTCAATCTTGCGAAGCGTTCGCTCATGTTCACTGAGCCACTACCACCTGGGCGAGAGATCGGAGAATTGATATCCGAAACGGATCTTGGCTTGAATATCTTAGGAGGCCTAAATTTTCCAATGCGAGGAGTTCTGCCGTTCGTAGAATTTCGGGGCCAGTGTTGTGAAGGGCCGGTTCAGTTCATAGTTGCCGGTGGTTTAGTGTTGCCGGTCAATTGATAGGACGAGCACCGTTCAACCTTTAGAAGATGATACCGCTACCCAGACTTACGGCCCATCGTTTAGTCTCAGAAATTCCTCCTCCGAACCGATAGCCGGCACTCAGGTGCGCTACTTGCGCAAATGATCCCAAGCTTGATCCGAAGATTATAGATAGCCCAGTGTTTCCCCCGACTCTTGAACTGTTTCGGGTACTCGAGGGTCGCACGCTCTCATCCGGATACCACGCCCCGCCGTAATCCAGAAACGCACCAAACCCCATGCCTATGATGCCAAGCACATTGTCGAAAGCGTAGTACCGGTGTTCAACGGTCAGTCGCCAAGTTCGGGTGCCAACGAAAGCGTGGGGACCCCAGAGTCGAGGCATAACTTGGAACCCAAGATCGAATTCTTGGCCGGGGCGTACTGAATCGAGCACTCCTCCACTTGCCTGGACAAACGTTGAGTTTCGTTCCTCCCATTGGACTGCTGCGGTACCTGTAGTTTGCACGCGACCGGAATCGAGACCTGCGCTGTTAAATAGGGCGTTTCCGTCAATGACCCCCTTAACCAATAAGGGCCCAGTCTTGACGCCAGATTGGAGAAGGATACGAGAACCCACGCCAGTTGAAGAATATCCCATCCCCGCAGATGCGAGATTGATTGACACAAAGATTAGGTCACTTAGGTCTTGGTCTTCTTCGGGGAACCCGTTTAATCGGCGAACACGTTCAAAGCGAGCACGTCGGTATTCCATGAAAATCCCGACCAGTCCATACGCTGAATCTGGCACCGCAGCAATGATACTATCCTGATTCAGCTCTGGTTTGTCCAACTTGATAAACTGTTCGCGTCGATGTTCAAGATGAACCCCTACACGAAGATATTCACGCGAATTTGCGAGTGGTGCATAGGTGATGAATGCGCGATTGATGGCGGCTTGACGTCTCCAGGTGGTCGTGTCTGTCACCGTTGGCGATCCGACCCGGAACTGCAGCGTCCGTCCGCTGAATGCTTGACCATCATAGAAGATTGCAAATCGATCTGACATCGCACGAAATGGTTTTGAAAATGACCAGCTGGTTATGTCTCTATCAGAGAGATTAAGCCACCTCAAACTGGCGCTGAAGTTACCTTTCCCTATGCGTCTTGATCGTGCCCCCAAATCGATTCCGTCTCGATCTGCTTCTCGCAAATAGTATGCTCGAAGGCGGGTTCCGGTACCAGCTAGGTTTGACTCCGTGATGCCGGCGTTACCAACTAGCCGTCCGTCCGCAGAGATCTTTCCCGTAGCCCGCGGCGCAAAGCTCCATGCATCTCGAGTTTGGACCAATAGAGCCAGTTTTCCGTTTACGCGTCCGCTGTCTACGCGGACAGACCGAAAGAGCCTGCGTTGCCGAAGGTTGCGTTCGCTCTCGGCTGCCAAGGAAGAATCGAAAGGCATCCCTTTTTGTAGAAGAAGCTCGCGACGAACTACGAATGGTCGAGTCGTGGTATGAAGGCTATTGAAAAAACCGTAAAATGGATTATCGGCAGCCTCTTCAGGCGGAAACAAGTCCACCCGAGCAATGATGACGGTGTCGATGATCGCCTCTTGCAGAGCAATGACACCTGGTTCTTCACGATTTTCTTGTGACAGCGAAGGTGTAGGCAAGAAAAGGGCGAGAAAAAGTGCTATGTGGCTGGCACTCGCAATTCGTCCTGGAGTCAATATGGAGACCTTCACCAGGGATTATCTTTCGGACTCATGATCAACGAAGCTATGGTCGTTCTAGGAGGCCTGCCATGTTAGGTCTTTGCGTTTATGGATGCCGGGGGTTTTTATGAAGCGCCGCCCGATTTCGTCTAGTGACGCATTAGCTGCAGGATGCCAAAAGTCCGGTGCCGCATCGCGAAGAGGTAAAGCTAGGTGTGCGTGCTTCGTTATCGCTGGGTCGGGCAGCTCGAACCCTATGTCGTCTTCTGTCAGAACGAGGTCTTCAACAGCGGCAATATCAATGTCGATCGTGCGCGGCGAATTGGGATCAACTCCGCGAACGCGACCCAACTCAATCTCCAATGGTCGTAATACCTCGTATTTAAGAGCTCTGGGAGCCAGTGTTGTTTCGATCCGAACGGCGGCATTCAGAAATTTTGGGGTATCTGGAGCACCAACGGGTTCAGCTTCGTAGATGCCGGAAACCGCCTTCACTACTAGCAATCGATCTAGCGCCTCGAGTGCCTTGAAGATGTTCTCTTCAGGATCAATGTTGGATCCGAGCGTCAGAAGTACGGTATGCGTTTTTACGTCGTCTGCTAGGCCTGTCTTCGTCCTCGACGGTTCCGTCATCCAAAATCCGCTGGCGTGCGTTTTACTTCCACTCCGACGGAGCGCGCGAACCGGAGTGCGCCAGGTTTCTCGACTCTGACTTTTACTGCATTGCACCCATGTCCCACGATCGCGATTCGGGCAATTTCGTGTGCTAGTGCCTCAACGAGGTAAGGTTCCGATCCTTCAACATGGGCAATTACCGCCTTGGTAAGTGTGCGGTAGTTAATCGAATCTTCCATGTCGTCTGATTCGCCTGCCTGCCGCGCATCAAGCGGGATCTCGATGTTTACGATGATGTCTTGCTTATTCTCGCGTTCCCAATCGTTGAGTCCAATAATCCCACGCACTAAAAGGTCACGAATAAAAATAGTGTCTGTCACAGTCATTCGATGCGTCCCCCAGCTAGTAGGTGCTCGCCGCCATCAACTACAATCGTCGCACCAGTCACGTAATCATTCCTCACGAGGAAAACTACAGTTTGAGATACGTGTGAAGGATCGCCTGAGCGTGCCAGTGGGACGCGAAGGCCTCGCGCCTTCCATGCATCGCTTTCGAGAGACTCTCCTGCGGGTGGCAATATTACACCCGGAACGACAGCGTTTACGCGTATATCCGGCGCGAGTTCACGTGCGCTCACCTTGGTGAGGTGGAGAACGCTGGCTCTACTTACTCCGTGGTGCGAATAGCCGTTCCACGTGTTCAGTCCTGAAAGATCCGCGAGATTGATAATTACTCCCTGATCCGGGTGGGAAGCTCCGGTAGCACGCATTCGCAATGCGGCGTGTTGAGTACATAGAAACGGGGCGCGGACGTTTAAGGCCTGCACCTTATCCCATTCTTCACAGGTGATTTGTTCGAGTGGTTGCCGCTCAAACGATGCGGCAGAGTTCACTAGGATATCCAACCTATCAAAGTGTTTGTCGAACGATTCGAAGAGGGCATCGACCAATGACGGATCAGTTAGGTCGGTGGATACTGTCTCTGCTCGGCGCCCCATTTGACGGATCGTCTGCGCGGTCTCTTTTGCCGGCTCTGCAGAACGGTGATAGTGGACAAGGACATCGCACCCTTCCTCGGCGAGCGCCAGTGCAATTGCTCGACCCAGCCGATGCCCAGCCCCCGTAACGAGTGCAACGGTATCTTCGAGGTTCACGGCCCTCCACTTTGATGATGTTTTAGGGTTGGAATAGGAGCAGAAGCCTAGAACGTATAGGCTCGAGCCACAATGCGGTTCGTGGCAGTTGCGTTACCGATTCGGCAATGAATCGTAGCGTAGATATATCGACAATGGTACGAGCGATTCTTACGGGAAGGTGGCATGTGAAAGCGGTTTGGTATGAAGCGACGGGTTCTGCTAACAAGGTGTTACGGCTAGGCGAAACACCCGCACCGAAACCAGAGGCTGGAGAGGTAGGCGTCCGCGTCCATGCCTCCGGCATAAACCCATCGGATACGAAGCGACGTGACGGGTGGAATGGGCTTCCGATGCTTCATCCACGGATCATTCCACATTCGGATGGGGCCGGTATCATTGAAGCGATTGGAGAAGGAGTAGATCAATCCCGGATAGGGGAGCGTGTTTGGCTCTGGAACGCGCAGGGAACTGATCGCCCATTTGGTACGGCCGCTGAATACACAACGATTCCAGATGAACAAGCCGTTAAGCTTCCGAACGGAGTCGACTTTTCCACGGGGGCTGGGCTAGGTGTCCCCGGGTGTACGGCACATTATGCAGTTTTCGGTAATGGGCCGGTGGGGGGACAACGACTGTTGGTCCAGGGAGGGGCTGGAGCAGTTGGCTATTTGGCTGTTCAGTTGGCCACCCTGGGCGGTGCACATGTCATCGCGACTGTGAGCGGAAAGGCGAAGATGGAGATGGCTCTGGCTGCAGGTGCTCACGAGGCGATCAACTACCGCGAGGAAGACGTGGTGGATCGTATTGACTCGCTGACGGAAGGTGAGGGGGTTGACCGGGTCATCGAAGTTGATTTGGCTGCCAATCTCCAAACTGATGTGGCTGTGCTTCGCCCCAACGGTTCAATCGCTTCATACTCCTCAACCTCAGACCCATCGCCACGTATCGACTATTATCCTCTCGCATTTAAGGATCTTAAGGTCCACTTCGTCCAAGGATATTTGTTGCCTGCCATATCTCGACGGAGTGCACTGAATGAACTGACAACGTGGCTGGGCGCAGGTCAGCTCGACGTGAAAATTGGTGCCCGCTATGGCTTAGATGAGACTGTCCTGGCGCATGAAATGCTCGAGTCGGGTGACACCTTGGGTCAGATCGTTATCGAACCGTAGAGGGTCTGCCAGAACCGCGAGGTTAGGCATAAAAGACTTCTACTGGGTCCGAGTGAACCTCAGGTCCCATACCCGACCCTGACTCAAGCTGGCTTCCGTGATCCGTCCGGTTGAGTTACGGCGGAAGATGTAGGTCGTCCCCCCCTGACTGAACGCATCTGGGTATACAGGTTCGAGTTCTTCTGTGTCACCATACCGGTCTTTGATTTGAAGGCTCCCGTCCTCAACTTCGATCCAGTAGGTCACCTCAGCCTCGTCACTATAATAAGTCCCCGTGTACTCACGGAGTTGTGCTGATGTCGGGTGGAACTTTCCGACCGGCTCGATTAACACGCCATCGTCCACGGGCGAGTCCAAGATCGCGGTGGGGCGCACCCCTCCACGCGCAGGCCCGTCGAACTTGAGGGAGGCACCACGGGCGAGGGACGCGAACTCAGTATCACTGATGGGCGTCAGTGACATGCCTCCTATCCCCAATGACTCGCCATCACTCGTGATTTCCAGATGTTGACCTGTTCGAGTATCACGGTATCCTCCGGTAAGCGCGTTTAGCTGATTGGCCTCGATAGTGGCACTTACGATTTCGCTGATTGGTGCGTCTTCGGAGATCGCATCCCCTAGGTATAGGTCAGCTACCTCATGTGCCAACTGACCTGGATTCGCGCTGCCCGCATTGCACATCAGCGAGACAGCGATGCCGTGATCGGGGAAGCGTGTAAGGAACCCTCGATAGCCTGCTGTTCCCCCACTGTGTTGCACCTCTCTCACGCCTTTATACTCGCCAATAAATAGACCGCCTGCATAAGGGATCTCTTGGCCTGAGTCCAATACTCCTTGTTGGTGCATGAGATCAACAAAATCAGAGCCACCGACTTCACCCGTGTCGAGGTTGTGGGTGAACTTGAGTAGGTCGCCCACGGTGGTAAGGAGCCCGCCGTTTCCATGTACATTTTCGAAAGGCATTAACATGCTCCACCCATCGTTTTCCGAATGGGTGTATGCAACCGACCGGTGTTTGACAATCTCCGTGAAGTCATCACGCCATTGAGTTTTGGTCATCCCGATCGGTCCGAAGATGCGAAGCTGTGAGAACTCCTCAAACGTCATTCCACTCACACGCTCGACTAGCACAGCTTGGAGGTTGTAACCCGTATTTGTATACGAATAGTATTGGCCTGGCTCATAGTTGAGTGATCGCTGCCGACTCGCGATATCAAGCATGTGTTTATGAGTGTGAATTCGTGTGGTCCGGTTCCATCCTTCGATACCTGCAATACTCCCCCAGTCCCGCAGTCCGCTCGTGTGGTTCACAAGCATCCGGACAGTGATGGGTTCGCCGTAGTCCGGCATCTCCGGGATATAGTCGCGTATGTCGTCGTCGAGTGAGATGGCACCATCTAGGACCAGCATGATTGTAGCCGCCGCCGCGAATTGTTTTGACACGGACCCAGGTTCGAACACGGTTTCGCCAGTATTCGGGATGTCCCACTCCAAGTTCGCCGACCCGTATCCTCGGCTAAGTACCTGTTGACCATCGCGCGACACCGCAACCGCGCAACCAGGGCCATCCGCCGATGAAAAATCGGCAAACAGGCCGTCCAGTGCAGCCAGGTCAACGGCGTTGTCGCCATCGTCCATTTGCGCAGGGTCTGTGCAGGCAAGGCTGAACGATAGTGGGATGAGGAGTGCCCAAATACGTGTCTTCATAAGTCATGCCCTATCAAAAGGATCTCGATCGCGCCCAAAATGCGACTGCGATGATTATTGAAACTTCGAGTGTCAGGGCCTCTCCGTCTATACCTGGCCGCGTAGGCTCTATGGATTGAACCGACAAGGCTTTCAGTGGAAAATGACACGCCGCGAAAAAGGAGTTGCCTTATGTGCTTGGTGTTTCTCCGAGGATTATGGTGGGATCCAAGATGCGTCCTCCATGGACTACGGTCTGAATTTGGCGTGAATTGCGAATGTCGATTGTCGGATCAGCATTAAGAAGTACTAGATCGGCAACCCGACTCGGCTCGACTGACCCCAGCGTGTCTTCTTGCTTCAAGATCCGGGCGTTTTCGAGCGTTGCCGCGGTCAGTACGTGGCTTTCAGGTATTCCGCACTCGACGAGGAATTCCATTTCGTGGTGGACCGAGGCGCCGGGAGCTACCTGGGGTTCGGGGGCATCTGTTCCGACGAGTAGTTGCACTCCTGCCTCGTGAAGCATGCGCGTCAGCTTCTGATATTTTCTCCACGTTGTTTTTCGTACTGACAGAGGTGCCGCTCCCCAGTCTAAGGCCCTCCGCTCGCGGTCACTGTCCCAAAATGCCTTCAGACGAGCCGGCATAGTCTCATGGTCAGGGTGGTTGTAAACCTCGGGCAAGTCCATGAAAAGGAGTGTGCCCCAGAACACCATTAGGGTGGGATCGACGCGCGTTTCGTGCTCTGCGATGAGGTCGATGAGTCGTAGTGCCGTGTCCGATTCAAGGTTGATCGAATGTCGATCATCGGGATCGTCGAGCAGGAAGTTCGACACGGTATAAATGTGTTCGATGCAGTCGAGCCCATCACGGACCGCGTCAGCTGTATGGTAATCAAGTAGGTGACCACTCACGACCAGGCCGTGTTTGTGTCCTTCTTCAATTACGCGACGCCCAATCTCGCGGCGCGCGCCCACATAGATTTTGAGAGTTGTAACGTTCCATGCAGCCATATCAGCGACGAACGTTGCAACTTCGGCCGGATCCGTGAGGGCCCACCCCACGTCGGGGTGCCAGGGTGGGTCACCATCAATCAAGAAACTGCACCGAAACACATTGGGTGAAATGTCTGGATGGTCGTTCGCGTAGAGTTCGACGAGTCGCTGGGCAGGAACGTTATCACCTGTACTTCGGATGGAGGTTACTCCATGGCCCAAATAGAAGGGCAGGACTTCATCTCCTGTCATCTGGGATTGATATAGGATGTGGGAGAGGTGCACATGCGCGTCGATCAATCCTGGGATAACGAAGAGTCCCTTACCGTTGATCCGTGTCGCCCCTTGAGCTGCACCGCTGGCAGCGTTCAACTCCGCCGCTGGTGCCACCGCAGTGATTCGGTCACCCTTGATCAGGATGCTCGTTGCTGGTTGCATGGTACCGGTGCGCACATCGAACACGCTCGCGCCATCGATGAGCGTCGTTCGACTCTCTGTCCCGTCTTCTTGGATCTGATTGTCGTTGCGACACCCGAGAGCGGTAGCTGCCGCGACGATCGCAGTCCCCGTCACGAAACGTCTGCGATCCATCGAGAGGCCCTTAGTCGATAACGGGTAGCCTGTTAGATAAGAACCGGGTGTGTCTCGTCCGCTCTCACGAGTAGGAAGGCCAGTATAAATGGTGATTTCCGGGGTTGTTTCGCCACGGTCTGCCATATGTAGGTCTCCCCTAAGTAGGTGTTTGGCTCGGCCGATTAGCCGTCAATAACCGAGCAGCGTTACCACCGAGAATCATCGCCTCTTCTTCTTTGGGAAGATTTAGAGAGCGAATTGAAGTCAGCATTTTTGGGATGCTTCCAACCATATGCGGATAATCACTCCCTGCCAAAATATGGTCGGAACCGGCAAACTCGATTGCCAGGCGGAGGCATGCGGGGTCGAAGTTCACTGTGTCATAATAGAACTCCTTGAGGACTTCGCTTGGAGGCCGAGACAAACGATCGCGAGAGTGGCTGAACGCCTCGTATCCGCGATCAAACCGCTCGGCAAGGTAGGGGACGGCTCCACCTAAGTGTCCTAGTACCCATGTCGTGTTTGGGAATCGATCTGGGATCCCTGCGTACACGAGGTGTGCCGCTGCGAGTGTCGTGTCCATCAGAAACCCAACCATCGGCATCAACATGTATTCTTCCATGGCCGCGACCCCTACGGGGTACGTCGGGTGGATGTAAAAGATCGCTCCATGACGGTCTCCGGCCTCCCACAGTGGGAGAAAGCGGTCATCCGCCAACGGAACCCCATTCGCGTTTGAGAAGAGCATGATACCTGGCATTTTGAGTTCGGTCATGCATCGCTCGAGTTCGGTGACCGAAGCTTCGGGGTTGTGAAGTGGAAGATGGCCTAAAGTGAGGTATCGGCCTTCTCCGCGAGCCACGCCAGCCGCTAATCCATCGTTGATTATGCATGCCAGTTCTGCTCCCCGAGTCGGGCTCTCTATTAGAGTGCCCGGAGCCGTGAATGTGATAACCTGCTTGTCGATGGAAGCTTCGTTAAGGACCGTCGAGCGATACTCTAAGTCACGGTGTCCGGGTACGAGCACATTAAAGTCGCCCGGCGAATGAAGAACAGGGTTGCCCGCGGCATCTTCTGTGATTCGAAAATTACTAGCCCCTGTTTGAATCGCGTCGACGAAGGTGGGAGGGAAGTAGTGGTTATGAAAGTCGATGATCACGTGGTGTCTCCCGGTGGAAGTCGTTGGGGTCGATCCAGTGTGGGGGTTATGCACGCCGACGAGTTTTTGCCACGAAGTAGATAGGCACCCCAATAAGAACTAATCCCATGCCGATCGCGCTCTCACGAGGCTCTGCAATCACGTGGTTGATGACGATCGCAAAGGAACAAGCGGCAAAAACGATCGGGACCCATGGATACGCCCAGCGGTGGACGAGGGGAGGGGCGGCGCCATGCTTAGAGCGGATTGCTTTTCGCATGGCGAAGAGCCCGAGGGCCATCAGTCCAAAGAAAATCCACTCCGTATAAGTGACTCGAGTGAACAGCGTACGGTAGGATTCAGTCCATACAAGTACTGAAGCCCATATTGCTTGCAGTACGATCGCACGGTGTGGTGTTCCCCGCGTAGGATGAAGACGTTTGATCCAGCTGAATAGGAGGCCGTCCCGGGCCATCGCATGGTAAACGCGTGGACCAGCTAGCACGATGCCTGCGAGACCGCCAAATGTGGAAAATGCGACGAGCCCCGACATGACAGCTCCGCCTCCTTGGCCGAGGACAGCGTCTGCAGCGTCCGCAGCGATTCGCTCCGAAGAGATGACGGTCTCAAGCGGAAGGACATAGAAGTAGACTGCGTTGAGTATTACGTACACCGCGGTGACGATCCCTATGCCGATCAACAATGCCCGGGGGATCGTTCGTTTTGCGTTCACTGTTTCTTCAGCTGAATAGGTGACCATGTGCCACCCCCCAAAAGCAAAGAGCCCAGCAACGAGCGCGAAGAGAAAGTCGGTCACTGAACCACCACCTAGCAGACTGTCCGTTGGACTGGCACTCCTTACAGCCTCTGATGCCGATGCGGTTCCCACCCCACCTAATGAGACGCCTATGGCTACCATCAGAACGATCGCCCCCACCTTAACGAAGGTGAAAACAGTCTGAAGGGTGCTTCCGTGCTTGACTCCTAGGTAGTTGATGGCTGAGAGGGCCAGGATAGCGGACACGGCGACTATGCGAAGTCCGGTGGGATCAAGTGGAAAGAACCACCCAAGGTAGCGGGCAAATACGGTTGCGATCGCAGCGATGATCCCCGAGTGCATCGTCCAGAACATTGCCCAGCCCCAGAGAAAGCCCAGGAGTGGAGAAAATGCATCACGAAGAAATACATAAACACCTCCACTATATGGCTTTAATGATGACATTTCTGCGGTAACGATGCATCCGAAAAATGTGAGTATGCCTGCAACAAGCCATACTAGAAGTGCACCTTCTATCGACGGAATTCGCCCAGTAACCTCAGAGGGTTGAACAAAAATTGATGCACCAATGATGGTGCCTACAACCATTGCGGTTGCATGGGGAAGACGGATCACCCTACTGAAGCCTGTACTCTTGTTGGAGGTCATATACGGAGGCCGGCTTTTGTGTATCGCGTCAGACCCTGTTCAGCGTGGAGTCGAAGCTTGTGGTCGTCTTCTTTCGCCATGATATCCACAAAGATGGGCAGTACGCGACTATCGGGCTCACGGTGGTGAGCTAGCACCGCAACGGCCTGGCGTCGGACCTTGATACTCTTATCCAACTTGATTCGGTCAAGGAGTAACGGGACTGCGTCGATCGGATTGGGACCATCCTTACAAGTCTCGCATGAAAGTGCGTGTACGGCCCATAGTCGCACCTGACTTTTGGGGTCATCGAGCAGTGAGACCAGTGCATGGAGTGTCTCAGAGTCAGCAAAATTGTCCGCGAACAAAGCGCACCAGCGTCGGACCTGCCAGTCAGCGTTTTGGAAGCCTTTGCGGATCGCGGGTAGTACCTCTTCGCCTCGAGCATATAGCGCGAGAAATACTTTCATCCGATTCTCGCTGTTAGTGAACTCGGCAACGAGTTCTTCGGCGGTCGACTCGGGGCGGAACGGTGGCGCCTCTTCGAGCATGCGGGCAATCGTTTTGGAGTGCGCAGTTTCCAATCCGTTTTTCCTGTACGAAAGTTCTGAGCAACCCAGTGGTTCGACGTGAGCAGGGTGCCCCGTCCTGCACCAGAGTTATAATTCGATGATCCCTCTGAGCGCACTCAGTGTCAAATAGAAGTCGTTGATCGGGTCGCGTGTGTGTTATGTGTAAGAACCTATGAACTGCGTACACCTTGATCTCGGAGGGGTCAATAGAGATCGTCTGTCATGGACAACTTCTTGCTTGATCGATTTGATGAAATCATCGCTAGCCCTCGAGTTCCGCGTGAGGTTGGTCCGCTTATTGGTCATTCTCGAGGAGGAGAGCCGATCCGCGGATTTCGCTTCGGGACTGGACCATACGCAGTGAGTCTTCTAGGTGGGTGTCACGCCGATGAGCCGGTGGGTCCCCGTCTTCTTCGTCACATGGTTAGCTACCTGGCCAACCTTCAGTCTGATGACCCGTTATTAGCCGAGTATGAGTGGTGGATCGTCCCTCATATCAATCCTGATGGTGAACATCGGAATGACATATGGGCTGATGAAAACGCAGTGAGCTATGACATTGGTCGCTATCTGCAGAGTGCCATAAGAGAATTGCCCGGAGATGATATTGAATTCGGGTTCCCACGTGACGACACAGATATGGAAGCTCGTTCGGAAAATCGTTCGGTTTTTGAGTGGTGGCAGACCTGTGAGAAACCTTTCTTACTGCATACATCGTTACATGGTACCCGTTTTACAGCAGGCCCATGGTTCTTGATCGATGCTGCTTGGCAAGATCGTTGTGCCGAACTTAAGTGGGCATGCAAGAATCGTGTCGAAGAACTGGGGTATGTCCTACACGATGTCGAACGACATGGAGAAAAAGGGTTCGTGAGGATTGAACGCGGATTCGCGACACGCCCTGATTCGCGCAGCATGATAGAGCATTTTGAAGGGCTTGAAGATTTTGTCACCGCGGGTCGTTTTCGTCCAAGCTCGATGGAAGCAATTCGGCGGCTCGGGCATGATGCACTAACCCTTGTCTCAGAAATGCCCCTCTTCATCACGCCGGGTGTAGGTGAAACGCTTGGTCCTCCGGATCCTGTCGCTGAACAGTGGAAAGAGCGCATAGCACGTTGGCAAGCGCAGGTTCACGCTGAGGGTGACCCCATAATGCTCACCGAGAAGGCGACCGCTACTGGCATCACATCTATGCCAATACGTGACCAGATGGACTTGCAGTGGACATTTGTTCGGGCTGGTCTCGAACTCTTACGTGTCAGGTGAATAATCACCGGAAGTGAGTTTTAAACTCTGAGGGTAACGTCTCCTGCTAGTCAGCGTGGGAACTAGGACCGGCACCGGGTCAGGCTGGCCGGGTTTCGTGGGGCAGGGCATTTTCGAACGGGTGAGTAAAACATCTAGAACGTGATCTGCGCATCAGCGAGAGAAACAGTGGTCGTTAAGAGTCAGGGATGAGGAGTCACATGAAAAAATCGAAGATCCGAACAACTCGGTGGACCTTTGGAGTCCCCCTCCTCGCATTCGTCATGGGATGTTCGGAGCCGTCTAGGGGAGGGGAAGCCATCTTTCAGCACGACTTCGTCTCAAGTGCGGTTCCTTGGACGCACGACCATTTCGACAAGAACGATGGAAAGTTTTCCTTCGCGATCGTGGGTGACCTGAATGGTGGCGAGCGGCCAGCCATATTTGAGGTTGCTATTGAACAACTGACAGCATTGCGGCCGGACCTCATTCTCAGTGTTGGCGACCTCATCGATGGGGGGTCAGAAGATGCGGAGTCGCTTCATGCGGAGTGGGACTTTTTTGATGAGCGTGCACTTCGGTCACCAGTGCCGCTCTTTCGTGTCGGCGGGAATCATGATCTGACGGCACAGGCGCTTCGCGACGTGTGGATCGAGCGACATGGCGCTCTCTACTATCATTTCATCTACAATGACGTCTTGTTCCTAGTTCTCGATACGGAAGACTACACACCGGAGCGTCGGATCGAGATCCGAGGTGCACGTAATGCGGCCAGCGAATTGACAGGTGAAGAACTGGCACAGTCGAGCTATTACGAGATGCCCGAGCGGCAGACTGGGAACATTGGGCCTGAACAATCGGCCTACTTCCAGGAGGTGATCGCTGCTCACCCGGGAGTGCGGTGGACCATGCTATTTATGCACAAACCGGTTTGGACTCGAGAGGATGAGCCTGATTTCGTCGCCATTGAAACGGCACTCTCCGACCGTCCATACTCAGTATTTGGTGGCCACTACCACATCCTTTCACACGAAGTGCGAAACGGACGCGACTACACGCAGCTGTCCACGACAGGGGGCAGTCAAAATCCATTGAGTGATATGGCCTTCGATCACATCACACTGGTAACGATGACAGAAGATGGACCGTCGGTTGCTCACTTGCGTTTGGATGGAATCCTCAATCAGAGTGGGCATGTTCCGGCTGCCGGAGACGACCTGTGTTTTCAGGCCTCAAGGTGTGGTGTCCCGCGTTGACTATCGGTTGGTCTACATTGCCGGATCGTCCCGGCTGCCTGGCAGGTAGATAAAGTTCGTGGTTATAGCGCGAGGCCGAGTCGTTGAGACGATCGCACGTTGTGACTATGTGTTGTTGGGTTCCATGGCTAGGACAACTTTCCCGATATTCGCGCGCTCGTGGAGACGCGTGTGCGCACCGATGGCACCTTCCCGGTTGAGAGGAAACACGGAGTCAATGATCGGGCGGATGTCTCCAGCCTGCACTTGTCGAAAAATCTCGGCTGCCACCGGCATAAGAACCTCGCGTTCTTTGCGTCCCAGGTGCAGTAGATGAACTCCCAAAATCCCGATGTTGGGTTCTACCAGATGCGCGGGGTGAAACCGTTCGGTTTTCAGCCAAGCTCGTGTTGCACTAAACCATCGACGACGACGACCCGGAAGCGCCTGGCTCATTCCATAAAAGACGAGTCGACCTAGTGGTCCGAGAAGATTGCAACAGGCCTTGGTGGCTGATCCGCCGACAGGGTCAAGTGCGATGTCGATCCCACGTTCCCCTGCCAGATTGAGAATGTCTGGTGCCCACTCTCCTCGCGAGTCAAAGCAGGCTTCGGCCCCGAGTTCATCGGTGACGAATGCTCGCTTTTGCTCGGTTCCTGCTGTTCCAATCACACGGAGCCCCGCATTGACGGCCAGTTGAACAGCCGCTGTGCCGACGCCGCCGCTAGCACCAAGGATAAGAACTGTTTCGCCTTTACGAGCTCGAGCGGCTTCAAACAGGCAGACCCAAGCCGTCATGAAGATCACGGGTATTGCTGCCGCTTCGACCGAAGACAATGAATCAGGGCAGGGGAATAGCTGGCTTTCCGGTACGACAGTGTCGTTTGCATATCCTCCATATCGAAGAAGCCCGACGGCTCGATCTCCCGGACGGAAGTTCTCTACCTCTCCCCCAACTTGGACGACGGTACCAGCCACTTCGAACCCAGGGCTGAATGGTCGTGGAGGCACAGTTCCATAGAGTCCGACACGCATCATGAGGTCTGCAAAATTGACGCCACAGGCCTCGATTCTTAGGTGGACATCATCGGGCCCGATATCGGGTAATGACACGGTACGTTCAACGAAAGCCTCAGGTGGGCCAAGCCGTTCAATCAGTACGGCACGAGTCATACTAGGCATTATGTGTCGCGGCCTTGTTTTAGTTAGGGATTTTTTTGGTTTGTTGGGTGTTCGGTGTAAGCATGCTTATCGAATCTTTTCAAAGTCTCCGTAATAGTCGAGGGTGACACCGGTCACTTTGGCCAGATCGTTGACTGTAAAGGAGAATCCGATACGAATGTCTCCGTACCATGCGTCGAATTGATCGAGGTGCCAGGGGTCCAATGGAAGTTGGATAGGGCCTTCGCGCCCATCTAGTTCAGCGACCAGGAAGGGTTTGTCGCGACCGTCAGGTGAGGTTCGGTTTATGTTGGGTTCCTCGCGTTCATGGACACCCGGTGTCGCATCCCAACGTCCAGCTCTTCCCTCAGCTGGAAGCAACTGGAACTCCGTTGGATCTTGGGCAAGTCGAATTTCTAGTGTTCCTGCGAAGTTGTTTTGGAAGCGTCCAACATAAGCGTCCAACGGGAGTGACGGCCCTTGTGATAGCTGAGTTTCCGTTCGTGTCTTCTCCGCCTCAACAGCTCGCCGATTGGTTGCCCGGACGTTCCGTTCATGTTCATCGTGCCAATCCCGTGCACGCGCTTCGGGCCCTCCGAAGAACTGAGTGACCGCCCATTTAGTGAGTACATAGGGCAACTCAGAATTACGATTAGCCGTTGCAAATACGCCAAAGCGTTTTTGAGGCACCATTGCGATGGAGCAGTTAAAGCCCAGTGCCGCTCCTGCATGACCGACCGTTGTTACGTTATCAAAGCGACCCGTTGCCCACCCCATCGCATACGCGCCTGGCCCTTCGAATGTCATCCATGATGTTGGTCGTTGGATGACGGTGTGCGGCGTATGCATAAGCTCAACAGAAGCCTTGGTTAGTGGCGGAGAAGGATGGGTCCCAAGGTGAAATTTCATCCACTCAGCCATTTCACTTGCTGAGGAAATGACGCCACCGGACGGTACCATCACATTTTCGGCGTACTGCCATGGTACCGGCTCAAGTGGTGGACCCGGGGTATTATATCCGCCGACATAACGCCGCTCCCTAAACGCGTGAGGCTCGGCGTGGTTAGGGCTTGTATTTGCGGGTGCCATCCGCGCAGTCGTTGTGTTCATTCCGAGCGGTGTCCATAGACGGTCGCGAGCAAAAGAATCCCAGTCGATTCCTGACACCGTTTCCACGAGTTGACCTGTGAGGATCAGCATATCGTTGGTGTACCCATACCGATCGCGGAACTGGTGGTCTGGTGTGTTATATGGGAGGCGGCTCAAGTAATCACGCCGATTGTGAACCAACGGGCGAAGCTGTTGGGTGCTACCCGTCCCAACACGATGAGTGATGATGTCTCGGACACGAATCTCGTTTGTCGTCCAGGGGTCATGAAGCCGAAACCAGGGGAGGTGATCTATGATCCGGTCGTCCCAGGTAAGGGCTCCTTCCTCAACTAAAGCTGCCAGGGAAGCTGCACCAAAGGCTTTGGAACACGATCCAATACTGAAGAGAGTATTCTCGTCGACCTGCGAGCTTTTCCCGAGTTCGCGCACTCCGTAGCCTTTGCTGAGATAGGTCTCGCCATTATCAATGATCGCCAGTGTGAGCCCTGGCACATCCCAACGCTCTAGTCCTGCCTCAACCCAAGCGTCAATCTCATCGATGGTGGGGCGGATGGTTTGAGCGAACGAGGCTGTTGCTGTTATGAGACCCAGCAAGGCCGCAGCCAATGATTGGCCTGCGCGCGCCGGGGGTGTTTTTCGAAACAGTCGCTTTATACAGGGATACATGTTCCTCCTAAGGGAGCCCGAAGACAAAGACGACGCCGCCAGCGGACGTTACAATCCGCTGCTCGCCATCGATCTCGAAAGACATCGGATTGGTTCTTACCGCGCCACCGGCTTGGAAGTCCCACAGCGATTCGCCGGTGTCCGCGTCGAGCGCGAAGACGTTGCCCTCTTCACTGCCACCGAAGACGAATCCACCGGCTGTTGCCATAAGCCCAGCCCAGGGTGGGGAGTGGAGAGGGAACTCCCATTGAAGTTCTCCAGTCAGAACGTCGAGCGCGCGGATCGCACCGCTCGCCTCGTCTCCCCGCAGGGCTTGTTCTCCGCCGCCATAGAATGGTTGGCCCGGTTCGTACTCTACGTCGGCTTTGTAGTAGACCGAGCCCATAATGCGAACGGCTTGGTAGAAGAGTTTTGTGTGGGGGCTATAACTGGGGCTGTACCAGTTAGCGGCTCCCTGAAGACTGGGCCACACCAGCGTTCCCTCCTCAGTAGGCTCCGTATTTGGCAGGACAATGGGTCGTCCTGTGGTGTCGAGCCCTTCTGCCCAAGTCTGTTTAGAGTAGGGGACACCGGTTAGGAACTCGCCTGTCTCACGGTCGAGTACGTAGTAGAAGGCATTTCGATTCGCCAGTGCTACGAGCTTACGTGGCTCTCCTTCCCATTCCAGATCAAAGAGAACGGGAATCTGGTTAGCGTCCCAATCATGTGTGTCGTGTGGAGTAAACTGGAAGTACCACTCTATCTCACCTGTGTCTGGGTCGAGTGCCAGAATACAGTTTGTAAATAGGTTGTCACCCGGTCGAAGGTCCCCATTCCAGTCGGGCGCGGGGTTACCTGTCATCCAGTACAACAGATTCAGGTCTGGATCATAGGATCCGGTGAGCCAAGTAGATCCTCCTCCGGTCTCCCAGCTGTTACCACCCCATGTCTCACTCCCTGGTTCGCCGGGTTCTGGAATTGTGTATCTGCGCCAGAGGAGGTCGCCCGTCTCTGGATCGTAGGCATCGATGAATGCTCGTACCCCGGCCTCAGCACCTGACATTCCCACGATCACTTTTCTGTCGAGCGCGAGGGGAGCCATGGTGATTGAGAAACCGATAGAGTTGTCCGCGACCTCTACATCCCACCTCACTGCGCCGGATCGAACATCCAGTGCGACGAGGTGGGCATCTAACGTACCAACGAACAATGTTTCACCAAGGATTGCCACACCGCGATTCACTCGAGGGAACCCAATGTTCAGGACATTGGGTCTGATCTCGGCGTCCCACCTCCATAACCGCCGCCCAGTGCGAACATCGAGCGCACTCACTGAGCTAGGGGGTTCTGTTAGGTACATGATTCCATCGACCACCAGTGGTGTTGTTTCGATCAGACCGCTGGGAACTTGATAGGCCCAAATTGTCCTCAAGCTTGCCACATTGGAGCGATCTATCTGAGTGAGGGATGAGAAGCGATGTGAGGCGTAGTTTCCAGAATATGTCAACCAGTTATGCGGCTCATTCTCCGCATTTCGCAATCGTTCGAAGGAGACCTGCGCAAAGATCGGGCTCGTTGTAGTTAGCCAGGCAAGACAAAGTAATGCGAGTGTAACACGGTGTGATCGACTGCTCATGATCCACCTCCTAGGGTCACCAGGTATGCCACGAGGTCATCGACTTCCTCGTCGGTCATGTCCTGTGCGGCAGGCATCAGTGAATGGTCAAAGCGTTTTTCGAGTGATGTTAGATCAGCCTTTCGAAGCGAAATTAACGACCCTGATACAGTCATCAGTTGAAGAGAAAAGGGGTCTTCATTGACACGCATACCATTGAGGACACGCCCTTCACGCGTTACTGCACGTACAGGTAGATACTGCGTGAATCCGTTCGCGGTTCCCCGACGAGTTGTTGGAAGGTCTGCTGCGGGATTCCGGAGTGATTCATATAGGTAATCGGCCCCACGTCGGAGTCCTAGATTGGTGAGTTCTGGCCCGACTGCTTTCCCTTGGCCATCGACGATGTGACAGGAATAACAGTCGCCGGCGCTCTGGAATAGATTGCGTCCGCGCTCTGCGTCACCTGGGATTTCGATCACTGCCGCTTCACCAAGCGACAATACAAAAGCGGCGACGAGGTCGGTCTCAAGTGCAGGTAGAAGAGTCGCACCCACCCCTCCCATACCAGTACCCGCAATCCCGCGTCGGATCACTCGTACCATAGATGCGTGGTCCGGGGCTCGAGGTAGTGTCGGTCTGGCGAGGTTGGGCCCTTCGCCTCCGAGCCCAAGCATACCATGGCAACGTCCGCAGTGTGACTGGTAGAGGAGTCGTCCCCGTTCAAACCCGACTTCAGTCACCTCCAGCGGGTTCTGAGCTGAGACTCCACGGCCCAAGGCTAGACATAAGAGAGCCATGAAAATTAATCGCATTGCCGCGTCCTTTTGGGAGTGCAAACCCACGTCAACTCGTAGCGAACGTAGAGATTCGAAAAGTAAGTGGGCAACCCACCACAACCCTAATGTGTTTTCAGAGGAAGAGTTTTTTACGCTTCACTAAGGTGCCAACTCTGGTTGTTTCGGTGTCCACCGTTCGAGCCAATAAAGTTCCATAACATCACACCTCGCGGTAAACGTGGCACTTGATCGGTATTGTCCGATCTGGTGTTGAGCAATAGTGATTGGAGTGAACCAAGCTGACTCTCTATCGGGGGGAAATCGTGGTTAGGACTTTATACATGTGGATCTTGAGCCCCGTCGTTATGTGTTCGATTGTGCTTCTGGCTTGTGAAGGGTTTCCTTCGCCGTTACGAGGCCCAAGCCTTCCGCTCACACTTGAGAATATCTATCGGGTCGGAAGTGGCGCGGGTCGATCGGTTCTTTCACCTGATGGTCAGAGGGTTGCCGTATCCGGGTCAGGCAAAAAAGGCCCGGGTGTTTATGTCTCCTTAATTGGTGAGGCTGATACCCAATGGGAACTGTTGGCGCAGGGTGCCTCGCAGGTGTGGTCCCCGGACGGCACAAAGTTGGCCTTTACCCATAATGCTGGGCTGCACATCGCAAGTTTGGGGTCCAAAGAAAAAACTGTAGTGGACGGAATTTCGGGCATACGTACACCGTCGTGGTCACCGAATGGACATACCATTGCATTCTACTCGACTCAGTCCGGTTTCCAGGACATTTGGCTTGCATCAGATGATGGATCGATGCCACTGCGCCAACTTACCCGCGAAGCCGCGGAGGCGGACGACGGTCGGTTTACCCCCATGTGGTCTCCCAATGGCCAGTGGATAGCCTTCATCTCGAATCGTGCAGACTGGTGGCACGACGATGTTTGGTTGGTAGATGTCGTATCTGCCGAGGCTTATAGGGTGTCTGAGTTTTTAATGGCTTCGTCGAGCCCCGTGTGGTCCCCGGACGGTCAGAGTCTCGTGATCATGGGGACTGCTAAAGATGAATATTGGTACGAAGATCTTTCTTATCTATATCGCATTGACCTGGATTTCACAGGTAAAACCCCACGCACGGTGCGGGAGGCTCCAATTGAGATGCAAGTTTACGCCTCTGATTACATCATGCGCTTCGATCCATTCTGGTCAGGCGATGGAAATCGAGTCTACTTCCCATATCATGAGCGAGGGGCGTTTGATTTGTGGGCTGTCCCCGCAGACGGTGGTGTGGCAACACGCGTCACGAATATAGGAGGTTCATGGGCATCGTTAGATGCGACCCCTGATGGGTCTCGTGCCGTATTCACTCGAGACGCTCCGACTGAAGGGAGAGAGTCGTGGCTGATTGACCTTGAAGGTGGCTTGCCTCGCCAGTTGACAGACTTCTCACCTCACTTCGCGGAAGTTCAGCAGCCAACGGAAATTTCGTTCCGCACGTTCGATGGACTCTATCTTCAAGGATTCCTCTACCTGCCTCCCGCGATTGTCGGTGGTTCGGGTGCGTTGCAAGATTTTCTGAAACGTCAACCGCCGGGAGATTACGCAGGCCCTGCTTGTCCCGCGTTAGTCCAAGTGCATGGTGGTGGGACAAACTCGTACTACCAGGGGACAAATCTGACCGAACAGTACCTGGCTTCGCGTGGATTCGTGGTTCTCGCGATCAACTACCGCGGCGGGTCTGGATTTGGGCGTGACTTTCAGGACCTTTCGATTGAGGATTGGCTGAATGACCAATCGAAGGATCCAGGTGCCGCATCAGACTGGCTAAGAGCGCAGCCATGGGTCAGTGAGAACGTTGGCATTTACGGAGGCAGCTATGGTGGTATGCAATCCATGTCTGCCATTACGCGTACACCCGACAAGTTTGATGCGGCGGTTCCAATGCGTGGCATTTACTCCGAAACGCTGACACTCCCATACGCTGATCGGCTCGGGAAAATCTTTACGATCACGGGGCATGGGGGCACGCCCGAAGAACGGCCCGAGATTTACGCGAAGACTGAAACACTTGACCGGATGGACCGGATCACGGCTCCGGTACTCATTATGCACGGTGAACATGATGTGCGCGCACCTTTCGAAAATTTCAGTCTCGCCGTCGAGCGATTAGAGACGCTGGGCATGGAATTTGAATCGATGACCTACCCTGAAGGGCATGGCTTCCGGGACCCCGCAAATTCGATCGATATGTACTCGCGTCTCGAGACGTTTTTCCGCAAACATTTGGGCGAGTGTGTCGCAGGGTAGTTTATGCGCCGGACGCGAATGTGGTTTGCGATTTAGAAGATGAGTGAAGTCGTGTGCTGATTACCATCGTGCGGGAGCCCTGTGACGATTCGGTCAGACGGTCGCGAACCGTGGGGCAGGAGTCGTAGGTGTGGCTCTTGACGCATAGGCCGACATGCTGCCCGATACGGGTGAATCTCGTCAAGAAAATTCAAACATGGAACACTAGAATGAAACGAAGATCACTTTTTCTTATCGTTGTGCTCGCAACCTTCTTTTGCATGACAGCCCGCCCGATATCTGTCGACGGCCAATGGAAGGCCCGTTATCCGAAAGTCGATGGGTACAATCACCACGTATACCTGGAAGGGTATGAGCTTCCATTCCTTACGAACGGTCCCATCGATCCTGCACCATCGCCGGACGGCGATCGGGTGGCCTTCTCCGCGCGAGGTTGGATCTGGGTCATGGATTTAGAGACAAGCTCTGCGCGTCGGCTGACTATGGGGCCAGACATGGATTTTCGCCCCGCATGGTCACCCGACGGCCGTATGCTAGCGTTCGTGAGGGACAATGATCACGACACCTCGATTATGTTCATCGACAGTGACTCGGGTGCCGAGCTGGGCCAAGTAGATTCTCCCGCGCTCGAACTTGATCCGGCATTCTCCGCAGATGGCACCTTACTCTTCTATTCTTCAGCGGAAGAGGGTGACCTGGATCTTTGGGCGATTAACATCGTCAGCCACGAAAAACGCCGTGTCACGTCAGATGAAGGAATCGAGCTCCGCCCTCAACCTGGAGCAAACTCGTTAGTCTACCTTAAAAAGGGATCCCGGATCTCGGATCAAGTGGTGCTCCGAGTCCCTGGAGTTGATACTCCCCGGATCTTGATCCAGGGTAAAATCGCGTCGATGGCGCGTCCGGCATTAAGCCCCGATGAGTCCACCATTGCACTGAACTGGCCTACACAAGATGGGTGGGAACTTCGTCTGCTGAATGTTGATGACCCAGGACCCTCGATTCTTCTTGCCTCTGGAGGGCTCCCGCTAACCCCTGCTTGGAGTGCCAATGGAGAGTGGATCTACTTTTCTGAAGCGGATGAACGTGAACGGATGAGGCTAAAGCGAGTTCGTGGAATAGGCGGCCCGATAGAGGTGGTGCCTGTTCTCAGCTGGGAATGGGGAGAACCAACGTCAACGGTCCGTGTCCGCACGGTGTTCGAATCCGGCGGTGCTCCCGTGCCTGCTCGCCTGAACGTACTAGACGCGCGCGGGCATCCGATTATCCCTGCGGAGACGGCCGCTCGATTCGATGGGGAGAGTGGGCGCGTCTTCTTCTACTCCCCCGGTGTAATCGAACTTTCCGTCCCAGGAAGAGTTGCTACAGTGTCGGCAGTTCAAGGGCTTGCCACGCCTGAAGTCACGGAGAGCACCGATCTCGGACTACAAGGGGTCACTGAACTTGAAATTGTCCTTTCACCTCTTTGGGATGCGCGTGCTGCAGGGTGGACTTCAGGTGAGCATCATTTCCACCTCAACTACGGTGGCCCGTACGACCTCTCACCGTCTGATCTTGTGCCGATAATGAAGGGTGAAGCACTTGATCTGGCGACCCCGTTGCTTGCAAACCTTCATAATCGATTTGAGGACCAGGATCTTTGGCGTTGGCAGAAGTCTGATCAAGCCCCGTTGATCCGCTTTGGCCAGGAGGTACGTGCTCATTTTTTAGGACACGTGGGGTTGATTGGTATCGACGAGCTATTTTGGCCTTGGGTTTGGGGCCCAGTTGGATCCGAGGTGTATGGCTCGGATGACCGAGAGAATGCTGAAGCGCTTTCTCATGCCCGATCGCAGGGCGGGTTGGGTTATTATGTACATCCGGTCAGTCCTAATAGACCAAAAGAAGCGGCCCCTTGGGCTGAGCTGCCATTCGCCGAACTCATGCCGAATATTCCCCTTGAAATCGTCGCAGATGCGGTCTTGGGGGATCTTGATGCGCTTGAGGTAGTATGCCTTTGGAGCGATGAGGTGAGTACGGCCCAACTCTGGCACCGGTTTCTCAACCTCGGCATCCCGGTGGCTCCCTCTGCCGGTACGGATGTTATGACTAATTTCTATCGTACGATGGCTCCGGGTACGGCACGGGTGTACGCTCAGACGGGCGATGTACTGAACTGGCCCACATATCTGGATGCACTGCGTCACGGTCGTTCTTTCGTGACGAATGGCCCGTTTCTCGACTTCCGTATCGGAGGAGGTACCCCTGGCGATGTCATATCAGCGGGCGCTGCGGAATGGGAGTTGGATCTCCTCACTGCCTCGGGCGTTGATCAAGTCGATCTGATCGTGAATGGTGAAGTTGTTTGGTCTGAATCTGGTATTGAATCAGCCGGTTCTCGAAAGTATCAGGGCAAAATCGAACTTCCCGAAGGAGGCTGGGTTGCGATCCGAGCCCTTGGGGGAGAAGCAAATTGGCCGAGCATGGCTAACTATCCGTTCGCGCATACTGGGCCGGTGTGGATCAAGGCGGTTGGGAGCACAGATCAACAGGCCAGAACTGCCGCGGCACAGGAGCTGATGCAAGTCCTAGCACTAGGAGAGGGACGACTGATCCAGGGCTATCGCGATGCGGACATTCCAAACCTTCTCGCCCGCTTTGCTGAGGCGCGTTCACGCCTGGAGACTTTAGCTGTTCCTTGAGGTTTTCGGCCGTTCTGTTTCTGAGGGTGTTTCTGCTGTGGTGAAGCGATCGATCGCTCTTGTGATAGAAGATCTAACGGAAGAGGGCATTCGCTGGTTGCTGGTGCGCCGCCCTCCGGATGATCACGACCTCCCGAATATTTGGGGTTTGCCCGCTGGTTCACACCGGGAAGGCGAAACGGAGGAGGCGCTTGTCGCTCGGATTGGACACGACAAGCTTGGTGTCGAACTGTCATCATCTATTGAGCTGCTAGCGGAAGGTTCAGATAGCCGGACAGAGGGCGAACTCGTTATGCGGCTATACTCCGCGAGTATTGTCTCCGGACAGCCTGAGGTGCCACAGGCGATTACAGGAGTAACTCAATACACCGAGTGGGCATGGGGGCTCTCCGAAGATCTTGTTGCCGGTGCCTCCTGTGGTTCCCTGTGCTGTGAGCTGGGATTAGATCTGGTTTCCGGGACTGACGGAACGTAGGAAATGAATAGATATGAGACTCTAGACCTTCCGAAGGCCCACAAGATATCTCACCCCCCCTTCTGTTCTTTTTTTGGCTATTATGACAAATGCCCCTGGGACGAAACCAATCGATATCTGTTGGGTCATCGCGTTGATCGGACGAGCACCCCGACCGATCATGGCTCGATCGTTACCGTCGGTCACTATGATCTTGAGGATGGCAATCATTTTACTCCTCTAGCGGAAACGACGAGTTGGAATTGGCAGCAAGGGGCAATGCTGCAATGGCTCGAGACGAGCCCTACAGACAAGGTTTTGTTCAATCGTGCTACCGACTGCGGATACCAAACTGTCGTCTGTGACCTCAAGAACGGACATGAGAGGACGGTTGATAAACCGCTTGTTGCTGCCTCTCCTCGCGGAGACTTCATCTTGTCCTATGATTTTTCGCGGCTGGCTGTTACCCACCCCACCATTGGCTATTTCACTCATCCAATAGCTCGGAACCTTGAGAAACAACCGTCCGACGATGGGCTCTTCTGCGTTGACTTGAGGAGTGGCGAGGAGAGCCTGATCCTCAGTTATGCTGCTGCGGCTTCTCTTCAACCCTTGCCGTCAATGAACAGCGCGATCCATTGGTTTACCCACGCGGCAGTAAACCCAACTGGGACCCGGATACTCTTCTTGCACCGTTGGACGAAACGGGTGGAGGATGAAAATCAGTGGTTCCACCGTCTGATCACCGCGAATCCGGATGGCAGCTCAATCGCTATCCTTCAAACCAGTGAGCATCCTGCCCCGAGCGGCGATGAGGGAAGTGATTGGACCTATGCGTACGAAGAAAACGCTAATCAGATATCCCACCCAGTCTGGGTCGGCGCGGACCACATCTTGGCATGGTCTACCCGCGGGGAGCGCAGTCGATATCATCTCTACACCGACCGGTCCTCTGACGTCGAAGAAATAGGTGGCGACACTCTTCGACAAAATGGGCATTTCACGATTAGCCCAAACAAAAAATGGCTACTGAGCGACACCTATCCAGATCCAAGCAACTCTTGTCGTAGCCTGTTCTTATTTCATTTGACCGAAAGACGGACCGTTCCACTCGGGGACTTCTTTTCTGATCCACACTTAGCAAAAGAAGCGCGGTGTGATTTGCATCCACGCTGGCGGCGGGACGGGCAAGCGGTTTGCATCGATTCGGTACACGAGGGAGATCGACAACTCTACACCATTGACGTCTCACACCTAGTAGATACTCCTTTGCGAGAACCACGCCGACCTTAGGAATATCTCGGTTACTCGCCTCAATTTAGCTTGCAGTCTAGCTGAGATGCGGCGGCTAGGGGGGGGCGAGACAAAGCGAGTCCGATATACGCGAGGGATGATAGGATCATCGCGGGAAATACTTCATGGACCAATGCCCCGTAAGGGGTGAGGTCCCACACCAAAAGAACAAATGCTCCGAGAAATAACGAGGCCACGGCTCCAGCACCGGTCCCACGTTTCCAGAATAGTCCGAAGACCACTGCCGGGAAAAAACACGCAGCGTACAAGCTGCCCGAAAACGATGTGAGTGTCACGATACTAGCTGGCGGGCGTACTGCGAGGAGCGCCGTAATGAGCGCAAAGACTGCAACCCAGCGACGAGTTTCCTTAACCACATGGTTTTCATCGACGCTACGAAGAACGGAGATGACGTCACGTTCCCAAGTTGATGCCATCACCAGTAGAACACTGTCAAGTGAGGACATGGCGGCAGCCAACATAGCGACAAGTACAAAAGCCGCCGGTAATGCCGGGAGGATATCAGCATTGCCTAGGAGTGTGGGTACAACGAGATCAGAGTCGGTGAGGCCACTGCCCAATACACCGTGGGCGTATAGGCCGATTGGCATGAGAATCGTATAGACCACCAGGAACGCTGCAGTTGACACAAACAACCCGACCCGCACGGCGCGTTTGTCTGCTAGCGCGTAGAATCTCGAAAGCTGGCGCGGATCTACGATGAACTTGAGTGTTCCTGCCACAATGATGCCGATGAGGACTGGAAAAGGCATCGCAGCGTCCCATCGGAACAGCTCGGACGTCAGTTCCGCGTCGCGGATACTTTCGATTGCTCCGATCCCGCCCGCGCTATTTACCGTGCCCCAGAACAGCAGTATTGCGGCGAATACCATCACCACGCCTTGAACCGCGTCCGTCTTAACCACCGATATGAAGCCTCCGACGGCTGTGTAGAGCATGACGACGACGAAGACAAACCCGATTGCTGCTACGTACGGGATGTCCAGGAAAATCTCCAGGAGACTCCCAACTCCTTTAAAGACCGCGATCATGTATAAAAAGCTTGCGGAGATCACGATCAGTGCCGCCAATGAGCGGGCTATGCGGCTCTCAAACCGGAAACCCACATAGTCTGCTAGGGTGACGGAATCGACTGCTCCCGTGAATGCGCGGAGTCGTGGAGCGATCCATAACCAGGCGGATAGCGAGAACACAACAACGGTAGGGGCTAACAGCAGCCAAGGTGCACCGTACGTATATGCTTGGCCCGAAAAACCCACGAAGCTATTAGTGCTTGAGTAGGTCGCGAAGAAAGACAGCCCAAGGACCATACCACCCATCGATCGTCCGCCGATGTAGTAGTCAGTGCGGCCCTTAGTGCCCCGGCGTCCCTCCAACGCATGCCAGAAAATAAGCGCCCCATAGCCCGCAATAAGGGTGAGCGCAATCCAATGTGCTTGAAGCCAAGCCATTTTCGTTTAGGTGCAGATCTGAGTTGCAGGTCCGCCTAGTTCCTCGACGCGATTCCCTGGACCTCCCAACGTGCACCGTATAGCAGAGCCCCGGAGCCCACGAACGCACGGGCCGGGAAATTGCCCGTAAAATAGGTTCGATACACGTTATTGAAGATGTCATAGAGGTCTACATCTGAGCAGAAAACCTGCACCGAAACGAGGTCGTCCATCGTGAGGCCCGCAGCTTCGAGGGTGCTCTTCATACTCTCTATCACGAGTCGTGCTTCCTCTTCGGCACTCTCTGGAACTTGTCCATCCTGCAGGCCAATCGTGCCGGATAGGAATAAGAGATCGCCTACCCATACGGCGCCGCTGAAGGGCGGTGGGGCACCCTCGTCGCTCACATTTCTTGGGTTGACGTGCGTGCGGGCTTGGGCAGATACGGGTGCTGTCATGGCTATCGCCATACCAATAAGAACCACCGTTGATAATGTTCTGCGAATCATGGTTGTATAGCTCCTAAGAGATCGAGTACAGGGCAGTTACAGGCGTCGAGAGACGCTTTATTTACATACTGATAGTGATTTGGGTCGTCCGTTCATCACCATGGCCACTCAGGTTCACCTTCCGGTGAAGCCACGGAGTTGCGTGCGTTTGCAACGATATAGGCATGGATGAGGCGAACTTGATCCGAGTTCAGCAAACCTTCGTATGAGGGCATCCCTTCTACTTCTCGTGTTCCTTCAAGGACGATGTTTTCAAAGTTCCGGTGAACGACTGCAGTGGCCCGCTGGAGATTGGGCATAGCGCCTTCCGATGCGCCCCGTGCTCCATGACAATGAGCACAATAGCCACTGAAGAGTTCCCCTCCCTGAACTAAGCTCGCTTCATCGGTCGGGAGGTCTAAGTCAGGTGCGAAAAATGGACGCTTGGTGCGGGGCAGAGGCATGGGAGCAGCACCGTTAAGTGCGAACGTGAATACGCGCCCCTTCTGTTCGTATTTGTTTGCCTCTCCGTATGGCGCTCCGCTTCGACCCCGGGCACCTCCCCAACCAGCGGCCACCGATACATACTGTTGGTCATCGACGGTGTAGGTTATTGGACCGCCGAGGATTCCAATGTTAGTTGCTGTCTCCCAAAGCTGTTCGCCTGTATCTGCGTCGTAGGCAACGAACCGACCGTCACCACCGCCTTGGAAAACGAGGCCTGTCGAGGTCGTCATGGTCCCACCGTTCCAATACCCAGCCAGCGGAACTGTCCATCTCGCCTCTTGAGCTTTCGGATCCCATGCTACCAGGAAGCCCGGGGCGTCCGAGCCATCAGCGTACGAGCGGGCTCGGCTCTGGTGCCCGAGATTGTTGACCGCGGGTCCGTAATTGTGATCCTCGATATTAAGTTCAGTATACTCCCACCCCTCAATTTCACTACGCTCGACCCATCCTTCCTGGATGGGAATGTACATGAGCCCCGTCTTGTGATTGAATGATTGTGGTTGCCAGTTATGACCGCCAAGAGCAGCAGGTGTAATCATGGTCCAGTCGAAACCATGAACCGCTTCGGACTGCTCGACAGGACGACCTGTCTCTAAATCGAGGCCTTCTGCCCAGTTAAGTGTGATGTAGGGTTGTCCCGAAAGAAACTCGCCGGTCTCCGCGTCAAGCACGTAGAAGAAGCCGTTCTTGGGTGCCTGCATGACTACACGACGCATCTGTCCATCGAACTCGATGCTGCCAACTGTTATTGGTTGAACGGCCGTGTAGTCCCAGTGGTCGCCAGGGGTCGTCTGGAAATGCCACACGTACTCACCAGTTGCGGGTCGGACTGCAAGGATTGAAGCAAGAAAGAGGTTGTCACCTCCACCTGGACTCCGAAGATTTCGGGACCACGGTGACCCATTTCCTGTCCCGATGTAGAGAAGGTCAAGTGTTGGATCATAAGCGAAGGCATCCCAGGCAGTGCCACCACCGCCCGCGATCCACCACTCGCCACTCCAAGTCTCGGCGGCCATTTCAAGAGCTTCTGACTCAAAGCCATCTGCCGGGTTCCCTGGGACGGTATATGTTCGCCAAACCAATTCGCCACTTCTGGCATCATACGCTGAGACATATCCTCTCACTCCGTACTCAGCTCCCCCGTTTCCAATCACAACCAACCCTTGTACAACTCGTGGTGCACCAGTGATTGAGTAGGGCTCATCCTGGTTAACCGTGAGAGCCTCCCAAACAGGCTCTCCCGTATCGGCATCAAGTGCGACCAGCCGTCCGTCAATCGTACCTACGAAGATTTTCCCCTCGTACATAGCCACGCCGCGGTTCACTACATCGCAGCACGCGAGCCGGCCACGGATCCGAGGTACGCCCGGGTCATGACGCCAAATTCTTTCCCCCGTACGGACATCGATCGCGTGCACAACGCTCCACGGTCCACTCGTGTACATTACGCCGCCCGCTACGAGTGGTGTCGCTTCAACACCACCTCGGAGTTCAAAGTCGTAACTCCAGACTAGGCCCAGTTGATCGACGTTTCCCTTGGTGATTTGTTCGAGCGTGCTGTATCGGTCTTCGGCGTAGTTGCCTCCATAGGTCAACCAGTCACCATCCGGCGTTGCACTCTCGAGTACGGCATCATCGACAGCGCTCGCACCTTCCAGGCGCACATCTTCTGGTGTGCTTTGCATTTCGCAAGATGAAATTGCAATGAGAAAGACTGCGACCAGATAGTGAAAACGCATTAAGATCTCCCAGGTGAACGGCATGGCGCGTTGCCGGCTGAAATATAACTATAGCTTTGACGATAAAATTCCCATAACCCTGGTTGGTTTTGGTCGGAGCCCTGAAGTCATGAGGAGGTCAAATGAAGACGGTGGCGGTTATTCTGATCAGCGTCCTTGTCAGCACGGTTCAAGCGCAGGAAAGCGATCACTTTACGGATATGGACGTCTTTGGTCTTGAGTGGGTGGCTAATCCCCAAATCTCGCCCGACGGAGGTTATGTAGCCTACGTCCGAACTTCACTCGATGTTATGCAAGACCGGAAACGATCTGAGATCTGGATTATCGAGTCGGGCGGCTCAGCCCATCGTCGAGTCGCTGCTGGTAGTTCGCCGATCTGGTCTCCTGCCGGTGACAAGATGGCTTACGTGAGTGACGGACAGATACACGTTCGATGGATGGACACGGGCGAGACGGCCACACTAACTCAATTGCTCAAATCGCCAAGGGCGATTTCCTGGTCACCGAACGGACAACACATCGCTTTTAATATGTTGGTGCCGTATCCGGCTCCAAGCCTTATCGATCCACCTAGTCCTCCCCCAAACGCGACATGGGCCGACCCGCCAATCATGGAAGATCGATTTAAGAACCGTCAGGATGGCGTAGGCTATCTTGATTTTGGTTATGATCACCTGTTCGTCGTGTCGGTGGAGGGTGGTACAGCTGTTCAGGTGACTAGTGGTGATTACCAACACAGTGATGGGGCGGTATGGACACCTGACAGTAAGCACCTCGTGTTCTCGTCGAATCGCACCGAAGACGCCGTACACGATTACCGGAATTCTGAACTCTACATGGTTTCAATCGTCGACCAAAGCGTTATCAGGTTAACGGAGAGGGCAGGGCCTGATCACAGTCCAGTTGTTTCGCCTGATGGCCAGCACATTGCGTTCTTGGGTTTTGACGATCGTATTCGCACCTATCAGGTCACACAGTTGCACGTGATGGATCTTGATGGCGGCAACAAGCGAGTGCTCACAGCTGATCTCGACCGGAGCGTATCGAGTCCTGTTTGGTCAACTGATGGGAATGGAATTTACTTCCAGTATGATAGCGAGGGGAACTCGAAGATCGCTTTCATGGATCTCGACGGCGACGTCGAGATCTTGGCTCATAATGTTGGTGGAACTTCCTATGGGCGACCGTACGGAGGAGGAGCGTTTAGTGTGGCCAACGATGGGCGTTTCGCGTTCAACCAAACACGTCCTGAGTATCCGGGTGAGTTGGCGGTTGGGTTCAGGGATGGTTCGGTGCCTCGGCGTATCACGAATTTAAATGACGATCTACTCGCCGGAAAACGACTTGGTCAGGTTGAGGAGATTTGGTGGGAGTCATCTTTTGACCAACGTCTTATCCAGGGTTGGATAGTAAAACCTCCTGACTTCAATTCCGATCGGCGCTATCCACTAATTCTTGAGATTCACGGAGGCCCCATATCGAACTACGGCGATCGTTTCTCTGCCGAAATGCAATTGTTGGCGTCGTCAGGGTACGTTGTCCTCTACTCCAACCCCAGAGGTAGCACGAGCTATGGGGAAGAATTTGGAGATCTGTTGTACCATAACTATCCCGGGAATGACTATGATGACTTGATGTCTGGAGTAGACGCGGTCATAGACCTCGGCTACATCGATGAAGACAACCTGTTCGTAACGGGCGGAAGTGCTGGTGGAATCATGTCAGCTTGGATCATTGGGAAAACTGATCGATTTCGGGCTGCGGCAGCTCAAAAACCGGTGGTGAATTGGTACAGCAAAGTGCTGACTGCGGACAACTGGTTTGGGTATTTCAACTCTCGGTATGAAGGACTTCCTTGGGAGGACCCTGAAAACTACCTCAAGTTCTCACCCATTTCGTTGGTAGGTAACGTCACGACACCCACGCTTATAATTACAGGAGAAGAAGATCTTCGTACCCCTCTGTCCGAGTCGTATCAACTCTTTCATGCACTGAAGCTCAGGAAGATCGATACAGCAGTGGTGCGTTTGCCGGGAGCTTCTCACGATATGAGTCGTCGACCGAGTCAGCTCATCGCGAAAGTTGCTAACATTGTGGCCTGGTTCGACCGGTACCGTGGGCAGCGGGTGACAAGTTGAATCCCCTCTGCCTTCAAGCTTCGAGCGAGGTGTTTGCGTGACCACTGGGTTACAGCGTCAACCGTTATCGGGTATCCGTGTAATTGCATTAGAGCAATACGTATCGGCACCATACTGCACTCTCCTTCTCGCTGATGCTGGGGCAGAAGTGATTAAAATCGAGCGCCCTCAACAGGGTGATCCACGTCGTGCGATTCCTCCATTTGCTGAAAAGAACGGGAAGAAGATGGGGGCTGGGTTCATGGCCTATAACCGAAATAAGAAAAGTGTTGTTCTCGATCTTAAAGATCCGGCTGGACGGGCCGTATACCGTGATCTCGTGGCCACCGCCGATGTCGTTGTTGAGAATCTCCGTCCCGGATCTGTGGATCGGATCAAAATTGGGTACGATGATTTGTCTCCGTCTAATCCGGGTCTGATATATGCTGTAATCTCTGGATTTGGCCGAATGCCGGGTCGTGAGGGCCCATATAGTCACCTCCCATCGTTTGACATCGTTGCAGAAGCGATGGGGGGGGTTATGCATGGGGTTGGGTTTGAGGACAAACCGCCATCTCCCACGGTATACGGTATGCCTGATATTTTTTCTGGACTCGCTGCTTCTTATGGCATAACGATGGCGCTTGTGAGTCGGGCAACGACTGGGCGCGGGCAATTTGTCGACTCATCTATGTACGACAACATGATCTCTCTCAATGAACGCATGATCTCTTTGCATTCGATAACAGGGAAGGCACCTGAACGCGGCCGCCCCAGAGGCTTATATCCGCGAGGGGCGTTCGCGACCATCGATGGGTTTATCGCTTTCACGGTTCCTAATGAAGAGATGTGGCGAAGGGTTTGCGAAGTAATGGAGCGGCTTGACTTGGTCGATGATCCTCGTACATGCAGTGGTCCTGTTCGGATTGAAAATCGGGGTTTCCTTGATCCGATCGTCGAAACCTTTTTCAAAAAAATCACGCGAAAAGATGCGGTTTCCCGCCTGAACGAAGTTGGAGTTCCTGCGGGGCCAGTCCAAACTGCTGAGGACTTGTTTATGTGCCCTCAGCTCGAAGCGCGTGGGGCCCTCATGTCAGTTGAGTATCCCGGCTTGGGAGAATTCCAATTTGCTCGCACACCGCTCCAAATGTCTGAATCGCCGGAAATTCCGAATCGACCGGCTCCTGAACTGGGAGAGCATACTCGAGAAGTCTTAATGGAAGTCCTGGGCTATTCGGAAGGCGACATAACGCGGCTCTCCGAAAATCAGATCATTAAGTAGTCGAGTCTTCCCCTTTGGCCTGTAGGGGAATTTGGAAAACTCTTTTCACTCACCATTTCATACAACGGAGCAGATTTCATCAGGTGCGCATAACAGGTCTATCAGTTCAAGACCCAGTCGGCTTAACTCATGATTCACCGCTGCTAGATCTGCTGCCCAGACCTCTTGAAGCTGGTTTGTGTAGGTGCCTAACTCCGCAACGAGGATCTCAAGTATCTCGGACATCTGATTTCCTGGACGTCCATCCCCTTGTTCGGCCATGGACATCAGGTTGGCGAGTCGGTTGTTGACCTTGATCGGAAAATTAAGTGGGTCCTGTCCGCTACGGTTTCGTACCTGGTAGATGTCTGCCTCCACTGTGGAGGCGTTATCCTCTAACCTCGCCGCGGCAGAAAGTAGTTGTTCATCATCCGATTCTTGCAAGCGGGCTTCAAGTTCCGCCTTCACCCTGCGGATAGTGATCACTGCTTCATTGGCCTCATTCACCTTATCCCAAATTGTGCTTGAGAACTCGTATTGTGCCTGGAGATCATCGTCAGTCACGTCTGTGATCCAGGGGTTGCGTTCGATTCTAATGGGTGCTGTTTCAATTTGGTCATCGGCGGTTAGGCGGGCGGTGTAGTTCCCCGGAGGTAACGCCGGCGCAACGTTCCGGACTCCCCATAGGATCATCCCTGGGAACACCTTGAATCCATCTCCTCGAAGATCCCATGTGAGCTGGTGTATGCCCGCTTTGAGTGACACCGCAGGACCTCTCTGGTAGCGCGCCTCTGGCCCTGGGGTGGCTGTCGAATCCGTCGTGGTCGTATCGGCTACAAAGGTACGCACCACTTGGTCATGATCATCGATGATTTCCACGCGTGCGAACGTCGGTTTCTTCTTGAAGAACCAACTCAAGGTGACCCCACGGCCGGATCGAATGCCCGGCGGTGGGGTGAACAATCTTACATCCATCTCGGAAAGGTCAGGGGTCAGCTGTCTAAGGGGTGTAATGTTATCGAGTATCCAGAAGGAGCGACCATGCGTAGCGATGACTAATTCATTGTCTTCGACAATAAGATCAGAAATAGGTACGTCCGGGAGTCCGTTATTCAGTCCCTGCCACTGAGCACCGTCATTAAAAGAAACATAGACGCCATGTTGCGTCCCAGCGTACAGTAGTCCTGGTCGGGTCGGATCTTCTCGAATAGTGTGGACGTAGGCGTCCTTGCGGATACCACTAACAATCTTTGTCCAGGTTCCCCCGAAGTCGTTGGTTTTGAAAATGTACGGAGTAAGGTCGTTGAGAAGGGGACGTCGGACCGAGATGTATGCGGTACCTGAATCGAACGAAGAGGCGTCAATCTGGCTCACCCGCCCGAAATCTGGCATGGCTGCTGGCGTGGTGTTTGTCCATGTGCCACCACCATCCTTCGTGACATGAACAAGTCCGTCATCAGAACCGACCCAGATGACGTCAATGTCGGTTTTGCTTGGTCCCACAGAAAAGATCGTTCCGTAGACCTCCGGCCCATTCATATCACCCGTAATTGGTCCGCCGGAGTGCCCTTGCGTGATCGGGTCAGCTCGAGTCAGATCATCACTGAGTGCGGTCCAGTTAGCCCCACCATCTGTTGTCCTCCATAGTCGCTGTGAAGAAACGTATAGATGTGTCGGATCAACGGGAGAAAAAATGATGGGGAACGTCCACTGCCACCGCTCTCGGATATCCTGAGATGGTTCTCCGGAATAGAACCATGGATACGGATTCACTTCGCGCGAAGTTCCGATTCGTCGGTTGTATTTGTCGATGTACCGGCCGTTATTAGTACCTGAATAAAAGATGTCTGGGTCCCGGGGGTCTGGAGCAATGTATCCAGGCTCCCCACCGCCAGCGCGATAGGATAGTGTGGTCGATCCAGCGGTGATATCTCGGTGCTGCTCGTCATCGTCATCATCGTCGGTTCCTGCATCCGCGAATTCTGCGTAATTCCAGTCAGAAGGTGTGCACAGCGTACTGTTGTCCTGTTGTGATCCACACACATGGAAGGGGATGTGGTTTGTCGTAACAACGTGGTAAAACTGTGCGGTGGAGAACTCCTGATCCGTCCAGCTAGCGCCTGTGTTTTTAGATACCGCACCTCCACCATCATTAGCTACAAGGAGGTGGGCGGGCTCATCAGGATCAATCCAAAAGTCGTGAAAATCTCCGTGAGTTCCGTTGTCGATGACCTCAGTGGTTTTGCCCCCATCTTCCGAGCGGAAAAGCCGGGTGTTCTGTAAGTACACGACATCCTGATTGTGTGGATCAGCAAAAACATGTGTGTAGTAGAACGCTCGCTGTCGAATCGCACGCTCTGAGTTAACCAAGGTCCACGTATCACCCGCGTCATCACTTGAGAACAATCCACCATTGTCATTTTCGATTAAAGCGTAGACGCGGCCCGAGTTGGCGCGGGAAACGGATACGCCTATTCGGCCAACAAGTCCGTCGGTGGGCAGCCCGGAATTTCGGGTGATCTCATCCCATGTCTCACCTCCATCGACACTTTTGAACAGACCGCTCCCGGGCCCTCCGCTCGACATCTGGTATTCTTTACGATAGGCCTCCCAGAGCGAAGCGTAGATGACATCTGGGTTGTTGCGGTCGATGGAGATATCAATCGCGCCAGTCATGTCGTTCCGGTAGAGAACTCGACGCCAAGTGTCTCCGCCATCGCTGCTCTTGAAGACTCCGCGTTCTGAGCTTGGTCCTCCGTATTGACCGAAAGAGGCGACAAAAACCACGTTGGGATCGGTCGGGTGGATACGAATTTTGGAAATTCCATGCGAATCGCTGAATCCCAAGTGCTGCCACGTTTCCCCTGCGTCACGGCTTCGGTAAACGCCATCACCTGGCATGATGTTGCCCCTGATGCACGTTTCGCCCGTACCGATGAACACGAGGTCAGGATCCGTTTCACTTACCGCTACCGCACCGACAGATGCAGCTGTGATTTTGAAATCAGTGATCGAGGACCAGTTCTGCCCTCCATCGGTTGTTTTCCAAAGCCCTCCTCCGGTAGCACCGAAGTAGCCTTCATCAGGTCGTCCACGGACCCCTGTTATCGCAATTGAACGTCCCCCGCGATCTGGCCCAATGTTCCGCCATTGGTAAGACTCCATAAAGGTGGGGTTAAGGACTATGCTGTTATCCGACGTTTGTTGCGCGGCGAGTGTCGAGATTGTGCTAAGGCTGGTAGCCAAGGACACTATAGCAAATTTAGTAACGAGTCTCATGGTTAGTTTCCGGTAGTTCATGTGGGGCGCCCTAACCCAATTGAGCTAGGTATTGACCAACAAAGTCGCAGTCGACCAGCTGCGAGAACGCTTCCGTCAATTTCTGTGTTATAGGTCCGGGAATCGCTTCATCCTGAAGCGGTTTCTTGCTGAATGATCCCACGGGGCAAACACACAAGCTTGTCGAAGTGATGAAAGCCTCATCAGCTCTGTACGCATCGAATGGTGTGATATCGTCTTCCACGACTGGAATCGTGAGCTTGTTTGCCAGTTCGATCACCGTTTGGCGACTAATCCCCTCTAATACGTATTGACCCTTCGGCGTATAAATTTTTCCGTTTCGGACTAAGAATGGATTACTGCCTAAGCCCTCGCAGATAAAACCGCGAGTGTCGAGCAGGATGGCCCAGGCCCCCGGACTGTGTTCCTGAACTTCGTTGTGTGCAATCGTCAGATTTAGGTAGTTGCTACTCTTTACGTTTGGGCTCAGACATTCCGGTGGGATGCGTCGAACTGACGGGAACGCTACGTCCATCCCGTCTCGATAAAGAGGTGCACGTGCTTTCAAGGGTAGGGGAGTGCACTCGATAACTACCGTCGGTGACGTCATTGCAGCTAAAGGATCATTCGGACCTCCGGAAACGCGGTGGAAGACCCAATAGTCTTCGTTAGGGCCGAGGAGAGGGAGATTTTGTTCGGTTACTTCTAGTGTCAGCTGAATGACTTCATCGGGCGAAAGGCCGATGTCCAGGTCCACGTACTTGAGTGAGTGGAAGAGTCGGTTTACATGTTCGGTCAATTTGAAGATCTGGCCGTTGAACGTCCGAGCTGCGTCAAATACCCCGTTTCCGTAGGTGAACCCTGTGTCCCGAATCGAAATGCAAGCCTGGCTTTCCGGGATGATCTGTCCATTAAAATAGGCGACGCGTTCGTTGGTTGTCATCGACTCTTAGCTGTTCAGGGTGACTGAGACCCCAGGGCTTGGGGTCTCCAGGTTTCCGGTGTCATCCACTGCACGGCTTAGTAGGGTGCTGGATTTACCGTCTGGAACAGGTGACCATTCAAAGCTCCAATTTTCTCGACCATGAGCGGGATGCCAAGTAGCACCGCCATCGGTCGATATCTCGACGCCAGCAACGATGCCGCCGCCGCTATCCGATGCGCTTCCGCGAATCGTGATGTTGCCGTTTACAGGGGAACCTTCTGACGGAAATTCAATTGAAGATCTTGGCGTAGTCGCGTCCGTCGACGCCGTAGCCGGAATTAGATCAGACTGCATAGTGGTGGGCTGAACCCCCATGTCGGCGAACAGGTTCAACGTTGCCTGTTGAATGTTTCGGTCTGGACCGTTGGGATCCTCACCGACTCGAGTGGAAAACCCGTTTTGTCGTTCTGGAGGAACTCCTGTTTCTGTGTCGTGATTAGCATCTAACCCCCACGCCCATTGCAGCGTGCCAGATCCAAATACTAGTGCTCCACTCTCATGGCGGTACATGACAGCGTTGTGGGTCGCCGATGCTGCTTGGCACGCGTCCATAGCCGGATAACCGCACCAGTAAGTGTTTGTCACAGTCGTAGATGAGACTTGAAACAGACCTGGCGGACGGAAGTTGTTGTCCATGTCTGAATCCCACTCATGGCCAAGCATTCCCTTAATGGAAACAAAGCGTTCCCCAGGGCCAAGATTGGCCACCTCGGTGTTTCGCCAAAAGCGGAGTTTTGAGAATTGTTCGTCGGCGATTAACGGGTCGTTCCGCCAGGCGTTGACGGTGAAGAGTGTTCCGATTAGCGCATTTTCTGGCCACGGGCCCTCTGGATTCATGGATCGGTGATCACGGAATGTCCCCGTCCAGATGCCAGGCTCCGGGTCCATCTTCGTTGCGCCGTCCGGTTCCTTATAGGTGACTAGGGTCCGGTACGGTTGGCCTGACCCGTCAATGCTTTCTTCCCATCGCACTTTCCAGAAGACCGCATTTGAGCTAAAGAATGCTAGATGGATGCCGGCATCTCGTGCTGCTTCAACATTCCGACGTTGTTTTCCCGTCCAATACTCATCGTGTCCGACAGCCATGAAGACTTTATGCTCGAGGAGTTCGTCACCAAGACGTTCTACATCCACACCAGTTATGTAACTTACATCGTACCCATTTCGTTCGAGCCATCGTACCATGGGGTATTCTGAGTTGAATACTGCATTTACGGCCCGATAGTGGCGTGTCTCAAACGGTCGGTTGTAGCTGACCTTGTAGGCGCGCGGCTCACCACCGTGTAACCGGTCTCGCACCGGATTGTACTGGCCGTACACGCTGTGTCCGCCAAACCGGTTGTATGCCTGCCATGTTATGTCCGAAGTCTGAAATAGCATTTCAGATGCCCCCTCATCGTCTCGGACGATGAAGTAGATATGACTAGCGCGAGGTTCTACCAGGGCGTTTTCCGAGCTTCCTCTTAACCGATCCCAGAGTGGGTCACCTTCTGCGCCCAGGGGAAGGTCTTGTGGTGCAAAAGCATCATTGGGCCACCATTCACCCTCTAAGGGGTCCTCGCGAACCAGTCGTGCAAAATAGATGCCTGAGGTCGCGTCAGTCGGCGTATCCCAAGATGCTGAAACAGCCCAGTTACCACAGTCGAAGAGGGGGGCCTCCGCGGTTACCACAGCACCGGCCTCGTTCAACACGGGAATGGGGGCGTTCAAACAATCGGGCTGAACCTGTGGTAGTGTTGCAGAGGGCTCAATTGTGTCAATTCGCCGAGCTCCCATGCCTCCATAGTAACCCATACGGTAGATGTCGATTCGATAATCATCGGAATCAGTATCAATCTTAAAATGGATGGTCTCTCCTTGAGCGATGCCGATCTCATGACCAAAGCCTTGGATGCTTGGGTCACCATACCCATTGATGTCCCATTCCGTCGATGGTGCCCCAGGTAGGCAGTTTTCTGCGACAATTTCATTGGCTGGTGCCAAGCAGTGGTTTGCTTCTGATACTGTGGTGGCACAGGCAAAAAAGAGTGGCGTCAGCACAATGGCGGAGATAGTAGGCTTTGTAGTCATCTGAAAAACATCCTGTTGGACGAAGGAGCGTTGGTCCACATTGACTCAGTATCCAGAACCCGAGGCGAGCCCCGCAAGACTCGAATCCTGATGGATAGGTGGTTCGCCCGAAGCCAGACCGCGGAAATATACTTCAACCGGAAGCTCGATTGTCCATGAACAAGGATAGGTTGGTGTGACAGAGTCCCGCACAGCGAATCAAGCAATGCTCGCGCCGCGTTATATGAACATCCCCACGTTCATGCGTGCGCCCATTATCGACGATCCAGAAGATTTCGACATTGCCATGGTTGGAGTCCCCTATGATGGAGCAGTAACTAACCGGCCAGGGGCGCGACATGGCCCACGCGAAGTCCGGAATGCGTCAAGCATGATGCGCACGATCCACCCAACGACTCGCGTGAATCCATTTGACACATGCCGGATTGGTGATGCCGGTGACGTTCCGTTCACACGTGTTTACGAACCTGAGGCTGCGCACGGAGACATCGGTCAGTTTTTCGGTTGCCTCGCCGACGCCGGAGTGGTTCCGCTCGCGATTGGTGGTGACCACTCTATCACGCTTCCAATCTTGCGTACCATTGAGGCAAAGGAACCGATTGCATTGATCCATATCGATGCACACACAGATACGTGGGACGAATGGATGGGTTCTCGCTACAACCATGGAACCCCCTTTCGTCGAGCTATAGAGGAGGGGCTGATTGATCCGTTGCGGACGATTCAGATTGGCATTCGGGGCGCACAGACTTCCAGTGAAGGTTGGGCGTACTCGGAATCGAATGGCTTACGTGTCGTCTATATGGATGAGGTCACCAGTTTGGGTATTGAATCGGTAGCAGAGGAGGCCAGAAGTCTAGTAGGGAGTCATCCAACCTACATCTCTTTCGATATCGATAGTCTGGATCCGGCTTTCGCGCCTGGTACAGGTACTCCCGAGGTGGGCGGGTTCACTTCGCGCGAGGCTCTCACACTCATTCGGAGCCTCAAAGGACTTCAGTTGGTCGGTGCAGACATGGTTGAGGTGGCCCCTCCGTTTGATCCGACAGGAAATACGGCACTTGTTGGGGCGACGATCACTTACGAACTGCTCTGTCTTCTGGCGGCCGCAGCGTCTTCGTGATTAACCCGCAGTCCGAAGTCGATGTTCAGGTTGAAAGGGGTCAACTGAAAGGTTGGTCAGTGCAGGCTTATAGGGAGCTATTGAGTAAAGTGGGAGATGAATCATTTCCGTGTACATTCGGCACACTCGCGGCCAAGAAGAAACAGATCTTTTTGGCTTTCATCGAATCAACTAATCCACGTGTGGTAACGGATCGGTTAGTGGAGGTGCTTACCGAGTTCGCAGAGTTTATTCGACCGTTGCCTCTAGTCGAGGCCTCGATGCGTCCGCTCGCGATTCTCCTCCTGCCACCGCCGGAGTGGCTGACGATCGAAGACTATTATCATCACAGTTGGCGTCTAGTCGCAGAGGTTATGCATCGGGATCCTGACCCTTGGCCGGACCGACTTCCCTCTGATCCTGAATTACCAGACTGGTCGTTTTGTTTTGGTGGGGTGCCGTTTTTTATCAATTTCAAGACGCCGTATCACGAACGTCGGCGAAGTCGTCGTTCGCTTCATGCGTATACTTGGTTGGTCCAGGCAAGAGAAGGTTTTGATCTTATTGCAGGAGATACAGTTCAGGGCCGTGCAGCACGGCGCGTGATTCGTAAGAAGCTTTCCTCGTACGATGAAATGCCAATCTTCCCGGCCTTGAATCATTATGGGCGTCCGGAAAACCTCGAATGGAAACAATATTTTGTGCCCGAGGGTCACGAGCCGATAACTGACAAGTGTCCGTTGAGCATGGATTCCCGGACTGCGTTGCGCGGATAATCAGTAGCTAAGACACTCTGGTCCTTCGCCTCGAACCCACGCGGCAAGCATCTGCCATTCCGGATCATCTTTGGAGGCCCAACGGCGAGGACCGCCGTGAAAACCGTCACCGCCGTCTTCAGAGGAAAGCGGGTGGGTAAGGAATCGGCTGAGCATTGGATGCCCGGGCTCGATGTATCGCCGGACGATTGCAAAGTTCCCTCGAGATTCCTCTTGATTCCAGAAGTCTCGATCCTCTGGGATCCTGCGTGCAAAGTTTCGCGCCCCGCTATCGTGGCAGTGAACACACTCAACATCACCCGGTCGCTTATCTAAGAAAATCCGCTGTACACATTCCTGAAAGAACTGAAAATCTAACCGCGGTGGGGTGTCGTTGGGGCTTGGATTAACTGGGTCCGCTGCCTGAACCCATTTAGCCATCGCCTGCCATTCGGGGTCGGTTTGAGACTCGAAAAACTTGCCCCCCACATGAAAAGGAGATCCTCCGGAAGATACGACCAGTGCTTTACGGAGGAGCCTGCTCCGTGCTGGATTTCCAGGGGTCACGAGCCTTGAGACGATCTGAAAATTTTGGCGTGATTGTTCTTCAGACCAAAACACTGTTCCGTCAGGATTTTCGTTCAGTGCTTGGAGCCTAAGTGGAGTGCCTTGCTCTGCATGGCAGGTGACACAGGGGGCTCGTCCAGGACCATAGCCACCACGGGATGCGAGAAAGATTGGTTCGACCACCTCTCGGTACTGTTCGAAGCTTAGTGGTTCCTGGGCCGTACCATTGTCGACAATGCTGAACACGAATAAGACCAGAGCCCCGCAGAAGAGCTTATTGGGATCTCTAATCATGGGACTACCACCGTGTGGTTACGCTTCGGGGTCTGGCCAACTTTAATGCGGGTGATCTCCTTCATGAGTTGGGTATCAATGACCGAAACATCCTGAGACCCTGCATTGGCCGCGTAGAGGTATCGGCTGTCTGGAGTCATGGTGAGCCAATCCGGTGTATGCCCCACCTTGATTCCCCCAAGATACGTCAGGTCAGGAAGTGACCAGGCGTAGACGTGACCATTGGGTTTACTCGTTGACCACAACTGTGACCCATCGGGTGATACAGTCAGTCCGTGTCCTGGGGAGCCCTGTAAGGCGTCGTTGGTGATCTGTGAGATTGGCAGTTCTGGCATGGGGAGCTTATCTACGACCACCCGTTTGTTGAAGTCTATGACATAGACGCCGTGATAGTTGGAGATCTGAACGAAGATGTGTTTCGTGGAGCCGTCTTGATTGACTTCAAAGGCCATTGGGCGCACCCCACCATCGGCATAGCCTCCAGTCGATCGACCGCTGAAGTGCAAGGACCATACTGGCTCGTCAATCGCTGTATCGATGATAGTCAGTGTCCGTGCGCCGATCATACCAGCAGCAATGTGTTTACCATCAGGCGTGATGAAGACATTGTGCACGCCTCCCAATGTAGGAATCGACTTGATGACTTTGTTCGCTTTAATGTCGATCACATCGACGTAAGCGCCATCGGCTACGATTGCTACGTAAACCTTCGATCCATCGGGAGTGATTGCTATGTTGTTCGGTCGGCCCGATAGTGGGATCTTCCCGGTGACCGACATGAGTTTCCACGGAACGATATCGAGCGTTCGGTCAATTTCATTGCTGAAGTATAGGGTGCTTCCGTCTGGCGCCGAGGTCACTCCATGTGCTTTCGGAATGCCATGGATGATCTCCACGACCTCGTTGGTCTCAGGATCGATGATGTGAACGTTGTCTCCCGCAGCATTTGTTTGAATGATTCGCACGGTGCCTTGCTGTGCGTAAGCTGGCATGGCGATCAGCAGGACTGCGATCACAAGCGATGAGAATCGCTTAGGTGAACTCATCATCTTGGTCCCCCCTAAGTTTATGATGGAGTGGCGCCCAGTTTTGCGTGCCATGAACTCCACTTGAATCCAACGTCTCAATATGGTTGTGCGATTAGAGTAGGGTAGTTGGCCGGAATGTCGGTAGGCCAGCCCTCGGTTCTTGGATCAGAACACTTCGAATAGGCCTGCAGCACCCTGTCCGCCGCCAATACACATGGTACTAACGATATACTTGGCTCCTCGTCGTTTCCCTTCAAGGAGTCCTGTCCCCACCATTCGAGCCCCGCTCATTCCGTATGGGTGTCCGATGGAGATTGCCCCTCCATTTACGTTGAGTTTTTCGCTGGGAATCCCAAGTCGGTCACGGCAGTAAAGCACTTGGACGGCGAACGCCTCGTTTAGTTCCCAGAGGTCGATATCGTCCATAGAAAGTCCCGTTTTCTCCAAAAGTTTTGGTACGGCGAATACCGGTCCAATGCCCATCTCATCTGGTTCGCACCCAGCTACTGCTATACCGCGATAGACTCCTAGTGGTTCGACTCCTCGCTTTTCAGCCAGGGTTGAGCTCATTACAACACAGGCGGAAGCTCCATCCGATAGTTGACTTGCGTTCCCCGGTGCGATGCAGCCCCCATCGACGACCGAACTTAGTTGTTCCAGGGCTTCATAGGTTGTGCCCGGTCGGTTTCCTTCGTCCAGCTCCAGCGTCACCTCTTCGAAAGACACGTTGCCTGTGGTTTTATCCATAACCCCCTTGGTTACCGCCATTGGAACGATCTCATCGGACAATCTTCCCGCGTCTTGGGCAGCAGCCGTACGCGATTGGCTCTCTACCCCGTACCGGTCCTGTGCTTCGCGGTCGACTCCGTAACGTGCCGCCACTATTTCAGCGGTTTCGATCATTGTCATATATGCATGTTCGGCATGGTGAAGCACATTGGGATCTTGTACCCGATAATTATTTTGGTGCTCATTTTGGACCAAGCTGATGGACTCCAGTCCGCCGGCGACCACTATGTCCATGCCCTCATTTGTAACCTGGTGGGCAGCAGCACCGATGGCCATCATTCCAGATGAGCACTGACGATCGATCGTCATCCCGGGAACCTGGACCGGCATGCCGGCAGCCAGCGAAGACATACGACCGACATTGTAGCCGGTCGATCCTTGGGGCAGGGCACAACCAAGAATTACATCTTCGACCTCCGCGGGTTCGACATTAGCTCGCTTCATCGCGTGTGTGATCGCGTGTGCCGCTAGAGTTGGGCCTTCGGTATTGTTGAAGGCGCCTCGATAAGCTTTTCCAATAGGGGTCCGTGCAGTTGAAACAATGACAGCATCTTTCATTTAATTATCCTTTGGAGCTGTTTAGTTGAAGGTCGGACTTTTTTATTATGGCCAATCATCCTACCATTTATGTATCGATAAAATGTTGTGGTTTATGTAGTTGTATCATTTGACTTCATGTTATTCATGAACCAAGTGAGGATGCGCTCGGAAACATCCATTAAAAATTTCGGTTCTCGCGGACCGTGAGGGGTTCGCGGATACACAATCATTTCCGTTGGGACATCTCGTCGGTCAAGTGCTCGATAAAACTCCTGACCTTGAGTGAACGGGACCCTCAAATCCTCTGCGCCGTGAATTACTTGCGTCGGTGTCACGACCTTAGCGATGTGATACATGGCAGAGTGCCGCTCGTATCGTTCATAGTCTTCCCAAAATTCAACTCCCATGTGACCGACCAGATAGTCCTGAATGTCCGTGGTGGTGGTCATTGAAATGAGATTTGGAAGTCCGGCTCCCATACTTGCCGCTTTGAACCGATCCGTCTGAGTGACGGCCCATGAGGTCATATAGCCGCCATAACTCCACCCCATCAGGAGGAGTTGGTCGGCATCAACGACTCCCATCGCTATGACGTGATCGACCCCGGCCATGAGGTCTCGAAAGTCACCAAAACCCCAGTCCTGGAAATTTGCGTATCGAAAATCTTTCCCATAACCCGTTGACCCACGAGGATTTGGTCGAAGAATAGCGAAGCCTTTCTGAGCAAAATACTGCAGCATGTATATCGAAGGTGCTCCTGTGAATCCTTGGCTGAACACCCCCCCGGGCCCTCCGTGCACATTTAGGATTAGGGGTACACTTTGCCCCTCTTGGTAATCGACGGGGTAGGTAAGAAGACCCTCAATTTCGAATCCCTCGGTCGAAGTCCACGAGGTGAGTTCAGTCCGACCCATCAAAGGTCGAGGAATATCTTTGTGGATATTTGTGACTTGAGTTGGGCTGTAGGTACGCGTGGGCGAAACAAACACGTCCCATGGTTCGTCGGACGTCTGGTAAGTAAATGCCATATGCTCACTATCAGTGCTTAATGAGACGGAACCAACAATCCCGTCGCCATACGAAATGTAGTGTAGTTCGCTCCCATCGATGGGTACGGAAATCACGTGTCGACGAGTTCCCAGAGATTCAATCAGGAGAAGGCTTTGAGAATCACCGGACCAGCCGATAATAGATGCGCTCCTGTTGGGGGTGTCGATTGCCCGGCCCTCACCGCCAGTTGCAGGTATCACATAGAGGTCACTAAGTCCTATGGGTTCAGGCTGGTCCCCGGTCGACACATAGGCGATCCACTGTCCGTCATGCGACCATACAGGACGTCTTTCAATGCCAGGCCCGGTAACCAAGTCGGTCATCTCGCCGAAAACCAGTGGTTCAGGGATTTCAGCATCAGTCTCGGGTTGGCTTTCTTCATGATTAGCCAGCATCTCCGTGATTTCAGATGCTGTGGGTACCGTCACGGTCGCGATATCACCGCTTAGTCGGGCAGTGTTAATTCGGGGATCTTTTTGGTGCGAAAACACGATTTGAGTTCCATCCGGAGCCCAACTAAACCCCGTCACGTGAAAGTCTCCTGCAGTCAGCCTGAGGGATCTCACGGATTCCGTTCGAGCTTCAGGTAACGCAACAACGTACAGGTGTGAAAACTTGTAGTTTCGGTCGACTAGAATTACGTCTCGTTTTTCTTCTTTGGCGGTTTTCTCTGCGGAGGTCTCTGGGTCGCGCATCAGGAACGCGATACGGGAACCATCAGGTGACCAGCGATATGTGTCAACTGAGGCTTCAGTGGTGGTGACTTGACGTCCTTCACCGCCGGAAAGCGGGAGGACCCACACCTGGTTCATGGGGGTGGACCCCTCGCTGGAGCGTGACGTTGTGAAGGTGAGCCAATTCCCATCGGGTGAAAACTGCGGATCACTGGCAGAGTTTCCCCCCCGTGTCCATTGTGCCGCGCGTCTCCCCTCTGAGTCTACCATCCAAATATGACTTAGATACTCGGACTTTGGTCCTTCCATAAGAGGTTTTCGTACCGCATAAGCGATGCGAGAACCATCAGGGGAGATCGCTGTACTCCCAACTTGGTGAAACCGCATACTGAGTTCGGGTGTCCAGCTCCAAGTTTTCTCTTGGCCGGAGATCTCTGGGGCGATCAAGATTAGCGCGAGTACCAAGAAAGAGGTGATATGGGCGCGTCGTTCGAACGAGAAAGAGGCCATGGTGTACCTTATTGTTAAGTTGGTGTACAGAAATCAAGGTTGGAATGATGCCTTGCGCTACACCTTCTGTTCAAGACCTTGGTGCATAGTAGAAGTACATCAGAGGTCATCCTTCGTGGTTGACCGGAGTACCAAAGTGAGGGCTTACTTGATGTCGAACCTGTAAATGACGACCAACAAGATGAATGTAAAAGGCAACTGATGCGATCACATAGAGTTTGGTGGGTCAGCACTCTTCTGCTGTACCTGTCTCTGTTCACGATTGATCTGGCACTGCCGGGTAGGACAATGGGGCAGGAAACGGCCGAGCCCGACTCGGTTGAGTTGGTGAGGCTTGATTCGCTTCGCCGGATTTTTGATCCAGTGGAGGCTTTTGCACCACTGGATCTTCCTCTACCTGATGCGTTTCGTTCAGCGGAGGGGCGGCCAGGGGAAGCGTATTGGCAGCAACGAACAGACTACTCCATTAAAGCTACCCTTGAGGGAAATATGATCTCGGGTACTGAAACAATTACTTACACGAACAACAGCCCCGATTCACTGACTAGTCTATGGGTTCAGCTCGACCAAAATCTGTTTCGTAAAGACAGCTATGGTGCGCAACGCGCAGAAGAAGGAGCTCGGCACGGGGGCTTCTTTGATAACGGAGGTTTCGATATCGGGGGTGTAACGCTGGACCGAGGTGAGAAACTCTCCATTCCTGAATACCGAATCGAAGATACGATGATGGAGGTGTTCCTCGATGAACCCCTTGGCCCCTCCGGACAGAAGCTCGAATTGACGGTTGATTTCTCATTTGAGATTCCCGAGCGAGGGGGAGACCGAATGGGGCGTTTGGATGTCCGGCGTGGTACGGTATACCAATTAGCGCAGTGGTACCCGCGGATGTTTGCGTACGACGATGTGGCGGGGTGGAATCAATCACCATTTTTGGGTCAGGGCGAGTGGTACCTTGAGTATGGCGATTTTGATGTAGAACTTATCGTCCCGCGAGATTTTATCGTTCTGGCCACAGGTGAACTTCAAAATCCCGAAGAGGTTTTGACCTCCACCCAGTTGGACCGACTGTCTCAGGCGAGAGTCTCGGAGGAGACAATCTTTGTCATCGGACCAGATGAAGTGGGAGATGGGTCGACTCGTCCAGTTGGGGAGGCCCCGCTGACGTGGCATTTCCGAGCAGAGAATGTCCGCGATTTCGCTTGGGCGGCCTCGGATCGGTTTGTTTGGGATGCTGCGGGTTGGGAAGACGTACTCATTATGTCAGCCTATCCAGAGGAAAGCATCGGAACGCGGGGTGTCTCCGGTTGGGAACAATCGACTGAGTACCTCAGGCACTCAGTTAAGCATTACTCTGAAAAGTGGTATCGGTACCCTTATCCGGTCGCAATCAATATCGCTGGTCTCGCCCTCGGGATGGAATACCCCATGATCATATTCTGCTCCTATCAGTCACGAGGGTCCTTCCTTTTTTCTGTGACTGATCACGAGATAGGACACACGTGGTTCCCTATGATTGTTGGGTCAGACGAACGAAGCTACGCATGGATGGACGAAGGATTCGACACTTTCATCAACTACTACTCAGGTATCGACTTTTCTGGTGGTGAACCGATCTTCGGTGGGTTCATGGCTCCTGCTCAGATTGCTGATGATAGTCGAATCCCAGGCATGCCTGTGTTTACGCTGCCCGACAGTATTCCTGAGGAGGATATTGGAAGATTAGCCTACAATAAACCTGCTGCGGCCCTCGTTATGTTACGAGAGAAGATTCTCGGACCAGAAGTCTTTGATAGGGCGTTTAAGGATTACATCGAAAGTTGGGCGTACAAACATCCACAGCCAGCTGACTTCATAAGGACAATGGAGGCTGTTTCTGGGCAGGATCTCGATTGGTTTTTTCGCGGGTGGATTTATGATGATGCAGTTCTCGACCAAGCGATTGTATCCGTTCAACGGACCGCTGATACAACGGTTGTAACAGTTGAGAACCGAGGAGGCATCCCTATGCCACTCGAGGTGCGCCTCCTTTATCGCGATGGGGGTGAGGAACGCCATAGTGCTCCTGTAGATGCCTGGAAGGTAGATGGCACATATGTATTGCAGGTGGTGGGAGGTGCAGTGAGGCAAGTACAACTCGATCCCGACGGGGCCCTGCCTGATATAAATCGGTCAAACAACGTGTGGGGCCGTGGACTCATCGGGCGAAGTCCGCCTAAATAACGAAAACATTATTGTGATGAGACGGAGGCTCCGAACTTGCCGGGCCTTGGTCACCGTCCCAAACTCACCGAAACTTTCAGACGGGGGTAACCCATGGATTTCGCCGACGGTTTCGCCAATATCGTCGCTTGGCTCAACCACAACGTCGCTGAGTTCGGATTTACGATCGGCGAAGAGAAGCTCACGCTTCAGGTGGTTCTTCTACTTGGGATTGGGCTTTACCTCACACTGAACCTGGGGTTCATTCAGATCAGACGCTTCGTCCACGGCTTTGCAGTGGCGACAGGCAGATATGATGACCCTAATGATCCTGGGGATGTGTCTCATTTTCAGGCGCTCACCACTGCTCTGAGTGCTACGGTCGGCATTGGAAACATCGCAGGTGCTGCTACTGCTATCCACTGGGGTGGGCCCGGAGCCCTCTTCTGGATGTGGATGACTGCATTTCTTGGGATGGCGACAAAATTTAGCGAAGTGACACTCGCCCAAAAGTTCAGAGACGTTGAAGAGACTTCCGCTAAGTACAGCGGTACGGTTTCGGGCGGACCCATGTATTATATTGAGCGTGGATTGGGGCCACGGTGGAAGCCGGTCGCCGCCTTCTTCGCGATCATGTTGGGCCTTACGGCATTCATGACGGGGAATGCGATTCAGGCAAATACGGTGGCGGATTCCATGTTCGCCCAGTTCAACATCAGTAAGGTTCTCACCGGACTCGTTACCTCGGCTATTGTCGGCCTCGTGATTCTGGGAGGGATCACTCGAATTGGCCGTGTCACGAGTATCCTCGCCCCCTTTATGGCTGCGATCTACGTAACAGGGGCTCTCATCATAATCATCCTAAACTTCGGGCAAGTCCCAGGGACCTTCGCATTAATTTTCCGGGAAGCCTTTAACCCGACGGCTGGTATCGCGGGGACAGGAGCAGGTGCATTTCTGATTACGATGATGTGGGGCGTACGCCGCGGTTTATTCTCGAATGAAGCAGGGCAGGGCTCGGCGCCGATTGCACACGCCGCGGCAAAGACAGATGAGCCTGTTTCAGAGGGTGTCGTCGCTCTACTCGAGCCGTTTATTGATACAATCGTCATTGTCACCATGACGGCACTAGTTGTGATCATGACTGGAGCTTGGGACTCGCGTGTCCCAACGCAGATCACGCTTGACGGGGGCGATGTTTCCTATGTTGCACTTGATGACTCTGGGGGCTCTGCTCCATTGGGACCCACTGGGACAGTCCGTTACACAGCTGGCCGACCGGCGAATACCACGGAACCGCACCTTGCGTGGCATGAGGTTTCAGTCAAGGAACTTTTTGAAGACGAGGAACAAACTCAGCCGTTCACTGGTTCAGTTGATCCTGTTCGACAGGTTGCGCTAGCGGACGACGGGCGCGAGTTGTCGACCTTGTACGGGAATGCGGTGGAGAGTGGGGCACCGCTCACTCAACTCGGATTTCGGCGAGGGCTTGCCCCCTTAGGTGATTGGGGTCATTACATCGTAATCTTTTCAGTGCTTCTTTTCGCCCTGTCCACGGCCATCTCCTGGAGCTACTACGGAGACCGGTGTGCTAATTACCTATTTGGAGCGAAGGCGGTCATTCCCTATAAACTCATGTTTGTTGGGATGCATTTCATTGGCGCGGTACTACCTCTAGCTGTTGTGTGGTCTCTTGGAGACGTGTTTCTCGCAATAGTGATCGTTCCCAATTTGATCGCCCTAGTGTTCTTGTCCCGCCACCTCAAGGGGATGACGGACAGTTATTTCGAACGCACCCCGTGGGTGCGGGTGGGTGATGCACGTCGCGCTGGTCAATGATGTCGTAGACTAGAGGAAGGGATGGAGGGTAGCAGCCATGCCGGGTCGCTACGCTCCAGCGCCTATTATGAGAGGGTTAAGAACTGCTTCGGTGAACGTGGTGGATGCTCCGTTGGTCTGTAGCAAAAACCAGCACGTCCGCTACGTTCATACGAGGTGGAGCGTTAACCACGAACGAAACTACTTCCGCAACATCTTGCCCCTTCAATGCATCGAACCCCTCATAAACAGCCTCGGCCCGAGCTTCATCTCCGTCAAAACGCACGAGGGAAAACTCTGTCTCCACTAACCCGGGGTTCACGCTTGAGACGCGAACTTTCGTTCCGAGGACATCGAGGTTGGTTCCTTCAGTAAGAGCTTGCACTGCATACTTAGTAGCGTTGTATACATTGCCTCGGGGGTAGACCTGGCGGCCTGCGATACTCCCAATGTTGACTAGGTGTCCGTGGTTTCGCTCTACCATATCCGGCAAGAACGCCCGTGTGACAAAGAGAAGTCCCTTGACGTTAGTGTCGATCATGCGGTTCCAGTCTTCAACTTCACCCTCTTGCATGAGAGACATTCCAGCCCCCATGCCGGCATTATTGATCACAATGTCGGGGCTCTGTCCGTTCGCCCGCAATTGATCGGATTCTTTAAAGACTAGCTCATGATTGCGGATATCGATGCTTGCAATGTCAACAGTCACGCCACTCTCGTCAGTGATCTCGGATGCGAGGTGGGTGAGACGTTTTTTTCGGCGGGCCCACAAGATCAAATCCGCGCCATCACGCGCCAATTGTTTTGCACAGGCCTCTCCGATGCCGGCGCTTGCACCGGTAATGAGCGCGAGCTTTCCTTTGATTCTACTCACTGAACTATTTCCTTGTTAGTTATTGTCTGAGGTGCTTATAGGGCTCAGTCGATCCTTCATAAAATTGGCAGTGGCCTCGAAGGCGGCCAACCAGTTCCGGTGAAGCAGAAATCCATGTACTTCGTCAGGGAAGACTAATTGCTCAACCTCTACGCCACGTTGCCTAAGCATTTCTAGCAGGTCCACAGATTCTGAAAACGGTACGTTTCGATCATCGTCACCATGAATGAGGAGAACTGGTGAGCGCCACCCATCGATCCACCCCATTGGGGAAGACTCGTAAGCAAGACGTGCGAATTCTTCGTGTTGCTCAGGTTGGTAGGAGGGAACAAAGTTTTGGACGCACACGTTCCAATCGTGGCACCCATGGATGTCGACGCCCGCTGCGAACAGGTCCGAGTTACGCGCGAGACCAAGGGCTGTCAGGTATCCACCGTACGACCCTCCCCATAAAGCGATCCGGTTGGGATCCACATCACTTCGAGAACCAAGGAATAACCCTGCAGCCACAACGTCTCGGTATTCGCTAGCGCCGCGAGCTCCATAATCTAGCGCCTCACGGAACTCCATTCCGTATCCAGTCCCACTACGGTAGTTGACTGATAAGACAACGTAGCCGCGGCTCGCAAAGTATTGATTCAAGGCATATGCGTTATGGTAGTATCGGAGATAATGCCACCCCAGCAGCATCTGACGCCGTGAGCCACCATGGAAAAAAATGATGGCCGGTTTACGCTCTTCTGGATTAATCTCGGGGGGGAGGAATAATTGACCGTGGATTGGTAGTAGATCTTCAGACCCGAAGACAACCTGTTTGGGCGTAACCAGCTCTTGATGGGGAAATCGGCTGGGCATGAAGTCATGTATAAGTGGTCGCCTAGTCCCTCCTGCAGGTAGCACCTCGGCGTGTGCGGGCGTTGTAGCGTCCGAAGCAAGGAATGCTAATGTTTGCCCATCAGCAGTTACAGCTGCCCCCCATTCTATGCCGTCGCCGGAAGTCAAAGCTTCGGGCGCTTCGTCCATTGTCACTCGCCATAAATGTCGGCGATCAATGTCATCTTCGTTCGATGAAAAGTATACCTGGCGTCCGTCTGTAGAAGGGAGAACGTGTTCGACCTCGAAATCTCCCGGCGTGAGTAGAGTGGCTCCACTTCCCGTAATTGGAATCGAGTATAATTGAGTCCAGCCCTGTCTCTCCCATGGGAAGACGAGGTGGTCTGATGAAAGCCAGACCAACTGTGGCCCCGTTATCGCATGAAAGGCACTCCCTTCTCCCGGGGTTGCCTTCCAAATTTCTCGTCCGGTCCCTGAACTCACGTTAGCAATGCGGATGGACCAAGGGAGTGCGGAACGAACGGGTGAGAAGGGTAGTTGTCCACCCCGATTAGGGATCCGAAGAAACGCGATTTCGCTTCCGTCAGGTGACCATGTTGGCGAACCGTCACGATCCAAACTGGGGTCTAGATAGCGAACTGTTCGGTGTGGTAGATCAAATACGCCAACGAAAGAGTGGTCCCCACGGTTGCTTACAAATGCGAGTTTGTCGCCTGTCGGAGACCAGGTTAAAGATCCAGCGCTCCCTCTTATAGTGAACAGAGGTGTTGGATCGGCTCTCCCCGCGAGTGGGGTTGCGAAAACCTGTCCTCGACGGATGAACGCCAGTGTTCTTCCATCAGGTTTTATTGCTGGCGAGGCGCCATCGGCAATGGCTTGGGTTCCTCCATCGAGAGAGGTGACCCACAATGTCTGTGTGGCCGGCTCTGGTTCGGATCTCGGGTTTGGGATCTCGCCGGAACGGTTAGGCCCTCCACCGCGCACAAAAACGATACGGCGTGCGTCTGGGGTGAAGTGGAGTGATAGCAGGTCTTGACCATCATCATCGGACCAATCAGTGAGCTTACGGCCGACAAAGTCTGGTCCTTCTGCAACCCAGATGTTGCGGGCACCTTGTTCATATCGAACCCAGGCGAACGCAGCGCCGTTGGGGGCGGCGACGAGATCGGTAGCAAAGGGAGCAGAAAGTATATCTTGGATCGAATAAGGTGTTTGTGCTTCTGCGCCGACCCCGAAGCCGCCTACGGCAATAGCAACTAACAATCCATTGCGAACGTCCAGTTCCACTTTCTGAAGTCGTTGGCTGTAGAGCTTGGCGTGACTCAGCATAGTGTTTAGGTACCCTTTTTGGGGTACAGATCGGTTATGATCGGGTAAGGAAGTAGTAGCAGGTGCTGGTCCCACGGTAGAGATTTTGTACAGCATACCCCCTCCTAAGATACTTCATGAACGCGTTTCGTACTGTCGCTCGCCATTGTACCAGATCGACATCTTCTTCTGTAGAGTCAGTGAGTTCGCCGGGGATTTCAATGAAGACCTCATCTCCCGAAGGCATTTCCTTTGATGTTGACCCCAGACCTGGTCGGGCGACAAGACAGTCTTTTTTGGGTGCTTGTTTGCTATCGAACCGTAAGGCCCCCTCAACCGCCCTGCGAGTCCGCCGACTTTCGAGGTCCCAGCGCACAATGAATCTGTCCGTTTCGCCCCCGACGTGAAGCAGGCTTCCCGTATCGGCACCGTACATGTTCGGAACGTAAGTCAGAATAGTGGCTCCGAGTCGGTTCAGGTTGAGGTGCGCATTTTGGGCAACCATTGGGTCGAACGTCCAGAACACTGTGCTAATCCCACGTGTCAGGAGTTCTTCGCGTTGGAATAATTTGAGGCGGCGACCTAATCCCTCACCGCGTGCGGATGAATGCACTGCCAACATATGGGACCAGTGGCAGATCGTGTCTTCGAAATTTGCGAATAGTGAATAGATGAAACCTACTAGCGTGTCACCGACGAATGCTCCACCCAAGAAGCCCCCCGTTTTTTGCGATACTTGGAGAACTGAAGTGGGGGCAACTTCTGAGTAGCCTTCCCCCCAGGTTGCATTCTGGAGGTCTACGCAGGAACGTAACTCGGCTAAATCCTTGAGTGTCCGAAGTTCGATCATATCACGCGTTTATGGCAGCGGTCATCGAGTCGGAACGGGTGGTAAGATCTTCGATCCGGTCGCGATCCGGATCGACTCCAATGCCAACTCTCTCCAGGGGGACATTCACGAACCCATCGGTATTCATCGTCCATTCTGGTGTGACGACGTCTTGTTCCCAGTAACGTTTGCTGGGGGATAGGTCCCCGGGGATATCGAAATTGGGAAGGGAAGCAAGGGCTACGTTATACGCTCGACCGATCCCACTTTCTAACATGCCACCGCACCATACAGGGTGCCCGGCCTGTTTGGCGATATCATGGATTCTGCGAGCGTTGTGGAAGCCGCCTACTCTCCCCGGCTTAATATTTATTATCGTGCCCGCCCCCATAGCCAGCATATCCTCGGCACTAGCTGGATCGACCACGGACTCGTCAATACATATGGGGGTTGTCAGTTGTTTTTGTAGTTCGGCATGGCGCCAAAGGTCACCAGCAGAAAGTGGTTGCTCGATCATGATTAGATCGAAGGCATCAAGTTCAGCCAGGTGATCTCTGTCGTCGAGTGTATAGGCGGCATTGGCATCGACAGATAGAGGCTGATTTGGGCCTAGTGCCTCGCGGACGGCAGCCACATAATCAATATCGGATCCAGGGCTGATCTTGAGCTTGATTTTGCGATATCCTGCAGCGACTGCGGCTTCAGCTTTTTCGACTAGAATGTTCGGTGAGTCCTGGAGTCCTATCGAGATCCCAGTCGCAACGTGTTTACGCGTGCCTCCGAGGAATTGGCTTAATGACATTTTTGCGATTTCGGCCGCTAGGCCCCAGCACCCCATCTCGATTGCTGCCTTGGCCATGTGGTGACCCGTTACTCCCCTATCGAGCAAATCGGTAACCAGCTGCGGCGCCTCAATTTCGGTCCCGAGAATCCGAGGTAGCAACCATTCTCGAAGAGCGAGCCATGCGGTATCAATCGTTTCTGGAGAATAGTTGGGCAGGTCTCCAGCCACGCATTCAGACCAGACATGGGCACCGGTTTCATCTTCCAACTCTAGGAGAAGGATAGCTCTGCTCTCTATCCAACCGGATGAGATGGCGAAGCGCTCGACAAGTGGGAGTTCAATCTGGCGGAGGGTAACCCGTACTATGCGAAACTTCTGCTCATGATCATTTGTGTTCATCATTATCAACGAAAAAGGTTCCTGGGTTTTTCTCGATGTGAACTTCCGTTAATCGATCAAACACAACCTGCACGTCATGTCCTTGAGGCGCGACTGTCTCAAGGGATGGTCCATTATGTGAAGTCGTCTACAGGCCGATATACTGGCTGAATTTGACGATAAATACGTTCTCAGCAGGTGCGGAGAATAACCCATTCACGTCGCGTCCAAAGTCAAAATTTCCGACGTCCAGAGATTCTCGGCGGTTGTGTTGCCAGACCAGGAAGAGCTGAGAACCCGGTCGGTACTCCCATCGGAAAACAGCATTTCCACGTAGGGAGTGGACATTGAAATCTCGATCACTTGTAGTGTGATCGAAGGTGCCGTCGTTATTGAAATCGAAATATCGCAGGTCATCAAGAGTGCAGGTTTGACCGTTTGCGCAACCGGTTACAACCCCGTCAAGCTCGATGGGTGTACCCTCTTCGAAGTCGATGAAATCGAATGTTTCAGAAGCTGCAAGCTGTCGATACTTGAGATAATCTCCAGATGAGAGCAAAGGCTGCACATACAGCTGAAAGCTCACGTCGGGGGTAAAGGCCACGTTGAGCCGCGTCTCCATGGAGAGAGATCTCCGTTTGATATCCCCGAACACATAGCGCGATCCATATGTCGGAGTGTACTCGAGCGCATTTGAGCGAGTCACATACTGTGCCCCGTCACGCGTTACCGAGTAGTTGGGTCCCAACTCGATTTCCCAGTTTGATAGAGGTCGAAATGAGAATCGCATTCCAGTTCGTACCTCGTGTCCGCTGTTCAGTCCTCCCTGTCTATATGAAACAGTCGGCGAGATGCTCAGCGGGTCGTTTCGATCTGTATTAAAGCTGAGACTAACATTCCAATTGTCAGGGTCGGTCATGAGGGGCCCGCCCCGTGTTTCCGAATCAGACTGGCTCTCCGGTGAATAGGAGCCTCGCACATTCATGCCCCAGTTGTTGAGAAACGTGAATCGGGTACTAAGCCAGATCGATCCTGTCTCGTAGGCTCGGGTCCAATTTGCGCTCGAGGTCACATCATCGAGTAGTGAGTGGCGCAGATTATGGTAGGTATAGAGGTTAAGATTATAGTTTCGGAAGATCTTTCCTGGGCGAATCTGCCGATATCCAATGCTCGCACCGATGTCGAGGCGTTCTCCCGTTGTGATAAAACCAGCATCGTTAATCTCAAATCCCGGTGATTGCTGCCCGAGCCATGTCGACCAGGTCCAGTGTTGACCTTGTTTCTCAAGCTGGAGACGCCAATCACTCCCGAACATGGATGTGGCTGTAGAGTCCACACTTAAATAGGCTGCGTCAGGGCGTTGAAAATAATGGTTGGAATTTTTCTGAAGTCGCATTAGCGCTGCGTTGGATCCTTGAACAAGGCTGCCCGAGTAGAACCCCCATAGCCGGAAATCGCGTGCTCGAGCGCCGCCCCACTGGTGCTCAAAATCGATCCCGAAGCTGTAGGCATTAGAGGGTAGAAAGTCGAATGATCCGTCTTCCGGAAGTTCTCGTTTAAGCCCCGTTGCAATAAATCCCATTTTACTTCCGCCATCTCGGAAATCCTGTTGTAGGCGAACCACGGCAAACTCACCCTGTGGCTCTGCAACAAAGGTTCCGATTGAATCGCCTTCGGTATAGTAGGCCTGTCCTCTCTCACTGCCCGTAACGGCCGCTAAAGCTCCGACGGACAGTCCCCCGTTTGTCCGTCCGGTGAATTTGGCTGCGCCTAGAATCGAAGTCTGACCTGGTCGATCTCGAAAGTCTGCCGCCCCGGGTCCGAAACTGCTTGGCTCTCTTCCAATGCGGCGAGTGAAAAATAGAGCCTTCCCTCCACGTCCTCCATGTCCGCCCCGACCGCCAGCAAAGTCAAAGATCCGCGCATCTTGTACGAAAAATGGACGCTTTTCCGGAAAGAAAGTTTCGAAAGCTGTGAGGTTAATAACTTCAGGATCGACTTCGACTTGGCCAAAATCGGGGCTAAAGGTCGCGTCGAGGCTGAACGCCGATCCGATCCCTACACTGAGATCGACTCCTCCTCTTGGGTTCAGCTCGCTTCCATCGAAAAGGGGATTTCCGGCTTCGGGTTGAGCTGTGTGGTACTGCGATACGAAGAATGGACGGGCTTCAATTCGTCGGGTTGCACTTGTAAGGTGAAGGCCGTCGATCGTACCGAATTGGCTAACTTTACCACGAACAGTGCGTGATTCTAGAGAAAAATAATCTGTCTCATTTGACTCGATCCTACGCCGTTCAAAATTGATTCCCCAAGTTTGTTCGCCAGGTTTTGCTTCATAACGAATCTGAGATAGAGGAATACGGATCTCAGCGGTCCAGCCTCGGTCATTAATTTGAACCGCTGAATCCCAGATTGCGTCCCAGTTTTCATCTTCTTCCGAGTCGCTGAAAAGGTATCGGTCTCCTTCCGCTCCGGCGGCACTAACACGGAACTGGTAACCAGTGAGCCCATCTCGGTTTGGGTCCAACGAAAGAGTGAAATGGTCGAACGGAGCTCGCTCGTCACGCCGGGCGAGGCGTGCGCGGATTACGGTTGGGTTTGTTTCGTACATGAGAGCGCCGACATAAATGGCTTGATCATCAAACAAAACCCGAACTTCTGTCGGCTCGGTTGGCTCAGCCCCTTCAAAAGGCTCACCTTGAATAAAGCTGGAAATGATGGGTGCATCCTGCCAGGCAAGGTCATCAAGTCGACCATCGATCGAAATAGAGCCTTCGAGACGGATGGCCCTAGCAACGGCGGTTCTTCCACCAGTTGCAATCGTTGATTGGGGTGTCTCCGAGATTTCGTTGGCTTGTCCCGCGAGTTCCCCTTGTAAATTAACGACTAAGGAAAAACAGGCGAGCCCCCAAATCATGGCTCTAATAAGCTTCATCTATATAGCAATAGGGATAATCATAGAATTGTTTTGACGCCCGATCCTACGCGCTCGACATATTGAAAGGAAGGTCAGTGTCTTCATCCCCCCAGCCCCCTCCCCGAGTATGTGATCTCCCTAGGACGAAAATTCTTTTAGCCTTGGATTGTGAACCATAAGATACAGGATGAAACAGGACTTGAACAATTTTCACCTACCGTTTCCAACACGTTCCACGCCTCATAAGTTAAATCTCGGGCAATATAAGCCCACTCGTGGTGATTTGAGGCAGATTGCAGCCACGCTAAACAACTCGCTAAAGAGCTACCCCCGGGGGCGCATCTCTTAGCGACCGGGGTTTTTTAATTGAGGTGTTTGTGTCAAACGCACGCACAACAAGAATCCACCGTATTCGATCGTCCTTAGCTGAGCGTATTCTAGTGTTGGATGGGGCGACCGGAACGATGGTTCAGGATCTTCTTCTAGGTGAAGATGCATATCGTGGAGATCGATTCACTAATCATCCCACACCCCTCCTAGGAAATCATGACCTCCTGTCAATCACGCGTTCGGAGGATATGGCTGCCATTCATCGAGCCTATCTAGAGGCGGGTGCTGATTTCATCACCACAAATACGTTCAATGCGCAGGAAATCTCTCAGTCGGACTATGGGACGGACGCCTTTGTGCGTGAGATTAATGTTGCGGCTGCGGAAATTGCCCGAGGTCTAGCGGATGAGTTCACTCAGGCGGATGTGGCGAAGCCGCGTTTTGTGTTGGGGAGTTTGGGGCCCACAAACCAGACTGCCTCTCTCTCCCCCGACGTCGAAAATCCTGCCTTTCGTGCGGTCACCTTCGATGAATTGGTTGCAGCGTACCGTGAACAGGCCATTGGATTGCTCACGGGTGGAGCTGACGTGCTGCTCATTGAGACCGTTTTTGACACCCTAAACTGTAAAGCAGCGATCTTTGCGATCCTCCAACTTGCCGAGGAACTTGAAGAAGAGATCCCAATCGCGATATCGGGGACAATCACCGATCTTTCTGGGCGCACACTATCAGGTCAAACGGTTGAGGCATTCTGGATCTCGGTCCGGCATGCTGATCCGATTTTTGTGGGCCTGAACTGCGCACTCGGGGCCGTCGAACTTTCGCCCTACATCGCGGATCTTGCGAGAGTTGCGGAGACGAGCGTCAGCTGTCACCCCAACGCAGGCCTCCCGAATGAGTTTGGAGGCTATGACGATACACCTGAGCATATGGCTGACGTCCTTGGAGGCTTTGCGGACCGCGGCCTTTTGAACGTTGTCGGGGGGTGTTGTGGTACTGGCCCGGACCACATTAGAGCCATAGCTGATCGTGTAGCTGGTGTTTTGCCCCGTGTCCCTATCGAGGCAGAGCCTTTCCCACGATTCGCAGGACTTGAGCCTTTTGTGATCCGCCCAGAGACGTTGTTTGTGAATGTTGGTGAGCGGACGAATGTGACGGGGTCCGCACGTTTCGCACGGCTTATAGGTGAGGAACGTCGAGAGGAGGCGCTAGATGTGGCGCGGGATCAGGTGGATAGCGGCGCACAGATGCTCGATGTGAACATGGATGAAGGCCTGCTCGACTCCGCCGCAGAGATGACTGAGTTCCTAAACCTTATCGGGGTTGAACCTGACATCGCTCGTGTTCCGGTTGTCGTTGATTCATCAAAATGGTCTGTAATCGAAGCTGGTCTTAAGTGTATCCAAGGTAGACCGATCGTGAACTCCATCTCCCTGAAGGAAGGGGAATATGAGTTTTTACAACAGGCGCGCCTGCTCCGACGTTACGGTGCGAGTGTGATCGTGATGGCCTTTGATGAAGAAGGACAGGCTGCCACAATCGAACGGAAAGTTGATATTTGTGCGCGTGCTTATCGGCTACTTACGCAGGAAGTCGGGTTCCGATCATCGGACATCGTGTTTGACCCGAACGTATTTGCAGTCGGAACCGGAATCCCTGAGCACAACGAGTACGGAACTGCGTTCGTGGAAGCGGTACGTCGAATTAAGGAAGAGTTGCCCGGTGCGCTAACAAGCGGGGGCATCAGTAATGTTTCTTTCTCGTATCGTGGAAACGACGCTGTACGCGAAGCTATGCATTCAGCCTTCTTGTACCATGCGATCAGAGCTGGTCTCGACATGGGGATCGTTAATGCTGGTCGCTTGCCCGTTTACGATGATATCGATCCGGACCTCTTGGTCGCCGCCGAAGACGTGCTCTTTAATCGAACAAAGGATGCGACTGAGCGTTTGACCGACTTGGCGGGGACCATCCGCGAGCGAGGTATGGAAGTTGTTGTTGATCACAGGTGGCGGGAACTCTCGGTCGAAGAACGGCTAAAGCATTCACTGGTCGAGGGGTTAGTCGAGTTCATCGAAGAGGATACTGAGGAAGCACGGCAGAAATTTGATTTTTCGCTCGAGGTTATCGAGGGGCCACTTATGGCTGGAATGAATCGCGTAGGCGATCTCTTCGGTAGCGGACGCATGTTCCTTCCCCAAGTCGTAAAGTCTGCGCGAGTAATGAAAAAGGCAGTGTCGTACCTCGTACCGTACCTGGAAGCTGAGAAAGCGATCGGTACGACGGGGGCGGCTGCATCGAAAGGAAAGGGTACCATTCTCCTTGCGACGGTAAAGGGAGATGTTCACGACATTGGCAAGAATATTGTAGGCGTTGTACTACAGTGTAATGGTTACGAGATTATTGACTTAGGTGTGATGGTGCCACCAGATAAAATTCTTGCAGAAGCCAAGGCGCACAGCGTCGATATAATCGGGCTGAGTGGTCTCATTACCCCGTCGCTTGACCACATGGTGACAGTCGCGTCTGAGATGGATCGTGAGGGCTTCGAACTTCCACTACTAATCGGAGGCGCTACCACTTCCAGGAAGCATACCGCCGTGCGAATTGAGCAGAAGTACTCTGGGGCGACGGTTCATGTTCTCGATGCATCTCGAGCTGTGGGTGTGGTAGGAGATCTGCTCAGTGAAGAAAGATCTTCGGATTTTATCGCGAACGTCCGAGGTGAGTACGAAAAGATTCGTTCCGATTTTTCTGAACGTGTTCGTAGTCTGGTTCCATTTAAAAGTGCTTGCAAGAACCGGTTAGAGATCGACTGCTCGGCGTTTCCTCCTCAAGCCCCGCGAAAACCGGGTGTCCACGTTTTCGATCCGTATCCGTTAGACATACTTGTCGATTACATTGATTGGACACCGTTTTTTCGGGCATGGGAGATCAAGGGTCGCTACCCTGAGGTGCTCGAGGATAAGACGTTGGGTAAGGCTGCGCGCACGCTTTTCGAAGACGCAACAAGCCTTCTTGATCGTATTGTCAGCGATGATGTCCTTACGGCGCGCGCCGTCGCGGGGCTATTTCCTGCGGCCTCCCGGGGGGATGACATCGTGTTCTTCAACGATCTAGAAAGATCTGCGTCACTTGCGGTTGTCTCACATCTCCGTCAACAAATGAAGCGAAAGGGCTCCCGTCCCAATCTTTCGCTTACCGATTTCATTGTAGATGAAGGCTTGGGGATTCCAGATTGGGGTGGTGCTTTTGCCGTCACGGCGGGTATTGGTCTCGATGAGTTTTGCGCGTCGTTTGAAGCAGAGCAGGATGATTACCAGAGTTTGCTCGCTAAGTCGCTTGCTGATCGGCTGGCTGAAGCACTTGCTGAGCATCTGCACGAGGTCGTTAGGAAGGACCTCTGGGGGTACGCACATGAAGAGGAATGCTCAAACGAAGAGCGCCTACGCGAAGCCTACGTCGGGATTCGGCCTGCGCCTGGTTATCCTGCGTGTCCTGATCATTCTCAGAAAGAGATTCTTTTTGAACTTCTCGATGTGCGTTCGAATACGGCGATTGAACTTACCGAATCTTTCGCGATGATGCCGGCAGCTTCTGTTAGTGGTTGGTATTTTGCGCACCCGGAGGCGCACTATTTCGGAGTAGGCAAAATCGGTCGAGACCAGGTCGAAGATTACACCCGCAGGCGTGGGATCGAATCGTCGGAGGCCGAGCGTTTACTATCACCCAACCTCAGCTACGATCCGAAAGAGTGATTGCCCGTGAGTGAGGGAAGAAGCCGGCTGCGGGAGTTGGTTGAGGACGGTGGTGTGCATGTTCTAGATGGCGCGATGGGGACTGTGCTTTATCAACACGGTGTCTTCGTCAATAAGTGCTTTGATGAGCTTAGTCTTAGTAACCCCGAAGTGGTGCTTTCCGTGCATGCGGAATACGTACGGGCCGGAGCCGAACTGATCGAGACCAACACGTTTGGTGCCAATCCCGTCAAACTCAGTGCCTTTGCACTGGAGGATCGCACCGAAGAAATCAATGAGGTTGCAGCGAAGTTAGCCATCCAAAGCTCCCGAGGCCGAGCAAGTGTACTCGGGGCAATAGGTCCACTGGGTATCCGAATCGAGCCATGGGGGCCGACATCGGTCAACGAGGCAACGAAGATGTTTGAGCGACAGGCTACTGGATTAGCAGAGGGTGGTGTAGATGGCTTCATGCTCGAAACTTTTGCTGACCTCGATGAACTACTGCAAGCAGTCCGTGCAGTTCGGAACGTAGCGGGCAGTGCCCCTGTATTTGCCCAAATGTCTTTCGGTGAAGAAGGGGCTACGGCTTACGGTACAACCATTGAAGTTGCCACTCACAGCCTTGACCAAGCAGGTGTCGATGTGATCGGCCTGAACTGCTCTGTCGGTCCTTCCGCGATGCTCATCGGAGTAGAACGCATGGTGGCGACCACCGATCGACCAGTGTCCGCGCTCCCGAATGCGGGTGTTCCTCGTGATGTTCGAGATCGAAAGATCTATCTTGCGAACCCGGAGTATATGGGCCGCTATGCAAGGCGCATGGCGGAGTCCGGTGCTCGGTTTGTTGGTGGCTGCTGTGGGACGACACCAGAGCACACACGATTCATGGTTGACCTGCTTGGAAAGAAAAGGTTCCGTCCAGTTAGTGTGACGCGTCATGTAGTACATGATGTTGAACACGAGAGCGTTGTCGAACCATTGCCGCTTGCGGACCGATCAGGACTTGGATGCCGTTTAGCATCTGGCGAATTTGTCCGAAGTGTTGAACTCACGCCGCCCAGTGGTTGGGAGCCTGATTCTCTGCTTACGAGTGCAAGGCGCTTACAGGACGCTGGTATTGAAACGGTTCACATTGTAGACGGTCCCGTTCACCGGAGTCGGATAGCCTCGCTACCCGCTGCCATTGTCATTGAGCGCGAACTCGGATTCGAAACGGTCGCCCACTATAGCTGCCGAGACCGGAATATGCTTGGTATGGTAAGCGATGTTTTAGGGGCTGCTGCAGCAGGTCTTAGAAATTTGTTTCTAGTCACAGGAGATCCTCCACGAGGAGGTCCCTACGATACTGGCGGCATTTACGATATCGACAGCATTGGTCTAACCAATGTTGTGCGTCAGTTGAATGTTGGTCGCGATCCCGGAGGTGGTTCGATCGGTGCACCAACCTCTTTTGTGGTTGGTGTGGCGGTCAACCCTAGTGCGATGGATATAGAAGAAGAGATTCGTCGCTTCGCTTGGAAAGTTGAAGCCGGGGCAGATTACGCTGTGACCCAGCCGATTTTTGACCCGGTTCAATTTCTTAAATTTACGAAACTGGTCGAAGGGTTTGGTATTCCACTCATTGCCGGTTTATGGCCTCCTGCGTCATTAGAAAACGCCGAATTTTTGGCTAACGAGGTCCCCGGTGTCGAGGTTCCTCCATCTGTACTGGACAGGATGCGCCGAGCCTCCGAACGCGATGAAACGTCAGTGTTCGAAGAGGGAGCCTCTATAGCTCGAGAGGTTTTGGAAGAGGTGCGGCCAGCAGTCGCTGGAGTTCTTATCTCCGCACCGGGCGGTGATGTAGAACGGGCGATTGCCGTGCTGCAGGCGTAGTCCATAGTAGGAGCGGTTCCTATGGTTCCACTCCTGTGAACTGGACCCTGGTGTTGAACTGCCTAAGCCGACGAGCAGCTCGATATTGGGCTCATATCGCTGCCCTCGTCCCCTCTCTTAAGCTTACAATGGTCCAGTCGACTGTGTTTGTATTTCGGCAAGGATTTGTTCGAACAAGGCTCCTGCGCGATGTGCTCCAAGATTGCATAGATAAATGTGTTTAATCCCGAGCTTGCGTAGCGCGATGATGGCATTGGCGCAGTGTTTCACAGGGCTTATGCCTGATTCAAACTCCGCTGCTATTTCGTCAACAGGAACTGGTAAGAAGCTAGACAGGCGTTTGAGCGAATCGCGTCGGCCATTCCGATAGAAAAAGACTCCGAAGGCTCCCGGGATATTGAGGCCCGCGTCGTCGGTCGCGCGCAGCCACCTCTCTACCATGGGAAGTTCGTGCTGTGAGACAACTTGAGTCAGGTAATAGTCTGCTTCGAAGTTGGGGTCCATGACAAACTGGATTTGTTCATCGGTCGGGTGGTGTGGGTTTACCCAACCACCCAAGGCCATCCCAGGTGCCCGTTCACGGAGTTGTTGCCTGAGTTCATATGAGTGCGGCACACAGCGTGCGGCGCCTATCACATCGCCCCCAACAACAGTTAAGGCGTCGAGCCCTCCTAGCTGTGCACGATCTCCATAGTGAAGGCAGTACTCCAGTGAATGCTTGGTGGTTAGAAAAGGGACCAGCCGCCAAGGCTCTACCTCACTGGTGAGATTTATCGTGAGATGTTGCAGGTTTTCTTCCTCCTCTTGCCCAACTGTATTATCGGTGAGCATGAGAAAGGCGTCACGAGACACGACGCGACGGACAGAATGGGAAAGATCAATCCAGCTGTCTATTGCCCCGCTTCGTGTGAGATCACTTCGAGGCGGACGAAGTTCAACGCCGATGAGCGGTTTGTTAGACTGCAGGCGCTCAAGAAACCGAGTCGGTTCTGGCGTACTACTGTTCAAATTGGAATCACTGTGCATTGAGTAAACATAGCTCGACGTTGCAAAGAATGCCGACGAGTTACAGAGCATACAACTCTAGTAAATATTACCTATCAGGTGTAGAACCCTTTGTGTCGGTAGATTCATAGCCAGTAGTGAATGGATTTTCTGTGATTTTATGAGGAGGTCAATAGATGTCTGTCCCTAGTAATGACCTTCTGACCTTGTTAGCTCGAACACCGGCCACTGTTCGAACAATCTTAGAAGACCTTCCTGAACATCTTCTTCATGCAAGTGTGGGAGAGGGTGGATCAAGCCCCGTTATTGCGCTTACGCGCTTAATCCAAGGTGAGATGGACAATTGGATTCTGCTAGAAGAGAGTGTTGGACTGTCTGAAATTATCGAATCTGCAAAGCACACCCGTCTCACACAGGATCATTCGCTTGACGAAATGCTTGCTCAGTTTTCGAATTTGCGAAAAACGACTCTAATCGCCTTTAGTAGACTGCTCGAAGGTGGAAAAGATTTGGATGGTGACTGTACACAACAAGGCTTGAGGGATGGTACCCTTCAAGAACTGCTTGCGACTTATGCTGTTAACGATCTAACCCACATCGCTCGCATCGTTCGCACAGTCGCTGCCCAATTTGACGATGGTGCAGTTCATGGAAGCAATACGAACCGATCCTGAGCCCGGATATCTGAGTGGCAGCAACTTACTAGGGAAGCGGAATGGCGCTATTGTGGATGGACTGCACAGATGAGGTGTCCGCACAAAATGAATATCATTCTGGAGGTATCATGAAGAGATTATGGGTCCGTCGCGCGTATAGTTGTTCTACTCTCCTCTGTGCTCTACTCATTTCGACGAGTGGAGTTGCTCGTGCACAGGGAAAAGAGGCCACGAACATCTTCGGACCGGCCGATGTGTTCGAACTCGAGTATGTGGCCGATCCGCAGATCTCAAGAGATGGATTGCAGGTTGTCTACGTGCGGACATTTCTTGACATCATGACCGACAGGGAACGCAGCAATCTGTGGATCGTGAATTACGATGGATCAGAACACCGTCCCCTTCTCACAGGGCAGCAGAACTTTTCTTCGCCGCGTTGGTCGCCCGATGGCTCCAGGTTGCTCTATGTCACGAGTGACGAGAACGGAAAACAACAACTATTTCTTCGCTGGATGGATACCGGACAGACTGCCATGCTTACGCACCTTGAGCGTGGTCCAACTGGTGTTTCATGGTCACCGGATGGGGAGAAAATCGCGTTCAGTATGTTTGTCCCTGACGCAATCAATCCATTTGCGGAGCTTCCCACCAAACCGGATGGGGCAGATTGGGCGCCGCCTGCCAAAACCTATGAACGACTAATCTACCGGGCGGACGGGGCAGGTTTCCTCCCGCTGGGTCACTCTCAGATTTTCGTGCTGCCAGTCGAAGGAGGGACACCTCGCCAACTCACAGATGGGCCATATGATCACGGAGGCGGCCTCGAATGGACGCCTGATTCGCAGTATCTGATCGTTTCGGCTAACCGACGTGAGGACTGGGAATACCATGCAAGTGACTCAGAGATATACGAGATCGAAATTGACGAAGGTGAAGTGCGCCAGCTCACGGATCGTCGGGGGCCAGACGGTGGACCAGCATTGTCGCCCGATGGCCGAAAGATCGCTTACCTAGGGTATGACGATCGCTTCCTGGGTCACCAGGTCTCGAAGCTCTACATCATGAATCGAGATGGAAGTGATCCTCGTATGATTGCCGATGACCTGGATCGTTCGATAGGGAACCTGCAGTGGGCTGGTGATGGTCAAGGAATTTTCGTTCAATACGATACTGAAGGAAATACTCGTCTTGCTCACGTCAATTTGAACGGATCCGTCACCGATCTTGCCTCGGACGTGCAGGGCCTTTCGCTTGGGCGACCCTATGGTGGCGGAACCTTCACTGTGTCCGTGAATGGGCGTTTTGCGTTTACGTATGGGACACCCGGTCACCCAGCTGACCTTGCAGTGGGTTCACCTGATACCGAACCGACCAGATTGACGTGGGTGAACGAAGACCTCTTTGAACAGAAGCAGATCGGTGACGTTGAGGAGGTTTGGTATGAATCCTCCCACGATGGACTCCCAATCCAGGGTTGGATTGCGAAACCGCCAGGATTCGATTCGAACAAGAAGTATCCACTCATACTCGAAATTCATGGAGGACCGTTCTCGAACTATGGGGACCGGTTTAGTGCAGAAGTTCAACTCTATGCGTCAGCGGGCTACGTCGTCTTGTATACCAATCCACGTGGAAGCACGAGTTATGGAGAGGACTTCGGAAACGAAATTCACCACGCGTATCCAGGAAACGATTTTTATGATCTGATGTCAGGAGTTGATGAGGTGATTCGCCGTGGGTATGTGGATGAGGAGCAACTGTTTGTGACCGGTGGTTCGGGGGGCGGAGTGTTGACAGCGTGGATTGTAAGTCACACGGATCGGTTTGCAGCAGCCGCTTCTCAGAAGCCGGTAATTAACTGGTATAGTTGGGTCCTTACCGCAGATATGGGTGGAACGAGCGGGCTAAATTACTGGTTCCCCGATAAACCATGGAACGCACTTGAACACTACATGGACCGTTCGCCGATTCACCACGTTGCAAACGTCAAGACACCGACCATGCTGATTACGGGTGAAGTGGACTGGCGGACTCCGATGTCTGAGTCTGAGCAGTTCTATCAGGCTCTCAAGATCCAACAAATTCCGTCAGCGCTCGTTCGCATTCCGGAGGCATCTCATGGAATTGGGGCACGTCCAAGCCATATGATCTCGAAAGTCCAACACATACTGGCTTGGTTTGAACGCTATCGGACTTCTGGGAAGATGTAATGGGTCGATTCCGTGGAGATGACCTAGGGCTTGATCAGGCGATTACTCGTCGTGACTTCGTTAATGTCGCGGGAGCAGGCCTCGCTGCCTCAACGCTTTTGGCCTGTGGCCTCGATGGGCCTGTGGGGGACAGGTCGGTTGCAGTAGACCCATGGTCAGATGTCTTGGGGTCTGACTGGTATGGGCCAGGTGGGGTTGGGGATTATGCGTCTTCGCATGGGAATACGCCCGAAGTCGTGAAGGCAGCCCATCGTCTACGAGATGCTCGTCACCCAGCACCTAACGGTGCCATCGATACAGGGGAACATTTTGATGTGGTGATTGTTGGCGGAGGGTTAGCAGGTTTGTCAGCCGCACACCATTTCAAACGATTACACCCATCAGGCCACTGCCTCGTGATTGACAACCACCCCATTTTTGGGGGCGAAGCGAAGCGCAATGAACTCGAGGTCGATGGCGTTCGGTTAATAGGCCCTCAAGGTTCAAACGACTTCGGAGTCAGGCCCGCGACCGGCGAGCCCGATGACTACTTCACTGCACTTGGAATTCCCCGGGAGTTTGAATACGCGCCCTGGGATGGTGATGTTCGGGTTCCCTTAGAGAACTATGGTTTTATGCATTGGGTGGAGGATCAGTTCTCGGTGGGCCATTTCTTCGGGGAATCAGGGGGCGATGGCTGGATTCGGAGACTATGGGAGGATCCATCACAGGCTCCATGGTCGGCCGAGTTGCGTAATGGGTTTGCCAAATGGAGAAGTGCTAAAGTCAATGATCACCGCCCGACGGGCGCGACCCCGGAGGATCTGGAGTGGCTCGATCGCATAACCCTCAAAGAGTACTACGAGAATTTATTGGGCCTTCCGCCGGAGGTGACAGCATATGTAGATCCCATCCTGGCCAGCATCATTGGGCTTGGCTGTGACGTAGTCTCTGCATGGTGGGGGCATCATTTCGCGCTCCCCGGCTTCGGCCTTCCGTCACGGTACGACGATCAAGCTTTTCACTCATTCCCCGGCGGGAACACGGGCATCGCTCGCTATTTCGTGAAAGATGTTATTCCGGATGCGATCGACGGTAAGGTGGAATTTGGTGATGTCATCGGTGGACAGATCGACTTCGGGGCGCTCGATAAAGCGGGAGAAACTGTCCGCATTCGATTGGCTTCGTCCGTCATTGATGTTCGTCATATAGGAGGACGAGACGCGGGCGAACGTGTTCGTGTGTCCTACTTGCACGAGGGCCGGACCTACACAGTCGAAGCCTCTGGAGTGGTCATGGCATCGGGCGGCTGGATGAACCGCTATGTCGTAGGGGATTTGCCTGACGAACATCGGGCGGCCTACGAAACATTCCGTCATGGTCCAATTCTCGTGGCCAATGTGGGGCTCCGAAACTGGCGTTTTCTCGAGCGTCTTGGAATCGCCGCTTGTATTTACGAGGGGGACTTAGGTTTCTCCTGCAATATTCGGCGTCCGATGTATGCTGGTGAATACCGGCCCCCGTTTGGTCCGGATCACCCAACCATGCTCACGTTTTATATAACATTCGAGAGACCAGGATTGTCGGCAGTAGAGCAAGGGATTGTCGGTCGTACCGAGCTCCTAAGTACTCCGTTTGCAGAATATGAGCGCCGATTACGGGAACAGATGGTAACCCTGTTCGGGGAGGCAGGTTTCGACCCCGCGGAGGACATCGGAGGTTTGGTGCTAAACCGTTGGGGCCATGCTTATGTGGCTCCAGGCCCAGGGTTTTTCTTTGGGCAAGGTGGTGCCCCCGCGCCACCGGATGTGATTCGAGAACCTTTTGGGCGTATCTCGATCGGTCATTCAGAACTCCGCGGACACCAGAACTGGACGGGTGCGGCAGCGGAAGGGCGACGGGCGCTTGAGGAAGTTCTGGAAAGGGTATCTTAGGCACACACTGCCGGAGGAGGATGATTCCCTCAACGTGTGGTGTTAGTAAAACTTCCTGATAGTCTGTGAAGCATGACTTAGCTTTACGCTAGGCGGTTCTATTGTGAAGGGTCTCGGTCGCCAAACATTTTTTGAGGGAGGTCTGATGCGGGTTCGATCACTCGCGCTTCTTGCGCTGGTTATTGCATTTCCGGTTTGGTTGGGGTCCTCGTTCCGCGTAGAACCCAATGCGTTTAGTGAAGGCTTTGCAGCCCCCACGACTGATACTCTGAGAGCTCCTGGGCTTCAAGCCGGAGTTGAGATCCTTAAGGATTTATGGGGCATTTCACACATCTACGCTCAAACTGAACATGATCTCTTTTTTGCGCAGGGTTACAGTGCGGCTCGGGACCGTATCTTCCAGTTTGAAGTTTGGCGACGTCAGGCGACTGGAACAGTTTCAGAAATTTTGGGGCCGCGTGAACTTGAGCGAGACCGAGGGGCGCGTTTGTTCCGCTTCCGAAAGGACATCGAGACGGAGCTTGATTTCTATCACCCACGAGGTGGAGAGATTATTCGGGCTTTCGTTGATGGGGTAAACGCTTACATCGAAGAAACAGAACGGAATCCCGATTTGCTTCCGGTCGAATTCGACATTCTAGGGATCCAGCCTCAGCCTTGGACTCCTGAGGTGGTGATCTCACGGCATCAAGGACTTCTTGGCAATATTGGGCAAGAGTTGTCGTTGGGCATTTCGGTCGCGGCGGTCGGGTCAGAGAAAGTTAAAGAGATTGAGTACTTTCATCCGGGTGAACCAGATCTCACTATAGATCCGGCCATTGATGCTTCGCTGCTGAAATCTGAAATCCTCGATGTTTATCGTGCGTTCAGAGGTCCCATGCGGTTCCGACCTGAAGATGTGCAGCCTGTGTATCGACCTTCCCAAGAGGAAATGGGTGCACTCCCTGGGGGGGGCAAAGCCCTCGACAACATCCCCGTGTTCCCAGGTGTCAATGCTCCCTTCGCTCCGGCTGAGAGAGCGCTCTTGGGGAGTAACAACTGGGTCGTATCCGGACAGAGGACGCTTAGTGGGAACCCGATCATGGCGAACGATCCACATCGTGTGCAGGCAGCTCCATCACTGCGCTACCTGGTTCACCTTGTCGGTCCAGGCTGGGATGTAATAGGGGGTGGAGAGCCCGTGCTTCCGGGAATATCAATTGGCCATAATCAGCATGGAGCGTGGGGTCTGACGGTATTCTCGACCGATGCCGAAGATTTGTATGTGTATGACACACATCCAGATGATCCGAATCGTTATCGGTATGAGGGCGACTGGGAGGCGATGCGTGTTATCGAAGATGCAATCCCTGTTAAGGGCCAAGATGATGCAAAGGTGCAGCACAAGTTTACTCGTCACGGGCCTGTCGTATATGAAGATCGACAGAACCGTGTGGCGTATGCGGTACGAGCTGGCTGGATGGAGTTCGGTGGCGCTCCATACCTGGCAAGTCTTCGGATGGACCAAGCTACAACGTGGGAAGAGTTTCGTGAGGCTTGCAATTATAGCCACATTCCAGGTGAAAATATGGTCTGGGCCGACAGTGAGGGTAACATCGGTTGGCAGGCTGTCGGCATTGCCCCAATCCGTCGAAACTGGAGTGGTTTAGTGCCCGTACCAGGTGATGGCCGGTATGAGTGGGATGGATATCTTGAGATTAAGCACAAGCCAAACGTGTACAACCCAACTAAGGGGTATTGGGCTACGGCCAACGAAAACCTCGTTCCGCCTAAATACGAGCACCGCGACGCTGTTGGATGGAGCTGGAGTGATCCATTCAGAAGTGCCCGAATAGGCGAAGTGTTGAGCTCGGGCCGGCGGTTTACGATGGCAGAGATGATGCAGCTCGCTACGGACTACGTTTCACTTCCGGCCAGGTCACTCGTGCCAATGTTGCGCGGCATCGAATTGAACGGGCAGGTGGAAGAGGCTCGAGATCAACTTTTGGATTGGAATTTTGAGCTCGGACCTGGATCGCGAAAAGCCGCTATATATGTAGCATGGGAGCGAGAACTTCAGGGAAGTGTCATGAACCTCGCGATTCCGACAGAGATCCGAGGCCTGCTCGGATTTGTGTCGATGAAGAAGATGATTGATTGGTTAGGGTCTCCTCCAATCTGGTTTTCTGAGTTGGGTGAAGGTGATCCAGTTATGGGTCGCGACCGATTCCTGGCGCAGACGTTTACAGAGGCTCTCGAGGAGCTTTCCGATCGATTTGGGGAATCTCCTTGGGAATATGGATCAGAGAAATTCAAACACATTCGGCTTCGTCACCCTCTGTCAGGAGCTGTCAACGAGGAGACTCGTGCACGACTAGAAGTCGGCCCCATGGTTCGCGGTGGCAATGGATTCACGGTGAATCAAACTGGTTTCGGGGACAATCAAACATCAGGCGCCTCATTTCGGCTCATAGCGGAGGCAGGAGATTGGGATACCGCAGTCTTCACCAACACTCCAGGACAGTCGGGGGATCCGGACGACCCAATGTACCGTAATCTTTTTGAAGGTTGGGCCAAGGACCGATTTTTCCCACTTTACTACACGCGCGACAAAATCGAATCAGTGGTTGCGGATCGAATATGGCTTACGACACCTGGTAAGTGATTACGGTTATGTTGTGAGTCAGCGGAAGTTCTATTAGGCCAACAATTTGCAGATGTAAAGCACTATAAAAATATAGTCTCCGACATATCCTCATCCACATGGATATGATATAGTTGTCATGTGAGTTTTTCGCGTGAGGGGCTCCTTTGATCACCAGGGTACGGAATAGAAAATGAAAGCCGGTATACATCCAGAATACGCAGCGGCCAAGATTACCTGCGCTTGTGGGCGGGTAACTGAGACCTTTTCGACGGTTGGTGAGATTCATGTCGAGATTTGTTCCCACTGCCACCCGTTCTTCACGGGGCGTCAAAAGCTAGTTGATACGGCGGGTCGAGTTGAGCGCTTCAAGGCGAAGTATGGCGAATCGCAGACACCAAAAAAGAAGAAGAAGTCGAAGGCAAAGGGTGAGGCGCCCGAAGTAGAGGCTGAGTCCCAAGACTCTACGGCGGAAGTAGACAGAGAAATCTCTGCCCCTGATCATGCCGACAATGATGCGGACACCGGTGTCGTAACGGCTGACGAAGGCTCTGATGCGGTGAGTCCAGAGGCCTCGGATGAGGCTGAAGAGGAGTCCCCGGCGGCTTCCTGAGAAGCGCCCCGAGTTCGCGTGGCGTTCCTTCCCTCTGTCGATCGAGGCTGTTTCGTAAAACTCGATCCGAGACTTGAGCCCAATGCCTGAGATTGATCCTCTGATCGAGCGATTGCGCGAAGCAGTAACTCGATACGAAGAGCTTGGCCTTAAGATGGCTGATCCAGATGTGATCAGCGATATTGATCGATTACGGGAACTTGCTAAGGAGCATTCACAGCTTGAGCCCGTAGCTGCCGCCGCCACTCACCACTTCAAGATGCTTGATGAGTTAAATCAAGCTCGGGAGCTTGTTGCGAGCGGCGAAGATGCGGAGTTGACCGAACTTGCCCAAGCAGAGGTGGTGGCCCTCGAATCGGAGCGTCAGGAAGCGGAAGAACATCTACAGCGTTTGCTGGTACCCAAGGACCCCCTAGATGATCGTCCTGCGGTGGTCGAGATTCGGGCTGGCACTGGTGGAGATGAGGCTGCTTTATTTGCGGCCGATCTCTACCGCATGTATTCACGATTCGCGAGCGAATCTGGTTGGACCGTTGAGCTCGTGAGTTCTAGTGAGGGTACCCTTGGAGGACTCAAAGAAATCGTCTTTATTGCCAGGGGGAAGGAGGCATATGGACGCCTTCGTTATGAATCAGGTGTGCATCGAGTCCAACGCGTGCCTGAGACCGAAAGTCAGGGTCGAATCCACACTTCGGCGGCTACGGTGGCGGTCCTTCCAGAAGCGGAGGACGTGGATGTCGAAATGGCTCAATCTGACCTCAAGATCGATGTGTTTCGGTCCTCGGGCCCTGGTGGACAATCTGTTAACACCACGGACTCTGCCGTACGAGTGACACATGTTCCCACGGGCTTGGTTGTTTCGTGTCAAGATGAAAAATCGCAGCACAAAAATAAAGCAAAGGCCCTGAAAGTCCTTCGCAGTCGGTTGTTAGATAGAATGATTGCAGAGCAGGAGACAGAGAGGGCGCGAGAGCGGCGGATGCAAGTTGGCACCGGCGATCGTTCCGCGAAGATCCGAACCTACAACTTCCCCCAAAACCGAATAACAGATCATCGTATTGGACTTACGACTCACCGTCTTGAAGCCATTCTTGGTGGCGATTTGGGCGAGTTGTGTGAGGCGCTGAGAATGGCAGGCGTTGAGGAACGGATGACTATGAGCCCCAAAGATTGAAGAGTGAGGTGCGTCGTCCAATCGGACCGACCCGGCGCGAGGTTGTGCAGGGGGTTGCCCGTGAACTCAGCTCTCAGGGCATAGAATCTTCTCGCCTTGAGGCGGAGCGATTGGTGGCAACAGTATTGGATGTGAAGCCTTCAGATCTTTTGGATCAAGGTGGAGTCCAGCTTGACCCCGCAACCGCGGGTCGAGTTGCGATGGCAGTAGCTCGCCGTCTAAACGGAGAACCCTTACAGCATATAGAAGGTACGGCCGAATTCCGCAGTATTGAATTGATTTCAGACACGCGTGCCCTGATTCCTCGTCCTGAGACTGAAGAGTTAGTCGATTACATCGAAGATTGGATTGGGAATCGTGCGCCGATAAATCGTGCCCTAGATATTGGAACGGGTTCGGGGGCTATCGCCCTAGCACTTCTCGATGAAGGACTGGTTAGTCACGTAGTGGGTCTAGACGTGTCTCAAGAAGCATTGGCTCAAGCGAAGGAAAACATTGAGAATAGTGGTATCGAAGGACTTGAACTCAGATTGTGTCAGTCGGACATTTGGTCCGCGATCTTACCACAAGAGACTTTCGACCTCGTCGTTTCAAATCCGCCGTATGTCACCTCCATGGATTGGCGGACGTTAGATCCTAAGGTACGAGATTATGAGCCGCGGCTTGCCATTGACGGAGGACCAGATGGACTCAAGATCATACGACAGATAATCTCGGGGGCAGCTATTGCACTCGGACTGGGTGGCTGTGTGTTTCTCGAAATTGACAGCTCAAAAGGCCCTGCAGTCCTCGACCTTCTTAGGTCAACTTCCGGGCTCTCTGAAGCACGCATCTCCTCGGACTTGTCAGGCAAACCGCGCTTTGCGAGCGCCATTAAGAGGACTGATCTGCGAGTGTAGGTGTGAGTCGCGTCGGTGCCGAGTAGCGGTTATACTCGGTCGATGGATGCCGATCTGAGGGCAGATCCGTCAGCGTCCAACACTCCTGCCGATGATCACCGCACCATCGGTGTCAACGGCACTTCCTGATTTACGTGTGAGCGGGTGGTTATGGACGATCGAAAACGCATCTTCGAAAGAGCGGAAGAACTCGGGCGCGTTATCTCCCAAACGCCTGAATATGCTTATCTTGCTGCGGCACATCGAGAAATAAGTGATGATTCTAAAGCTACTGAGATGTTAAATAAGCTTCGAGGACTTCAGGAAGCGCTTCTCGAGGTGGTTGGAAAAGGGGAGACCCCAACCGAAGAACAAGAGAAGGAATTCTCAGATCTGCAAGAAGAGATTCAGACTAGTACCCGCTACCAAGCCCTCGTCTCTTCCCAGGCCAATTTCGATAAGCTGATGGAGAAGGTCCACCGAGCGATCGGAGAAGGAATCCGTACGGGTGAGGAGAGTCGGATCATCATCCCATGATGAAACCAGTACGAGATATGGGGGAACGTATTCTGCGGAAGACGTTCGAACCCATAATGGCCTGGCTGACCAAGCACCGAGTGCACCCTAATGTGATTAGCACGATCGGTTTCGTAGTCACTTGTGCATCGGGCTATTTTTTTCACCAACACATGGTAAGTAGGGCTGGGCTCCTGATTCTTCTGGGCGGTGTATTCGATCTGTTCGATGGCACGGTCGCTCGGCGGACTGGCCTCGCATCTTCTTTTGGGGCCTTTTACGATTCGACGTTAGACCGCCTGTCCGAGATCGTGGTGTATCTTGGCCTTTTATCGCTTTACAATGACTATCGGCTCGCGCTTGGTGATGTCGCCATGATCTATTGGATTGTTGGGGCGATGGCTGGCTCTCTGATGATTAGTTACACGAGGGCGAGGGCTGAAGCCCTAAGGATCAAATGTTCTGTGGGCCTCATGCAGCGCCCGGAACGGGTGATCTTGCTCGGGTTTGCCGCGCTCATCTTTGGCGAGCGAGTGTACCTTGGCCAACAAGGGATGGTGCTTAAGGCTGTAATCATCTTGTTGGCTATTTTGACTAACTTGACTGCGGTGCAGCGAATTTGGTGGGTCTATCGTGCAACGCGTCCCGATGGCGAACCAAAACCTAGTCACGGGCTAGAATAGCCCGCCAAACCGGAGTAACTCACTACAGTGGAACTAAATAGATCGCCGGACCAGATCGATGCGCCCGAAGGCAAGCTCGGAGTACTCCTTGTGGGGTTGGGTGCAGTGTCGACCACCTTCATCGCGGGGGTTGAGTCTGCTCGACGAGGTCTTGCAAAGCCGATTGGTTCACTGTCGCAAGTGAACACGATTCGCCTCGGAAAACGAACGGACAGTCGAACGCCGCTCATTCGTGATTTTGTACCTCTCGCGAGTCTAGATGATCTTGTTTTTGGGGCGTGGGATCCGATACCGGATAATGCCTTCAAGTCAGCGAGGGTGTGTGGCGTTCTTCGACCGGAGGACATTGATCCGTTGGAAGACTTCATGAGTGGAATTGAACCGATGAGCGCAGCGTTCGATACCAACTATGTGAAAAAATTAGAGGGTTCGAACGTCAAAGAAGGTGCCAGTAAACGCGAACTGGCCGAACAGCTTCGCGCGGATATTAGGAGGTTCAAGGAAGAACAGGGTTGTGATCGTCTAGTGATGATATGGGCGGCTTCCACTGAAATCTTCATGAAGCCGACAGATGTGCACAGCACACTGGAGTCTTTTGAGAAAGCTATGGGTGAAGACGATCCGGCCATTGCCCCGTCGATGCTTTATGCATGGGCGGCTCTGAAAGAGAAGGTTCCGTTTGCCAATGGGGCCCCTAATTTGACCTTAGACATCCCGGCACTTATCGACCTTTCCTTGGTGAACTCTGTGCCCATTGGAGGAAAGGATTTTAAGACCGGTCAAACATTGATGAAGACCATTATTGCACCGGGACTCAAGGCTCGTATGCTTGGCCTGAGTGGCTGGTTCTCAACAAATATTCTTGGTAATCGGGACGGTGAAGTCCTTGATGATCCGGAGAGTTTTAAGACTAAGGAAGAGTCGAAACTTGGAGCGCTAGAGCACATACTCCAACCGGAGATGTATCCGGACTTGTATGGCGAAATGTATCACAAGGTCCGGATCAACTACTACCCACCGCGTGGCGACAACAAGGAGGGGTGGGACAATATCGATATCTTCGGCTGGATGGGGTACCCAATGCAGATAAAGATAGATTTCCTGTGTCGCGATTCGATCTTGGCAGCTCCCATTGTGTTAGATCTTGCGCTGTTTTTAGATCTTGCAGATCGAGCTGGGTTGTCGGGGATTCAGGAATGGCTCTCCTTCTATTTTAAAGCACCGCAAACGGCACCGGATCTTTACCCCGAGCATGACATCTTTATCCAACATTGGAAGCTGAAGAACACGCTACGCTGGCTTATGGGAGAAGAGCAGATTACGCATCTGGGGGTTGAATACTACGACTGACGGTCGCGACAAATTTTGCGGTTCGGCGCTCTTATATGGTGCTCCTTGTTGGATATGACGGTAGCGAACGGTTCGGGAGCAGTCTCTGGCACACTTTTTGTTACGACGGATCCTACATTTTGATCTGGACCATCCCGCTGTCACGTTATTCTTGGTGCATCCGAATTGGACTACATGATCGAAATGGGTAAGCAAGGGCTGTTTATTGTTTTGGAAGGCCCGGAAGGCGCGGGAAAGTCTTACCAGATTGACCGGATATCGCGTTTTCTTGCTGGACGAGACATCCCACACGTCACGACGAGAGAACCGGGCGGCACACCTGCCGCAGAAGCCGTCCGCGAGGTGATCCTGCATCATCCAGAACTGAAGCTCGACGGAATGGCTGAGCTTTTCCTTTTCTCTGCTTCCCGCTACGAGCACCTAGAAACGCTCGTACGCCCAGCCCTCAGCCGTGGCGAAGTGGTCCTTTGTGATCGCTTTGAACTTTCTACACGCGTCTACCAAGGGTTTGGGCGTGGGGTTTCACAAGAAACGATCCGAACCATCACGACGGAGGCAACGGGTGGACTCCTTCCAGATCTGTATCTTGTTCTGGATGTTTCGATTTTAGTGGGTAAGGTTCGACAGGAAGTGGGCGGCAATGAACCAGATCGGATCGAGTTGGAAAAGAGCGAATTTATGGAACGTATCAGAGGAGGCTATCGGACACTCGCGATCGAAGATGACTGCATTGAACTCATCGACGCGAGTGGTTCCCCGTCCAGTGTTGAAAAGACAATCTTATGTGTTCTGGCAAGCCATTTTCCAAACGTTTTTGGTGATGCCTACTGATGCCAGTAATTTGATGCGCTGGGGCACTACAGGACGAAATGTAAGTATATGGGAGGATCCATCTGGGGGTCCTTTAAACGCTATACCTCGTCGTCGTCATCGCGCTTCTGACATCTTAGGATGGTGTACTGAACTTTCGCACTGCCTCAAGGATTACGAGATTGCCACGGACGAGATGAACTGAGGAGAACCTGGTTTCGACAGGGCTAGGTTGAAAAGCGCGAAAGCGGTTACGAATTTTCCTGGAATAGAACTCAGGCGACTTGGCGAATGATTGGTGGCAGGGTCTTGATGCGAAGAATGGAGGAGGGATGAGAACGGACCGGTCATGGACAACCCCACTAGTGATTGGCGTAATTATGCTTACGAGTGGGGGATGGCTAATCAATAAAGGTGGTGAGGTAGGTGTGGCGGAGAGCCGTCGCCTTCTTGCTGAGGTCCATCGACTCCTTTCGGATCGGTTCGTCGATGAGGTTGAACCTGATGAACTTTATCAGATGGCAATCGATGGAATGATTGAGAAGTTGGGTGATCCATACACGGACTTCCTCGACAGTCGAGATTGGGAAAATTTACGCTATAGTACCACGGGTAATTATGGAGGCCTCGGTGTCCGTATTGACCCGAAAGATGGCTGGATTACCGTCGTCCAAGTGCTCCCAAACACTCCGGCGTTGCGTCAAGGTCTCGAAGTTGGAGACCGGATTATGGAGGTCGAGGGTGAGTCAGCAGAAGACTGGAGCTCGGAAAAGGCGGTCAGCGTTTTGCGGGGCCCGAAAGGGACGCCTGTAAACATTACAATCGGCCGTGTTGGTGTAGATCGGCCTCTCGCATTTCGAATTGTTCGAGGTGAGATCCAAGTGCAGCAGGCTCAGGGTTTCATGTTGACTGACGGGATTGGTTTTGTCGCATTACGTGGCTTTAGCCGTCAGGCGCAGGAGGAATTGGTCGCGAGTATCGACACTTTGATAGAAGCGGGCGCCCGCAGTCTGATCTTGGATTTGCGGAGGAATCCGGGCGGTTTGCTCGAGGAAGGGATTCAGGTGACTGATCTTTTCCTTGAGAGTGGACTGGAGGTTGTCGAAACACGCTCGCGACTAGCAGACCAGAATTTCACGTATCGTGCGCCTTCTGGAGAGCGTTACGAAGGGCTCCCCATGATTGTGCTGGTGAATAGTTTGAGTGCGAGCGCTTCGGAGATTGTAGCCGGAGCATTGCAAGACCACGATCGCGCTGCCTTGGTTGGGACAACGAGTTATGGAAAGGGATCAGTCCAGACACTCTACAGGCTTAGTGGGGATAATCACATCAAAATCACTACTGCGCGTTGGTATACGCCAGCGGGCCGATCAATTACACGAAAATTTGATCGTGAAGAGGCGATGCGGAATTTTGTCGCGAGTGCAGTCGCCATCTCAGGTGAACCGGTGGTGCCACAACAAGTGGAAGAGGAACGAGAAGAATTCCGCACGGATGGCGGGCGAATCGTATACGGCGGAGGCGGGATAACTCCTGATGTTAATGTTCAACAGGACACTCTTACTACGGATGAACAGGAATTGCGGAGACTCGCAACGAATGCGGGCTCAGCACCATATAACGTTGTGTTCAGATGGTCAGTTGATTGGGCACAAACCCACCGACTCGAAGAGGGGTTTGTTGTCACTGATGCAATGCGGGAGAGTGTCTTTCAGAAGTTTGAAGAGGCCGGTACAGGGGTGGATCGTGCCCTCTTTAATCGCTCGCTACACTACATCGATTATCTTATCGCTGGGGAGTTGTCCGGTGCTGCCTTTGGTGAAAAGGCACAACTGTTAAGTCGTGCGCTTCGGGATGCACAGGTTGAGGTGGCGATTGATTTGCTGAAGGAAGCTGAAAGCCCTGCGGCTTTGCTGGTTATCGCTAAGGAGGAGGCGGAAGCACGTGCTGCGGGGAGAGCGTCAGGTGGTGGTCATGAATAGCTCCCCCGAGTGGATCCTGCCTCACATTGGAGGTGCTCCATGAATGGTCGCACCGTTCGCAGGAGAGGTAGTCTTGCCTTGTGTGCGGGAATTCTCATTTCGACAGCTTGTGCGAGTGCGCCCAGACCGGGGACCTATACCAGATTAGTGATTACAGGTTCTGAAATTCGAGCGGCCAAATATCGCACTGCCTATGAGGCTCTCACACACCATCGCGAACTCATCATGCTTGAGGGCGAGATCGGATTTAAGGGTGGAGATGAGAGTGCCTTTGGGCGAGGTGCCCAGGAGTATTTCAAACCGATGCTCGTTGTTAACGGCAACTTTAACTTGAACGATGCCGTTACCACACTGCGACGTATCTCGGCCGAAAACATCTTAGCTATTCGGCTTTATCGTTCGAGTATGGTCCCTCCCAAGTATCGGATCCGTTCAGAGTCTCGAAACGGTGTGATTGAAATTAACACGAGGTAAGTGGAAGGTGCGTGCATCGGTGACCCTTCGCTGGACATTTGGGGGGAAGGTCATGACCTGTTATTCGACCCTGCAGCCGGCGCGTTGACGGGGGAGAACGCAAGCCAGCGACTCCTTATCTTTGGGCGGCTGCCGGAGCCAGGTGTCGCAAAGACTCGACTAGTCCCGTTCTTGTCTGAGGAAGACGCATCCGATTTATACCAAAGTTTTCTCGACGATGCGTTGGGGATAGGCAACAGTATCGATGCACTCGAGCTTTGGGTTCCTGAACGACCAAGGGCGTTTGAGAAGTTGTCTTTGCGGTATCCGCAATCAACTGTTCGACTGCAGCCGGAGGGTTCGCTTGGAGACAAGCTGGTGGCTGCGTTCGAGGCATCCTTTTCGGAAGGGATTGATTACGTGCTCGCAGTTGGAAGTGATCACCCAACGTTACCTGCGAAATATCTCACGGAGGGATTTTATGCTCTTCGCCGTACGTCGGCAGTTTTGGGGCCAACCGATGACGGTGGTTACTATGCCGTAGGCTTACAGCGACAAGCGTGGCCTGAGGCTTCGAGACTTTTTTCGTCGGCACCGTGGTCCACGCCCACGCTACTTCAGTGGACACGGGAACGGGCAATAAAACTTGGTCTGCTTTATGAAGAATTGCCGATTTGGTACGACGTGGATCGGCCAGAAGATGTTTGGCGAATGGAGGATGATCTTGCCATCGATTCGGCTACTGGAAGGGTCTGGGCGGCCATTAAGGAGCGAGCTGACCTGGAGAGGGGAATGATGTGAAGCCGATCCAGGTTTTAGTCGAGCGAGGAGGCGAACCTGAGTCGGTTCACCAAGTTTATGGTTGCGTAGTACATCGTAGTGAAAAACATAGTTTTTCCTTTGGAGATCCGGGTCACACCTCTTTCTGGCGATCGTCGATGAAGCCATTTCAGGCTGTGCGGGCGACTGAAGAAGGCATGTTTGACAAGTTGGGGTTGGGGGTTGAGGCATTGGCTCTCGCGTGTGCCTCTCACCACGGGACGGCCCGCCACCTCGAAATTGTACGTACGATATTGTCTGCTGCCGGGGTTGATGAGGAGAAGTTGGCTTGTGGAGCCCACAGGCCCATGGATAAAAAGGCCGCGCGTGTGCTCGATGAGGCTGGACAGTTGCCGAGACGCATTCACAACAACTGCTCGGGTAAGCACGCTGCTATGCTGGCTTTTTCAAGGTTTCAAGGGTGGCCCTTGGAAGGATACCATCATCGGACACACCCTCTACAACGTGCGATTCGCGAAGAGTTGGCCCGGTGGCTTGAACCTGACCCTGATGCACTGATGTGGGGGTCAGATGGATGTGGGGTTCCCACTCCTGCACTATCACTGAAAGAGATGGCCCGGGCGTATTCGCGATTCGGATCCTCAGGGGAAGTTGGACCTAGAAAAATTATTGAGGCAATGACGACCGACCCTACGCTGGTCTCGGGTGACACCGCATTCTCGGCTAACATTATGCTCGCAACTCAGGGCCGGATACTGGGCAAGGAAGGGGCGGAAGGGGTGTTTTGTCTCACATGCCCCAACGATGGTTGGGGGGCTTCCTTTAAGGTCGTAGACGGTGCGATGAGGGCGATTGGCCCAGCCGTTGTGCATGGTTTGGTGGGACTGGATTTGCTTGGTGGGGCAGATATGAATTTGCTTGGACATTTTCGAGAGCCGGAAATAGAGAACACTCGAGGTGAATTGGTCGGCTGTCTTAGAGTTGTATCTGAGCTTGGTTAAAGTGGGCCAAGACGGAACCCCTGCCGCAATAGACAGTCTGCGCCCAGCGTGTGCGGCGCTAGCGCGTGTTTCTGCTGCCCTTGCAAATGGTCGATCAGGTGTCTGGAAGGCAGCGCTTATTGACGCTCAAAAAATTGCATCGCCTGTTGAAATCGAAGAAATTTTACTCCAGTCCTGTTTGTTTGTTGGATTCCCGGTAGTGCTAAACGCGTTCGAGGTATTAAGGGCGAAGGAAGTTGGGTGTGCAAAGGGATCAATTGATACATCTCTGACTGAGCGACTCATTGTGGGAGAGGAACTCTGTGCGCGAATTTATGGAGATGCCTACGATTCACTGCGTGAGAATGTTCGCAATCTGCACCCGGACTTGGATCGATGGGTTATAGCGGATGGGTATGGGAAAACGCTATCCCGGCCCGGGCTCTCAGTGTGTGACCGTGAATTGTGCATTGTCGCACAACTCGCTGCTGGTCGACACGGTAGGCAGCTGAAGGCGCACTTGTTCGGAGCGCTTAATGTGGGTGCTACTCCAGAGGCGGTGGAAAGCGTTCTTGAAATTGGCATTGCTTCGGGGACTCGAGAGGATCGGGTTGAGTTATTGAGCTTGTGGAGTGAAGTGAAACGCCGTGTTGGACTCTAGGTCCTATCGATTTCTAAATTGGAGCTGGTAGCGTGTTTGTCGATGTCGCGAAAATTCGAGTGACAGGAGGGCCTGGTGGGGCAGGGGCTATAGCGTTTCGTCGGGAGAGAGGTGTGCCCCGCGGTGGTCCTAGCGGTGGCAGAGGGGGAGATGGGGGGCATGTCATCCTAAGGGCGGATTCGTCCCTGGATACGTTGCTAGATTATTCATACAGACAGCAATACAAAGCAGGGCGAGCTGGCCACGGCGAAGGTGGAAATCGGGCAGGGGTGTCAGGTGAACACCTTACCCTCCCGGTCCCGCTTGGTACGCTTGTTCGAGATGCGGAGACGGGTGAGCGATTGGGTGAGTTGTTGGAAGAGGGAGAAGAACTGGTCGTAGCACATGGTGGTAAGGGGGGGCGGGGGAACGCGAGTTACACGTCTGCGACGCACCAGGCACCACGGGAATGGGAAAAGGGGGAATGGGGTGACGAGCGAACTATAGAGCTTGAGCTCAAACTCATTGCTGATGTTGGCCTTGTAGGCCAGCCGAATGCAGGGAAGTCAACTTTCCTCGCCCGAGTCACGTCTGCGGATCCAAAGATCGCTGATTACCCGTTCTCGACCCTTTCCCCTAATCTGGGCGTGGTCGGACTAAGTGATGGTCGATCCTTCGTTATTGCCGATATCCCGGGGATCATTGAAGGAGCAAATGAAGGGAAGGGGCTTGGAACCCAATTCCTCCGACACATTGAAAGGACTCGCACGCTGGCACTCCTAGTACCGCTAGATGAGGAGGATCCACAGGCTTCATACGATCTCCTCCGTAAAGAGCTTCGTGGACACGATTCGGCTTTGGCCGAAATTACACACTGCGTGCTTCTGACCAAGAGTGATCTTGTGTCGGCCGATTCAAAAATTGCAATTGATGCCCCGAAGGCATGGGGTGTTTTCCAGATTTCTGCTGTCACGGGATTTGGATTGAAGGGAGTGCTTAATAGTTTATGGGCGCAGGTCCGAGCAGAGAAAAACCGTCAGCTTGCAGATGCCGACCAAGATCCCTTCGATGAGGTGGAAACATGGCGGCCGTAAGGTTCTGGTTATCGCATCTGCTGTCGATTCGTATTTCGCTGCAGTTGGGCACGTCCTGTTTTAAAACGTGTCTCACTTGAGGTTAATTCCCCGATCGATGAGCTCTGCATTGAATGGGGGCGGATTGGAACTTGCATCAAAGTATGAGCAGCCTGCATTCGACCGGTGCGCTCGACCGCCGAAGTCACTGTATCTCCATTTCCCTTTTTGTGAGCACCGTTGCCACTATTGTGACTTTTCGGTTACGCGGTCAACCAAACCTCCCGTTCATAGTTGGTTAGACGCTATCGAAATGGAGACAGCTTGGTGGTTCGAGAATATGGAATGGGAATCACCTACCGTTCTAGACACCCTGTTTATTGGTGGAGGCACACCATCTTTAATTGGATCTGAAGGTCTTATCGAGCTTAAATGTCGGCTGGCGCGCTGGTTCGACATTGATCCGGAAAAGACGGAATGGACCATTGAGGCCAACCCTGCCTCTTTTTCTTACGAGCTCGCAACTGTATGGCGAGAGTCGGGAGTCAATCGCATCAGCCTAGGCGTGCAGTCGCTCGATGACACGGTACTTTTATGGTTGGGGCGATTACACAATCGGGAGCGCGCTGTTGCTGCAGTGAGCGAAGCCCACGCCGCGGGGTTCGAGAGAGTTAGCATTGATCTACTGTTTGGATTGCCGGGTGACGTCGAACGAAATCTTGTGCGAGAAATCGATGAGGCAATCAGGTTAAACCTGTCTCATATCAGTTTGTATGGCTTAAGCATTGAACCGCGCACACCGCTGGCCAAATGGATCCAATCCGGTCGTGTGAGCGCGCCGTCTGAGATTTGTTACGCAGACGGTTACCGTCTTCTTTCGAAGGAGTTTCGTGCGGCGGGCTATGACCATTATGAGGTTTCTAACTTTGCCCGCCCCGGGGAGCAGTGTCGACACAACTGGTACTATTGGAACCGAGCACCTTATCTTGCCTTCGGGCCATCGGCTCATGGGTTTATTCCACCCATTAGAACCTGGAATGTCTACCGTTGGGATCAATATAAACGCAGCCTTAGTGAAGGGCTGGGTCCAATTGACGGATGGGAGCGTGTGAGCGAAAAAGATGAAGCCTTGGAGCGGATCTGGATGGGCCTGCGTACGATCAAAGGTTTGTCGATGCGGTCGCAGTCGAGGACTCAGTCATTTCAGCTCGAACGTTGGGAAGAGGCTGGCTGGTTGAAACGCCAAACGGACCGTTGGATTCCAACAGTTGAAGGTTGGTTGCGGATGGATTCGATGGTGGCAGAAATCGCAAGTGCTGAGGTGAGATGAGTATCCCGACGCTGACAGATCGTGAACGATCTGTGTTGGCAGCAGTCATTGACTCATTTGTGCGGACGGCGGCACCGGTGGGCTCGCAGAAGATTGGAAAGGACTACGAGTTTGGAGTCTCTGCAGCAACGATTCGGAATACGATGGCTGATCTTGAAGCCAAGGGACTGCTTACTCATCCCCACACCTCAGCCGGACGTCTTCCGACAGATCTAGCCTACCGCTATTACGTGGATGGGCTCATGCGTCGAGGACGACTTACGCCTCGAGAGCGAGTACAGATTGAACAAGAGTTTAGTGGCCTTGAAGTGGCAGGTGTCGAGGATCTTGTCTCTAAAGCGGCACGTGTGCTCACTCTGCTCACCGGAGAATTGGGACTGGCGATGGGGCCGATGCTGGCGTTGGCTACACTCGAACGGCTTGAGCTCATACAGGTCTCATCAGAGAAAGTGTTGTTGGTTCTTACATTGGAATCTGGAGTCGTACGGACGGTTTACGTGGACGTTGCGTCGTCTGTTCCGAGGGCGACTCTAGAAGCGGTTTCAGTCGCTTTAAATGACCGCTTAGCAGGTGCAACGCTGCGCCAAATCCAGGCCACGCTTCATGAAAGATTAGAGAGTGTGGATTTTCTTGATCCTGAGGCTCAAGGCCTTATGAATGTCTTCCTTCATAGTGGCCCGGATGTTTTCGAGTGGGCGTTCCAGGAGCGAGCAGTGCACCTTGGAAGTACGGCAGCGCTTGCGAAACAGCCCGAGTTTACGGCGAGTGGCCGGATGCTGGAACTCATCCACCTGACCGAACGCAGGGAACTTTTGGTGTCGGTATTGGGGGGACGTGCGGACTCGGATGGTCCTCAAATCACGATTGGAACTGAGCACACGCAACCTGAACTCGAAGACCTGACTATTGTGACGGCCAACTACTCTATAGGTAGCTTGCAGGGTACTGTCGGAGTAATAGGCCCAACGAGAATGCCATACCAAAAAGTTGTTTCCATCGTGGATTGGATGTCGGATCTCATGACCCGACTCACTCCATGAGGAAACTTTCTTCTGCTAACACTGGGATCTCGTGTCACCGAGAGGTCAGTGAAGGCGCGCATGAGTAAGGATTACTACGAACTTCTCGGTGTGGCTCGGGACGCAAGTTCCGACGATATAAGGAAAGCATATCGAAAACTCGCCATGCAGTACCACCCCGATCGCAATTCGGAACCGGACGCGGAGGAGCGTTTTAAGGAAGTTACTGAAGCTTGGGAGGTCTTGAGCACTCCGGACAAGCGGGAACTCTATGATCGATATGGGGAGGCTGGAGTTCGTCGAGGTGGTGCAGGGGAATCGCCGTTTGGGGGGTTTGCGAACTTCACCGACCCGCTCGAAGTGTTTATGCGCGAGTTTGGAGCTGGTGGATTCGGAGATTTATTTGGAGGGGGGCAGAGGGGGCCAAATTCTCGGGTCGGGTCGAGTCTGAAGATTTCACTTTCTCTCACACTTGAAGAGGCGGCACGCGGTGCAGAGCGGGTAGTTCGAGTCTCCGTAATGAGCCCGTGCGAACGCTGTGATGCGAGTGGTGCTGAACCGGGCAGCTCCACCGTGACATGTGAAAACTGCCAGGGGGTTGGGGAAGTTCGGGTGGTTCAGCGATCTATGTTGGGGCAATTCGTATCCGTAAGCCCCTGTAGGCCCTGTGGTGGCGAGGGGACCAGGATTGAGAATAAATGCCGAGAGTGTTCTGGAAGTGGACGCGCCAAGACGGACAAGATGGTCAATCTTGAAATCCCCGCTGGGATCTCAGCAGAAGATTATTTGAAACTTCGTGGACGTGGAAACGTCGGTCTGCGGGGTGGTGAGCCAGGAGATTTGATCGTAAGAATTGAGATTGAGCCTCACGCCCAGTTCGATCGAAATGGGAACGACCTTTTGATCGAACTTCCGATTACGTTCTCGCAAGCGGCACTTGGGGTAGAACTAGAGGTCCCGACTATTTTGTCAGAGGCGCGAATTACTATCCCTGCAGGGATTCAGGCTGGTCAAATCCTGAGGCTTCGGGGCCAAGGCATGCCAAAACTTCGTGCCAATGGTCGAGGCGACCAACTCGTACGAGTCCGGGTTTGGACGCCGACTGACGTGGGGCCTGAACAGCTTTCAGCGTTCAAAGATTTGGCTGCAGTTGAACAAGATCCGCCCGAACCTGGTCGCGGAGAGGATCCGACTTTCTGGGAGCGCGTAAAAGCAGCTTTCACAGCCTGACTCGAGTTGAGGATCGGAGTTACGTCTTCTTTATGGGTGTCGTAAGGACATCGCGTCCCACTATCCAAACCCCTTTCCGCGCTATCCTGGCCGGCCATTCGTCTACTGAGGTTGTGTCTGCGAGAGCACGGTGGAGGGCAAGGCTCTTTTTGGGACCTCGCACTAGTGTCACCATGAGTTGAGCACTCTTAATAACTGTTGGCGTTATGCTTAGACGTTCGAAAGGTGGAAGTGGCGAATATGTTTGTTCGACGGTTGCCTCAGAATTGAGAGCAGGGGAGTGGGGGAAAAGAGATGCCGTGTGGCCATCTTCTCCTATTCCTAGAACGAGTATGTCTATGCTTGTTGGAAGAATGTTTGCATAGGCGCGTGCGGGGGCAATTCCATCTTGTGCCTCTACCGGCATTGGGTGAATCTGTTCTTTGGGTATAGGTACTCGATTCAAGAGGGTCTCTTGAGCCAAATGATAGTTGCTCTTTGGATCGTCGTGTGAAACCATGCGCTCATCTGTAAAGAAGATATCGAGTCGACTCCAATCAATCCCCTTATGCTGAGAGATCTTTCGGTAAATTGGACCAGGAGTGGAACCGCCAGATAAGGCGATGGATCCATGCCTCATGTTTGTAAGGGCGACCAGCTTTCTTGCGAGGAACTTGGCAGCGGTGCTTATGAAAGCGTCCGGGTCAACGATTATTTGGTAACCGAAAGGTGCTGCCGAGATCTGCGGGGTTGGTTTTGGAAGCCCCATCGGATAAGCCTAGGCGGTTTGCCGGCTGAGTAAGGAGGCTCTTTCTTCCAGGCTGTCGATCAGACGATCGAAGGGTGTTGCGAACTTTTCGAGGCCTTCGTCGAGCAGTTGATTTGTGAGGGCGTCAAATTCAATCCCGATCTCCGATAGCCGTTGCATTACTTCCTTCGCCTTATCCGCATCTTCACGCACTGTATCTCGGACTACACCATGGTCTAGAAAGGCTGCCATTGTCTGCTCTGGCATGGTATTGATTGTCAGGTCACCAATGAGCGGTTCGACATATTTAGTGTCGGGATAAGCTGGGTTCTTGGTGCTAGTGCTTGCCCACAACATACGCTGTGGTGTGGCTCCTTCGGCTGCCAGCGTGGCCCAACGGTCCGATTCGATGCGGGCCTCGAAGGACTGGTAGGCCAGTTTCGCATTGGCTACCGCAGCTTCTCCGAGGAGTGATTCGAGCTCTTCAGCGGCCCAATACGATATATGTGCTTCTGGCTTGTCCGGAAGACTCTGAAGCTTCGCATCTGTGAGCGAGTCGATTCGGCTGAGGAAAAAACTTGCCACAGACGCCATGTCATCAACCCGACGGCCTGCTTCCAATCGTTGCTCAAGTGCCTCTATGTATGCGTCTGCGACAGCCTCGTAGGCTTCGATCGAAAACAGCAGCGTTACGTTTACGTTTACTCCTTCATAGATGGCTTGTCGTATCGCCGGGACCCCCGCCGGAGTTCCGGGGATCTTGATTAGCACATTGTCGCGGTCGACCGCTTCGTAAAGTCGGCAAGCCTCGTGGAGGGTGCCCTGGGTATCGTTGGCGAGATGAGGCGAGACTTCAAGTGATACATAGCCGTCTAATCCGTTTGAGGCAGTCCAAACGTCATGAAGGATATCGCACGCGTCACGTATATCTGTGATGGTCAATCGGTCATAGATCTCCGTCACCCCAAGACCTGCAGAGGCAAATTGTGCGATGTCGTCATCGTAGTCTTTGCCCTTTGTAATTGCCTTGTGGAAAATGGCCGGGTTTGATGTGACTCCGCGAACCCCTTCCGCCTCCACTCGGCGAATGAGTTCACCATTATGGAGCATCTCTCGAGTAAGATTGTCGAGCCAAACGCTTTGCCCGAATTTCCAGAGTTGCTGAAGCGAACTCATCTGATCCCTTTCGCTTATGTTCTCGGTTAACCCAATAATTGCACAGCACAACATTGATGACGGTATGGTTGGGCTGTATCACTGGCCCCTTACGTTGCCAAATACTTGTCCTCTATGGCGAGAACCTTATCCAAACGTCTCTGGTGACGGGGCGCCCCTGAGAAGTCTGCCTCAAGGAACGCATCCACTATCGCGTGTGCGAGTGCAATCCCAATCACTCGCTCTCCCAGGCAGAGAACGTTCATATCATCGTGGTCCACTCCTTGTGCAGCTGAGTAGGTGTCATGGCAAACGCCTGCCCGGATCCCTGGGACTTTGTTTGCTGTAATACTCACTCCAACCGCTGAGCCACAGATAAGGATCCCTCGCTCAGTTTCCTTGGTTGCCACGCTCGTTGCGACCGCATGCGCGAAGTCCGGGTAGTCCACAGAATCCGTACCCTCAGTTCCAAGATCAATTACGGTGTGCCCAGCTGCCCGAAGCTTTTCGGCTAGTTGTCTCTTGTACGAGACGCCCGCGTGGTCAGCTCCAATAGAGATCTTCATGATGAGGTCTCTTGTCCAAGCCTCTCGAGTGATCGCGCAATGATCTCCTCGACGGTGAGCCCGTAGTCAACAAAATTATCTGAGTGTGAACCCGATTGTCCGAATTTGTCGACGCCGAGTACAGTTCCTTCCGATCCGATCCACTCTGCCCATCCGAAAGAAGCACCTGCTTCCACCGCAATCCTAGGTATGCCTTCCGGTAAAACTGAGTTCCGGTACTCGGTAGTTTGCTGACGAAACAACTCCCAACTCGGGAAAGATACGACCCGTGCTGTTACCCCGTACGTAGCTAGTTCCGTCTGAGCGGCACACGCAAGCTGCACTTCGGATCCGCTCGCGAGTAGCACGATATGAAGAGTCTCCCCGCTTTCGGGGCTTAGGACATACGCTCCGCAGTTCAACCCCGCCTCTGGTGTTCCGTTACTCCGTGCTAAATTAGGCACCTTCTGCCGAGTTAGAATGATCAAAGTTGGACCGTCACGGCGCTCGATGGCGAAGCGCCACGCCTGTTCCACCTCATTAGCGTCTGCAGGTCGGACTACCACGACACCTGGCATGGCTCGGAATGAAGCCAAATGTTCGACGGGCTGGTGAGTGGGTCCATCAGCTCCAAGACCGATGGAATCGTGTGTCAAAACATAGATGGACGGAACGCCCATAAGCGCCGCTAGGCGAATTGCGGGCCGGGCATAGTCTGTGAATATGAAGAACGTGGCTACGTAGGGTCGTACGGCCCCATGGAGCGCGATGCCGTTCGAGATAGATGCCATAGCGTGTTCACGGATACCCCATCGAACGTTTCGCCCTTCTGGGCAGTTACGTGAAAAATTTGGTGCATCGATGAGTGTATTGTTGGAGCCGGATAGATCCGCACTTCCTCCAAGGAGTTCGGGGATATTCGAAGCGAGTACTTGAAGTACGTGGCCTGAAGCGGCTCGTGTGGCGATGGGATTATCATCGGTAGTGAACTTGGGCAGGCCTGTATCCCAATCTTCGGGGAGTTTCCCTTGGATACGACGTTCGAGTTCAGCTGCCAGATCGGGATGGTCAGTCTGGTAATTTGTGAAGTGCTCCCGCCACGCTTTCTGAAACGTTTCGCCTTGCTCAACTCTCCCGTGCATGTGATCGCGAACCTCATCCGGGACCCAAAATTCAGGTTCGATCGGCCATCCGTAGGCTTCCTTGGTAAGACGGACCTCTTCTTCTCCTAAGGGTGCACCATGTGCGTCTGGTGTGTCTTGTTTATTGGGTGACCCATATCCAATTCGCGACTCCACAATGATGAGCGAGGGTTGGTCGGTCTCGGCACGGGCCATCGCAATACTCTCGTCGACTGCGGATATGTCGTTAGCGTCAGCGACGGACGATACGTGCCAACCGAGTGCTTTAAACCGACCTGGGACATCTTCCGAGAAGACTAAATCTGTGTTCCCGTCTATGGTGATTTTGTTGTCATCGTAGAGCCAAATAAGTTTACCTAGCCCGAGGTGCCCAGCTAACGATGCTGCCTCGTAGGAAATCCCTTCCATGAGGTCCCCATCGCTGCAAATTACGTACGTGAAATGGTCGATAATATTGTGCCCTGGTCGGTTAAATTTGGCGGCCAGATGAGCCTCGGCCATGGCGAATCCCACAGAATTCGCAATCCCCTGACCAAGCGGACCCGTCGTAGTTTCAACGCCAGAAGTCACAAAGTTTTCGGGGTGCCCTGGAGTTAAGCTTCCTGATTGGCGGAACTGTTGTAGTTCCTCCATTGGGAGATCGTATCCTGTGAGATGCAGCATCGCATATTGTAGAATTGAGGCATGCCCCGCTGAAAGTACAAAGCGGTCACGATCGAACCAGAACGGATCGCGCGGATTATACCTCATATTCCGCATCCAAAGACTATACGCGACGGGTGCCAATGCCATCGCTGTTCCAGGGTGGCCGGATCCGGCTTTCTCGACGGCATCCATGGCCAATGTCCGTATGGTATTTATAGCGAGGGTTTCTAGCGAGGTGGCGGTATCGGATTTTTTAGATTCATGCTTGGGTTCAGACATCTTCGAGTCGTTCAATTGCCCCCTCAAGTTTGGTTGTCACATAACCGTTTTGATGACTAAGACACTGTCAATCAGATGCCCGCAGAAGGGCTGATTGAGTTCCGAGTCGCCTCGGATTGGTCGCATACGCTGAGCTTTCATCAAGATTCTACGACGATGTTGAGTTGGCGCGCCAAAAGAGGCCGTTGTCCGCTATTGTTATCCCCTCACTGACCAGATTGAGTATGTAGTCTTAGGCTTCAGTTGAACCTGAATCTGATCCGGCGTGTGTTCAATTCACAACCTCATTCTGCGAAACGAACATAGGTTACATTCGCGGAGCGGAAAAGCCTAAAACAGGAGTCAAACTTCGGGTCGGTGGCGATTCGCACGAAGGTGCTCATACGTTCCTGTTTCTGCCCGACGAAAAGGCTGTCCGGATGGAAAAAATGTATATATCACGCAGTGTGCTAAGTGATGGTGTGAGATGCCTGTTCCAGCAGCGACTCGTATTCTTACAAGGGGGGGAAAATGGGTGAATGCGTCTTCTGTGGAATTGCTTCCGGGGAGATCGAAGCCGACATCGTTGCAGACTCCGACGAGTGGCTAGCATTTCGTGACCTGAACCCTACTGCCCCCTGTCACGTACTTGTGATCCCGAGGCGTCATGTGCAAAGCATGAACGACCTTAGTGAGCTTGATAGTGAATTGCTGGGAGAGCTTTTGTTCGCTTGCCAAAAAGTGGCAAAAGATGAAGGACTTGAGAGTGGGTACCGCATCGTGACAAATACTGGAAAAGAGGGAGGGCAAGCCATCTTACACCTCCACTTTCATGTTCTAGGGGGGCGGCAAATGCAGTGGCCCCCTGGATGAAGCCTGTCACCCTTCAGCTCGGTCTTTCCGGGGAGGTTAGTCCACCACTGCAGCCCGGATCGGTGACATGTTTATAGCTTTCATAGGCTTGTAGGGGTGGCAGATAAAACCATCTATAGTGTTGATGTTCGACCTTAAATGAGACTGATAATATTGCGAACTAGAGTGGGGTTAAGATACTGAGTTGGTAAGCGACCATCTTGTAGAAGAGATACGGGCTCGCGCAGAGATCGTTGAGATTGTGAGCGAGTTCGTTTCGCTCAAGCGGTCAGGAAAGGGGTATCGTGGGCCATGTCCTCTCCACGGCGGTGATGGACCTAATTTTTCGGTCGACCCGGACCGCGAACTCTTCAAGTGTTTCGTATGTGATGAAGGTGGCGATGTTTTCGGGTTTCTGATGAAGCATTTAGGACTTGAGTTTCCAGAGGCGGTGCGTCAGGTCGGGGTGCGGGTAGGAATAGAAGTGCCGGAGCATGATGATCGCCGCGAGGATCCTTATGCGCCACTTCGAGGTGCCCTGGCCTTTGCGGCAGAATGGTACGCTGCGAGTCTTACTGAACCAAGGGGAGAGAAGGCTCTAGAATACCTGAAACATCGTGGAATGTCTCTCGAAGATGCGGCGCAATATGGGGTAGGATTTGCGCCCGACGAATGGAGGGGTTTACGTGATGCGGCAATCGCTCAGGGCTTTGATGAGAAGTTGCTTCTGGAGATCGGATTGCTCGGAACCAGCGATCATGCGGCGGAACCATACGATCGCTTTCGGGGTCGGCTTATGTTCACGATCCAAGACTTGCGAGAGCGTCCGATTGCGTTTGGCGGACGGATCCTGGATCCTAATTCTGATGCTCCCAAATACCTCAACTCACCAGAGTCTCCGGTCTTTCATAAAGGCGACGTACTATACGGGTTAAACTGGGCTCGCCACTCGATGCGTCGTGAGGGGCACGCAGCAATCGTCGAAGGCTTTACAGATGTGATAGCCCTGCACCGAGCAGGGCATGAGTTTACGGTGGCAGGGTTGGGTACGGCTTTTACCCGCCAGCAGGCTCAACGTTTGAGTCGCTATGCTAAAAAGTGCTACCTCATTTATGACAGTGATTCGGCAGGCCTGCGAGCGACATTCAAAACTGCTGACATCCTACTCAGGGCTGGAATGCACCCCATGGTGGTCACATTGCCTCAAGGGGAAGATCCGGACTCTCTGATCCGAGGAGCAGGTCCGTCTGCGATTACAGAGCTTATGGATGATGCCGTTGATGTCCTTGAACGAAAGCTCCAAATCCTTGGTAAAGAGGGATATTTGGAGCGAATTGAAGGGCGTCGTCGAGCCTTCGATGGACTGTTGAGTACACTTCGTGCTGTTTCGGATCCGGCGTTGCGCGATCTGTATGTTACTCGTGCTGTAGATGGTTTGGGTGTCCGAAGGGACACTCTCGTCCACGAGATTGCTCGTGGCAAGCGGAGAGAACGGACGCGGCCCCAAGACACTCGCCCGAAGGCGGGACGTCGAAATGTCATTTCGCCTATCGAGAGAGAGATGATGCTACTTCTAGTTCGAGATGGCTCCTTGGTCCGACGCGCTCGTTTGCTTGGTTTCGAAGCTCATCACCTAGAGGATCAAATGCATCGGGAGATTTTCGAGGCTTTAGTGGGAGGGGTGGATGGTGGTGCCGAATATATAGATTGGTCAGAGATCTCTCCTTCGGCGCAAGATCTGGTAAAACGATTACTAGAGGCTACCGAGGTTGTGGCCGACCCAAACAGTGTATTCGAAGCGGCTGTGAGTAGACTTTTCTTTCAAGGGCATCGGGAACGATTGGCTGAGATTGATCGTGAGCTGGAGCTTGCGGATAGTGACCAGCAACGTCGATTGTTAGGAGAGAAGCAGGAGCTTGCCTCAGAGCTGCGTAGCGCAGGAGAAGCGGTGACATTTATGCCAGGTGCGCGGCGAGGGTCGGTAGACCGAAACGGGTTCACTTCGTCTAGTTTGTCGAAGTGACCATGCGCAGGAGAAAGAATGGGAGCGAGTGATATCGTTGGGGAGTTGATTGTCCTTCAGGGGATCGATCTTGAAATCCTGAAGGTTAATGAGGCATTGGAGGGCCTAAAGCAGGAGTTGTCGACACTCACGTCGGAAGTTGAGGAGCTTGCAGCTAAAGAAGTAAAGCTCTGTGATCAGGCTGGAGAAGCGGAACAGCGCGTTCAGCGATTTCAACGTTCCGTTAATGCAGGACGTGAAACCCTTAAGCGGTTAGAGATGCGTGTGACGGCTGTCGCCAATATGCAGCAGCACTTTGCAGTTAAGAGCGAGACTGATACCGCCCGGCGGAACCTACGGGCGGCGGAAGACGACCAGCTTTCTGCTATGCAGGACGCTGAGACGGCACGGCTTGGGCTAATGAAGGTTGGTGGCGATCTGGCAGAAGCAAAAGAAGTACTGGGGAGTCGGGGAACTGAGGTCGGCCACCAGCGATCAGAACTCGAGGGTCAACTTGAAGGACACATCATTTCGAAGGAGGAACAAGAGGGCCGAATCGAGATGAATACTCTTCGCCTTTATCGATCGGTTAGTGCTAAGGGATCAGATTCGGCCTTGGCGGCTATTGTCGAGGGACCGGTGGATGGGGTGTGCGGTCGTTGCTACACGACGGTCCCGAAACAGCGGCGGGCTGACATCCGATCAGGCCGGAGCCTGGCTCTTTGTGAAGGTTGTGGAGTCATCCTTCATGCGGAGATGACCGACGCCTGACACTGAGGGCACCGTCGCAGAGCCGTCGTGGACTGAGCCCACGGTTGTCAAAACTTCAGACACCCGAACGCTGCAGTCGTACTTGCGGGACGGCCTTCCAACCCCACTCTGCGAGTTGTTGGTTCGTAGGGGTTTCAAACCTGATCAGTCAACCGAACGCTTCCTCCGCTCCCGTTTTGCTGACCTGCATGATCCTTTGGAACTGGCCGACCTTTCGACGGCTGTCGAACGTATTGAATGTGCTATTTGTGATGGAGAGACCGTGCTTGTGCACGGCGATTACGATGCAGATGGAATGACCGCGACGGCTCTTCTTACACTAGGGTTGCGCCATATCGGATTGCGTACGGCTCCATTTGTGCCAGAGAGGTCGCGAGATGGTTATGACCTAGGCCCATCTGGGATAGAGGAGGCGCGAGCCCAGGGTGCAAAACTCATAGTGACAGCAGATTGTGGGATTAAAGCTTCTGGTGCCGTGGAAGATGCCGCTTCACTGGGTATTGATGTCATTATTACAGACCACCACCAACCAGGGGCGACCTTGCCGCCCGCTGTGGCCGTTGTTAATCCAAATCGGAAAAATCAGGACTACCCATTTCGAGACCTGGCTGGTGTTGGAGTAGCGTTCAAGCTGATCCAGCAATTGTTTGCAGTCAAAGGTGTTAGTGAGGAAGACTTAAACCAATATCTTGATCTGGTTGCGCTGGGTACAATTGCGGACCAAGCGGAGCTAGTAGGAGAAAATCGTGTCCTGGCCCGATTCGGCCTTCGGGTGCTTAATCGCTCGAGGAGACCTGGGATCCAAGCGTTATGCCGAGCAGCGAATGTGGGCAAGTGGAGTAAGGCTCGTGCAACGGATGTCGCATTTCGGCTGGCTCCCCGTCTGAACTCGGCGGGAAGGGTTGGAGAAGCGAGAGATGGGGCGCTTCTCCTCATGAGTTCTGATCGTGCCGAGGCTGATTCGTTGGCACGGGTAATAGAAGACAACAACACCGCACGACGGGAACTGGACAGTTGGGTTCTTGAGAAGGTGCACGAACGGCTCAGCGATGAATTCGATGCGGATAGGGACATGGCACTTGTCATGTGGGGAGACGACTGGCACCCGGGAGTTCTAGGGATTGTGGCTGGCCGGATTGCGCAGGAGATACATCGCCCGGTGCTTCTCATTGGGATGGAAGGTGATCGTGGTCGAGGATCTGCGAGATCGATTCCCGGTTTTAATGTATTGGAAGCGTTGATAAGTTGTTCCGACCTCTTCGAACGGTTCGGTGGCCATGCTGCGGCGGCTGGTTTTGATGTTCGTAGAGACCGATTGGCTGCCCTCCGGAGTGCCATCAATTCGCATGCGGTAGGTGTGCTGGGACCACAACTGCATAAGCCTGGGCTTCATGTCGAACAAGAACTCCCCATCCGAGAGGTCACAACAGAGATTGCTAAGGGTCTTACATATCTAGAGCCTTTTGGGAGAGGTAACCCGATTCCTCGATTCCATGCCCGCAACATTCGGGTGCAAGCTGTTGAGATGATAGGAAAGAGGAAGCAGCATGCCCGTATGCGGCTTGTTGATGGAAGAAGAGGGCTCGATGCCATCGCTTTTGGTCGACCGGATCTGGCTACAGTGGCGGATGGGCAGCCACGAGATATCGTATACGAATTGCATGTAGAAGAAAAAAAACAGGGTCTTCGGTCACAGGCACACGTGCTGGGTTTGCGAGAGGCTTAGGTGGCTAAGTGGTCATGGAGATATGAAACTGCGGATTATTGCTGGAATTCATGGAGGCCGCTTCATCACTGCCCCCAAGGGTCAGACTACGCGCCCTACCGCTGCTCGTATCCGAGAGGCATGGTTCTCAGCCGTCGGAGATGACATCCTGCATGCAAAAGTGTTGGATTTATGCTCTGGGTCTGGGGCTCTCGGAATTGAAGCGCTGTCGCGGGGCGCGCGGCATGTTCATTTTATTGAAGCTGATCGGCGGACAGTGTCGACATTGAAACGCAATGTGGAAGAACTGGGGATAGAGAGCCAGAGCACTATCGTACGGGCAGATGCGCTTCACTATGTAGTTTGGAACCATGAGATGTTTGACGTCGCGTTCGCGGACCCTCCCTATGGGTCTTCCCTAGCTAAGAAACTTCTGTCGCAGTTTCAGAAACAGGCGTTCGCTAGTCAGCTCTGGATTGAACATGATGGGTCGGACGGTGTTTCAGATGGTGCAAGTTGGACGCGATGTTATGGGGAGACAAATGTGAGCGGGCACTGGGCTGCTGTTCCGGTGCACAACAATGAACCACCTCAACCGGATCTCGAATGAACGAATCGATTGCAGTGTACCCAGGCTCCTTCGACCCGCTAACTGTTGGGCATGACGACCTCGTCCAACGGAGTCTGCGGCTTGTTGACCACCTTATCGTTGCCGTTGCAGAGACCGCGACACAGGGCAAGGCCGGGTTGTTCTCGATCGAGGAGCGAGTCGACCTGATTAGAGAAGTCTACTCCGATGAACCGAGAGTGGAAGCCACGTCGTTTAGTGGGTTGCTTGTGGACTTCGCGCAGGTTCGGGAGGCACGGCTCATTGTTCGAGGGCTCAGGGCTGTGAGTGACTTCGAGTACGAATTTCAGATGGCGCTGATGAATCGGTCACTTTGGCCTGAAGTTGAAGTCCTTTTCATGGCGCCCGATAGCCGTCATACGTTCCTTAGCTCATCGATGGTCCGTGAGGTTGGTAGGCTCGGTGGAGATGTGACCAAGTTTGTTAACCCTCTCGTGAAAGTTCGTATGGATGAGCGGTTTATGCGTGATTCAAAGGAGTGAATTCGACACTAAGTCGACCGAGTCCTATCCAGGATTTCATTGGACAACTACGTGCCCGTTCCGGACGCGTAGGAGCGCGAATAGGTTTTCCGGAAGCTGATGAGGTCCGCACGGCGGAAGCTATCGAACTCCTTAGTCAGAACTGTTGGGTTGTTCCGCGAAAGATATCTGAGGCTGAGGGGGGACTTGAGGGAGCCCTTAGACGTCTCAAGGCTGGCGAGTTAGACGGAGTTGTTGCAGGGGCTGTCCATTCCACCGCTGAAGTGATCCGAGCAGGTCTCCGGGAGCTTGGCATGGCGGATGAAGTTCAGATGGTATCAGCCTCGTTCTTTATGGTGCAGGTTTTAGGGGATCAATCTGTCTTGACCTTCACGGACCCAGCCGTGGTTCCAGAGCCCTCGGTAGAGCAACTCGCTGATAGTGCGCTGGCCGCATGTAGGCTCCGACAAATGATAGTTGGGGATGACCCGCGGGTCGCATTTCTTTCCTACTCGACGCACGGATCATCTGGGGGGGCACGAGTAGAGCTTGTTAGAGAAGCGGTGCAGCGTTTTCAGAGACAACATCCCGAGATCCCGGCGGATGGAGAACTTCAGGCGGATGCGGCATTGGTGAGATCGGTAGGTGAGACAAAGGCGCCAGGCTCCGAGGTTGCTGGACGTGCGAACGTATTGGTGTTCCCAGACCTGGGCTCTGGAAACATTGCTTACAAGCTAGTGGAACGCCTCGCAGGTGCACGAGCGCTCGGCCCTATTTTGCATGGACTGCGAGCCCCCTTAAACGACCTCTCTCGCGGGGCTTCGGTTTCGGATATCGTAGATGTTGCATGCATCACGGCACTGATGTCCCAAGGGGTGAAGCGTGAGTCTCTCAGTTGAATGAGTTCAACCCGAAGCGGTCGCTTGGACAGAACTTTCTGATCGATCCGAATTTACAGCGAAAGATTGTCGCAGAATTGGCTTCGGGACCGGAGAGCACCGTTCTAGAGATTGGTCCAGGCCACGGAGAGTTGAGCCAACATCTGGTCAGTCGTGTAGGCCGGTTAACCATGGTCGAAAAAGACCGCGTACTAGTAGCTCAATTGAGCGCACGATGGGGAACGTTGGACGGTGTGACTGTTGTGGAGGGTGATGCCCTTCAATTGAACCTGTCAGAATTAATGAGCCATAGTAGTGGGCCCGTTCGCGTCATATCGAACGTACCATATAACATAACATCGCCCCTAATCTTTTCATTGCTTGCAATGCGGCCGGTTCCTGAGCGGATAGTGTTGACTGTTCAGAAAGAATTGGCCGAACGTGTCGTGGCAGCTCCAGGTCAAAAGAGCTACGGGGCACTCTCTGTTGGGGTACAGGCGGTTGCACGGGTTTCGTTACGTTTCTCGATAGGGCGTGAAGTATTTCGGCCACGACCGGAGGTAGATTCTTCGGTTCTCTTGGTCGAGCCTGAACCAGAGGAAATTGGTACAGTCAACCCCTCGGTTTTGCGCGCTGTTACAAGGGCCTGTTTTAATCGTCGCCGAAAGCAGCTCCAGAAGATATTGCGTTCAGCGCCAGAGCTTGGTTTCGAGGGTGACCCCATCTCTTTCTTAAATGAGCTTGGGATTTCTCCGAAACAGCGACCAGAGTCGCTGTCTCCAATAACATTTATCCGGCTTACAGAGGCCCTACAGAAACTATAACGCGTTGAGTTGAAGGTGGGCTCCACCTATGTTGGTTTGTGAATACTTTCACAAAGGTGGGCATGAGCGGAAGAATACCCGATTCGACGGTCCGACGCCTGTCTCTCTATCTCCGGATGCTCCGTGAACTCGGTCGCACCAATCGCGAGTTTGTGTCGAGTCATGAGTTGGCAGAGCGCGCAGGGGCGACATCTGCCCAAGTGCGAAAAGATCTCAGCCTCTTTGGGTCGTTTGGAAAACGTGGTCGAGGATACTCTGTAGGATCTTTAAGTCATACTCTAGAAGAGATTCTCGGACTTGTACGAAGTTGGAAGGTGGGGCTTGTAGGTGTTGGGAAAATTGGCACGGCGCTTCTTGGTTATCGTGATCTGGATGCGCGCGGATTTGATATCGTGGCTGCGTTTGACGTTGATGATACGAAGATTGGGGAACAGGTGTTCGGTCTGACGGTGTCGCCGCTCTCGGATCTGGAGCGCATTGTTAAGGAACGCGGTGTCGAGATTGGGATTATTGCGACGCCACCCGAAGTGGCAGCGGAGGTGGCAAAGTCGCTAGGTCGTGTCGGTGTAGGTGCTATCCTCAACTTCGCACCTACCGAACTTCAGGTGGGAGATTTTGTTGCGGTGCGAGCCGTAGACATCGTTCTTGAGCTAGAGGGTCTAAGTTACTTGCTAGCGACAGCCCAACGACTTGGTGCGAGCAAGACGGATGAGTGATGGGTGCGGTGTGGTGGGAGATCTTGTAGTGCAAGAATGAGACGTCATTGATGAAGAAAATCACATCGTTCAAAGAGCTTTCAATGCAAAAAATATCTCTCGTAACGACTTGCCCAATGAGGTGCATTTAGGGATGAGTACTAAGGAACGGACAGCGGTAATCGTTGCGGCGGCCAGGCTGCCTACGGGACGATTTATGGGCGGGCTCTCATCGCTCCAGGCTTCTGAATTAGGGGCACGGGCCATCGAGGCCACAGTAGAGCGTTCTGGGGTGCCCTCGGGGGACATCGATGAAGTGATCATGGGTAACGTTCTACAGGCTGGGGTAGGTCAGGCCCCGGCTCGGCAGGCGGCCCTAAGGGGTGGCGTCCCCGAGACAGTCCCAGCTGTCACAATCAACAAAGTGTGCGGTTCGGGTCTAAAGGCAGTGATGTTGGCTGCCCAGGCTATTAGGGCAGGCGACGCGAAAGTCCTCATTGCGGGGGGAATGGAGTCCATGTCCAACGCACCATATCTAATGAGGGGCCACCGCGGTGGTGTGAAGTTTGGGGATGACTCGCTCACAGATGCACTGATCCATGATGGGTTGTGGTGTTCTTTCGGCACTTGTCACATGGGGGGGCATGCTGAGTATACCGCGCACAAAGCTGGGGTAAGCCGGGAAGATCAGGATGACTTTGCTTATCTAAGCCATCAAAAGGCCATACGCGCTATGGATAACGGCGAGTTTGAGGCCGAGTTGATCCCCGTGGAAATTCAGACGCGCGAGGGTGCACTCACCGTCGATATTGACGAAGGACCTCGTCGGGAAACGTCACTGGAGGCGCTCACTCGTCTCAAGCCAGCGTTCGTTGGAGATGCGCCACCAGAGGTGATACAGCCGAGTGTGACGGCGGGGAACGCTCCAGGACTCAACGATGGGGCGGCGGCAACCGTGGTTACGACAGAGGCCTACGCTAAAGCGAATGGCCTACCTATCCTCGGTCGCATTCGTGCCTATGCTGTGGGTGCAACCGCTCCTAAGGACCTCTTTTTTGCTCCTGTAGCCGCGGTGAATAACCTGATGGAACGCGATGGAACGCAAATCAGTGATTACGAGCTGGTTGAAATGAATGAAGCGTTTGCCGTGCAAATATTAGCGGATGCACGCGCTTTGGAGTTGGATCTGGATCGGGTCAATGTTCGTGGGGGTGCTATCGCTCTGGGGCACCCCATTGGGGCCTCGGGCGCGAAGATCCTCACCACTCTACTCTTCGGGATGCGAGATCGAGACGCAGAGCGAGGCTTGGTGACGCTATGTTTGGGCGGGGGGAATGCTGTTGCTCTGAGTGTGGAGCGAGCTTGAGCCAAGGCACGTTTAGGGCCTGGATCTCTCGCAGCCCATTTAGGACCTGGCTGTGGTCTCTCATCGGTGTCATGGCGAAGCTTGTTAGTTTTGCCGCGATCTTTTTCTTCGCAACTTTTTCTTTTGGGCTGGTTCTCGCATTCGTAGGTGTGACACCGTCCGAAGCACTCACAGTTTGGAATGTACTTCCCTTGTTGGTGGCTTCCTTAGTCGCCAGTTGGATCTTCGTGCGGATCGTCGAGCGACGTCCTTTACGCTCGCTGGGTTTGCGTCTGGGTACAGGTGGGTTGAGTGATCTCACGATCGGCACCATTGCAGGAGCGCTTATTGTCGGCTCGGTTGTGCTCGCCGCAGCACTTTTGCAATGGGTGTCGTGGAATGCAGTCTCGGAATTGGGTTCGCCTCTAGGTGCTGGACTCACAATTGGGGGGGTTCTCTTCGTCGCGGCATTCGTCGAAGAACTACTATTTCGCGGGTATCCATTCCAGTTATTAGCTAAACGATTTAGTCCGGCTACTGCGATCTTGGTGACCTCAATAGCGTTCGGGTTACTTCACGCCGCAAACCCAAATGTTACACGACTGGCGCTAATGAACATTTCGCTCGCCGGGATACTCCTTGGTGTGGCATACTGGCGAACAGGGAGTCTTTGGTTCGTGACGGGGGTTCATTTCGGGTGGAATTGGGTCATGGCCATTAGTGAGCTTTCCGTTAGCGGAATTGAGATGTCGATGCCCACTTTTGAACCCGCTGTCACCGGTCCTGTTCTTTGGACGGGAGGCGAGTTTGGTCCAGAAGGTGGACTTCTTGCGACGATCGCAACTGTATTAGGGGTGGTGTGGATGTGGCGTCTTGGTAGACGAGACGAGAGTTTGTCCATGATCCTGAATGTTCCCGCGAAAACGACGAGTAATAGAGTGTTTTCGTCGCGTAACGGTATGAGTGACGACCTGGGACCCACTAACGATTAACGGCTCTCGAAAGATGATCGAAGCGAATAATGTAACTTGTGCAGGCGTTGTTGGTGCCGGCACGATGGGTAATGGAATCGCCCATATATTTGCTCTCCATGGTATCCACGTGACATTAGTCGATGTGGACAGGGGGTCACTCGAACACGCCCTTGCCACCATCGAGAAGAACTTGGAACGGCAAGTCCAGAAAAAGACTTGTTCTGACTCGGATGCCGTTACGACACTCCAACGGATTGAGGTTGAGGCATCGATTGAATCGCTCTCAGATGCGGAGGTCGTTATCGAGGCGGCTACAGAGAGTCCCGCACTTAAGTTCGAGCTGTTTGAGGCACTCTCGTCCATCACAGCGAAAGATGCGCTCCTGGCTACCAACACGAGTTCGATTTCGATCACTGAGATTGCCGCACGGGTGCACGATCCCAGTCGTGTGATTGGTATGCATTTTATGAACCCGGTGCCGGTCATGCAGTTAGTAGAGGTGATCCGTGGAGTGGAGACCTCAGATGCTGTGGTGCAGTTCACAATGGATCTTTGTAGACGCGTATCAAAGGTGCCAGTACTTGTGAACGACTACCCGGGCTTTGTCGCCAATAGGGTGCTCATGCCTATGATAAACGAGGCTTTGTACTGCGTTATGGAAGGTGTTGCGGAGCCTGATGCAGTTGACTCAATCATGCGGTTGGGGATGAGCCACCCTATGGGTCCCTTGGCGTTGGCGGACCTGATCGGGCTCGATACGTGCCTTGCCATTATGGGAGTATTACACCACGGGTTGGGAGACTCGAAGTATCGACCTTGTCCTCTTCTTAGGAAGTATGTTGCGGCCGGTCGATTGGGACGGAAATCAGGTCGTGGCGTATTTGAATATCGGGAGACTTAAAGAAATGCGACGGTCATACACTGGTATCAACCTGTCCTCAGAGTCTGTCCAACTCCTCGCGTTAGCGCGAGAGTTTTCGGAAGAGTGCTTGCGGCCGACTGCAGGGGAACGTGATCTGCACGAGGACGTATTTGATGGGGCAATCCATCAACAATTGGGTGAATTGGGTTTTCTTGGTATGCGAGTACCCGAAGCCTATGGTGGGTTGGGGTTAGATCTTCTCACCTATCTGTACGTTCTTGAAGAGCTGGCTTGGGGTGATCCGGGAGTTGCGGTGTCAGTTAGTGTGCACAACTCGCTTCCGGTCTCAATCCTCGCGAAACATGGGTCGGAGGAACAGCGTCAACGTTGGCTTCCCAAGATGGCGGCGGGAGAGATCCTCGCAGCTTTTTCGCTGTCGGAAGCAGAAGCGGGGACGGACGCTGCTGCACTTAGAACACAAGCGATCCGAGATGATGATGGTTGGGTTCTGAATGGGGAAAAGATGTGGGTCACGAATGGGGCTTCTGCGGCTCTCGTGTTGATTTGTGCTCGGACTGACACCTCGAGTGACAGGAAAGGCTCCCGCGGTATCGGGGCGTTTCTCGTACCGACTGACGTTGTTGGATACAATCCGGGGAAGAAGGAACGGAAGATGGGACAACGTGGGTCCGAAACTGTAAGCCTTTCACTTGAAGATGTGAAGCTTGGGCACGAAGACTTGATTGGTGATCCTTCACGTGGCTTCTCATACGCGCTTGAGGCTCTCGAAGAGGGACGACTTGGTATTGCGGCACAAGCTCTAGGGATTGCGTCAGCGGCCCTAGACGAAGCTGTGGAGTACGCAGATACGCGATCCCAGTTTGGGCGGGTGCTGAGAAAATTCCAGGGTATAGAGTTCAAGCTGGGGAATATGAGTGCACGGCTCGAAGCAGGGCGTGGTTTGATTGAACGGGCAGCTACGGCACACATGGTGGGTGACCCTCGAGCACGCCGTCTCTCGAGCGTTGCAAAGCTTGTGGCAAGTGAAACGGCAGTATTCGCCACTCGCGAGGCTGTGCAGGTATTTGGAGGATATGGGTATTCTCGCGAATACCCAGTAGAGCGCCTCTTTCGTGATGCGAAGGTTACCGAAATCTATGAAGGGGCAAACGAGATACACCGCAGTTTGATTGCCCGACAGTTGTACCGAGAGAATGAAAATAGGGTCTAACCCCCCGGCGCTAGATAGGAATGGAACCAAGCGTAGGTGAGCGGGGAGGGAGCAGCACCCAGTCTCATTTTTCTAAGAATCTAACTCGAGGAGCTATACGTTTGACCACAACGGCAGAAAAGACTGTGAGGGGTGCCCTGAATCCCGGACCACTCCGCGAGGTCGACCCCGAGGTCGCCGCGGCAATCCGCCGTGAACTTGAACGGCAGAGGTCTGGGTTGGAGTTGATTGCCAGTGAGAATTTTGTGTCGAGGGCGGTGCTGGAGGCGACCGGCTGTGTAATGACTAACAAATATGCCGAAGGATATCCTGGTCGCCGTTGGTATGGTGGCTGTGAGAACGTGGATGAGGTTGAGTCACTAGCGCAAAAGCGTGCGCTTGAACTTTTTGGGGGTGACCACGCGAACGCACAGCCGCATAGTGGATCACAAGCGAATATGGCAGCGCTCCAAGCGCTTACGGAGCCTGGTATGCTCGTGACCGAAATTGAACGGTCTAGAGAGCACACCGTGTTGGGAATGAACTTGTCACACGGAGGTCACCTCACGCATGGCTCGGCGGTGAATTTCTCGGGACGCTCCTATCGGGTTGTACCGTACGGCGTTAGAGAATCAGACCGCACTCTCGACTACGATGAATTGCGTCGCTTAGCTCATGTAGAGAAACCTTCGGTAATTATCGGAGGCGCTAGTGCCTATCCACGGGAAATTGACTTCGCACATATGGGCGAAATTGCTTCCGAAGTAGGGGCGAAGCTTCTAGTCGATATGGCGCATATTGCCGGGTTGGTGGCAACGGGGCTCCATCCGTCTCCCGTCCCCTATGCTGATATCGTTACGACAACAACACACAAGACACTAAGAGGGCCTCGAGGTGGGCTTATCATCTGTCGAGAGGAACATGCTGCTGCCGTTGATAAAGCGGTGTTTCCAGGATTGCAGGGAGGTCCTCTGATGCATGCAATTGCGGCGAAGGCGGTCGCTTTTGCGGAGGCGCTGACGCCCGAGTTTCGCGAGTACACGGACCGTGTGGTCCATAATGCTCAAGTATTGGCCGATCGGCTGGCTGTACATGGTTATGATGTGGTAGGAGGGGGTACTGATACGCATCTGATCCTAATTGATTTACGCAACACGGAATTGACCGGAAAAGATGCGGAAGCCTTACTTGGAAGGGCTGAAATCACAGTAAACAAAAATACGGTTCCGTTCGAGACTCGTTCTCCGTTTGTCGCTTCGGGTATTCGCTTGGGGACGGCGGCAGTTTCCACCCGATCAATGGGTGAAGATGAAATGTGTCTCATTGCAGACTTAATGAACGAAGCGCTTATTTCGGAGGGGGATGATATAATTATCGCGGATGTCGCGGATCGAGTTGCCACTTTATGTCGGGCGTTTCCCTTGTATCCTGAGTTGGATGTGGAGGGGTGATCGAAAGTCAGATTAGAAGGGACATCTTGACGTAAAGTTTTCGCCGCTTCTAGCTTTTCACCTTAGGCAACTTCAAGGACTGGGAAAGGATGCCACGAGAAATGGGGTGGGTGTGACCGATGTGAAGGCGAAAAACGCCCTTGCGGATCTTAAACGGAAGAACCCTAAGTATAAGGAACAGGCGTACCTCTTTGTCCTTTCGGCGCTCCACCGGCGTTTGTCTGCGCTCCCGCCGCGACATGTTTCTGGCCGTGAAGTTGCGAATACTATCAGAGAAATGGCGCTTGAGCGTTTTGGCCCTCTGGCCCGAACTATTCTCGAGCATTGGGGGATACATTCTACAAGCGATATGGGTGAAATAGTTTTTGCACTAGTTGAGTGTGGGGTCTTAATAAAAGAGCCGACCGATATGCGCGAAGATTTTGAGTCACTATTTACATTTGAGGAAGCGTTCAAGAATGACTACCCTTGGAATGGGTAGAGGTGCTGGGTCTGCCACGCGGCCACGGGGGCGGTGGGCAGATGGTTGATCCGGGTATGGGTCAAGGTTTTTTCGGGTCGACCGTTTACAATTGGGGAGGGGTGATCGAGTGGAGTGCAACGGTCAGTGCACGAAGTGCCTAAGCTGCGGGGAGGGAGTTCTCCTGCCGCTCTCGGATTACGGGCGTGATGGCGCCTCGATCCGCTACAAGGCGTGGGTATGTTCGAAACCTGATTGTGGGTACAATATCCGTATTGATAATGGCGAAATCAGTTTCGGACGTAATATACAACAGTCCTACAAGTAACCTTGGGCGGGTTCAGGTCCCGCCCGGTGAGATAACTCCTGGTGTTTCTTCCTTCTGATTGGTGGAAGGTCGCCGCACCCGAGGTTTGGCTTCCCACAGCGAGTGAGATGGCCAACCTTGACTTTGCGGCGACATCCTCAGGTACCATACCCGAACGCGTTCTCATTGAGAACGCCGGTCGTGCAGTGGCGCACGCGCTTCATGAGCGCTATCCCAATGGTCGAGTGCTCGTTTTGACAGGTGGTGGTCATAATGGAGCCGATGCACTGGTTGCGGGGCGTACGCTTCACATGTGGGGTCGCGAGGTAGAGGTTGTGCAATGTGGCAGTCGGTTCCCGGAGCCGAACGTCCTCGCTGGCTGGGAATTCGACATATTGGGCCCAGATTGCATTGCGGATGCGCTGACACGAAATGACGTCGTTATCGATGGTATCCTGGGGACCGGGCTTGAAACGGCTCCGCGTGAAGTACAGGCGACGATTATTGAACGAGTCAATGAGGCCCAAGTCTCAGTCGTTGCAGTAGATGGCCCAAGTGGGATCGATTTTACTACGGGTCGAACGCCAGGTTCAGTAATCCATGCGGAACTAACAATAACCTTTGGTTGGCCCAAGCTTGGTCTCTTGCGTTTTCCTGCGCGGTCGTGCTGCGGAGACATCGTTTGTGTTGAGATTGGGTTTCCGCCACCTACTCCTTTGCCTCGTGCCCGGGCTATAACAGCCTCTTGGGCCAAGGAGCTACTTGGTAGCCGAGCGGATAATGCGTACAAAGGTGATGCGGGATACCTGACTCTGATCGGTGGTCAGTCCGGAATGGCGGGAGCTTTAATTCTTGCAACTGAAGCTGCAATTCGCGCCGGAGTGGGCATTGTCCGCGTTGTGTGCGATGGAGCCAATCGTGAGATTGTTCAGTCGACCGTACCAGATGCCATATTTGTAGATTGGGGTGACTTGACGGCAGTTCGAGAGGCAGTGACCTGGGCAGATGCTATCGCTATCGGACCCGGATTCGGGTGTGACCCTGATCGGGCAGAGTTGTTGAATGACATGCTTTCGATGCTCTCGAGTCCCACTGTCGTGGATGCAGATGCTCTCAATCTCATAAAAGGAAATCTCTCGTCTCTGGCGACCGTTTCCGATAAGGGTATGCTCCTCACTCCTCACCCTGGAGAAATGGCACGGTTACTTGGGATGTCGACTGCGCTTGTCCAAGAAGACCCTCCCGCGATAGCTCGTGAGCTGGCCCGGCAAACTGGGGCCACAACACTGCTTAAGGGAGCACCGACGTGGGTAGCGGAGCCGAACGGAGATCTTCGAGTTACATCTATAGTCAGTCCGGCTTTTGCGAGCGCTGGTATGGGCGATGTGCTTACGGGTACCTGTGGTGCTTATTTGGCGACGGGGTTGTCACCTGTCGATGCCGCAACCGCTGCTCTTGCTATCACGGCTCTCGCTGTCTCGACGAAACTCGATCCTGTTGGAAGTTCTTCCAGAGACATCCCCGCAGCTATGGTTGAGGCTCGAGCATCATTACTCGAGGTGAGTCCAGGAACGTGGCCGGGAGTTGTCATGGCCCTCCCTGCGGCTTGGGATGGCTCCGCGGCATGAGCGAGTCGTTTCTAGATCTTGGTTTGGCGCCCGGTCTTGAAACAGAACGGATTCGTGTACTGGTTCAAGAGGCTCAGTCAGTTGCAGGTCATGGCGAAATATCAGTGCCGGTAGGTGATGATGCAGCTGCCTTCACTCCACCACAGGGCCATGACGTTGTAGTCAGTTCAGATGCAAGTGTAGAAGAAGTCCATTTCCGTCGCGAGTGGATGACCTGGGAGACAATTGGGTATAGAGCTGTAGCGGCTGCACTTAGTGATCTCGCCGCGATGGCTGCAACACCGATCGGTATTGTTTTGTCAGTTGCGTTGCCTCCAGAGTTGGGGGTGGAAACAGCTATGGCCTTGGGACATGGGGTTGGTGAAGCCCTCAACGGCCATGATGCGTTACTACTCGGGGGTGATCTGGTTGCGTCACCGGGTCCCGTCTTCCTCGATGTGACCGTGCTGGGTCATGCTGCGAACCCCCTCAGACGAAACGGTGTCTCGCCTGGAGATGAGGTATGGGTCACAGGTACCTTGGGTGGAGCTGCTGCTACGATACATGACTTTAGTGCCCAGATGGAGCCTCACCCAGAGGTGCGGCAAGTTTTTGAAAGACCGTGCCCTCGGCTCACTGAGGCTCAGTGGCTTGCTGAGCATTTGAATGTCACAGCAGCTATCGATGTGTCCGATGGTCTTCTTCGAGATGCAAGACACCTGGCCATGGCGTCGGGGTTAGCAATACAGATCGATTTTGATCGAGTGCCAACGCTGCCGCCGCTCGAGTCGATTCGGAAAACTTCAGCTGGTGCGCAGTTCCTCTTAGCAGGAGGCGAAGATTATGAGTTTCTTTTCACCGCTCCCGCTGGGTCAGTCAATCAGGTTGCTGAATTGTTCGAGATTGAATTTGGGACGAAAATTACTCAAGTAGGGCATGCGCACGAGGGAGTTGGGGTCTCGGTGCATGGATTCGACGTGGGTGATTTGGCAGATGGTTTCGATCATTTTGGGCTGTCCATGTGATCCGTACCTGCGTTTTCTATACCGCCGCCGTACCGTCGACTATCCTCTTTTGCCTGTTGAGTGTCGCCGGTGGGCTTTTAGGTGCGAAACACGCGTTTTTCGATTGGGTACACCGAAACTGGGCCCGGGGTCTTTTATGGGTGGCGGGGATTCGTATCGATATTGAGGGTCTTGAACACCTCGAAATCGGACGACCCCAAATCATTATGGCAAATCATCAATCCTTTTTGGACATATGGGCCCTTATGTCGGTTCTCCCAGTGTCTCTTCGGTTCGTGGCGAAGGCAGAACTGGCTAAAGTCCCTTTGCTGGCGGTCGCCATGCGGGCTGCGGGCCATGTATTTATCGATCGAGGCCGTGCATCGAGAACTGTCGATACGATTCGATTAGCAGGTACGCGCATGCACAAGGATGGATTGTCTCTGGTATTATTCCCAGAGGGCACACGTTCATATGACGGCAAACTCGGTCGCTTTCTTCGAGGTTCATTCGCACTCGCTATTGAGACTGGCGCGCACCTCGTTCCTGTGGCAGTAGATGGAGGGCATGTTGTCTGCCCGCGTGGAGCGTGGCGGGTCTCGTCGGGCACGTTATCGATCCGGTTGGCTCCAGCCGTATCTCTGTCTGAGTGTTCCCAAGCTGATCGAGAGCACCTAAGTGCAGATACCCGGGCAACGATTAAGGCTATGTTAGACAGGGCCCGAGACAGTTGAGTGGACTTGTTCCTGGGGCATGACGAGGGCATTTTCTAGTTAGTGGTGGATGATGCGGTCAAAACCGCGGGGTGGTGGGGCTCATCTCAATGAATCTCCTAAACATACAAATGAATGGCGAGGCAGCTGGGTGTTGACCATCGCAGAAGTTGTGGGTCGCGAGGTCATTGATTCACGCGGAAACCCAACGGTCGAGGCCGACGTACATCTTGAAAGTGGTGTTGTCGGGCGAGCAACGGTTCCGAGTGGGGCGTCAACCGGCGAACACGAAGCCGTTGAGCTTCGCGACCGTGACCAAGGTCGGTATTCTGGGAAAGGTGTATTGAATGCGGTGTCGCACGTTAACGGCCCCATTGCGGACGCTGTGCGCGGTTTCGATGCGAGCGACCAACGCAGTCTCGATGAGAAGTTGATCGAACTCGACGGTACTCCGAACAAAAGTGTGTTAGGTGCTAACGCAATTCTCGCCGTTTCCATGGCAACAGCCCGAGCAGCTGCGGCTGCTATGGGAGTGCAGCTATATCGCCACTTAGGATCAGCCGGATCGGACACCTTGCCCGTGCCGATGATGAACATTCTGAACGGCGGTGCACATGCGAACAATACCGTCGACATTCAGGAGTTTATGGTAGTGCCTGTTGGCGCTTCATCGTTCTCGGAGGGGTTACGAGTGGGAGTCGAAGTCTTCCACTCGCTACGAGATCAGCTCTTGGCCAGTGGGCATAGTACGGCTGTGGGAGATGAGGGTGGCGTGGCACCGAATCTCGGGTCAAATCAAGAAGCACTAGATTTGATTGTAGGTGCCATCGAAAACGCAGGGTATGTGCCAGGTGTTGACGTTAGTCTGTCGCTTGATTGTGCCGCTTCCGAGCTATACCGACCGAAAGAGGGGCTGTATCGATTGGAGAGCAAAGGCGAGGCAGGTGAGCACAGTGCTTCCAAGATGATCGACCTCTATGCCAACTGGATCGAATCGTACCCGATTGTTTCGATTGAAGACGGGCTTGATGAAAATGACTGGGAAGGGTGGACTGAACTGACTGAGCAACTTGGCGGTCAGGTTCAACTAGTAGGGGATGACATATTCGTCACGAACGTCGACCGCCTTAGTCGGGGTATTGATTCTGGGGTTGGAAACGCGATCCTCATTAAGCTGAACCAGATTGGGACAATCAGCGAAACTTTGGATGCGATTTCGTTGGCTGTCGATTCAGATTACAGAGTGGTCATTTCTCATCGGTCAGGAGAAACGGCTGACACCTTCATCTCGGATTTGGCTGTCGCTACAGGTGCAGGACAGATTAAGACTGGAAGTGCCTGTCGGTCCGAACGGGTCGCTAAGTACAACCAACTTCTTCGGATCGAGGAATGTTTAGGCAAAAAAGCCCGGTATCCGGGTTCCTCGGTGTACCAGAGTTGATCGAATGCCTGATGCCGTAAGTCGTATACTCAGTCGAACGATCGCGCTCGTAGTACTAGGTGCTACAGGCTATCAGCTAATCTTCGGTGGAGAATACCATCTTCGCGACCTTCAAAATCTGAAGCGTCAAGTCGCAATGAGAACGGTCGAGGTTGACTCGATGAGCGCAGAGTTGGACTCGACTCGGATTTGGGGAGATAGCCTCTTGAACAACTCCTGGGTGGTTGAACGTGTTGCACGTGAAAGGTATAGTTTCATCCGCTCCGGAGAGGTGTTAGTCAGGTTCATAGAGACTGATCAAATAACGCCCGATTAGGGAGGGTTTCTCTTCTTGGTCTTGACCCGAGCGTGATGAGTTTTAGGATTGCGCACACCTAGCGGCAGGGTAGCTCAGCCTGGTAGAGCAAGGGACTCATAAGCCCTGGGTCGCGGGTTCAAATCCCGCCCCTGCCATTTCGAGGGGAGTTAGGCACCGCACGGGAAACGGTGCGGTGCCTTTTTCTTTGATTCTCGTACGGTTCCCGAAACTGTGCTGTAGCCGGCAAGAAAATTCCGAAACCAGCAGCAGCTTTCCGCAATTCATGGAGCCTTCGTCTATTGCGAGGTCAGAACTTGGGGTGTACCTGAAACTATGCAGTCGTGGCCCGACTTACCTGCAGAGAAGGAGTCTTCTCATGAGATCTTACCCAGTATCTTGCAGCCTAATGACGCTCGTAGCTCTCGCGTTCGTGTTTTACAGTCCAGAAACACAGGCTCAGGAGAGATCCGCACGTCTTGAGGTTGATCATTATCTCGATTGGGAGTTCGTCCGAAATCCTCAGCTTTCTCCGGATGCAAGCCAGTTGATCTACGTGCGTGAATGGATCGATAAGGTCAACGACAGGCATGCTTCTGAAGTATGGATCATGGACGCGAATGGTAGCCGGAACCGCTTCTTACTAGAGGGTGGATCCCCAGCGTGGTCTCCGGATGGGACCAGGGTCGCTTTCGTGAAGGAGGGTGAACCACAAGGCGCTCAGATTTTTGTGCGCTGGATGGATGCGGAGGGGGCGGTGTCACAGGTGACTAGACTGACGGAATCTCCCTCAAGTCTTCAGTGGTCTCCAGACGGTAGGTGGCTCTCCTTCAATGTTGTGGATGAAGCTCCGTTGGATCCGGCATGGCGGCTTGAGATGCCCCAGCGCCCGGAAGGTGCGGATTGGACGGCCCCTCCGAGGATTGTGGAGAAGCTTAACTACAGACGTGATGGCTCTGGGTGGTCTCCAGTGGGATCACGGCATATCTATGTTGTATCGGCGTCCGGAGGCGCAGCTCGGCGTGTCACCAGCGGGGACTTCGACCATGGTTCACCCCAATGGATGCCGGATGGACTGAGCATCTTGTTTTCCGGTCTAAGGGCCAACGATGCCGAGTATCAGTACCGTGAGTCTGCGCTCTATTCCGTAGATGTATCGTCGGGGAGCATCCGGCAGGTTACAACGCGCCGGGGAAGCGAGACTAGCCCACTGCCGTCGCCTGACGGAAGCTTGATTGCCTACCAGGGCAACGAGTTCACGACTGATACGTACGTGGAGCGAGAACTGTATGTGATGAATGCGGATGGCTCTGGTTCCCGAGTGATCGCCCGTGAAGTAGGGGGAATCAGCGGCGTGACTTGGGCTGCCGATGGACGTGGCCTGTATTTCACATCATCAATGCGTGGAACCTCAAACCTTTGGTTTGCGCCACTCAGTGGAGAGCCGCGGAGTGTCACCGAGGGCAACCACATGCTCTCAAGCACAGACATCGCGGATAATGGATCGGTAGTCGGAGTGCGAACATCGTACCATGAACCAGGTAGCCTAGTTAGCTATTCGCTCAACAGTCCCAGCAAGATCCGTGTCCTTAAGAGGACGAATGAAACGGTGCTGGCTCAGGTGCAATTAGGCGAGGTCGAAGAGATTTGGTACGAGTCGGTCGATGGGCTCCAGATCCAAGGTTGGATCAACAAACCGCCCGACTTCGATAGCGAAAAAAAATATCCACTTATTCTGCGCATCCACGGTGGTCCGCACTCGATGTATAACTCGGGGTTCGATTTCAAGAATCAGAATCATGCAGCCAACGATTACGTTGTATTGTACACGAACCCGAGGGGCAGCTCAGGCTACGGTTCGAATTTTGGGAACGCCATCAACTACGCCTATCCATCCATGGACTACGATGATTTGATGGTCGGTGTCGATTCGTTGATAGCTCGAGGCTACATCGACGAGAGGAACCTCTTTGTGTATGGAGGCTCAGGGGGTGGGGTGCTGACTTCTTGGATCGTAGGCCACACAAATCGCTTCACAGCTGCTGTTGCAAAGGCACCTGTGACGAACTGGACGAGCTTCGTGGGTACCACTGACGGATCGAGCTGGTACTTCGATTTCGAGAAACACTTCTGGGAAGACCCGTCGGAGCATTTGCAGCGCTCGCCGATCATGTACGTCGGCAATGTCACGACACCCACGATGGTCATGACGGGTGAACGGGATCTACGTACGCCGATGGAACAGACGGAACAGTTCTACCGCGCGCTCAAGCTTCGCCAGATTCCGACGGCGATGGTTCGTCTCACAGACGGGTGGCACAGTCGGAGTCGTCCCCCGACGAACTTCATACGTGTGCAGTTGTTACTGAGGAACTGGTTTGACCGCTACAAGGTTGAAGACCACTGATCGTGTGACTGCAGACTGATAAGGAACGTTACCTCCCATTTGCGGAGATGAGATGATGTGGAAAGCGGAGAGGGGGCGGGTCAACACTAGCTGGGAGACTAAATCGAGCTGAATCTAATCAGGAATGGCTACTAATTTGAGCAGCAGTCACTAGAGGTCGTTGATGTAAATGGCAAATGTTACCGCAAGAATTGGAACCATTTACAAATGGTCGGTACATTCTCGATGAATTCAGTTGCATCAGTGGTCCCCATGTGCATTTGTCGTTAACTGGAGCCGCTCGGAAAGGAGGCATATTGAAGGTTTGGTATCAGAAAGGAATTGCGGTGCTCTTCGTCTTGGGGGCCCTTGTTGTACCCGTTGCAGGACAAGTTCAAGTCACATCCGGTGCGACACGGATTGACTTGTCGGGCCGTTTGCATCTCCAGACGGCTACAAGTAGCTGTTCAAGCTTCAGCCCTGGAGTGACGGATTCGGTCTGTTCTAGCGACGTGGCAGGACTTGACATGTTTATTCGACGAGCCCGACTAACTTTCGATGTTCATTTGAATGATTGGATTAGCGGAAAATTTCAGCCGGATTTTGGCACGGTGGACGGAGTCGAGATCAAGGATGCCTACGGTCGACTCAACCTCAATCCGGCAGCGGATAATACGCATGCACAGATCACAATGGGTCGCTTTAAGCGACCATTTGATGCATTCCAGATGAGGTCCTCGACGCAAACTCTCACGATTGAGCGCGGTATCGATGTGGCTGGGATTTTGGATGAGACTGGACTGTCACTCGATGAACTCACCACGAGGAACCGACTTTCTGATCGTGATATAGGTGTGATGGTTGATGGTGGAGATGCGAATGATCGTTTCCATTATTGGGTTGGTGTGTTCAATGGCCGTTTCGGGACTGCGAATGAGTCGATTGTGGCGCAGAAACAGTTTATTGGGCGTGGCCAAGTCAATTTGATGGATGGCGACAATCCGCTTGCGATCGCTGGCGCGGTTGCCTTCACTGGCACCCCGTTTACAAACTCAGATGGAACACTTGGATCACGCTATGTCGGCAACGTCGAAGTGTCTGCCGAACTAGGTGATTTGCTGGTAGGTCCTCATGTGATGGCCGGGCTCGTATTCGGGAAAAACACTCTCGAAAACGATTCGGGAACCTCACCTGATCTCGCTGACGGCGACTCCCTCGCTGACATGCTTACGTGGCAGGTGATCGGCTCTTGGAAGACCGATGTTGGGGATGCCTACTTTTTCGAGGCGATTGAACCTTTATTTCGGATCACCATGGCCGATCCCAATCGCGATCTTACGGATGACGTTGTTTATGGGTTGACACCGGGTGTACAGATTTTTTTTCGGGGGCAAAACAAGCTCGCGCTTAACTGGGACTTCATTTTTCTAGGTGGCGATCGTGGGTCGGAAAACTCCTTCAAGGCGCAGTACCAATTCCATTTCTAGCACACAAGCCTGCTGTATGACGAAACAAACAGAAGGAGCGACGATCCCTCACCCCAGCCACCGCCTTCAGCCCACCTTGGCTGAGCACGAAAAGAAGGACCAGTAAACTTCTGCTGTTCAGAGAACATCCGAGGTTCATCTGTCCTGCATTTCAATTGGCCGTGGGGTAACTTGTACCTATGAGTTCAGCAGATGATGTGAAAAATGGAATTCGTAACCCCCAATCAAGTTTGGGAAAATCGTTGAATGACGAATCTCAGACTAACGTGCGGGCTCTCGTCCGTTTTTCTGGGGAGCTATCAACGAAAGCACGACGTACCCGAGCCCGGTTCCAGAAGAGGCTCGCAGTCAACCTCCGGGATGCGTTTACGGCAGAAGGCGTAAACGCGACCGTCCGTCGCGATTGGAGTCGCTTGTGGGTAGAAGCTACCGACGCTGCTGTGTTTGGTCCCCTGTGTCGGACCTTTGGTATCTCGAGCTGTTCACCCCTGACGGGGGAGTGCGAGGCGGAACTCGAAACGATCGTTTCGACTGGGCAGGAGCTATTTGCTGATGCGGTGCAGGGTAAGACGTATGCGGTTCGAGCTCGACGCTCTGGATCGCACGTCTTCTCGTCAGCGGACGTTCATAAGCATTTAGGTGCTGCTTTGAACCCCGGTGCGACGGTAAATCTCAATGACCCACAAGTGACGGTGTACGTTGAGGTGCGAGATGGGCGGGTATTCTTCTATGAAAACTCCGTTCCGGGACCCTCCGGTCTCCCCTTAGGTGTTCAGGGACGGGCCCTTGCCCTTATTTCGGGAGGTTTCGATTCACCCGTGGCGGCTTGGATGGCATTACGTCGCGGAATCCAACTCGACTATGTTTTCTGCAACCTTGGGGGTAGCGCGTACGAACGGATGGTCGTTGAGGTTAGTAAGGTGTTGGCGGATCGTTGGAGCTACGGAACGCACCCGAAACTCCATGTGCTTCATTTCGGCCCCGTGGTTCAAGCGATGCAAGCTCGTGCCAAGCCTGCTTACTTACAGGTCGTTCTCAAGCGACTTATGTACCGTGCTGCTGCAAAAATTGCCTTGCAGGTGGGAGCAGAGGCCATCGTGACGGGTGAATCTGTAGGCCAAGTCTCTTCGCAAACTCTTACGAACCTCCGGGCAATTGAAGACGCGTCATCGGTTCCTGTCCTTCGACCCCTGTTAGGTTTCCATAAAGAGGAAATTATTGATCGGGCTCGGGAAATTGGCACCCACGATCTCTCATCTCGTGTACGCGAGTATTGCGACTTGGTCCCAAATCGACCTGTGACAGCTTCATCGCCTGAAGATGCCCGAACGCAGGAAGAGGCTGTCGGGTTAGAGGAGTTGAACAAGGCGATCAGTGAACGAAACGAAGTTGACCTGCGGTCCCTGCGTCCGGAAGAGATGGTAGGTGCTGCTCTATACATAACTACTGTTCCTGAAAAAGCTACGGTGATAGATACACGGGCTGTAGAGGCTTTTGAGGCTTGGCACTGGCCAGGGGCGACTAGACGCGACCTGGGGGACTTGGAGTCACAATTTCGAGATCTTGATAAATCGGAGACCTACGTGTTGTGTTGCGCAGAGGGTATTCGAACAGCCTACGTGGCCGAACTCATGCAACGACAGGGTTACGAGGCCTACTCCTTTCTCGGAGGGGCTCCAGGCATGAGACGTGTCCGATCGCGCACGACACCTCATATGGCAGAGTAGGGGGGGGCTTTCTTGACGAAATGTCCCAGCAGAGTCAAATGCCAGAACACATGAGCCAAGACACACCAAGCAAGACGGCTACACTCGATGCCGTGCGGACAGGGCCTGCGTTAACACACGTTGCCATCATTATGGATGGGAATGGTCGATGGGCGGGTCAGCGCGACCTACCACGTTGGGAAGGACATCGCGCTGGCATGGGAGCAGTGCGAGAGGTCATCGAAGGAGCGGCATCCGCCGGGATAGCTCATCTTACGCTCTATGCCTTTTCGGAAGAAAACTGGTCCCGTGCTCCCATGGAAGTGGCAGCTCTTATGACATTGCTAGAGGAATATGTTAAAAAAGAACGAGATAAATTGGCCGACCGGGGAATTCGGGTGACGGTGTTCGGGGATATTGACCGACTCCCGGCTGGAGCACGAGGAGCGATTGAACAACTGGAGGATACGACCGCGGAGGGAGAACGTTTGCAGGTCCATCTCGCTATCAGTTACGGTTCGAAAAGCGAGATTGTCACAGCGGCACGAACACTTGCGAAGAAGTGTCAGGATGGAGAACTGGCTCCGGAAGATATTACGCAGGAGCTCTTCGCAGGTGAACTTTTCACTCACGATTGGCCAGACCCTGATCTCCTGATTCGGACTTCGGGAGAGCTGCGGATCTCCAACTTTTTACTATGGCAACTTGCTTATGCTGAAATTTTTGTTACTGACATATTATGGCCCGATTTCACACGTGAACACTTGTTTGGCGCGTTGATCGATTATCGTAATCGTGATCGGCGATTTGGCTTAGTGGACGCGTGATCGACTCCGGAGGCGTATGGTGAACCGAAATCTCGCGAACCGCCTTAAGGTTGCCGGAGTGGGAATCCCTCTCTGTGCTTTGGTCACATATATGGGGGGGTACGCCTTTGCCACTGGGTTAGGAGCCATTGCGGCCATCGGATATTGGGAGTTTTCCCGGATGGTGCGTTCGTCAGGGTTGCCTGTCTTGAAAGTTCCTGGTGTGTTGGCTGCGTTTCTTTATCCGTTCGTTTTATTGATAGGTCAACTCCGTGGCGCAGTGTTTTATTCGGTGGGGCTAGTTATGGTGTTTACAGCTTTTGCGATGGCAACCATCCCGATTGAACGAAAACCGATCCGAAGTGCCGCTGTGACAGTTTTTGGCGTGATTTATGTAGGTGGTCTTCTCGCTTTTGGTATACTGCTTCGAGAAGGTTCGTTCGTATATGATAATCAGATTGATTCTACGGCAGACCGCACGACTTGGTCCATGTTCTTCCTTTTTCCAGTGGTAATTACCTGGGTGGTAGACACGGCGGCTTACTTCGGGGGCAGGAGATATGGGAAAAGAAAAATGGCTCCTAAGGTCAGCCCCAATAAAACTCTCGCTGGTGCTATATTTGGCATGATCGCAGCGATCACAATCGCGCCAGTTTACTCTCACATTCTACTCCCAGACCTATGGGTGTTTGGTTGGTCGACGACGATAGCATTCGGGCTGGCCGTGGGAGGGGTCGCCGTTGTCGGCGACCTGGCTGAATCAGCATTGAAACGGGAGTGTGGTGTTGAGGATTCATCAAATCTCCTTCCTGGACACGGTGGAATGCTCGATCGCTTGGATTCGGTATTGTGGGCATTGCCGGCCACGTTCTTCTTTATGTTACTAGTGAATTGATGGACCTGATAAAATGAAGGGTGTTGCAATACTTGGGGCTACAGGGTCGATAGGAACTGCGACTCTATCCGTCTTACGACGCCATTCGGAAAGGTTCCATGTCACTGCTCTGTCCGCGAACAGGAATTGGCAAGATTTAGATAAACTGGCAGTCGAGTTCGAACCAAATTTTGTTGCCCTTAGTTCGGTCCCGCCGGCTGAGTTTGAGCCGCAGTGGGACGGTGAATGGCGTTACGGATCGGAGGCTGTAGAGGCGGCCGCGCGCGGTGCGGAGACGGACATTGTCTTGAATGCAATCATGGGAGTGGTTGGGTTAGGGCCTTCCTTAGCTGCACTGGAATCTGGAAAGCGTCTAGCTCTTGCGAACAAGGAGTCTCTAGTAGTGGGAGGCACCCTCCTTTTGAACGCTCTCGATCATGGGAGTGGAGAACTCTTGCCAGTGGATAGCGAACATTCGGCAATCCATCAATGCCTTAATGGACGCCCGTTCAATGAGATTCGGCGTATCACGCTGACGGCTTCTGGAGGCCCGTTTCGAACATGGTCGCAGGAGGCATTGGTTGACATCCGACCCTCAGATGCCTTGAGACACCCAACTTGGGATATGGGGGCCAAGATCACTATCGACTCGGCCACGCTAGCGAACAAGGCAATAGAAGTGATCGAAGCACATGCCTTGTTCGGTGTTGATTTCGACCAAATCGGAGTGGTTGTGCACCCAACCTCAATTGCACACTCATTCGTGGAGTTTCATGATGGTTCATGCCTCGGACAACTGGGTCGTCCCACCATGGAGACGCCGATCCTCTGGGCTTTAGGTTGTCCAGAACGAATTGAAGATTCTGGAGACAACCACTCCTTCAACCCCTTACGAGATGGACCTCTCGAATTTGAAGCCGTTCGAAATGAAGATTTTCCATTATTCGATGCGGGGGTCGCTGCAGGTCGGGTAGGGGGAGAACTTCCAATTGCCTTCAATGCGGCGAATGAGGTGGCGGTAAGCGCCTTTCTTGAAGAACGCGTAAGCTTCACTGAACTTGTAGATGTTGTCCTTTGTACCTTAGAAAGGTTTTCGGGCAGGGCTGTACTGTCCGTAGAAGATATTTGGAAAGTCGACGCTAGAGCACGGAGATTTTCCAAAGAGACCGTTCACGCACTCCGAGCCGGTGCTACAATTGAAGCTCGAGCGAAGTGATTTATGGAGGAGACTGAGTGATTCTTACCATAGCTGTAACAATGTTGGTGCTTGGAGTCCTTATTTTCGTGCATGAACTTGGGCATTTCATGGCGGCAAAGAGTGTGGATATCGAAGTGTCTCGGTTTTCAATTGGTTTGGGGCCAAAGATGTTTGGGGTTCAACGCGGTGAGACCGAATACGTATTTTCATGGATACCTCTCGGCGGGTATGTAAAGATGGCTGGTATGGCCGATGAAGAGGTCACCGCGAAGCTCGAGGGTGGTATTGAGGCTTCATCCCCGAACGACTCCGATCGCGACTTCGATGCGAAACCGATCTGGGCTCGTGTATGGGTCCTTTCGGCAGGCGTGATGATGAATTGGCTATTTGCGGTAATCGCCTTCATTGCGATTGCGATAGGGCAAGGGGTGAATGAGCCGCGCATAACATCGGTGATCGAAGGGTCTCCAGCAGAGCGAGCTGGTTTGCGTGCCGACGATCTGATCCGTCGCGTCGATGGGGTGGTCGTTCGCGATCCGTCGCAAGTGATTATCGGAGTGGAACGAAGTGTCGGGGAGCCTATTGACATTATCGTTGATCGAGGAGGAGAGAAGCTTGAATTCGTCGCCACGCCTGAGGGCATCGAACGATTTAATGAGTTGTTAGGGGAGTTCGGGACTGTAGGCAGGATTGGGGTTGAACTTGGACAATATACCGGTCGTGCTGGTCCAATTGAGGCGATCGTTGAAGGGTGGGGTAATGCAACGTATTGGACTGTCACCATAGTTCAGTTTTTGGGCGATTTGATTACAGGTAAAAGCTCGGCCCGGGAGGTTGGTGGCCCTATCATGATTGGTGAGATTTCTGGTGCTGCCGCACGCGCTGGGTTTTGGGCGTTGCTTGGGTTCATGGCAATCATCAGCATCAATCTGGCCGTCTTCAATCTGCTCCCAATTCCAGTTCTGGACGGTGGTCATTTGATGTTTTTGAGTATAGAGGCAATCCGTGGCAAGGCACTTAGTATTGAGCAGCGTTTGCGATTGACAACAGTAGGAATGGCAGTGGTTGTTGGAATTATGTTGTGGGCTGTCGGAAATGACTTGATCAGGGTGTTTTTCAGGTAAACAGGGATAGTTGTGGGCCATTAGTACGGGCTCGGACAAGCTCGCAAACATCAAAGCGTTTACTGGGCTCGTTTTGTCCTGCGACCGCGAGGATCCCAGAGAAAGAAGTGGGGACGAGTCCTTCGGCCACACGGGCGTAGGCTAAATCGGGATTGTTGCACTCGTGGCTTAAGTGAGCGAGGAGAATCCCTCCCAATTTTGGGTGCGCAAGCTCAGCTGCGAGGTCTGCTGCAAGCCCATTCGACAGGTGCCCACGACTACCTCCAATCCGTTGTTTAACCCCCCACGGATATGAACTCTCCCGAAGCATTCGTTCGTCGTGGTTGGCTTCAAGCACGAGAAAGCTGCACTCCCTGAGTGCGTTGCGGACATGTGTTGTTGGGCGACCAAGGTCGGTTGCGATTCCGATTCGGAGACCTGAGGGGGCATGTTCTATAATGATTGCTACGGGATCCACTGCATCGTGACATGTTGGTATTGGTTCAATCTTAAGGTCGGCTACGGCGATTCCCGCATCGCAAAGAATTTGCCAAGACTCTTTCCCGCGAAGCAGCGGAGTGCATGCATCACGAGTCGCCGGGGTCATCGCGAGTTGCCATCCCCATCTGCGGGCCCCAACTCCAATCCCCGCAGTATGGTCGCGATGTTCATGGGTCACCACCACGACGTTAATTGATCTAGGCTCTACATCGAGAGACTCGAGTTGACGAGCCAACTTTACCCCGGAAAACCCTGCGTCGATAAGCACTCTGGCAGTTTCGCTCTCCACAAGAAACGCATTGCCGCGACTGCCACTACCTAAGGAGGCGACAGTGAACGTCATCCTTCACCCCGGGCTTGGTCCCATATCGCACCAAGCCAGTTCTTGAATTGTTCATCAACCGTGACGTTACGTCGGGTTGCGACTTTTATGGCAAGGGAAACAAAGTCATCTCGGCGATATATCGTGTGATCCGGTCCATGGCCCCACGAGAAGGGTTCTATCCACTTTGGTGCTTCTGAATGCCCGAAGAGGTTAGAACCGGTCCCTACGACTGTCCCAGCGTTTAGTAAACTTCCGATCCCTGTTTTTACGTGGTCTCCGATCAAGCACCCAAGTTTTGTCAAGCCCGTATCAATAGGCATTTGGGGCACTTCGACGCGGATAGTCCCATAGTTATTCTTAAGATCACTATTAGTGGTCATGGCGCCGAGGTTCACCCAAGTTCCGACCACGGAATGTCCTAAAAAACCTTGGTGTACCTTATTTGAATATCCCATTACAGTTACGTGTTCTATCTCGCCACGCATGTAACAGTAGGGTCCTCCTGAAAAAGCGGAGATTGACCCACCAAGGAGTCTAGAGTGTTCACCCGCGTAGATTGGCCCTGCAAGCCGGGTTCCGGCTCGTACTTCCACGTGTGGTGCCAACTCGATTGGACCTTCACGGGTGTCAAAGAGAACGCCCGGTTCTACGTCGACATCTTTTCCAAGGACTAATGGTTGTTCCCCGATTTTCCAACATCCTTGAGGGACTTCTGATTCTTCGTAAGGGTCGTGAGCCAAGCTCAAGTCGTGGGTGAGTCGATCCGAGCCACGAGCTACGAGGTCCCAAGGTGCCTCGAGCCATTCGCCCTCCACGGTTATATCTGGGAGTCCCGCTAAGGGTGTCGGTTGGGCTAGCCAGTTTGCGTTTGGGTATCTCCCCTCTTTGTCGAACCGCACTCCGGCCAAGCGATCATCGATCCAAATGTTGGCCGGATCTCTCTCAAATATAGTGCTCAGTGCAGGAACCGCGCGTGCTGACCAAAGCAGTGTCCCCGCCTCCACCCGCTCAAAGCTTACCGCCCGAGGCGCCCCCATCTCTGAGTAATCTTTTAACCAGCTCCGAGTTTGGTGTCCGGTTAAAGAGATCTCTGTGATGCGTTCAATTCGTTCGCGTAAAGTCCAGCGACCGAACCGGAGTTCTCCACAAGGACGAGTGAGCGCAAATGGCGCCCATTCATTAGCGACAGCATCGTCGAAAATTATGAGTTCCATTACACTGATTCCTTCGTATCAGAAGCCGGTGATGTGTTGTCTCGTTCCTCAAGCTCTCGGATGTGAAGATTGAGTCGGTCCGCCTCGGCACGTGACAGGACAAGAAGCTCATCATTGGCTTCTACTACGACGATGTCAGATACCCCGATGAGAGTGGCCCGCATCGATTCGGTCCAAACTACGTTTCGCTCAGAAGCGAGAAGCCGAGCAGCCCCGATCACAGAATTCCCCCGGTCGTCAACGCCGCGAGATCGAGCTACTGCAGTCCAAACCCCGAGGTCATCCCATTCAAAACGTGCTTCAGTGGCTGCTATACGTCCTGCTCGTTCCAGCACGCCCACGTCAATCGCAATCGGGTTTGCAACATCAAAAAAGCCTTGGACATCCCCTTGCGATAAAAGTGGGATCGCACGGTGAAGCTCGTGGGCGTGAGCCTCAACTGCAGTGAGTAGGTCCGCACAGTGCCACACAAAGATCCCGGAATTCCAAAGATAATCGCCTGACTCGGCATAACGTTTTGCCGTTTCGATATCCGGTTTTTCAACGAATTTTTTTACTTCAAAAGAACCGTGGTCAAGCTCGGCCCCTAACTGCATATATCCATATCCGGTCTCGGGCCGATTAGGTCTAACGCCAATACAACACAAATAGCCTTCCCTGGCACGTTGCATTGACTCTTCCAGCGTAGCTCGGAGTCCATCGGGGGGGGAAATGCGATGATCCGCGTGCATAGAGATCATCACAGCTCCCGGGCTTTCGCGTTCAATCTCGTACGCAGCCCAAGCAAGAGCAGGTCCTGTTCCTTTTGCCTGTGGTTCTGCCAGTGAGTCTACTCCTCGCCGATCGAGGCTGTCGCGCATCAAGGAGAGAAGTTGGGCAGATGCGATCACCCGTACACGAGACTCTCCTACCAGTTGCACGGCACGGTCGAGGGTCTCATCAATAAGTGCGGTGTCGCTAGCGAGAGGGAGAAACTGCTTGGGTCGCTGGCGTGTCGATGCCGGCCAGAAGCGACTCCCAACACCGCCGGCGAGAATCGCAATGTACGCGTTTAGGTGCGCCGACAATGCCCTTCCTCCCGTCCTGCCTGGGGCCTGGGTTTGGCCCCGGGCCCCCCGTCGCGAGCCGGATACCAAGGGCGTAAACTACCGTAGAGGTCGAGTCGGCGCTACGGCGCTCGACCTACTGAATATAAAGCTAATCTTAGGGGGTATAATTGTTTCATCGCAGCGTCGTTTCTTGCTCCAAGACGACCTGAACGACAGTATTCGCGCCATGCTTAGGAGATACTTCATGCGCCGGTTCATGCCACTATTTACATTTGTGGTTCTGATTGCTACTGCCAGTTGCGACGATCCGTTTTCAATTTTCCTGCAGAATGTCCCGACCGAACCCAGTGAGACGACATTGTTCGACTTCATCGGCGGACGGCTCCAAGATCCTCCAGCCTATGATGTTATCTTTGCTAGACCTGTTCGTGTTGATCAAACTCGGAATTGGGATTTCCTTTTCCAGATCAGCCCCACAGGGCCTGAGTTCCTTCCTTTTTCTGCTGCCACTGATAGCGTGACAGATTCGGGGCTTAAAAGGATGGAGGATTCTTTTGTAGGAGTGATTGAGGCGCCTATCGAGGATTACGTCCTCTCCGAGGCAATGCCAATCTCAGTTGGTGATGTTTTGGTTGCAAGAAGTCGTACGGATGCCTCTTCATTTCTCTCATGTAGTCGGTATGCGAAGCTTGAGGTGCTTGATATTGATCTGTTGCAAGGAAATGTGACATTCCGGCACTTATCCAACCCTAACTGCGGAGATACCGTGCTCGAGCCAGGAAAACACGGCTCAATATGAGTCTGCCGGTGGGACGAGCACAGTTTTTGGAAGCAACATCATGATCGATCTAAAAGAACTACGGACTGCTCCTGAAGTGGTGATCGAGGCGATGGTACGTCGAGGGGATGACAAAGCGGAGCAGTTGGTCCATGCCACACTTCAAGCCGATGAGGAACGACGGCGACTGATTGGTGAAGTGGAGCTACGCAAGGCGGAACGCAATGCAGCCTCCAAAGCAATTGGTGCGGCAAAAGGACGGGGAGAAGATTCAGACGCCGAAATTTTAGAGATGCAAAAGGTTTCATCGAGCATCAAAGTGCTCGATGCAGACTTGGCTCGTGTTGAGGCTGAAATTAGAGACTGTCTCCTCCAGATCCCGAATGTACCAGACGAACGTGTCCCACCAGGGGAAGAGGGAGAGGGTCAAGTTCTTGTCGAATGGGGGACACCTAGGGTTGATGAAGTTCCACCGCACTGGGACCTCGGGGAGTCTCATGGTTATTCAGAAACAACAGGTTCGCAGTATCCGGGTGGTCCCCCTCCTGCATTGGATCTTAAGCGTGGGGCCCAGATCGCGGGTACGGGTTTTCCGCTGCTTGTGGGTGGAGGTGCACGCTTAAGTCGTGCCCTTGTGCAATTCATGCTGGATCTCCATGTCCGAGAACACGGCTATCTGGAGGTCGCCCCCCCGTTCCTTATGAATAGAGAGTCAATGACAGGAACTGGTCACATTCCAAAGTTTGAAGATGACGCCTACCGGACTGAGCCAGACGATCTTTTCTTGGTACCTACAGCCGAGGTCCCACTTACCAATCTCCACCGGGGCGAGATCATCGATAATGCTGATTTGCCACTTGCCTATGTGGCCCATTCTCCATGCTTTCGGCGAGAGGCGGGCGCTGCAGGTCGTGATACCCGTGGATTGCTCCGAGTCCATCAGTTTGACAAAGTAGAACTCGTGCGTATCTGTCAGCCTGAAGAGTCGGTTGACGGATTAGAGCTTCTCACGCGTCATGCTGAGAGAGTGCTAGAGTTGCTCGAGCTACCTTACCGACGGGTCCTACTTCCAATTGGCGACCTCGGGTTCGCAAATGCCATTACTTATGATCTTGAAATCTGGGCACCGGGAGTGGGGAGTTGGCTTGAAGTGTCGAGTTGTTCATCCTATACGAACTATCAGGCAAGGCGTAGTAACATTCGGTATCGGCCATCACCCGGTGATAATCCACGGTTTTTACATACCTTGAATGGTTCGGCGCTTGCGCTGGCACGTTTGATCGTAGTCCTTCTTGAAACCGGGTATCGTGAAGGTTCGGGCATCACTCTCCCGGAGGTCCTCCATCCATATCTGGGGTTTGAACGGCTCACCCCAATCTCGTGAGAGCCCAGCGAGAAGACGGGGTTGCATGATATGAATCGCCGTGTCGCTGCCCTATTGGTTGCGGTTTTATCGTCGTCGGTCCTCATGGCTTTCGTGATTTTCACACAACAGCAAGCTGAAGAACGCCGGCTTGATGCAGAGGTGTTCGCACGGATTAACGCGATCAGTATTGCGGCCTCGGCTGGAGACTTGACGATTGAGGAGGCTAATGCCTTCTGGAATCGAGCGGGTGGCGAGATTCTTAATGAAATGAGTCGACTTCAAGTACCAGTGGTGATTACCGATACACTCGGTAATCCTCTGAATTATTCTCACCTGCCAGATGACTTTCCACGGACACCAGAGGGAGGGTATGACCAAGAAGCTCTTCGAGAGTTTGCCCGGAATCTAGAAGAAACAAGGGGTCACTTCGATATTCCTGGAGGGAAGGTTCACTTCGGAGACCCGGCATTTTTGGGTCGATTACGGTTGATCCCTTATCTGATAGCCGCATCTCTACTTGTAATTTTGGGTGGGGGCGGTTGGCTACTTTTCGCGTCCTTTCGGAGCGAACGTGAGCGTATTTGGTCAGCGATGGCACGGGAATCGGCGCATCAGATGGGTACACCTTTAAGCTCGCTGGTTGGTTGGCTCGAATTGATAGAGACACAAGACCGCAGTGAACTTTATAGCACTGGTGAGCTTGATGTGATTGACGAAATGGCAGCGGATGTAGAGCGACTACAGAAAGTATCACGGCGTTTCGAACTAATTGGACACAAGCCCACGCTTGATTCAGTGTCATTGGGAACAACCGTTGAACAGTTGAGAAGATATTTCAAGGTGCGCCTGCCATCACTCAGCATGGTTGGGAAAATTGATATTGTCGTCGATATTGGCGCCGATGCCCCAAAGGTTTTAGGGAACGCAACACTCCTTGAATGGGCTTTCGAAAACCTGATCAGGAATGCTGTAGATTCACTTGCCCCGGATGGTGGACGTATTGTCATTTCCTACCTCGGTCCCAACGGGAAGCGGGCAGTATACCGGGTGAGTGATACTGGGCCAGGTGTCCCGCCGTCTATTCGGGATAAAATCTTCGATATTGGTGTGACTACGAAGGAAAGAGGTTGGGGGGTGGGTTTGTCCCTGACTCGTCGTATTATCGAAGACATGCACAATGGGTTGATTCAACTAGAAGCTACTCGCCGTTCCGCAAGCTTTCGTATAGAGATTCCGCAATCACACGAAGGAAAGAAAAAAGTGTGATTTCTCTCCCTCTCAATCCCGAACAACGAGAGGCAGTCGATCATCCGGAAGGCGCTCTTTTGGTCTTGGCCGGTGCTGGCTCAGGGAAGACGCGCGTACTGACAGCCAGGGTGGCCCGTTTAATCGAAAACGGGGTCGCTCCTGAGCATATTCTTGCAGTTACGTTCACGAATAAAGCGGCCACCGAAATGCGTGAGCGGATCGCAGAACTCATTAGTCACTCGATTCATGGATTGTGGATTGGAACTTTCCACTCAATTGCAGCGCGCCTACTTCGGCGTGAGTCCTACCACACAAGTCGTGATCGTTGGTTTACGATATACGATAAGGATGATTCTGCGCGGGCTCTCAAGGAAGTCATGGAGGTTCTAGGACACGATCCTAAGCGCTGGGCTCCACGTTCCGTCCAAAATCGAATCTCTTCAGCAAAAAGTTCTTTAGTGGGAGCAGATCAGTACGCTTCCTCGGCCTTCGATGTATTATCCGGTGTCGTGGCAGATGTCTATCCGGCCTATGAAACCATGCTCAATCGCCGAAACGCGTATGACTTCGACGACCTCTTGTTTGAATGTGTCAAACTTCTTGAAGGAACAACGGGTGTGGCAGACCGCTATGCGAGTCAATTCATCCACGTTCTAGTGGATGAGTACCAGGATACCAATCACGCTCAATATCGAATGGTGAAGGCGTTCGCTGCACGCCATAGGAACTTATGTGTTGTAGGGGATGATGATCAGTCAATTTACGCTTGGCGCGGTGCTGACCTGAATAACATCCTCGATTTCGAACGAGACTTTGAAGGCGCGCATGTCGTACGTCTTGAGAGGAATTATCGATCGACTCGTTCGATCCTCGAAGTCGCAAATGCCGTAATCGAATGCAATGTGGGGAGGAAGCCGAAGCGCCTCCGAACGGAGCGGGAGACGGGACACCCCGTTCAGGTAGTCCACTGTTCCGATGAGCGTCAAGAAGCAAGTTGGGTGGCTAGTGAAATTGAAAGACTCCTGACAACATATCGAGTCAGCAACTTTGCCATTCTTTATCGAACTAACGCTCAGTCGCGTGCCTTCGAGGAAGCGTTTCGTCGCCAAGGGATCCCCTACAGGATCGTGGGGGGGGTTCCTTTTTATGAACGACGCGAGATTAAAGATGTGCTTGCGTACCTCCGGCTCGTAGTCAATCGCTCGGATGACGCTGCTTTTCAGCGGGCAATTACTTGGCCGCGACGAGGCGTTGGGACTAAAAGCCTCAAGCGTCTCACCGCATTTGCGATGCAACAGAAGAGGCCTTTATTCGAGATCGCGTGTCGAGTTGAGGGGTTAGATGGGATATCAAAAGTCGCGTGCCGAGGGCTACGTAAGTTTACAGAAGGTTGTGAGGATCTACGGGCATCACTCCCAACCCTTACGGCGAAGGAAGCGTTGGAGAGTTGCATTGAAACTTTCGGCCTAGTCTCTGCTTTAAGCGAAGAGGAAGACGGGGCTGATCGGCTAGAAAACGTCAGTGAGTTGTTAGCTACCACTGCAATGTTTGTGCGGGAGAGTGTGGAAGATGCTGACCCTGAGGCATCGGATCTTGAACTCTATCTACAATCGGCGGCGCTACGGTCAGATCTTGACGAGCAAGATTTTGATAGTGAGGCGATCACGTTTATGACTCTTCACAATGCGAAAGGACTTGAATTCCCGGTCGTATTTTTGACTGGGTTAGAAGAAGGCTTGTTTCCTCTTACTCGCGCCCTCGAATCCGAAGGGGGGCTGGAAGAAGAACGTCGGCTGTTCTATGTGGGGGTAACTCGTGCAATGAACTTGCTCGCCTTGAGTTATGTTGACCAGAGGTGGCGAGCTGGGATGCAGAGCCACTCAATTCCCTCCAGTTTTCTTGGCGAATTGCCCGCTGAACACCTCAGCGAGCGAGTGGTGGGTAGGTTGCGGCATGGGCGCTCACAGCCGCGAAAACAATTGAGAGGCAGCTTTAAAGGTGCGTCAAGCATAGGGCTGAGTCACGCTGTGCCGGGGGGGTCGTCGTTCTCGTGGCACAGAGAGACTTTTCAGCGCCCTGAAGGATCGGCCCGCGATGGTGGTCAGGAAGCTGGCAAGGTTCGCTATGACTACGGTGATTCACAAGTCCCATTGGAACTTTCGCCTGGAGTTCGAATTGTACATCCTCAATTTGGTGTAGGTGAAATCGTCAAGATTTATGGTGTTGGACAGGAAATGAAGGCAGAGATCGATTTTGAGAAGATAGGCCGTAAAAAAGTCTTGGTCGCCCATGCTGAATTGCGGCCTGCCTAAGGAGTGCTGTTTTATCGTAGCTTGTCTTAAGAGACATCGGACAAATCTTACCCGCGCCGGATGTCACCAATCTTTCGTTTCACCCGTGATACCTGCTTTCCACCGCGTCTTAACCCCCTCAGGAGAGAAGCTGTTGATAGGAAGGTTTCTTCGGCTTCATCTTGAACGACCTCTAATAGCGCGGCAATCTCGGCGACCCGATCCTCGACAAGTTCAACAACGTTTCTTGTGGACGCACTTGCATGTCGAACCGTTTGCCCAACCTCGTTCGCATCAGTTTGAAGACGGGATGCGATTTGGCGGGCTTGTTCGCTTGCACGCTCAATGTTGGAGAGTATCGGTTGAAGGCGTGCATTGAGTTCGCCCGCAGCATTAGAGATCTCACGTAGGGGCTCACGAACCTTCCGGATCAAGTTGATTGTGTAAACGAGACCAACGAGGATTGCTCCGGCCAGCACTATCCAGAGCCCCATTCCTATTGTGATCATAGTTTCGTAGGTGCTCACATCCACTCCCTGCCGATTTCCTTGTCGAACTCGTTCGTGTTAGAGGAGCCTACGGCGCCCATAGCATAAGAAAAAGAGTATAGGCTTGGCCCTGTAGGGTCTCAACAGCGTTTGCCCTGTCTCCCTAGGCGACTACTTTCGAACCTCTTGGCAAGTATTGGGTAAAAATAGTGAGAATCCAGATAAAGAGGTCCAGTGTTGGGAGAGGAGCGTGCGGGTGAGTTATTTTCGCATTATCGGAGGCAAACAACTTTCCGGCACCTTTACTCCAGCAGGGAATAAGAATGCCGCCCTCCCAATCTTAGCCGGCGCTCTTCTAGCTACCGAATTAGTTCGGGTTGAGAACGTTCCTGAAATTCAGGACGTTGAGACGCTTTTGGAGCTTCTTAGATCCATCGGAGCTGAAGCCGACTGGGTCGACCCCGGTGTGGTTGAGGTCCGCGCATCTGATTTAGAGGGTGGCTCACGACTTGACCCTGAACTTGCGGGTCGGATTCGTGCGTCAGTACTTCTTGCAGGTCCGTTACTCGCCAGACTCGGTGCTTTTGAACTTGCGCAACCGGGTGGAGACTTTATTGGTCGCCGCCGACTAGACACACATTTGCTTGCGCTCCAATCGTTAGGGGCAAACGTGGATGTTGGGTCCGGATACTTTATCTATGCAAAAAACGGGCTTCAAGGCACTTCCATCTTCCTTGATGAACCATCCGTCACGGGGACAGAGAACGCCATTCTTGCCGCTGTAACCGCTTCTGGTACCACGGAGCTTCGCAACGCTGCGACTGAACCACACGTCCGAGACCTTTGCGACTTTCTTCAAGTTTTGGGTGCTCGGATCGCGGGTGTTGGTACGAATACATTAATGATCGAAGGTGTTGAAACACTGGGTGGAGGTACGTTTCGACTTGGCTCAGATCACATTGAAGTGGGTAGCGTTATTGGGTTAGCAGTAGCGACACGCTCAACACTCGGAATTACGGATGTGAGTCAACGAGATTTTGATCCTCTTCGGGTCGGATTCCAGCGCCTGGGGGTCACATTTCAGTGGGATGGTGATCGACTATTAGTTCTTGGGGATGCGGATTTGGAGATCCAACCCGATGTCGGAGATCAGATACCGAAAATTGATGATGGTCCTTGGCCTGCGTTTCCTGCCGATTTGACCAGTATTGCATTGGTGGCGGCTACACAATGTTGTGGAACCATCCTTATCCACGAGAAGATGTTTGAGTCTCGCATGTACTTTGTTGATAAGGTGGTGGCTATGGGTGGGCGCGTGGTCCTATGTGATCCACATCGTGCGGTCGTTGTGGGGCCTTCAACGCTTCGAGGATCTCGGTTGGAGAGCCCCGACATTAGAGCAGGAATGGCATTGGTGATCGCTGCACTAGCGGCTAACGGGAAGAGCCAAATCCATAATATTAGGCAAATTGACCGTGGTTACGAACGAATCCACGAGCGTCTGACCAAGCTCGGTGCTGATATCGATAGGGTGTCTGAGGGAATCGGGTCTTGAGTATGCTCATGCACAATGTCCACTTTTTTCACCAAGATGTTCGGTGGTGTTAATCATAGCGGGTGGGGTGACCGACAGGTATCGATGCTTTGAGGATCGTGTCGGTAACACTCTTCGCCATCGAGCATGGGAAGAGTTAGACGAACGCCTCATCTGTGGTATCACTAGTGCTGATGCAGGCGACTTTCGGGTTCCCGAATCTAAAACCACTCAACTCTTAGACACCTATGGTGTTCTTGCGATGTCGTGTGGTTTTAATTGCGTCTCAGTCCCCAGCCAGGTGCATGGAACAACGGTTTCCATTTTAGATAATATTGGCACTTTACTCGAGGACCCCGATTTCCATCTTTCGTTGGCGGGCCGTGTAGATGGGCAGGTGACTCAGACTTCAGGATGTCTGTTGGCCTGTACTGCAGCGGATTGTGTGCCTGTCTATTTATGGCACCCTGAATCAAATTCGCTTGGACTTCTCCATGCAGGTTGGCGCGGGGTTAGTGGAGGAATCCTAGACGTGGGCTTGAAGACAATACGAAGTTTTGGCGGAAATTGTGGAACAGGGTCCGAACCTAGAATAAGGATTCGTCTTCATCTTGGACCTGCCATCTGTGGTTTGTGCTACGAGGTCGATCGTCAGGTGCTCGAGCCATTAGGTAGACCAGAAAATCGTGCTTTTTTGGACCTTAGGGGTTTGTTGGTTGAACAAGCTTTAGAAGGGGGGGTTGAGGAAGATTTAATTACGGTGTCGAAGCAATGTACGCGCTGCGGGCCTGAAAAACTTCATTCTTACAGGCGTGACGGACAAAAGTCAGGCCGGATGGCAGCTTTTTTGGGGCTTCGATCGGTTGCCACGATGTGAGTCGTCGTGTAGATTTTGTAGGCTAAGTTTATAAACGTTCGGCGAGGGCCAAACCGAACGATAGTGTTAGTCGAAGTGGGGAAGCTGTTTGGGCCCCACTTTTTTGTTGTACTGAGATTAAAGGTGCGACACGGTCGAGATGCAGGAGGGGTTGATCCGATGAATCTGGCGCGGGTCGAACGCACGATCGAAGACATGGGGTTTAACGTTGTTCTTATGGAACAACGTGTTGGAAAAAGTCGTGCGCTGTTAAAAGTGAGAATTGAGCACCGAGGAGATTTGTCTCAAGAGCGTGCGGTAACAGTCAATGATTGTGCGAATGTGACGCGAGTCTTAAGAGAGATGTTGGAGGAAGGGGATTGGGTTCTTGAGGTGTCGTCTCCGGGTGTGGACCGACCCTTGGTAAAAGCTGATGATTTTGACCGTTTTGTGGGTGCTCGAGTACATGTAAAAGGATATCAGAGGCTAGCAAATAGGGGTAAGAAACTTGAAGGGAAATTGCTTGGGTTGGTTGGAGGTGAACCCCAATCTTTTGCACTGGATATCAAAGGAGACCGGGTTGAAATACCGCTAAAAGAAGTCGCGTTAGCACGTTTGCATCCGTGGTAGTTGAGAATCGGCCGTTGACTCGGATAAAGCGAGAGACATGAGCGATCAAATACCGGTCGTTGAAGCGTTTCGTATGATGGCAGCTACTAAGTCGCTTACCCAGAGCGAGTTGTACGACCTCATTCGAGATGGGATCCACGCGGCGTTAGCGCGTCGTTTTGGCGGGCCGGTGGAGGCGGAAATTGAAGTGACTGACACTGGTGATATCTCAATAACCGTTCTTAAAGAAGTGGTAGAAGAGGTTGAGGATCCTGCTCGGGAGGTGACTCTTGAACAGGCCCGGTGGGATGACGCGGACTTCCAAACTGGGGACTTGATGGAAATCCCCGTCGATTTTCATGATTTTGGGCGAAGTGCAGTGATGGCTGCGAAGCAGCGGATTCTCCAACGAGTACGAGAGGGAGAACGGGATCGAATTCGCGAAGAGTTCCAGGATCGAGTCGGTGACCTGGTCTCAGGCGAGGTACAAGCGACAGAGCGTGGAAAACTTGTCGTCATACTTAATCGCTCACGTGAGGCAGAGGCGATTGTACCGTGGCGAGAACAAAATCCACGGGAACGATTCCGCCAAGGAGAACCAATTCGAGCAGTGCTTAAACTTCTGGAAGAAACGCCTCGGGGGCCACGACTCGTACTCTCCCGCGCTGATCCTCAGTTCGTTGCAGCACTGTTCTCGCTTGAAGTGCCAGAAATATATCAAGGACTTGTGGAGATTAAGGAGATTGTTCGAGAAGCTGGAGGGCGAACCAAAGTTGCGGTCGCATCGAGAGATGAGTCGGTGGATCCAGTGGGCGCTTGTGTAGGCCTTAAGGGGTCACGTGTTCAAGCGGTCGTGTCTGAACTTGGCGGCGAACGAATTGATATCGTTCCTTGGCATTCTGAGCCAGAAGTTTTTGCACGAAGGGCGCTCGCGCCAGCGCGAGTATCAAAGGTCATTTCTAATCAGACAGAACATGTGATCACGGCGATTGTTGACGAGGATCAGCTTTCATTGGCCATTGGTCGAAACGGTCAAAATGTGAGGCTGGCGTCTCAGTTAATTGGCTGGCAACTGGATTTATATTCAAGTCGAGATTGGATCGAGAAGGGTGGACAATCAGCTCTATTCTCAGGGCCGGAAGAATACGAGATTTCAGACTTTCCCCTCTCAGAGCTTGAAGGCATTCCGCCAGCGATTTTGGCGGCGCTTGAAGCGGCTGGGACCGGCTCTTTTTATGGACTTCTCGACATGGATCGGAAGGACTTCGTTGAGGTCCCGGGGATTGGGCCGGAAGAGGCTGATCAGCTGGAGGCGCTGATTGATGAACTGACGGTAATCGATAGCGTCGCCAATGAAGAAAGTGCTGCTGAGCCAGGCAAAGATGAAGAAGCGGATTTGGGACAAGTTCATGAGGACACGCCCGCGGCGGAGGAGGCAATAGAACTAGCACAAGGCCAACTCTCCGAAGATCAAGATCCCGAAGGGGAAGAACACACCAGCGAAAACGATGAGGATGGTGAGGTGGTTGAGAACAAAGCTCAAGAGTCAACGACGGAATCCGATGAAAAGGAGACGGAGTAGAATCCGAGCGGAGGTCTGACGAAACGTTACTAGGGATGTTGGGAATTGCCCGTCGTGCGGGTCTCATAGTGCTTGGAACCCGGGCGGTGAGAAGCGCTCTCCAAAAAGGGAGGGTTCATCTTCTAATCCTAGCGAAAGACGCGTCGGAAAACGCCTTGGCCCGGTTAGGGTCAGAAGGAAGAAACGTCCCACTGATACGATTGAGTACTCGAGAGGTTTTGGGTAAGGCGGTGGGGAGAGGTGAGGTTGTTGTTGCGGGAATCATAGATGGCGACTTGGCTACCAAATTAAGTTTGGACAATGAGGCGCAGATTAAGCATCACGGAAATTCGGGTGCCGAAAGAGACTCAAAAAGGCAGGTTACTTGACCCAGAAGCGAGTGTATGAAGTCGCAGAGGAATTAGGGCTCGAACCGAGCCAGCTCATGCGAATGCTACGTGAGATGGACATTCTCGTCCGCAGTCATATGTCGACGGTGGATCCAACTCATGTAGCGCGTCTGCGTACCGTGATCGAACGCGAAAAGCGAGGAGTCACGGCGACTGCCGGAAAGAGCGCCCCAACGCTTCGCCGACGCCGTCGGATCCGGCGGACGGAGACTGTGCCGGTTGAGGAGGCTGAGACTGCGGTCGAGCTTGATTCCGAGGCGGTTGAGGAGACTCCTCAGGAACTCGCTGTCACCGAAGCGGATCTCGTCGAACCGGTTGTCGAAGAGGTGTCGGTCGCTGAGGTCACCGAAACTGTTGATTCTCCCGAAGAGATTCTGGTCGACGAAGAGGTTGAAGTGGTCGATCCGCCTGATGAGACACCGTCTGATGAAGTGGTGAAACCCGAATTGTCGTTAGAAATTTCTCCTTCGGAGGAGGAGGTCTCAACCGACGAGTCAGTGGAATTGAAACCTGACGAAGGTGACTCCGCGGGTGAGGTTGTTGAGCCAGAGATGGCTATTGCCCCGACTGATGATTCCAAGGCCCCACCGAAGCCCGTTCGTCGAGACATGCCGAGCACCACGCCGCCGCGAGAACCTGCGACACCTAAGGCATCAGCAGCCCCCGGAGGTACGGTTCGGATTAGTGCGGAAGGCTATACGGTCGACGGGCGGAAAAAACAGCGCAAGAGTGACAGGAAAAAACGCAGCCGTGTCGACAGGGACACTGTTCAGGAAAACGTCAAGAAGACTCTAGCGGCCATGGGAAGCGGGTCGCCGCGCAAGCGTAGACGAGATACTCAAGTACAGCAACAGGAGGAAGAGCAAGAACAGCGCGAATTGGAGGAGGAGGTCGAAAAGGTCACGATTCGGGTTAACGAGTTCCTGACTGTAGCAGAGCTGGCTGATCTTATGACGGTCCCCGCCAAGGCAGTTATTACTTCGGCCTTCAAAAACCTCAATCTCATGGTCACGATTAACCAACGCCTCGATTTTGACCAGATCGATCTCATTTGTGAAGAAGCTGGTTTTCAGGCCGTCCGCGAAGAAGCATTCGAAGCTCATTTAGCAGTCGCTGATGACGAAGAGGAAAATCAAGAGGATCTTGTTGGAAGACCTCCGATTGTTACCGTGATGGGTCATGTCGATCACGGAAAAACTTCCCTGCTCGACAAGATTCGACACACCAATGTGATTGCAGGTGAGGCCGGGGGGATAACACAGCATATAGGTGCTTATCAGGTGGATCTGGCGAACAGCCGGACCATCACGTTTTTAGATACACCTGGTCATGAAGCATTTACGGCTATGCGTGCACGAGGGGCAGATGTTACGGATATCGTAATCCTGGTGGTTGCTGCAGATGACTCAGTGATGCCCCAGACGATTGAAGCCATAAGTCATGCGAAGAATGCATCGGTCCCGGTAATTGTGGCCGTCAATAAGATTGATTTGGCCTCGGCCAATGTAAATAAAGTTAAACAAGCATTGTTGGAACACGATGTGATCTTGGAGGAGTTTGGAGGAGAAGTTCTATCTGCGGAAGTGTCAGCAGTAACGGGAGATGGGGTCGATGACCTTCTAGAAAAGGTGCTTCTTCAGGCTGAACTGCTCGAGCTGAAAGCGAATCCAGATCGAGACGCCAAGGGTACAGTGGTTGAAGCCCAACTCGACAAAGGCATGGGACCCGTAGCCACGGTGCTAATTGAGCGCGGTACTGTAAAAGTGGGCGATAATTTTGTTTGCGGCCTACACGGTGGCCGTGTCAGAGCACTGTTGGATGAGCGCGGACAGAATATTGAAGAGGCAGGTCCTGCTATGCCAACGCGGATCCTCGGCCTCGAAGGTGTCCCGCAGGCAGGTGACTCTCTGGTTGTTTTAACGCCAGAGAGGGTCCGTGATATTGTAACTCGGCGCCAACAGCTAGAGCGAGAAAAGGATATTCGTCGTAGGGCGACTGGGACCCGGCTTGAGGACGTATTTGAGCAAGTAAAGGCTGGTAAACAGGCACACCTTAACGTCGTAATAAAAGCGGACACAGATGGTTCGGTTCAAGCTTTGTCCGATAGTCTGGAGCGTTTGTCGACCGATGAGGTGGCAATCGATGTTATCCATCGCGGTGTGGGTGGTATAAACGAGTCGGACGTGCTTCTAGCATCGACCTCGCAAGCCATCATTCTTGGCTTTCACGTCAGACCTGATGTTGGTGCTGCCAAAACCGCGGAGCGCGAGTCCGTCGAAGTCAGAATCTATAACGTCATCTACGAGGCAGTTGAAGAGATTCGATTGGCATTGGAAGGGTTGCTTGTCCCTGAAGAACATGAATCAACAGTCGGATCGGCGGAAGTTCGAGAGATCTTCCGTGTGCCCAAGGCGGGTACGGTTGCCGGGTGTTACGTGCAGGCCGGGACGATGCGACGCAATCTCTCAATCCGCCTCCTGCGCGACCAGGTCCAAATATATGAGGGTCGTATGGAGAGCTTGAGGCGCTTTAAAGATGATGCCCGTGAAGTTAAGGATGGGTACGAGTGCGGGATCTCGATTGAAAATTATAACGATGTGAAAATTGGCGATATGATTGAGTGCTATGAAATTATCGAGGTTGCCCGGACTTTGTCCGTAGAACCTGGTAGCTGACGTCGTCAATTTGCCATGGCGGTTGTTGGAGTCACTCGTTGGGTCTTCCACCTACCTGGCTGCCGCTCGCTGAAAATGAAACGTTCCGTGATCCGAAGTCTGAGAGACCGGATAATCGCTAAGTTCAGAATTTCAGCAGCTGAGACGGGGCTCCAAGATAATCCTTCGATGGCTGAGCTCGCGGCCTGTGTGGTTTCTGGTAATCGACGCCAGGTCGAATCGATCTTGGGACACGTAGATGCCTTGGTCCGGGCCGAACCCCGCGCACACGTTATGGAATGTGAGACGGAGATCTTTTAATGATCGGATCGGCGTGGTGAGTCGAGGACATCGTTCGGAACGCCTCAATGAACTTTTCCGTCGTGAGATAACCCAACTCCTGATCGGATCCCTTAAAGATCCGCGGATTGTTGGAGCTTCGGTCACAGGTGTTAGGGTGACAAATGATGTGTCCATAGCCACTGTTTTTGTGCGTTCGACGGCCGATCTTAAAGATGCAATTGAAGGTCTGGAGCATGCGTCTGGCTTTATTCGTCGCCAGCTAGGGCAAAATCTGCGTCTTCGTAGGGTTCCGGAGTTTCGATTCGTAGCCGATGATACGCTTGAGCATGCGAATCGAATTGAAGAGTTGCTGCGCGGGACCAAAGATGGAGGAGTTCACGGTGTCGATTGATCAAGGGCTAATCCTGCTGAATAAAGCCAACGGAATATCTTCCCATGCTGCGGTTCTGAATGCGCGCCGTGGACTTGGTGTGCGAAAGATCGGACACACAGGTACGCTTGATCCATTTGCTACAGGGTTGCTGTTACTACTTGTGGGGTCATTTACTCGTCTGAATGAACTGTTTCACGCTTTGCCTAAGTCGTATCACGCGACACTTGAGCTCGGGCGAGAGACAAATACCGATGACCTTACAGGCGAGACTGTGGCAGAGAGCCAAACTTGGCGAACGTTAAATCAAAATGATGTAATTTCAGTTTTTGCGGAAAAGCTAGGACCTGGTCTCCAGCGGCCTTCCACTTTTTCAGCTAAGCGAATCAAAGGCGAGCGAGCGTACACGTTGGCACTGCGTGGAGAGTCAGTTGATCTTGAGCCGAGATCGGTGTTGTTCCATGATCTTGAAGTCACCTCGATGGAAGGCCCGCGAGTTAAGTTCAAGGCGCGGGTTTCAACTGGAACTTATATTCGTGCTTTGACCCGAGACGTTGGTCGTGATCTGGGGTGTGGGGCACATCTCACGGAATTGCACCGAACGAAAATCGGTCCGTTTTTCATTGAAGACGCAGTGCCCTCCGTAGAACGACAAGTCTTGTCTGGGTCAAAGAGAGGGACCCGAAGGGGTGCAGAAGTATTGCCATGGCTCCCTACACGTGAATTAGATGTCCATGAACGAAAAGCGATTAGCCAGGGTAGGGCGATCGAACAAGGGGAAGTGATTCCGGCTACGTGGGAACATTGTGGTTCCGAGATGAGCTTTGCGGGATTCGTGGCACTTACCCATGGATGTGAGCTTCTAGGAGTGGCTGAATCAGGTGAGTTTGGGCTTCAACCGCGAAAGGTGTTTCTGGCTTGATTCCGACCAGCGGTCTTCCGGACGCGGTCATTGGAACAGTCGTCACAGTTGGGACGTTTGATGGTATTCACCTGGGTCACCAGGCGCTTTTTCGTGCCATCGCGAAACGGGCTTTGGAACGCGGTGTCTCTTCGCTGTTACTCACGTTCGAACCACACCCACTGCAGGTTCTTCGTCCCAAAGCTGCACCACTTTTGCTTACCACCGTTGAAGAGAAGAAGGAGATATTTGCACAGGTTGGGGTCGATTATGTGGCGTTCGTACCGTTTACGCAGGAATTTTCAAAGTACACTCCGAAGGAGTTTGTGGAGGAAGTCTTAGTGCGACGTCTGCGGGCCCGAGAGCTGGTGATTGGACATGACCATAGTTTCGGAAGAAACCGAGAAGGAAACGTTGACGTTCTTGAAGAATTGGGAGACACCTACGGATTTGACGTACATGTCGTCCACGGGATTGAGATGGCTGGAGAACCGATCTCATCGACTCGAATCCGAGACGTCCTCTTGGAGGGCGACGTAGAGAGCGCGATTCAATGGTTAGGGCGACCCTACTCAGTTTCTGGACGTGTGATTCGTGGAGAGGGGCGAGGTCAAGCTCTCGGTTTCCCGACGGCCAACTTAATGCGACCACCAGAGAATAAGTTGCTTCCTGCGGAAGGTATATACGTAGTTAGAGCTGGTCTCGGGTCGAAGCTCTTCGAAGGTCTGCTTCACTTGGGTCCACGACCAACTTTCTCCGGAACGGGATCGACGATTGAGTTGTTTTTGATTGATTTTTCTGCAGATATATATGGCCAACATGTTGTTGTGGAATTCCTGACGCGCATTCGTGAGGTCCGTTCTTTTGCGTCTTCAACTGAGCTGGTCGACCAAATGCATGAAGATTTAAAAGTTGCAAGACGGTTCTTTAAAACTTTACATAAGTCAGCTTAAAATATATAATTGGCCCGATAGTTTAACGGGCCTGTCATGGATTCAGGCGATATTGGCCCAAGATGCCCATCGTGGGCGAGCAGAAGAGACAGGTGGATAGAGTAAAGAAGCAGGAAATCATCGAGAAGTTTTCGCGTCGCGAAAACGACCAGGGATCGGCTCCGGTACAAGTGGCGCTGCTCACCGCACGTATCCAGGAGTTGACTGATCACTTTCGCGATCACCCGAAAGACCACCACGGTCGACGGGGTTTGTTGAAGATGGTGGGTCGCCGACGAAGGCAACTTAATTACCTGCGTCGGACCGATCTTGAACGCTATCGATCGGTAATCCAGGAGCTTGGGCTCCGTCATTGAAGCGTTGGCCCACTCTACAGAACTTCAATTCTTTGGTATTTCCGCCCGCTGTACTCGGCTTCTAGCGATCGTTACCCAGCAGTTGATGCGTGATCTATTAGTCGGCAGACCGATGAGGTTAGTCTTTCCGCACGAGCGAGCACAGCAGATAAGATCAAGGTCCTTCGATTAGTTACGAGAACAGCACCCACGATGGAAAGAAGCTAAATAAAAGCGCCTTAGACAGGCGTAGCGTCGCAATGCGTGACGCCAAGATTAGGAGAGAAAGAAGAGAATGAGTCACAGAATTGAAAAAGAATTTCACGGGAGACCGCTCATCATCGACACTGGCCGTATGGCTCGTCAGGCCGATGGATCGGTCTATATACAGTACGGAGAGACGGCACTTCTGGTAACGGCTACCGCCGATCGAAAGCCAGCACGCCTTCCGTTCTTCCCGCTTACTGTTGAATATCGCGAAAAAACCTATGCCGCTGGCAAGTTCCCTGGTGGTTTCATTAAGCGAGAAACCCGGCCGGGTGACAAAGAGACGATTTCCGCCCGGCAGATTGATCGACCCCTACGGCCCCTTTTCCCCGCCGACTATCGTAATGAAACACAGGTCGTGTGTTTTGTCATTTCGGCAGACCAAGAGAATGATGGGGATGTGATCGGTATGCTCGGTGCATCGATAGCTCTGGGTCTTTCTCCGATTCCATGGGCTGGTCCGATCGCCGGAGTGCGGGTAGCTCGTATGGATGGGGAATGGCTAATAAATCCAACCTTCCAAGATCTTGAGATGTGCGATCTTGAGATCGTCGTGGCTGGATCAGAGGATTCAGTTGTTATGGTGGAAGGAGCCTGCCTAGAGGCCACGGAGGAAGAATTCCTGGAAGCAATGAAAGTTGGTCAAGAAGCGATTGTCGAGTTGATTGCGATTCAGCAAGAATTGTTTTCTGCTGCTGGAACACCGGAAAAGTTTGAATACGAACGGATCGGACCATCCAGCGAACTGGTTAGCCGAGTGACAGAAGAAGCCACTCAACGCGTGGAAGAAGCACTCCGCATTTCGGATAAAGAAGAGCGTGGACGTGCTCTGGGAGAAATCCGCTCTGAATTGACGGAGGCTTTGGAAGAGGACTTTCCGGAGTGTGGGTCAGATGTGGGAACCGTGTTGTCTAAACTTGAGAAACAGATAATGCGGTCACGCATTCTGGAAGACGGCGTGCGTGTTGACGGACGAGGGCCTAACGACATTCGAGAGATCACTTCTGAGGTGAGTCTTCTTCCTCGAACTCATGGTTCGGCGTTGTTTACACGTGGCCAAACCCAATCTCTTGCCGCGACTACACTAGGGACTGTGAGGGATGAGCAGCGCATCGATTCCGTAGATGTTCGAGAAGAAACCTCAAAGTCATTTATGCTCCACTATAACTTCCCCGGTTTTGCCACGGGCGAGGTACGGTTCTTCCGAGGTACGAGCCGCCGCGAGACCGGACACGGGATGCTCGCTGAACGGGCACTGCAGGCTTTGCTTCCACCCTATGAGGAGTTTCCATACACCATCCGGGTCGTTTCTGACATCCTTGAGTCAAATGGATCAAGTTCAATGGCATCGGTATGTGCGGGCTCACTTTCACTTATGGATGCTGGAGTGCCCATGCGTGCACCATGCGCAGGGATCGCGATGGGTTTGATCAAGGAAGGTGATCAGGTCGAAATCCTAACTGACATTCTCGGTGTAGAGGATGCCCTCGGAGATATGGATTTCAAGATCGCAGGCACGGAAAAAGGGATTACGGCTGTGCAGATGGATATCAAAGCTGATGGCCTTCCCATGGATACGTTAAAAGACGCACTTGACCGCGCGCGCGCTGCGCGAATCCAGATTCTTCATGAGATGGCAGAAGTGCTTTCTTCGCCACGTGCGGAGATGTCTCCACATGCGCCTCGGATTGTGGCAATCCAAATTAACCCTGAGAAAATTGGTGAGGTTATTGGCCCGAAGGGGAAAACAATCCGGATGATACAAGAGGAAACTGGTGCTGAGATTAACATTGAAGATACGGGCGTTGTCATGATCTCTGCCGTTTCTGGGGAGGGGGGAGACCGAGCACGCGAGATGGTTGAGGCTATTGTCGAAGAGCCAGAGGTTGGACGGATTTACCGCGGTGTAGTGAAAAACACCACTGATTTCGGTGCCTTTGTGGAGATCATTCCGGGAGTGGAAGGTCTCTGCCACATTTCCGAGCTTGAAGAAGGGCGTACAGAGAAAACGGAAGATGTCGTAAAGTCTGGAGATGAGGTGAAAGTCAAGCTCCTCGCGGTCGATGACCGTGGTCGTATGAAACTGTCTCGACGCGCTGCGATGACCCCTGAGGACGAAGGTTGATGCCCCGGCTGGCAAGGCGCTGATCTCTTAGCAGTATCCGCGTTTCTTTGTCGCAGGAGAGCATTCTGTCCCCACCAACCGAGAAGCTCGATAACGGGGTATTCCGAACCGTCTTCCCATCCGGGACGGTTGTTTTATCGGAACACATGGAATCAATCCGATCCATCACTATCGGATTTTGGTTTAGGCAAGGCCGTGTGCATGAGGCGGACACGGAGTTAGGCGCTTCGCATTTATTGGAGCATATGGTATTCAAGGGGACAACTCGGCGGTCTCCACGAGAACTGGCGTGGGCAGTCGAACGGCTAGGCGGGACCCTAGATGCTTACACTACACACGAAGCGACTGCGTATCATGCGCGTATCCCCGCTGAGGGGTTGAACGTCGCTCTTGATGTCCTTACAGACCTGACGTTTTATCCGGCACTTCGAGAATCCGATCTGCGGCTAGAGCGGGAGGTCGTGTTGGAAGAGATTGCGGCTACCGAAGATGTTCCTGCAGAGGTGGCTTTCGAGAAACATGCACGTTTTCTCTATGATGGGCACCCCTATGGTGAGCCCATTATAGGAACTCGTGAGTCGGTAACAGAACTCTCAGCCGAAACTCTTTCTGCTGTGCACCGGCGGGCTTACCAACCAGGCAATTTGGTTGTTGCAGCAGCCGGGAACATCGAGCATTTAGCCCTGGTCGATTCGTTGCAGGCCCTGCTGCCAGAAGGGGAGACCCCAGTTATCGAAGAGTCTGTGGAGGTTCCTACTGGATCAATCGGCGCAAGACGGGTTGAGCAAGGTGGTGGACGGCAGATCCACATCGTCACAGGTGGCCTAAGTACATCGTACAAAGATCCACTACGCTACGCCTTGCTTGTAACGTCGACTACACTGGGCGAAGGTATGAGTTCGCGGTTATTTCAGCGGGTTAGAGAAGAGCTTGGTCTTAGTTATACCGTCTATAGTTTTCATGGGTTTTTTAGTGAAATCGGCCATGTTGGTGCATATGTGGCGACTCGTCCGGAGAGTGCTGCCGCGGCTCATAATGCGCTCTTCTCGGAGCTTGCTTCCATTGCGGCGGATGGGATTACGATTGACGAACTCGAAGACACGAGAGCTCAACTCAAGGGGCAGATCCTCATCTCGCTTGAGTCACCTGGCGCGCGTATGAACCGATTAGCGAGTGTTGCTCTTTATGACCATCCCTATAGGACACTAGACGAGGTGGCCAGACGAATCGATACGGTGAGCCTAGATCAGTGTAAAGAAGCGGCTTGCTACTTTGCCCCGACGCGACTTGCCACGCTTGAATTGGCTCCGGAGAAGTAGAAGTATGCGACTGTGTAAATCTAAGGCTAGGATATCAATGGCTGCGTATCTGGCCAATGTAATATAGGAGCGAGGGCAAATGATTGTCGGAGTCCCAAAAGAGATAAAACCGGAAGAGCATCGTGTGGCTGTCGTACCCGCCGGGGTCGAGGCTTTAGTCGCACGAGGGCACACGGTTCTCATCGAAAGAGGTGCTGGAATCTGGAGTGGGTTCCCAGATGATGCCTATGAAGGTGCAGGGGCATCGATAGTTGATTCGGCGGATGATCTATGGGCTCGTTCCGCGATGATTGTTAAGGTGAAGGAACCCATGGAACCTGAGTACGCTCTTCTACAACCCGATCAGGTGGTATTCACTTATTTCCACTTTGCGGCAGACAAACAACTTACGGAAGCGATGCTCGATAGCGGGTGTGTTGCGATTGCTTACGAAACAGTCGAACTGCCTTCAGGTGAACTCCCGTTGTTGACGCCCATGTCTGAAGTGGCTGGACGAATGGCCGTCCAAGAAGGTGCGAAGTATCTAGAACGGACGTACGGTGGATCTGGGATTCTTTTAGGGGGTGTGCCAGGCGTCCTTCCAGCGGAAGTTTTGATTCTTGGGGGTGGCGTGGTCGGCACAAACGCCGCGACGATCGCTTCTGGGTTCGGTGCGCACGTGACAATTCTTGATGTGAGTCTGCCGCGGCTTCGATATCTTGCTGAGATTATGCCAGCTAATGTTGATACTCTCTTTGCGAATCGACACACGATTCTTGAACAACTCGTGCGATCCGACGTGGTCGTGGGTGCAGTCCTTGTAACCGGAGGAAAGGCTCCGGTGCTCGTTCGAGAAGACGATCTCAAACTTATGAAATCGGGATCTGTCATTATCGATGTCGCAGTGGATCAAGGGGGCTGTGTAGAGTCTACTAGACCGACAACACATAATGATCCGACGTATATGGTCCACGATGTAATCCACTATTGTGTCGCTAACATGCCTGGTGCAGTCCCCCGTACGTCTACTCTTGCTCTCACGAATGCCACGTTCTCGTATCTTTTGTGCCTTGCTGATATGGGTTGGAAAGGTGCGGCTCACGCTGACCCTTGTCTTGCATGGGGTGTGAACATGGTCAACGGGCAAATAACATACCGGGCGGTTGCTGAGGCTTTTGATTTCGATTACGTGCCCCTAGAAAATGTCCTTGGATAGTGTGGAGGGTAGATAGTCGCGCTAACCGCATCATGTGCTTTCCCGAGTTCTTGAGCGTACTATCGTTAGATACGGTCTGCCTCACCATGTGGACGGCCACAAGGAGCCTAAGTGTTGATACGATCGAAGGACCAAGCGCGCCGGAAATGCATACCTCTTGCGTTGCTACGCGTGGCAACGCAAGAGGATGAGATGAGTCAACTCTGGTCTCGTGATTCGCGGGAGGCGATCGTCATCCCTCTGTCAAATTTCCCTACAATTGATGTGGCCCATCGGAGGCTAAACTTCTAGATGGCACCATGGCCGCTGCGCGACAGCTTTTTCCCGACCAATAAGATCGGAGTAGATCTTGGGACTGCCAACACCTTGGTCTATGTAGAGGGTCAAGGCATCGTTCTCAATGAACCATCAGTTGTAGCCATCCGGAGGGACAGTGGTGAGCCCGAAGCTTTTGGCCTTGAGGCTAAGCGGATGCTAGGTAGAACACCCAGCGGAATTGAAGCGGTTCGCCCCCTAAAAGATGGTGTGATCGCAGACGTCGATATTACGGAACTAATGCTTCGCCGTTTTCTGAAACAAGTGACGGCAAACCGGTTTTTCAAGATGCGGCCTATCGTTGTTGTGGGTGTGCCATCGGGGATTACGGAACTTGAACGGCGAGCTGTCCGATCGAGTGCTCATGCGGCTGGTGCTAAGGAGGTTTACATGGTGTCTGAGCCAATGGCTGCCGCAATTGGGGTAGGGTTGCCGGTGGAGACGCCTACGGGGAACATGGTTATCGATATTGGGGGGGGGACTACTGAAATCGCCGTGATTGCCCTCTCGGGGATTGTTGCGGACACCTCAATTCGAGTTGGAGGTGACGAACTTGACTCGTCGATCGTCGAATTTCTTCGTAAAAACTACAATCTCCTTATTGGTGAGCCTACGGCGGAAGCGATTAAGATCCAGATCGGGTCCGCGTACCCAAGCGATAACGAGAAGGAGATGATGGTGAAGGGACGGGATCTTGTCTCGGGTATTCCAAAGACTGTCAGGGTACACTCGGCCGAGGTCCGCGAATGTTTGCAGGAAAGCATCCAGCATGTTGTGGGAGCCGTGCGGAAAGCGCTTGAGATTACCCCCCCAGAATTAGCATCCGATATTGTGGATCGAGGGATTATTATGACTGGCGGCGGAGGTCTCGTGCGTGGACTGGACACGTTACTACAAGAAGAGACTGGGTTGCCAATCCATTTAGATGAGGAGCCGTTGACGTGCGTTGTCCGAGGATGCGGGAAAATTCTCGACGAGATTGAGCGTTACCGCGGAGTCCTTGCTGCATAGTAAAATCGAAGTGGGGGACAGGGTGTACGACAGGCTTTGACAGGTGACCTGAAGTGACCTACTTGGGAGTGACACCGAAGAGCCCACGACGGATGGGCTGGGTTCGTTTGGTTTGCCTGCTTGTCATGCTCACCGTGGCTTTCGGCCTTTCCCGTGAGCAACAGAGTCAAGTGGAAGCGCTGGTCCGTGGAACTGTTCTCTATCCATTTATCGAACTTCATAGCTTTTCCTCCGAACTCTCGCAGGTCTCACAGCGAGTTGCTGATCTCCAGAGTGAGCGGGACTCGTTGGTGGTTCTTCTTGGTCGATATTGGTCTCTTGCCAATCAGGCGGACCTTTTCCGGACACAGGCTGGCCTTGAAAGCTTTCAGTTGGGTTCTGTGAAACCAGCGGAAGTTTATCCGGGGCGACCTCGTGTGGGCGACCCCAATGTTTTTGTATTGAAAGGCCCAAGTGTAGCACAGTCTGATTTCCCTGCGGGGGTTTTCACAGGGCGCGGATTAGTTGGAGTAGCACGAGGCCCTCACGGAAGAGGTGCACACGGGGAGTTTTGGAGCCACCCTGATTTTCGTGTGAGTGTTGTGACAGAGGATGGCCAGGTAAGAGGAATTGTCAGAGCGGCTCGTCCGGACGGAGGACAGGCGGTTCTCGTTCTCGATGGGGCCCCTTTTCAGTCAAATGTTCGTAATGGCACCCTGCTGGTGACTACGGGAATTGCTGGTGTGTATCCGCCAGGAGTTATGGTCGGTACAGTGCGTCGAGTTTTGGACGCAGAAGCCGGATGGATGAAAAGCTATATCGTTGAGCCTTCAGTACGTCCGGAGGAGGCGAGCATCGTGCTGATTTGGGAGCGCCCAAGGCTTGCGGAAGAATCTGTGCCCACCGCGCCCGTTCGTAGCCTCGACTCCAACGGAACACTGCGACCATGAATTCGAGAGCTGGGTGGCTGGCTATCGCATTTGTCCTCATTCTCCATTTCATCTTGCACCCCTGGTGGACGAGATGGCCCATAAATTTGGATTTAATGGCAGGTGCTCTAATCCTTGGATCCCTTCTACTTAGACCTGATCGTGCTGCGATCTTAGGTGCGGTGCTCGGGCTTTTAGAAGCTTCAATGTCTTTGGGCCCCCTAGGGCCTAGCATGTCTGTTTTTGCAGCAACAGGGTTTATGGGGGCTTGGCTAAGCGATTGGTTGTATTCGGATTCGGCACAGTTCGTACCCACTTTTCTCTTCGGTGGCATCTGGATCCTGCAGACGGTGCTGACCCTGCTTACGGCTGGGGCTGCATCAGTCCAGGCATTACTTTTTTATGCGCCGTTGTCAGCACTCCTTACCGCTCTCGTATTTGGAGTGTTAGCACGCGTCATAGGTATTCGCGATTTGACGGTGTTTAGGGGGAAGAGGGGCTTGGCTTGATGGTTGATGGTGAACAAATTGCATCGCGAAGACAGCGGGGAAAGAGTGCAAGTCTAGCTGTTTTAGCTGTCCTATCCATTCTCTCTATCACTTTTTTTCGTCTGCAAATCCTCAGTGGTAACCATTACAAGCTGCAATCGGAGGAGAATCGATTCCGAGCCATTTCAGTTCCGGCACCGCGCGGAACAATTTATGATCGCAGGGGACGTATAATCGCTGATAATGTCCCAGGATACACGATCTCGATCCTCCCGGGTCCTCGTGACACCATTGTTGCAACTCTCGATCGACTCGGTAAAGACCTGAATCTTTCCGAAGTAAAAAAGGACGAGTTGATCGTCAAGAATCGGGCGCGCCCACATGAACCTCTGGTAGTGCTTGAGAATGCAAACTTCGAGCAAGTGTCTTTTGTCGAAGAACGGCGCCCACAATTTAGTCGAGTGGTGGTAGAGTATCGCCCACAACGCCGGTATCCGGCTGGCCGAGCCATCGCACACATGATTGGCTATGTCAGTGAGATTAGTGATCGGGAATTGGAGAATGAACGTTTTTCGGGTTATAAGGCTGGCCGAACGATTGGTAAAGCGGGTTTGGAAGCTCAATACGAAGAGGTGCTCTCGGGTGACAACGGAGTGCGATACGTAGAAGTAAACGCGCTCGGTTTGATCGTTCGTGATATTGATAGTGAACGCGGACAAATGGCCTTTCCAGGTGACGACCTTCAGCTTGGAATCGATCTTGATCTTCAGGTTCTTGCGGACTCTATCTTTCCATCCGGTATGCGAGGAGGGGTTGTTGCTCTTGATCCTGACACGGGCGAAGTGATTGTCCTGTACAGTCATCCGACTTTTGATCCGAACCAATTTGTCGGAGGGATTCCAACTGACCTATGGGACAACCTTCGTGATGACCCGGACAAACCAATGCTCAACCGTGTTTCAACGGCCTCGTATCCGCCGGGTTCTACATGGAAACTGATCATGGCCTCGATTGGCATGGAAACAGGTAATCTTGGGATTGGCACCTATATGCAGCATCCGTGTCGAGGGGGACTTCAATACGGGAATAGATTCTTCAGATGTTGGCAGGGAAGTGGGCACCAGGGTTTGGATCTCTCCGGAGCGATCAAACACTCCTGTAACGTGTTCTTTTACCAGGCAGGGCAAAGGATAGGGCTTGATGAGATGATGGAAGGGGTTAAGCGGTTAGGGTTTGGAGAGGAGACTGGTATCGATCTCCCCTTTGAGATTGCAGGTACGTTTCCTCCTTCTCGAGAATGGTTTGACGAGCGATATGGGCGTCGTGGTTGGACCGAATCCGTCGTATGGAATCTTGCTATTGGGCAGGGTGAGAACCAGCAAAGCCTCTTGAGCATGGCCCAATTTTACGCTGCCCTAGCAACTGGTGAACCCCCCATTATGCCGCACCTCGCTCGTTTGGAACTTTTGGATCAGCGGTTTTCTTTGTGGAACGTAGGGCTTCCCACAGAGCAACGTAATGAACTGATTGAGGCGATGGTGCGAGTGGTAAATGAACCAGGTGGGACGGCTTTTGGTAGTCGGCTTGATCGATGGACCTTAGCCGGAAAGACGGGTACCGCGCAGAATCCACACGGCGAGCCGCACTCTTGGTTTGTTGGATTTGCGCCTGCCCACAATCCGAGAATCGTTATAGCAGCAATTGTGGAACAAGGGCATCCGGACGGAATGCCATCTCTTGCTCCCCCACTCGCGGCAAGGATCGTTGACCAGTATCTGGAGTCGATTGGAACCACTCCAGAATTGAATTTGAAACAAGAAGAGTTGGCTCACGCTACACCGACCGAACAGAGTTCTCCGTGAATTTGACACGGCGCGTTTCTGGCCTGGGTGATCCTCTCTTGCTTGGTGTCATTATTCTGTTAAGTGGCCTTGGGATAGCCATGATTTACTCCGCAGGACAAGTCGAAGTGCGGTCCGTTGCGACGGGCATCTGGGTTAGACAACTCACTTGGCTTGGGGTGGCTGGGATTGCTTTTGTTGGTATGTCTCGTATGTCACTTCGATTTTTAGAGTGGCTAGCCCCTTGGCTCTATGGTGTCTCATTAGCGCTGCTGTTACTCGTACTTGGAATTGGCACTGGACCAAGCGGAAGTTGGATTGAACTCGGGCCTGGCAGACTCCAGCCAGTCGAGATGGCTAAGCTGGGTACGATCCTGCTGTTAGCGAGAGTAGTGAGCGGAAAACTACAAGACTTTGCTGGACTGTCGCAGCTTTGGAAGCCAGTCGCGATTGTGGCAATTCCTTTCGCTCTCGTCCTTCTCCAACCTGATTTGGGGAGTGCGATTATCTTTGGGGCGATCTTGATCGCGGCTCTCTTTTGGTCAGGTGTTCCTTTGGTCAAGATTTTTCTTCTCGTGAGTCCTGCTATTAGTCTAGTGTTAGGATTCAACTGGATAGTGTGGGGAGGGTGGTTTCTGATCGTGGCCATGTGCCTCTATTTTCACCACCCGTTCATCGTTGAATCACTAGGTGTGATCTTGGCAAACTTTGCGGGTGGTGTTTTGACCGTTCCCCTGTGGAACACGCTTGCGGATTATCAAAAAAACAGACTGCTTGTTTTCCTCAATCCGGAGGTGGACCCACAAGGGTCGGGGTGGCATCTGATCCAATCCAAGGTGGCGATAGGCTCAGGAGGTCTTTTGGGGCAAGGTTTCGCAGCCGGTCCGCAGAAACGGTTAGCATTTCTGCCAGAACAACATACAGATTTCATTTTTTCAGTTGTTGGAGAAGAACTAGGATTTCTAGGGGTACTAGTATTTTTTGCGTTGCTGGGGCTTCTACTCCTCCGTGTATTGAGGATAGCACGAGATTCGGCTGACGACTTTGGAAGCACTACTGTGTTTTGTTTGTTCGCAGTCATGTTTGCGCATGTGGCATTGAACCTCGGCATGACTGTGGGACTTTTGCCTATCGCGGGGTTACCTCTTCCTCTTATTAGCTACGGGGGTAGCTTCTTACTCCTTACCTATGCAGGGTTTGGCATGATCCAAAGGGTGGCATCGGAACGTTAGCGGCTTCGTATATATTCCTCTCAGCTTTATTATTGAATGTTCCCTACTTTAGTAGACTATAAAACCTCCTATAACGGGGGTGCGATGTCTTGGTTCAAAAAACCTGAAAAGAAGTTAGTTTCGCAGAAGCGGGAACTCCCCGGAGACATGTGGGACAAATGTCTCGGCTGCGGCGAGATTCTGTATAAAGGGCAACTCGAAGAGAATATGAACGTTTGCCCCAACTGCGCATATCACTTTCGCATTCCCGCTCAGTCATATGAAGCGATTTTGCTCGACTCGGGTAAATTCGACGAAACTTACGACGTATCATTGCGCTCGGTGGATCCCTTACAGTTTCAGGATTCAAAGAAATACACGGATCGGATTTCTGAGGCGGAGACTCGAGGGTGCGACCAAGATGCTATTCGGGCAGGGGGCGCAACGCTCGATGGTCGAGAAATCAACCTGGGTATCATGGACTTCCAGTTCATCGGGGGATCGATGGGGTCAGTTGTAGGAGAAAAGATTCGTCGTCTCGCACTCCGTTCACGAGATACCGGCCGGCCCCTTGTGATCATCGCTGCTTCCGGTGGCGCGCGAATGCAGGAAGGAATTTTATCCTTGATGCAAATGGCCAAGACTGCGGCGGCTCTTGAAGAGCTTGCTGAGGCAAGGGTTCCGTATATCAGCCTACTTACGAATCCGACGACGGGAGGGGTGACAGCATCGTATGCTATGTTGGGGGATGTGATTCTCGCGGAGCCCGGCGCTCTCATCGGTTTTGCCGGTCCGCGCGTGATCAAAGAGACGATTCGGCAAGGGCTTCCAGATGGATTCCAGACAGCGGAATTCTTGGAAGAGCATGGGATGGTGGATCGTATTGTCCCTCGGGCAGAGCTTAAGGGCGCAATTGCCATTCTATTGGGGCATATGTGCTGAGGAAGCTGCAGTGTGGTTAGCGCTTGAGTGCCCTAGTGCTTGATAAACAGCCCCTCCAGGTCCTCCTTGACGAACGGCCCATCATCGTAAGCCGTTGGGGACTGGATCGGATGGAAGCCTTGCTCGAAGAGTTGGGCCACCCCGAACACACCTTTGAAACCTTTCACATAGCTGGCACCAATGGGAAAGGTTCCACTGCAGGCTTCGCGGCTCAAATCCTTGCGGCGATGGGTAGGAGGACGGGGCTTTATACATCACCACATCTCTCAGATGTTCGGGAACGGTTTCATGTAGTGGGAAAACGGATTGAAGAAGGTGTCCTTCAGAGTGCGGCTCAACGGATTGTGCAATGCTCTACGGCAGGATTGGCTACATATTTTGAAGTGACTACTGCACTTGCCTTTTTATATTTTGCGGAGATGGAAATCGAGGTTGCTGTTGTGGAGGCAGGTCTTGGAGGGCGCTTAGATGCAACGAATGTTCTCGAGCCGATTGGCACTGCGATTACCTCCATCGGGCTTGATCACACAGAACTATTAGGGCCAAATCTGGAGAGCATTGCAGGAGAGAAGGCAGGGATTTTGAAGCCGAAAGTGCCCGTGAGCTTGGGTCCTTTAGAGCCGAGCGCTCGCAGGGTTTTACTAAATTCAGCCTCTGCTCTTGGTGTACCTGTTGCTGAATTAGGGCTGGATTGTCAGACGAGTGCGTTAGTCATCGACCAAGGGAATACATGTTTTTGCTATACTTCGAACCGATGGCCCAATGGAGTGAAACTGAAAATTCCACTTTTAGGCCGCCACCAAGTGACCAACACGGCTTTAGCCGTGTTGATGCTTGAACAGTCGATCCCCAATCTTCTTTCTGAACAGATCGTTGGGGGGGTTGAAGCGATGAGCTTGCCTGGTCGCTTCGAGATCTTAAACACGGATGATTGCACGTGGGTTTTTGACATCGCACATAACACACAGGCAATAGAAAGTCTCATGGAAACTTTGCGAGAGACTGACCTTCCCAGCCCGAAAGTTGCTGTTGCCTCAATCCTCGGCGATAAGGAATGGACGGTGATGTTAGAGCGGCTCGCACATGATATGGACGCGATTATTCTCACTCAGCCCCTGTCCGTGCCCGATTCACGGCGTTGGGACAGTGAAGAGGCTCGAGACTACCTTCTACGCAAATCGAATATCCCTGTCCACGTAATAAAGTGTCTAGATGAGGCATTGGATCTTGGACGTGAATTGTGTGGTCGCGGGACAGTAGTTATTACCGGGTCCACCTATACTGTTGGTGACGCGCGGACTCTTATGCAGGCTGCTTAGTTATCTCTGACAATTGTAGAACCAGAGACATCTAAAGGGTGTTTTTGCTTGGCGTCTTTCTGTCCAGACAGGTACATTGGCTCCCGTATGAGTTCTAATCAGATTCAGAGCCTCTCAGGCTTTCGCGATTTCTTTCCGGAAGAACTTAGTTCTCGACGACACATATTTTCTGCGTGGCGTCGTGTCTGTGAAAGATACGGTTTTAGTGAGTACGACGGCCCACCGCTCGAACCACTAGAACTCTACACGCGTAAATCGGGAGATGACATCGTCGGACAGTTGTATGAGTTCGAAGACAAGGGCGGGCGACCTGTCGCGTTACGTCCCGAGATGACACCAACGTTCGCTCGAATGATTGCTTTGAGAGCGGCAGCTTTGCCAAAACCGATTCGTTGGTTTTCGATCCCTCAGCTTTTCCGATACGAGCGACCGCAACGGGGGCGCCTCCGGGAACACTTCCAGTTGAATATGGATATTGTCGGAGAGACTAATTTTCTGGCAGATGCTGAAATCATTGCGGCAGGAATAGATGCTCTTCGGGAGTTGGGGTTAAACAAATCCCACATTCGCGTTCGTGTATCAGATCGTCGACTCATGGTTTCACTCCTTGATGCTATTGGGGTGACAGGAGCTAACCATCATGCTGTCTTCAACACGCTTGACCGGTTGGACAAAAGGCCTGTTGACGAAATTGCCAAAGAGCTCCGGGGCATTGTTTCTGATGGAGAGGTCGCAGGTCGAATACTGGAGTTGACGGAGCGGTCGATTAGTCAACTTAAGGATGAGTTCGCAGACTACGAGAGTGTTGTGAAAGCAGCGGATGACTTAGTCGGTGTGCTCAGATGCCTAGAAAAATCGGGCTTGGGAGGTTACGCAGAGTTCGATGCAAGCCTTGTTCGTGGGCTCGCTTATTATACAGGCACCGTGTTCGAGATCTGGGAACGTGAGGGCCAACTTCGAGCTATCTGCGGGGGAGGTCGATATGACGATCTTCTTCAAGCGCTTGGAGGTGTTGATCTTCCGGCAGTCGGGTTTGGGATGGGTGATGTGGTACTGTCCGAGCTTTTGAAGGAACATCGGTTGATGCCTGCAGAGGTGGGTCGTGTTGACGACTACATCGTTTGTGTATCAGAGGAAGAACGGGCTACGGCCCTGCAAGTTGCACATAGTCTCCGAGATTCTGGACGTCGTGTCGCACAGGACCTTCAATCCCGAAAAGTTGCGCGTCAGTTGAAAGCGGCCAATCAGGTGGGAGCTGAACGGGCAATAATTTTAGGTTCTGAAGAATTGTCGCGCGGGATGGTCTTGGTCAAAGATTTGGAGTCAGGAGAGGAGCAGGAAGTCCCTCTCGACAGCTTGGCTGACCAAAAAGAATAATCTCCGTGGAGTTGGGTGGAATGGTTGAATTGGCTCAGTTCGTACTGGTCGAAATTGATCAAGAGTGGAATGGATATGGGATGTTTGGGGGATTGAATTGAGTCGAGTACTGATTCTTGATTTTGGGTCACAATTCACACAATTGATCGCTCGTCAGATTCGGGAAGAGGGCGTCTTTTGTGAAATTCATCCGCCTACTCGAGACTCAATTTGGGTTCAATCTTTCGACCCTGCAGCAATCATTTTGTCTGGAGGGCCGGCTAGTGTGTACGACGAAGGGGTTCCGACGGTCGATCCAGACCTTCTGACAATGGGAGTACCTATTCTAGGTATCTGCTATGGGATGCAGGTCATTGCTAGTGTCTTGGGAGGTGAGGTAAAACAAGCTGAACGTCGGGAATATGGCAGGGCTGAACTCCAGATTAAAACGGCTCAAGGTTTATTCGAAGGGTTCTCAAGCGGTGAGTCGACGCAAGTATGGATGAGCCATGGTGACTCACTCCCGAACCCGCCTCTCGGGTTTGAAGTGCTGGGTACCACGGAAAACTCTGTGGCTGCTATTGGATCGGAAGAAAGAGCAATTTGGGCGGTCCAGTTCCATCCGGAAGTTGCGCATACGACTCGGGGCGATGAGATGCTCCGGAACTTTTTGTTCGAAATAGCAAATTGTTCAGCGGACTGGATCCCATCGAATATCATTGATCATCAGGTACGAACCATCCAAGAGCAGGTGGGAAGTGCTCAAGTCATCTGCGGGTTGTCGGGCGGTGTCGATAGCTCCGTTGCGGCAGCATTAGTTCAACGTGCTGTCGGAGACCAGCTTACTTGTATCTTCGTTGATACCGGATTGCTTCGGAAAGGTGAGCGTGCATCGGTAGAGGCTGTATTTACAGAGCACATGGGCATGCGGATTGAAGTGGTCGATGCAACGGATCAGTTCTTGGGCCGGCTCGCCGGGATAGAGGAACCTGAAGAGAAACGGGTTCGAATTGGTCACACGTTTATCGATGTGTTTGAAGAGGCTGCTGGTCGCCATGGAGATGCTCGGTTTCTTGTGCAAGGCACTCTATACCCGGATGTGATCGAATCGGTGTCCGTGTCCGGACCCTCGGTCACCATTAAGTCGCATCACAACGTTGGCGGGTTGCGTCCTGACCACCCATTCGAACTCATTGAACCCCTTCGAGAATTATTCAAAGATGAAGTGAGAGCCGTGGGTAACGAACTTGGACTCTCTAAGGAGATTGTTGGTCGTCACCCATTTCCTGGCCCCGGGCTCGCGATCCGAATACTTGGTGCGGTGACTGAGGAAAAGCTTAGCACCCTGCAAAACGTGGATGCGATCTATCTTGACGAGATCCAAGCGGCAGGTTTGTACGACGATATTTGGCAGGCGTTCGCGGTGCTCCTTCCGGTACGGGCGGTTGGAGTTATGGGTGATACGCGAACGTACGAGAATGTGGTCGCATTACGGGCGGTTACGAGTCGAGATGGGATGACTGCAGACTGGTTCGCATTTCCCCACGATGTTCTGGGCCGGATTTCAAACCGAATCATCAATGAGGTGAAGGGTGTTAATCGCGTAACTTATGATGTGTCATCAAAGCCACCAGCTACCATCGAGTGGGAGTGAGAGTGCCCCCTAGTTGTTTGGAGGTGTCCCGGTGGTTGGATGAGTTTCTTCGCATCAATGAGATTGAGGATTACCCTGGGGCGCTAAATGGTCTTCAGGTCGCCGGAATCCGAGATGTCCGTCGTATCGGTGCTGCCACGGATGCATGCCAAGCTACGATTGATCTCGCAGTTGAGGGTGAGTGTGATCTTCTTGTAGTCCACCACGGGTTGTTTTGGGAAGGAGCCCAACCTCTTGTTGGGCCCGCGTTTAAGCGAATCCAACGCTTAATCGAGTCCGGCCTCGGTTTGTATTCATCTCATTTGCCTTTGGATATACATGAGGAAATTGGAAATAACGTGCTCATGGCAAGTGCGTTGGGAATGGGTGAGGTTGATTCGTTTAGGTCAACTCGAGGATCACAGGCAGTTGGAGTGATCGGACCTTACAGTCTCTCTCTTGAGGATCTTGCTGGTCGTGTCACTGATGTGTGCGGTAGCTCCCCCGTGGTGATCGCAGGTGGCCCGGAACACGTTGAACGTATCGCCATCATCACCGGTGCAGGTGGTTCAATGATTGATGATGTGGTCTGTGCTGGAGCAGATACGTTCGTCACGGGAGAAGGCAATCACCACACTTATCATGAAGCGTTAGAACTTGGCATCAATCTCGTCTATGCCGGCCACTATGCGACAGAAACTCTAGGTGTCCGTGCTCTCGCCGAACGTGCGGCCGAGCGTTTTGGTGCCGAACACGTGTTTTTTGATGTGCCCACCGGACTGTGATTCGTGGATGGAACAACCCCTGAAGGGGGGTGTGTGGTCTGGCAGTTACCGGTAGTCGCGTTAGAACACTGAGATCTTAATGTCTTTGAGGTAGCGATCCGGCCTTTCTCGAATATCCTTCGTGAGAAGGGCAATCTCTTCACTCGCAGCTCGAAGGTTAGCGAGTGTCTCGGTCAGTCCCTCGTAAAGGTCGTCTTCTTTCAGTAGTCGTCCTAGTGAGCCTTCCCCTTTAGCCAATCCGGTTGTGATTGTTTCTAGAGATGCACTCGTTTCGGCGAAGCCCTCGCTCGCATTGACCAAGCGTGATGCTAAGGTGTCCAGGTTAGCGAGAGACCGAGCAAGCCCTTCGGATTCTACGAACTCGACTAGTCCTTTCGACGCTACATCCATATTCGCAAGAAGGCCACGGACGGCATCGCGCTCGCTCGACAATAAGTTTGTCAGTTCCTGCATAGCGGCCGCAAACGAACTGGAGCTTTGCTCTAAGTTTTCGATCATCCGCTCACTCAATACGGACTCCACGCGCTCGAGCAGAACCCCTGTCTCATCTCCTAGGCTTGAAGCTAGTGACATAAGATCTAGGGTACGACTCAGAGCGATGGTATCACCCGTTACGAGAGATGGGTTCGCCACGCCTGGTATCAGCTCCACGAGTTGAGTTCCTAGGAAACCGGACGGTTTAATTACTCCTCGTGTATCAGCTGGCAGGTCGACGACATCGAATATAGAGAGAGTGACCACCACCTGATTTGCCTCCAGGCGAACGTCATCGACCTTACCGACTGCAATCCCACGGAATAGTACCTCTGAGTCTGGTGTGATTTGTCCTGCATCGGTTGCCAGACCTACGAGGCGTAACGTGGGTCCGCCGAACCGGGTGTCTGAAATCCACCACAGTCCCACCACGAATGTGATGAGGCTAATAAGGACGAGCGCACCAACTTTGAGTTCGGATCCGTGATCGCGGAGTCCAGGATCTCTCATGCAACCTCCACGGCAGGTGCTGCATCAAGAAATTCACGTACAGCGGGATTGGCTGTGTGACGCATCTCTTCTGGGGTCCCCTCTGCTTTGATTACGCCTTCGGAAAGAAGAACGATGCGGTCCGCGAGGAAGAAAGCACAATCGACGTCATGTGTGACGATAATGCTAGTTGCATCAACCTCTACGCTTACTTGGGCGATGAGTTCCTTAATGTGAGTAGCATTTATAGGATCCAGGCCGGTCGTTGGTTCATCGTATAGGATATAACGTCGCTTGCCGATTATCGCCCGTGCAATAGCAACCCTACGTTGCATGCCCCCAGACAACTCGGCTGGCAACAGAGTCAATACCTCTTCGCCTAGGTTGACGTGTCGAAGGGCTGACCGAGCGCGCTCTTCACATTCAGGCATTCGTTCATCGCAGAACCCCGGGGGTAGCCCCATCAGGAGGTTTCCGCGAACTGTTAGTGAATCGAATAGCGCCGAATTTTGAAAGACATACGCGATTTCGGACCGTATGTGAGCAACCGCCTCCCGATCGGCGTCGGGGACTGAGACTCCATCGACGATAACGTCACCTTGGTCGGGGTCAAACAGCCCCACGATGTGTTTCAGTAAGACACTCTTTCCCGTCCCAGAGGGTCCCATAATTGCGAGTGTTTCCCGTTCACGGACAGTGAGGTTTACCCCGGAAAGAACGGGTCGTCCCCCTAACGTCTTGTGGAGATCTATGATTTCGATCATGTGAGTGCTTTGTATACAGGACCGAGTACAGCATCCATTACCATGACCGCAACGATGATTGCGACCACCGCAGAGGTAGCGGTGCGTCCAACTCCGGCGGCGCCACCGCTCGCTCGAAGGCCTACGTAGCACGCAGTGAAAGTAATTATAAAGCCAAACGCGACTGCCTTCACAAGGGAATAGATGAGTGCCCCGTGATGATAATAGCCCTGCGCTCCTCCCCAGTATGCTTGGGCAGGAACGTCTAGGATCCCGAATGCTACCAGCCCTCCACTTAAGATGCCGATCGCATTCGCCAAGATAACGAGCGGGACCAAGATGATTGTTCCAGCTAGTACGCGAGGAACAACCAGTTCAACCACAGGATCTCGCTCCATAGTTAATAGCGCATCGATTTGGTTCGTCACCATCATCGTGCCTAACTCTGCTCCAATCCCTGCCCCCATCCGCCCAGCGAGAACGATTGCCGTAAGAACTGGTCCCAGTTCAGTAAGCATGCCTCCAACTACCCCTCCACCCACAATTTCCAGTGGAAGCCCCGGTGACATTTGGTAAGCAGTCTGTTGAGCCATGACTGCGCCCGACAAGCAACCCATAAGGAGCACCAGACCTAATCCGTCGAACCCGATCCGTCTGGCTTGAACGATCGTCTCCCCAACATAGTGTTTTGGTTTGCCTAGTGAAGTTACGGTTGCCCAGAATAGGAGACCGGCTCGCCCTGCATGGAGTGCGGCGTTCCTCACGATGTGTCCACATGCAGCTACCATTTTAGTTGTCCTCAAGGTTCCAAAGACTCCTTTCTGAGAGAGTCCAGCCGAAGCATAACCCGGCCTGAACCTGGAACAGGGGCATTTTCGAGCACTGCAACCTGAAGGCGGATTGCTTCCCAGATCCGATCCATCATAATTAAGTCTCCGCCGTGAACCTCTGCAAACTCGAGAAGCTCATCGCCTGAGATTTCGAAGTTCTTCAGTACCGATGCCTGAGCTGAATCGCTCTGGGGCATGTCCATAAAGCGGAGATGAGCCGCGGTCAAATGTGCCATGATTTCGATGTAGCGGTCCTCTTCGATAACCATGTCTGGTTTGCCGCACGAACTGACTACAGTGACGAGCACCCAAACTACAGCAAAGCTCCAGAATCGTTCAGTGCTCACTAGGTGGCCTTACGGGATACGAGATACAACCAGGCCGTGAAACCAATTCCCGTTGCGATGCCGATTAACTGTGCGATGGGTCCAAAACCGACGGGAGCGATTCTGAGGACGTCAGTACTTTGGGTGGCAGCAAATGGGATTGCGAGGAGTATCCCGACGAGGGCTTCACCGGTGATGAGGCCGGAGGCAAATAACAGTCCTCGTTGGTTCGCCTTATTAATCTCTTTCTGTCCTCCGCCAGAACTCTTCATTCTTCGCGTAACAAGCCACGCAATGATGCCACCTACGAAAATGGGGACTTCAAGCTCTAGAGGGAGATAAATTCCTACTGCGACCGCGAGCACAGGAATCCGTAAGCTCGCACCGCGAGCTTCTAGAGTTTTATCGAGGCCGATGACAGCCGCCGCGATGATGCCACCAATCGTGATCATGGGCCATGGAAGGTTGCGTGCAAACACACCATCTGCCACCGAAGCCATGAGCGTCGCTTGAGGCGCGCTCAACATCTCGTTTGGATCCATTCCTTCGCGTGGGAAGCTCCCCCCCAGTCCATATGCTTCGTAGAGGAGACCAAGGATGGGCGCTATCGCAAGTGCTCCCGCGATGACGCCGACCATCTGCATGATCTGTTGTCGAAACGGTGTTGCTCCCACGATCCGCCCCGCCTTTAGATCTTGCATGTTGTCGCCCGCGATGGCTGCCGCGCACGCAACTACGGCTCCAACTAGGATCGCGGTTGTCGATGCTGAGAGTGCTTGTGCCCCAGACACGGTGAAGTCGATTTGCGATCCTAGTAGCATGTATAAGATGAGTGAAATTAGCAGTATCGTCGCGATCGTTACACCCGATATGGGATTGTTCGATGATCCGACTAAACCCGCCATGTATCCGGCGACCGACGCGAATAGAAATCCGGCCGTGAGGGCAAATAGAGTGCCAATTGCTAAAGCTCCCCAGTAAAGTCCGGGTGTGATCCCAAGTGTGGCTCGATCGACGACTAGCATGAAGACCAGGAAAATTGGTACTGCCAACGCGATCGTTCCTACTCCAACTATAGTGATGGGCGTATCGCGCTCCGTCCGCGGCACCTGATTTCCACCGTGGATGCGGGCAGCCCGAACTGCCTCTAGAGACGACCTGACCCCTTCACGCACTGCTCCAAGTAATGATAGAAGTGCCCATACACCACCGACGACCATAGCCCCGACTCCCATATATCGGATCTGCGCACTCCATACACTTTGTGCAGCGGAATAACCGGTTGCATCGCCCACAATCGCCGTGACCACTTCGGGGTCCGCTGTCGCTAGATAGATGGGGATTCCCAGCATCCATGAGATGAGCCCTCCGGCGAGAACAAGACACCCTACGGTAGGACCGACGATGTACCCCACTCCGAGGAGGGAAGGCGAAAGATCTGTTCCGAAACCAAAGATCGAGCGGCCGGCTGTCAGTGATCCGTGTATTGAGCCTTGAGCAATCTTGAGTCCCGTTTGTGATAGCTTGAGAAGGGCAGCGGCGATCCCACCTATAGCGATGAGCTTGGCTCCGGACCCACGCTCTGTCCCGGCTTTGAGGACCTCCGCTGTCGCAACTCCCTCAGGAAAACGGAGATCCGCTTCGATCACGAGTGCCCGACGTAGAGGGACGGTGAACAGAACACCAAGGATCCCTCCACACAGTGCAATCCCCATGGTCGGCAGGAAGGGGAACCCTGCCCAGTGTTGAAGGATGATTAATGCGGGGAAGGTGAAGATGGCCCCAGCAGCCAGCGATTCCCCCGCTGAAGCCGCCGTTTGGACTATATTGTTCTCTAGGATGTTGTGATTTCGGAACATTCTCAAGATTGCCATTGAGATCACTGCAGCTGGTATAGAAGCAGATACCGTCATTCCTACCTTAAGACCAAGATATGCGTTCGCCCCTGCGAGAACTGCTGCAAGGATGAGCCCGAGTAGAACCGCCTTAAGCGTGATTTCAGGCAGTACCTGCGAGGATGGGATGTATGGCTTATGTCCGTCCGACGTCCGCTCAACCCCGATTGGGTGGGACATACGGGCTCCTCTCCGGTTTTCGGAGTTTGAGTGGTGGTACGATTCCATTAATATACAGTGAAATCGACCGTTTGGAGGCTAGTTAGGGTTGTGGCGACGGTCAAGCCGATCTTGGCTTAGTGCCACCGGTCGTATTTTTCCCCCTAAATTCTCTGCGGTAAATTCGATTCAAGACGTGGGGATCGACTCCTAGATGAAACGCGGCGCGGAGTGTCCAGTGTGTGAATAGGGTTCGAAAAAAACCATCTCTTTCCCATCTCCGCCTAGAGGTCAAGGCGCGAGAAGCGATTGGCTTGAATGCTGCAACTTTTCGGATTTGTTGCACGAAGGCGACATCTTCAAAAAGGGGGATTGCCTGAATACCCCCTGTTTGCTCGTAGGCAGTGCGAGTTATGAAGACTGCTTGGTCTCCAGTGGCAGTTAGGAAATGTCGTGTGCGCCAGTTTACCGCGCGTTCCAGTAAACGATACCGTTTTTCATGTGCCACAGGACGCAATGCGAACTCAAGGCAACCGGCTTCGATACCAGAAGCGAGGGCATCGTGGATAACGCTCCCGGCTTCTTCCTCCAACCAAGTATCTGCGTGGAGGAACATCAGCACGTTACCGTGCGCTTCTTGAGCCCCTCGCTTGAGCTGTTCACCTCGCGACGATGCGAATGGGATCACTTGGGCTGATCGTCCGATGACCTGCGTGGTTCGATCTCGGCTCCCACCATCGACGACAATGATCTCTACATTTGGGCCAAGGGCTATTTCGGCCCGACGGACCGTTTCTGCGATTTCTTCTTCTTCGTCGAGGGTAGGTATGATCACCGAAAACATAGGCCTCAAGATTTCACGGCTACATTCACGTGTTCACTTCTTCGCGGAGTTCGAGTAAAACCCCGTCCAGATCTTTTGGGTGCACAAACGAAACGCGAGAACCAGAAGACCCTTGTCGGATTCTCGGAGGAATCGGTTCGATTCCACGCGCCTCAGCCTGCTTGAGGGCCATTTCGAGATCAGAAACGCGAACACATACGTGGTGGAGCCCTGTCCCTCGTTTCTTGATGAAGCTTGCGATGGGTGAATCTTCATTGATGGGGGCTAAGAGCTCCACTCTTCCTGGCCCTTTCCCGAAGAAAGCGACGTCCACTCCTTCGGATTCAACAGTTTCTCGGCCCGAAAGATGGCCTCCAAGTAGAACTGTCCAGCAGTCGATCGCTGGTTCCAGCGAGTTGACCGCAATTCCAATGTGGTCGATTATGGGCGACGGCGAAGCTGTTTTGTTTTTGTCCATAAGCTTGGAGATTTAGGTCCATAGGGTGGCGCAAATGCGCGCTATATAACGAAACGTATCTAGCGAACGAGCGGGAGCCAACGAGTTCCTTATTAAATTCGAATAACCATGCACGGGGAAATTAGGGAGAAATGCTGAAATGAGTGAAACAATCGAGGGCGGTCCAGTCGAGATCACGGACGGCAATTTCGAGGATCAAGTCGAGGCTGGTGAAGGCCTCGCCATGGTGGATTTTTGGGCCGAGTGGTGTGGCCCGTGTCGTATGGTAGGACCTGTTATAGATGAGTTGGCGCGAGAGTATGAAGGTCGGGTCACGGTCGGAAAAGTGGATGTAGATGAAAATCCGGCGACGGCGGCCCGGTTTAATGTACGGTCAATTCCTAGCATCCTGTTCTTCAAGGATGGTGAACTGGTGGATACCGTCGTTGGGATGCTTCCAAAGGCGGGGTTTGAACAAAAGATACTGGAGCACATCTAACAGGTTATGTTTCGCGTGAGGCTACGGTTTCCGACATAGTGGTTTTTTCGGGGGTCGTCGCCCTTTGAGTGGGAGCCGAGAGAACTCGTGAGCGGTACGCTCTTCGTCGTAGGGACTCCGATCGGGAATCTCGATGACGTTACCATCCGAGCCGCCGAGGTATTACGCGCGGTGGGAGTTTGTTATGCTGAGGATACGCGGCGTACACGTACGCTGTTAGGTCATCTTGGGGCTCGGACACCGATTAAATCTTTGCATCAACACAACGAACAGGCGCGTGTTGAAGAGATTTTGAAGCAACTGAAATCAGGCGTATCTCTGGCGTTGGTTTCAGACGCTGGGACACCAACCATATCGGATCCCGGTTGTCGGGTCTTACGGGCTGTTCTTGATGAAGGTGGGAATGTGAGCCCGATTCCAGGACCATCGGCGGTAGTGAGCGCCCTCTCCGTGTCAGGGTTCTCAGCTAACCGGTTCGTTTTTGTGGGGTTTCCGCCCAGGCGCGGAAAAGCGCGAAATGTTTGGATCTCCGATGCGATATCAACTGAGGAAACGTTTGTGGTTTTTGAGGCTCCTAGACGGTTGGCGAAATTGCTTGTCGATCTTGTTGAGGCGGGAATCGGAACGCGCCAAGCGGTCGTATGTCGTGAACTGACCAAGCTGCACGAAGAGGTGGTATCGGGTACGATAACTGAGTTAGCAACCATATATGGGGAAGGAAGTGTTAAAGGCGAAGTTACCATAGTCGTTTCAGGAGCGGTCGGCGTCATCGATGTAGAGCTAGATTTGGCGACGATTAGAGAGAGTTCAAAAGCTTGGGCAAGGGAAGGTGCTAGTCGCCGAGATATTGCAGAGCGTCTCGTAAGGGAGTTTGGGGTTGGTCGAAACGTGGCATATCGCTTGAGCATTCAGAAGGAAGAGGGCAGCGAGGATGAATGAGCGCTCTGGGTTTGATCGACTCATAGCCGCTTGTGCAACGGTGCGTGCGCGCGCCGTGCTGACGACCGTTGTTCTCATGTTCAGTATTACAGGATTCGTAACCTTGGTTTTGTCCGTCCTCCCGATGCCCGTGCGAGAAGGGCGTGGTTCAATTGTGCCCCTGATACTGGCCACTTTGATATGGGCTGGTTTTGCGGTGGGAGCGTGGGTTGTTCGGAAGGTGTGGCATACAATACAGCCACGCCTACTAGCAGAAGAGGTAGATGAAGGTGTGGGTTTAGGAGCGGGCGATGTTCGGGTTGCGCTTGAACTTGGTGATGCTCCCGGAACACAAGGGGCGTCTCTGGCCGAACTTCATCGCACTCGAATTTCAATGGAAATTCTGCGCTTCGCTCCCGACAAGTTGCTCCCTCGTACAGGTCCACAATGGGCCCGTCGGTCAAACAGATCTATTCTCCTGGGTGTAGCAATCTTTGGGATACTGACAGCTATGGCCTGGGTTAGACCGGAACCCATGGTCTCGGCAGTATTAGCGCTTGGTTCTCCTTGGCGTACTGCATTTCCACCACCACTTCCCACTTTAAGGTTGTCGGGTTCTACGGAGGTCCCACGCGGTGATCGCGGCCTTGTTGAGATATCCGCCGTTGGACGAGAAACCGTCTTGCTAGCATCGCGAGGAACCGCAGGCAGAGTTCTACGGCAAACAGTTGGTATAGATGTCGATGGCTTGGCCAAGGCGTATACGAACCCGATCCACACTGTGACTTTAGTTTGGGTGGAAGATGATGACGGTTCGATGAGTGACACCCTCCGCGTGCGCCCGTTAGAACCGCTCCTTGTCCAAGATCTCCAAGTGCTCGTGCAATATCCGCGCTACTTAGGTCGGGAATCAGAATCTCACCGTGGCCAGATTCCACCACTCATTTTACCCGAAGGGACTCGACTGACGATCTCTGGTGAAACAAATCTTAGACTGGACGCGGGATCGTTCGCCTGGGCACCCGAGATGACGAATCCAGTGGTCACTCGAGTCCGTGAAATTCCCTTCGAAGTTTTGGATACGAGATTCAGTGCAACATGGATTCCGCGGATAACAGGACTCTGGCGCTGGAATCTTGAGGCTTCTGATTCAATGGGCAGTCCCGTCACTCCCAATCCAATCAGAGTTCTAATCGTTCCAGATCAACTGCCTCGTATCGAGCTTCTTTATCCTGCTCGAGATACTACGCTCGGATTCGAGAAAGTAATGCCGATTGTGGTAGATGTTGAAGATGATATTGAGTTGGTTCAGGTAGCCCTGCGGACATGGAGATCTGGGTTGGGAGAAGAGCAAGCGGAACATAGGGAAGATCTCATGCCAGCACCGGTGGGCACGCGAAGGTCCGTGTTTCGGCATCTAATCGATCGGAGCAGTGAAAACTTGTTACCGGGAGATACGGTTTTTTACGTATTTGAGGCTTTCGACCGGCACCCCTCACGAGGACCTGCAGTGTCGGATGTGTTCACGCTGCGAGTGCCAACTTTCACTGAGATTCGCAACGAACGGGCTGAAGGTCAGGAAGCTCTTGCGGATGCGGCGCGTGAGCTTGAGGAAAGAATGGAAGCGTTAGCGGAGGCAGCTGCGGATGCGGCGCGGCAAGCGGATACTGAAGAAGGTGATTCGGAGGAGGCACAATTCGCTGCGACAGAGGAGGCACGAAGTGTATTGGAAGAGGCTGAGCGTGCCGATGAGGACCTCATGGATTTGGATGAAGAGCTTCAACGGTTACGTGATGAGTTAGCTCAGTCGCCCATTTCGGATCCAGCACTTAAAGAACAATTGGAGAAATTAGGGGAACGCTATGAAGAATTGGTGGCCGAAGGATTAGCCGAACGAATCGAAGAGCTTTCTGACGCCTTGCGCGACTTGGATTCGGAGGCGATGCGGGCTGCTCTCGAGGCGATGGGCGATGATTCGGAGCGACTCCGAGAGCAGCTGGAACAAACCCTCGGGTTACTCGAGCAGGCAGCTTTTGAGCAGGCGATGAAAGCAACACAGGCTTCAGCAGATGACTTGGCTGAAGCGCAGCGAAATCTGACAGATGAAACGGATGCAGAACTCTTCCAAGCAGAGCAGACAAAACTCGCAGAACGGGCCGAGGACTTGATCGATCGATTGGAAGCTCTTCAGGAAGAGCTTTCGGACTCTGGGCGCGAAATGGCGGCAGATTCTGCAGCGGTAGCGGAGCAGCGAACCCAAGAGGCTGTCGAGAAAATGGATCAGGCGCAGGGCGAGTTTTCTGGGGTAGAGTCGGGTGATATGGGTGAGGTCAGTCAAGGTCAGCAGTCTGCAGCGGAAGAAGCAGCGGAAGCCTTAGAGAGAGCCGCGAGTGCACTTGGCTCAGCTCAACAGGGTATGAGTGGCGAGACGAGTGAATCCGCTGTCCAATCGCTTGCGCACGCGCGCACAGAAGCGCTCGCCTTGGCGAGTGAAGAAGGTCGTTTGGCCGATGCGACACGAGGGGAAGACACTGCGGACCCCACGGATTGGCGTGCAGAACAAGGAGCTGTTCGACAGGGTTTGGAAAACCTACTGCAACGCCTTTCGGACTCCGGTAATCAGGCAGCTATGTTGGATCAAGAAACAGGGGCCGCAGCTGGGAGTGCAGTGAAACAGATGGATCAGTTGCTTGATCGCCTATCTGAGGATGGGGGACGGAGATTGCCATCACGAGCTGAGGCAGAAGACATTCAAGATTCCCTGAATGAACTGGCGCAACGTCTCCTTGTGAATGAACAGGCGGCGCAAGCTTCGAGGGAGGAGTCAGCCGGTCAGGAGGCAGCTGAACAGATGGCACAATTAGCACAACAACAGCAAATGGTAACCCAACAGACAAGTTCCATGCTTGTACCTGGACCTAAGCCGGCGGGTCAAGAGCAAATGCAGGAGCAATTGGTTAGGCGCCAAGAAGAGATTGCTAGCGAACTCGGAGAGGTCGAAGATCTGGAAAGTGATTTGCTGGGTAGGCCGGAAGAACTGGCGCTAGAGGCCGCAGAATTAGCGAGGCGACTTGAACTTCAAGGACCTACTCAGGAGACCCTCGAGCGACAACGCCAACTCTTTCGCCGCATGCTTGATGCCGGCCGTTCCCTTGAGGACGAGGATCTCGATCCCAACCGACGGGAGTCGGAAGCCGCTACAGCAGCCTCTCGGGAACCTCCGTCTATTGACCCGGCTTTGATTCGAGAGCGTCAGTTTCCGCTCCCGTTGGAGGCGCTTCTTCACGACTTGCCGGCATTCTATCGTCCCTTGATCTTCAACTATTTCGATCGTCTGAACCGATCTTCTTTCGGTTCGGCAAGAACTCCACGGAAGGATCCTTAGCGTGGTGCGGGGGAGATTTTGCATCTCTGGGTTCGTCCTTCCACGTGTGGCAGGGTTTGCTGCGCGCACACTAGTTTTTGGCAGCCTTGCTGTGTCGTGTCCCTTGACCTTGCTCGGCCAGGGCCCGCCGCCCTCCGAGCGACGGGCGGTAGATCGTGCAGAACGTCTTCTTAATGCGGGTCGAATAGAAGAAGCCAGGTCGGTGCTTGTCCAGCATTTAGGTCGAATGCCGACATCCCTGCCTGCGTTGTCCTTTCTGTTTGAGCTTATGCAAGATTCCGATGGGTCACGAGATTTTGTGGTATTTGTAGAAAAAGCGATTGCCTCATCCCCACAGAATCCAAGCACACGGGCACTATGGGTGAAGGCCCTGTTGGCAGCCGGTTTCCGGGATTCAGCGAGTACTGTAGTGGATAGATGGATTGGAGAAAGCCCAGAGGAGCCACAAGCACGGATCGTACGGGCAGAGGTGCAACTTGCTGAAGGTGACACCGTTAATGCCATTAGATCTCTCCAAGCAAGGGGTGAACGAACTGAGAAAGAACTTGTTCGACTCGCTGAGCTGCTGCTGGCTATAGGGGAGATTGACGAACTAGTAAACGTGTGGGCAGAACTTCTGGCCTTTGATCCACCGCAGTTGGAGGTCGTAGTTGGAGGGTTAAGAGCATTGGAATTGTCGGACGGCCCACACCTTAGACTCCTTCAAGATGAGTTGGTGAGGTGGGTTGGTAGTACGCAAAGAGCTGGTGCCCTAGTCGCACTTCGACTGCGAGATGCAGGAATCGCCCGCCAGTTGGCTATTGAAGCCGGGGGATTGGGAGAGCTGCAAGATACAGAGTTTTTTCGAGACTATCTTCGAGAGGCGGATGAGATGCGTCTTCCGAGGGAGGTTGGTTGGGCTGCTCAGGAGTTAGTCGGGCTCAGTCCTCGATCTATCGACAAACTACGCTGGAAAACAATGGCAGCCGATCAATTCCTGACGGCGGGTGATAGCGCCTCGGCTCAGAAAATTCTTGTGGAATTGATTCGTGAGAATGAGCCCGGAGAGGGGGGACATAACGCGGCTGTGCGTCAATTGTTTGCGCTTCTCGCGGCCAATCCCGAATCGCTATCTGAAGCAGGTAATATTCTCAAACGTTACCGGATTGAATACCCGGATTCTGTTCGTCTGGAGGCCCGAATGCGTGGTGTGCTTGCGATCGGGTATGCTCGAGCTGGAGACCTTCCTGGTGGACACCAGGTTTTAGCGAGTGCTCGCACTCGAATGCCCCCTATGGGTTTACGTACGCTTGATGCGACAGCTGCCAGGCTATCTTTGTACGCTGGACACCGAGACTCGGCGATGGCTCAAGCCAGGCGTGCCTTGTCCGAGGAGGGTCTTGATCCGGCAGAGCACACAACTCGTTTGCAACTCCTCACGTTGCTCCAAGCGGGGGATAGCAGCGAGGTCGCTATCGTTGGTGAGGGAGCATTCAAACTTCTCAGAGATAAGGGCCGTTTTGATCCAATCCAATCTTTGGGTGCGTTAGCAACTGTCCCACAGACTTCGGGACGTCCGATGGCACTTTTGTATCTCGCGGACGTAGCGGCAACCGAAGGACGGTACGAAGTTGCCCGCGTTTTCCGTCTTCAGGTTGTTCAGAGACATGCAAATAGTGCTGAAGCACCAGTGGCACTTCTTAGCCTCGCTCGGGAAGCAGATCAACCTGAGGCTGGCCTCTGGCTTGAACAGTTAATTGTTGGGTACCCGGACAGTGCACTCGCACCAATGGCTCGACGTCTCCTCAGCGACCTTTCTGGACGATGAAAATGAGTCCACACTGTTGGATGGCTCGTATTGGGTTGTTCATCCTAATGTTTTCAGTTCCCCAATGGGGGTTGAGTGGGCAGCTGCTGGTCCCAATGGATCGAGAGCAAGAGAATCATTTGAAGGCGTATGGCTTCGCGTATCAGATTCTAAATGAGGGCGAGTCAGGTGAGTGGTTGTTGAACTATCGTGCGGGATCTTTTCTGGTTTCGGATACACCAAAAAATCGACGCAAGGCAGCCCTGATGGGAGTCACTCTCGAAACTCTTGATGGAAGCGCCCTTGCCGCAATCCGGCATGAGATCGAGACGAACAATATGGAATCGGTTCCTCTGGAAAAGGCTCCACGGATTGCTGTTTATACTCCTCCAAACAGCTCGCCGTGGGATGATGCGGTCACCTTAGCCCTTGAATATGCCGAAATTCCATATGAAAAAATTTGGGATCGAGATGTGCTGTCGGAGGCACTCGACAATTACGACTGGTTGCATTTGCACCATGAAGATTTCACGGGGCAGTATTCGAAATTTTATTTGACCTACGCATCTTCAGCTTGGCTTCAGGAAGAGGTCGCGAGGAACGAGGCGATTGCTCGCGAGCTGGGTTATGATAACGTTCCTTCTTTAAAGAAAGCCGTGGCCCTTCGTCTCCGCGAATATGTGCATGCGGGTGGCTTCTTGTTCGCTATGTGCACAGCTACAGAAACACTTGAGCTCGCGCTTGCAGCCGAAGAAGTTGATATCGCCGCCTCATTTGCTGATGGGTCACCACTTGACCTCGGGGCGAGTGAAAAGTTGGACTGGAGTACCACTATGGCGTTTCAGGGTGCGGTTTTAGTGACAGATCCTACGCTGAGCGCCTTTAGTGATATTGATGGTCACCAAGTAAATACTCCTTGGCGAGTTGATCTTGGGAGTTATGCATTGTTTGATTTTAGTGCAAAATTTGATCCGGTACCCGCAATGCTCACGCAAAATCACCGACGTGTCTTGGCTGATTTTTACGGACTTACCACGACTTTTAGAGATGAACGTCTTAGGCCCGGCGTGACAGTTTTGGCGGAAGAGGAGGGCCGTGGACGCGTAAAGTATCTGCACGGGAACTTGGGTGAAGGCACGTTCACATATCTTGGTGGCCATGATCCGGAAGACCCTCGCCACCTTATAGGTGATGCGGTCACTGATCTGGATCTTCACCGACATTCTCCGGGTTATCGACTTATCCTAAACAATATTCTCTTCCCAGCGGCGAAAAAGAAAAAACTGAAGACATGACCTTTACTTCGTCTAGTATATTTGGAGCTTCGCTTACTAGGATTGGACAGAAATCTGACCGATTCTACTACAGTTTCTATTGCTTGGGACATTACACTGTCGCCGGGTAGGACCCTGGAAGTTATTCGGCACATCATTTGGCTGACGTAGGGCTACGTGACACGAAGCGAGTCCACAGGTTTGGACGCATCTGATAGGCGGGTGCAGCGCGAGCAGTTTGGGCGCCGCACGCTGTGGGGAGGGTTTCTTGCGTCAGCCTTACTCCACTTGTTGGTGGTGTGGTTCGCCGGTGGTTTTCGCGTTCAGGCCCGCCCCTTCATGCGGCCTCCAATCGAAACGGTGCCAGCACCTAACGCCCTGATTGCTGTTGAGATCGCTCCGACTTTTCCAGAAACAGGAGAGGAGGATCCGCGTCCCGAGCCGAGACCGCCGGAATTGGAAGAAGAAACGCTGAGGGGAGAACCAGAAGAAACTGAACTCGATGAAGATGAAGAAATTGAACTTCCGGGCGTGCCCGGCGTTGATGCCCCGGGTATCTCTTCTGAGGTGGTGGAGGGTGAACGGGTTACCAATGCTTCGAGGCTCCGCTTACGCTTCAGTGACTCACGAATCTGGTTTGACCCCAGGGATCCGATGTTGGTCGGTGAACGGTTAGCACGTTTCGCTCGGGCCGATAGTGCTGTCCGGGCGATTCTGCGTGACTGGCTCGACAGCCTTCGTCTGACCGAAGAGCAACGACGGCGAGCTACGGACTGGACTTTTGAAAAGGATGGGGAACGCTGGGGGGTTTCTCCTCAGGGGATACACCTTGGTGAGATCACGATTCCAATTCCACTCGGATTCGCCCCAACCGGCCCACAGCGTCGTGCATTCGAACAGGCGATCAGGGATTTGACTGCAATTCAGCTACAGGACTTGCGTGCCGACCTTGAAGCTGTGGCCGATGAACGGAGGGAAGCGATGCGAGCGCGGTCAGAGGAAGAGGTGCAACAACGGCGTGGAACAGACACCCTTCGTTCCAATCCCCCTCCATAGGCACGTTTCGCTGTTGGGGTGCGTCCGTTAAACTGACCATCAAATTCGTGCGCTGGGTACGCCGAGACCTTGAGACTCTTTCGAGGTTTGGGCGTTCTTCAAGCCAACCACACAAACCGTTAGATAGTATGGAGCCGCCCGTTGGGTGATTCCTCTGCATCAAACGAACTTCCATCGCGCTACGATCCGTCAGGTCTCGAAGGTCCAATGTATGAGCGTTGGACCACGGGGGGACGATTTCATGCGGATTCACGGGATGTTACAAATCCTTATGTGATTGTTATCCCGCCCCCTAATGTGACGGCGGCCCTGCATATGGGGCACGGGCTTAATAACACACTCCAAGATGTTCTCGTACGTCGGCGTCGTATGATGGGTTTCGATACACTCTGGGTTCCAGGTACTGACCATGCAGGCATCGCTACACAGAACGTTGTCGAACGATCATTGCGAGAAGAAGGGCTCACCCGATTTGAACTCGGCCGAGAAGAGTTTGAAGATCGTGCTTGGAAGTGGGTTGATGAGTATGGGGGCCGAATTATCGATCAACTCAAAGTTATGGGTTGTTCATTCGACTGGGAGCGAACTCGCTTCACTCTCGATGAAGGATTGTCGCGTGCTGTACGAGAGGTCTTCATTAGGCTCTATGAAAAAGACCTGATTTACCGGGGACGCTACATCATCAATTGGTGTCCACGCTGCACCACCGCACTCTCGAACGAGGAGGTCGAAGACCGAGATCAGGCCGGAAAACTATACCGTATTCGTTATCCCTTAGTCGCTGGTGGAAGCATTGAGGTGGCTACGACGCGTCCAGAGACTTTGTTGGGTGATACAGCTCTTGCAGTGCACCCAGATGACGAACGCTATCGGTCGTTGGTGGGCTCCAGCGCTGAACTCCCGCTAGTCGGCCGCCTTCTCAATATCATAGCCGATCAATATGTGGATTCGGAGTTTGGGTCGGGCGTAGTGAAGATCACCCCTGCACACGACCCAAATGACTTCGATGTTGGGGAGCGTCATGAGTTAGAGGTTCTTGATGTAATGACGGATTCGGGGAGTATGAATGATACGGTTCCCAAACCATACCGTGGCCTGGATCGATTCGAAGCCCGGGATCGTATAGTGTCAGACCTCGAGGTCGGGGGATTTTTGGTTGCTATTGAAGACCATGCGCACTCGCTTGGACACTGCTACCGATGTGATACCGTCGTCGAACCGCGCCTCAGCCTACAATGGTTCGTGCGCATGAAGCCGCTTGCTGAGCCAGCACTCGCGGCCTTTCTGCGTGGAGACCTTCGATTCCATCCCGCACGGTACGGCAAGATGTACCAAAATTGGATGGAAAACATCCGAGATTGGTGTATAAGTCGGCAGTTGTGGTGGGGACATCGTATTCCGGTATGGTATTGTACAGTTGACGGTTGCGATCAGATGGTTATTTCATCCGAAGATCCGAGTACCTGTCCTGAATGTGGTGGTCAACTAGAACAAGATCCCGATGTTCTTGATACCTGGTTTAGCTCTTGGTTGTGGCCATTCTCAACATTGGGTTGGCCCGAAGACACCGACGATCTTAAGGCTTTCTATCCGACGAATACTTTGGTGACAGCTCCTGAGATACTTTTCTTCTGGGTAGCTCGCATGGTGATGGCAGGTTACGAATTCATGGATGGTCTGCCATTCGAAGACGTACTTCTTAATGGTACAGTTCGGGACCACCAAGGGCGCCGCATGTCAAAGTCTTTGGGGAATGGCATAGATCCATTAGAGGTGATCGATTTGTACGGTGCGGACGCGATGAGGTTTACCCTTGTCCGAGGGGCGCCGCTGGGTACCGACCTTCAGCTAAACTACGAAGATCTAGACGAAGCCTTTCGCCCCGGGCGGAACTTCGCAAATAAAATGTGGAATGCAGCCCGTTTTGCACTTCCCCACGCCTTACCGGTCAATGCTGATTCAGCGAAGAGCAATGCTTTGTCGGACCGTTGGATCCGAAGTCGGCTCGCGAAAGTTAGTCATGAACTGGATGTTGCCTACGACGACTTTCGACTTCATGAGGTGGCTGAAAGCTGCCATAGCTTCGTTTGGGGCGATTTTTGCGACTGGTACCTTGAGCTCTCCAAGCGCCGTCTGTTTGCTGGCGGAAAAGACGCGACCTCTGCAGGAGAAACTTTGACCATTGTCATGCAGGGTTGGCTTGGTTTGCTTCACCCAATTATGCCGTTTGTCACTGAAGCGATTGCTGAACGATTGCCCGGCAGGAGTGAAGATGAGTCGTTGGTGGCAGGTCCATGGCCAACGTTCCCTGATTCTTGGGTCGATCCTGATGCTGAGGCCGCGGTAGATGCACTCCAAGAACTAGTTGGTTTGATTCGGAGCCTGAGAGCTGAGTATAGGATCGAACCATCGACAAAGGTTGTAGTGTACTTAGGGAAAGCATCCGAGGGCCTTGAACTTGCTCTAGAAGAAGAGGGTGACAGCGTGTTGAGCTTGGCGCAGATCGCTTCGATAGAACCAATGGAATCTGGTCCGAAAGGGCCTGGTGCTCATGCTGTTCTGAAGAGAGGTGGCGATGTTTTCCTCCCTCTCGAAGGAGTTGTCGACCTGGGCAAAGAACGCACCCGAATCCAAAGTGAAGTTGATCGGACCAGAGAACTTTTGGCAGGTACCACAGCAAAACTTGGGAATCAGGGCTTTATTGAAAATGCAAGAACAGATGTTGTGGAACGAGAGCACGCAAAACTGGTCTCCCTTAAAGAACAAAAGGAACGCCTCGAAGAAAAGCTTCAAACCTTGGGTAATGTGACATGAGGCATTTCTCGTTCTTGGCCATATGCGACTAGCTAAAAGGAGGGTGGCCTCGGAAAGATCGAAGTTCTCACGGGTTCATCCAGAAGTTGTTGTTGGTGGGTTGGCAATCACGATTTTGGGGGCATGTGCCAAAGAACTGCCACCACCAGGAATTTTACCAGATGACGTCTCGCCGCGGGTTGAAAAAATATTTCCTGCCCCTGATTCAATCTCTCCGGGTTTCAACGGACAGGTGCTCATCCAATTCGATGAGCCTGTGAACATTCCGAACGGTATTGAACGCCTAATGTTCGTGTCTCCCATGGAAAGGTATTTGTCCGATAAAGGTTTTTCGGAGCTGAAATTGGAACCGTTGGGAGGGTGGCGAGACAACGTCGTTTATTGTTTTTCAATCCCCGAAGGGATTAGCGATCTTTCACGTTCACGTAACCGGACTGAAAATCCTATAGATTTCTGCTTTTCGACCGGAGCCCCGTTAGTGGATACGCGGGTAGTCGGTACGATCACCGACGCGATGACAGGTCTGCCTCAAGATGAAGCTCGCGTGATCTTTTTCGCCCCCGGAGATACGACCCCCTACGGATCGATCGCCGATGAGGAAGGACACTTTACAGCTCGTAGCCTGCCGCCTGGTGAATACCAAGCTTTTGGCTTCTTGGATCAAAATCGGAATTTGATCTTGGATCGCGATATAGACCCCCATGATAGTGTGGCATTATTGGTAGACCGAGATTCGGTCCCTAGGTTGGAGTTCAGCCTTGTGCCTCCTGACACGACGCCACCCAGGCTTCTCCGAGTACAGGTCATGGACACTACCACAGTTCGACTGGAATTCGATGATTACCTAATAAATCCACTGAATCAGGATCCGGAATTTTTCATCTCCAATTCTGAAACCGGCGTGATCGTGGATCTTGTTTCTGTGTTAGTCGGGGATGCGCATGAGGTCGTTTTCCCTGGCGACTCTGCGCGACTGGACTCCATTGGAGACTTGACGGAATCGGGTTCGAGATCGACCAATAAGCTTCCGTCGAGATTTATTAGTATTCGACTCGTAACTGCCCTTGACTCGGGGAGGTATCTGGTCGAGTCCAATGGTGTAGTTAACGTGCGTCACCTAATAGGTGGAGGGGACACCACTCTCGTGGTGGAAGATATAGGGACCGTTAATGACACTATCGAGAGAATAGATGGCCTACGGGTTTTGCAGGGGGGACGGTATGAGGTTGCCCAGGGGACAGCGCCCACGAGAATGAGAAGAGAGTCTGGTTGGCTCCGAACATTATGGAGAGCACCCCACCGGCCATGGTCACTCACCCAGCGCAGGCAATAACGGAAATGAATGATCCGAGGCGTTCCCTCCCTTCAATGGATGCACTGCTCAATGAGCCTAAGGTTGAAGGGTGGGTCAATAAATATGGACGCGAAACGGTGAAGAATTCGTTGCGGTCTGTTATCGATGAGATTCGGAGTGCTGACCTGGAAAAATCCCCTCACTCTATAGTCCAAGAGATTTTAACCGCCGCCGCTAAGGATCTTTTCATTAGGTCGGAACCTTCCATCGTACACGTGTTGAATGGTACGGGTGTAGTGCTACATACGAATTTGGGTCGCGCCCCACTTCCGAAAGAAGCACTCAAGGCGCAGGAACGAGTGTCTGGATACTCTAATGTGGAACTCTCACTGAGGACCGGAGTTCGTGGATCTCGATATGATCATTGTGCAGATCTAGTGTGTGAACTCATCGGTGCAGATGCAGCAGTAGTAGCAAACAACAATGCGGCAGCAGTGTCTCTTGTCGTGAATGAAATGGCGCGCGGCAAGGACGTCTTAATATCTCGAGGGGAGTTGGTTGAGATAGGTGGCTCTTTCAGGATTCCGGATGTTATAGCTAGTAGCGGGGCACAGTTGCGAGAGGTGGGGACGACGAACCGAACACGGGCAAAGGATTATGAGAGAGCTCTTAGCTCCTCCACGGGACTTATCCTTCGAGTGCACCCGTCGAACTATCGAGTGGAAGGCTTCACAGAGAGACCGAACCTAGAGGAAATTGTTAAACTGGCCCGCCGCGCCGACATTCCAGTAGCGCATGATATTGGATCGGGCCTCCTTTCTCCGGACCTCCTGCCAGGGTTTCCACATACTCCCTCCGTTAGCGAATCGTTGACCACTGGGGTGGATCTCGTCACATGGAGTGGGGATAAGCTTTTGGGTGGGCCACAGACTGGAATCATCGCGGGATCTACAGATCTTATTGCACGCCTAAGGCAAAATCCCATGCTAAGGGCATTCAGAGTAGATAAGACTACGCTTGCGGCACTGGAAGCAACCTTAATGTTGTATCGAGATTTCAACTTGGCGGCTGAACGGATCCCGACATTACGGATGCTCAGGGAGTCCCCTGTAGATGTGGAGTCACGCGCTCGTGACGCGGTTATAAACATAGCGGTTCAGGGTGGCTGTGATATCGCAGTGGAGTCTATGCAGGGGGTAGTGGGTGGGGGATCCTATCCAGGATTTGAAATCGAATCGGCGGGTTGGGTTGTTCGCGGAGTTAATGCCGCAGAGCTTGCAAAAGTATGTCGGGCCGGATCTCCTCCCTTACTTGGATACGTAGAACAAGACGCATTCAAAGTTGACATGAGGACAATTTTCTTGGGTCAAGAAATAATAGCGGCGAAGGTGTTAAGCGACGCACTCGCCGTTTTTTTAAATGGCGATGTCAGTGTCTGACCAGATTAGAATAGTTGTTTTAGCATCTGGCGGCGGTAGCAACTTTCAGGCATTAGTCGCCCACTTTCGTAGCGCGAGTGCAGCTGGCGACATCGTGGGACTGGTCGCGAGCCGGACAACTGCTGGGGTGCTCGAGCGAGCAACTCGCGAGAATGTTCCTTGCGCAGTGATGTCTGAGTCGGCAACGAATTCAAATGATTCTGAAACTCGATTTCTAACGGAAATTTTCGATGAGTGGGCGCCTGACCTGATTGTGCTTGCTGGGTACATGCGTTTAATCCCACCTAACATAGTGAAAACCCAGTGGGGGAAAATTGTCAATGTCCATCCGGCTCTTCTGCCGTCATTCGGTGGCTCGGGCATGTATGGTGCGCACGTTCACGAGGCTGTAATTACGTCAGGAGCTAGAGTCTCCGGTGTGACTGTTCACTTTGTCGACGAAGTGTATGATCGTGGTCCGACGATCGCTCAGTGGCCCGTACCGGTGCGGGCTGATGACACGCCCCAGTCTCTGGCAGCGCGGGTCCTTAAGGTTGAGCACTTGCTTCTCCCCGCAGTTGTAGAAGCTTTCGCTGAAGGTCGAGTGACACTTGGGGAAGGTGGGCGAGTTGTATGGACGGACGAATGGTTCGCAAACGAACACTTTACAATGGAAGGATGAGTGGGAATGCCCGTCGCGCTTGTTAGCGTTTCCGATAAAACAGGGTTAGAGGAGTTTTGTGCTGGACTCGTGGAGCGAGGGTGGGAGATCGTGTCGACGAGTGGGACCCGTAATGTCCTTCTAGAAGCCGGTTTTGAAGTGAAGGAGATAGGGAAACTTACAGGTCATCCGGAGATGTTGGCCGGGAGAGTCAAAACGTTGCACCCGACCGTGCATGCGGGGATTCTCGCGCGCCGGACTGTTCAGGATGACCTGGAAGAGTTGGCAAAGTATGAAATAAGTCCGATTGACCTCGTGGCGGTTAATCTCTACCCCTTCCAACGCACGATTGCTCGTGAATCCGTCACACTCGCAGACGCGCTCGAACAGATCGATATAGGAGGCCCCACGCTCCTCCGGGCGGCGGCTAAAAATCATCCGTTTGTCTGGTCGCTTTGTGATCCGGAGGATTATGGCCGGGTTTTGACTGCCCTTGACGAGGACCCCGGTGAAGAGAGGTTTCAGGAGTTTCGCCGAGAATTGGCGGCCAAAGTTTTCCGGCACACAGCAAGCTATGATGCTGCCATTGGAGGCTACCTGGATTTTGCAGGGCCGATCGAGCTTTCGGAGAGTAAAGTGACTGACGATACGATGACGTCCCTTACTCGAGTGCAGACCCTCAGGTACGGAGAGAATCCCGACCAGGCGGCCGCTTTTTTCCGAGATGGAGCCTCGCCACCGTGGGGCATCCCATCACTTAAACAGTTGCACGGTAAAGAACTCTCCTTCACAAACATTCTGGATGTCGATGGAGCATTGCTTACGATTGCTCCTTTTACAGGGGCTGATACGTCGGCATGTGCTATCATAAAACACACGACCCCATGCGGAGTTGCAGTCGGAAGGACGCCACTCACAGCCTACGCAAAAGCCTTGGCTTGTGATCCAGTCTCAGCCTTTGGTTCGGTAGTGGCCTTCACTGAACCGGTTACGGAGGCGGTGGCCGATGCTCTCTCGCAGAATTTTGTGGAGTGTGTAGTGGCGCCAGGTTATGCAGGCACAGCTATGGAAATACTTCAGAGGAAGAAAAACTTACGCATTTTGAAGCCAACAGGCCTCGCAATAGATGAAAATACTGGTGGACACTTATGGCCTGGAGTCGAAGTCCGTGGTGTGAGGGGAGGCCTACTTTTTCAAACAAATGCCGAGCCAGTGGCTCCCCTGGATCGAACTGTCAATGCAGTTACGGATCGGGCTCCTACTGAGACTGAGTGGGAAGACCTGTCGTTTGCGTGGGCTGCTATCCAGAGTGTTAAGTCGAACGCGATCTTATTGGCCCGCAATAGGGGGTCAATTGGGATAGGCGCGGGTCAGATGAGTCGTGTTGATTCTGTGGCGCTTGCCATTCGCAAAGCAGCAGATCAAGGATTGGATGTGAGCGGGGCGGTTTTGGCCTCGGATGCGTTTTTTCCATTTCGCGATGGCATTGATGCGGCGGCGGCTGCCGGTATTACGGCGATAGTTCAGCCCGGTGGCTCGGTCCGCGATGAAGAGGTGGTTGCGGCAGCTGATGAGCACGATATAACAATGGTCTTTACCCAGCGTCGATTGTTTCGACACTGATAACTAGAAGTGATCACGACCCTCAAGAGAGGGGCTATGTTTCACAAGACAAGACTGAGGATCAAATGGCGAACGTCCACATTCATCCGGGTTGGCGACTAAAGGATAGTGAGGTTACGCCGGAGTCGGTTTACGTCAACAGGCGGGAATTTGTAAAACGGGTTGGTGGTGGTGTGATTCTTACAGCAGCCTCGTCAGCTTGTGGAATCGATGGACGCGCGGAGGCCCAGCAACAAGGCCCCCTCGACAACATCCCTGACACGCCTACAGCGAGTCTGTATCCAGAAGCTGTTAGAGATCCACGATTCACAGTAGGAGATCGACATCCGGGTGTTTCGACGGAAGAAGTCGTAGCCACGTATAACAACTTTTATGAATTTGGTACGGATAAGGGAGGTGTGTGGCGTAATGTTGCTCCCTTCGAGGCTCGCCCATGGGAGATTGAAGTCGGAGGGTTAGTCGAGAATCCGGGCCGATACGACCTCGTCGAACTGGAGAGGGCCTTTCAGTTAGAAGAGCGAGTTTACAGACATCGGTGTGTCGAACGCTGGTCGGTTGTCGTGCCCTGGATTGGGTTTCCGCTTGCTCACCTTCTGAATAAGGTGGGACCGAAACACGATGCTGGGTTTGTGAACTTCATTACCTTTGATAGGCCTGATCAGGCTTTTGGCCAGAAGACCCAAACGTGGTACCGCTGGCCTTATTATGAAAGCATCCGGATCGACGAAGCGATGAACGAGTTGGCTTTTGTTGTGACTGGGATGTATGGACACCCACTCCAAAAGCAAAATGGTGCCCCCGTACGGATACATCTTCCTTGGAAGTATGGATATAAGAGCCCAAAGTCGATCGTTAGGATTGAGTTTGCAGCGACGGCAGGCCCTACGTTTTGGCATGATCTTCAGCCGACAGAGTACGGGTACTATTCAAACGTAGATCCGGACGTACCGCACCCACGCTGGTCCCAAGCTCAAGAGGAGATTGTGGGGACGGGTGACCGAATCCCGACACTACCCTTCAATGGCTATGGAGAATGGGTGGGTGAGCTTTACGGAGGTGCAGTGACTCCTCCGGGAGATGTCCCGCATGCATTGTAATTGGCGAGTACACGCCTACGCGTTCTAAGGCGTGGTTGTCGACGATAGTGCGTAAAGAAAAAGGTTGACTCCCATTTGGGTCGCTTTTTCTCGGACCTGTTCGGCATCCTCGTGTACTCCGGGATCCTCCCATCCGTCACCAAGATCAGATTCGTAGCTGTAGAATACGGCCAGTCTTCCGTTGAGAAAGATACCGAAAGCTTGTGCCGGTTTTCCATCGTGTTCGTGGATCTTTGGAAGCCCCTCAGGAAACTTGTAAAAGATTTGATAGACGGGGTGTTCTAGGGGCACTTCTGAAAGTGGTATGCTCGGGAATAGACGTGCAACCTCGCGTCGGAAAGATTCGTCCAGTCCGTAATTGTCATCGACATGAAGGAAGCCACCTCGGTAAAGGTATTCGCGAAGTCGGTCCAGTTCCAAGTCGGAAAAATCCATGTTGCCGTGACCAGTTGCGTAGAGGTAGGGATGATCTGAGAGATCTGGGTCTGAGGCTCCGACATTGGTCGAGCGATTTGATACGGCGATACCAGTGCGATCATAGATGGCTGCCAAAAGGTTCTCGAGACTAGATGGATTTGCATACCAGTCTCCTCCGCCATCGTAACGCAACCGCGCGATGGTGGGTAATGGTTGTTCTTGAGCGGTGATAGGATAAGGTGGTGTGAAAGACCCAACTATAATCATGCTCAAGATGATTGCTGGTGCACCGCAAAGGCCTTGTGGCCTCAGATGTTTTTCCCGCTGTTGGTTTCTATGAGTTGAGTGATGGCTTTTGCGTTTCAAGATCCGTGAACCATATGTGGTGCAACGTTCCATGTACGCCTCCGATCGACTCGATATCCTACTTGGTCGCGCCTGCCCAAGGGAAGCTTTAGGATAGCATGCCCAGCCCGGCGGTGCCGGGCTATACTGGTAGAACTGCAGGAGGGTGCTTCTAGATGCGTCGATATGCTGCGTATGATCCTCCAGAATATGTCTCGTGGAGCGCTGATGCCGGGTTGATTCAGGAGTTTACGGCGAGAATGGGCACTTGCCCTGATAGAGAGCGAGAGATCCGAGCGCTTTCTTCCAAGGAACACCTCGATTTGTATCGAGGGCTTCTTCGGTCCCGATTGATCGATATCGTTCTTGCCCGTTGGGTTAAGCAAGGTGTAATTGCGAAGGCTTGGTTGGGGACAGGAGAGGAGGCTGTAACGATCGGGGCCGTGCACGCACTCGATCGCCGGGGGGCTGATGGGGACTTCGTAGGCCCGATGATTCGGAATAGTAATGGTGCGAATCATGAGATGGGAGTCCCTATTGTCGGTCTTTTACGTTCTTACTTGGCCACGGCAGACTCGCCACTTGGAGGCCGGGATGTGCATGTCGGTGATCTTCGTTGTGGGGTATGTCCACCAATCAGTATGGTTGCGGCGCTCGGAACGGTCATGAACGGTTTTGCGCTTGCGTTTCGCGTTCGAAAAGAACCTAGGGTAGCCCTTACCTGGGTAGGTGATGGTGCTACCAAAAATGGTGAGGCCCACGAAGCATTTTCTTTTGCTGCAGCACTCTCACTGCCGATAATATTTATTATCCAGAATAATCAAGTAGCGCTCGGGACTAGGTCAGACCAACATCATGTACCACCCGATTTTCAAGATTGGGGTCGTGCATATGGGATTCCACTTCAGTCGGCAGATGGTAACCATGTGCTAGACGTTTATGCGGCGACTCGTCTTGCAGTTGAATATTGTCGGGCGGGCAATGGGCCGGCCATGATTGAGGCAAAGACTTTTCGTATGGGGGGACATGCGACCCACGATGTTAAAGAGGCCCGAGCTACGTTTTCACCGGACTTGTTCCAAGAGTGGGGGCGTCGCGACCCAATCGGGATGTATGAGGAATTTCTTGCTGGTAGCGACATCGATCTGACGGGGAAGGTGGAAGGGGATATGGAACTACATAATAGAGCGGTCATGGCTAAGGTGGAATCCGAAGTGGAGGCTGAAGTTGAAAGTGCTGCGAGAAAAGCGCTTGTCGGTCGAGAAATAAATATGCCTGATTCGGATACGACAGCATTAAATGTATATGCGACGGAGACGAAGTGACGGACACCAACGCGTCTGTACATCCTCGAAAAGACCTGGACTGTGAGGGAGTAGGTTGGCGTGTCTACGAGGCGTGGAGGACAGACTCTGGTTTGGGTCTGGCGTACTTCATCCGTGCGGATTTCGGAGCGGGAGACCGACGTGCTCTCCTTGCGTCGGGGCAATCGATCAAATCTCTCGAGGTGTCCGAACTTGAGATATTATGGTCGGAGGCGACTGAGTTAACAGCAACTGAACGTCGAGTGGTCGATGGACAGGGAGACGTTTGGTTGGCACAGGACATCGGCCCGGTATGGTCAGAAGGAAACAGAGCGACTGACGGGGTTGGAATTCATTTGCGTTGTGTGTCTAAGGCTCTTCTGCCGGTGCTGTTAAGGGGACAACCTTCCACATCACTTTCTGATGAGGATCTTGTTCAGGCTCTTGAGGGTGAACGTGCCTAGCCAATTAAAATCAATATGCTCGAAGGCCCATTTATGTGATGTGGCTGTGATTATCTTGCCACAGGCGGGGTTCTTCCGGGTGCTGCTTTCCCGCTGATCAGGGCCACGAGAATGTGCGGTGTACTCGTACGAAGTGGAGAAGTTGGTTGACTCGGTTAAAGACTCGAGTAGCTTCGCCGCAAGCTCTTATGTTGCTCCTCGCTCCGGAAGGAGTCGACCCATCCTTCGTCTGACCTTCCTCGGAACCGCTTCGTCTCGCCCAACTGTATCCAGAAACGTCTCGTCGCTCGCACTCCAACGTGAGGGCCGAATGTTCCTCTTCGATTGTGGGGAAGGGACACAACGCCAGATGATGAAATACGGTGTGGGATTTTCGATGCGGGACATTTTGATCTCACACATGCACTCGGACCACTATTTAGGGCTGACAGGACTTCTTCGAACCATGAGCCTCCAGGGGCGAACGGAACCGTTGCGAATCTGGGGGCCGAAGGGAGGTGTGCAGACGTTACGTACACTGCGAGACTTGGGCGGAGATCGTTTAATGTATGAAGCTTCCATCCATTCGCTTGAGCCGAGCGAGTGTATTTCGGGTGATGGCTATCGGATAGAAGCTTTTGAGACGGATCATACCTGTGAATCTATTGGGTTTGCTCTTATCGAAGAAGCACGGCCAGGTAGGTTTGATGTTGGGCAAGCTCGTGCCCTAGGTATCCCAGAAGGCCCCCTTTTTGGAAAACTGCACCAAGGAGAGCCTGTAAGCCTGGATAATGGTCGAGTCGTGCGTTCGGAAGAATTGGTAGGCCCACCTCGGCCAGGGCGAACCATCGTTTATACGGGAGACACGAGGCCATCGAGAAAGACTGTCGAAATGGCCACCGGAGGCGATCTGCTTGTGCATGATGCCACTTTTGAGACTTCAGAGAGTAGCCGGGCACGTGAGACTGGGCACTCAACTGCGGAAGAAGCGGCTCATGTTGCAGCGGAGGCAAAAGTGAAACGACTAGTGCTCACTCACATTAGCGCGCGTTATGCTGAACAGCCGGGTCGTCTCCTGGATGAGGCGCGGGTCACGTTCCCTTCCACGGATATGGCAAAGGACGGTTGGTCAGTTGAAGTGCCTCACCAGAATTTAGAGAATTCGTGATCACAGTCCGCGTACCGGGCGACAAGTCCATTTCGCACCGGGCCGCCCTCCTCGCGCCATTGGCTGTTTCCGGATCCGTCATCCGAGGGCTGTCAAATGGAGATGATGTGCAAGCTAGCCTTTCTGTTATGAACTCTCTCGGAGCGAATATTGCCTCTGAAAATGAAGTTGACGGAGGAATGACAATTCGCATTGATGGGAGCCTAAATCTTCGGAGTTCAGACTCGGACCTCGCCTTAGACTGCGGAAACAGTGGAACCACGGCTCGTCTCTTAGCAGGTATCCTTGTTGGACTAGGAGTTGGGGGAGTGCTTGACGGAGATGATTCTCTGCGGGGTCGACCTATGCGACGTATCACTTACCCGTTGCAGGCTATGGGAGGTCGACTCGATTGTCTCGTTGAACCTGAACGACTTCCACTTCGGATCAGTCCTCGTGCTTCGGGTATGCTGCGTACGCTTCGTTATCGAGTGCGAACCGCGAGTGCTCAAGTGAAGTCAGCAGTATTGTTGGCTGGGGTTACAGGAAGAGTTGGAGTTAGTCTGTCCGAACCAGCGCGGTCTCGCGATCATACGGAGAGGATGCTCGCTGCCATGGGTGTCCCTGTTGATTTCGATCCCATGCGGACGGGCGCCGGAGAAGTGCGATTCGATCCTAGGGTTTGGGATGGGCGCTTACAGGGGCTCGATTTTACAGTTCCGGGAGATGCTTCCTCTGCAGCTTTTTTACTGGGGGCCGCTTTAATCTGTCGCCGGTGTGTTCGAGTAGAAAACGTTGGTGCTAACCCTGGGCGAACTGCCTTTCTGGAAGTACTAGAAGAGATGGGGGCGACGATTGTCCGGGAAGTTCACCCCGCTGGGGGTGGTGAACCTGTTGAAACTTGGGTATTGACCCCACCGGACCAACTCGAGCATTTCGAGATTGGAGGGGATCAAATTCCAGCCCTCATTGATGAAATACCACTCCTTGCCGTCCTCGCGTCTCGTACAAGTGGTCGCTCTGATATTCGAGACGCGGCTGAACTTCGCGTGAAAGAGACCGACCGAATTAGAGGATTGGCAACTAATTTGTCTGCTCTGGGAGTCGTTGTTTCAGAACGGGAGGATGGACTGTCGATAGAAGGATCCTCCAAGTCGTTGGCCGGTCATGTTTTGAGTCGTGGGGATCATCGTATAGCTATGGCGTTTGGTGTACTTGGCCTCGCTAGAGAGGTGAACATAGCAATCGATGACCTAGATTGTTGTTCTGTGTCGTTCCCAGGTTTTTTAGATGCCATCGGAGTGTTTGAGGAGGGCTCGTGACGGACCCGAAGGCATTTTCGTTGGAGTCAAATGTGAATCGGCCCCATCAAAAAGGGCCAAATGATAATAAAGTGATCGCCATCGACGGACCTGCGGCATCGGGGAAGAGTACGGCCGCGCAACGTGTTGCAGTAAGCCTGAATTTTGTGCACGTGAATTCTGGACTGTTCTTCCGGACCATAACTTGGTGGGCATTGAAAAACGGCTTGGTTGTAACCACTGATGCGTTTTTGGAAGCACTGGGGGACCTCGACATCAATTTAGAGCGGTTTCAGAGTGACTTGAACATTGTTGTTGATGATGTCGCCCCCGGCGAGGCGCTTCATGGCTCCACTGTTACTGAACAAGTCTCGGCGATTGCCCAACTGCCCGCGGTGCGCTCCATGGTTTTGGAGCGCTTACGTTATGCGGCGTCCCAGTTCGACATTGTGTGCGATGGCCGAGACATCGGCACTACAGTGTTTCGTCGAGCCAACCTGAAGGTCTACCTCGTCGCCGACGTTTTGGAACGAGCTCGCCGTCGGCTCGCGGAGGGGCAACACGACATGAGCCAAGAGGGCCTAAGGAGCGAGCAAGTCCGGCTCAATGCACGTGACCGGGCAGATGCCTCTCGAGTCCATTCTCCTTTACGTAAAGCAAAAGACGCGATCGAGATCGACACGACGAAAATGAATCTTGATGACGTGGTTGAGGTGATCCTGTCGCTCGCTCGGGAACAGAAGCTCGGATAGCTAGTAGCAATGGGGTGTTTGGTGTTGTGGGGATGATCTTGTTTCTGTTGACGAAATGGGTGTGCACGTCTAATTTCCGCGGTTGTCCGTTAGACTGTGGCGAGGGAAAGTGGCGTCTTGCCCCGGTCTTTCTATGAACCTGAGAGGGTTGACTGTAGCTGGGCGGAAGAGCTTGTCGCTCGGCCAAAAGTTGATCTTTTTTTGCCACGACCCATGAACCTCCCACAGCGGGATGGATTCCAGGGTAAATGACCCCCCCACTATGTCTGACGATACAACTCCCGAAAACGAAGTCGCAGAGGTCTCTGATATCGAAGCGCCTGAGGTGCAGGATGCCGAGGATTCTTTAGCTGAAACTCGGGCTCAGCCATTTAAGCCTAGCCGTATCGATGTTCAAATCGACGCTGATCCCAGAGATGACACTCAATACGACGACGACGAATATCAAGAACTCCTGGCACTCTACGAAGAGACTCTGAGTGAGATCACAGAAGGCGAGATTGTTAAAGCACACGTCATAGGGAAAACCAGTCTCGACATTATTCTTGATGTGGGCTTCAAATCAGAAGGCTCGATACCGCTCGACGAGTTTCGTGATCCAGATGAGGTTAACGAAGGGGACATTGTCGATGTCTTTCTTGAAAGTCTTGAAGATGACCAGGGTGTGGTCGTCCTTTCGAAAAAGAAGGCTGATTTTCTGCGTGTTTGGGAAAGAATCAAGGAAGCATTCGATAATGATGTCCCCGTCAAGGGATACATTAAACGGAAGATCAAGGGCGGGGTTACTGTCGACCTTATGGGGGTCAATGCTTTTCTTCCGGGGTCCCAGATTGCACTCCGTCGTGTTCCCAACGTCGATGATCTTCTTGGTGATGAGTACGATTTCAAAATCCTCAAATTGAACAAGCGCCGGCGAAACATTGTTGTGAGTCGCCGAGTGCTGCTGGAAGAAGAGCGAGCTGGAAAACGAGATGAACTGAAAGAAGAGCTTAACGTTGGGGATCTTCGAACAGGTGTAATAAAAAACATCACCGACTTTGGAGCTTTTATCGATCTTGGTGGTATGGATGGGTTGCTCCACATTACTGATATGTCGTGGGGCCGTATTGGACACCCGTCTGAAGTTTGTGAGATCGGAGAAACCCTTGAAATTAAGATCCTTGATATTGACTGGGACCGTGAACGGATATCACTCGGTCTCAAGCAATTACAGGAGTACCCGTGGAAAAACGTAGCTGAGAGATACCCTGTTGGGACTAGGGTGCACGGGCGTGTTGTGTCCGTCACTAATTACGGGGCCTTTATAGAACTTGAGAAGGGCATAGAAGGTCTCGTGCACATCTCCGAAATATCGTGGACTCGAAACGTACGACATCCATCGCAGATTGTTGCGGTTGATGACGAAGTGGAATGCGTCATTCTCCGAGTTGCTGAAGACGCGCAGAAGATCTCTCTAGGCATGAAGCAGGTCGAGGAAGATCCGTGGCTTGCGCTTCCAATGCAGTATCCACCGGGGACAAAAATAAAGGGCCTGGTTCGTAACCTTACATCATTCGGGGCATTTGTAGAGGTTGAGGCTGGGATAGACGGGCTGGTCCATATCTCTGACATGTCATGGACGAGGAGAGTCCAACATCCGGCTGAAGTTTTGCGTAAAGGTGAAGAAGTAGATGTCGTTGTCTTGTCTATCGATCCTGAACAGAAGCGCATCTCTTTAGGCGTCAAGCAGCTTGAAGAGGACCCTTGGTACGATCTTGCCCAGACGTATCAAACCGGTTACGAGGTGCAGGGTACCATTCGGCGAATACTCGAAAAGGGTGTGGTAGCTGACCTTGGACAAGATCTTGAGGGTTTCGTCCCGGTCTCGCAGTTGGGA
>CAYZOT010000006.1:0-59192 GCA_964480515.1 uncultured Gemmatimonadota bacterium
GGGGCCGTCGCAGTAAGGATCTGACCGTTCTGACAATACCCGCACTGAGGCACCTGTTCATCGATCCAAGCCTGTTGAACCGGGTGGAGTTCACCATCCATTGAAAGACCCTCGAGCGTAGTAATCTCGCCGTTAGCGCGCTCAACTGGCCGCATGCAAGAGCGCACCGCCCGACCGTCCATTAGTACGGTACAGGTCCCGCATTGCCCAAGACCGCAGCCAAACCGCGGTCCCCGAAGCCCGAGATCGTTTCGGAGGATGTAGAGAAGTGGGGTGGAAGGCTCAACATCCAACATATGGGTTTCTCCGTTTACCCGGAGTGTGACCGCGCTCATGTTTTTCTCCTCGGTACGTGGGAGACTCGACAAGGTACCTTCAACCAATGTGCGGTTCGCATGCCCCGGGCGCACGCAGCTTCCAGCGGGCGCGGGCGATTGCGCCATACCTGCGCGACATCTGAGCAACTCGCTCTCGGTCCAGGTAACCAACATCATCGGCGCCGGAGGCGTCCAGGGAGGGAACGTGTTCGCGCTTCGGCGTGAGCAGGGCTCCGATGATGTGGTTTCGCATGGCGGATTCTCTCTGTCTCCCGCAGTTCTCGGCTACCTCACCTTCAGTCGATAGGCCATCAGCCCACCCGCCGCCAGCGGGACCGCGAAGACGTAGTAGTTGGCTGACATGCTCATCCCGGCAGCGATAAGAAACCCGGCTGCGGCCGGGCCAACCACCGCGCCCAATCTGCCCAAACCGATCGCCCAACCGATGCCGGTGCTCCGGACCTCAGTGGGATACACCTTCCCCGCCACTGCATACAAGCCCACGAACCCACCCTGCAGGAGCGCACCTACGAGGAATATGACGACCATAAGCACCGTGAGTTGATTCGGCACAGTGGCGAAGACAACCATGCCCACGGCCGAGGATAACAGAAACACAAAAACCAAGTTGGAGAGTCTCCAGCGAGTCGACAGCGCCCCCAGGAGGAAGATCCCGATGACCGCCCCCACGTTGAACAAAAAGAACGCCTGCCGGCCGCTCTCGACCGAATAGCCGGTTTGCTCCATCAGCCTCGGAATCCAGCTGAACAAGAAGTAGAGTGCGATGAAACACAAGAAGAAGCTCGCCCACAGGATCAGCGTTGCTCCCCGGAGTTCCGTGGCCAGGAGACTTCTTATGTTACCGACAAAGCCCTTCCTATTTCGGGCCAAGTCCATCGCCGGCACTGGCAGTTCGTCGAGCGCGTCCTTCTTTAGCTTGACCAGGATCTTGTTGATGCGTTCCAGAGCATTCGCCGGCCGGCGCACGAACAAATACTTGAGCGATTCGGGAAGGAGAGCCCAGCTAACTACACCCAAGGCGAGCGTGATGCCTCCACCAAACCAGAACATGGCGCGCCAGCCGTAGGCCGGCATGATGAGCCCGGCCACAACCGATGTCATCACCGCCCCGAGCGGGTAGCCCGCGGTCGTGCCGGCGATGGACAACGCCCGATACTTTTCGGGGCTGTATTCCGCCACCAATGTCGCCTGGCACGCCAGGATGGCGCCTGCGCCAAAACCGCTCACAAAACGCAAGATGAAGAACTCGGCGAGTGTACTGGCGTTAGCCGTGAGCAGCATCGAGCCGCCAACCAAGACTACGCTCAGGACGATCAGCTTGCGACGGCCGATGATGTCCGACACGGGGGCAAGCAACATCGCGCCAGCCATCATGCCGGCTAATGCGAAACTGAAGATCAGACCCAGTCTGTCCGCGGTAAGCCGTAACTCCTCGGAAACATCACCCGCAACAATCGCCATCGTGGTGATGTCGAACCCATCGAGCATGTTGAGAAGCATGCAAAGGCCGACGACGAGGATTTGCTGACCGCTCACCCGGCCGTCGTCGATGACTGCGGCAACGACATCTCGGGGCCGTTCCGGCACCGCAGGATCAGTCATCTAGTACTCGTCAAAGCCTTCGGTCAGCTCAATGCGAACGCCAGATGGATCGGTGAAGAATGCGATCGCTAGTTCGATGCTTGCTATCTCGCGGTACGGAACTTTGAAGTTGATGCCGCGAGCCTCGAGCATCTCGCAGAACGCCGCAAGGTCATTAACCTCAAACCCGATGTGATGCTTTATCATCTAGGATTCTCTCAGTCTCAGCCCTGATTCGCGAGAGGCACTCAACTATAAGAGGCTTCTACGATCTGGGACTTACTCGAATCTCTAACTGGTTGACCAAACCGTCCCGTTGCCGGAGTTTCGATCGATGCGTTGTGCGCTCCGGATTTTCGTCATGCTTCTCTCAGTTTGGGGCATCTCTGGCTGCGCCGATGGCAACCGGCAAGTCTTGGAAATCATCGTGCCGGTAGGAGAGGGGGGCGGATCCGACCAGTGGGCACGCGCCTTAGCACCTTATCTCCAACGCTATCTGGACGATTCGCTCACAGTGCAAGTCGTCAATATTACGGGTGCGGCTGGCGTACAGGGTGGCAATGTCTTCGCGCTGCGACGTAAACCCGACGGGCGAACTCTCTTCGTTTCTAGTGGATCGCAGGTACTGCCATGGCTTCTCGGTGAGCCCGCAGTGCGTTACGACTTCGAAAACATGCGGGGGATTGCAGGTTCACCGGTCGGCGGTGTGGTTTATGCATCCGCAGACCTTGGCATACGTTCGGTCGAAGAGTTATGCGCATCGGACCATACCTTAATTTACGGAGGCATCTCACCAACCGGTCTCGACATGGCCCCCCTCCTAAGTTTTGAACTCCTTGGCATCGAAGTGATAGACATTCTCGGATACGCGGGAAAAGGAGCAGCTCGGGTTGCGCTCGAACAAGGAGAAACCAACCTCGATTATCAGACAAGCCCAGCCTATCTCGCTAATGTCCTACCGCTCGTCGAGGAAGGGCGCGCGGTTCCGCTCTTCAGTTTTGGGTTGATCGACGATGCTGGACGGGTAGTCGATGACCCCGTCTTTCCGGATCTGCCCGGGATGGGGAAAGCCTACCGCGCTTGCCGCGGGCATGAACCGTCCGGAGTGGCGTGGGAAGCCTACCGTGCTGTACTCATGGCCGGTTTCGCAGCACAAAAAGGGCTATGGGTCCACGCGAACGCACCAGAAGACCGAGTCCAAGAGCTTATTACCGCTGCCGAAAAAGCGACGAGCGATCCGGAGTTTCTCGAACGTGCCTCACGGCTTATTGGCGGCTACGAATTCTACGTAGGTGAGGACGTGGACGCGGCACTAGCCGAAACGGCTCGCATTTCACTAGAGGCTAGACGCTGGTTGGTCGAGTTCCTTGAACACGGGTTCGATGTGGAACTTCCCGAGCCAACTCGATGATCCAAGCCGCATTTCAGGCTCTGCTCCTTCTGCTTGAGCCTTCAAACCTCGCCTTCATGCTTGGGGGCGTGGTGATCGGGATGGTAGTCGGAGTGCTTCCGGGATTGGGGGGCACGGTCGGGTTGTCGCTCTTGCTGCCGTTCCTGTTCGGTATGGAACAGGGGCCCGCAATCGCCATGTTGATTGGAATGGCGGCGGTCGTTCATACAGCGGATACGTTCCCTTCCATTTTACTGGGCGCGCCGGGTTCGTCAGGGTCCCAGGCCACAATCATGGATGGCTATCCCTTGGCCCGGAAGGGTCAGGCAGGGCGGGCACTGAGCGCAGCATTCTTTTCGTCAATGTTCGGAGGATTAATCGGGGCGATCACGCTACTTTTGGTCCTTCCAATCGCTCGACCGTTAGTGCTCGCATTCCGTTCACCTGAGCTCTTCATGCTCGCCCTCCTTGGGCTCTCTATGGTCGGTATCTTGTCAGGGGATCGACCGATTCGGGGTGCACTTATGGCCGCGTTGGGGTTACTGATTGCGGCGATCGGAGCGGCACCAACGACACCGTTTTACCGGTTCACGTTCGACAACCTCTATCTATATGACGGAATCCCGCTCGCAGTATTCGCGTTGGGATTGTTTGCGATGCCAGAACTCCTCGATTTACTGGTGAGAGGCAAAAGCATCGCAGAAGGCACAACGATGCGAGGGGGGGGCGGTTGGCGTGAAGGCCTTCGCGATGTGATTCGAGAACGACTGCTCGTCGTACGGTCAGCTGTTCTTGGCGTGGTAGTCGGTTTCATCCCCGGGCTCGGGGGCGCCGTGGTGGACTGGCTGAGCTACGGAATCGCAGCCCAAACGTCGAAAAACGCGGAAGGTTTCGGGAAGGGAGATATTCGAGGTGTGATCGCCCCTGAGAGTTCGAACAACGCCAAGGAAGGTGGTGCGCTCATCCCGACCTTGTTATTTGGGATCCCAGGGAGTGGCACAACCGCAATTCTTCTGGGCGGATTAGTTCTTCTGGGACTCCAACCGGGCCCACGTATGATACGAGGCGACCTGGACCTCACACTTCTCATCATATGGACGCTCGCCATCGCAAACGTATTCGGTGCGCTCACCTGCCTACTTCTATCAGGCCTTGTATCGCGATTAGCCACCTTGCGACCGTCTGTTTTAGCACCCTTTCTCTTTGTGATCATGCTCGCCGGAGCATTTCAGAGTAGTCGAAGTTGGGGCGATATGTGGGCCTTTCTCGTGGTTGGCCTGATGGGCTGGGTGCTGCGCCGGCTTCGGTTCCCTCTCCCACCGATCCTCATCGGTTTCGTTCTGGCGGCAAGTATCGAACGAAACCTTTTTATCTCAGTGACGCGGTATGGCTGGTCATGGCTCACCGCACCGGCCGTGATAGCAATTGGTGCAATCATGGTGGGCATGACGATTTTGGGGGTCCGCCTAAGTCAGAAGGCAGCGACATGAGACTTCCGGCAAGGGGACAGATCATCGGGCTCACTTCGTTGGGCTTGATCTTCGCCGCTGCGGGTGCGGCGTCTCTGACATTTCCGATTCGAGCACAGATCTTTCCTCTATTCGTCGGAATTTTGGGTACTGTACTTGCTCTTGCGGAGTGGGTGTCGATGAGACGGATGAGGTCCGATCAGCACGCAAAAGTTTTGCGCACCGACAGTGAACACGAACCGTGGAAACCGAGTGATATCACCGGAGTTGGAACTGATTTCTACCGCACCCTTCCCTATCTCTTTTGGCTGTTGGGGTTATTTGCTCTGGTTGCATTGGTCGGGTTCGTATCCGCTGCCGCAATCTTCGCCGCCGCGTTCTTGCGTCGTGAAGCCAACATTCGGTGGATTCTGTGTATAGTCAGCTCCCTAGCGGTGTTGGGTTCTCTCCTTGTCCTGGGGAACCTCTTTTCGCTTCGGTGGCCCCTTTCCCTCGTAGATCCACTCCGTGCATTAGGACTCCTATGACAGCCACTAACCTTGACCTGATATCAGCTGCCCAAAAACGGTGGGACGTTGTAGTTGTCGGGGCCGGGAATGCGGCCCTTTGTGCGGCACTTTCTGCACGCGAATTAGGAGCCGACGTGGTGATGATCGAGGCTGCAAAACCGGATCAGCGGGGGGGTAATTCCCGATTTACAGATGGCGCGATTCGACTTGCTCACGGTGGCCTTCCAGATCTCCGAAGCTTAATCCCTGAGCTCTCTGATGAGGAAGCTGCACGGATTGACCTCGCACCGTATCCGATAGAAGCGTTCGTAAACGACATGATGCGGCTGTCCGGCGGGCGAACCAAAGAAAATCTCGCCGTCCGCCTAGCCGAGCAATCGACCGATACGGTCAGGTGGATGCTTAGCCAGGGTGTGGAGTTCGAGCTAATTTTTGACAACCAAGCCGTCCGCGAGGAGGGCCGATATCGATTTTGGGGCGGTCTCGTGCTCCGATCAGTCGGCCGCGGCGTGGGATTGACCGATCGTCTCTTTGCTCGGGCAAAACATCTCGACATTCCAATGGTTTATGGAAATGCAGCTGTTGGTTTACTCCGCGAATTCGGCACAATTACAGGAGTGATTGTGGGACCTTCGCAGATCCGATTTGACTGCGGCGCTGTAGTGCTTGCGTGCGGCGGGTTCGAAGCGAGTCCCGAATTACGTTCAATGCATCTCGGGTCGAAGTGGAAGAACGTTATTGTCCGAGGGACACCATATAATACGGGAGGTGGACTCACTATGGCCCTCGAAGCGGGGGCTGTTCAGAGTGGAGATTGGACGGGCTGCCACTCAGTCGCGATGGATCAAGAGGCTCCTGAATTTGGGGACTTCGAGATTGGTGGAGACATCTTCAAAAAACATAGCTACCCCTACGGGATCGTGGTGAACCAGAACGGACAACGTTTCGTTGACGAGGGGGCGGACTTCCGGAACTACACCTACGCGCGCTACGGACGCGCACTCTTAGAACAGCCGGGTGGGATCGCCTATCAAATATTCGACCAACAGGTGGAGTCGTTACTGAGGTCCGAGTATTTCGGGAAAAGCTCAACGGGTTATGAGTCACCTAGCTTACAAGGCCTAGCCAACCAACTAGATATTGACCAGAAGGCATTCTTGCGGACTGTCACTCATTACAATCAAGCAGTTCAAAATAAAGCTTACGTTCCACACGCATTAGATGGGAAAGGAACGAAGGGACTGTCGCCACCCAAGTCGAACTGGGCTCTCCGAATCGAGCAGCCTCCTTTCCGTGCCTTCCCCGTACGGTGCGGAATAACGTTCACCTACGGAGGAGTCGATGTAAGTGAAGATGGGGAGGTGTTGGATGACAGTGGCACTCCCATCCCCGGGCTATTCGCGGCGGGCGAAATGGTGGGAGGGCTATTTTTTAACGGCTATCCTGGCGGATCGGGACTCGCTTCGGGGGCCGTATTTGGACGGATTTCTGGTTTACACGCTGCGAATAAAGCATCTCAGACTCGGAACGCATGATCACCTGATCTCTAGGACTCCATCTTGAACTCGACCGCATACCACCTACTTCGTTTTACCATAGTCCTATCTGCATTTGGGTTCGGTCACGAAACATACCTAGTAGCGCAAACTTCAGGTTCCGTTCTCAAGGAAGAAGAAGTTGTTGTTTCGCGTAACGTCATGATTCCCGCCCGGGATGGGGTCCTTCTGGCGACGGACATCTACCAACCCGCCATAAATGGCAAACCGTTATCGGAACGGCTCCCTCTTCTGTTCCACCGAACACCTTATGGAAAATCAGGTCAAGAAGAGCAAGCTCGATATTTTGCGGCACGTCGGTACGTAGTGGCCGTCCAAGACATCCGCGGCCGCTTTGATTCAGAGGGCGAATTCAGCAAATACCATCGCTTCGACGCAGTAGATGGATACGATGCGATCGAGTGGCTAGCGAATCAATCGTACACTGACGGACAGGTGGGAATGTGGGGGACTTCCTATGGGGCTCACACCCAAGCAGATGCAGCGAAAATGAACCCGCCAAGCCTTCGAACTGTCGTGCTCAATCAAGGTGGCATGACTAATGGTTGGGATCATGCGATTCGGCAGGGGGGGGCGTTCGAACTCGGCCGCGAACTCACATGGGCTTTTCAACAGATCCCGGCGGAAATCGACGACCCTGTGGTACAAGCGTTATTCGCACAAGAAGATGTGAGTGACTGGTATTCTGCCCTCCCACTGCGCCCTGGTCTTAATCCACTTTCCATCGCACCAAATTTCGAGGCGTATTTCCTGAACGAACTGACACGTTCGGATTACGATGAATTCTGGAAAGGCATCGGACTCAATTGGGTTGAGTACTTCGAACAGACAGCGGACATACCCATGCTCCATGTTGGGGGCTGGTACGACATTTTCCTTCGTGGAACCATTGCGAACTATGAAAATCTCGCGCGCCTGAAATCTTCGTCTATTCGGCTACTCGTAGGACCGTGGGATCACGGCGGCAACAACCGCACATTTGCTGGAGATGTCGATTTTGGACCTGAGTCTGCCGTGGCCGATTTTTACACAGATTTTCACGTTCGGTGGTTTGACCATTTCCTTAAAGGACAAGCAACGGGTGTCGAGTCCGAGAAACCCGTTCAGATCTTCGTCATGGGCGGGGGAACTGGGGAGAAAACCGCGGCGGGTCGACTAGCACACGGTGGGTACTGGCGAGGCGCCGACGCGTGGCCGCTACCAGATGCTGCCCCCACTCGTTACTACCTTCATGGCGATGGAAGTTTACAGACCAGCGCGTCCACTGCGACTACCTCATCCACAACATATACGTTTGACCCAAACCACCCAGTACAAACACTGGGGGGCACTGTGTCAGGCCGGCTGAACGATGGTGCGTATCATCAGCGCGAACGTCCAGACTTTCCGGGAGGGATATCACCCTACCTACCCCAGAGTGCACGTGAAGACGTAGTCGTCTTTCAAACTGACCTCTTGGAGCAAGACATCGAAGTGGTTGGTCCAATTGAAGTTCGGCTCTTTGTCTCGTCGACCGCTGTGGATACGGATTTTACCGCGAAACTCATCGACGTCTATCCGCCCAGCACTGATTATCCGACTGGATATGACATGAACATCTCAGATGCAATCGTTCGAGCAAGCTATCGAGATGGACGCACTGAGCGAGATCTGATCGAACCAGGACAAGTATACGAGATTGTGATTGAGCCATTCGCAACCGCAAACTTATTCAAGGCTGGACACCGTATCCGACTCGACATCTCAAGCAGCAATTTCCCCCGGTTTGATGTGAACCCAAATACCGGAGAGCCTCTCGGTCGCAATCGACGTTGGATCAAAGCCGACAACACGATCTATCACTCTACAGAGAGGATATCGCACGTGGTACTGCCGATTATGCACCCACGGTAAACTGCTCCCATGAACTGAGCTTATTTTACCGGCGGCATATTCGGAGGCGGGTGACGGTAGTGCGTTGCCTGTTCAAATGCATAACCGAAACCAAGTAGTTTCTCTTCAGTAAAAGGTCTGCCCAAAAACTCCAGTCCCACCGGCAGTTCGTCCGTCGTAAAACCGGCGGGGACTGTAAGGGCCGGAAACCCCACAGCAGGACTCAACCCTCGATTGTCACCCCAACCATAGTCATCCGCAGGATACGGATTCGTCTCGACATCGTGAGGGATGAGCGTCGGCTGGTGGTCAAAGGTCGCATAGACAATCGCGTCTAGCGCCTCGTCTGCCATAATCTTTAAAACACCCCTCCGTAATTCCTCTCTCTTATGAATGACCTCCAGATAACCCACCTCGTCCGTTGATCTCCCGACGTAACCCATCATTGCACGTTCACGAAGAGGGACCACGACACCGGAGAGTAGAATCTCTCGAAGGGTCGAAACTTTTGCGTTCTGATGCTCTGCCAAATATTCGTTCGTAGCACGCTCGGTCTCAAAATTATTCCCATAGCCCCCTCCCTCCGAAGTCTCCAGTTCCGGAATAGCCAGTGGGTCTAGGACTTCAGCGCCTAGGGCAGCTAATTCGCGAACCGCGCGATCGAAGACCGCTTGGACTTTTTGGTAGTCATTTGACGACCGATCGGTCCTAGTATCCATGGGTGTCCGTAAAACACCAATGCGTGCGCCACGCAATTGATCGACATTAAGCGAAGCCGTGTACGTCTCCGGTACGTGTCCAACGGAATACGCTGTAATCGGGTCTTCTGAGTCATACCCCGCGATGGCGTCCATAACGATAGCCGCGTCTGTTACCGTCCGCGTAATTGGGCCCATTGTGTCTTGCGTAGGATTCGCCGGCATCATCCCATGCCGACTTACAAGCTCGAGTGTTGGCCGTAATCCGACGAGGCTATGCACGGCCGCTGGACCGCGGACCGATCCGCCCGTGTCTTCACCAATCCCAATCATCCCAAAGTTTGCTGCAATTCCGGTGGCAGACCCGCCCGAAGAACCACTTGGATTGCGGGTAGGGTCATACGCGTTTCGAATCACACCGAATGCTGACCCAACATATCGAGATGCAAACTCACCCATAGTTGTTTTGGCGAGAATAATACCGCCCGCTGCTTTAAGCCGTGTCACTATGGTCGCATCTCGAAACGAAAAGAAGTCCTGAAAGAGCGCCGAACCAAACGTGGTAGGCATATCTTTAGTCTCAACTTGATCTTTGAGCAGGACGGGAATGCAATGCAGTGGGCCAACCATTCCATCCGTCCGCATTGCCAAATCCAGCGCATCGGCCTCTTCGAACACCCGTTCATTACGGGATTGGATAGCGTTCAACTGCGGACCCTGTTGGTCGTAGGCGTCAATTCGATCGAAATAAAGCTGCACCAATTCGCGACAAGTGATTTCCCCGGCCCGAAGCGCCGTATGTACATCATGGATCGTTGCCTCAGCAAGTTGGAATGTCTGTGCACCAAGGGGAGCCGTGATCAAAAGGGGGACTATAAAAAGCATGGAGATCAGCAATCGGGGACGATTATTCAAGGGTCTTCTCCGTATCAAAATCACAGGCTCAAAATAGAAATTTGACTTCGACAGACTTGGTTAGTTTGACCGACTAGATATTGCTGATGATTTCGGCACAAACTAACGAGTGACCTGTTAAGGACGAATGAGCCTAATAAACCAGCTTGGGAATAATCTTAGCCCTATTGGGCCTAATACCGCAGGGGCTGTATAGACAACACTGAGGTTTGAAGGTGCGAAGTACACCTTCAAACCTCTTCACATCCGTTGCGAAGGGGGAGACGAACTCAGAACCCTCCACCTCGACGTCGGGCCGTGCGGCCAGTTGATGTGCCACGAGAAGAACCTCCGGAGGACCTGCTAACTCCCGCGCCTCGCGTTGAAGGGGTTCGACTTCGACCCGGAGCTGCACCGGATTGACCTCCACGGCGATAACCTTGTCCATTGATCACGCGGCCACCCCTATTCTCACTAGGACCTGTTCTGGTAATCGTGGGGCCATAGTAGCGTCCTCCCATCCCGTATCCATAACGGTGTCCATATCCATACCCGTATCCATATGGGGACCCATATCCATACCCGTATCCATATGGGGACCCATATCCATACCCGTATGGGTACCCATATCCATATGGGGACCCTGAATAGAAAAGAGGTCCGTATCCGTAGTAACCCCACCCTCCGTAGGATCCGTAGGCGTATGGGAAAAAGGATCCGTGGTAGCCACTTCGATACGTTGAATAGATATTGTATGACTCACGATAATCAGAGGGCTGGCGATCAACGACGAACCGTCCGGGGTAACTGATCGCCACCACCATATCAATCACTTCTGCCGGGACTCCGGCATCGGCCATCCGAACTAGCTGCTTTGAGTTGAGTTGGAGCGGAACATCCCGTTCGACAAGCCATGCCGGGATAGCTTGTGCGTCGACATAGCCAATCGCCTCGATTACGTCATCGATGGCAGGTCGGGCCGAAGCAGCGACTCGAGCCGATTGGACCGCCATGTTCATATCCATCCCGATATCGACCAGATCCGTGGCTTCAGCGAAGCTGGCCGTGGCTAACTGATATTTCGTCACCCACGTAAGCTTCTCGTCACCCACCGTTGTGACCTGAATATCTACCCACTCGTTAGAGGACAGAAAGGCGAACAACCCGGTCGATGCCCGGGTAACACCACCAGCACAGATATGCTCCGATGATAGGAAGACTCGACCTGGGCGAGCAGAAAAATCTCCGCGTTTCCAACCAGTACAGCCTTCTAGGTTTGCGTCTTGGGAGTGCCCATCCGCCCGAAACGTCTCTTCGCGAACAATCTTATTATTTTCGACCCAGATCATCTGCACGCCGACATCTTCGATTCCTGGTCGAAAACAGAGCAACGTACCAGAAGTTTCCGAACTTGTCGTCTCTTTAACAGGCTTCCAGCAACCACTGAAGGCGAGCCATCGGTCGTCCGTTTCACCGGCCAAGGCGGTACCCGCACCCGGACTAAAACCTAAGAGAAATGCTACTAGGAATAACCCGACGAATCGCTCTGTTTTCATCATGTTTTCTTGAGTCATGGAATCATCCTCAGGGAATCAGAACCGTATTGACACACCCACCGTCGCCTTTAAACCGGTGAGATCGATGTCATTGAAACCGACGAAGTCGTGGCCCATCTCAGCACTGGCCCACGAGTAACGAGCTTCGCTGCTTAAAAACCAGCGTGGTCCGAGTGAGAGATCGAACCCGGCCGCGAGGTATGCGAGAGAAGAACTTGCCTGCGACTCAAACCTATCAAAAAAGATGTCATTCGTATCAAAGTCGACGAAATCGCCAATCTGTCTAAAATTATGCCAGACGATCCCTACACCTGCGCCTAGATAGGGGGCCAACTTCTTAGGAATCCATGCAAGCCGACCAACGCAACGGCCCCGTTCCAATAAATAAGCCTTAACACCTAAGGTCACGGGAACGCGAGTAAACCGTGTACTCTGTTCGATAGGCAGATTGTTGTCGTCGACCCAATCTCTAAGCTCGGATCGGGTATTACTCTGCTCGACCCCCACACTCAGTGCCGCATCTAAATGACGCGTCATCCGGACGCTTAGTTCCCCATCAATCGACAATCCATCGAAATCACTCCTGTCGACCGTAAGGTGTTCGCGTGTGAAATCGAACACCTCACTTTGGGCACGGGGGGATGAATGCCCAAGCCTCACACCGAGGGCTGCTTTCGGACATTTGAACAGAAAGTCAGCCTGCTGAGCTATCACACTCTCAGTGGACATAACCCCTGCGAGCATGGCCATACCAAAGACCACCCAAAGATGTTGAAAGTGTTTAGAGATCAACATTTTCCGCCTCTCAGACAATAACGGCCTGCTTTGATGTGCCACTCTCCCTACCACCAGCGGTTTCAATCAAGACGCTAATGCCTTACTCGCGTCTCCATGGAACCGAACATATCTAAGACGAAGCATGCCACCGAAGCGTCACACGACATAGACAAAAAAAATGGCTTTGGTGTCGCGCTTAAGGAAGAAAGGGGCCAGATTCAGGGGCCGCAGAAGCACATCAGAGAAGAGTTGAAAAGTCGGAGGTTCAAGATGGTCCTATCTCGCCGAAAAGCACTCCAGGTGGGGGCAGGCCTAGGAGCTGCAGCCCTATTCGATAGCCGTTCTCTTTTTGGCCTTGGCCAGCAACAGTTGCCGTTACTTACTAAAGCAATCCCGTCAAACGGCGAGCGAGTTCCGGTGATCGGTCTCGGTTCGGCGGGCACCTTCGACCTCGACGCATCTTCACCAGAGGCGCGTGAACCACTCGAGGTAGTGCGACTCTTTCATGAGCTTGAAGGCACTGTCATCGACACGGCACCCTCCTACGGACGTGCTGAGCCGTTCGTAGGCGACGCGATCCAGACAATCGATGCGGCCGAGGATCTTTTCTTGGCAACTAAGGTCAACGTACAGAATGAAGGTGTACCGGCGGTGCTCGACCAGATGAATGCATCATCGGATACGTTGGGCAAGCGCACAATCGATCTGATGCAGGTATGGAATCTTGGGGATGACTTCCAAAATCTAAGTGATCGATATCTTGCCGCTCATCTTGAAGCTGTCCGTGAGTGGAGGTCGCAGGGGAGAGCACGCTACGTAGGAATTACCACTTCATTTCCGCGCCAGTACGACTTAATTGAAGCGGCTCTACGGCAACACGAGCTAGACTTCGTGCAGCTCGACTACTCGATCGGCCATCGTGATGCAGAGGAAACACTGCTTCCCTTGGCCCAGGAGCGGGGCGTGGCAGTAATGGTAAATCGCCCGTTCACCAGTGGCGCCCTCTTCGCAAGCGTTGCTGGTCGTTCGCTTCCTGGCTGGGCCGCAGACTACGACATCGAGAGTTGGGGGCAGTTCTTCCTAAAGTTTATCGTGTCCCATCCGGCTGTGACGGTTGCCATTCCGGCCACAAGCGACCCGGGGCACTTGGTCGATAACATGGGAGCATGCAGGGGGAGCCTCCTCGATGCAGCTGCACGGCGACGGATGGCAGAGTTCTACGAAAGCTTGTGAATGGTAAAGCCGTGTCTGAGTTGCGGCAGCTATACGAAGGTGATCGCTATCTCATTAATACGGATTGGAAGGATTACTTCGGCTCTTCCCTTCTCTCTTGATAGCGAGCCCCACTCAATACGTTGGACATTGAGTAGTTGCCTTCGTGGCAGGCATACTCGTAGAGCTGGTCATCGAACTGCTTGAATGGGATTTGACCTCCCAAAACGCTGGTATAGGTCTCTGGATCATCAATCGTAAATTCATAAAGGACAGTCTCTTCATCTACCCGGGTAAAACGTTCAATCACTGTCCGGTCCTTAGACGGAGGGACTCCACGAAATGCGTGATTAGGATTGAGATTGGTCGTCTCAACCACGAGCGTGTTCCCCTCCCACCGACCTTGAGAATCACCAAACCACGGCCGGACTTCATTTGACAATGTTTTGGGATCACTGAGTCGGATGATCCTTACATCGTGGACCATTTCTGCCATGATCATTACGTAATCGGGGTTCTGCACGATCGTGTAATTATTATTGTACCAGTAATTGGGGAGCATCGGAGGTCCTGCGCTAAACCCGAACGACACAATGCAACGCTCAGCAAGGGGTCTTAGTTCCGGATGATCGTACGGACCATGCTGGTTACCTAGGGCCTCATACTCTTCAACCCGGCGGCGTCCCTCGGCCGTTAGCTCTGGCACACGACCATCCAACGGATCCATCACAAGTGAACTTCTTGGCTCACCCCTAACGACAGCTACTCGGTCACCGGGCTCCCTGTACACTTCGTTGTAGCACGTAGTCGGCGCATCAATACACACTGGGTGATCACCACCCGGAGGAAGTGGGCGGTTCGGATCGCTTGGAGCCGCTGCCGAAGCAACGATCTCTGCCTGACCAGCCTCAATCTCAGCAACTTTATCCCACGTAAGAACAGGGTCCCAACCTAAAGGACGCTCGAAGGGCGTAAGCGTCGCGTTAGTCCAGTTCCCCTGTAGATCTGGGTGTCCGAATGGAGTTCGTGGCACCTGCCAGTCTCCGTCATTAGCGGAGGTAGTCTGTGCAGCGACTTGCGAAAGAAGTGGAGCAATAGACAAGAAGAACGCAAACAAAACGACTGCACGACAACTGGCAAAAAATGGTATTGCGCGAGTCAAGTTCATCTGCTCCTCCAAGCCGACGGACGTGCTTCAACAAACTCCATGCATTTGACCGATCACATCAATTTCGCAGCTTAATGTGACCGCACTGTTAATCTGCCGACCACAGGTCCTAAACGCGACCCTCTAGCTAGAAAGATCAAACCGCGACCCGTCGACTTGGTCCTCACACATTTTTTATTGGTGGGTCATTCTACTCCTAACCTACCCAAGCGTTTCCGCAAAAGTGGGTGCTCTCCGATGCTGAGTCACCTGCTCATAGGCATAGGCAACCTTGATCAGCGTTGGTTCACTCCATGCCCTACCAAAGAATGACACTCCAACTGGTAACCCGGAAACAAACCCCATGGGGACACTTATATCAGGGTAGCCGGCAATCGCTGCCGGGCCGGCAGAACTCCCCCCATCACTACGATCCCCTTTGATATGATCTGTCGGCCAAGGGATATCCCGAGTGGGGGCGACAATGGCGTCCAAGTTGTGTTCCCTCACGAGCCTATCGATTCCATCTTCGCGGTTGGCCTTCTGAATCGTACTCATTGCATTCAGATATTCCGGATCGGTTAGCAAACCTCGTGCTTGTGAAGCAATCATCCGTTCTTGGCCAAAGTACGGCATTTCCAGATCTGCATGCTGCTCATTGAATTCAATCACATCTGCAAGACTCTTGACTCGAACATTGGGCCCCAAACTCGCCAGATAGGCATTGAGATCAGCCTTAAACTCGTATTCTAGTAGTACAAGCGAGAGGGGATCATTCCAGGCCGCGGCATCCAGGTTGGCTGGATCGACAATAATGGCACCTTCGGCCCGCATCGCCTCGATTGCTTCATTGAAGAGTGTGATGATGCGCGGATCAAAACCGGTGAAGCTCCGGGCGATACCGATGCGAGCGCCTTGAAGGCCGGCCAGATCGAGGAACGGCGTATAATCCTTATGGGCTTTGCCTTGGCTGGATGAAGTGGCGCTGTCTCGCGCATCTACTCCAGTCAAAGCACCAAGTAGGATTGTCGCGTCCTTTACGTTTCGACACATCGGGCCCGCCGTGTCTTGTGAGTGTGAGATCGGAATGATTCCGGATCGGCTCCAGAGGCCCACGGTGGGTTTGATCCCAACCACCCCATTACTCGACGACGGGCACATGATCGAGCCTCCCGTCTCGGTCCCTATAGTGAGAGCAGCCAGGTTAGCCGAGGCTGCCACACCAGACCCAGAACTTGATCCACATGGGTTACGATCGAGCGCATAGGGGTTTCGGCACTGCCCACCCCGTGCACTCCAACCGCTGGTCGCGCGCAGACCCCGAAAGTATGCCCACTCACTCATGTTGGCCTTAGCGAGGATGATGGCACCAGCGCTTCGCAATTTCTGCGCAATAAACGAATCCATGGGCGGAATTGACCCCTCGAGCGCCAGGGAACCCGCTGTGGTGGTCATTTGGTCGTGTGTGTCGATGTTGTCTTTAACAGCGACCGGAATGCCATGGAGTGGCCCTCGAGGCCCATTGGTGCGGCGCTCCGCATCCAGTTCATCCGCTATCGCCAATGCCTCTGGATTTGTCTCGATGATCGAGCGTAACTCCGGCCCCTGCTGGTCCATCTCCTCTATGCGCGCCAGATACAGCTCGGTGATCGAGCGCGCCGTGCGCTCGCCAGACCCCATGCTCCGCTGGAGCTCGTCAACCGAGATCTCGTCGAGTTCAAAGGGTGGGATCTGGAAGCCCCCACCACTCCGGGTCGCTGAACGCTTGGGGGAATCGCCAGGAGCACAGCCTGACGTTCCCACTGCCATTCCCACTCCTCCCGCGACGGTCGTTGCAATGAAGCGACGGCGATCCACCATGGTCCTCTCCATATTTTCGGGTCCAGAGGTCATGATAGGGGGAAGACCACCGGGGACGCAGCCCACAAGAGAAAGACTACGTGCCTAGGCAACCAACAGGCCGCGGTGTTACCAACGGTTTGATCTTGGACAGAGATATGTCGGGGACGGCCAGCACCGCAGCGAGGTGGTCGAGTATGCCAACACCTCCATCGCTAGCGGTGGTGCCCGGGTCCTCCCCTTTCATAGTCGCCGACACCGTCGAGTGATTCAGCCGGAGTAAGCAAACCGTCCGCGATTGGATCACCGCCAGGAAGCTCAAGGCGTACCGTTTTAACGACTGGGAGTTTCGGGTCACACCCGCTGGGTTGGCCAAGTTCAAGGACCAGCAACGGAACAGTGGGTTCAAGCGCGGGGCGTCACGCGAACCTCCGCTTCTCAACAAGTGACGAGAGAGGGTTGCTCCAGTCTGTGACATAAATTGTGCCGCGACCCACTGAATCTGACCGTGTCTCACTGTGACTGGTAACGCGAATTTGTTTAGTTTTCGGGTCTCACTGTGGCCCACCGTCGTGCCGCTCACTGAGATGGGCAATACGTGATAACGAGATGTACGTTAGTATCCCGGGTGTAAGCTGGCCCGCCATAGCCAAGCATCTGCTCAAGGTTCCACAGGCGAACTTGCAAATGTTCGAGTTCTACACTGGTAAGGGTAACGTTGTGCGAGGGGACCGGCGGCTAGCAGGTCAGGACAAAGGGGGCGCTGAGGACAAACAGATGAACGTTCTTCTGATCTCATGCTACGAACTCGGCCACCAACCATTTGCGCTTGCGTCGTCTGCCGCGCACTTGCTGGCGGATGGAAATCGAATCCGATGCCTCGATTTGGCTGTCCAAGAATTGGACACGGCAGATGTCGCGTGGGCCGACGTGGTGGGGATCTCCGTTCCGATGCACACAGCGATTCGGCTCGGCGTGAGAGTCGGTGATCACGTCCGGGCGATCCACCCGGACTGTCACATTGTCTACTTTGGTCTGTATGCCTCCCTCAATGCCGATTACCTGCTCGGAACGACGGCAGACAGTGTGATCGGAGGCGAGTTTGAGACACCTCTAGCGGAGCACGTAGCAAGATTGGCGTCCGCCGCGTCGGAAGAGGTTCCCGGTGTAGCTCGCCGTGTACATCGCGCAGAGCCTAACCTGAGTCGGCAACGTTTCCTCACTCCCGCACGCCACCTTCTGCCACCCCTAAACAAATATGCACGGCTGCAGACAGCTGAGGGAAACACGAAGCTCGTTGGCTACGTAGAAGCAAGTCGCGGGTGCGCGCACCGCTGTACACACTGTCCAATCCCAGCCGTTTACGGGGGCCGTCTCCGGATTGTTCAGAGCAGGGTCGTGCTCGACGACATCGCCAACCTGGTGGGGATGGGGGCCGAGCACATCAATTTCGGCGACCCAGACTTTCTCAACGGTATCAAACACTCGCTGAGGATCGTGCGGGCCATGAACCGTAAGTTCCCCAGTGTTACATTTGATTTCACCGCGAAGATCGAACACCTCCTGGAGCATGAGGAGGTTATTTCAGAACTGGGCGGACTGGGCTGCCTTTTCATCCTCTCCGCGGTGGAGTCAATCGACGAAGAGATTCTCCGGTATCTGGACAAAGGGCACAACAAGGACGACATCGTCCGCGCGCTGCAGATCTCACGTGAGGCTGGAGTGGCGCTAAGACCGTCCCTCCTACCCTTCACCCCGTGGACCACCTTGTCCGGATATCTAGAGCTACTCGATTTTGTAGGGGAGCACGGGCTCGTCTACCATATCGACCCAGTCCAATACTCCATTCGCCTGCTAGTCCCCCCGGGTTCCTGCCTGCTGAAAGTGCCAACGCTCCACCCGCATCTGGGAGACCTCATAGAAGAAGACTTCGTGTACGAATGGAAGCACCCTGATCCGCGCATGGATGGGCTACAACGGGAAGTTGCCAAGGCTGCCGAGGAAGGGGTGCGCAACGGAGAGGACGCGGCAATCACGTTCTTCAAGATCAAAGATCGTACGCTGCGGACCATGCTGGGTCATGAACGACCGACATCGACGGAGAATGTCGTTATTCCGGCACAGAAGCCTGCCAAGCTAACCGAGGATTGGTTTTGCTGAGCGGAGCCGACCGAGGACCAGGTTGGTTCTCTCAAGATTAACAGCGCGTATTAGGTGGACGCGAATACGAGATTATCGCAGAGGTGAAAGGGCTTTCGTGTACCGTACGACGTCGAGTGGCCCCAGACATGGAAACCGTACGAGCAGATCTGCGGTTTAATCTGGGAGAGATCGGTGGACACCTTTGGCGACCGCTTGGATGGGGTTTAGGAGGTCGCGAGTTCAAATCTTGCCGCACCCCTATTACACGTCTCCCGGGGCACAAGCCTCGTGGGGTCCACATGCGGTCTAGTGCCCCTCCCGGTTCTCGGCGCTGGCTACTCTACTCCCCTGACACCCCCGCACCCGGCCCATCTTGTGGTCTTCGAGAACGCCCCCTGGAGCCATGTCTCTGCTAGGGCTTCTCGCCGTTCTCAAGGGACCCGTCGACGATCCGGATTTCCAGGCATGAATGCGCCTCTCGAAGCACTCGCTCCACAGTCTGGGGCGAGTCCGCCCGCGCGAAGATGAACCCCAGGTAACGGTTCCCTCGCGGTAACACATCAATATGCTGTCCGAGGGATGCCGTGATTGACACCTCCTGCACTTCCGGCATCCGCTCGGCGGCGATGACGCCGTCAACGGACGTCAGAATGCCGGCTCGTGGAATCGGGATCATCATGACTCCCGAAGCGGGCCCCTCGGGCTGGCAAGGAAGTGGGCGACCGAGGGCGTGGAGCAGAACGATCTCTTCCAACGCAGTGCCCGTTCGGTAGCGAAACAGGCGAGCGCACAATCCACCGATCGTCCGCGGCGCGACCTCGATTGGCCACACGCCCTGCTCGTTGACCCGGAGTTCGGCGTGGATCGGCCCCTCGCTCAGTCCAACGAGGCCTATCACGCGCTCAACTGTTTTCTCGATTCTGCGCTGGACGTCGGGCGTGAGACGCGAGGGCGTCACAAACATCGTCTCCTCAAAATACGGTCCGACGAGCGGATCGGGCTTGTCGAGGATGGCAAGGGTCCTCAGCTCATTCTCCACAAGGATCCCTTCCAAGGCCACCTCGACTCCTGGGATGTAGCCCTCCACTAGGATCGGGCCTCTACATCTGGACTCCTCCGTGGCCCGACGGGCCACCGCAAAGGCGCCTACTAACTCCTCGGCGTCATCGGCCCGAACCACCCCGCGGCTGGCCGCAAGCTCGATCGGTTTCACAACGCAGGGAAACTCCAGATCTTGAGCCACCTCCTCCGGATCGGTCTCGATCGGGTAGGTGCGGTACCAGGGAGACAGCGTATCGGAGTCGGCGAGGGCCAAACGAAACTGGTCCTTGCAACGACAGGCCTCGACCGAGGCAAGTGAGTTGCCGGGAAGATTGAGCGCAGTCGATACGGCTGCCGCTACCCGGGTCCCCTCATCCTCGGCGGCCACCACGGCGGAGAACGGTTGATCTTCGGCAAGCCGGCGGATCGCCTCGATCGAGCCGGCCACGTCATCGAAGTCTAGCTCCATCGTGGCTCCGTGGACCTCGTCGGCCAGCGCGTTTCGGTAATCTGACCCCACCGTCACATCGACGTGGAGTCGCTCGGCAGCAGATAAGAAGTCCTTGGCCCGGTAGCTCGAGGCGGAGAGGAGAAGAAGAACGCGGCGACGACCCTCGATCGTCACCGCGGTTTTATGTAGCCGGCTGAATGCATCTCATCGGCGCAAAGTTCACGCAGATTCGTTCCAGTTGCTCAGGCTGCATCGACACGTCAAACAGGCTGCATCGATTCGTGTTCTCTTCTTCGACACCGGAGCTGTCGATTTCTAGGTATCGGCAGGAAGGACAGGTCCCGAAGAGACACCCGCCCCTGTCCCGTGCCAGGTGTTCCAGTACGCATTCCAACTGCCGCGTCATATCGGACCGCGCGCGACGCGAAATGTCGCCCACGGAATAGACCAGGGCCTCGAGTGGATCGTCCACGAGCGCCCCACGTCCCTTCTTGGTCAACTCGAGGCGTACGCTCCGTCCGTCTCTGGGAGACGGTCGACGCGCAAGATAGCCTTGCTCTACAAGACACTTGACCGTTTGCGACGCAGTGCCGCGCGTCGTCGCGTGATAGTCTGCAAAGGCTGATACCGTGCGGGAGAACCGGTTGGCGCGGGAGAAATAACGCAGTGCCATCCACTGCCCCGGCCTAAGATCCTCACCGGAGCCGATGCAGTACGCCGTGCGCCCAACCTGCGCGAGCAGCTCAGCTAGCGGCCGCGCGTTCGTTTCCGTTCCCGTCATGCGTAGAATGGTAGCGAGTCGAAATCATCTTGACCAGTTCCGGGAGGGAAAGATAGTTTCAGTTTGATACTTTGTACGTACGTATCTTATTCCTACCTGAGCGATACCTATGCCATACGATCCGAAACTCGTGCAACCGATGCGGGAGGAGCTGACGTGCCTGGGCGTGCAGGAGCTCCGGACCGCCGAAGAGGTGGATGAGGTCCTGGGGGACAGTAGGGGCACGACGATGGTTATCGTCAACTCCGTTTGCGGGTGTGCCGCTGCGAACGCACGGCCCGCAGTAGCCCTAGCACTGCAGCATAACGTGAACCCCGAGCGAGTTGTGACTGTTTTCGCCGGACAGGACGTTGAGGCGACGGACCAAGCCCGTAAGTACTTCGTTGGCTTCAACCCCTCATCACCCGCGATTGCCCTACAACGAGATGACGAACTCGTCTTCATGCTCGAGCGCCATCAGATTGAGGGCCGGGCAGCTGCAGAGATCGCACAAGATCTAAGGGAAGCTTTTGACCAATTCTGCGCTGGTGAGCAGGTAACAACCACACGTACATCCGAAAACGGCAACATTCCGATGGTCCAGTTCACCGCTGCAGCCGGCGACCAAATCCGCACCTTCATTGCCGAGGACGAAGGCACCGATCTCTCCGTACGCGTAGCCATTCCTAACCCCAGTCCCGTGTCTCCAGAATACGAAATGTCATTGATCGCTGAGGCGGACAAACAACCGGACGACAAGATCTTCCAAACGGAGGGTTTCGCGGTGGTCATCGACCGCGAGAGCGCGAAGATCATCGAAGGTACGACGATCGACTGGGTAGAGACACTCGAGGGAAGCGGGTTCAAGTTCGACAACCCAAACATCAAGCCGCTCGGCTCTCAGCCGCTGACCGGACCGCTGCCCGAGCGGGTTCAGCAGGTCCTCGACGAGCGGATCAACCCCGGTGTGGCGACGCATGGCGGCACCATCAGCCTAGTCGATGTTCGCGATAACATCGTGTACTTGCGGATGGGCGGAGGCTGCCAAGGTTGTGGCATGGCCTCGGTCACCCTTTCACAAGGGATTCGTCAGGTGCTCCAGGAAGCCGTTCCGGAGATCGTGGACATTCAGGACGTCACCGATCACGCCTCCGGCTCAGACCCGTATTTTTCCTCTGCCAAGTGAAGTTCGGCGAGGGCCCATCCAGACTCCACAAGGAGGTGGGTGGGGAGAAAGAGACTCTGCCTGAAGTCGATTTTCGAGGCCTCACCGACACGCTCGATCGACCGTTGCGCGACCTTCGAATTTCAGTGACTGATCGCTGTAACTTCCGATGCACCTACTGCATGCCTAAAGAGGTGTTCGGACGAGGATATCAGTTTCTTCCCCGAAACCTCCTCCTCACGTTCGAAGAAATCGCTCGCCTTGCAAAAATCTTCACTGCTCACGGTGTGGAAAAAATTCGAATCACTGGCGGAGAGCCACTGCTTCGAAGGGACTTGGAGCAGTTGATCCACATGCTCACGAAACTTGATGGTGTGCGGGATCTGACACTTACCACGAACGGGGCACTGTTAGCCAAGAAAGCACAAGCCCTTAGGGACGCAGGCCTACAACGAGTTACGGTGAGCCTGGACTCTTTAGATGACACCGTATTTAAGCTCATGAACGACGTTGACTTTCCCGTCGAACGAGTTCTGGAGGGTATTCAAACCGCAAAAGAGGCTGGTCTGTATCCAATCAAAATCAACATGGTTGTGAGACGAGGGGTAAATGAAGATGCCGTGGTTGAGATGGCTCGTTTCTTCCGAGGTACGGATTGCATCCTTCGCTTTATAGAATTCATGGATGTTGGGACTACCAATGGTTGGAAACTGGATGATGTCGTTCCTGCCGCAGAGATCATCTCAAAGATTCATCAAGAGCTACCCATTGAACCAATTGAAGCGAGCTATCGTGGCGAGGTCGCAAAACGGTATCGATATATTGATGGAGAGGGAGAGATCGGTATGATCTCCTCAGTTACTCAGCCATTCTGCGGAGACTGTACGCGAGCTCGACTCTCAGCAGAGGGAGTCCTCTACACCTGCCTGTTCGCCACAGCGGGTCATAACCTTCGTGAACTTCTTCGGGAAAATCGCTCGGATGAAGAAATCTCTGATCTCCTTCGTAATATCTGGACAGCCCGAAGAGATCGATATTCAGAGATCCGCACTGCCGAAACCACTTCGGGGCATAAGGTTGAGATGTCTCACATTGGCGGATGAGTTGAAGCAAGCCTCGAGCCCAAGGGAAAAACGCCCTGCAACCCAAGACTACCCTCAACCTCAGTAGGAAGCGACCGCCACCTAAGACGTAAGCGGAGCTGCTATCGCTGCCAGACCGTCCTCCAGTTGGATAATCACAAACTGTCTCCCTTCATGCACCCAACTTGACATGCCGTACCGTGAGCTTCCCGGGAGTTCAATCGCTCCGACACGTTTGCCGGTGCGCTTGTCGATTGCGAACAGATGAGGAGTCCCGTCACTAGTCTGGCCTGAGGCCAAGAGTAACGTAGGGGTTACAACCATCGCTGCATGTCCCCTCCGACCGGGGTTAATCGGGGCTCCCTCGACACCCTGAAGTAACGGATGGTTTCGGATAAAATCTTGCTCTTCAGCCGGAGCATCTCCGTGGGGGATGGCCCAGAGGTGATCGCCCGTATTCAGATCGATAGCAGTGATCCTCCCGACAGGCCCTTTCCAGATTGAAAGACCAGCGATTGTCGCTAAATCAGCGCGCCCTCGTTCACCAAAACCGATACCACGAGACCAGTCGGAGTGGGTCGTTCCCGTCTGTTCCGGTCCGTCTAACGGAGACTCGGCACCAGGCGCAACCATCACGGGTGAGCAACCACTAGTCGAAGTAATAAAGATTACCCCCTCCAACGGGTCTGCCACGGGGGGACCTGTGATATTCACGCCACCTCCACCACCCGGACAAATTAGCGCGGCCCCTGCTCCCTCCGCGTTGCCAACGTGTGTTGGCGGATTAAAGAGGGGCGCGAAGAGATCATTCTTGTGCGCGTATTCCAATGCTTGCTGTCGAATTTCAGGTGTGTAGTCTATGAGATCTTTTTCAGTGCGTCCTTGCAGATCATGCGGTGCCGGTCGGGTTGGGAACGGTTGTGTAGGCGAGAGCTTCTCCCCCGGAACATTCGACTGTGGCACGGGCCGTTCTTCGATAGGCCAGATCGGCTCACCCGTCTCTCGGTCAAGTGCGTAGAGAAAAGACTGCTTCGTAGCCTGAAATACACCTTTAATCTCTTCGCCATCAACCGTCACGTCCATCAGCACTGGAGCTGTGGGCGTGTCGTAGTTCCAGATGTCATGGTGGACCATCTGGAAATGCCATACTCGTTTACCAGTTTCGACATCTAGGGCAAGAAGCGTCGTACTGAAGAGGTTGTCTCCTGGGTGAAAACCACCGTAGTAGTCAATGGTTGCACCATTTGTGGGAATGTAGACAATTCCCAACTCCGGATCGGCAGACATCGGAGCCCAGGACGAAACATCTCCCGTCCACTCCCAGGCATCGTTTTCCCAAGTTTCGTGCCCAAACTCGCCCGGACGCGGAATGACGTGGAACTTCCACTTTCGCTCTCCCGTTCGGGCATCGTAAGCCAAGATGTCACCTGGAACCATCTCCTGCCGCGTCTGGTTGTAGCCTTGTTGGGCAGAGTTCCCCACGATCACTACATCGTTGACTACGATCGGCGGTGACGAGTTAGTGATATAGCCGATCTCTAGCGGCATCCCCATATGAGGATCGTAGGCCTGATTTAGGTTCTCCCACGGCCCCCAACCTTCAATCAAATCCGCCACGAGATCCACACTGCCCGAAGCTGGGAAACCATCAATCGGCACAGCTTCTCCCCAATTTTCGAGAGGCAACCCAGTCTCTGCGTCGAGTGCGTGGAGGAAAAACCCCGGGGTCACAATGTAAACGACTCCGCGCCCATCAATTTCACCGTACGCAACCCCCTTTCCATAGCCTTTTCTCATTGAATACTCGTACCGATGAGTATTGGGCTCGGTGAAGCTCCATAGAAGTTCTCCCGTCGCCGGGTCCAAAGCGACGACATGCCGACGATCTCCACTCACGGTGATCAGCTTCCCACCCACGTAAGACGGGGTGGCGCGTGATGTGCTCGGACCAAAACTGGATGCATTCCACTGCCACGCCACTTCAGCATCTTCAAAATTCAATGCGTTAATTTGGGTCGCCGGCGTGTACCGTGTATGCCACGCGTCTCCACCCAGAAACGTCCATTGGGAATTTTCCGTGCCTGGACCCTGTGCCATAGCCGGAATCGGTATGGAAACCAAAGCTCCAAGGACTAACACGAACAATGCGGACGAAAAAGATCGCTGGGACTGAGAGCATCTGTTGTCTGTCATGATAGTATTCCTTACCAGTTTCGAACCTGTTGATTGACCATACCTCTACAGATAAAGCGGACATCCAGTACACAATGGTAAGATGCCGGAACGCACCTGGGCGAGACCCCAACCGACTATTCAGCGACACCGAACCGAAGCTTGCCTCGTTGACGCAAGCCCAGCTAGTACGCACCCTGGCTGAATATTTCCTTTGCTAGGAGAGCGGAATGGCGCGCGCGCGCGAAATACAAGACCTACAACGCAGAGAATTCCTTCGCTGGTTAACCGCCACCCCTTTTCTGACCACACTGGGCGGATTTGGCTTCGGAGAAGTTGTGGGAGCAATCGCTCAAGAAGCTCCAACGCGTTCCCTCGACTCTCTTGTAACTTCATCTCAAGAAGCACTCGATGTCTTTGATCTTGAAAAGGTCGCTGAGCAAACCCTGCCCATAGCACACTGGGGTTACATAAAGACGGGCGTTGACGGCGAAAGTACGCAAGCTAACAATCGGGCTGCTCTCGAACGGATATACATCAGGGCCCGTCGATTGATCGATGTTTCAGCCCTTGATATGAAAGTCAATTTATTCGGGCGAGAATGGCCAACACCGCTGATGATCGCTCCGGCTGGATATCAAAAAGCCTTCCATCCCGATGGCGAATTGGCGACCGCACGTGCTGCTGCAACCCGAAATCACCTCCAGACCTTGTCGACCGTAACCTCGACAGCCGTTGAGGAAGTCAACGAAGCAAGAGGTGAGCCTGTTTGGTATCAGCTATATGCCCGTGAGAACTGGGACGGGACAGTAGCGCTGGTCAAACGAACTCGTGAAGCGGGCTGCCCCGTCATCGTTCTAACCGTGGACCTGAACGGAGGTAGTAATCGTCTTACATTGGAACGCTATCGACGAAGCGACGACCGAGACTGTGGCGTTTGCCATCGGAGTGGTGGTCGAGCAGATCCCGTGAAACCCATGATGCGTGGGCTTCCAAGTGGTCCACGCGACATCGGCGACAGCGGTGGCGCAGGCATGACCTGGGAATACATCCACCGCCTTCGCGATATTACTGACCAAAAGATCATTGTTAAGGGACTCGTCACCCGTGAAGATGCAGAACTCGCCATAGAACACGGCATTGATGCAATCTGGGTATCAAATCATGGGGGACGCGCTGAGGGGAGCGGACGCGCTACTGTTGATGCTCTGCCGGAGATCGCTGACGCCATCTCTGGACGGATGCCAATCATCGTTGATGGGGGATTCCGACGTGGGACGGACATCTTCAAGGCTATTGGGAGAGGGGCAACTACTGTGGCTATAGGACGACCCTACCTCTGGGGACTCGGGGCGTTTGGACAAGAAGGTGTGGAACGCGTACTGGAACTCTTGATACAGGAACTTGAGATCACCATGAGGGCAGTCGGAACACCAACGTTGGCTGATATCGGAATGCATTCCATCGGTGTTGAACCAATCGACCCAGAGGTCGAAGAATGACCGTTCAGGGTCGAGGAGCAGTCGTAACCGGCGGAGGGCGTGGCATTGGGGCTGCTACGGCAGAGGTGCTATCAAAACGAGGAACCCGAATTGTGGTCGCAGCACGGACCTCAGCCGAAATAGACAGTGTCGCCTCAGCACTTCGGGAAACCGGGGGAGAAGCCTGGGCCATCTGCTGTGACGTCACAGATCCGGAAAGTATTGAGTCACTGATTGCTCAATCGATTGAACGGTTGGGACAAATCGACATTTTGGTCAATAATGCAGGTATCGCAACCGCAGCACCCTTAGTAAAGATGTCACTGTCAGCGTGGACCCAGATGTGGGCTGTGAACACGACCGGAAGTTTCCTTTGTATGAGAGCCACACTCCCTCATATGGTCGAGCGCGGCTGGGGCCGTGTCGTCAACGTCGCCTCTATCGCTGGACTTCGAGGAGCTGCCTACATCTCAGGATACGCAGCCTCCAAGCATGCTCAGATTGGGCTGACTCGGTCGGCAGCGGCAGAAGTCGCCTCGGCGGGTGTGACGGTCAACGCCGTCTGTCCCGGCTACGTGGACACTCCCATGACGGACACCACCATCGCCAACATTACAGATAAGACTGGAATGAGCGAAGAGGAGGCCCTCAATGCAATCCTCGCGACTTCCCCGCAACATCGACTTATTACGTCAGAAGAGGTGGCAGCCTCCATCGCTTTTCTGTGCACAGACGAGGCGCGAGCGATCAACGGCCAAACCATCGTTTTAGATGGCGGTGCCATCTCAACACATTAGGCGGATGTCAGGCATAGTACGAACAGAAGCCAGAGGCAGGGCAGCATGGTAAACGAATTTGACATATTCAACCCGACAGTCTTGGGAGAGCCAAAGGGTTGGAACAACGGGCTTCTCGCCCCCAGCGACGGGCGCGTCCTCTTCGTAGCGGGGCAGACCGCCCGGGGTCCCTCGGGGCACATCGAGTCTGAGGACTTTGTCGAACAGTTCGCCTTGGCTCTCGAACATGTGCTCACGGTGGTTCGTGAAGCGGGTGGTGAGCCTGTACACGTGGGACGAATGACAATTTTCGTGACCAACCTCAAGTCGTATAAGGCTTCGGTCGCCGGTCTCGGCCAAGCCTACCAGCTCCGCATGGGGCGCCATTACCCAGCCATGGCGCTCGTGGAGGTTTCGGGATTAGTTGATGATAAAGCAGTGGTCGAGATCGAGGCCACTGCAGTTATACCCTCTAGCTAAGGAGTCTCCGTGGCGCTCACGCCTGCTTCTTTCTTGTACGAACATGACCAGAAGACTTCGGTCGCCACGATCACACTCAACCGACCCGACCGACTCAACGCGCTGACTTTCGAGGTGTACAACGAGCTACGGAACACCTTTCGAGCCCTCGATACTGAGCCCGGCGTACGCGCGATCGTGCTCACCGGTGCAGGCCGGGCCTTCTGCTCTGGTGGAGATGTTGAAGATATCATCGGAGCACTCTTTAAATGTGACAGCAAGGGCCTGCTTGAGTTCACACGGATGACATGTGATCTAATCCTCGCAATTCGGGAATGCAGACGACCAGTCATAGCAGCTCTTAATGGAACGGTAGCCGGTGCTGGGGCAGTAATCGCCACTGCCTGTGATGCTCGAATCGCATCAAAATCCGCGAAAATCGCCTATCTCTTCACACGAGTCGGACTGTCGGGTGCGGATATGGGGGCAGCGTGGATGCTGCCTCGATTGATCGGATTGGGACGGGCCACGGAGCTGCTCATGACGGGCGATTTCATAGACGCCCGAGAAGCGCTTCGGATTGGGCTGTACAACAAGATGGTGCCGGATGGCGAGGCCCTGAACAACGCCATTGACTTCGCAGTTCGGCTTGCCGCAGGGCCACCCGCCGCGCTCAGTGTCACGAAAGATGCGCTCGACGGTGAGGCGTGTATGACACTCGCGGACGCACTGGAAGCTGAGGCTCGGGCACAGGCGCTTTGCATGGAAGACCCCAACTTTCGCGAAGCCTACGAAGCATTTATCGAGAAACGATCTCCAGTCTTCCAATGATCGACTTCACCCCCGTACGAGCATTCCTTGAGCCGTCTCACCTCGACCTTGCTACGCGAGTCTCCGAGTTCGGGGCGCGTCATCTAACGAACCACGCGTTTGATCACGATGACGGAGCAGCCAGGGCGCGGGCGCGTAAAATTTGTGATCTGTTGGGGCGCGGAGGTTGGCTGTCACCAATCGTTGACCAGGACTTCCGCGCCATTTGTGTAATTCGCGAGTCGTTAGCCTTCTACTCACCTCTCGCAGATGCAGTGTGTGCACTGCAAGCACTTGGATCGACACCGATCGCGCTGGCGGGAAACGAGAAGCAGCGCAGTCTGTGGCTCGATCGGGCCGCACGGGGTGAAGCGATTGCGGCGTTCGCGATGACCGAACCGAATGCTGGATCGGACGTCGCAGCGATGTGTTCGACGGCGATTCGCGATGGGAACACGTACGTGATCAACGGAATCAAGACGTTCATCTCTAACGCCGGGATCGCGGATTTCTATCTCGTTTTTGCGCGCACCAACCCGGATGCCGGCACGCACGGAATCTCAGCCTTCCTGCTTCCTGCAGACACCCCGGGTTTCCATTTCGTCCGCCCGCTGATCATGGCCGAGCCTCACCCGTTAGGGGAAATCGCGTTCGAAGATTGCCGCGTGCCCACATCGGCTCGTGTAGGCGGCGAGGGGGAAGGTTTCAAGCTTGGACTTGCCACTTTAGATCGGCTCCGACCCACGGTCGGCGCCGCAGCTTGTGGGATGGCCGGGCGGGCACTCCACGAGGCACTAGAACACGCTCTATCACGCGAACAGTTTGGTCAACGACTCGCGGATTTCCAGATCACGCAGGAGAAGCTCGGCGGCATGGCCACAGACCTCGTGGCAGCACGACTTCTCGTGTACCGTGCCGCATGGGAGCGAAGCGAGGGCGCGACCCATACTAATGTCGAGGCGGCTATGGCCAAGGCGTTCGCGACAGAAGCCGCACAAACGATAGTGGATGATGCCGTACAAATCCTGGGCGGGCGGGGAGTGCTCGCGGACCATCCGGTCGACCGACTATATCGGTCGGTTCGGGCGCTCAGGATCTACGAGGGGGCGACAGAGATCCAGCGGTTGATCGTTGCGCGCCACCTCATCGACAAGACTCAGCATGCCCGACAGACTGACTCTGAGTGATCTTACATAACCGCCCCAAGGAAGGGCAGCCGGCGATGAATAGCTGCCCATGAAAGTCCTCTGCGTGGGCGGTGGACCTGCCGGACTGTACTTCTCGATCCTCATGAAACTCGCGGATCGTAATCACGAGGTCATGGTTCTCGAGCAAAATCGTCCGGAAGACACATACGGGTTCGGTGTCGTGTTCTCAGACGCGACCCTTAAGGAACTATCCGACGGCGACCGGGACACCTACCTAGAGATCACACGCGCCTTCCATCATTGGGATGATATCGACATTCATTACCGTGGAGAGCGCCTGGCCTCTTCAGGTCACGGCTTCAGCGGAATCTCGCGAACCATACTCCTTAAGATTCTTGAGGACAGGTGTGCGGAACTCGGCGTTGAACTGCGCCACGGAGCCGAAGTCGACTCAGTCTCCACCTTCGGCGAAGCTGATCTCGTTGTCGCTTCCGATGGCGTCAATAGCTGGGTCAGAGGACAATACAAGAAGTCTTTCAGCCCGACGATTGATCAGCGAAGTAATCGGTTCGTATGGCTCGGAACCACCAAGCCGTTTCCGGCGTTCACGTTCTACTTCCGCAGCACGGAACATGGCTTATGGCGCGTTCACGCCTATCAATACCGTGACGACGGCAACCTGAGAGAGCCAACCATAGAACCCGTTTCAGAAACGGTCTCGACCTTCATCGTCGAAGCTACCGAGAGCACGTGGCGCGCGGCCGGAATGGACTCAGCTTCTGAGGAAGAGACGACTCAGTATCTGGAAAACCTCTTCGCGGAGGAACTCGGCGACCACAGCCTCATTGCAAACCAATCAGAGTGGAGGCAATTCCCCACCGTCCGTAACGACTCCTGGCACCATAACAATGTCGTCTTGATCGGAGATGCAGCACATACCGCACACTTTTCGATCGGTTCGGGGACTCGCATGGCTATGATCGACGCAATCGCTCTGCGAGACGCCCTGATCGAGCACGAGTGCGACATCCGACCCGCGCTCGCCGCGTACGAACTCGAGCGTCGACCGGAAGTCGAAAGCCTGCAACGCGCAGCTCAGGCGAGCCTTGAATGGTTCGAGGGAATGGAGCGGTTCATGAACACTGAGCCACTTCAGTTCGCCTTCAACCTAATCACACGAAGCCTACGAATCACTCACTCAAACCTGAAGCTCCGAGACCCCACTTTCACCGCAAACGTAAACGCGTGGTTCACACGTCAAGCGTTCGAAACCGCTGGCATTGAGACAACAACACCCGGCTCCGACTCGGAACAACTCAGCACAACACTTTCCCGCAGTCATCCTGAACCGTCGTCCCACCCGCCACTATTCGCACCCTTCAGGCTGAGAGATCTCGTGCTGAACAACCGTGTCGTGGTCTCGGCCATGTGCCAGTACAGTGCAGAAGATGGTGCACCTGACGACTGGCACCTGGTCCACCTCGGGAGCCGGGCCGTTGGCGGGGCGGGTCTCGTTATGTCAGAGATGACGGATGTGAGCCGCGAAGGACGCATATCGCTCGGTTGCACAGGCATGTATCTGCCGTCACATGTGGGCGCGTGGAAGCGAATTGTCGATTTCGTGCACGGACACACCTCCGCCAAGATAGGCATCCAACTCGGCCACGCAGGACGAAAAGGTTCTACACACCTTTCTTGGGTGGGCGACAACGAGCCACTCGATAGTAACGGCTGGCCAATCATGGCCGCCTCTCCTCTGCCCTGGTTTAAACACAGCCAGGTTCCCCGAGAGATGACCAGAGAGGATATGGATCAAGTGGTCGATCAGTTCCGCGCGGCGGCCGAATTATCTGAAGAGGCGGGGTTCGATCTACTCGAGGTCCACTTTGCGCACGGGTATCTGCTCGCAAGTTTCATATCGCCGCTGACAAACGTTCGTGAAGACGAGTACGGTGGATCGCTCGATAATCGCATGCGCTTTCCGCTCGAGGTCTTGGCTGCAGTACGAGAAGTCTGGCCTGCCGACAAACCGATCTCAGTTCGTATCTCGGCGGTGGATTGGGCGCCTGGAGGTCTGGATCCTGACAATGCCGTAGAGGTTGCGCGTCGACTCAAAAGAGCGGAAGTCGACATCATTGATGTATCAGCAGGACAGACCGTTCCTAACCAAAAACCGTTATATGGCCGTCAATTCCAGACACCTTTTTCTGACAGAATTCGACATGAAGTGGAGATCCCGACCATGGCTGTGGGAAACATTTCATCCTTCATGGATGTGAACACCATCCTTGCCGCGGGCAGGGCCGATCTTTGCTGTCTTGCTCGAGCTCATTTGTGGGAACCCTACTGGACCCGGCATGCGGCCTACACCTCGGGAGCAGATGTACCGTGGCCGCCTCAGTATTCGACCCTCGATGGGTACACACCGAGGTTTGAGTGGGAGTACTGAGCGAGCCCGCATTCGATCTGTACGAAGAATTTGATTTCGCCAATCCACGACCGTGAGCCATACCTTCGAGTCTCTGGTCTCGGGTATCATCGGAGTCGCCAAAGGAGGCTAGAATGCATCAATTTAAATACTTAGGGCACTCCAGAATCGGAGTGGATACTCAGGCTCCAAAGGTCACGCAGATGCGAGCCCATATCCTGATAATTGGCTTGGTGACGCTGATTTTTGTGGGGTGTCGAGGGACCACGGAGAACCACGCCGATCTCGTTCTACTTAGTGGAGAAATCCTCTCTCAGGGCCCAGAAGATCTTGTCGAAGCGCTCGCCGTCCGAAGTGGGCGCATCATCTCTATCGGTAGTTCTTCCGAGATAGAAGCCCTGATCGGTCCCGAGACACGCGTCATAGAGTTGGATGGACGGAGCGTCCTACCAGGTCTTGGCGACAACCATTATCACGGAATTGGAGGAGGAGGCGGCGCCGATCTGTCCCGAACCCGATCGATTCAAGACCTTCTCGACGCAATCTCAGGGTTTGCGGAGGGGAAAAACACGGGCGAGTTGATCATTACCAACAGCGACTGGCACGAAGGACAGTTAATCGAACAGCGGCTCCCCTATCGCGATGACCTTGATCAAGCCGTCCCAAATCATCCAGTCGTGGTTGTTCGTGGCGGTCATCAGTACGTGCTCAACAGCTTAGCCCTGACGCAGTGGCAGATCGATGAGACGACTCCCATCGTGCCGGGCGGCCGAATCGGAAGGTACACAGATGGACGGCTCAACGGTGAGCTTGTCGATCGAGCGAAGGAACTCGTTTCGTTGCCTCCGCGGTCTTCTCCTGAGCCCGAGGCGATGCTCCTATCGCTAGAGGAGGAGTACGCAAAGCTCCATTCCCGTGGGCTGACAAGTATCCGCTACGCGGCGGGATCTACAACCCTCTATCGAGCGATCGCTCGATTGCGGGATGAAAATCGCTTAACGATGCGCGTGAACTTCCTCCTCGCTGCCCCTAGGGGCGGACTCCCTGCATCTCTAGATAACGCGATAACTGACTGGCCAGCCATGGGCGACGGAGACGCATGGCTGCAAGTTGGCGGCGTGAAGCTAGGCGTTGACGGCGGGTTTGAAGGCGGCCTAATGCGAAAGTCCTATGAGGAGCCCTGGGGTGAGAACGGAACTTTCTATGGTCTACAGACGGTACCGCGCGAGACCTTCTTCGAGACGGTGCGCCAACTACACCAGCGGAAGTGGCGGGTCGCCACGCACGCGGTGGGAGACGCCGCAATTGATCTGGTGCTGGACGCATATGAGACCGTGGGTGCCGATACACCCCTCGACGAGCTGAGGTGGGTAATCGAACACGGCTTCATCGCCCAGCCAGATCACTTTCCTCGTATGACGGATCTCGGCCTCGTTGTCACACTCCAGAACCACCTCTACGTCGCGGCACCCAGCCTCGTCCAGTATTGGGGAGTCGAGCGTGCCGCGTTGACATCGCCGGCACGCGCCTACCTGGATGCCGGAATACCGATTTCGCTCGGTACGGATTCACCAGTGGTACCGTGGGACCCTTGGTGGACCCTGCACCACTTTTCCACCCGCAGTACCGTCACCGCGGGGGTCTTGGGCGAAGATCAGGGAATTACACGTAGAGAGGCCATTCGCGCCGCAACCGAAGGATATGCCTATCTGACATTTGAGGAGTCGGTGAAAGGCACGCTCGAAGTCGGGAAATTTGCCGACTTTATCATCGTAGCAGATGATGTCCTGGAGTGTGCGGATCCTTGTCTGGAGAACATGTCTGTCGATCTCACGGTGGTAGGCGGCGAGGTAGTCTATGACCGCTCGACCAGGGCTACATGACGGGCGGACCCTATAGCCCTAGCATAGGATAGACTGCCCCTACTTACCTCCCTGCCCTACTTCCCGAAGCCTAAATCGCTGCACCTTGCCGGTTATCGTCTTGGGTAGGGCCTCTACCCACTCGATCTCACGCGGGTACTTATAAGGGGCAATCCTCTGTTTGACGAAGTTTTGTAGTTCGGGCACCAAGTCCTCACTAACAGCATCATATCCGGAACTCAACATTACGAAGGCTTTTGCAACATGTCCCCTCTCAGGGTGGGGCGAAGCGACCACCGCACACTCCGCAACGGCCGGATGTTCGAGCAAAGCAGCTTCGACCTCGGGGCCTGCTATATTGTAGCCGGAGGAGATGATCATGTCGTCATCGCGCGCCTGGAACCAGAAGTAGCCATCCTCATCCACTCGGTACGTATCGCCAGTCACGTTCCAACCGTTCACGACATAGTCGCGCTGCCGTTGATCCGACAAGTACCGGCAACCAGTCGGACCCTTCACCGCCAAGCGGCCGGTGTTGCCGGGAGGCAGTGGTTGATTACTCTCGTCCAACACACATGCCGTGTAGCCGGGTACTGGGACTCCTGTGGCACCCGGTCGTATCCCTTTCCCTGCCGCAGAGATGAAGATGTGCATCATCTCGGTTGTTCCAATTCCGTCGATGATCCGGATACCAGTCGCATCGTGCCACGCATCGGAGGTGTGTTTTGGTAGTGGCTCGCCAGCCGAGACACACCGATTAAGGCTCGATATATCGTACTCCTGCAGTCTCGGTAGTAACGATCGATACATCGTCGGGGCCGTGAACAGACAGGTAACTCCCATGCTTTGAACCGCTTCGAGCAACCCCTCTGGAGTGGGGGCTTCCAGAAGTCCTCCTGCCGCACGAAAACGGAGAGGAAAAACAAGTAGTGCACCGAGGCCGAAGGTGAACCCCAGCGGAGGACTCCCCAAGTAGACATCATGGGGTCTCGTCTCAAGCAAATGGCGCGCGAATGTGTCCGACATAGCCAGCACATCTCGATGGAAGTGCATCGTGGCCTTCGGTTGTCCCGTAGTCCCTGACGTAAACGCGAGAATGCAGACGTCTGTGGCAGCAGTGTCCACGTTGTCAAAGGCAGCCGGTTTCCCAGCCATCGCCTCTTCAAGCTCACCAGCCCCGAAGGAGACGGCCTTCACCGACACTCCCGACCCAACGACTGCTTCTTGTAGATCTGTCATCAGGCGGGCATCACACAATGCGTGTGTGACCTGGGCTTTCTCGATAATCACCCTCAGTTCCACCGTCCGGAGTAGGGGCATTGTTGTAACCGCGATCCCACCCGCCTTCATTACGCCAAGCCAGCATGCCGCGAGCATTGGATTGTTCGCAGACCGAAGCAGTACACGGTTGCCGGGGACAAGACCCATGTCCTCGCACAGGACGTGGGCAATCCGGTTCGCCTGTTCCAATAACTTGCGATAGCTCCACGTACCATTGGGCGAACACAGGGCAACACTGTCGCCGTGGCCTTCAGCCACCGCCTCGTCGATTAGCACCGTCGCGCAGTTCAACTGAGGGAGGTACTCAAGCTCAGGTAGTTCGGCCCAAAACTCAGGCCATTGATCTCTGGGTGGAAGATTGTCCCAAGCGAAGGTGTCGACGTGGGCGGTGTAGGACATGAGTGAGATCCTATCTGTTTCTCAGCGGACGCAACCCAGTAAGCCACGCCCCTCCACTACAGACAACTTTCACAATCAGCCATATTTCTCCGCAGTTTCCTCGGCCCATGATAAGTCTCGTGGCGTATCAATCCCACGGGTGAGAATCGTGAGATCAACCACATCCGAGAAAGCGCCTGATCCGACCTTTCGCACCTTCACCTGCTCGAGTAAGTGCATCATCGAGGTGGACTCTTCTCCACTTGAGGATTCCGCCAGTAAAGCTTCGGCCGTCTCATGAACGGTACGACGATAGGCAGCGCACAGCGGCTGCAAGTGGCCGTTTACGAAGGGTACAACAGCGTCGAGCTCGCGGTCTGCTGCCAACATGTTAAAGATTCGATCCACAAAAACTTCCGTAACAAACGGCAAGTCGCCGGCAAGGACGAGTGTAAGTCGACCCTGAGCGGCTGCCAGCCCCGAGGCGAGACCCGCGACGGGACCCCAGTCGGGCTTCGGGTCTGGAACGATGCGCAGTGTCCGACCCTCGAGAAACATAGTTGCGCCAACCTCTCTGTTATCCGCAACAGATTCCCACGCATTCGCTTCTAGCATTGCCCTGAGCGGGGAAACCTCACGGACGGCTACGACCACATCAAGCCCGCGAGTGGCGTCAAGTGCACGAAGGAGTGGTGGCCGCCCGGCAATCTCCAAGAAAACCTTGTCCTGTCCTAACCGGCTCGATCGACCACCGGCAAGAATGAGCAAAGATCTATCTGACACATTCACAGTTATGATCCGCCAGTTAACACAATTTGATCCAGAAGATCGACCACCCGGTCGCCAAGATCATCTCGGATCTTACGGGACTCATGTAAAGAAAGATCTTTAGGGTCTCGGATATTCCAATCCAACCGATGGTGTGTCCGGATGTTAGGACACGCATCGCCACAGCCCATCGTAACAACAACATCAAACATGGTCGAGGGTATTTCATCTAACCCTTGTGAACGATGCACAGTTAAGTCATAGCCGATTTCTGCCATCAAGTGAATAGCACGCGGGTGCACATCTCCAGATGGCTGCGAACCCGCGCTAAAAACCTCTAGCAAGTCAGTTCGGTGGATTCGGGCAAATGCCTCAGCCATTTGACTGCGACAGGAATTTTCGACACACACGAACAGAAGCTTAGGTCGGATTCGATTAACTAACGAATCGTTCATCGCATCACTTCACCGAGCTATAATGAAACGCCTCAAGCTGATGGTCGACGAGGCAACTACCCTCCGAAGACGTTGAATTGACGGCTAAACTTGATGATGAGCGATCGACCCTGTGGGCCTGACAGGTCTTGGATTCCCCGTACATCGTTGTAGACGATGAAGAGGCCAGTACCTGCCGTGTTGAGCCAACCAAACCGCATGTTTGCTGACCAGTTGTCGAGCTGTGTGGAGTACTGAACCAGAGATTGCAGATATATCCTCGGCGTGAAGAAGTAGCCAAAGTTGACACCCGCAAGTGTCGTAGCAAGATCGCCTTCCGCCAAGGTGACATCGTTATGGTCAAGTCGGAGAGCCGTGCTTAACGACGCTCCACTACGCAAAGTCACCGTTCCGTTGACGTTACGCCTTGATCCAGAAAAGAAAGAGCCGATGTTGGCTCCTCCATTGAACGAGACCTTGGCTGACTCGTCAGTCCAGAATCTTGTTGCGAACTCCCACCCATCATAAGTGCCAGCAGGCACAGTGACGTCAGTGCCAAAAAATGTGAATGGTTCCGTAAGGCCTTCCCGAACCCAATTGGCTCCGGTATGTGCCTCCATACCATCAGGAAATTCCCAGTGCGTATCGATGTGAAGCCGCGCTGATTCCTCGAATCCGTCCTCTATTCCCGTCTTATCACTTCGATACGTGAAATATGAGACGTGCGGCCGAATCTCCCGGAACACCTTCGCCGGACGAAGGTTCCTCATCAGGAACACCTGGTAGTAGTCGTGACCAGTTCGTCTCAGGTAACCCACCTCGGGATTAAAATTTTCACCGAAATGTTGGTACTGTACGTTTCCGCGCCAGTCCAGAGAGCTCCAACCGGCCGTAGCATTGAACGCAGCGTCATCTCCAGTTAAACCAGGCGTAGCGGTCCGCGCACCCCATGTCGTCAAAGTGAACGCCTCGCCTAAGCCGAGCTGGCCATCTACGGCATAGGTACGGTTATAGTCACCATCCGCGTCACCGTCCCGACTAATGAAGGCCCCCCCAATCCGCGACCGGTTCGGGAGTTCCCGGGCCACTCGTGCTACGGAGTAACGGTTCGGGTCTTGTGTACCCTCGATACCACTCGTTCCGATATGGAGCAAACCCACGTTGAAACCAGCAGCACGCCCCGATACCCGCGCACCACCTTGAATAGGAACTTGTTGGCCATCTGCAATGCCAATGCGACGGCTGAAAAACAAATCCGCCCCACTACCACCGACTGCAAAAACACCTGCATTCTCGAGGAAAAAAGGCCGTTTTTCCGGGAAGAGAAGACTGAATCTTGTAAGATTAACCTGCTGATCATCAACCTCAACCTGGGCAAAATCCGTGTTGTACGTCGCATCCAGGGTCAAGCTTGGGGTCAACTGGACCTTGGCTTCGCCACCCAACTCGAACTGTTCGTCAAACTCATTATCACCTGCCGCGTAATTTCGCGAAGTCGATGTCAGGGTGTAGGGTGTCAAAGAAGCAAGGCGCCGGAAGGGAAGTTCAAGTCCTGCCAGTTCTCCTGCGTAGTTCAGCCGATAGAGGTTAAATTCGCGCGGAATGGGGGCCCAAAATGACTCTTCATTACGTCGCCGAATCTGACGCGAAACATTAAACCCCCACGTGTTGTTGGATCCGAAGCGGAGCGTGTTGAACGGTATGCGAAATTCCGCATACCATCCCGATTCATCTCGAGACGTGGCCACGTTCCACGAACCATCCCAGTTCTTGTTAAATCCACCACCTGCACCAGATTGCTGCCGTCCTCCACCGAACCCACCACCCAGAAAATAGCCTCCACCTCGCCCTTCATTTGAGACCTGTCCGTCGTATTCAATGCCGGATGGCGTTGTGGCGAAAACAAACGCGTTTTGCTCATCATCATAGGTGTCAAAAGCCAACACCACTGCATCAGAATTCGAAAGTTCTGTATCGCGGATTCTATCACCGGGAATAATTTCATTTGCATCCCCGTCAAAAGCCCAAACACCTACATAGATCGCTCCATCGTCGAAAAGAACCTTGATCTCGGTGCTTTCAGACGCCGCCTCTCCCGTGAACGGCTCTCTTTGTGTAAAGCCAGTAATTACCACCCCGTCAGTCCACACTTCCTCGCGGAGAATCCCATCTATTACCGGAGCCGCATCGATGCGAGAGGCCAAAGCTTTTCGCTCAGAGGCTTCGGAAACATTTGTGGTCGATGTCACGGCTTGTGCGGCCATACGTCCAACGCCCAGTACTGAGACCATTAAAACAAAAACGGTCATCGGGTAAACTTGATAGTTTCGGCCAACTCTCATACCAGGCGTGCCCCCTATATCTGAGCAGTCATGCGGAATAGGATCTTACCCGTTCGGAACGAACGTGGTCTTCCAGCGGACAGCAATGTCTTCGTCCAACCTCACGACGGCAACCTCACCACCGTTACTATACGATTAAAACTATCATAGCGCTTTCTTAATAATCTTTCCCACACTATGTTCATTTTTATGAACACTGTCCATGAGAGACTTCGTCACCTACGAGAAAACGTGAAAGGGTTGCCTTTACGGGAGTTTCGTGCACGAATTAATGCCGAAATGGCAGATGAAGAACAACTCAGCCTCGGCACAATTTCCAATTACGAACGGCCTGCGGACGGGGCACGGCGTGCTGCCCCACGAGCCGATTTCATCGCAGCTCTAAAGAGGGCATTCCCTGAAATTCGTTTGGAGTGGTTGATTTTGGGAGAAGGTCAACCCACAAAAGTGGCGGAAAACCTCGCGTCTCCAGAGGGGATTGAGGCACGTGCGCGAGGAACAGACGGGTCAACGCGGCGAGGCTCTCGCTTCGCCACAGAAGTTCTCGAACGCTATCCAGATCTTGAATTGCTCTCTCCGGAAGCTTCCGCCCTATTCATGGCAGGGCTCACTCGTATCGCGATGGGGGAGCCCAACATGGCCATCGATGAAGAACAGCTGCTTGAACTGGCCGGCGATCTCCGCTGGCTAGTGCTATGTCCACTAGGAATATGGGGATTTCAGCATGCGCCTCCTTATAGAGCGTTCTCTGACTATGCTGTTTCAATGCTACATGCCCTGATGCAGCTAATGCCGGATGCAGGAGAAGGAGACAGAGCCTCTGACTATCAATCTTCACGGGGACCAAACCTTCGACGCCTGCAGCCAGTGGGGTTTTAAAAGATCCGACGTGGCGTAAAATACAGTCGACTCACATTCGCAGAATAGCCGATTGGTGGTCTTTGACCCCTCGCTTGGCTAGCTTTGCGCCCACCTGACATTGTTGAATGAGACCGCTTCGAGGGCATACCAGGGCACATACTCCCTCGCTAACCTCCTCGACAGACTTTTTGGACGATATGGCAACCCCTATAGAACAAACCTCTACTCTCGATGGCGTAATATCTGAAACATCAAATTCGGAATGGCTCGATCTTCGTCCGGAAGACCTCATTGCCATGTACCGAACGATGTACACATCCCGAAAGGTGGACGATCGGGAAATCTTGCTCAAACGTCAGAACAAAATTTTCTTCCAGATTTCGAGTGCGGGGCATGAAGCGGCACTAGTTGCAGCAGGACGAGCGCTTCGGTCGGGGCATGACTGGTTTTTCACATATTACCGAGATCGAGCTCTCGCACTTGAGCTTGGCATGACGCCTTATGAGATGTTTCTGCAGGCTGTCGGTGCCGCCGACGACCCGGCGACGGGCGGACGCCAGATGCCAGGACATTTTGGACACGCGGATTATAGAATCGTCACGGCGTCGAGCCCTACGGGAACCCAGTTTAACCAGGCAGTGGGTTGTGCTGAGGCGATCAAGCGCGCACAAAACATAAGGTCCATAGACCAGTCGGATACGGTAAGGCTCAACGTTGCTGCCGATGAGGTGGTACTTGTCTGCACTGGAGATGGAACCACCTCGGAAGGTGAATTCTGGGAAGCACTCAACACCGCATCTAATCTGGCGCTGCCAATCATTTTCTTGGTAGAGGATAACGGATACGCAATCTCTGTCCCTGTCGAAGTCAACACAGCGGGAGGGAGCATCTCCAAGCTCGTAAGCGGTTTCCCTGGTTTAATGATCCAGGAGATAGACGGAACGGATCCGCTGGCCAGTTATGCAGCCATGCAAAAAGCTGTCGAAAGATGTCGTTCTGGACGAGGACCTGCTTTGGTGCACGCACATGTGATCCGCCCCTACAGTCACTCAATGTCAGACGACGAGCGCCTCTACAAATCGGAAAATGAACGAAAAGAAGAAGCCGTCCGTGATCCACTGCTCACATTTGGCAAGTACCTCATCGATCAAGGCCTAATCGACCAAGCAGGGCTGACGACTCTCAAAGAAGAGGTTGAGGAAGAAGTGGCAGGTGCGGCGGATCAAGCCCTTGAACGCCCCCAGCCCAGTCCAGAGAGCATTCACACACACATGTACTCGCATGCGGTCGATCCAACCTCAGACGAGTTCGAGACGGAACCCGCCTTCGAAGGAGAACCAACCACGATGGTGGATCTCCTGAACGCGTGCCTGCTCGACGAGATGAAACGCGACCCACGTATAGTGATTTTCGGAGAAGATGTTGCCGATGTAAGCCGAGAAGAAAACCTAGAAGAACTCAAGGGTAAGGGTGGGGTGTTCAAGGTTACGAACGGACTACAGCGACAGTTTGGGTCTGATCGTGTGTTCAACTCACCACTCGCCGAAGCGAATATCGTGGGACGAGCAATCGGGATGGCAGTCCGTGGGCTCAAGCCTGTCCCTGAAGTACAGTTCTTCGACTATATATGGCCGGCATATCATCAGCTTCGGAACGAAGTGGCCACCTATCGGTGGCGCTCAAATGGTGCGTTTAAATGCCCCCTAGTGGTTCGGACCACCTATGGAGGATATCTGACGGGGGGCGCGATTTATCACTCTCAGACCGGTGCATCGTTGTTCACTCACACCCCAGGCATGCATGTCATATGTCCGTCAAACGCTCTCGACGCGAACGGACTCTTGCGGACTGCAATCCGGTGCGATGATCCCGTTCTTTTTCTCGAACACAAGCACTTGTACCGTCAGACATATAACAAGTCAGCTTATCCAGGCCCGAACTACATGATTCCATTTGGAAAAGCTCGGATCGTAGAGTCTGGAAGCGACATCACCGTGGTGACGTACGGTGCTCTTGTGGAACGAGCACGGAAAGCAATCAAGCAACTAGATAAGGCCGGTGAGCCCGTAAGTGTAGATCTGGTCGACCTACGTTCGTTAAACCCTTTAGACATGCGAACAATACGCGAATCGGTCTTGAAGACGAACCGAGTACTTGTGGCCTACGAGGACGCGAAATCCTGGGGTTTTGGGGCCGAGATCTCAGCACGCCTTGCAGACGAACTGTTTGAATGGCTGGACGCTCCGATACGTCGGGTCACATCAGCCGACACCTTCGTCGGATACGCACCGTCTCTTGAGACCGCCACCTTACCGCAGGTTGACGATCTAGCTGAGGCCATGGTCGAACTGGCCAGCTATTAATCTACGCCAACTCTCATCTGGGTTGGATCCTTACAGACGGAATACCAAACGTTTGCGGAAGTGTGCTTTTAGGAACTCCCGAATCACTACTTATTGGCCGTCTCCGCGACACCATGCATCTGACGCCATACGCGAATGTGCTCCTTCAGTTCAGCCCCGGAAACACCATCTCCGCAGAAAGCCAGCCGATCCCCAAACGCGTCGAAATGAGGAAGGGTCCTCTCGTGAATCCACTCCGATCGGAGTCCATGCGAACGGCCCCAGCTCTCTAGCTCCACCCGAGATATATCACTGTATACGTGACACAATCCGTCACCCTTAGCGATCCCAAGGGTGGGGATATCCCTTCGGGATCGGTGGTAGTGAAAGCGGATCAACCCGGTCCCTCAATTGCATTGGTCGAGCGAGCAGCCTGGCATCTTTGCCTGGGCCTTCACTCCAAAAACATCGTTTCCTAGGCTACGTTATTCACTGTTAAGGATGAGCCATTATTAACGCCCCGTTATCACCCTTTATTCCCACTCACCTCTTCAGAGACCAGAAAGATCTCAATCAGGTAATCATCATCGTATTGATCTAGCACACTACGAGCAGGAATATCCTCCTCTAATCGGAGCCAAGCTTCACGTGCAGCATACTCATGGTGACCGACCGGTTCAAAACGAATTTTCGCATAATGCCAGCCATCATCGCCCGCGTGTTCGGCTTCCTCGGGGAGGGCGAGCACCTCATAATCAAACCCATCGATATCTATAACCCGTAACATGACTTAGCCACGCCTCTACGTTCGGGTTGCACCCTATACTTCGAATGGCAAAGAGTAACTAGGGAAAAAACTCGACTTTCAAAAACAATTCATCCCATTGAGACTGTCCCACTAAACAACATCCACTACGGTAGCGGAACGTCAAAATGTTTATAATTCTTAGCCGTAAAATCCTTCCATTGGTCGGGCACTTCATCGTCAGGATAAATCGCCTCGACCGGGCACTCCGGAACGCACGCGCCACAGTCGATGCACTCTTCAGGGTGGATGTAAAACTGATCTTCCCCTTCATAAATACAATCAACTGGACACACGTCGACACACGACGCGTCGTTCTCTTCGATACAAGGCTGCGTGATGATATATGTCATGGCCGAGAAAATACCGGAGCTATGAGGGCTGAGCAATCTATCTTCATCTGAACCAGATCCACTTTTGCACTTTTACTAACGAAAAGCACGCGCATCACAATACGGACTGCCGGGCCGCGCTGAACAGTAGTATGATGATCTTACCAAGCACATCTTGCTTCCGAGCGTTTACGGTCCCGTGTTGGATACCGAATGGAGACCCGATATCTTCCTTAGTTCCGCCTGAAGCCGGTTGGGGGACGAGAAACCTGTCCTGGATGTATACCATACAGTTCTTGCAGTTCTTAAGGTGGTGAAGACCTTCGCAAACCACAGGGAGAACCTTTCAGCGTGAAAACACTCAGCGTCATAAAGGAATCGCCGAAAGCGACTGTGGCGTGGCCGGCACAGAAACCCCGGTGGCTCAAGGTGCGAGCACCGGGAGGAGGCAATTACGCGCGCCTCAAGAGGCTGCTCAACGGGCTGGAACTCAATTCTGTGTGCGAAGAGGCGCAGTGCCCAAACATCGGCGAGTGCTGGGAATCAGGGACGGCGACCTTCTTAATTATGGGCGATGTGTGCACCCGGAACTGTCCGTATTGCGCGATCGCGCATGGGCGCCCGGACGTGCTCGACGAAGACGAACCACGGAGAGTGGCTGAAGCAATTGACAAGCTAAAGCTCAACCACTGTGTGATTACATCAGTTGATCGCGACGATTTGCCAGATGGAGGGGCATGGATCTTTGCGGAGATGATCCGAGAGATCAGATCTCGACGGCCGGAATGTTCCATTGAGGTACTTACCCCCGATTTTCGGGGTAATGCCGCTGCGATTAAGACTGTGATTGATGCGAAACCCGAAATATTTAACCACAACATGGAAACCGTCCGTCGCTTGCACCGAACTGCACGTCCAGGAGGCCGATACCAACGCTCCCTAGACGTCCTTAGAACTGGGCGCGAACTGGACGACAAGACTCTTATCAAGACTGGGATTATGCTGGGGCTGGGTGAGACAGCCGAAGATATTGAGGAGTTTATGATGGACGCGCTCGATGTAGGCGTCCAAATCCTTACGATCGGACAGTACCTCAGACCATCGAAGGACCACCTTCCGATCGACCGTTATGTGTCTCCTCAAGAATTCACAAACTGGGCGAAGGTCGGTGAGGAAAAAGGATTCATGCATGTAGAGAGCGGTCCATTAGTGCGTTCCAGCTACCATGCACGTGAGCAAGTCGTGGAACTGAAAGCACGCGTGGCCCAGCTCTCAGATGGGTAACGGAGGGAAGCCAAATGCTCCACCGTACTGAAAAAATCATCCGAGAACCCTCTATGCTTCATGGACCAATAAATTCATGATAGTCAAGTCCGAAGAGCTTCTAACCTCTCCGACAGACGATCAAGAAAGATCGGCCACAGATTTTCTCGGTCTGTCGACGGAGGAATGCATCGAAGTCCTGCGGTTAATGATTGTCTCGCGCCGGTTTGAGGAAAAAGCGGCAGAGGTCTACCAAACAGGAAAGATCGGCGGGTTCTGCCATCTCTACACGGGCCAGGAGGCGGTTGCCGTAGGAGCTATCACCGCGCTGCGATCTGATGACTATGTTATCACAGCGTACCGGGACCACGCTCAAGCCCTCGTGCGCGGGATAAGCCCCAATGCCGTAATGGCGGAATTGTACGGACGCGTGGATGGCTGCTCGAAGGGTTATGGCGGCTCGATGCATATGTTTGACAAGTCGCTCAATTTTATGGGAGGTCACGGGATCGTGGGTTCCCACCTACCACTCGCCGTCGGCGTCGGCTACACCATCCGATATCAGGGGGGAGAACAGGTCTGCCTATGTTTCTTCGGCGACTCGGTAGTAAATATTGGAGCATTTCATGAGTCGATGAATATGGCAGCCCGTTGGAAACTCCCTGTCGTGTTTTTGCTTGAGAACAACCAGTACGGAATGGGGACCGACGTTCAACGAGTCGCTGCAGTAAAGGAACTCAAGGACCGTGGCCTCGCCTACGATGGACTGGCCTCGATCGACGTCGACGGAATGGATGTCCTCGCCGTGCGCCAAGTGGTGGAAGAGGCGATCGATCGTGGCAGGACAGAGAAACTTCCATCATTTATCGAAGCGAAGTGCTTTCGGTATATGGGACACTCCATGGCTGATCCTTCGCACGGTACGTACCGCACGAAGGAAGAGGTTCAGAAGTGGCGCTCCGATGATCCGATCCTAGCTTTTCGCCAACTCATGATCGAGGCCGGCCGACTTACCGAAGAAGAATATGATAAAATCGATCAAGAGATGATCACCGTCTGCGAAGCCGCCGCTGAATTCGCGGACACCAGTCCTTTTCCAGACCCTGACACCATCTACCAATACATCTACTCAGATCGCTATCCGGATGACCTACAAAGACGCGATGCCTGGCGGAAGGAGTTTTCTTGATGCCGACTCTTTCATACCGAGAAGCTCTCAACGACGCCATCCGTGAGGAAATGGAACGCGATGATTCCGTTTTTGTTATTGGCGAAGAGGTCGGAGAGTACAACGGCGCCTACAAAGTCACGAAAGGACTTTTAGATCAGTTTGGAGAATGGCGCATTCGCGATGCGCCCATAGCCGAGCTTGGCTTTACTGGTCTTGGCGTCGGGGCCGCAATGACTGGCCTCCGACCCATTGTAGAATTTATGACGTGGAATTTCGCATTGCTGGCCATTGATGAAATCATAAATGCGGCCGCGAAGATGTATCAGATGTCAGGAGGACAATACAACGTACCGATCGTGTTCCGTGGCCCCGGCGGCGCGGCGCTACAACTCGGAGCCCAACACTCGCAGTCACCTGAACCGTGGTACAGCTACGTTCCCGGCCTAAAGGTTGTTGCACCATCCACGGCAAAAGATGCCAAGGGACTCCTAAAGAGCGCGATACGAGACAATGATCCGGTAATCTTCATAGAGAGCGAGATCATGTACAACCTCGTTAAGGACGAGGTTCCAGACGAAGAATATTTGACACCACTGGGGAAAGCTGAGGTGAAACGATCCGGGTCGGACGTCACGGTGGTATGTCATTCGAAGATGGTGCACCAGTCGCTTACGGCCGCACAAAAGCTATCAGAAGAGGGTATCGAGGTGGAGGTCCTAGATCTTCGCACCATTCGCCCCCTTGATGTCGATGCAATCATTGAATCCGTTCAAAAGACTAACCGAGTCGTAGTTGCCGAGGAGGGTTGGCCGATGTGCAACATCGGCGCACAAGTCGTAGATGACATCCAACGGGAGGCATTCGATTCTCTCGATGCCCCAATCGCTCGCGTGACCGGGCTTGATGTCCCTATGCCGTATGCTAAAAATCTCGAAAAGATCGTAACTCCGAACGCCGAACACGTGGTCAAAGCCGTACGCCACGTGTGTTACGCGAACTAGAAGTTTCTATAGGCATCGATTGATATGGCTACAAAAGTTGTAATGGCACAGCTAAGTCCAACTATGGAAGAAGGGAAACTCATCGCGTGGAGAGTTTCCGAAGGAGATACAATCTCGCAAGGCGATATCGTTGCGGAGATTGAAACGGACAAGGCAAACATGGAGATCGAGGCACTTGGTGGCGGCGTACTAAGGAAAATTGTGGTTGAAGCCGGCCAAACTGTACCGGTCGGTGCACTAATTGGTGTAATTGCCGAACTCGAAGAATCCATAGATGACATGCTGGCATCGGCTAAGACAGCCGATACGACAAAAGAGGTAAGAAGCCCTGATTCCCCAACCGACACCGACCCACCAATAGAAAAACAAACGCCTGTAACAACTGCACAGTCCACAGACGCAACAAACAAGAACGTAACAAAAGCCGTCGACCCAAGACCAATTACGGCACAACCTGACCTGGTCCCCTCAATGACAACCCTGGATGGCCGGGTAAAAGCTTCGCCAGTAGCACGACGGATGGCACTCGAGGCTGGAATTGATGTAGCAATGATTGCGGGATCTGGCCCAAGCGGCCGGGTCGTAAAATCTGATGTTGAAGCGGTTCTTTCCATCAAAACGAGTACGCCACCTCCTCAGGCTATCGTGAAAACTGCACCCGAAATTCCGGTTCCAGTCGCCCCTGCACCACGTGTCGAAGAGGCAAGCCAGATGAGGAAGGCGATTGCCCGGCGTCTCGTCCAGTCGATCGGACCAATCCCACATTTCTTCTTGACGATCGAGATCGACATGGGGCGTGCACTTGAGCTTCGGACTGACCTAAACGATCGGTTCCCGGACGAAAAGATTGGCGTCAACGACCTCTTCCTCAAAGCCGCCGCCGAAGCGCTTACGCGGCATCCCATGATCAACGCATCATGGGAAAACGATACCGTCCGGTACCATGGCACCGTCGACCTTAGCATCGCGGTTGCAGTTGAAGGGGGCTTGATTACACCTGTTCTCCGAGATGCCGGCCGAAAAGAATTGCGTCAGATATCTGTCGAGGCCCACGAGCTCATCGAGCGGGCTCGCGAAAAGGCACTTCAACCTGAAGAGTACCAAAACGGTACATTCTCGATTAGCAATCTAGGCATGTTTGAAATTGACCAATTCACCGCAATTATAAATCCGCCCGAAGCAGGCATTCTTGCAATCGGACGAACAGTCGAAAAACCCGTGGTGGTCTCGGGCGAGGTGCAGGTCCGGAAGCGGATGAGAGCGACGATGTCCTGCGATCACCGCGTAATCGATGGCGCGTCTGGCGCCCAGTTCTTAGATACCTTCAAAGCAATTCTGGAGAATCCGCTCCATCTTATTCTCTAAGACTTTACTAAATATCATCGCCCCGTTCGTTAACAACACAAGAAAGTAACGCAGAGCGAGTAAAGAGAATGTCGGAAACTTATGATGTGGTAGTCATCGGGTCTGGGCCCGCTGGTTATGTATGCGCTATTCGGGCAGCTCAGCTTGGCCTCAAGGTGGCATGCGTAGAGAGCGGTTCCCAAGAGGGGGGCTTTGGGGGTACATGTCTAAACTGGGGCTGTATCCCTGCGAAGGCACTTCTAGAAAGTGCTGCGCTCGCCCAAAATCTCAAGAGCCATGGTGCCGAAATGGGCGTCAATCCCATTGAGGTGGAGTACAACTATAACGCCGCGGTTGGGCGAAGTCGGGCTATCACCAAGAAACTGACCGGAGGAGTACAGTTCCTTCTCAAAAAAAATAAGGTGGAAATAGTAGAGGGCCGAGGTCAGCTCACAGGCGTCGGAGAGGTGAAAGTTAAAACGAGCGATGACACCCGCCAGCTAGTCTGTAAAAACATCGTAATCGCCACGGGCGCAGCGATGAAGACGTTTCCGGGATTCGAGTTCGACGGCACCAAAGTGATCGGCAGTCGTGAAGCTCTCAGTCTCGAAACGTTACCTGAGCGCCTCGCGATTGTCGGTGCAGGATTCGTAGGTGTGGAGTTTGCCGACGTCTTTAATGCATTCGGAGTGGAGGTCACTCTGATCGAGGCGCTTGACTCGCTCGTACCACTTGAAGATCCGGAAATAGGGAAAACACTTGAACGATCGTTCAAAAAGCGTGGCATTCGTACCCTTACCAAAACCAAGGTCAAAGCCCTAGATCGGGACGGAACCCCGATGATACTCACAGTCGAAAATGAGAACGGTGGTGAAGCGACTGAAGAGACGGATTTGGTGCTAATGGCGGTAGGCCGAAAACCTGTGACTGACGATCTAGGACTCAAGGAAAGTGGTGTGAAAATTGACGGCGGGTTCATTGTCACCGACGAGTGGTGTCAAACGAGCTCACCCTCTGTGTATGCCATCGGGGACGTTGCTGGAGAGCCTATGCTAGCACATGTAGGGTCTCATGAAGGCATGGTTGCAGCGGAGCACATTGCTGGTCAAGCAAAACACGGCGTCAATTATGGGAACATTCCTTCTGTCGGCTATTGCCACCCCGAAATTGCGTCGATTGGCATGTCAGAGAAGAAAGCCGAAGAGGCAGGATATAGTGTGGTCACAGGCAAGTACCCACTGCTAGCTCATGGCCGGGCGCTGACTGCCGGTTCCAGTGAAGGATTTGTCAAAATAGTCGCCGAAGCGGAGTACGGTGAGGTGTTGGGAGTGCACATGATTGGACATAATGTTAGCGAACTCGTCGCGGAAGTGGGACTAGGCCGTGAGCTTGAGATGACGCTTGATGAAATCATCGGTCACGCGCATGGTCACCCGAGCATGGCAGAGGCCGTAATGGAAGCCGCATTAGCCGCGCTCGGACGGGCTATCCACACGTAAGACCTAGATGGAGGAGACCATGCCTGGGCTTTCGGGCAGAGTCGATACTCGCACGCTAAGAGTGGTTGACCTCGGGGTTCGACGATACCAAGAGATCCTCGAGTTACAACGTAAACTTGCTGGCGAACGGCGTGAGACACCACCAGACCATGACTTACTCCTGCTCGTTGAACACCCGCCTGTTATCACGCTCGGACGAGACTCCGATCCCCAAAACATTATCGCACTCCCGAATACCCTCTCAACCCATGGAATTGAAGTAACAGAGATCGAACGGGGAGGTGACGTAACTTATCATGGACCCGGTCAACTGGTGGGGTACCCAATCTTTGATCTCCATGCCTACAGACTCGATTTGCACTGGTACCTTCGGAGACTGGAAGAGGCACTCCTAAGAGTCCTCAGTTACCTTGACCTACCTGGATATCGGGTCGCCGATCATACGGGCGTATGGACCGGTGATCCGCCACCGTCATCCTCGACAACATCCGTTGAGGCAGATGGTTTCGTGACGGTGTCTTCCTCCGATGCTCCCCAGCTAATCACAGAACAACGGATCCGAAAAATTGGATCAATCGGCATCCATGCGAGCCGCTGGATCACTTGGCATGGGTTTGCCTTGAACGTAACCAATGAGCCACTCGAATACTTTAGCTCGATCATCCCATGCGGTATCAATGGTGTAAAAATGACCAGTCTGGTGAATGAAGGTGTCCAGATATCGGTCAAAGAAGTTCAGAACCTCGTTTTGCAAGGCTTTGATGCGACCTTTCCATCCATCGAAAGCGACTGGTCGAGCGAAACAACCCTGACACCATAGATCAGTATGGATCATCGAGAAAAGTGACTCGCGCGGGAGCCAGCGTCGCAATAGAGCAAACTCCATTAGACTAAGATGGTCACGATCCGGGCTGACATTAAGACGGCTTTCTGGACCTAAATAAAACACTGTTCCTCATTAATAGGATGAGGCCAGTCAATTCTGACTCCAGCTTGAGGTCTCATTGCCGTAGGCCGGGATATACCCGAGCTTGTCATCTTTCACCGAAGGGAAAATCAGGAGGCGCCAATTCCACGGTCTTCCAAAAGATGGGACCTTGACACCCCGGCATGTAAACCGAAGAGGACACTCGTAGATGATTTTGGGAATCTTGCTCGTTACGACCGTTCTGGTTTCCGTATTACTCGGCTCACTTGGAAAACTGACCATGAAGGAACGGGCGCTTCAGACGTTGGCAATGGGCATTGCAGCACTCACATTTTTTGGGCTTGCTATCCTTCTGCAATCAAGTAGTCACTAAGTTCAAAGGCCTAGCACACAGCGTTCTAAGCTCCAGGGTGGCGCTCGAATTCCCTCCCCTCGAGAGCCACTAGACTTGATCACCTAGTCGATTTCCTGTGGTATGAACTACTGACGCGGTGGAATAAACGAATTCACAGGCAGCTCGGTCGAATGTTCTAGGGCACCCGCTATTTGACGAGGTCTGGTCATGGTCCCCGTGTTCAATCTTTGAACCCAACCAAGCAGCATAAGCAACGACAAACGATGCGAAGAGTCCAACGAGTAGAACAAAGTGTCGCAACCGTCTGTCATTGCGCTCATAAAATGAAAAAACAGCGAGGGCACCGGCAGAGAAGACGGGTATCGCAGCCCATGTTGCCCAAAAACGATGCGTCTGAACCACACTAGGGCGAACGAATGTGCGATCTGCAATGACGTCAGCTGCTGCAAGACCGGTGAGATACGCGGGGGCAACGAAGGCAGCCGCAATGATGAATGAGACCAAACCCCACATCTCTAGAGCTTGTCGATCCTGCCACCAACCGATTAGGCCGACAACCGCCCCACTCACCGTCAGCACGATTGGAAACGAGTGCGAGATAATATGTAGGTGTTCCCAGCTCACTTGGTGTGTCTCCTCACGTCCCCTTCGGTTATCTAATTTGCCCGCCGGAGCAGATCGTTGGCTGAGCCAGTCCAAAGGTCCATTGTTCTGTTGCTATCTTGACACCTATTGCTAGCGAACTAAAATACCGACCCCAAAAAGCCCCCTTCGTCTAGTGGCCTAGGATACCTGGTTCTCAGCCAGGAGACAGGGGTTCGATTCCCCTAGGGGGTATTGCTCCCGCATTGTAGCGGAGCGTGTGTGGACCACCCAATTGCGATTTGATTAGCTGGTCCACACGATGACAATTTCCCGTTGAACCATCCAGCTTGGCGGGTCATTAATAATCCACTGGCCGCAGGTACCACTCACCAATCGCGGTCGCAGATAACATTGCCACAGTCGGCAAGTGGCGTTTCCAGTGCGTCTGCTCTAACCGTTCGCGGACCAACTCAACTTTTTTTGGTTCGAAACCGACTTCGACAAGGTCTTCATTCGATCGCCCCGAGAGTAGGTGATGAAGAATGAGGTCAGCCTCTGCGTAACTGATCCCAAGATCTCCCTCATCAGTCTGTCCCTGGATCAGATCTGCGGTGGCAGGTTTGTTAATGATCTCATCGGGGACGCCCAATTCGCGCGCGAGTGCCCAGACTTGGCTTTTGAATAGATCGCCCAACGGATTGATTGGGGGAGAATCATCTGCGTGCCAAGTGTAGTATCCCAACAACCGCTCTGACTTGTTGCCTGTGCCAACCGGAAGTGCCCCAAGTTTGAATGCCTGGTCGAACAACACAATCATGCGCTGGCGTGCTGCCACGTTGCCCCGCCGATGCTCACTAGCAGCAGGCTCAAAGCTGTCTAAATACCCATCCACAGCAGCCGTGATTTCGATTGTACGTGTTTCTATGCCAAGGATCTCGGCAAGATGAAGAGCGTGTTCTCGACTCGCATCACTCGATGTCCGGTAGGGGAGGAGAAAACCGGACACAGCTTCTGGTCCCAAAGCCTCGGCGCACAACGCGGCAGTAAGCGAAGAATCGACACCACCGGACAGACCCACAACAACCCGCTCAAATCCGCGTCTACGCCGAATTTCGTGGAAAAGAAACTCCACGAGCCAAGTGCGTACTACACCTAAATCTAGTTCAAGTACAGCATAGTCTCTGGGGTTGGGCGGGTGGGCGAATGCAACCTCGGGTATAGGCCATATCGAAGTTTCCGGGTCGATAGGGGCCGTCGATTCAACTGTGTTAACAGTCATTGCGGCACTTCAAACAATGTCACGGAGTTCCACCGCGATCAGAAACCTCGGTGGTCTTTGCGCGCAAGATATCCGGGGGCCCAACACCAGCCCCAGGGCTGTTCACCAGAAGGCGAGTCCACGTTCGTTCAAGGTCTGCAAATAGGGGTTCTTCGGTCCGTGCCTGAGTTACAGTATCCAGATCTAAAGTGACAGGCAGTATAGCTTGCTCCCATAATGGTCCGGCGACAAGACGGTGACCAAACGGGTCGTACGCTGCTGACCCACCTGCAAAACCTTTACCACCTTCAAATCCTACTAGCTGCGATACGACGACGAAGACGCCGTGTTCAGCAGCGAGCCCGCTGCCTAAGAGGTCCCAGCGCGCAACATTGGCAGGCACTCCGGAACCAGGCGGAGCACCACGTCCAGGGGAGGCACTGAGAACTAATATAATTTCTGCCCCATCTAGAGCCGCTAACGTCCCCGAGATCGAGTGGAACGCTTCTTCACAGATCAACAGAGCCGTGCGCCCTAGTGGCCCATCAAAAGCTACTATACTCGGACCAGCTTCAATGAAACGTTCTTCTTGAAAAACACCATAAGTCGGTAAGAAAGCCTTCCGATGGACGTGGACCACACCCCCATCAGGGCCTAGTCGAGCGTACATAGCCGAATTGTAGATTCGCCCAGCGTCGACCTCATAGAAACCTATTGCAACATCTACGGACTCCCTGCTGACCTCAGTGTACTTGTTGTTGAGCTGGTCAAACATTGCTTGCGCAGTCAAGGCTTGTTCGCGGACGCCTCCTTCAAGGAAGTATCCCGTGAGTGCAGTTTCAGGGAAGACGACGAGTCGAGACGTAGGTGTTTGAGTGAGCACATCAGACATCAACAATCCGAAGTCCTCGAGTGTTTTCTCAAGGTCTCCTTTTGCAGGCCTGAACTGAGCGATCGTAAGATCGATCAAAATGCGATCCATCCGGTGTATGTTATTAAGCAGCCCCCGAAACTCGGGAGTACTCGCAACGTATCGGCAAAGTTCCCTGGAGGGAAAAGTTGCACTCTTATGTAAGTAGTTGTATCAGTCCCCGTCCCGCCGATCGATATACCCCCTAAGGAGAGTCGAACGGCGAATGCAAACACAGCTGACACCCCTCGCCACAGGTTTCGCGGTGCTTCTTCTAGTCGGCCTTCCCGTATTGGCTGCAATCGAAGCCCGCCGGAGCGTCGACGACATTTTAGATGCGACGTCCAACCGCAATATGTTGTACGTCTCCATGGCGTTTTCATTAATTGTCATCGCGATACTCACCCTTGGAGTAGCAGCTTGGCAAGACCTTCCAGCAGACGATATGGGCTGGACAATCAATGATGCGAGAGTCGGCTTCGTCTGGGCCTTTAGTACAACAATAATCGGGCTCTTACTTATATGGGTTATTACAACTTCAGCTCGACTCATTGGGTGGGAAGAGAGCGCCATTCCAACGCTTATAATCCCTACGAACGCATCGGAGACACGAGGGTTCCTTTTGCTTTCGGGTATGGCAGCTGTATGTGAGGAGTATGTGTTCCGCGGTTTTGGTTTGTGGGCGATCTCCCAGTTGACCGGCTCTCCTTGGCTGGCAGCAGTGGCGATATCTGGGTCATTCGGACTCGCACATGGGTATCAAAATATGGTAGGGATCGTGCGTACTGGAACTCTCGGAATGATATTAGCTACATCGACGATCATGACTGGTAGCCTTTTCCCTGCCATTGTCGCGCATTTTTGGATCAATGCCGCGATCGGACTAGGAGGGTGGCGTTACCTTGATTCTGACTCGCAAAAGAATTTGTCCAAAGATTATGGAACCAATACCCGGTCCGGGTCAGATGAGAGGACCACGGATGAGGAGTAGGTGGGTGTGGCTTGCTTCAATTGTCAGCCTGTTGCTGCCAATAATGGCCGAAGCGCAGTCAGACAGACCTCCGGTTGAGATTGGAGGTCTGCTACGGACAGGATTCCGAGCGGAACCCAATGACTCCGCTTTGTTCAACAAGCCAACCGGTTTCGACATCTTCGATGCACGGCTTAGTGTCGAAGGAAAAATCGGCATCATCTTTGACTACTTCACTCAAGTCGAGTATGACCCAGGCAATGAGAGCTTCAAACTTCTGGATGCAATCGCCGCAATACCGGTCACGCGTGAAGTAAAACTTTCATTCGGACTCTTCCGGCCCGCATTTGGACTCGAGGCGCTCAAGGATAAAGGTGATCTCACTTTCCTCGAGAGAGCCCAAGCGACACAAGCTATCGGACCAGGGCGACAGGTTGGTGTTTCCGCCAGCGTAGAAGCTGCTGACGGTCGATTGTTGTTTGGGACTGGTCTGTTTAATGGCAACGGCCAGAGGTTCGAGAACGATGGTGACAACTACATGTTTTCGGCTCGTGGGCAATTCAATTCAATCGGCGCCATTTCATTTTACGATGATTTTGTTATTCAAGTGGGCGGTTCCATCGCATATTCGAACGACTCATCTGCTGAGCTCGGTCTTGGTATAGTCACAGGTGAACCGCGTACGGCTCGCGAGTTTACGACCGCCTTTTCTGGGAGTCGGTTATTATGGGGAGCAGACCTAAAAGCATCCTATAGGGATTTTTCAATTACGGGAGAGTATTTACGGGCTAAATACAACGTTGAGCGGGGCGCCTCGGAAACCAAGCATGCATATGGTGGATATGTAGAAATGGGGTATCGGGCACATGGGGCGGTCGAGGGGGTGGTACGATATGACAGCTTCGAACCAGCCATCGGAGACGGTCGAGATTTTCTCCTCTTCGGATTCAACGTCTATCCGGCGTTTTATACAAAATTCGGACTCCAGTACGGTGTGGCTGTAAACTCTTCGCCGAACGCTCCGACAATCGCAGACGGGCAGTTTCTTTTCGTCCTACAGATCGATTTCTGAGTCTAGGTAGAGCCAACCCTCTCACACGCCATCTACCTTCCACTCAACGAGACGTTGGACGGGGTAGACGAGCGGGGCGATCTCGCCGCAAATGCGCGAGAAGACGGCCACGTTGTGACGATTCGCGCTGTGTACGATGTGGTGGCCCTGGATCCCACCGTGGTCCAGCCACACAGTGTCAGAACCATGCTTGGGCGTATGCGATACGATGAGCGGGTCCGAGCGGCGCAGACCCACGGCCTGCTTCAGCGCGCGAATCTCCCTGTTCGTGTATCCCGCCGGATTGCTGGCTTTCTGAAGCCGGTTCCATGAGAGTTGGTGACTGAGTGTGGGATGGCGATACAGGTTGATCAGGCGTTTGCGTGAGACACGCCCAAGCGGCGGCCCTCCGTGACACGCAACAAAGTCATCCGAGGTCGCCACCAGTGGCAAGCGATCGTAGAAAAGCTGTAGCTCCTGGACGTACTCGGGGCCCCGGACCTCCATCAACCGCTTTCGCCAAACCCTTCCCTGCTGCACTCCTCCTTTCATGATCTCTTGTGAGAAGCTGTCGTGGTTTCCACGAAGATAGATGAAGTGTTCTGGGAAGACCTGCATGAAACGAAGGAGGACGTCCATCATCGCGATCGAGTCTTCCATGTCTTCCAAATCTCCCTCTTCCAGGTGAACCGCATCACCAAGCAGAATGACGCTGGCAGTGCCCTGTTCAAGCTCATCGAGAAATCGGTTCGCGCTCAAGACGCTGAGAAGATTGTCCAGATTTCCATGCAGGTCTCCCACAATCACCGGCGTGACTTCGACGGGGAGCTCGACCAATCCGCCCGGGTGACCGCGATCGTCGGAGGGCCGAAACCGCTGGCTCTTCAACCGCTGGTTTACGTCGCGGAGATTCGCTAGCGCTTCCTCGGCGGGCCACTGTTCTACGGGAGCACCCAAAATGTGCGCGATCCTCGTGCGCCGTTCTCGCACGCCTTTTCGGAGGGGGTTTGTCGTCTGGGATCCAGCAGCAGGCGCCACAATCGTGCCGCTCGGAGAGTGTAGATCAGCCAGTGTAATCAATGTTCCGTCGTACGAGATCGAAAGCCTTGAGGAGATGTTTGTGGGGAGCCGAGGTGTGATTAGCCGATCCGCTTCCCCCTTTCCGATGCGAATCCTTCCACCGGACTGTAGTCGAACAAATCCACTGATCTGGTCAGCGTACTGTTCGGGATCGAAGATCAGGAGGTTCGGAGTAACCGGATGATCGCTGTCACCAAGCGGAAACTCGGAAAACATACACAGCTTTTGAGGTCCCAGGCTAATCTCGACCGGTAAAAGTTCGATCGGAATCCTCATCTGCTTACCGTGAAGATGCGTTTCCTCCAAGTTCTCGATGATGGGTGGGCTGCTTGTGCCTGCCAGCATCTCTAGCATTCTTCCGATGAGTGGGCGCTGCGGCGGCGGCTCAGAGTCCCATGGAGAACGGATGGTTCGCATCTCCGTCTCGAAAACCTTCGGTGGACCACCATATTCGTCCCGAACGAAGATCTTTAGACCCGCACGGTGCAACTGAAGAGCAACCCTATGATATGTATCCAACTCCGCCGCCACATGTTCAAGCGACAACTTTACATCGACGAGGTGGCTCTGCCGATACGCTCTCTCGCTACGCGCGGCAAACACCTCTTCCGCAGATGGGAGGAGAAACCCGAATACGTATCGATCCCGCCACTTATCCGAGGGAGGGAGATAGATCCTCGAGAGGTTTAGGTGCGGATGCGGCTTAGCGCGAAGCCATTCTTCGTCGAAAAGGGTCAACGCTTTTGCATGCCCCCGAAACGGCAGGCCCAGATGAACTTGTCGGGGGCAGAATCTAAGCACAGGGGATCGCCACCATCGGCTTTCTGTAAGGTCGAGAAAACCCTCTTCTGGCCAACCCCCGAGGTTGTTGATCTCCGTTGATTTTCCGCAACCTGGTGGCCCTGTTATGATGAGCCACCGGGTCGAGGCGGTCGCCGGTAAGCGATAACCTTTAAAGATCTGTACATCGTCTACTTCTTGCAGTGTCCAGTCGGACATTGCTCAACTCCAGTTACAGAAACACACCGCGGAAGAAAAAGAAAAAGAACGCGGCTAGTCCCGCCCCGATCGGTAAGGTAAGGACCCATGATGTCACAATTCCGAGTACCACACGAAGATCGATTGCTGCGATCCCGCGCGCGAATCCCACACCTAGCACAGCACCGACAATGATGTGTGTGGTCGAGACTGGAAGGCCAAGACGAGAGGCAATCACAACAGTGCTGGCGGCGGCGAGTTCCGCGCAAAACCCACGACTCGGGGTCAATTCAGTGATCTTGGTTCCAATCGTCCGCATGACCCGATAGCCCATGGTCCCTAGCCCCAAGACGATTCCACCACCGCCCAGCATCAGTACCCAGAGCGGGACGGCCGACTCCTGCATCACCTCTCCAGAGGTCGCAATGCTGACGATAGCAGCCAGTGGACCTATACCGTTTGCCACGTCGTTTGATCCATGAGCGAAGGCCATCGCGCAGGCGGTGAAGACGCATAGCGGCGTGAAGATTTTTTCGACACCCGCGTAGTGGAAAACCGCCTCTGCATCAGGGTCGACCTTCACACGCGAGATCATCACTCGCCCAATCACCGCCATGAACAAGCCGACGAACAGCGCCACG
>CAYZOT010000006.1:59292-144380 GCA_964480515.1 uncultured Gemmatimonadota bacterium
GAACAGCGCCACGATTTCATCCGCGCATTCTGTGACGACCTTCACCTGCTCTTGAATGGGTCGGAACGGAAATTTACCGAACAAGACTGCGATGGGACTAGTAATCCTCATGAGCAATATCCCATCGGGTATCGGCGATCAGCCGCCGCTGTATAATGCAGGGTTGCTTAACTTGATCCGGCCGAATCAACAAGTCATATAACCTTAATACAATTACCCAACGAACCTCAGGTGTGACGTTGAGCTGCATCAAATAATATAATTGGCTTTAACTCGCAAATGACGGTAGGTCCCGAACCAGTTCAAAACAAAGTTTTGAGGATGATCTTATGACCGCACGCCAACTTGTGATTTGCACGCTATTTCTCGTCAGTCTTGGCCTAAGAAGCGAAGGCTATGCACAGTCAGGATCTGTCGTATTCGTCAGAGCGACCGTGCTCGATCCTTCCTCTGCAGAGACCATCGATAACGCAACCGTTGTGGTCCGACATGGTGAAATCGTCAGTATTGAAGTGGGTGGTAAAGCACCCGATGACGCCCGCATCATGGATCTGGGCGGCCGGTTTCTGGTACCGGGCCTTATCGATGCCCATGTGCACATCTCCAACCTATCCGACGCACGACGGGCATTGCTATCCGGAGTCACGACTGCACGGAGTATGGGCGGAAGTTTCTTCACTGACCTCGGTCTCCGTGAGCTTTTCGCGCGCGGAGCGTTTGCTGGTCCTGAGCTTCTCGCTGCAGGGTACCATATCCGTCCTAGACCAGCCGAGGGCTTGTTCCTCGACGAACCTGGGCTGGCCGACCTACTCGAGACAGATATCCGTGGGCCCACGATGCTCCGACGTTTCGCTCGAGCCATGCTCGACCGAAACGTCGATTTCATTAAAGTCAACGCAACCGAGCGCGCCGGACTTCCTGAAACAGATCCGAGAAAGCCCTTCTTTACTGAGACCGAACTCGCTGCGTTAGTAGACGAGGCCAGCTCTGATGGGGTGCCTGTAGCCGCTCACGCTCATGGAGATGTGGGAGGCCGTGCGGCTGTTATGGCCGGGGTGAAAAGCATAGAGCACGGAACATATCTTCGGGAAGAGACGCTCCGCCTAATGTTGGAACACCATACATATCTTGTCCCGACAATTGCTGTGGTTTCGGACCTCACTCTGCCAGGCGGAGACTACGATGACCCCGTACTTCAAGTTCGTGGGAAACATATGCTGACCCGCATCCGCGAAACCGCAGCAATTGCACACAGTCTGGGCGTCCCAATTGTAGCCGCGACGGACACGGGATATGGCCCTGAGAGTGTCCTCCGAATGAGCCACGAACTGATTGAGTTGGTCGGCATCGGGCTCAGCGAGCTTGACGCCATCAGGGCGGCAACAACAGTCGCAGCTGAACTTCTCGGGGTAGCAGGTAGGATTGGGCGAATCACACCCGGATTTGAGGCGGACCTGCTTGTGCTTGAGCGAAACCCACTCGATAACATTGGTTCATACCAAGACGTATTAGTCGTTATGAGTGATGGGCAGGTTGTGGTCGATCGACTTGAGTTTCGAGCCGCAGAGATTATGAAATAGGAACGCGTACCCTAGAGAAAATCCCGCTCGCGTTGCTGCCCGACGCGGTACCATTTAGCATCGTCTCAATAGCTGCCCGAGGTAAGAGGGGGTACCTGGAGACGCTCCGGCACCGAGATATAGGCGGAGGCGACAACAATATGATATGGTGGTTCGCATCCTCTGAGGCAACAGGAGCACCCGTGCCTTCGGATACGGACGCTCGAGAGTGAATTTCGTCGGCAACCTCATATACCTGGCAACCCTGGCACTTCTCATTCCGTTTGGCGCTCATCGACTGAGGCTCCTCTGGCTCCGCTTCCGCCGACCGGCCCGATCCGAAGCTGCCCGGTGGGATGGGCCACTTCCCCACGTCACTGTTCAGCTCCCTGTCTACAACGAGGCTAACGTAGTAGAGCGGTTAATCGATGCTGCCTGCTCATTTGATTATCCAACGGACCAACTTGAGATACAGGTCTTGGACGACTCAGATGACAAAACAACCTCGCTGGCTGCACATCAGGTTGAAGTGTGGCGTTCTCGTGGCATCGACGCGCACCATATACAGCGCTCGGACCGCGAAGGATTTAAAGCAGGAGCCCTCGCCTATGGTACCAATCTTGCTCGCGGAGAGTTCCTACTTGTCTTGGACGCTGACTTTGTACCCTCGCCAGATCTAATCCGCCGTCTACTGCCGCCGTTCGCGGATGACAACGTAGGAGCGGTACAGGCAGCCTGGGACCACCTAGACCGTGGTCGAAGCTGGCTCACTCGGGCACAAGCGCTTTTTCTCGATGCACACTTCGCGATTGAACACGAAGCTCGCTACCGTGCGAACCTCTTCTTCAACTTCAACGGATCAGCTGGAATGTGGCGCCGGAAATGCATGGAGGATGCCGGCGGATGGCACAGCGACACCCTCACTGAAGATGTTGATTTAAGCTATCGTGCACAGCTCGCTGGCTGGCGATTCGTATTTTTGGGCGAAGTCCGTGTTGGGGCAGAACTACCCCTCAGCTTACCTGCGGTAGAGGTCCAACAAAGCCGCTGGACACAGGGTGGCATACAAAACGCCCGGAAGCTTCTCCCACGCGTATGGAACGCAGATTTGCCGTTGGAAGTCAAGCTAGAAGCCACGGCACATTTATTCGGTCACGTGGTCCACCCGCTGACCCTAATGCTTGGAGTAACCATCGCAGCGGCAGGTTGGGTTGTTACTCCCGGGTCGAGCCTGCCGTGGTGGATCCACCTGCTCGCCCTGGCCTTTGCGACACTTCCATTCATTATATTTTATGGCACTGCCGGTTGTTTGCGGCAACGGGGCAGGCTAGTTCCGAGACAAGTGCTTGAAGCCATGCTCCTCGGACTCGGACTCGGGGTACCGTTGACAGTTGCTGTTGCGAGAGGGTTCCGTGAAAACACCACTCCTTTTGTTCGCACCCCCAAAGAAGGTTTTATATCGAGAGTCGGCTACCAAGCTCCGGTTAAAGTAGGCCCCTCAGTTGTGCGCGCACTGCTCACCGTAGCACTAGTGAGCGCGATCGCGAACATCGCAAACTTAGGGTTGTTTTCTAGTATCCCATTCACGGCCCTATTTGCCCTCGGGTATCTTCTTGCCACAGGTGAGTCCTTGAGGTCTAGTGCCTCTCCAACCATCGTAGGCTAAAAGAGCCAGAGGGGGCACATGGATGATCCCCGTAAGCCATAGCGGCTGCGGCCACACTCCCGAAGTCAAGTACACATCTCGGCCCGCATAGGATAGAAAAACGGTACCCGTCATTAAAATCCAACCGCGGGACTCACATAAACAGGCTAATGGCAGCACCCACAATAAATACCACGGGTGAATCGTGGGCGAGACGATAAGCGCCGTGCCAATCAACCAGAACAGCGAGCGTTCTAGTGGCCACTTTTGCACAGATGCCCATCCAATGACGACCATAACAGCCATGGTTCCAAGCCACTTGGAAATATCTCGGTGACCTACCATTTGTTCCAACAACAGGTAACCGCCCGCGTTAAACTGCCAGAGGTCCACATAAGTTCTAAGACCATCGAACAATGCGGCACCAACACCAGAAAAAGGAATGTACAGAAGGACTGGAATCGCCAAACAACCGACAACCGCAAGCGCACCGTGACGTCGAAAAACTACGGGAATAACAGCAAGGGGTGCGAACTTAACAGAGATACTAATCCCCAGGAGAGAGCCCACTCTCAGGGCCAACAAAGCTGGGTGCGATACTACGCCGCTTACCCATACTGCGCCCATCATGGGAGCGATTCCAATTGGATCAAAGTGCCCACTCCACGCAACCTCCATGAGGAGGAGTGGCGACCAAAGATAAAGGAGCAAGGCACGAGATCCCGAGCCATGGGACAAACGATGGATTATATAGGCAGTGCTGAGGTCAGCGATCAACCAAGCTGTTTTGAAGACTACTACGGTGGGACCAATCCACGCGAGGATGAAGAAAATGAGCTGTGCCCCCGCGGGGTATATAGTGGAAACGTCTGCATTGTTAATCAGGAACGACCACTCTGTCCGGAACAATGCGAGCGCAGAATCAGCGGGCGCAGAAGAAAACGGGTTCATACCGTTTCGCTGTACCCACCCATCCCACATGTAACGATAAATATCTTCAGAGAGCATAGGTGTGAGTGGGAACAATCCGGCGCGAAGGAGAATTCCACCCACCCACACCTGTTTACGGGATATAAAATTCGCTTTTACTGCAGAAAAAGCGTAAGCAGCGAAGCCTACCCCCCACAGCAAAAACACAGTGACGGGTGTTCCCCAGCCACTCCAGCCTATAATCCAGAGAACAATCGCCTGGACCGCAAGCAGACCCCAGATGCCCCGCATACTCAAACCTGGTACAAGCTATCAAAACAGCGATTCTGATTCCGGCTCGAGACGAAAGTGAAGCCCTTCCTCGACTTTTCACCGAGCTTGAGCGTGTTACCAACACGATCGACTGCATTCTCGTAGTCGACAACGCTTCGCGAGACATCACTTCCGAGGTGGCCAAAGACCTTGGAGCACTGGTCGTCTACGAGTCTCGTCCCGGGTACGGGCAGGCATGTATGGCTGGGATTGATCGACTCCGACGAGAGTCTCCTCCGGAAATCCTGATCTTTCTCGACGCGGACGACTTCGCTGCACCAAAGCAACTCAACTCGCTTCTTGACCCGATCCGGGAAGGTAAAGCTGATCTCGTAGTAGGTGAACGCAGAACATGTGGAGAAGGAGGTGTTCGGTGGCATGCACGACTCGGCAATCAATTCATAACCGCGGCATTGCGGATCAAATTTGGCTCGCATGTACGCGATATGGGACCCTTTCGAGCTATCCGTTGGAGCATGCTGGAAGCTCTCGAACTCGATGATCCGACTTACGGATGGTACGTCCAGATGCAGGTGCGAGCCTTGAGGTCTGGTTACCGCGTTCATGGAATAGAGGTCGACTTCGAGCGACGGACGGCAGGCCGTTCAAAAGTGTCGGGGAACCTCATTGCTTCCGTACGCGCAGGGTGGGTCATGCTTCGCACACTGGTTGTAGAATCTTTACGCGCCAAAACCAACCTGTCAAAGCGTTAGGCAATCAACTCCGGGCAGACACTAACAACTGGTGGAGCATAGCTTTGGGGAGTTCGCCAGCTCGTTGAACGACTCGTGCAGCCGTCTCCTCCAGAATCACCGGAGCTGTATCGTAACGCTCTTCACCACACCGAAATGAAATTTTCCCGCGAACGAAATCTCCGGACACAGGCTCAACGATCACCAGGGTACGCCAGCGCTCCTCACCGTCATCAAGCGTCCCAATCGTCGTTTCTCTCTCATCTTCATCCCACATTTGGAGCTGAGGCCGACCTTCCTCGCCATTTCCATTGATCTCGTAACCAACCATCCCCCCCAACCCCTCCTTCAACCGGCTTCGCCAGTCTCCTCAGTCGATAACTGGCGCCACAACCCAAGTAAATACTTCTCATATCGCTCAGGCGCCGCTTCGTAATCCCTCTGCCACGTTTCAAAGTCAGGCAATGGCACACTATCACGAAGCCGATTCGTAGCGAGCTGAACCATTTTTCTGAACCCTAAGTTGCCGGGACTCAGCTTTTGAAGCTTCGCTTCTTCTTCAACCATCTCGTAGATCTTATCGTCGGATAACGCGAGAAATACTTCGGTCAGCATCGCGGAACAGAAGTCAGCGTACTTTGCCCGCAACACCGTCTCGGTCAGCTCGGACTCGCGATCAGATCCCGGCATCGAGCCAGAATTCTCCGTGTCGGAGTACACCACTATCCTCGGCTTCAGGCTTGGTGGGCTGCAAGGAATTCCGCCCACACTTCTGCATCCATCTAGCCTCCCCCGGTAGGACCGTCAACGTTAAGCAAAGATTGAAGGCCCTCCAGATAAACCTAAAACCGGTCTAAAACCGGCGTCGCACACGGTAACAACGCCAATATCTATCTGTATAATCTCAGGGGAAGAGAGGCGAGGATGCGCCCATTCATAATCCATAGGGATCGAACATTGGGCACACGTCTTAAGGCGTGTTCGACCCCTTCGTGGTCAATTCTTCGAAGATGATCTGTCGCGCAAGCGCGTACTGGATAGCACGTCCTAAAAAATCGGGATCCTTCGCGCGAACTTGTTCAACATCTGCAGCAAGATCTGCGGGCAGGTCGACGACAACGTTTACGGGGTGGTGGGGGTCCGCGGCAACAGTCATAATTAGACGAAATTCTCCCTAAAATGATGGTTTTTGGTTCGATACGGGAGTGGGACAGGACCGTCTCCACTCCCAACTATCCTTACGCTGTGTTACGCAGATCGAGGATAGGGTTGTCGCGCTCCCCTTGCAACTGGAGAACTAAGGCGAGTTACAGCCTAACATTCAGACAATAAACACATAAAATAATATATTGCAACAACTTACCATTATGTGTAATGTTCGTTGAAAAACCCCCCATCAATGTGGATTATTATTCACCAGCTTTTTCTGACCGGTACAACACACAGCCAATCTTCTTAAAATACGGGCGATGAACTGTCCAACTAAAATGCGCAAGACCCCAATCTTAAATATGATTTTTTTAAAAAAATGTAGTTGGTCTTCAAGGTGAGTTTTGAGCGACGTGCACCTTAAAAATTGAGGACTGGTCTTTGGCGAACACCTTCTTAAAGTCAACAGAAAACTTAGGTCCGGTGCGAGGCCCCGACCGTCACGCTATTGTTTCTCTACGCCCACACCGAAGTTTACACGTTGGGACAATTGCAACAGAGCAGCTAACCGATTTATTGGAGGATAGAGTCGAGTGACCCATTCAACACCTGGAGCAATCATCCTCGGAGCATCCAGCGGCTTTGGCGAAGCTGCGGCAACTATATTTGCTGAAGCTGGATACGACATCTACGGTATCCATCTCGATCGCCGAGCTGGGCTTCAGCACGTGGAGGAGATCAAATCGAAGATTAAATCTGTAGGGCAGCGCGCTGTTTTTCACAACATCAACGCAGCTGCAGCCGACAAGCGTGAAATGGTGCTCGACGAAATTTCCGAAACCGCCAATTCGGGCTCAGTACGAATCCTGTTGCATTCACTCGCTTTCGGAACTTTGCTCCCGTTCCTCGATGCTAAAGCAAAAACGGTATCTTCTGACCAGATGAATATGACCCTCGACGTCATGGCACATTCGCTCGTCTATTGGACCCAAGGCTTGGTGAAACGCGAACTGATGGGACCCGGAGGACGGATCTTTGCTATGACCTCATCCGGTGGTGACCGAGTGATGCCGGCGTACGGTGCTGTCTCAGCAGCAAAAGCGGCACTCGAGTCACACTGCCGACAACTAGCCATGGAACTTGCGTGCAGCGAAATCACGGTAAATGCCATCAGGGCGGGCGTAACGGACACCCCCGCCCTTAGAAAAATTCCTGGTGCGGAGGATATGATTGCCGCAGCTTCCGCTCAAAATCCGCACGGTCGATTAACCACACCTGAAGACGTTGCTCGCTGCATGGTTGCGCTTGCCCAGCCTGAAACCGCCTGGATGACTGGGAACACTATCCGCGTCGACGGAGGGGAAGATTTTGTCGGCTCGGGACCTTCGCACACCTGAATTGATGAGCCACAACTCCAGCACGAACCGTACTGCACAGATCTGTGGCGTACAGATGGCACCACTCCTGGGAAACCTGACTCGTAACACAGAGGTCATCGAGTCCGAATTGCGTTCGGCAGCAGAGGAAAAAGCCGAATTAATTGTCTTCCCCGAAGCGGCGCTCACGGGCTATGTATTTGAGTCATGGAGAGAAGGTTTGGCCTACTCGGTCAAAGCGGACGGCCCCGAACTGAACCGACTAGCACGTGCCACGAAGGAGACAGGGGTTTTCACAGTGGTGGGCGCGATCGAGCAAGAAAATGACGTACTCTTCAACAGCGCCTTTTTGCTGGGGCCAGACGGCGTCATTGGCCGCTACAGGAAGGTCCATACGTTATGTCTCGGCGCAGACCGCTTCACTCGCCCGGGGGGTGAACCATTCCAAGTTTATTCGCTACCCTTCGGACGAATCGGGCTCCATATTTGTTATGATGGTTGGTTTCCCGAGTCAGCCCGCGCACTCCGATTAGAGGGAGCTGAGCTGTTAATCCTCCCCACGAATTGGCCCCGCCTTGCTCTTACCCAAGAGATGGTTAAAATCCGCGCGTTCGAGAATCGAGCTTTCTATTTAGCAGTAAACCGCGTTGGTGAGGAGCGGGGAATCTTATTTGAGGGTGGCAGCGCAGCCGCTGACCCCTTTGGGCAACTTTTGTTGGAGGGTGGTAATAGGGCCGGAAGGTTCCACGTCGAGATGGATCTGTCAAAAACCAAGGAATCTTTGGAGGTCGTCCGGGCAGGAGAATATGAGCTCGACCGAATTGAAGACCGATGGCCTGAATTGTATGGACCAATCACAATTGAGCGCCCGAATGCATCCCGGACGGGGAGTCGACGCAGCCGCTAGCTTTTCGTGCTTCCAAATGTAGCCCACCCCACGATTAGCCACCCAGAAGCGTGATTACTACTTCAATACGGCGGTTGCGAGCCCGCCCCTCCTCAGTTTCGTTGCTACCGATTGGCTGAGCCTCACCCAACCCCAACGCCTCCACACGAGAGGATGGAATGGGAATTCGCACCAACAGGTGCTCCCGCACTGCAATAGCTCGGCGCTGGCTGAGTCTCTGGTTGCCTTCTTCCCCACCCTGTGCATCTGTGTGCCCCTCAATCCGCACACTCGCTCCCTCGAACGTTGTTATGACTCTCTGCACTTTCATTAACAGTGCATGATGCTCCTCAAGTATTTCTGACGAACCAGACTCAAACGTGAGGCCGAACAAGCGTAACACAAAACGGTTGCCCGCTAGGAACACTTCGCCTTCACCAGGCAAAAATAGTCCCTGCGCCTCACGCAACCGGTCCTCGCGTTGCTGTCGATCAAGTAGTTCATTACGGACATCGGTGAACTTTTCTTCGGACTCAGTCAACCGTCCTTCTAGTATCGTTACGCGATCGGATAACTGAGACGCTGCCTCACTGGTACTACTAAGTTCTACCGTAAGTCGATCCACCTCGGATTGGAGGCGGCGGATCTCCGCTGAAATTTGCTCAGTAGTTTGCTCCGTCTTACCGCCCTGAGCCTCAAACCCCGCTGCAGCCGCCAAGCTCGCCAGATCGTCTTCGTGTGCTAAAACTAAAGTCTCCACATTAATGGCACGGCGCCCCACACTATCTGCAAGCGCGGCGATCTCTACGGAGCGAAGAAATGCTTCCAGGGCAGCCTGACCGGCTCGTACGGGGGCATCACCCGTACGACCACTCAAAACATCGGCTTCGCCCATCGCCAGTTGCTGCTCGGCTTCCAAAAATGTATCGGGCGCCAGTTCGTTTGCTCGTGTACTAATTGCTACCTGACGCGCCCTGATTGCCGCTCCAAGCAACTGTTCGCGCCATCCCGATTTGATCGCCTGATCATATAGTTCTGCAGCACTAGAAACTCGTATACGGGCCTCGACAATCTCTTCCCGTTCGAACAGTTGACCTCCACTCTGGAGTTCATCCTCGGCACGGAGCCAAAACTCAGAGGGATGCGCTTCAACTCCAAGCACTACTGCATCTTCCCGCCTTTTCAGAGCCGCAGAAAACAGCTCGCGTGCCCTTTCTGCAATAAGGTTGGCATCAGCCAGTAGGTCACGAGCCTCATTTAGACGACCCTCAACGTTTGCACGATCTTGACCGCGCTGGAAACGACTGGTGGCATCCTTAAAGCGGTCGACCGCTCGTTCGAATGTCCGTGGGGCGATGAGGTGGACCGCAAGTTGCCGCGCTTCTTCGAGCTGAATTTCCATGTCCCGCAGTTCTGTCGACACAGCCTGGCCGAGCAACCCTGTCGGGAACATTAAAACAAAAAGAAAACCCAGTGCCAGATGCCACCTTACATGTGTTCGAGTTCGAGTCGAACGACACCCAGAATCCACCGTGCACATCTGATTTATCGCAACCTCCCTGTCTGGTAGCGACGACAAATCGGAACGGGCCTACGATCTCATGGCGAAGCCCCTCCGAGTACGACATTATACGGTACGATTATCAATTCATGCTCGTTAACACCAGATGTTTGAATCTGAGACAATAATCTGCGGCTGGTGACAAATCGAATCAGAACAGGCTCACAGAATAGGGGGGAAGCCGTTGACTGCCAGGACCGTCGGAGGGAAATCTGACCAGACGCTCACAAACCCAGAGGAAACACCTGCCATGGGAAGCCAAACCCACAGCGCACCTCCGCCACCAATAAACGAACCCATCCTCGACTATGCGCCCGGAAGTCCCGAACGGGCGGATTTAACAACAGAACTGGTACGACAGTCCAGTGAAGTCGTCGAAATTCCCTTGATCATTGGCGGAAAAGAAATTCGCACAGAAGAGACTTTCGACGTAACGATGCCGCATGCCCATAATCATGTGCTCGCACACTGTCATGTGGGTACCGAAGTCGAGGCCCAGGCTGCGATAACAGCCTCTGCCGAAGCTTGGCGAGATTGGTCAGAATGGTCGCTGGAAGAACGCGTAGCGATTCTCCTCCGGGCATCTGCCCTGCTCGAGGACTCTTGGCGAACCAAGCTCAATGCAGCAACCATGCTCGGGCAAAGTAAAACCTCGTTCCAGGCGGAGGTCGATGCCGCGTGTGAACTTATCGATTTTTGGCGATTCAACAGCCATTTTGCGAGCAAAGTACATGCACATCAACCAGTCTCCTCACCGGGAATGTGGAATCGAATCGATCACCGACCGCTCGAGGGGTTCATCTACGCCATTAGTCCTTTCAACTTTACCGCAATTGGAGGAAATCTCACTACATCGGCGGCACTAATGGGGAATGTTGTAATTTGGAAACCGTCCACCACTGGTGTCTTGGCATCGTATTACGTAATGAAACTCCTCGAAGAAGCGGGTATGCCACCTGGAGTTATCAACTTCATTCCAGGACAGGCTTCTAGAATCAGCGATGTACTCCTTAGCAGCCCGGACTTGGCGGGGATTCATTTCACCGGTTCAACTCAGACATTTCAACATCTTTGGAAGTCTGTTGCAGACAACCTGGAAAATTACCGTTCATATCCACGTTTGGTAGGAGAGACTGGAGGCAAGGACTTCATCCTTGCACATGAAAGTGCGGATCCACAGGCAGTGGCCGTGGCTATCGTTCGAGGCGGATTCGAGTACCAAGGCCAAAAGTGCTCCGCTGTATCACGCGTTTACATCCCTGATACGATATGGGAAGAGGTAATAGAACGGGCGACAGCAATGACCAAAGACCTTAAAGTGGGAGATCCTTCCGATTTTCAGAATTTCATGGGCGCAGTTATCGACCGAAAAGCCTTTGACAGCATAAAATCGTACATCGAACATGCGAAAAACTCTACCGACGTGGAAATCCTCGCCGGGGGGGGGTGTGACGATTCGGTGGGATACTTCATTGAGCCAACTTTGGTGGCGACAGACAAGCCCGATCACAAGATGATGTGCGAAGAAATCTTTGGACCAGTCGTAACGATGTTCAGATATTCCGCATCAGCGTGGGGCGACACCCTAAAACTAGTTGATGAGACGTCACCTTATGCGCTTACCGGGGCTGTGTTCTCCCGTGACCGAAACGCAATCCGTGAGGCAAATACGGTCCTCCGACACGCTGCCGGAAACTACTATATCAATGACAAACCCTCCGGAGCGGTTGTAGGACAACAACCGTTCGGTGGCAGCCGAGCCAGCGGGACGAATGACAAGGCTGGCTCAGTACTCAACCTCCAACGATGGGTTTCGCCGCGGACTATTAAAGAGACGTTCAACCCGCCGCTTGACTATCGATATCCTTTTATGGAAGCTGATCAGTGAGCAGCACACTCATTCTTTCTCCGCTGCGAAACGTTCAATTGCAGAAACCACCCACCCAAGACCAGGCTCCAGGAGACACTGCTCAATGGGACAGTTAACGGACGAAGAGCTGCAGAGAAAAGTCCAAGAAGGATTCATTGTCGAATCCGAAGCCGATATGACAGCGACGTATAAGAAAGCACTCATCACGCAACTTACGGTTCAAGGAGATACAGAACTCGTGAGTGCACCAGCTTACTTCACTGCCACCCGAGACGCGCCGACCGCGAACACTATGGTCTCAGCCACTGCAATCATCCAGGATGAGCTCGGGCACGCTAATATTGCGTACCGACTTCTTGAGGATCTCGGAGTGGACCGACATTGGCTGCTCTATGAACGTGAACCAGCGAAGTTCAAGCATCCGTATGGTTTCGATCAACCAATTGAGAACTGGGCAGCTCTAGTCACCGCCCATGCCCTCTACGATAGGGCTGGTATCACCTTACTCAGCGATGTGCACCGGAATACGAGCTATGGGCCCCTGAAGCGCGGCCTGGTTAAAGTCAGTCTCGAAGAAAACTTTCACCTCCGACATGGGGAAGTATGGCTTCGTCGGTTGGCTGAAAGTGGTGGTGCCGGCAAAGAAGCTGCACAAGCTACACTGGATTGGATGTTCCCCATGGGGGTCGAATGGTTCGGAATGCCCGATGATAAGAAACACCACAACGCGCAACTGGACTTCCGTTTAAAGGGGATGACAAATGACCAACTACGTCAAACCTGGCTGAAGGCTGTTGTACCACTCTGCGAGGAGCTCGGCTACGATTTACCAGCGCATTACGACCAAGGTACGGATCAGGTCGAACTCGAATATGAACTGCCATGTCAATACGACCCCGAAGAACGACGGTGGCTCTTTGACGAGACTCTGACCTGGAAACAGGTATTCGAGCGTTGGAAGGGACGGGGCCCGATGAATGAAGAGTATGTGGACTCGCTCCGCAGGAGTCGGTTTAACGTCGAGAAACTTCTCTCCACATGACACCGCAATCGATGCCGGTCTTGTCCGTGAATCGAGATGCCCACAGGAGGGGCACCTCGTACAAGTCGCAGTGCGACGAACAGATGAACTTGGCCGCTGTTCTAAAAGAGACCCGCGGTCTTCGAATAGACCTTCCCCTGCCCCCGGACCCTCCCCACGCACCTCAAGACCTCACCGAGCGAGCACGGCACGCTCTCTATGAAGTAATGGACCCTGAGCTCCCGATCTCGATCCTCGACTTAGGTCTCGTCTCGGACATTCAGGCAGACGAACTAACTGGCGTAGTCTCGGTCTCCCTGACCTTCACGGCCACAGCATGCCCTTGCATGGATTTCATTAAATGGGATGTGCGCGAACGACTACTAGAGGATACCGACATCTGCGAGGTTGAGATCAATACTGTATGGGACCCACCGTGGACGAGCGCCAAGATCTCCAATCGTGGACGTAAAATACTGGAATCGTTTGGAGTCGCCCTTTGAAAGACGACGGGATTACGACTGGCTTCCCTGACGAGAAAATATTTGAGGTGTTTGCTCGGAAACAACGGGCCGATCGATTCGAACACGTTGGGACCATCACTGCACCCAATCGAAAATTGGCACGGGTTTATGCTTGGCAAACTTACGATGAGGCCAAGTGGTTTGAGATGACAGTGGCACCACGTACAGCATTTTCTGCGGTCAATCTCAATCAAGCTCCGTTCACTTTGGGGGGGGCTCCACCGATAGGACAAGGATCTGTGGCAGATAACGATTCGACGCCAGGGTATGGAACTCCTACCGAATCATGAATATGCGCAAACCGTAGGCCTATAGAGACAAGTGACTGAAACAACAAAAAGTGGGTTCAAGTCAGCTGCAGAACTCCCAGACGACCTCCATAGCCACCTAGGCATCCTGTTGTTGAGCTTGGCCGACAACAAGAGGATATTAGGAATTCGCTACGCGGACTGGATCTTAGGCGCACCATCCGTGGAGGCCGGTATCGCATGCTCTGCGATGGCACAGGACGAATGGGGACACGGCCGGATCATCTACTCAATGCTGAAGGACTTTGGGCATGATCCCGCCGCACTGGAACACGAGCGGACATCCGAAGAATATCGGAGTTCTGAGCTGCTTGACTGTGACGTCTCATCTTGGCCCGAGTTGCTGGCACTCAATTTCCTTTGGGACACTGCGATTTCAGTTCAGGTTGAAATGCTCATGGAAAGCTGCTTCGAACCAATCCATTACAAGGTTCGCAAACTTCTAGAAGAGGAACGTTTTCACTTCGACCATGGGAGCGGCTGGACATCTCGTCTCATGGGAGCGGATGAAGGTAAAGGTGCCCTTGGAAAAGCCTTTACAGCGGCCTGGAACGCCTGTCTTCGGTGGTTCGGACCTACAGATGACCCGCTGATAGAAGCGCTATTTGACGGCGGCATTGTGTTAGCAGGTGCAGATTGCGCACGTACGCGTTGGCTCAATCGTGTTGGACCGACAGTCAGTGATCTCGGTCTCGCATATACAGAAAGCTCAGAGTGGGTTAGTGAGCTTGCCCCAGACTGGAATGGTTGGTCCCCAGTACGTCGACGCGCAGAGGAGGGTGGACCTGATGCAGACTCGTTAGCTCGAGCCCGTGGAGACCGCAATCGATCGCTGCTCTAGTATTGACCGATCCTTTCGACCCAACCACCTACCAACCATGAGCGAGAAAAACAATTGCGAGCCGCAAAAAACAATTCGTCATTGATAGATGAGCCAGTAAAATCAGGGGCTCTTCCGAAATCGATCCCGTGCCCGTTCTGCGATTCGGCCGACACGGATCAGTTCTCAACTTTTGGGGGACAGGCATCGACAAGCCAATATTATTGCAACGGTTGCCGAACAGTGTTTGAAACCATGAGGTGGCGTTGAACTGGCTCAAAGCGGATGAGGATGGTGTCTATTTGACAGTACGAGTCCAACCTCAAGCCAGCCAAACCGCAATCGTCGGTCTCCTTGACAATGCCCTGAAATCCGCCTTACTGCCTCACCCCTAAACGGTGGCGCCAATGAGGCATTAGTAGCATTTCTGGCGAAACAACTCCAGCGACCGAAATCTTCGATCAAACTCTCACACGGTCACCACAACCGCATTAAATCATTATGGATTCAAGGTGTAGACGAAAAAACTGTCCGTTCGGCCCTCGGAAACATTGAGTAGCCCCCACCTCTCCCATCGGACCTTTTCTGATTAGTATGTTCAAATGTCCAAACGCGGCCATCTAGATTTCATCCGCCAGATCGTCAAAGACGATATTGCATCCGGTAAGCACGGTGGCCGGGTGCTTACGCGGTTCCCCCCAGAGCCCAATGGTTTCTTACACATCGGTCACGCCTCAGCTATTTGTTTGAACTTTGGAGTAGCAGCCGAGTACGGAGGCAGGACGACACTGCGCATGGATGATACAAATCCAACCACTGAGGACCCAAACTATGTTGACGCAATTGCGCGAGACATCACATGGTTAGGATTCGAATGGGAAGATGAGATCCGCTATGCTTCAGATTACTTTGGGGCTCTCTACAAGCTCGCACTTCGGATGGTCGAGGATGGGCTCGCCTATGTCGACAGTCTATCGGAAACCGAGATTCGCGAGTATCGAGGGACGGTCAAAGAACCAAGCCGCCCGAGCCCGTACCGTGATCGTTCGATCAAAGAAAACCTAGATCTATTCACAAAGATGAGGGATGGGGCGTTCCAAGACGGCGAACATGTCCTCCGAGCAAAAATTGATCTCGCGGCTCCCAATATGAAAATGCGTGATCCGCTCATGTACCGGATCCGGCATGCCAGTCACTATCGTACGGGTAACACCTGGCCAATTTATCCTTTCTACGACTGGGCTCATGGACAGTCAGACGGGATCGAGGGAATCACGCATTCGATCTGTACGCTCGAGTTTCAGGACAATCGTGAGTTGTATGATTGGTTTATCGAACACACGCGACCGGAGTGTGCCGGAATCGATGAGATTCCAGGGGCGGAGGGAGGCGGAAGTTCTGATCTCGGGTCTTGGAACCCACGCCCACGTCAGTACGAGTTCGCGCGACGAAATCTAGACTACACAGTCGTGAGCAAACGTCAACTCCTTGAGCTCGTTCGCGCGAGACATGTAGCTGGGTGGGATGATCCTCGCATGCCTACCATTGCCGGGATGCGAAGACGTGGAATCCCAGCCGAAGCTATCCGCACCTTTTGTGATCAGATCGGAATTGGAAAGGCGGATAACCGGGTCTCCATTGGGACGCTTGACTGGGCAGTCCGAGAAGTGCTTAACCGCCGAACTCCGCGCGTGATGGGAGTACTTGATCCGCTTCGGGTTGTCATTGAAAACTATCCAGAGGGCGAGGTCGAGTGGTTGGAGGCACCGTACTTCCCCCAGGACGTGCACGAACCTCCGGAAGGGTGGCCACAAACCCGAAAGATTCCCTTGTCACGAACACTCTACATCGAGTGTGGTGACTTCTCTCTGCAACCACCAGCCCGCTTTCAAAGACTAGCTGTGGGTCGTGAAGTCCGTCTGCGTCACGGATACTTCGTAACCTGCACAGACGTCATTCAAGATGAAACAGGTACGGTTACAGAAATTCGGTGCACATATGATCCTGACACACGAGGAGGCTCGGCACCCGACGGACGTAACCCAAGTGGAACGATCCACTGGGTTTCTGCAGATCATTCCGTGTCAGCCGACATTCGTCTCTACGACCGCCTTTTCAGCAGCCCCGACCCTATGGCAGGAGTGGAGGATTTCTGGAAAACTCTCAACCCGAATTCTCTCAGGGTTCTCGAAGGGGTGCGACTTGAGCCCAGTGTGGTCGATGATCCTCCCGAGACCACATACCAGTTCGAACGCGTCGGATACTTTATCCGAGATCAGACGACGGAATCCGGTGCAACAGTTGACCCCGAAACGAACCTAGTCTTTACCCGAACGGTGGCACTACGTGACACGTGGGGTAACCCTTCTCCGGATAGACGGACTCCTCCCAAAAGAGATGAAAAGGCCAAAAACCTTCCTCTAGTTGGGGCGGATAGTGGATTTGAAGAACGGGAGAAATCTCGAGCATCCAATCCCACACTTAGGGCCGCATACGACCGATTCACTGCTGACCTTAAACTAACTGCAGACCTGGCCGATCTCCTTAGTACTTCGGAAGATTCCGTAACTTTCTACGAAGATGCACTTGCAACAGGGGTAGATGCGGTACTGCTAGCCAATTGGGTCATCCATGAAGTACGAGGGGTTTCAGGTGACAACCAATCTTCTGCTCTCAAGCCTGAGGCGCTCGGCACTCTCGTTGGCCTAGTCGCGGACCACACTATCTCTCGAGCAATCGCCAAGACGGTACTGGCGCAACTAGTTGCCTCCGGAGGCGATCCGCGCGAAATAGTTGAAGTGGAGGGGCTCGGCCGGATTGCGGATGTTGAGATGATTCGCAGTATCGTCGCCCAAATCGTGGATGAACAACCGTCCAAAGTCAAACGTTTTCGGGAAGGGCAGATTGGCTTAGCAGGGTTCTTCGTGGGTCAGGTCATGAAGGTTACCAATAACCGTGCAGATCCAGCTATGGTTAAAAAACTTGTCGAGGAGAGATTGCATGCCGGAACTTGATGGTTGGAGGTCAGTAGGGCTTAGAGCAAGAGTCGCCGCACTAGCCCTCATAGCTTCCGCATGGCCCTTGGCAGCACAAGATCCCCCTAAGACAGACAGCATCGTGGCGCTACGTGAACTCATTATATCCGCAGCCAGGACTGAGACTGCAGTTGGCGAAACCCCCATAAATGTGACCGTAGTTACGCGCGAACAGCTTCGCCTATCGGCGGGACAGACCCTCCAAGACATCCTTCAAGAGATTCCGGGACTCAATTTCCGTTTCCCATTCCAAGCGAGCGTCGCTCACCCATCCTGGCAGGCAGTAACACTGCGGGGGCTAGGGGGGACCGCAGCCAGTCGTACCCTTGTCCTGGTAGACGGCGTGCCACTCAACGACCCGTATTTCGGCTGGGTACGTTGGAGTCAGGTCCCGGTTGAGATTATCGATCGTATCGAAATTGTTCGAGGCGGTGCGACAGTGAGTTGGGGTGGCCAAAGCTTAGCTGGGGTGGTGCACGTGATAACCCGGTCTCCGCGCACATCGAACCTCTCCGTGGGCGCACAAGGCGGAAGCCAGTCGACTTTTCGTAGTGATGCAATGGGCTCTTTTTCACGAGATCGCATAAGCGGATACCTCGCGGGAGAGTTCTTAAACAGTGGCGGCTACACTTTAACCGAAGAGAGTCGCCGAGGAGTCATCGACATACCTTCAGCATCTGACCATGCCGCTCTGCGGGGAAAAATCGAGATTCAAGCGAACGATCGCCTTCGCCTACATGCTCAAGGGAACTACTTCGATCAGGATAAGGCAAACGCCACACCCCTGCGCAACAATTCCACCCAAGCAGGATTGGCACAGTTTGGGGCCACACTACTAAGTGATAATGGAACCAGCCTCGCACTAAACATGTTTTTTCAGAAACAGACGTATATCAACTCGTTCTCCAGCCCGGATGCCGACCGAAACAGCGAAGTTCCATCCATCAGCCAGGACGTTCCGTCTTCCGGCATCGGCACAAGCCTAGTTTGGGACCGACCAAGTATTGGGGCCCACTCTTTCACGCTTGGAGCAGACGTGCTTCACTCTTCGGGCGATGCCAGCGAAGAGTATCTCTTCTCAGATGGCTCCTTCACGCGTGGGCGAGATACAGGTGGTGACCAGGTCCTAATGGGCTTGTTTGCCCAAGACCGAATCCGACTCGACGACCGGTGGCAGGTTCATGCCGGTGTCCGGCTCGACGTGTGGCGTAATACAGACGGGTTCCGACGGATTACCCAACTGACCACGGGAGAGGTAACAACCGACAACACTTTCGATGGTCGAAGTGAGGTGCGGCTGAGCCATAATATTGGGTTTCTGACTAACGCATCTGACCAAGTGTCACTGAGAGGTAGCTTTTATAGCGGGCTCCGCGTCCCAACCCTTAATGAGCTCTACAAACCCTTCCGGGCTGCCGGGGGCGTAGTCACCGAGGCAAACGCAAACCTTGATCCTGAGCGCGTACTCGGAGCCGAACTCGGAATCGACATCCAGCCGGATCCGACGATACTACTTCGATTCACTGGTTTTTGGTCGCGTGTGAGTGATGCAATCCTCGACGTAACCGTGCAAGAAGCCACGGCTTCAGGGGTGATTGCACCATGCGGGTTTGTACCGGCTGGCGGCGTATGCCGACAGCGAGACAATCTCGGGATCCTACGTAGCATGGGACTCGAGAGCGAAATTCAACTGCGGCCAGCTAACCAGTGGCTTCTAGCCGTGAGTCACGAACTCAACCCAACTAAAATCACCAACGCACCTGGGAGACCAGACGTAGTCGGAAATCGCTCGCTCGGAAGCCCGGTACACCGGGCCATGCTTCGCATTGGGCACATCGACCCATCGACGCTCGAGGTAGTCGTAACAGGGCGTTATCTTGGAACGCGGTTCGACAACGATCTTAACACCGCTGAAATTGCAGACTCCTTCCTGCTCGACCTCCGGGTCAGACGTGAGTTGACACCGAAGCTGAGTGCGTTTGCGAGCGTTCAAAACATCTTCAATACAATTGCCGAAATGTCACATGATGCGAATGACTTCGTGCGAATTGCGTCACCACGCATGTTCGTAGGAGGATTACGCTTCAGGGTCAGCGGATAATACGGACGTTACTCCGATTGCCGGACAGTCCATTTCAGCGGCAAAATTTCCTCGACCTTCATTGTAATCAACCGATCTGTCTAGATACACAGCGGTTTTAAGAGTGCATCTAGCTCAGTTTGGACCTCATGGACAAGATCGTCCAGGGGGACAAGACGGCTGTCGCCACCGGCTCTTCGTTTGAGTTCAGCTCCCCCATTGGCCAGTGAACGATCACCAATTACCACACGGAGCGGTAACCCGCGCAGATCGGCATCTTTAAACTTCACCCCCGGACTCACGTCCTGACGGTCATCGTAGAGCACCTCTATCCCCGCCTCGGTCAGGGTAGAAAACATACGTTCGGCCACCTCATGCGTATCCTCTTCTCGCGCCAAAGCTACGAGAGTCACGTGGTATGGAGCCACGCTCATCGGCAACTCAAGACCGTCATCATCACAGTATTCTTCTGCTACGCAGGCCAGAAGACGACCTAGCCCGATCCCGTACGACCCCATCCAAATTGGACGCTCCGAACCATTTTCATCAGTAAAATGGGCGTCTAACGCCTCAGAATACCGCGTTCCTAACTGGAAAATGTTTCCCACCTCGACACCTCGGACCATCCGGAGCCCTTCGCCACACTCGGCACAGAAAGCACCTTCGAAGACGGCAGCTAAGGGTCCTACCAAAGCAGCGTCATAATCCCTCCCGAAGCAAACGTTCTTCAGGTGGTAGTCAACTTTGTTCGCGCCCATAATGAGATTAGGACTGTCAGCAACCCAGCGATCGACAACGAAAATCGCGGCTCCTTGATCAATACCAACAGGCGATGCGAATCCGGGCACCATCCCCGTCATCGCGATTTCTTCTTCTTGTGCGGAACGTAATTCCAGCGCACCAGTAAGGTTTTGGGCCTGTATTGCATTGACTTCAAGATCACCGCGAACAATAGCAGCGACGACCTTCTCATATCGCTCACCCTGTTCATTGGCGAAGGTGCCCACGTAGAAGACAATTTTGGCCGTCTGGGCGGCAGTGATCTCGAGCAGGTCCGTCAACGCAGCGATCGTAGACGTTCCTGGCGTATGAACCCTCTCCATTGGCTCTGGCTCTGTGGTGACGGGTTCGAGAGCAAAATCGGCGACATCGCGATTCGCCGCATATCCACACGAATCGCACAAGGCGAGAGAGTCCTCTCCAATTGGCGTAACATACATGAACTCATGTGCGATCTTACCGCCCATCATGCCGACATCACTCTGCACTGCGGTCAACGGGAGGCCTACACGGGCCCCGATTCGTTCGTATGCCTCGTAGTGTGCCTGATACTGTCTCTCTAATCCGGCTAAGTCACGGTCCAATGAGTAAGAGTCTTTCATCAAGAACTCACGTACTCGGATTAGCCCACCCCGTGCCCGCAACTCATCTCGGAACTTTGTCTGCACCTGATAAACTAGCGCTGGAAGCTGCCGATATGAGTGAATCTCAGTCGCCGAATGATACGCGACAGCCTCTTCATGAGTCATAGCTAAAAGCATGTCCCTGGCGCGGCGATCCACAAAACGCGCCATGGTCTCATCGATATCGTACCAGCGCCCTGTCTGCTGCCAGAGTTCGGCCGGGTGAACTACCGGTAGCGAAAGCTCTTGGCCACCAATACGATCGAGCTCTTCTCTCAAAATCTGTTCGATTTTCCTAAGCGATCTCCATGCGAGTGGGAGATAGGAAAAAATTCCGGTCGCAAGCTGTCGAACGTACCCAGCCCTCAGAAGCAGGCTATGGGATTCAATATCGCTTTCGCCAGGTGCTTCCCGGAGCGTAGCGCCAAAAAGGTTTGATACTCGTTGTCCTACTCGTTCTGTACTATTCACGTTTCTCATCGATATGCTTTAAATGGATCGAGATCGTCACACTTCGCAAAAGGGCTGATGCGACGGTAACTGAACTTTTCGCTCCTCGAAACCTCAGGTGACACTGGAATGGCATGTGAGGACTTTCTAGATGACAAGTCATCGCCACTTAAGTTAGTCAATAAAACCCATATTGTGCTGCTATTCTGCAATCGTTTACGCACGGCGCCAGAGCCGTCGGAGAAGCAGCGCGCAGAATAAAAATGCCGTTACGATCCAAGTAACGCCCCAGACGAGAGTCGATATGCCGGTTAGTTCCGCAAGCATCTTCGCATCGGATGTGAGATCTGGACGATCCAAAATGTCGCTCTTGATGTCTAACACAGCATATAAACAACTCGTGAGCCCCAGAAGATAAAGAGCTACACGATTTCCGATTGCACCGGCGCGCAGCGACACTACAAAAAGTACAGCCCCAAATGCTATCCCAAATGCTGTAGCAAATGGTTGGCTCACATAGAGAAGGGTTGATCCCACAACTAAGATCGCAATGGCTGCGGTTAGCCACCCACTCCGATTCTTCAGGTGCTCGGCCCCTAAAATCATCACCCCCCCCCATAGAAGACTGCCTAAATATCCCGCCGAAAGCGTAAAAAAGACGTCACCCCCGGGGCACCGACACACACCCCCCTGTTCTGGCGTAATCTCGATAGCTCGAATCTCGCCACCTGTCAGGACTGCTGCGAAACCATGACTGATCTCATGAAGCAGTACCACAAACAGTTTGAGTGGGTACACAAAAGATGTATCCCAAAAAAACCAGATGGCCGCAAAAAGTGCGCTAAAGAGCAATAAGAAGCGGATTTTTTGCTTCGCCTGGTATCTCATTCGTCCAGTATACGATTAGCACCTAGTTTTGTTTCGCTCTCAGCTGCGAAACCTGAATGCGATCAGTCCAATCCAACTCCGGAGAGCACAAACAACGTCACCTTCTGGTTAAACCGTACCCGCCAAATCACGTTGAAGTCGTAGTTGTGAGACTAACTCCGGAGACCACTGTCGCAGCGGTTGTGGCCAGTGGCGCTTTGTTGTGCGGGTAAGCATCACATGGCCAAGTTCTTGAACTTCGACTGCTTCCTCGACCGACAGCTTTCCCCGAGTCACCGCTTCGTCCAGTTCATTTTCGTCTAGCAGCATGGGGCTCCCATCAACAGGCGCCCAAATGTCGAGATAAAGATCTTCAACCACCCACCTGGCAACCTCGAACGTTGGTGGACGAATCAGGTTAATGTAGTGGCCCAGGAAAACATCCCTCCGATTGAAAAACAAACCGATTTCATACCATCTTCCAGGGAAGATATACCATATAAGGAGACAACCTGCGTCAAGCACCGTCGCGTCATCTATACGGGCGGGAGGAAAAGATGTTGGGAGAACTTGAAGTGTAATTTTCAAATCCTCATCGTTTTTCAAGATCTCCTGATCAAAACTCTGAACGTCATCACCACGACGAATTTCAACTTCAATGCGGGGAGTATTTTTCGATAATTTCCGGGCCTCTCGCAGTGCAAACCGCTGGGCTCCCAGGATATTCAAACTCAAGAAGAAGTGAACGAACCGCCCGACTCAACCAAATCAACAAGACTTGGTGCTGGGGCGAACCTTTGACCGTGCTTCTCCGCAAGCTCGACAAGACCGTCTAGAATACCTCGTGCCCCACGGGTGTCCGCCCAACGTAGGAGTCCACCGCGAAACGGAGGGAAACCAATTCCAAGCACCATCGACAAATCTACATCGTTAGCGCTCACAACCACCTCCTCGGCGAGGGCATACATAGCCTCATTAACTAGCAAAAGTAGGCAACGGTCCCGGATTTCTCCGGAAGAGGTGTCAACACGTGGCGAGCCTAGTATACGAGCAACTTCTCTATTTACTCCTGACTCTTCTCCATTGGTATACCTGTAGAATCCTCGGCCATTCTTCTTGCCCAACCGACCCTCTCCCTTTAGCACACCGACTACCGCAGAGGGCTGCATTCGCGACCCGAACGCGCGCGCCATTTCTTTAGCGACATGTTCCGCCACGTCAAAACCCACTTCATCAAGAAGACGACAGGGACCCATTGGCATACCAAACGCAGTAAGCGCTCGATCAATAGCCGTCACACTTGCTCCGTTTTCGAGCAGAAAACCGGCCTCGTTTAGATAGGGAGCCAGCAACCGATTAACGAGGAATCCCGGCCGGTCGGCTACAAGAACCGGAGTCTTACCAAGTTTAGTCGCAAACTTGAATGCGGTCGCTAAAGACGAATCCGATGACAGTTCTGTTCGGATGATCTCAACCAATGGCATCTTGTGAACGGGATTGAAAAAGTGCATCCCCACTACGTCTGCAGGCCGCTCAGCTACCTGGGCAAGCTCCGTCACTGAAAGCGACGAAGTATTTGTTGCAAACACCGCATGCTCTGGCAAAACTTCTTCTGCTTCTCGAAGTATGTTTTTCTTGACTGGCATACGTTCCACAGCCGCTTCAACCACCAGATCAACATCGTCAAATTTTTCGTATCCGAGAGTCCCGTGGATCAACGCGAACTTGAGTTCTGCTTCATGCGCCGTGAATACCTTCGCTTCACCAGCCTTGTCTAGTAGTTCTCGTGCATGCTGGAGACCGACAGCCAACGCATCGTCATCGATGTCCTTAAGGATCACTGGAACGTCGTGTGCAGCAATTAGTTCGGCGACCCCACCTCCCATGACCCCAGCACCCAAGACCGCCGTCTTTGAAACATTGCGTGCTTGAAAAATGAGCTCTGGGCTGAGTGCTTTTTTCGCTCCCTGTCTCAGCAAGAAAAGTCGGATCAAGTTTTTCGACACATCCGTGACAACCATGCGACCCGCGACCTCAGCCTCAATAGCCAAGGCTTCATCAATCTGCAAATCCAAGGTCTGTTCTACAACGCTGATCGCTTCCACGGGCGCCGGGTATCGTCCCTTCAATTTCTTGAGCACCTGTTTTCGTGCGCCCTTGAAGATAGTCCGACGACCCAGCCTGGTGTCCTCCAGCAACCGATCTCGAAACGCGAGTCTCCGTGGAGCCTGAGTTTCCTCCCTCCGCACCACACGCATTACAAACGCCCTTACTTCCACCTTGAATGAATCAGCACGGAATACCCGATCCAACAAACCCCACCTGAGCGCCTGTTTCGAGGATATAGCCTTGCCAGTGAGTATCATATTGAGTGCCCGGCGAATCCCGATAAGTCGGGGAAGGCGAACGGATCCTCCAAAACCGGGAATAAATCCAAGCCTTACTTCTGGTAATCCAATCTTCGTTTGGGGCCTGTCCGATCCAACACGCCATTTGCAGCAAAGTGCAAGCTCCGTCCCACCACCTAGGCAAGTGCCATTGATAGCTGCGATGGTTGGAACCGTAAGTCGATCGAGACGTCGCAAGATCCGTTGTCCTTTAGCACTCTTGGAACGACCAACCTCCGGATCCGAAATCGCACCAATTTCCTGCAGGACGGCTCCTGCTATGAAACTGCCCGACTTTCCACTCCGTACAACAACCGCGATCGGGTTCCCGGTGGCAATGCGAGATTCAAGTTCGGAAAGACGACGGTTGAGCAACTCCATTACGTCTGAACTGAGGAGGTTAACCTTCGAATCCGGCAGATTGAAGGTTAACCAGGCAATCTTTTCCGAGTCGATTTCAAGCGTGATAGGGGGAGGAATTTCCAACATGTATTCTAGGCGACCTACTGGACCAACTTAGGGATGATAAGACCCGACCAGCCTTTGTGGAGACCGGCCGGGCCAGCGGCTAGTATTGCCGTCGGAGTTCCGCGTTAGTTGGGTTGAGCTGGAGCGTATCTGCAGCGCCCTCGGTCGTAACATTCCAGTATAGCTCACCAGCCGGCACATTGGCGCGCGAGTGGACCCACCAGGGACCGCCCGATAGAGACCTCGTTACGTAACCATCCGCATTGGTAGTATCGAAAACCAATTGGCGACCCAGTGCTTCGAGAAGGTCAGCCTCAACTTGCCCATAATCAGAAAAGGTGTCAGCCTCCCACGCTTCAATAACGGCCCGGACAGAGTCAATCCTCGTTTGGTTTGCTTCTTGTAGACCAGTGAACGCATCGAAACTTCTCTGCCGCTGTCGGTTGAGCGCACCTTCTCTTCCTTCGACCGAATTGAACCGATCGAAAAGCTCACGATATTCGCGGGCGCGGACATCAAGTCCCTGAAGTCGCTCCCCGATTGTCCGGAGCGAATCCCGCACTCCGTTCCAGCGAGCTTCTGCCTGATGCCAAGTCTCTTCAAGAACTTGAGCACTATCGGCTGCGCGCAGTAAGTCAGCGGGCATTTGTGGTTCGGGCTCCGAAGCTTGTGCTGTTAGGACCGCGAAGAGAGAATCGCGGTCAAATGGGGAAAACTGCACCTCGTGGTTATCGAGGGCTCGTTGACCATCTACACCGGCAACCACCACTTGGACCGTGAGCGAATCACCGCAAGCGACGAAAACCGGAACAATACTTAGAAACAGAATCACGACACGGGACTTCAGCATCGATCGGGCTCCTCCAAATCAGCAGGAAACCAGTGAAACCCACTTAAGTTTAGAGGTGGGTCGTTAACAGAAACGAGAATGTAAGGAGCTTCCGTTACCGACGGTACCCGTCATCAAGAAAATAGTCGTACGGATTTACCGGTCGGTCATTGACGCTGATCTCGTAGTGAAGATTTGGACCAGTCGTCAAACCGCTCCGTCCAACCTCACCTAACACATCGCCACGACGCACGTTTTCGCCATTGCGGACGTTTATTCTTCCTAGATGAGCATATCGACTTTTGTATCCGCTGCCGTGATCAATCTCAACCATCCGACCGTACCCACTTCGCGATGCCACAAACGTGACGCGGCCCGCACCCGTTGCGACCACCGTACTTCCCAAGTCTGCGGAAATATCTACACCCGGGTGCGGTCGTCGGTAGCCGAGAAGTGGATGTAGTCGGTTATAACTGAACCCCGACGAGATCCATGAATCCCCCGCTATCACTGGCCAAATTGATGGAAGTCGCTGGAAGAGTTCACGTTGTGATTCAATCGAATCAGCAGCCTCTCCAACGCTAGCCCTGAGGAGTTCGGCCCGTCGGAGAAGTTGTTCGAGTTCAACAGTTACATCATTAGCCGTCTGCTGGAGTTGAGGTGAAATCGTGAAAGACTCCTCCCTCAGATCTGTCATACCACCAGGCCCACCCACTCCAACTGAATAAACATCTGGATCCAAGAGCGGAAGACCAGCTACTATTCGAAAGCGCTGTTCGTGGGTCGCCAAGTCATCTAGCGTTTGATTGAGCCGATCGCTACGAGCCTCCATTGCCTCAAGGCTCTCGACCAACTGCTGGTTTTCAGCACGATAGCGCTGCAGTTCCCCGATCGCATCGGCACGGCCTAGCACATTGAGGAAAAGTGCAGCGGTTAAACCAATGAGCCCACAGATAGAGTAGATTACAACACGCGCTATGCGCTTCTCGATTCGATAACTTCGAGAGCGGCCGCTGCCGTGCGGTAAAATTTCGATTGTCCAGTACGACGGTCTTTTCACAATGCCTGCCAAAAAATTCAAGGTTACGGAGAAGAACTATCCCTTACACTACCTCCCACACTTGGGTCCACGGGAAGTCTAGGGAGAGACAAAGCATACCACCTTGAGACAGAAAACTAGTGCCCCCGAGTACCCTGTTCAAGGCGGTAGATCTACAGTTCAAGTTCTTGACCGGAGTGACGACGTTTTATAGAAAGTTTCATGTGAGAGGGTTTGCGTGGACTTGCACGCACTGTTGGGCGAGGAATAGCTTTCTTCCCTGGTGATATCGGTAGCCCCTGATCGGAAACCGTCTCGTGTGGTCATGTGACGAATCGCACGAAGGTCGCGTCTAGTAGGATAGGGGCCATAAGAGGTGTGTCACAATTAGTGTATTGAGGGATTGAGGGGTTAAATGATGCAACGGAAAACATGCACGGGGATAAAGCTCGCGGCACTTCTAACAGTGATTGTTGCCTGTCAAGATGATACCGTAGCCCCAGACCCTGTTACACAGGAGCAACGGCTTACTCCGGAAGAGGCCGCGGATATCGCCGAACAAGCGGTTGACGTGATCGATTGGGTCCTTGACGGCGAGACCGACGCGAATCCCCTACTTATCCCTGCTGACCAATCATCGGACTTAGCACTAACAATGTCGAGGGTACCAGTTACGAGGACGTTCAGCTGGGCCCGAGAGCACGAGTGTTGGGGCGGAGGCACCTTCCACGCCCGTGGCGGAGGTACCAAAACCGGTGATCGTGATACTGGCGAGCTAACGATCGAGTACGAGGGCGCAAAGGGCCATAACAACTGTACACGACCACGAAGAGCGAAAGATCGTGATAGCCAAGAGGCAAGGGTGCTCGTCACAATCGATGGTAGAGGAACCTTCTCAGGCTATCGGCACAAAGTTAAAGGTCATTTCGAAGGGATCCAAACCCATGATACCGCCGGTGCCTTCGACTGGGTCGTCAATGATGACCGCTCGGGCTCATGCACCTACGAACTCCATGTCGAGTGGGATCCTTCGACCCATACGAAGACAATTAAAGGCCATATGTGCGATCGGGAGATCGACCGGACCGTTACGCGTAAGGACCGTGCGGGCCGAGAAGAGAAACGACCGCCGAAAGGTAACTCTGGTCGTTAATTCGAGGTTCTAGGTTAACAAAAAAAGGGACGCCGTTCAGGCGTCCCTTTTTTTAGAGACCGTTTACACTCACACGAGCAGCCTAGATTTCCTCTGGTCTTGGAAAGAGGACTGCGCCTGGCCGGACTTTCCCCAAGGTTTCCATCGCAACACTAAGGTCGTCAAGACGCGGCGGAAAATCGTCCCCACCTAGTACACCCCAAAGTTCGGCTGCCTTGTCAGGAAGAAACGGAGCCAACATGGCAGCTGTCACTCCCAGCGCACAGATCAATTGCCCTAGCACACTATCTAGTTCTGCAGGACTGGCGCCTTTCGTCTCCTCCTTGGCGAGAGTCCATGGTTTTGTCTGATCAACGAAGCCGTTAGCAAATCCTACCAAGTCAAAAGTGGCGATCAAGGCTTTGTGGAGCCGATAATCATCCATCGCTTCACGGTATGTCGAGAGCGACATCTTCATATGACTTGAGAGTCCACCTTCGGGCACAGTCGCGATCATTCCGTTTCGATACTTGGATACCATCGAGACAACGCGATTGAGCAAATTCCCCAGATCGTTCGCCAAATCAGTTGTGTACCTTCGATCAAATTGCTCAACAAATTCGTCCACGGACGAAAAGTTTCGATCTCCATCCCAAGGAACTTCCCGCATGAGAAAGTATCGAAGAGCATCGGCCCCATGGCGATCGATGAGTTCCAACAAATCAAGCTCGGTTCCCGACGACTTTGACAATTTGGCGCCACCAATGTTAATGAACCCATGACCCCAAACACTCTTCGGCACTGGTACGCCAACCGCCAGCAAGATGGCGGGCCAGTACACGCAATGAAAACGTGTAATGTCCTTCCCAATAATCTGAAGATCTGCCGGCCACATTTTCTGGAAAAGCTCGGAGTCAGGATATCCAAGCGCAGTAATGTAGCTCGCAAGTGCTTCGAACCAGACGTATACGGTATGGTCGTGGTCTTCCGGAAATGGTACTCCCCAGCTAATTCGCGAACGAGACGCGGAAATGTCCTCTAAACCAGATTCGATTAGGCGCGTAATTTCGTTTAGACGTGACCGAGGCCGCACAAAATCTGGGCGGGTTTGTACAAGCTCTAGCAGTTCAGTGGAGTACTTCGAGAGTTCGAAGAACCAATTTTCCTCTTCCGTCCATTCAATTTCACGTCCCGGGTGGAGAGGACACTGACCGTTTTCTAATTCGTCTTCCTTCTTAAAGGCCTCGCAACCAGCGCAATAATAACCTTCATATTTTGCGCGATGAAAATCTCCCTTCTCTCCAATCTTTTCCATAAGGGTGGTAACACCCAAGTGGTGACGTTCTTCGGAAGTTCGGATGAAGTCATCGTTGGAAATGTCGAGACGCTGCCACACTTTCTGAAAAGATTCAGCGATTCGATCAACCCAATCCTGAGGCTGAGAATCGTGTTTATCCGCCTCCTGTTGAACCTTTTGCCCGTGCTCATCCATACCGATGAGAAAATGGACGTCATCCCCACAACCTCGGCGATACCTGGCAATGACATCGGCGCCGATTTTTTCAACAGCATGCCCCAAATGAGGTTCGCCGTTCGAGTAGTCGATAGCGGTGGTGAGGTAGAAGCTGGTCAAGTCTGCAGATCCCGATCAGAGCGTCGGGCACCCCCCATTTCATCCTTCAGCTGGGCCAATGGGATCGTCCGCGTTTCACCTTCGGCATCCTGGAGCGATACGGTTTCATCAAACAAATTCCACGCTTTTACATGCTCCTGGCCCAGAGAGGTGCCGACAACGTCTCCTACTGAAGGGAAGTCTTTCTTAGCCTGCGTGTACATAGCATGTTCGTAGTGCAGGCAATTCATTAATCGGCCACATGCACCTGAAATCTGGCTCGGATTCAGAGAAAGGCCCTGATCCTTCGCAAGCTGAAGTGTGACCGGCTCAATTGTCGTCAACCATGACCGGCAACATAATTCCCTACGACAGCGACCGAGCCCCCCCAACCGACGAGCCTCATCTCTGACCCCGATCTGACGGAGTTCTATACGGGTCCGGAAGGTTCGCGCCATATCTCGGACAAGCTTCCGAAAATCGACGCGTTTTTCAGCGGTAAAGTAGACAGTAAGCTTATTTCTATCCCACTGCCATTCCGCTTCACTCACTTTCATGCGGAGTTTCCGCTTGGTAACCATTCCACGCGTTCGGCGGCGCACTTCCATCTCTTGATCTCGGAGCTGGAACAATCGTATCACATCCGCCGGTGCTGCCCTCCGAATCACTTTTCGCGATGGGAGAGGGACCGTACGTGCCCCAACGTGATCACATCCTCCTCCGCAACTGAGCGTGTCCGCAGAAGAAATCCGCTTCACCCAACCGATGTCCTGTCCACGGTCAGCCTCTGTTACCACATATTCACGCTCACGAAGAGACGACGCACTTGAAAACATAAAGAACTCAGACCGCAGACCCTTGAACTGCACTTCCAGAATCTGGGAATGATCCCTGGTCTCATCACTATCCGAAGTGATTGGGCCAGGGACTGGATGCGTTGCAGAAGGCGATGACAAGTCAGCCACACCTTTCCCCTCCACATCCTCATTCAATGCCATGGATGCGGTGGGTTGCGGCACAGGACGGGGCAAGTCAGGGCGTTGTTCCTGAGCACTCATGCTTCTTCCCAAGTTCCCATGCTATAGTACTTATCGCGACGCGTTTCAAGAAGCTTCTTCGGCTTCAGTTTGGCAAGCTCCCTGAGATTCCGCTTGATCGCATCACCCACCGCGCTGATAGCTGTCTCGGGATCATTGTGGGCTCCGCCTCGTGGCTCCGGTATCACTTCATCGATAACACCCAACTCCAGGAGGTCTGGTGCTGTGAGTTTGAGTGCTTCAGCAGCCACATCAGCGTGATCACGGCTTCTCCACAAAATGGCCGCACATCCTTCCGGTGAAATCACCGAATAGATCGCGTTCTCCATCATAAGCAGCCGATCGGCCACACCAATTCCAAGTGCCCCTCCACTACCCCCTTCTCCTATCACACAACTCACAATAGGGACACGCAGACCTACCATAGTGAAGATGTTGTCGGCAATCGCCCTGCCTTGCCCTCGTTCCTCTGCACCAATTCCAGGATACGCACCTTGGGTGTCGATCAACGTTACAATCGGGCGATTGAACTTCTCCGCCAACTTCATTAGCCGCTTAGCCTTGCGATAACCCTCGGGGTGAGGCGAACCAAAATTACGATGCAAGTTCTCCTTCATTTCGCGACCTTTTTGGTGCCCAATGATCAGTACTGAGCTTCCATCGATCTTGCCCCAACCACCCACAATCGCAGGGTCATCACGAAAGTTGCGGTCACCCTTCAGCTCAAACCAATCATCAGTGATAAAGTCAATAAAATCGAGTGTGAATGGACGACTCTGATGTCGCGCAAGTTTGACTTGGTCAAAACGCGATATGCGATATTGTTCACTTTTCCGAACAGCCTCAAGTTGCGTTTCCAGGGGGCGAATATCAGCGGAAACATCGATACCGCTTTCCTGCGCCTTGGCTCGGAGTTCTTCAATCTGAGTTCGCAGTGCTGCCAACTCTTCGTGTTCTATCATCATACGACCGACTTTCGGTCCCGGTTATCGAAGTTTTACCAACTCTACGTTGTTACCTAACAAATTTCTTAGCTCGCCAACCAATCCAGCACTAGGCTCTACCCGAAGCGTTTTCGACGAAAAACGGCGCGGAGGCTCGTCCTCTGGCCCAATACCTTCTTGCACTTTGGAATAATCCACCCGATCAACTCCATTGCCCTTTTGGTGCCACTCCACAAGTAACGGGGCCCGGCCCGGTGATTCTTCTAACAACTTCCGAACACGTTCAAATGCGCCAGGTTGAACTTTTTGATCTTCGCGCAGTTCGATCAAAATCCCAATCCCACCTTCCTCGTGAACCTCAGACAACAGCTGGGCTGAATCAAGAAAGATGGGTGGATCATCGTCGTCCCGCGAGTTCCCTGACACCGTCCCTGTAACAAGTATAGGCCGATCATCCAACAAGAGCTCTCGGTTATCAAGCCATGTGTCACCAAAGGCAAGCGCTGTTGCCGTTCCATGGAAATCCTCTACCGTGACACGCGCCCACTCGCGACCATCTCGTCGCGAAGTCCGGATGGTCACGTCAGTGATCACGCACGGCACCTCAACAACTTGATCCCGGAGGTCGGCCAAACACGAAGTCGTGGCTTCGAGTGAGTAAAGATCGACGAGATCTTGGTAGCGTTCAAGCGGGTGCCCCGAAATGTAGAAACCAAGGCGCTCCTTCTCTTCGCGAAGCCGGTCACGGTCACTCCATGGCTCAACCTCTGGGAGCTCGAGGTTATGGCGCACATCATGACCATCCTCCTCACCGAAAAGGCTCGCTTGACCAGTCTCTGCATCGTGTTGACGCAACTGCGCTTCGTTCAGCATGACATCGAAACCAGCAGCCAACGCAGATCGCTCACCAAGTTCATCCAATGCACCAGCCCCTATTAGTGCCTGAATGACACGTGAATTATTCAGTCTAAGATCAATTCGCTCCAAAAAGTTGATCAGACTCTCGAAAGAAGCCTGATCTCGCGCTGAAAGGATTGATTGAATCGCGGAGTGGCCTACTCCCTTGATAGCACCGAGTCCGAATCGAATCGCCGGCTTATCGGGCGCATCCGGATCGTCCACAACTGTGAATCTATATCCCGATTCAGTAACTGAGGGCGGCAACACCCGGAGGCCAAGCATACGGGCGCTAGCAATGTACGACACAACCGCATCCGTACTCCCAATCTCTGAGGACAAGAGTGCGGCCATAAATTCGGCAGGATAATATGCCTTGAGCCAGGCGGTACGGTACGAAAGAAGCGCGTAAGCAACGCTGTGCGCCTTGTTAAAACCATATCGACCGAAGGTCCGGATCAGTTCGGCAACCTCACTAGCTTTGGTCTCCGAGGTGCCGCGCTCAACTGTGCGTTCGATAAAATCATCAAGCACCTTGTCTGTTAGCTGTGCGTCCTTCTTTCCCACTGCTTTTCTGAGAACATCTCCCTCGGCATACGAGAACCCGGCAAGCAGGTTTGCGGCCTGCATCACCTGCTCCTGGTAGGTAATAACCCCGTACGTTGGCTCGAGAACCTCCTGAAGGTCTGGGTGTGGATACTCAACTGTCTGGAGACCACGCTTGCGTTCTATGTAGACATCTGTCATCCCAGAGTCGAGCGGTCCGGGACGAATCAGGGCGTTGACGGCTACAAGATCATCGAAACGATCGCATCGCATTGCCCTTAGCTTGTCTGTTGCGAGACTGGACTCAAACTGGAACACACCGCTTGTTTGGCCACTAGCCAACATCTCGTACACCACGGGATCGTCTCGGCCCAGTTCTTTCCAGTCTACGGTAGTCCCGTGGCCTTCCTTGACCATTCGAACCGCATCGTCAATTACAGTCAGGGTCCTAAGGCCTAGGAAGTCCATCTTGAGCATGCCTGCTTTTTCCAGAGCAACCATGTCAAACTGCGTGATTACTGTATCGGCCCCATGCTTGGTATCAGAACAGACAGGTACGTATTCGTCGAGTGGACCTGGTGCGATCACAACCCCGGCCGCGTGGACAGAGCTATGGCGGGAGAGACCTTCAATACGCTCGGCATAATCGAGCAACTTGGTGGTCCTTGCATCGTCGCGATCCAGTTCTTCAATCTCCTTCACTTTTCGACGAGCCTGGCTGACCGTAAGGGAAAAACCCGGCCCAGATGGAATCAGTTTGGCAAGCCGGTCCGTCTCCGAGGGCGAGAACCCCAAAACCCTTCCCACATCGCGGACAACCGCACGGGCCTTCATTGTTCCAAAAGTGATGATTTGGCCCACTGACTCCTGCCCGTATTTTTCACGGACATAGTCAATGACTTCACTGCGGCGTTCATAGCAAAAATCGACATCGATGTCGGGCATCGACACGCGTCCCGGATTCAGGAAGCGTTCAAACAAAAGATCAAACTCAAGCGGATCAACATCGGTGATACCGAGTGCATAGCAGATAATTGATCCAGCAGCTGATCCTCGTCCTGGTCCGACCGCGATATCCCTTGAACGTGCCGCCACGATGAAGTCCCAAACGATAAGCAAATATCCTGCATATCCAGCATCTTCAATTACATCGAGTTCATACTTGAGACGATCCTGTACCTCCTTAGAGAGCGGATCTCCGTAGTGCACTTTGGCGCCTTCCGTTGCCTCATGCCGCAACATGTCCATGGGGCACTCGAACTGATCTGGGAGAGGGAAGGTGGGCATGTGGTACTGTTGTTTGAACTGCACATCGCATCGCTCAGCGATTTTTACTGTCTCACCTAATAGCCCTGGAAGATCGGAGAAGAGCTGAGCCATCTCCTCCGCCGTCTTGAAGTAGCTCTCCTCACCGAAGAAACGAAGACGATTAGGATCATCCTTGTCTTTTCCAGTCCCAATACATAACAACGTGTCGTGCGCGTCCGCATCATCGCGGTGCATGTAGTGCGCATCGTTGGTAACGACGAGGGGAAGCCCTAGTTCATCGGAGAGGCTTATGATCCCAGTATTCACAATCTCTTGGTCAGGTATCCCGTGGTTCTGAAGTTCGAGCCAGTATCGGCCCTTGAAGACCTGAGCGTGCCACTCTGCAGCAGATTTTGCTTCTTCATATCGCTCATGTTGAAGGTAGCGTGCGACTTCCCCCGCCAAGCAGGCTGACAAGCAAATAAGTCCGTCGGAATACTCCTCCATAACACTGCGATCGATCCGTGGCTTACGATAAAAGCCCTCAGTGTACCCTATGGAGGAAAGTCTAATGAGGTTCCGGTACCCAGTCGTGTTTTCAGCGAGCAAGACGAGGTGGGCATAGTTGGCCGGGGCCCCGTCTACACGTTCACGTGAGCGCCGATCCCCGTACGCGACGTATGCCTCAAACCCAATAATCGGCTTAATTCCCTTCGCTCGCGCTTTTTCTTGAAATTCCCACGCGCCGAAGAGGTTTCCGTGGTCGGTGAGAGCAAGAGCTGGCATGTTAAGCTCCGCAGCCCTGCTTACCAGATCATCGATGCGATTTGCACCGTCAAGAAGGGAGTATTCGCTGTGTGTATGAAGGTGAACGAACTGCATATAGCCTGTCATCAGCGCGCCTCAGGCTTAGGGGCCAAAAGGCACATTGCTCGGGTCGGGGTTATTCGCTCATCGAAACACAGCGGAACGAACTCAGAATTTCTTGAAGTTGAAGCATGTATTCGTACTTGGGTTCATTCGGTGCGTAGAGCCAAGCGTCGATCATATAGGTACGGGTAGGACAGTCGACCAACCAAACGATAAAAGGACCAGCGGCGGGAAAGTTTCCACGTTCGTCTTCCCAAATCCCTGTCACTTCGAGGGCGTCACGTCCTTCCCACTTGAAGTAGATGGCGTTCGAGTGAGTATCATTGATCCGTTGTGCCACATTGTATTGGGTCCCATCAATCTCCGACCGCCATTCAAAAGCACCACCTTGTGTGAGCGAATCGACTTTGGGACGCCACGTCACGAGCACCGACCGGATCAGCTGACTTGGGTCTGGATTGTCGTTTCGGACAATAACGAGACTGTCACCTTGGTCCGTTCCTCTGACCACACGGTCATACACCTGAGGAACCTGAAGCGAAAAAGCGAACCGACGGTGGAGGTCTTGTGCGAGCGCTGTATCGGGTGGCGTTGCATACATTTTTCGTAATACGTACGCCCGATAACTCTCGTCAATGGCGTTCAAGACTGATGGTAGCGCAGCAACCCAAGATGTCACTTCTTGACCCCCACCTCGGAGCAATGTTGCCGTTACAGTTTGCCCACGCGCCCAAACATCTCGGACCTGAAAAACCCGACCGGGCTGGAAATCAGATAAATTGATCCCACCAGATTCAGCCACTTTAGCTATGGTTGGATCCTGTGCTGTTCCGAAGACAACAACATTACGGAAGAGGCGGAGTTCATTGATCTTGGGGTGGGTCGGATCAACCGAAGTCACCTCATACTGCTTTTCATTTCGAGTGGTGAAGATTGTGGGTTCTAAAATGGTACGAGTGGGTTCTTCTACCTGTCTCCAGAGCGTATCCGGGACAATCACAATTAGGCTGCTCGCCTCGCCCATTGCGGCAGGCACATTGCAGGCCGATAAACTTACGATAGCAATTGAAAAAAGCGCCCCAAGGGCGCTCGCATAACGAATATTCATGTGAAGAAGGTAGGTGTGCTCGATGGGGGCGGCAACGAACATGGCACAAACAAGAAAAAATCCGATGGGGGCCGAATGTAACGGTTGACAGAACCTAATGGTCCCCTCTAAGTCGGTGGCTGGGGGGAACAAATGAGAAGCGTTTCTGACTTTCTCTCACCAAATCGACTTAAGGCGATGATCAACCAGTTTGTGATCGCTAATGACTGGAAAGATTACGACCATGAGAAAAAATCGTATGCATGAAAAACCGCCCAAGGTGAGCTTGTGAGATCTCGCCGAGAGTTCCTGTCCCTTTCCTCGCGGACAGCGGCACTGTGTGCACTCGGACCACTGCAACTCAAAGAAATTGGGGCTGGGGCTTTTATTGGTGGCAAGCATATCAAGATTGGAAGGAGGAGCCAGGTCACCTCGTACGGATCCCCCTTCACTCTGGGTGTGGCATCTGGAGATCCTACCCCCGATGGAATGGTCCTCTGGACTCGTTTGTTGACTGGAATAGATGCGACGCCAGAAATGACCTTGCCCGTCCGTTGGGAGGTGGCTGAGGACGACACCTTTCAAAACGTAGTCCAAACTGGAGAGACAGCCGCCCTTCCGCAGTTAGCCCATTCGGTTCACGTCGAAATCGAGGGACTCAAGTCGGGTCGCGATTACTGGTATCGGTTTCACGCCGGAGACGCGACCAGCCCCACTGGCCGAACAAGAACCGCACCCCCGATTCAAGGAGATATTGATCAGTTCTCGTTCGTCTTTACGTCTTGCCAACACTACGAACGCGGTTGGTACACTGGTTTCCAACACATGGCGGAGGAGTCGGTCGGACTTGTCGTACACCTTGGAGATTATATTTACGAAGATGGCCCGGGCATCCGGACAGATCTCGTGCGTTTACACGACGCTAACGAAACCCATTCTCTCGAAGACTACCGCGCGCGTTACACGCTTTATAAAAGCGACCCCGATTTACAAATGGCACATGCAGCGTTTCCGTGGGTCTTTACACCGGACGATCATGAAGTAGACAATGACTTTGCCGATAACCACGGTGAAGATGGGACTACTGGAAAGGCATTTTTGCGGCGCCGGGCCGCTGCGTTTCAAGCACTCTACGAACACCTACCACTTCGGAGCACAGCCATACCCGATGGACCTTACATGAGGCTTTACCGTCGGCTAAAATTCGGTAGAATGATGCAACTGCACGTGCTGGACACACGCCAGTATCGGACACCTCAACCATGTGGTGGTGGGAGGGCGGTTCCATGCCCTGGGCAACACGCTGAAGGGGCCACCATTCTTGGTGAAGACCAACGATCTTGGCTCTTGAATAATCTGGATCGTTCGTCAGCACGCTACAACATACTCGCAAATCAGGTTTTTATGGCAAAATTACTAGAGGGCCGAGACAGGCTCACGCTCCCCATGGACAAGTGGGATGGGTATCCTGCGGACCGTCAACAAATACTCAATGTCCTCGGAAAACAGCGACCATCTAACCCCATCGTCATTACTGGTGACCAGCACACAAATTGGGTTAACGATTTGAAACTGGATTTCGATCGGCCCGAGTCGGTTACCGTGGGTACTGAACTAGTCGGAACATCCATCAGTTCAAGTGGAGATGGACAAGACATGGCGCCTCAAGGAAACAATGCTATGGGCCATAATCCTCATATAAAGTTCTTCAATGCTCAACGAGGGTACGTACGATGTGAGATGACGACTAAGAGGTTGCGTGCCGATTATCGCGTCATGCCATACGTAACTAAGCCAAACGCTCCCATTTCGACGCGCGCGAGCTTCATTGTTGAGGATGGCACGCCAGGAGCACAGGAGGCTTAACATACACCCTGTACTAGTGGACTCTTACGACCCTAGGACAAAATACGCAGCAGTACTCTACGCAATCCCTCATTCTAGAGTTTTTTGAGGCCGGACGAGTTAAGGATAAAGCGGGGGAAGGTTGAAAGCCCTATTCGGCACCCATAACATGGGGCGTCTCGGCACTCGATCTACTCTGTTCATCTTGGGGCCCGTAGCTCAGCTTGGTTAGAGCGCACGCCTGATAAGCGTGAGGCCGGTGGTTCAAATCCACCCGGGCCCACTATCCACTTCCCCCTGTGCTGCCTGCATTATCGGCATTTCCGGCCGACTTCGGTTTTGGGCCAGTTGGCTTGTAGTGCGCAGAAATGCGGTGCCGCGGTCGGCCCCGTCGCAATCCCAAGCCGGAAGGCTGGGTCCCTTAGAAGACGCTCGCCTCTCTGGCCAGCACGGCCTCGCAACCACCGGGCTCTCCCTCCTCTGTCAGCTTCTGCGCGATGGCCCGCTCGGAATCGTCGATGAATGCCACGTACCCCTCAGGGTCGACGAACGCCCGACGGTCGCCGGCTTGGAAAGCCTTCGTCTTCTCCTCCAAGTTGAACCACGCAGTGTGCGTTGAAGCGAAGATGTCGGCCGACAGCCCCCGGAGATAAGCGATGCTCCGGCAAAAGTCGCGGGCGATGCCCGGATACGAAGGATCCGAACCCACGAGGCGGTATCCTGGATGCGCGGTCAGGCTGCAGATGGAGACGAACCTCTCTGGCTCGCCGTCGATTGTGAACTCGCCGCTCCAGGTGGTGCACCCCTTCGTGTGCCCCGGGGTGAGGTGGGCGGTCAGGGTGCGGTCTCCGATCGTGACGGTTTCCAGGTGGGAGACCGTGCGGCTCGCACGCGCTGGACGAAACATCCCCCTATCTCCCAGAAAGAAGTCCCCCCGACCGCCGCTCGCCACGAGCTCACCGTCGAGCTCGCTGAGCACGAGTTCGGCACCTGTCGCCTCCATCATCGACGCGAAGCCGCCGACGTGATCGTAGTGCGCCTGGCTTCCGAGCAGGATCTCGACGTCTGAGGGATCGAACCCAAGCTTGCGGACGTTGGCGAGCACCAAGTCAACGTTTTCGTTGAGTGGAATGTCGATCAAGATGTGGCCTTCGTCGGACGTGATGAGGAACGATGTGAGCGTAGCCGTGCCAACCTGGTAGAGCTGGTCCGCGATTTGGACCGGCTCCGCCGGTATCGACCAGTCAGGGTTGTACATGAATCGCGTGTCCTGTGCCGACACCGGGTTCATTGGAGTCAGAACGGCCAGTACGAGCGGAATGTTGATCCACCTCTTGTTCATCTTGTTCATAGTCCTATCCCGGGTGAGTGGGGCCTACGAAGGCATCGCCGAACCCCACGGTCCGAACAAGCAACAGTGAACTCAAGACAGATTCAATCGGTGACCCCTGCTGCTTCTAGAGCCTTCAGAGCAAAAGTCGTACCAGCGTGCGTCAGAAAGTTGGCCGTGTTGGTCACATTCTTTAGAGATTGGGTCCACCAGTAACCTCGTGACCTTTGGTGAGTGACAAGCCACTCGATACCGCGCTGGATCGCGGGATCCGAGGCGGGCACGCCTGACTGCATAAGTACAAACATTACGAAACCTGTACCGTAACCGTCGCTTTCGACATTGACCCATGGATTTGATTCGGAACCGTCCCCCTGCCGCCAAACTCCCAAGTCTCCAGATGCCCAACCACCATCATCCCGCTGAAGGTCTCGAAGTTCTTCGACCCAAAGCCTCCTCTGCTCTTCGGTAACTAGCCCATCGACGTGGCGAGCAGCCCACAGCATCATGCCTCGCTGGTGGACATGTTTAGTTTCGTTCTCGGTCAGATAACGGCGGATACGGGTCATACCTTGTCGTGCGGCCGTGGTCTCCATATAGCTATCTGGAGCGATGCCACCAACGATCGCCATTAGTGTCACGCCAAAGTGGTAGTCACTCTCGAATGGTGGCCAATTACTAGCCACCCAGTTCGGCCAATGACCCTCGGGTTCCTGCAGAGCCCAAGCACGATCCAGCGCCTCGATAGTAACAACACTCAGCTCATTACCTCGTTGCAATTCACTGATCGCTAAAAACGCCCCCGTCGCTACAACGTACGTGTCCTCAAGGTAAGTACCCTCTTCTTCTGCGTCCTCTACCGTCGGCCAGGAACGAATAAATTCTCTGGCATCTTCCTGTACTTGCTGATACCCCGACCGATGGCTGAACAACGAGGCTGGTAAAGTCAGATAGAAGCCATTTGTATGACAGGTGACACAACCAAACCGCTCGCCCCAACTTACGGCGACGCCATCCATGAAGGCCGCCGCACGCTCGATTGAAAACGAATCGGCGAGCGGGTCCTCACGCGCATAAGTGCCCAGTCCGGCGGCCGCCATCTCCGGCAAGTAGTCAGGCTGCGCCCTTCGTGTCCTCGCATCCCTTGTTGCTTCCGCTTCTGCAAACAGCTGATTATGGCGGGCGCGTTCAGGGCGGTTGCACCCCGTGCCAGCAATGAGAGTAATGAGAAATACGACGATCGCAGGTGGCACTAAGTGGCGGGTGACATTCATACCTCAATCCTCGTCCATTCCACCACGGTTTTCAGCCTGTCACTAGAGAGATTCGTTGAAAGATATTTGATAGATTTATCGTCCATTTGGTCACTCCCTCTGTGCAAGGACTCCGCCGAGACTTGAGTTTAATGGCCTCAGCAACATTCTGGCCGGTCAACGCAACCGCAATTCACATCATCGGTCCGGCTTTAAATGGCCCGACGAGGCTCACCTTTTCTTTCGAATCTTTGAGTAAGTGCCTACGGGATCCACTTCGACTTTGGCGGCGGCCCAAAATCGATGAATTTGAATGGACGCAGGGGCCGCTCCGTCGGCCAGATCATGTCAAGCGTGTCGCCTTCGTACAGTTCTCCCCCCTTCATGACGTAGCGGATCGAAGTGCTATTTTGGATATCTTCGAGGGGATTCTCATCGAGTACAACTAGATCAGCCACTTTTCCGATCTCGATACTCCCGAAGTCCGCCTTCATCCCCATACCTGTAGCAACGTTGATGGTACCAGCACGTAGTGCTTCATGGGGCGTCATTCCCGTCATTGCGAGCATCCATAGCTCCCAATGCATGGTCAAGCCATGGACCTGTCCATGACCTCCGGCTGCGACGTTTCCACCGGCTTTCATGATCGGAGCCGCACCGGCACCACCGTTTAAGAAGTAGTACTCATCCAAGGCGAAACGCTGACTATTTCTGGACTTGTGATCAAGCGCAGCGTGTGTCAGGAAGTGTGCAAGCTTCTCGTTGGCGTGAACATCCGTCGTCTGATACCAGTACAGTTCACCTTGATAGGTGCTCGGGGAAGCAACGACGAGGGTCGGTGTATACATCGTTCCCGACCTCGCGAACAGCTGAACGATGTCATCGTATACGTTTACGAGATCAGTCGGTGCATGTTCGAAGCCCGTGTATCCGTCGAGAACCATGGAAACCTGGCGCATGATCCCTCCGCCTTCTGCGGTGGTGTTAATACCTAACTGGTCGGCCGCTTGGAGCATCCACTGAATTTGTCGACGTTGTGGTTGGAGGTACTGTTTGGTCGAAAACGAGCCGCGATCGACATACCGCTTCACTCCTGCAAAAGCGTCCGCATAGGTGTCAATCTTTATGGCCCGAGAAGTCTGCGACGGACCAGTCATGAAAATCCTAGGGCCCAGCATACGACCTGTTGCAATAAGCTCTCGGTAGTGGAACTGATCTGTTGAGGCATTTACGTCGCGTGCCATGGTCACACCGAATGCCAAATTTACGAGTGGTTCCGGTGCGATCTCTACGAGCACGTCGCGTGGCATCCCCCGGATATGGGCATGCGCATCTATAAGTCCTGGGATGATGGTCTTTCCATTTACGTCGATAACTCGTGCACCCTCAGGAATCTGCACGGAGTGTGACGGACCCACCGCGCTGATTCGGTTGCTAGTTACAACAATTGTCGCGTCTTCAAGCACTTCATCGCCGCGCATAGTGACCACATTCGCACCCGTCAGCGCAATCGTCCCATCAGGACGCGGCATGGCAGCGACAAGGGTGATCGGCACACCTTTGGCGAGGTTGTCCAAACCGGAATCGGGCGCATCTGAACCGAATACACTATCGAGATCGAGATGAGAAAATACATTAGCGAACACCCAGGTTAGGGTCCCACCTCCGTTCTCCCACCGAAGGTCCTGCCCTCCATCGCGAGTGACCCGCTGCACCGGGCCAGGACCCGACTTATCCGTGAGAGTGACCGTCTCAGTGGAGGGCGGGAGTGCGGCAACGTACACCTCTTCTCGGACAGTGAATGCAAGCCATCTTCCATCGGGTGAAGGGACCATCTCGACTGCCCCCTCAACCGTAGCAACCTCCCGCCGCTCAGTACCGTCTAGCCGAACCGAAACAAGTGTACCGTTTTCCGCGAAGGTGATCCGGGTTCCATCTTCAGTGAACGTGAGCACATTGTCGGATGGAGCGGAAACAACCGACTGTACCTCACCTCCCAAGCTCGGGATCCATTCAATGATGCCCCTGTTGTTCGAATTCCTGTTTCGGGTCGCCGCCGGGTCCTCGTTGACGTACGCGATCTTACTACCATCGCGTGACCAAGCAGGGTTCGCGTAGTACGCAGGGTACGACGTAAGACGTTGCAATTCTCTTCCCTGCGCTGATACGCGCCAGAGGTGTCCACCCTCAGTTTCGTGCCAGCTTACAAACGCTACGCTGGACCCATCTGGCGAAAACACAGGCTGATACTGTCCTCTATGCCCCTCGATCAATGGGCGCGGCTCCCCGTCTGGGAGGTCCATGATCCAAAGCTGATTGAGAGAACCAAAGACGAGTTGTGACCCGTTGGGGCTCATTCCACCGTAACGAACATTGCGAATGACGAGCGAGTCATCGCGAAACGGCATCTCGTGATAGATGAGCGGTCCAAGCTCTTGCTCGACCCTGGCAGTAAAGGAAATCTCATGAACCTGCTTCGTCCGAATGTCCACTTCGTGAAAAGTTCCATCTTTCACAAATACGACCGCGTTACCATCAGGCGTAAAGGTGAACCGTGTGCGATCCTCGAGGGTCTCGCGGTCGATCGGAAAGGCGAGCCACTGATCTTCGGCAGTTACTAAGTTACGGAGCCTGAGCCCACTCATTGCATCGATGTCGCTCACGTAGGCCAACCACTCGCCGTTCGGTGACACTGCAGGGCGGGCGGCACCTGACGGTATGGTTGTGATTGGGGCCACATCACCCGTTTGACGATCTAGCCGAGTGATCTGTGCTCGCTGCGGCAGGCCATTTCCTCGTTGTGCGGCCGTCGCCCCAGGGCCTTCTAGTCCCCGGAAGTAGACATACCGTCCATCTGGCCCCCAGCGGAACCCGATCCCCTCAGCCTCCTCTGCCAACTCCATACCGGGACCGCCACTTAAGTGAATCAACCAAGGCTTCCGACCTGCGGAGGGGCGTCCCGATTCGCCTTTCTGGACTAATACGTAATCACCGTCTGGCGACCATTCAGGATTATCGAAGTGGAAGTCCCCGCGCTCCGTGGTTACTGGCGTCGGATTTGCACCATCGGCATCAATGGTCCAGAGATTCTCGTTGCCGCTCCGGTCACTAACGAACAGGACACGACCACCCTCTGGCGAGAAAACCGGCTGCAGATCCATCGCCATACCGCTGGTCAGGCGCGTGGCCGTTCCACCAGTCCTTGGGACGGTATAGATGTCGCCGAGAAGGTCGAATAGGATTGTCTCACCGTCAGGAGAGACATCCACGTTCATCTGCGTCCCTTCTGAAGTATCAAAGGAGATCGTACGCGTCGGGACAATGCAGAGGCTATCGCATTCGTCCTTCTGTCCAGACCCACCCCTTTCCTGCGCCTCTACCCCTGGAACAGCGATGAGTATCACGAACAAGGATACGATCATTCGGTAAAGATAGGGGGGAAGCATAATGCGACTCCTTAGTGATCATGAGTAAAAAATTCTCTTCATTGGTTGCACGAGGGCAAGTTCAATTTATGACGTGTCGGAAGTCAGCGAACAGATGGGCCACTCATTGTCAAATTAATCCATTAACGAAAGATCATTTCATTGACATTGGTTCCACTCTTCAGACCAACCTCTATCCCAGTCTCGTATCCAAACCCTTTCAGGGTGCAGCCAAGCACACCTAACATCCAGGATTCAGGCACCAATAAACTCTACACAGCCGGAAAACCATGAGATCACCAACTAATCCTCCGACCAAACCCAACAGTGCTTTACATACTACCGAAAGAGATAGACGCCGGGTTTCCCGACGAGATTTCGTGAAAGCATCAGCCGGTGCGGCAGCGCTTGGCACCATCTCAGGTTGTGGCGTAGTCGACCAAATGGCTGCAGAGAGGCAGCGCGATAACCCGCCGGCAAGAAAAAACCAAATCGTGGTTGGTCGCGGACCAATTGCTGTTGAAGCTGGAATTCACACCTTTCGGCAGGGTGGAAATGCAATTGACTCTGCGATCGCAACCGCGTTTGCCCAATTCATCACAACGCCCTTTTCAGCCGGAGTGGGCGGTTTCGGTTGTATGGTTGTATTCGACGCCGTACAGAATAAAACGACCGCCATCGACTTCCACGGCCGAGCGGGGAGTAAGGCTTCACCTGACTTATATAGAGAGGCCTTGGAAGGGCGGATTTACGGACATGCAGACCGCTGGAAAGTTCGTGGCGATATAAATCAAGTGGGCTATCAGTCGATCGTCACACCCGGGACCGTCGCGGGACTATGGGCAGCATGGGAGCGCTTTGGGAGCTTGCCCTGGGCCGACCTCGTCCAACCTGCGATCGAACTTGCCTACGACGGATTTACTATTCCGGGCTCACTAGCACGCGGCTTCACGACAAACACCGAGTCTTCGTCAGGTGTCGTACCATTCTTCACCAAAGTTCAGACCACTTCCGCATCTGCCCGTATATTCTTGAATCAAGGCCAACCATGGAGAACTGGGGAACGACTGGTTCAGCGTGACTATGCACGCACACTCGAGCTCATTGCCGAAGGCGGTGTGGATGCCGTGTACCGAGGCGAGATTGCCGATCGAATGATCGCAGACTTTGAACGGGCAGGCGGGCTGATTACGCATGAAGACCTCGACAGCTATGAACCCGACGTTTATGACCCCGTGCGAGGGACATACCGAGACCATGAGATTTTTTCCAATGCGCTGCCAGGAAGTGGGGCTCAGGTCATTGAAATCCTCAATTTATTAGAAGGCTATGATCTTACGACGCTAGGACATGGAACAGCAGAACACGTGGAGTTGTTGGCGCGTGCACAGATCCTATCCTTCATTGATCGACGCCGATATCACGGAGACCCCAAATTTCTGGATATGGATCCGACTGACATCCTGATCTCCAAGGAACGAGCTGTCGAACTTCGAAATTACATTGATCGACGCGAGTTGCCGCCCGATGTCGCCGAACATCCACCTGAACCTCCGCATACGACACACCTGTCCACGGCTGATGCGCATGGGAACTGTGTCGCACTCACCCACACGCTCGGGTCGGCTTCTGGAGTCGTGACTGAGGGTCTCGGCTTCACCTACAACAACTGCATGTTCCAATTCAATCCGGTTCCGGGTCGACCGAACAGCATCGCGCCCGGCAAGGCTCGGATCACGGGCATATCACCAACAATCGTCACCCGATCCGGCCAACCGATCCTGGTTTCAGGGGCTGCTGGTGGCACGCGAATCCTGGGCGCAGTTCAGCACACTATCAGCAATGTTGTCGATTTCGGAATGTCCGCACTCGAGGCCGTAAGCGTGCCACGCTGGCACTGGGAAGATAAGGTTCTTGAGCTTGAACCTCAGCTGTACTTCCACTTGAGAGATGAACTCACTTCGCACGGGATCGAGGTGGCAAACAATGCTTTCGTTGCCCAACTCCATGCTATCACAGTCGAGCCGGAGACAGGACGTTGGTCTGGGGGCGCAGATCCTCGCGGGTGGGGTGGGGGCTCGATCGCCATCTAGAAATGGGGCGAGCTAACTTACACTCTCCCATACCGAAAACGCCAAGGGCCCTTCAATCACGATAGGTATGAACGCAACAGGCCATCTCGGACGCGAGTAATGCAATCCGCCATCTATTTGCATCGCTATATGAAATAGCCTAGTGGGCTTTGGTCAATCGACCCAGACTGCATCGCCGACCCGTACTTCGCCTACTCGTGCCACTGTGCCCTTAACCCCCAGGTTCCCGTCGTTGTGCTCAAATACGCTCTTCAATATTTGAGGATCACTGGGCAGGTCTCCCTGCGCTAGGTTCACCATCACACAACGAATGCAGGGTTTCTCAATAATCACTCGAAGTTCATCGCCGATTCCAAGGGTTTTACCTACCCACTCGTTCTCAACAAACCCCGATGCTCCCTCCATCGTCTCGATCACGATATTCGGCCGAAAACGTTCGCTCACAAACCGGCTTGAGGCAGCCAATCCGTTAAGGTGTTCAAGGCTGGCGGAAGTCAAGATCAAGAGAGTTGTACTATCAAAAAACGTGCCCGATGGCATTTCATGCTCGGTGATCTCATCTCGGTATGTACGCCCCTGATATTCGAGTCCATCGATGTCTGGCCAGTGATACTCAAATGTCGCCCCTTCCGGGACTGCACTCACCAGACACACGTCATTTTCTAAAGCGTGGGAGAGGCGTTCGTCTAAATCCTCTGATTCCGTACTTGAGCAGGTCGTTCCATTGGGAAGCGTGATTTGAACCGGCGGGACCGGAAGATCAACGCGGAGTGGTTCCACAAACGACGCGGCATAGTCAAGGATGCCCGCCCATTTTCGAGGTCGTTTGGCACTCACCACGAGTCCCGTAGATTGATCGATGAGCGCGTATGACCGGTCTCCAAGGACACCGCCTCGAGTCACATGGACAGATGCGACCTCTTCTCCGGCCATCGATTTAACCGGATAACGATGCAACGCTGCGATGCGGCCAATCGGTTTGGGCATAGCCCTTATATCTCCGCCTGGGCTTGGACGATTAGAGAAGAGATATGAGGTATGCGACCCCAGTTCCCCCGAGCATCAACAACCCCACCCAGGTCAAACTCACCATGGCGCGACCGGGGCGATGTTCTGGGGGAACCACCGATGAGGTGACAGCTTTAAGGTTGAAGTAGCCAAGAACTGGAGCTGTCAAGAAAGAGATGATCGTCGCAAAATCCACCATCGCGGTAAGGCTTCCAACGAAGGCAAGTATAACAAAAAATGCAATTACAAAGAAACCCACCATACTTCCCCAATACAATACTCCCGATGGGGTTTCTGCTTCCGCATCGGTTCGGGCCCGTAGATTGGACCACGTCCGCGCAATCGCGCGTGGGAATCCATCTATCACGGCCAATAGACTCGAGAAAATGGTAGCGAGAGCCGCTATGAGTACAATGGGTCGTGACCAAGCGCCCAATGTCTGACTATACATGTCGACTAGCTGTGTTGAGAATACTGCCCCAGCCGGACTCAGCGTCACGTCGGCTTGATACAAGACGGTGGCACCCAACGAAACAAACGCGATTGCCAGTACACCGGTCCCTATATAACCCACCATAAAATCCCGACGCGCATCGGCCACTGAAGTCCGGACACCCGTCGTCTTGTCTTTAGCTAGTGTCCACAGACTACTCCATACGGCCACATCGACGGGTGATGGCATCCACCCAACCAGCGCCAGTAAAAAAGCGAATGGTATCACCGTACCAATGAGATCTGTTGGCCACAGTGCAAGAGTCGAAAGGTCTGCGCGCGGCGCTGTGACGGTGATGGCCGCTATCGTCGATAAAACCAAAAGAACAAGTAGAATCTTGATTGCAATATCAAGCCCACGATATCTGCCGACCACAAGAAGACCGATACAAATCCCCATAAGTCCGGCAGCAGTCGCTGCTAGTGACCACTCAGCCCCAAAAGCGTACCTCGCCAGGTAGGCGGCGAACATCGCTAGGGCTGACTGCGACACGACGGCTGTGACAAGCGCGATCAGCAGAAACAACCATAACGCCCATCGACCTATATTCCGGTATCCTTCCACAAGACTCTTACCGGTCGCCGCCGCATACCGCGCCCCAAACTCAAAGAACGGATACTTCAAGATCAAGGCGACGATAATGACGCCGACAAGTGAAAAGCCGGCCATAGCGCCCGCACGGGTCGACTGAACGAGGTGCGAGACACCAATTGAAGTGGCAGCCCAAATTAGCCCTGGACCGAGGCTCTTCCAAAAACTCGACTTCGAACGATTCGACTCAGACACGTAGTCCCCTGATGGCCGTCAGATCCTTCTCAGGAACCTGGGTATACGAATACGAATACATGAGCATGAGAGAAGTATAGCGTGATTCAAAGCGCCGGTCAGGTGTTCTTGGGCCGCCGTCAGCGAACCTGTTCCCCTTCAAGTAGTGCAAGCATTTCAGTCCGAAGTTCAAAAGGATCAGGCGCAGCGAGTCCACGAAGCCTGCCAGCAATCGCCCCGAAAAGTCGTTTTTGCGTTCGCACTGCCTCCCTGTATTCAGCACGAGGGACCTTCCGCAAAGAGTCATCGAATTTCATGAAAGGTTCGACCACATCTTCAATCGGAACACCTAAATCCGCCTCACCTAACCATACCCATGCTGCGTGTAGCGCGGCACCTAACGCCGCCCCTTCTCCCGCGACTGGCACTACCTCAGCCTCAAAAACATCAGCAAGCGTCTGACACCAAACAGATGACTGGGACAGACCTCCCGTCAGGCGAATCTCCGTTATTTCGTTACTGGTTATAGGCATACCCTCGAAGCCAGCATGAAGGTTGAGCACATGCCCCTCAAGAAGGGCACGACACAATGTGCCTGGCTCCAAGCTCTCGAGTTCAAATCCGAAGTAGACAGGTGACGCATTCGGTATATCAGGAGTTCGCTCTCCCGCATACCATGGCACCAGAATTCGGCCCCCGTTACCAGGTGGAATGGTCTCGACAAGCTGATTGAATGACTGGTGGGTCAGTCCATGCAAGCGAAGGGCTTCGTTATATCCGTTGGCGAGGTTCGAGACACACAGAAGGGGAAGATAACCACCCGTCGCGTCCCGGAAGGCTGCGATCTCGCCCGTGGGGTCGGTAAAGGGTTTGTTTTGATAGGTACACGCAGTACCACTCGTCCCCAAACTCAGCGTAACAATGCCCTCGCAAATGTTACCCGTACCGATGGCGGCGCACATATTGTCACCTGACCCCGGAGCCACGACGCACTCCTGCGAGAGACCAAACCGATCCGCAATCCTCTTCGAAATCCGACCGATACTGTGATCTGATGGCACTACATCTGGAAGCCTGTTTTCCAAGCCCGGGTCGATCGTTCTTATCAGACGGTCCGACCACATCTCCGTCGTTGGATTCCACAGCGCAGTTCCTGAAGCATCACCCGGCTCCGTTGCGCGTACACCGCCGGCCTGTCCACCAGTCAGAACCCAATTGATGAAGTCCTTACAGATAAATAGCGTGTGTGTACGCGCATATACGTCTGGCTCGTGACGCTTCATGTGAAATATTTTCCCGGCCGTGTATCCCGCTCGTTGACTGTTCCCAACCTCCTTGATCATGGATGATAAACCACCTAATGACTCGGTTAGGATCTCGCACTCTTCGGCCGTTGAAAAATCATTCCAGAGCTTACTTGTCGGGCGGGCCAGTTGGCCGTCGGCGTCGATTGCGACGAGGCCATGTTGCTGACCGGAGACTGACAGAGCGCGGATCTGTTCTTGTGGGACTGGGCTCTCAACCAATCGACTGAGGATAACCTCGACCGCCTCTACCCACATGTTCGGATCGGACTCTGAGACACCTTTGGGCGCACCAGTGATCACGCCGTCTTTGGTTGAATAATGCGGCAAATCGTCATCGTAGATGACCCGATCGACATACACCACACGAGCAGCATCAAAGTCGATCACCACCAGCTTGCAACTCTGCGTAGAGACATCAAGTCCGGCAAAAAATCGGTATGAGCATCGGTCTACGCTGCTCCCGCCTGCTTCCGCGCTGATCGTCTTCGCAGAACCTGCGTTCGTCTCCCGACCAGGCTTAGACATCTGACAACCTCCTACCGTCCGACACCGATCGGAGAGAACGTGATTAAGATGAACAGAATCACTCCGACGATGATGAGAGAGTGTATCACTTCCGAACGACCCCACGTCTTTCGCGATGAAAGCCTGTCCTCCACCACCGTGGTTCCGTACGTGAGCCCACGGATTGCGGCCACTTCCGGAGCTGTCGTCAATAAACTGACTCCCACCAGGAGCCCCGTACACACAACGAACAATAGCACAGCGAAGTGGAGAAAGTTGACTTCTGCGAACCAGAGAGGAAACCCGCTCAACGCATCTCTGTTGATCTCAGCGACAAGGCGCAACATACCGATCACAAATCCTCCAACCAGAGTCACGATTGCACCACTCCCGTTGATTCGTTTCCAGAAGACACCGAAGAGGAATACCGCTGCGATCGGAGGCGCAATGTATGCCGACACGCTCTGAATATAGTGATAGAGTTCTCCCGAGAGTCCTCTAAGAAACGGGATCCACAAAACACCGAGGAGAACCAAAGCTGCGGTAGCCACCCGGCCGATCAAAACAAGAGAACGATCTGAGGTCTCTGGGCGAAGTTTTTTGTAGATGTCGATCGTGAAGATGGTGGATGACGAGTTGAACACCGCCGCGAGGGAACTCATCAATGCGGCTAGCAGTCCTCCCGCGACGAGACCTCTAAGGCCTGCAGGCAGAAGTGCCGCAACAAGCGCCGGAAAGGCCTGATCAGCCTCGGCCAGGTGTAATCGACCACTCTCCGCCAAGGCGAACGCGACGAGCCCAGGCACCAGGAAGATGAAGAAGGGCAGCAGCTTCAAGTATCCCGCGAAAATTGTCCCTCGTCGAGCCTCAGTCTCGTTTCGACCCGCAATGACGCGTTGTACGATGTACTGATCCGTACACCAATACCACAGACCGACGATGGGCGGCGCGAACACCATGCCCGTCCATGGAAACTCGGGGTGATCAGCCGGCAAAAACATGTTCAGCTTATCCGGGCCAACAATCGCCACCAACTCACCCGGACCGCCGATTTCGATCAGACCGATAGTGGTGATGGCGACGGACGCAGCGATGAGGACGATGGCCTGGAGTGCCTCCGTGTAGAGCACGACTCGCAGACCGCCGAGCACCGTGTAACACCCGGTGAGCAGCACCACGATGAGGGCACCCGTCCAGAACTCGATACCCATCAAAACCTGAAAAACGACGGCCCCGGCATAGATGGTGACAGAGATCTTCGTCAGTACATAGCTAAACAGCATGATGATCGAGAGGAACCACCGGGCAGAGGAACCGTAACGAAGCTCGAGAAACTCGGGCATCGTGAATACTTGGCTCCTCATATAGAAGGGTACGAACACCCATCCAAGCAACAGAACTAGCCACGAGTGGAGTTCATAGTGCCCTAGGACCAGCCCGCTTGAGGCCGCGGTGCCCGCGAGTCCGACTACATGCTCCGAACCGATGTTCGATGCGAATATAGAGGCGCCGATCACAAACCAACCGACGTTCCTTCCGGCTAAGAAGTAATCCGTCGATGACTCGGTCTTTTGCTTAAGTGCCCACCACGCGATCCCTACGATGGCCGAGAAGTAGACCCCGAGGACGATCCAGTCGAAGAATCCTAGCATATCGCCAATGTTACTCTTGGCGCTTCTTCTGGCCCACCTTGAAACCGAACCAAGTTAGTGTGAGGACAGTCAAAGCCCGCTCCGGCACTTTCGGGCGCCGAAGCGGACCTCGTGTCGACTTAGTAGCTCAGCCCGCCAGCGTCTGAGATCACACGCTGATCGCTCTCATCGTGCGTACCCCAGCGTTCGAACCAACTCCGAAGGAACAACTGTGTTCGAAGAAAGTTTGAAGGTGTTCGGCTTGTTCCGTGCCACTCATTACGGAACCGAATCATCGCCGTTGGTACCCGCTCCATCTTGAGCGCCTGATAATACTCTTCGGTCTGCGGCATGGGAGTCCGAAGGTCCATGACACCCGTCATAAGCATCGTCGGAGTTGTAACGTTACCAACGTACATGAGCGGTGAGCGTTGCAGGTGCTCCGTTGGATCATCCCACGGGAAGTGTTCAAAGTTACGATACCACCCAGGCCCATCCGTAGTTCCTACGAAGGATAGCCAATTGATGACTGGACAATTCGATGAGGCAGCACGAAAACGATCCGTGTGACCAACGACCCAAGCCGTTAGTACTCCACCCCCCGAACAGCCATATACAAACATATTGTCTTCATCAACGTAGCCTCGGCTAATGACCTCATCGACGCCCGCCATAAGATCATCGAAGTCTTTAGACGGATAAGCGTTCTTGATTGCATTTCCGAATTCGCTTCCGTAGCCAGAACTCCCGCGCGGGTTGGTATACAAGACGACGTAACCGTTGGCAGCATGGTTCTGCCACCCAAAATCGAACCCCACATCATACATCCCATGGGGTCCACCGTGGATCGAAAGAATCAGTGGGTACTTTGCAGACGGATCAAAATCGGGCGGTTTAACAATCCATCCCTGTATATCCCAATCGTCTACTGACTTGTACCAAACCTCCTCAACCTCTCCCAGATTGACACCTGCCAAAACGTCGTCATTCACATTCGTTAGCTGATGTAGGTTGTCTGGATCATTGAGATCAAATGCAATTACGTCGACCGGGTTCTGTGAATCCTCCAAAAGCCCAACCGCCTGACCACCCTCCGTAAAGGATGAAAGCGTAAGCATGTGGTTCCCACTCGTCACCTGACGAACCCCACCATTGGTGGACGCAAAATGTAGATTGCGGGTCCCGGCCTGTCCCACGTTGAAGTAGACACCGCTTCCGTCCGGAGCCCACATGAGTTGAGTGCCTCTCCGGAGCCCACGATCAAAGTCGCCCGAAATATTCTCAACATCGGACCCGTCCGGCTTCATGATGTAGATTTCAGCATTGGAATACGTGTCGTCGTTCCAATCCTCGCCTGTATATGCGATCAGACGGCCGTCTGGAGACGGAGTAGCCCCGTTATCGGGACCACGTCGCGTCGTAACCTGGCGAATACCTCCTGACGCAACATTTACAGCGTAGATCTCCGACTCACGCCAGTTATACTCCGCATCTACTTCCCGAAGCGAGGTGAAGAAGATTTCACTCCCGTCAGAAGTCCATTGAGGACCGTTGTGATGCCAAAGTCCGTCCGTAAGCCGTCGTGGTGTCCCGCCATCCGCCGGAACGACAAACAGGTGTGTGTGCCCCTGATCGACGAAACCGACTCGGTCCTGACGGTAGTCGATTCGCGTGACGATCTTCGGTCCTTCGGTCCATTCGGCGCCTTCAGGCCGGCTAGGCATATCTAGCGGCCAGGGTTCCTCATCCTCGACGAGCATTGTGAAGGCAATTTGGGTTCCATCCGGAGACCACCGGAGACTGCCGGGCGATTGCTCAAGCCGAGTAATCTGGGTCGTTGCTCCCTCGGCATCCATCCACCGTACGAAGATCTGTGGCCCTTCCGGTTCTCCCGGCGCTACAAACGCGATCCGGGTCCCATCCGGCGACCAGGTGGCACTGGCCCCATCTACAAGTTCGCGTTTTCTAGAACCGTCAGAGTTTGCGATCCATAAGGTTGACTCACGACGATCATTCATCTTGTCAATCCAGCCGCGACTGTACACAACCTGTCTTCCGTCAGGCGATATCTGCGGTCCAGAGACGGTTTCCCAATCCAAATACTTGTCGAGGGTCAATTTTTGCATCCCGGAACCGCCAGCACCTGCCGAAGCCTGGGCCATGAGCGCGGGCGGGCCCGCAAGGGCAGCAAGGAGCAAGGTGCCGGATACCAATCGAACGGTGCGTTTCATAACAACCTCCTACTCAGAGTACGACGTGGTGAAGAGAGTAACATATGTGGCCGAATCCCGAGGGCCCAGTGGTACACAACCTCAAGAGGCCTTAGCGTGGAAGGATGTCACGCACTGCAAGAATACTGGCTGGCCTAGTCCTAGGACTGATCAGTGGGATCTTCATATCTGCATTCGGGGGGGGATTCCTCACCACTCTACCCGCCGTAGTGGAACCGATCGGAACACTTTGGGTGAACGCAATCCGAATGACGGTGGTACCCCTGGTGACTTCGTTACTCATCATCGCGATAGCAAGCGAACGGAAAAGCGGAGTGGTTGCAACGCTAGGAGGGAAAACAATCGGTCTGTTCGTGGCAATGATCACAAGCGTATGTGTATTTGTGGCACTAGCCGCCCCTCCACTCATTTCTCTTCTACCCCTTGACCCAGAGACAGCCGAATCCCTTCGAGAAACAACGAGTGCAGCCACGTCTCGCGATGTTGATCTGCCTCCATTTCGCGACTGGCTCATAGAACTCATTCCAACTAACGCACTGCAAGTGGCTGTAGAGGGGGCGATGCTCCCGCTGATCGTATTTGTTACGTTATTTGCGTTCGCTTTAACTCGAATCTCTCACGATGGACGAGAGGTGGTTCTTCGTTTTTTCGGAGCGATCAAGGATGCGATGTTCGTGCTAGTGGAATGGATCCTTTGGGTTGGACCAATCGGCGTCTTCGCGCTGATTCTTCCCGTAGCTGCTCGTATGGGAGCCTCGGCAGCGGGTGCGCTCGGATCATATCTGCTCGTGGCGTGCGGGCTCATTACGGTGGCGATGCTGGCCCTCTATCCGTTTGCGGTCCTCGTTGGGAATGTGGGTATTGGCCAGTTTGCTCGCGCCTGCGCACCAGTCCAAGCGGTGGGCTTCAGTACACGATCCTCGCTCGCTTCCCTGCCAACGATGTTCACCGCCGCTGAACAACTAAAGCTCTTACCACGAGTTTCCGGTCTGGTGCTTCCGGTAGCGGCAGCAACCTTCAAATTCGCATCGCCCATCGGCCGGACTGCGGGCACTTATTTTGTTGCAGCTCTATACGGCATCGCACTGGGACCCGTAGAAACCGCTGTAATCGCTGGAGCCATCGGACTTACGAGTTTTTATTCTCCCGGAATTCCAAGCGGTGGCCTGATCGTCATGACACCCGTTTATCTGTCGTTCGGTCTGCCCATAGAAGGGATCGGACTTCTTATCGCACTTGATCTCATTGTGGACATGTTCATCACAGCGGCAAACGTCACAGCAGACGTCACCGTTGCGACAATTCTTAGTCAACGGGACGAGGGTCGTGGGTAGTTTCGTCAAAACCTAGTTTGGTTTGACCATCAACTGACATCGAGGCATAGCATGAACCGAAGCCGATTTCTCTTCTCTCTCTTTCTGCTTGTCACCAGCACCATAAACCTTTCGGGTCAACAATTGGGGGGGACACTCGCCATCAGCGGCAACCAAATTCTGATGGGAGAGGCCAACAACGGGACGATGTCTGGAATCGTTTATGTGTTTGACCAACAGGCCGGCACATGGTCAGAAACCAGCCAAATCATGGTTTCAGATCAAGTCCGTGTTCCCGATGGTTTCGGTCGAGCGATTTCCGTCAATGAAGAAACCCTGCTTGCTGGGGCCCCACTCGAAAACGACGGAGTCGGCGCTGCCTATGTTTTTCAACGTGATGGTGCAGGTGCTTGGAATCAGGTCGCACGCCTTCAACCCGCTAAGGAAAGTGCAGGTGCTCGTTTTGGGAGCGGAGTCGTAATACAAGATAATATGGCTGTCATTTCGGCCCCCAACACCAACGATGGGGCAGGCATGGTCCATACATTCTTGCGCTCTTCCAATGGTGATTGGTCCGAAGAAGAGACCTTGTCCACCCCAGGCTCTGGAGAGGGGCGAGGGTTCGGTGGGAAACTGGCCTTGGATGACACGACACTGCTTATCGGATCTGCCAACGAGACTGGTGAAGCGGCATCCGTTTTCGCTTTTCGCCGTGATCCAGTCGCAGGAAAATGGCACGCTTCCGGTGAACTCATTGCGGAATCCCTTCCCGAGAGAAGTGGTTACGGCGCCGTTCTCGGAGTTTCAGGCGGTCTCGCATTTATCGGTGCTGCAGGGATGAACAACCGAACAGGCTTGGTTTTCGTGTTCGAACATAAAGATGACGAGTGGAGCATCCAGACACGACTTGGCCCGCTGATCGCAGACCTTAACGCATCATTTGGCTCCTCACTCGCCTTTGATGGTTCAGACGTGTTGGTTGGTGCACCGGGCTCCACGAACGGTTCGGGGGCACTCTACCGATTTCATCGTGACGGAAGTGATCAGTGGATCGGCGCTTCCACACTCACGAGCGAAAGCTTCGAGGCAGATAGTCGTGCTTCGTTTGGTGGGGCAGTTTCGATTAGAGACGGTCTCGCCGTAATTGGCGCACCGGGCGTAGACGTTGGTTCGGGGGCCGCCACAGTTTTTCGACGGAACGAGCGGAGTGGTTGGGCTGAGGAGGCAGTTCTTATCACTGAGATGCGCGGGTTTCCAGTGATCGCAGGCGGAGAGATTGAGTGTTCCGATGGCCAGGCTGCAGCCTTCGATTGTAAAGATGTCAACATAACAGCCTTTCTTCCCATCAAAGACCTGGGAGGTACGCGAGGAACACGCGTGAACGATGTATGGGGTTGGACTAGTCCGACAACCGGACGCGAGATAGCGATCGTAGGACGCACCAATGGGACCTCATTCGTCGACATCAGCGATCCTTACAACCCCCACTTTCTAGGTGACCTCCCAGCCACGGAAGGTTCGCGGCATATGATCTGGCGTGACATCAAGGTATACCGTGATCATGCCTATATCGTTGCCGATGCAGCCCTTGAGCACGGGGTTCAGGTATTCGATCTTCGTCAACTTGAGGAGGTTCGCGGCGACCCAGTAACCTTTGAACCTACCAACCTTTACAGCGGGATTCATTCGGCCCACAACATCGTCATTAACGAAGAAACCGGTTTTGCGTACACGGTGGGGAACAGCGGCGGTGGAGAAACTTGCGGTGGCGGCTTGCACATGATTGATCTTGCGGATCCTGCTGAACCAAAATTTGCCGGGTGCTTCGCACAAGAAGGGACGGGTCGTCGCGGCACAGGCTATGCCCACGATGCGCAATGCGTGATCTACCGTGGGCCTGATACAGAACATGCGGGTAAGGAAGTTTGCTTCGGATTGAACGAGACTCACCTCAATATTGCTGACGTAAGTGATAAGAATGTTTCGGTGAGTATTGCGACGACTTCCTATCCGAATGTGGTCTACGCACACCAAGGATGGCTGACAGACGATCACCGCTATTTCTTCATGAACGATGAAGGAGATGAACCTCAAGGCCTCGTTGCAGGGACGAGGACGTTAGTCTGGGACGTAACTGATCTCGACGACCCAATTCTCACTAAAGAGTATATCGCTGAGACAACAGCTACCGACCACAACCTATACATCGTGGGAGACGTAATGTATCAATCGAATTACTCGGCTGGGTTCCGGGTGCTCGATATTTCTGATCCTGTTGACCCTGTCGAAATAGGCTTTTTTGATACTTCTCCCTACGAAGGAGGAGCCTCGTGGAGCAACTATCCGTTCTTTAAAAGCGGAATTATCGCCGTCACCGGAACGAGTGACGGGCTGTTCTTACTCAAGAATATGGCTCAACGTCGTCTGGTTCCCTGACGAGTGGAAGAAGGCCGTGTAAACCCTGACCTTTCGTCTTGGTCTCTTAAACAGAAGGCTCGAAAAAGCCAAAGTGTTGAAGTAAAAACAGCTGGATGGTAGTCGCGAGCCGGGTAGCGTATGAGCGACGGTTCTGGTTGGAATCCCGAATTCCTCTGAAGTGATGCTCGATCTGGATGCCGCTGACAACCTCATTAGCCCCGATAGATCCGTGGCGATGCGTATTGTATCCCCCGCTGAAATATGGATCTGTACCGGGAGAAGGATCTCCGGGACTTGGCACAGCCCGTATCCCTTCCGACTCTAGGTAACCACCAAGGCTAGTCGGGCCTCTAAGAAGCTTCGAAAAAGGTATCGGCGAATCAAAACCGATGGCACGGATACTTGTCATCTCTGCAGTCGTCAGATTGTTGAGTGCAGTGTCAGGCTGATTGAGTATCGAGATGCTGAGGAGATAACCAAGCTCTAGCCGGTCGATCGGGTGTCCGTGTCCGTGCATGTCAAAGTACATGCCCCCACCAAAATCTGACGTAACCGTCCCCCTCGCGATCTCGATGAAACCCTGGAACTCCTCCCAAGCATGTTCCGCAAAAACATTCCCTTGAGCCGCTTCTACAATCTCACGGTTAGGATCCAACTTGACGCGATTAAGGTGGGAAATGATGATGTGGGGAGTGTGTCCGGTTTGATCGAAAAAGGCATCTCGAACAGCCAAGGTCAGCTCTGTAGTATTGCGATCGGTAACCGTCACACCCCACGTCCGGTCATTTATTTCAACGGGCGTCAGCCCTCCACCATGCGGCACGGACAAGATGACGGGAAGGTCCCCGGGAATGTATTCCACATAGTTGGCACGGCCCCTATAACTAGTCCCCACCTCGTAGTTCGTAACAAATTCTGGCACATAGACTTCCAGCATGGCCATGTCATTGTATCCATCGACCGTCACCGTAACCTGGGTTACGCCAGAAGATATGGCCGTTGCGACACCATTTTCGTCAATCGAGGCAATCTGGACATTGTCGACACTCCAGAATACACGTTCACCACTCGAGATAGCCGAAGACGTAGTGTTCACCGTTACACTGAAATCGATGGTCTGGCCCACACCCACTACAAGTGCAACATCCGGCGTGATTTTTACTGTGACAGAACCGACACCAACAACCTCTCCGCCACACCCAAGAGAGCTACACGCAACGGCGACGAGCATCGCCCACGGGTAATATGTCCGTTGAAATTCGAGTAATGAACGAGTACGCCAGCAGTTCATTAGCTCGATGTTCTTGGTCAAGTGATGGAAGACTGAGGCAGCGTCACATTGTCGACCATGGTATTGCTGGGATCAGCTATCCGATGCGCGCTGCCAAACAAGCGTACTCACCGCTCCACTTGTCCGCTGCGCATCTGGCATAGTATTGAGAATCACCCGGTCTCGGCCGTCAAATGTGAACGAACGTGGACGTTCTGTTCCAACCCACGTGGGGAGAAGTGCTCCCTCGACATGGTGAATCACGATGGAAGACTCTTCATCAACCGTATAACTCCCATAGTAGGAAAAGAACCGGTCAAATATTGCCGTCGACATCTCTTCTGCGGTCGTATTGGTGGCCTCGGGCAGAGAAGCAGTCGGGTGCATTAGCTGTGCAGACATGCGGCCACTCTCTAAATAGACGATTTGCCCCATAGGATTCGGACCGTACGGTTGAGTGACCGTTCCATCCATCGCTTGGCTCTCCCAGGAAACGAGCGTCCAGGCCCCTACAAGCGAGTTCTGATTCGCCCGAAAGGTTTCTTCGGAACCCATGCATCCGATGGAGGCAACAGAGAATAGAACCAAGATCGAGAATCGATGAAAGTGCTTAAAAATGACTAACATTTCGTTTCTCCCGACAAAAGTTGGCAGTTACGATAGATAATGGCCTAGCGGCTTTCCAGCCCATAGCCTAACCTCCACCTGCCTTTCAAATGGGAGTCGAACGAGTGCTTAATAGCTCATCAGAAAAAGGGCGGCCTGCGGACTTCGAGAACTTCTCTCTTCCCTCGATGCGCCCAAAGCATCTCTTGGCCCACTTTGGTCCGGGCATGATCTTGATGATGACTGGGATCGGAACTAGCCACCTAGTCACTGCTCCTACGGCGGGCGGGCGGTTCGCCTACGCGCTCCTATGGTGCCTACCCCTCGCATACATTTTCAAGTACTACGGTTTCGAGATGGCATTCCGCTTCACAAACGCCACAGGAAAAAGTCTTCTCGAAGCCTACGCGACCGCTTGGAAGAAATGGCCGTTGTGGTACGTGATGATCACTACGTTAATCCAGTGTGCAATCGGGCAGGCTGGACGCCTTATCGCTGCGGCTGCCGTCTTCTACTATCTGTTTAGCGAACATATCGGATTGCCAATTTCGCTCGAATTCTATGCGGCCTTTCTCGGCATTATTTCAGTCATAATCATCTTGCGTGGAAGCTATAAAGCCGTTGAAGTAACCACTAAGATCTTGGCAGGAATTCTTGTCCTGTCCACACTAGGCGTGTACTTCGTGCAGCCTGCTCCTCTTTCCGAGATGGGGCACTTCTTTTTAATCGAGATCCCTGATGGGTCTTGGCTCGTGATCGCCGCGTTTCTTGGGCTGCTTCCCACCGGCATCGATGTTTCGCTACAGGCCTCTGAGTGGGGCACAGCGAAGAAAGTCGGGATGAGCAAAGTGCGACCTTCCCTCGAAGAAGCGGGAGTTATCTCTAAATTTGACCCGTTTGCATCACCAAAGGAAGATCTCACGGTAGACGTATCTCAGTTGACACCTAACGCAAGAGAGTACTGCCGGCGCTGGTTCCGCATCGGCCTTTGGGACTTCAGGACTGGGCACGTTGTATCGTTTTTTATGGCGGCCGTTTTCCTCTTACTTGCGGCCGTGTGGCTATACCCAAACCCAATCGAAGGTCGAGCCGTGATGGGTGAGATTGCGGGGATTTTCACCTTGAGTGTCGGGCCTTGGATGATGACAATATTCCTGCTAGGAGCTCTCGCGGGTACGTATTCCACTGCTTTTAACTACTTCGATGGATGGCCGCGAATCGTCGGAGCTTGCTGCCGGAATTTGTTTCGGCCTACGGCCCGGCTCAGAGGGATTTCACCAAGCGATCGAACTAGCCCCGATCACACCAAGAAGTGGTATTCGGAATACAACATATATCGAATGACGATGCTTTATTCGCTGGTTTCATCGGTTCTGTTCATTGCATGGATACCACGTCCTGTTTTCATGGTGCTCGTGGCGTCGGCGCTCGCTTTTTTCGTCGCGCCTATCATTTTTTACTTGAATCTGTATTACTGCCTAACGGTGATACCCAAACAGGACACGCTCTTCTACCCATCCTCATTCGACCGATGGTTCGGAGGGTTTAGCCTCCTCATTTTTACGGGGTTGAGTATTGTTTTAATCTTTGCCCGCGTTTTCCAAATCCCCTTGTTTGGAGCGTAGACTCCTAGAGGATTAACGAGGTCGTCAAGTGTGCGGATAGACGCCAGCGCGCCGAGCCCGCTGGCGAACCAGGGCAAGAACAACATCAATGGTTGGCGTTTTGATGGCTACCAAGCGACCCATCTCCTGAACAGAACCAAGCAGCGCATCGACCTCTATCGGGCGACCTTTGTCCAAATCCTGAAGCATCGAGGTGCGGTGTGCACCGACCCCCGCAACACCATCTAACCGTCGTTCGAGATCGACGCTAAACCGAGCTCCAAGCGCTTCACCAATTGCTTGCCCTTCCTTCATCATACTCCTCGCAACCCCTCTCGTACCGGGATCGGAAGCGAGGTGGTCTAATGTTTCAAGTGTAAGCACGCTCAGTGGATTGAACGCGAGGTTTCCCCAGAGTTTCACCCAGATCTCATCTCGAATTCGGCGGATTGGCGCACGGAATCCCGCAGCAATTAGTGCCCCGCTGAGTTGCTTAACTCGGTCCGTCTTCTCGCCACTTGGTTCGCCCAACGTAAAGCGATTGCCCTCTATATGTTCGATGATGCCAGGTTCAACCACTTCAGTCGCTGGATAAACAACACAGCCGATCACCCGCTCAGGCCCAATCCCATCCCATTGAAGATCGCCAGGATCCACAGTCTCTAGACGCTGGTTCTCCCACGCACCGTCGAGTTGGTAAAAATACCACCAAGGAACCCCATTCGTTGCAGTTACTACGACGGTACTCTCATCGAACAACGCTTGTATGGGTTCGACGATGCTGGTGACTGAATGTGCCTTGAGTGCGATGATTACGAAGTCTTGCGGCCCAACTTCGGATGGGTCATCAGTGCACTTCGGACGGGCCACCTTTTCCTCGCCATCGATTCGGAGCTTGACCCCATTCTCACACATCGCCTCCAAGTGTGGGCCGCGAGCGATAAGTGTGACATCTTCTCCAGCGAGTGCCAGTTGGACCCCAAGATAACCACCGATCGCCCCTGCACCGTAGATACAGATCTTCATCAGAGAATGGACACTTCGTTAAACTCGTCGTTACGGGGAGCGCAGGTCATCATGCTAATCCAAGCTTCTCGGCTAACCCGATTCGCTGCAACTTACCGGTCGGTCCCTTTGGGATTTCTTCTAAGATCAAGATCTCTTTCGGCACCTTAAAGTCAGCAAGCCGGACCCTCGCGAATTCCTTGATTTCCTGTGGCGTGGCTTCCATACCCTCCCGAAGGACTGCAGCTACGGCCACCTGTTCACCAAGCTTGTCATGTGGTACAGCAAATGCGACTACTTGCTGTATCGCAGGGTGGTCCATTATCACCTCATCGACTTCGCGAGGAGAAATCTTCTCGCCACCACGATTGATGATTTCCTTGAGGCGACCGGTAATTGTTAGATATCCGGCCGCATCCATAACGCCTTGGTCACCAGTACGGAACCAACCATCCGTAAACGCTTCCTTATTGGCCTCAGGGTTCTTTTCGTATCCAACCGTCACGTTATCACCCCGGATTACAATTTCACCGACCAAATCCGCCTTCAGGTGGTTACCTGCTTCATCCATGATCGAGACTTCCGGACCAGCAGAAACACCAACTGTGCCTGCTTTTCGCTCGCGTGGTGGTAGTGGATTACACGTCATTTGGTGAGCAGCTTCAGTCATTGCATATGCCTCTACGACAGGAACTCCGAAAACTTCTTCCAACTCCTCCATAACTTGCGGCGGGAGCGCTGAAGAAGAGGATCGAATGAACCGAAGTGAAATGACATCGATCACTTCTCGATTGCGAGAGGCCCGGGCCAGGATTGCCTGGTGCATGGTCGGAACTGCCGTGTAGTAGCTGGGACGCGCTTCATCTAACCATGCGAAAAACTTAAGAGCGTTGAATCCTGGGGTGCAGAAGACGGAGGCACCTACACTCACTGGTGATAGCGTAGCCGCCATGAGTCCATGGATGTGGAATAACGGCATCACGTTAAGACAACAGTCTTCCTTTGTCAGGCCAAGCGTTCTTCGGATGTTTCGAGCTGAGCAGCAAACATTACGGTGACTCAGGGGAACAATTTTAGGCCGCGAAGTCGTTCCCGAGGTGTGAAGGATGAGTGCAATATCATCATACTTCGCCATACCACTTGTCGAACAAGTCCCACCGGGACCATCACCCACCAATTCAAACGTACCAGCCGGCTGACTCGCATCCGTGCGAAGTTCCAGTACCGGAATTTCTAGCTCGTTCGCCGCATCGCGGGCCGGCGAGTCGCTATCCTCTTCTAGCAGGAGGGTCTTGGCCCCCAAGTCAGACAGATAGAAAAGAAACTCGCGCTTACGGTACGCAGGGTTTAGGGGCGCTGTTGTCGCGCCTGCACCAACAGCCAGAAACGACGATGCCATCTCAGGGCCATTCGGCAGCACAATCGCTACCCGGTCGTTTCGCCCAATCCCGCGTTCATTAAGCGCCGCCACTGTTGAAGTGACGTGCTGGCGAAGACCCGCATATAGGAGCGCGTTCCGTTTAGGGGCAGCAATTGCGACAGCACCATCACGCGAAGTGCTCAGTAGGTCCCAAACCGTAGCGTATCGGTCGGGATCGTTTCTGGGGTCAGGCGGGTTCAAAGCTTCGGAAAACTGGCGAAATGGTTCAGCAGGACACGCACTTATGGTTGTTCTTAGCGCCCATGCTATCAAGTAATGCGATGGTCTCTGGGAACGGTTGAATCCGCTGGACTGGACCGTTTGCCAAGTCGATGGTTGTCTGTCCGTTTCGGGCTACGAACGTAACGTCAGCACCTTTACCTACCAGGTAATGTATCAACTCGTTGTCTCCGCGCGCCGCAGCGTGATGGACCGATGAATAGCCGTTATGATCTCGAACATTCACGTCCGCACCCAGTTCTTCGACGAGGAACTTCATGGTCGGAAGCCATGCGTCGGGAACATACCGATGTGAGTTTCCGGCGAAGCCTTCTCCGTAACCAACGCCAGCCGCTGCGTGGATCGGGTAAACGGCGGGGCCACCTACGGGGACAGGTGGAAGGCCAGAAGCATCGACACTCGGGAGAGCCTGTTCATCTGTGATATCATATCTATAACGTCGCGACGGCCGTTTTATAGTAGGTAAATCAGGGTTCGCTCCGTAGGTGAGCAACAGTTTCATCGCTTTAATGTCGAGGGCGTGTGCAGCCCGCCAGAATGGCGTTGCACCCGTCCGATCCACACCGAATAAATCTCGGTTATAGGTTGTGAACCAGAGCGATTTCTTAAGGCGCGGATTGGGATCTACACCCGCTGAGAGCAAAATCTCCATGACCTCAAGGTAGGAGTGCTTCTGTTGTCGATAATCGGTAGGCTGCGGATGTCGCGATTTCGGTGACCACTCCATGTTTAGCGCGGCATAAAGTGGAGTCGCCCCCGCGGTGCTCGCTAGGTTCGGGTCGGCACCGGCTTCAAGCAGTTTTATGCCCAGATCAAAATGCCCATTGATCAGGGCAATCAACATGGGGGTCGTTCCGTCGGCCGCACTTGCCTGATTGATGTCCGCACCCTCATTCCAGAGCGCAAACGCTACTGCTTCATGTCCCTCTCGCGCCGCCAATAAAAGCGGCGTTAACCCACCATGCGTACCTACAAGCTCAGCGTAATTACCTAGGCAACCAGAGCAAGCAGGTGGAATTGGCTCTCCACCTCGACGCTCAGCAGCATCTTGTTCCTCGCTGAGCGAATCATTGGGCTTGGGCGCCCTAGTCCCGACCTGAACCTCTGAAGGGGTTTCCCCGGCCCGGATTGCAGCAAGTCGATCATTCCGATTCCGACGCTCCGCCGTATCCCAATCATTGCGAGCCACAATATCCAGCACCCGAGCCGTAATAGACGGATCAGCACCGCCAGTTATCAAAACTGGGATCGCGTCAGCCCGATCAGCGGCGGCGGCGAACATCAAGGGTGTCTGTCCCCATTCTGGCTCACGGGCATTTGGCTCTGCTCCGTGATGCAACAATGATTGGATCGCATCTGCGTTCCCTGCGGCGGCGGCAAAGTGAAGCGGCGTGACACCGGTACTCGTAACCTCATTTGACCGAGCACCTGCAATAAGTAAGGCCTGCACTACCGGTGCGTAACCAGCTCGGCTTGCAACATGGAGTGGGGTATGCCCGCCAATTCGCGTGACCGCGGAGACATCCGCCCCGGCACCGATGAGAACCGCAGCGATCTCAGCACTACCTGTGAGCGCAGCCCAATGGAGTCCGGTCATCCCATCGCCCTGGGCCTCATTCACATCGGCCCCGGTACTCACAAGCATTCGAATCGCTTCGATGTCACCTTCCTTCGCAGCATCAGCGACCGGTGATTCCGATATAAATGCGGGAGCGATTAAAAGGAACGCGAGCGCTCCGACCCCATTGGCGAAAAACCTGTTGATCATTAGTCAGTCGGTACAGTGAACGAGAAAGGGTCCGTACTATCGCCGAAATTCGTCATGTCGTCTAATCCTAGTTTGTGCATCAAACTAAGCATCACATTGGCCATCGGAGTTTCGGGCGCCGCTTGGACATGAAGGTTCCCCTTCAACTGCCCATTCGCACCGCCCACCACAAACAGTGGACACCGTTTATGATTGTGCACATTTGGATTGCCCATTGGCGACCCATAGATAATCATCGTTTTATCGAGGAGATGTGCGTCCCCTTCCATCGTATTCTTCAGCTTCTCAAGGAAGTATGGAAGCATGCCCACGTGGTACTTATTGATCTGGGCAAAATCTAGAATATTCTGCTCGTTCTCCCCGTGGTGCGACGCCGGATGGAAAGCCTTGTCGATACCACTCTCCGGGTAAACACGACCCGAAGCATCCCGTCCCATCTTGAACGAGAATACACGCGTCATATCAGCTTCAAAAGCGAGTGCTTGTAGATCAAACATCAACCTGACATGCTCGTCGAAAGAATCCGGAACACCAGCTGGGGCCCCAGGGAGTTCCCTCGTATCACCCGAAGAGTTTCGCGCGACAATCCGCTGAATTCGGCGCTCAATTTCACGGATATTGTTCAAATATCGATCTATACGTACCCGATCTGCCGCATCCAACTTCGTCCGAAGCTGGCTCACTTCACTGGTAATAAAGTCGAGAATACTGGCACTAGAACGGCGTCGCGCCTCTCTCGCCTCTGGAGTCCCTCCAGCGCCAAACAGTTGGTCAAAAGCGACACGTGGATCACGGATCATCGGCAGTGGTTCCGTCGGTGACGCCCAGCTAATCGTGTCAGTATAGACGCACGCGTACCCATAAGCGCATCCGCCTGCCTGATCCACATTCTCAATACAAAGCTGCATGGAGGGGATAGGCGTATCCTGCCCAAAACGATGTGCGTACATCTGGTCGAGTGATGTCCCGACGTGGACGTCCGAACTCTCTGTCTGCCTTGGATGCGCTTGTGTCAGGAACGTAGCGCTCGATCGAAAGTGGTCACCTCCGATCTCCTTCGGTTTCGTTGCTTCCGCACCTCTTACATCTGTGTCGCTGATGACTGTGAGGTATTCTTGGTAGGGTTTGAGGGGACTCAATGCGGTCGGCGTAAGATCTATTCCACTCCCCACAGTGGCCGGCGACCACAGATTCTGTGAGGCACCCCACTCACTACTCCCGGCTGCGCCGTGCACCATTTCGATACAGACCAATCGAGTCGGATCCGATACCGTGCGTCCCCAGAGGCGCCCGGCAGGCACCATTGCATCTAGAAACGGCAGCGCCACAGTAGCTCCCACCCCTCTCACGAAGGTGCGACGGGAGAGGTGTTTCCCCGTTATAAACTCCATACCCGTTTTCTCCTTACGCGTCTACCGACCTTCGGCTGCATCTTGATCCACCACAACATCTAGAGCTTTCATCTGGAAGGCTGGACTTTTCACCACCCCCAGTATGAAAGAAGACATTCGATTTTCGTTCGTTGCTGCTTCACGCGCAATCTGACGAACCATAGGCATGTCATAATGTTCTAACCGCCGCCCCAGTGCATATGCCATCAAGTTCTCGACGAATGTGCGAATCAGAGGGATCGGGCGCGCGACTAAGGCGGCGCGAAGATCCGACACGCTTTTGATCGGTGTTCCATCGTAAAGTTCACTCGCCGCATCGATTAAGGTTCCTCGATCCTTTATTCTAGCGGCACCGGTTCCGTCGAAATTCTCAAGCGCGAGCCCGATCGGGTCGATCACTCTATGACAGGACCTACACGCCGGGTTTGAGCGATGCATCTCCAGACGTTCGCGCACTGAAAGTAACCGTCCATCGACTGCCTCCGCGGTCGCTTCCAACTCTGGGATGTCTGGTGGAGGCGGTGGAGGTGGCGTTCCAAGGAGAACTTCCATTACCCATTTTCCACGTAACACTGGCGAGGTCCGACTAGCATGAGAGGTGAGCGTTAGCACACTCGCGTGACCCAGGATGCCCCGGCGTTGTTCTTCTGTATGTCGAATTCGACGGAAGTGCGTTCCAACCACGTTCTTGATCCCGTAGTGTTTGGCCAAGCGCTCATTTACAAACGTGTAATCCGCTGTGAACAGGTCCAGAAGGCTACGGTCTTCGCTAACAAGACTGTGAAAGAACAACTCAGTCTCTCGAAGCATTGCATCTTTAAGCTGTTGATCAAAATCGGGATGTTCCCGAACGTCGGGGTGAATCTTCTCAAGATCTTGCAACCGGAACCATTGTGCGGCAAAGCGCGTTGCGAGTGCTTCACCCTTCGGATCTCCCAACATCCTCATGACCTGTTCGGTCAGGACGGATTCCTCCGACAAGGCACCTTGAGAGGAAAGCTCGATGAGCTCTTCATCTGGTCCTCTCGCCCACAAGAAAAATGACAAACGCGCGGCAAGATCAAAATCGGAGAGTTGGTAACCTTGGTCGATGTCTGTGGCAGCTGGTTCCTCGAACCGAAACACGAAGTTCGGGCTCGCGAGGATACCCTCTAAGGCAAGTCGTATGCCAGCTTCGAAACCGCCGCGTTCCGACCCTTCTCTATAAAGGGCTAGCAGCGCAGCAAGGTTCTCTGGAGTCAGGGGGCGTCGGTAGCCCTGCGTCCCAAGTTCTCGGACAATCTCCTCGGCACAAGACGGTTCATCCAAGTCTGTGTCGGGATGACACGAGAAGATCTTTCTGCGACTAGGTGTCTCCGATATCCCAGTCACTTTGAGCGGCCCCGTGATTGCCAAGTCTCGCAAGTGTGGCAACGTAGTAAAGCCGTACGCATCCGTTATGCTTGTGCTCGCAATCGACCAGTCATGGGGAGAAATCAAATCTTGGAGTGGCCCTTCAAACTTGCGAATGAACGAAGCCGAAACGCTACGGGGTCCTGCAGTTATGAATACGGGTTCAGTTCGGAGGTCCATTCCATCCGGGTCGGACACATGCATCCAGCGATCGATGTCGAAGAGTGCTACACGGTCACCATCGATGGCAACCTCGATTTGCTCAGGCGTCTCTGTCGTATGGAGGGCCCCTTTCCCGTTCCCGTAGAGAGCGCCTGTGGTCTCATGATGAAAAGACACTCGGAACACATACTCACCATCTGACGGGAAGTTGTGCACGACACTAACTCCACCGCGCGTACCGTAGGGGGCCCCATCTGCCTGGTCTGCCTGTGATGTCCATCGCGAAACCTTGAAAGTAGCCTCACTTGCGGTCACGTCGGGGTCACCGACGGCAAGTCGACTAATCTCACCCGCTGCGCGCAGATATCCATCTAACAAGGTTGGCGACATCAGCTGAACGTCAGCGATGTTATCAAAATTTGCACTCTTCGTATCGAGAGGAAGATAGTCTCCTGCATCAATATCTAAGGCCAAAAGATCTCGAATCGACCGCGTGTATTCCGCACGATTGAGTCGTTGAAACGTCCGTCGGCCTGGATTGGGGTTCGCTGCGGCGGCAGCATCAAGGCGATTTTCTAGGACGGAGACAAGAGTTCCCAAGCTATCATCGCTCGGACGTCGGACGCCGGCAGGTGGCATCATCCCTGCTCGCAATTTTCGGATCATATTCTCAGCCACCACAGGGTTCGACTGAGCTGCTGTGACGTCGAAGGCGTCCAGCGACATGTTGCCACGCATGCGTTCGTCATTGTGACAGCGTCGACACGTTCCCGTCACAACGCCTTGAGCAGTCTCGAGCGAAAGAGTGTCGACTTTTAGCTCGATCTGCAGTGGGATGATAGTAGCCGTTGGCATGCGAGCGGGAGCGTGGACCGCTCGAGCGGTTCCAACGATCATGCTCAAAGAAAGGCCTGCGGCCCCCAGCGCTGCAACCATGGTTCTCATCGGTAGTACCTTATCTTGACGACGCTACGTTCCGTACTCAAGAAATGTGCTCATGAAGCGGCTTCGGCGGGCAGTTGCACCGCCCCAAGCCGACAGGGTCGGTCCGTGGACACGCAACTCGTTAATATACCACTGATTCGAGCTAAACAGCTAGACTGTAGCTGTCTGTGTACTACCCTTAAAAGTGCGCTACGGTGCGTTCTACTGGTCAGTGGGATCTAGCCTGACAGGTTCAGTAGCACCTTGCCCAGCGGGCCTCTTTCAACCGCTTCGTGGGCTACGGCAACATCCTTCAACGGATAAACGTCTGCAATGTGGTGGTGGAGTGATCCATCGACCAGCCAGTTAGAGATGTCGGATACTGCGGCCTTTTTCGCTTCTTCTGGCATCAAGAACACAAGTTCGAACCGCAGCGTGAGATTCTTATAAAGCATCGAATAAAAAGGGACAGATGGATCGGGTGACGCCTCCGAGGCATAAGCCGAAATGACACCGTTCGGTTTCAAGATTGCAAGCGAGGTGGAAAGGTTCCCCCCTAGCTCAACTTCAACAATTCGATCGGTGCCCTTCCCATCTGTAACTGCCATAACACGTTTCGCGACATCTTCTTCACGGTAATTAATAACCTCATGGGCGCCGGCCAGCTTCGCCAAAGCCATCTTTTCATCTCCACTTACAGTGCTGAGAACATACGCTCCCCCTAAGCGCGCGAACTGGATTGCATAATTGCCAACGGCTCCGGCACCTCCGGTTACAAGGACGGTTTTCCCATCAACCGGACCGTCACCGTAAACACACCTGTGCGCAGTGAGAGCGGGGATGCCTAAGCAAGCCGCATCTTCGAAGGAAGTGCATGCGGGCAGGGGAACTGCGCGATTCGCAGGCACCGTGACGAACTCAGCTGCAGTACCAAAGTCACTGTTCCATTGAGCTTCATATACCCACACTCGCTCATCAATACGACTGGCATCAACGCCTTCGCCAGTTTTATCGATAACCCCGCCTCCATCAAAATGCGGTATAACGACCGTAGGCTCCATTTGGCCGCGACCACCAGTGCGGCGCTTCACATCAACCGGATTCACGCCCGAAGTGTGGGTGCGCACTCGTACTTCCCCTGGCTCCGGGCTCGGAACTTCGATGTCACCAATCTCAAGCACTTCACGAGCTGGCCCCTGATTCGCATACCAAGCTGCACGCATACAAAAGTCTCCGTATTAGTTCAAGATCAATCGTCAACGTCCATAGCAAATACAAAGTCTAAACTCAGACGCCAAGTCCTTCCGTGTATCCGTCGACTGCGAGCGCTTGGCCCGAAATCTTCGATCCGGCATCGGATGTAATAAATAGGATTAGGCTAGCCACATCCTCAGGATCTACGAATGTCCGTAGAGATGTCTGTCCGATCCAACGATCACGAATAACTCCGGGATCAACGTTGGCGTCTTCTGCAGCAGTAGAAATCACGCGTTCAATTCGATCACCGGTCACACTGCCAGGACAAATCGCATTGGCCCGGATATCTGCTGGGCCAAGCTCCATCGCCAAGGTTTTCGTGAAGCCAATTACACCCCATTTGGCCGCCGCATAAGGACTCCTCATTGGATAACCATGCTGACCAGCCGTCGATGACATGTTAATGATCGAACCACCTCCAGATGCCCTAAGAAGTGGGATGGCCAAACGAGCACATAAAAACTGGCTTTCAAGGTTCACGGACACAGTCCGTCGCCACTCTTCAGGGTCAAGCGTCTCCACTGGACCGTGCGGCCCCGCCGTACCTGCGTTATTCACCAACACATCGAGTCCGCCAAGATTCTTCGTCACATCATCAAACATGGAGGCAACCTGCTCAGGTGAGGTAACATCCGCTGTTGTTGATGAAATCGTCGAATGGTCACTAATAGTCCTGAGTGCGGAAGCATCCACATCGCTCACATGCACGCATGCGCCAGCTTCTTCAAACGCCTGCGCAATCGTGAGACCGATACCAGAACCACCTCCAGTGACTAGAACACGCCGATCAATGTGTGACAAAAGCGACATCTGAGGTGATGACCTTTGACCTAGGAGTACGATTTCTCTTCAACGAACATCGAGCCGTAATGGTCACTGATTGCTCGCTTTAACCGGTAGCGCTCGTCATTCAACTGATAAACTTGTCTAGCCATTTCTATAAAACGTATGCCGAAATTCTGGACGGCTTCCAAGTCACGCAGTTCATCTTCAATTTCCCAAAGGTGCGCATTTACATCGTGTAACTGTGCAACGAGAGACTCAATCCCTTTCAAATCTCCAACTTCTCGTTCAAGGATTTCTTCAAGGTGTGCGAGTTCAAGCTCCACGTTCGCGATCTTTTCGCGTTCGTCGAGTTTCTCCTTCTTAAGCCGGAGGATCGTAATACGATCGACTAGCTCGCCGACTGATATGGGAATCTCTATATGCACTCGTCGAACGTAGGACGCGATGAAGACCCTGCAAAGCTACCTTGAGCGGAATGTAAACCTTCGCTCGCAGGTCGGTATCTTAGGAATCTAGCTTTGGTAGAATAGATGAAGATCGGACTCGTAGGCATTGCCGGTTCGGGTAAAACAACAGTCTTCAACGCCATGACCGGACTCAATGTTCCGGTGGGTATTGGTGGAGAGATACGTCTTGGCACTGTGAAGGTGCCAGACGATCGGATCGATACGTTGAGTTCGATTTTCTCGCCCAAGAAGACCACCTACGCGGAGATGCGGTTTTGCGACATACCGGGTGAGTACGGTGCGGACAAAAAGGGGTTGTCTCCACGCGCGCTCCAACAGATCCGAGATCAAGAGGCACTTTGTCTAGTCCTTCGCGACTTTGCAAACCCTGATTTAGCCGACGCACCAGACCCTACCGGAGACCTCCAAGCATTTTCCTCAGAATGTCTCCTTGCAGATCTAGAGATCGTTGAACGACGCTTGGATAGAATTCGAAAAGAAGGGGGAAATGCGGTCGAAATCGCGACACTTGAGAAGGCCTACACGACGCTCATGTCCGAACACCCCCTGCGCTCACTTTCGCACCAAGAGTTCAACCGCGAACTCCTCCGCGGATACGGACTTCTGACGGATCGACCACTTCTAGTGATCCTCAATCGCGCGGAAGCCAATGCGGCAAACGATCTGCCACGGACACTTAAAGACGAAATAGAAACACTCGGGGCGGGCGGACTCGCGCTATCGGCCAGCGTTGAAGCGGAGATCGCCGATCTCGACTTGGAAGATCAGGCCGCATTCCTTGAAGATCTTGGCCTCCAAAGGTCTGCGCTCACTCGATTCATTAGGACCTCCTACGCGCTTCTAGATCTGCTCTCATTTTTCACAGTGGGCCCAGATGAGGTTCGCGCATGGACGATCACACGAGGTATGACAGCCCGACCTGCGGCTGGTCGTATCCACTCTGACCTCGAACGAGGCTTTATTCGCGCTGAAGTGACGCCGTACGACGTGTTCATGAAATACGGGTCGGAACAAGCGGTGAAGGAAGCAGGTCGGCTACAGGTAGAAGGCAAGGACTACGTGGTATCAGATGGTGACATCCTACACGTGCGCTTCAACGTATAGGGACCTATTGCCTCAGCGCCCTGCTAGGCGCCTAGGAGTGTCTCCACGTGAGCAGCTGTGGCCAGTGCTGTTCCGTCCACGTTATAACCACCTTCAAGCAAGGACACGACGCGTCCTTCGCACGAATCATGAGCATAGTCCATGGCCATCCTTGTCATTCGCCGGAACGACTCATCGGTGAGATGAAAACACCCCAACAAGTCGTCCATCCGGCTGTCAAATCCAGCTGATATAAGCACGAAGTCAGGCCGAAACGAAGCCACAGCAGGTTCGAGCAGACGATCCCAGTATCGGAGCATGTCCAGATCCTTCGATTCGCACTCCAGGTGAGCATTAATATTAAGCCCGGCACCATCCCCTTCTCCGGTGAGTGAAGGATCACCAGTACCAGGATATGCCTGCCAATCATGCGCAGAGAAGAACAGAACGCTTGGATCATTAAAAAACGCGTTCTGCGTTGCATTCCCGTGGTGATAGTCCCAATCGATGATCAGAATCTTTTCAAAGCCGTGTACCTTCTGGGCATATTTGGCCGCGATCGCCACATTACTATAGTAACAAAACCCCTCTTCAGATCCCGTATTATTTGCGTGGTGACCCGGTGGTCGAATTGCGCAAAAAGCATTGCAAACTATCCCACGTGACACCGCATCTACAGCCCCCAGAGCCCCTCCGACAGCCAACTCGGCGACTGGTCCTGTCACCTCGATTTTCTGGATGGAATCAACGTGTGCGGCCGTATGATGATCCCGGATGTGTGGGACAGGACTGCTCAAGGGTGCAATGGGAACCGTAGCCTCATCGAGTCCGCGGGCCACTAGCTCTTCTCGAATTCTCACCAGCCGTTCAGGAATTTCCGGAGCTCGCCCACCATCGGGACGAACGAGAACGTGATCGAGGTACTGATCCTCATAGACAAGCCCAGTCCCACTCGCAGGATTCGACCCATCCGTGGAGTTTTCAATCTGTGCCTCTTCGGCCACTCCACACCCGGAGAAGAGTGACGCGAGGCTTAATCCCCCTATCCCCCGCGATGTGTCCCCGACAAACTTTCTCCTATTAATCATGGCGTACCCCCTTTCCAGAAACTAAAGTAGGCTGGTAGGCAATCTTCTTGCGAGAACCCCACGTTCGTTAACGGAGGAGAGGCTCATGTTACTCTCGACAGCCCAGGGCCGAGGAGCAGTCCTCTTCGCCCTCACATATCTCGTCGGGGGATGCGATATGAAAGCAGGAGATACGAACACAGAAATGTCAAACAAAACCGACCAGCCGGATACAAGCATTATCCAACTCCTTGAGGCTGGACAGCCAATCTTCGGTATTTTCTCTGGCGAACATACTGCAGAGGGTGGCAGAGCCATGGCGGAGACACGCAACACCGACTTCGTTTTCTATTCGCTCGAATCAGGCCCCTTCGACATCCCAACCATGGAAGAGTATGCCAGTGCAATGGCGGAGGCGTCTGACGATCAAGGTACACACCCAATGCTTCTCCGAATTCCACCAATTCGTGACGGGCACGATCAGGCTCGAGCGCGCGTCACAGAGGGGCTGCGCGCTGGGGTGGCGGGCATCGTCTATCCCCATGTAGAAAACGCCGAAGATGCAGCACTGGCCGTAAGTGCCCTAGGTGATCAGGCTTGGCCTGCGAACCCCAAAGGTCACCTCGTAAACCTCCTGCTGCTCGAAGACCAAGTGGCAATCGACAATGTCCGGGAGATCGTATCGACCGCAGGTGTCAGCATGGTGTCTCCGGGACCCGGCGACCTTCGAAGGGTTTACGATGGTGATATGGAGCGAGTCGAAAACGCCATCCAAACGGTACTGGCCGTGTGTCTTGAGTTAGACGTTCCTTGCGGTGTTACTGCTGGGGTAGAGGATATTGCCGATCGGCTAGAACAAGGATTTCGCATCATCATCGTGACGGAACCGGAGGCGTTGGCGGCAGGCATGGCAGCTGCCCGTCGATAGGTCGACTCAACATCGTTTAGCTAGATTGTTGTTCGTTGTAATGGAGGATTCATGAGTAAGATCGTTCGTTTGTTCGTGATTTCGGCTTTTACATGGCCGTTCGTCGCCGTTGCCCAAGAGATCCCCGACCCTGCCCCTCCAGACCCAGAACCCTCCCACTGGGAGAGTCGCCATTCAATCGTGGTTGAGGGTGAAACGGTTGAATACAACGCGTTAGTCGGGAACATCATCCTGCGCGACGATATGGAAAAAGCGACCGGCGAGCTCTTTTATACGGCCTATTTTCGCTCCAACGGCAGGCCCTCAACCCAACGTCCAATCATTTTCGCCTATAACGGTGGGCCTGGCTCTTCGTCGTTTTGGCTCCATATGGGGATCATGGGTCCTCGTCGAGTCGTGACACCGAACGTGGGACAGCAAGATCCCCCCCCATATCCACTCGTTGATAACGCGTACACGATGCTCGACAAAGCGGACATCGTAATGGTCGATCCGATTGGTACCGGCTTTAGCCGGCCAGTCGATGACGACCAGAATTTTTGGGGCCTGGATGAAGATGCAAGCTCGCTGAGACAGTTTATCCAGCGCTTCTTGAGCAAACACGACCGATGGAATTCACCACGGTACCTGTTAGGTGAAAGCTACGGGACCACGAGGTCGATTGTTCTCGCTCGACACCTTCAAAACGCGAACATCGATCTAAACGGGATTGTGCTTGTCTCGTCGGTACTCGATTTCAACACGATCCTGTTCCCAAAAGGCGTTGATCTTCCTTACATAGTTAACCTGCCCAGCCTCACAATTACGTCGGCGTACCACGACCTACTACCAGGCGGCAGTCCCAACGATCTAGAGGCTTTCATTAAAGAGGTCGAGGAATGGGCATTATCTGACTACGCGACAGCACTTCTCATGGGCGGAAGCCTAGACACTGCTCGTCGCAACGAGGTACTGGAGCAGATGCACCAGTATACGGGTCTCAGTCGTGATTTTCTTGATAAAGCAGATTTAAAGGTTACCACTCCCGAGTACGAGAAGGAGATCCTCCGCGATCAGGGTCTCTCACTAGCTCGACTGGACGCAAGATTTACCGGCCCAAGTGGTGATCTTCTGGAGACGACGCCCGATCATGACGCACAATCGTCAGCCCTTAGCTCGGCCTACACCTCTTTATTCAATACATATGTACGTCAGGAGTTGGGGTACGACGGTGACCGCGAGTATGTGCCCAGCAGAGGATCGGGTGACTGGAATTGGGGTCGCGTCGGAGGCGCCGACTCCTGGATCATCAGCAACAACGTGATCCCTAACGTGGCACCAGACTTAGCAACTGCACTGAGGAGAAATCCCAAACTTCAGATCCTGCTCATCAATGGGGTCTATGACTTAGCCACACCTTATTTTGCAGCATCGTGGACGATGGACCACATGGGGTTAACACCAGATCTCCGTGATAATATTGAGCGTGCGGATTTTGAGGCCGGACACATGATGTACGTGGAACAAAGCTTGCTTCCACAGTGGCGGCAAACCCTTGAGGCATTTATCGAGAGGACCTCAGGGGTGGGATTGGTCCCCTAGCGACGAGAATTTTGCGGTGCAACTACCAGATCGTTTCGAAGCGGCTCGGTGCAAGATCCCAGTTGCTTCCATAGACGTGTAACGTTCGGGTGGCTTCACTATTAAGCACGAGCGGCCCTCCCGCATGTGCCCACGCAAGAATGCTCCCTCTTAGGTTCAGAACACGCCGCCCGCGCCGAGTAAGCCGCTGGGCATACTCTGAGCTTCTATCGCCGATTGTACAGTAGGCCACAACTGTTAGATCTGCATACCGACCCTCGTCAGCCTCAAACTCTTCTACCGAGATCGCACCGGGGATCATTGAGACTTTTTGCTCTTTGCCCTCACGAACATCGACCAGCACTACACTATCTTTTTCAAGAAGTCTGCCGACTTCATCGACGGTGATCGTTTCAACATCAGGAAAGCGTTTTTCTAGAGCTGAAACCATCTCTTCCACACGGGATAGCTTTTCGATGTCCGTAAGTGACGAGCCTTCACCGCACCCAAGTAGCATACCTACCACAATAGCCAACGGACGGCAGTCAGTGCTGCAACGTCGCAAGGTTTCATATTTCGATTTAGCTCGCACTTTCACTTATTACATTCCCTCTGTTCCATGAAAACCCGCCTGTCAACTTCCTCAGGGAGCGATACTCTTCGCAGCCCGAACCCCAACATCTAGCGCATCTACTAACCGAGGAATCGTTGATGCAGGGGTCGTGCACAGCGCGACCCGAACCGCCCCCGGCATCGGGACAACAAACACACCCGCTTCGCGCATAGTATCAGCCGTCGTATCCGCATCTGGTGTGAACACGGAGACAAAAAACCCCCCCTCATATCTGGGATAGTGCAAATCGGCCAATCCTGCCAAATCGTTGAACACCTCCACTCGCTCGTTAAGTAAGTGGATCATTCCCTCACGTTCTTTCGTCGACCGTTCTCTGAGCTCGGAGTCTGTGAGTAGTCTTGCAGCCGCAAGAAGACCGAGGTGGTTACAGTTAGACCATGTCGCACGACATGAATAGCCAAGTGCATTTGCAATGAGTTCACGCTCAGCAGAATCGTGATTGAGTGCCAGTAATGCACCGACACGTGCGCCATATTGTGCGAATGATTTCGAGATTGTCCAACCAATTAGGACCGTGGCCGATTCTAACATCTTAGGTAGATGTTCAACCCAACGGTTCGACGCATCGCTGCCGAAGCGAGCATATGCATGGTCAAGTAGAAAGGCGACCGGGCCGATTTTCCCCATGTTGAGGATGATGTCCGCAACGGCCTCCCATTCTGCTTCGTCAAGCGAATACCCCGTGGGGTTATTACATGGAAAATTGAATAGGACGAGGGCTCGGCCCTGTTCCACCATCTGGTTATTTATAGTCGCCTCGAAAGCTTCCAAATCAAGCCGCGTCTCTTCATCAAACATGTTGAATGTCTGCACGGAACGACCGGTGTGGTTTGCAATCGTCTGATACGGCCCCCAGTAGTAACTTGGCGCCAATGCAGCCTGGCCAGGTTCAAGAAAGTTCATCATGGCATGGTGGATGGCGCCGGTGCACCCCGGCGTCGCGACTGCGACTGCCTGAGAGACCAGTTTGGCCGGCAGCACATCCGCGATTACAGCCTCTCGAAATGACGAGTCGCCGATTATCGGTGCGTAGCCTGCCGCACTTTGGGGTGGGATACCGGCAAGGACCTCTGAAACCGAGGGCATGATGGCAAGGTGACCCTCGTCATCCATAAGAGCACCGAGTGTTGAGTTAAGGATTGATTCGCCTGCCTCCGCTCTCCGTACCGCCTCACCATGCAAGGCAAAGATCGGGTCATTACCATCGCGTTGAGTGGCGGCAGGAATCAAGCAGCTTCGTGACATATAGGCATGCCTCAAGGCGATAAGTTGGCTTCAATACGATTGGCCCATTGAACGTACACTCTCCTCCACTTCTGCGAATCCGTCGGCCGCATTCTAGTACTCCGTCGCGATCAGGGGCACGCGACGGTCTGGCGCGAATCAGCGCCAGACACCACCGTGTCCCAAGTGGTTTCACACGCATGAAAGGATTGAGAGATGCGTCGACTTCTTCTGACCGGAGTTTTTGCGCTGGGAGTAGCACTTCCGATAAGCGCACAGGACTCAGGCTTGATCGCCAAAGGAGAGATGGCACCCAATTTTTCTCTGCCGGGCGCCACTCGCTATGGTCTACTTAAAGAACCGATCCGCCTCAGTGATTATCGAGGCGAAACCGTGGTATTGGCGTTCTTTTTCCGCGTTAGGACACCTGGCTGAACGGTTCAGATGAAAGCGTACCGTGATCAGTACGCCAGTGTATTCAACGAGGGACGTAACGTCGTGCTTGTTGGAATTTCGAATGATTCGCCGGAAGAGTTGGGCTCATGGCTCAAAGACGAGGACTTCCCTTTTCTATTCGCGAGCGATGTCGATAACGATGGGGCTACCTACGCTTCCTACGGGGGCGGACTCCGAGACAACAATATGGTGGATAGCCGTGCAGTGATTGTTATCGGACCCAACGGCCGAATAGCGGGCGTGATTCCACGCTTCAATCAGGTTGACCCAGCGGCATACGAAGAATTAGCCGCAATTATTGATGACGTAACACCAGAGCCAGACGGCCCGTAGCGAACAACAACCGTTAGCAGAACTTATTGACGTAAAATAACATTTGGTGGGTGGTCGCTACGGGCCGCCCACCACTTTTCCCATCGCTCCAATTAGATCCTGGCCGGCACCGACTCCTGTGTAGGCCACTTTACCCGCGGCATCAAGTATGACCACCACAGAGGTTGTGGGAGCTTCATATGCACGCACCGCATTGCCGCGGGAATCCCACAAATACGGATATCCGGCTCCGTGCTCGTCAACATGTCTCTTAACACGCCGCAACGACTGTGAAACAGCTACTGCCACGGCTACTACGTTGACCTCATCGCCATATCTGGCATGGATATCATCGAGCTGCGGCTGAAGAGCTTCGCAGTTCTCACACCATGAAGCCCAAAATTCGATCAGCGTCGGTTTGTCAGAAACAAAGTCCAGAAGTTCAACATCATTACCCTCAAGGTCTTGGAGTGCAGCCCTGGGACCCATGGTTCCGATTGCGAGGCCCACCTGACCCTGTCCAGCCTGTGCGAAGAGTGAACTCGGAATGAACGAACCAACTACAAGGACGGCAAACCATATCATCACTATGCAGTCTCGAAGCGCATGAGCCTTCAGCATGCCATTCATAGATTAAAGCCTGTACGTATGAAGAAGTACTCAGCCATACCGATCATAATAACCGCCGCAAATCGCTGTACCCAGACTAACCATTTTCCAGAACGTGGCAGGACGGCGATGGTTCCAGAGAAGAAACCTACCGCGATCACCAGGGCCATCATCCCGATAGAGAAAACAAATAAATACACAAACCCCATGAGTCCGGCTTGTGTTGCGGCCACCCAAGTGAGTACCACTGCAAATGCAGGAGCACCACACGGTGCTGTTACAACGCCCGAAGCAGCACCAAGCAGAAACACTGCTCCGTAAGAACCACCTTTTTGTTCAGCCGCCCAAGCCAACAAGCGTCTTGGCACTGGCACCGGCAAAACGTCCAACATCGCAAGTGCGAACAGCAACAAAAGATTCCCTATCATGAATAGAGCCCATGGGCTTGCGCTTACCGCTCCGAACAGCGTTCCACTCAATCCGGCTACTAGGCCGAGAAGAGCGTATAGCATTGCCAAACCTGTCGCGTAAGTCAGCGTAAGTCCGATCGTCCGACGACGACTCTGGTCTTTTCGAGCTGTGCCTGCGATGACAGACACCGTGATCGGGATCATCGGATAAACACATGGTGTCAGGCTTGTTAGAACCCCTGCCGCAAAAAGCGCCCCGAGTGCCAGAATGGGGCTGTCCGAGAGTGCCTGGGATAAGCCTCCCGCCGGCTCAAACTGAGACACAGCGATTATAATGTCCGGAGGAAGACCGATCGCAGTAGCGAGTGACATCATGAACTTTGCCTGATAAAGAGAGTCGTCATCTTTGGAAGACTATGATGCCGTCCTTGACGACGAGATCAATTTCCCGCAGATCCTCGATGTTATTGAGCGGGTCCCCATCGACGAGGATAAGATGTGCACGTTTCCCAGGTTCAATAGTACCAAAGTCGGCCTCTAGCCCCAACCATTGAGCTCCATTTACTGTTGCGGACTTCAGGATGTCGACGTTGGGGACACCGGCAGCCGCATAGGCTTCAAGTTCATTGAATAGCGGTACACCATCCGTTCCTGCCAGAAGCAAAACTCCCGCTTCTGTTGCCAATCGAACAAACTCTCCCATACGCGCATAGCTCTGTACTTTCGTATCGTATTCCTCGATCGAGAACCGAACTCGGTCTCGGGCAGACAGTTCCGGGTCAGCGACCCGCTGAATATAAAGCGTAGGATCAAGTGCGGTTCCTGTCTCTGCCATACGTCGAAGTAAGGCACTTACTTCTGGGCTGGCGGGATCGATATCGCGCCAGTCGGCTTGCGAGCGACCAATGGGGTTTCGGGTTCCATCGAGCGATTCATCCCGTCCATCCACCTGGTCCTCCAAAGGCAAAAAATCACGCCAAACTCTTATGTGGCTAAAACCATTGACCCCCGCATCCATCCCCTCCTCCCAACTTGCTCGCACACCGATGTGCCCTGTAACCGGCAAACCCTGTACGGCCGCCTCAGCGACCACGGCTTGAAGGACATCTAGATCAAGCTGAAAATACACCTTCAGAAGATCAACTCCCTGCGCTTTGAGCGTTCGGACCAACTCGGGAGCCGCCGCCGGATCATCTATGCTTACATCAACCATCGGGTGATATCCGCCTGGGCCATCGATTAAAGGACCGGCGGTGTACACGTCCGGACCCGCCAGAATTCCGAGGCGAATGGCATCCTTATAGTCCAGAGCATCAGCGATGGCTGACCCTGGGTCTCGGATCGATGTCACCCCATTGGCCAATAACCCTGGACCATTCAGCGGCGACCAGAAGTGGTGGTGGTTATCAACTAACCCAGGTAAAAGCGTGCGACCTTCTCCGTCGATTACAGGGACGGAGAGTCCTTCTATCATAAATGGTTTTGAGTGAACTTCAGCAATCCGCCCATCTCGGATAACAATGGAAGCCTCAGGCACAACGTCTCCGCCTACCGCATCGAACAGCTGAACGTTTGTGATCACCAACTCATCGATCGGATGATCGGCGACAGAACACTGGGCCGTAAACGGGATAGGGGTAGTCTCCCCATCCTGTGTCCGTACCCGAAACAGCTGACGACCAGCTACCAGCACGAGTGACTCCCCGTCGGGGTGGAAAACAAGCTGCTTCTGGTCGAACGGACTCGTAGAGATCCTCTTCGTAGTAGTCTCATCCACTACTACGACGTGATCGACACCATTATGGGTCTCGACGTAAGCGTGCTGTCTCCCGTTGGGGCTAACCGCAACACTCATCTCACGCGCCAGTGTTGAGGTAAGCCGTTTGGCAGGTCCTCCGTTCACATTGATCTCGTAGAGATCCGCCCCTCCATACCGACCGGACTCAACAAGCACTTGGTCCCCACCTGGCTTAAGGGCAAATGACCACTCATGCCAATTCTGGGTAAACGTCAACTGTTCTGGTTGACCACCCCCGATGGCGATGCGCCACACGTGAGCGTCATATTGTGAAAGATCGTTGACGAAATACACGTAATCTCCGTCATGACTGAACGCGACCTGACCGATATCGGCCTGACCGCGATGCAAATAACGCTCCCCGTTTGTGACCAGGTTTCGCTCAATAAGATCTGTACCCGTCGCACCGCCGTGGCCGTAGACCAAGAATCGTCCATCCGGAGACCATGCTGGACTCGTATCCCAACCTGGGCCGAATGTGAGTTGGCGGGCGTCACCTCCCTCGATGGGCACCAACCAGATCTTACCAAAAATGGAAACCGCGATTGTCAATCCATCCGGCGCAACCGCTGGATCACGCGCACCGACACTCACCGTAACGTCCGTTTGGCTGTGAGCCGACAACGGCATCAGGCCCGCCAAAATCAATACCAACCCGACATTCACGCTCAATCGATTCTTCATATTCCACCTATTTTCTGACACTCACCTAACTTACCGCGGCAGTTCACCGTTCAGTTCCATGTAAACTCGTTCAATCGCTCGAGGAACCTGGCTGTCTCGAAGTGACAAGGCCTCCAGTTTACCGAATTGCGCCACTTCGGCAGCCTCCTCGAAACTGAGCCCTGCAGCATGATGCTTCGTGGCTTGGGCAATCACTAGTTCAACGGCCTTGCGATACGCGACAAGCTCGTGGTGCAGGATTCCGGGTGATTCCATAATTCCATGTCCTGGAACGTAAACATCTACGTCCATCGCTTCGGCCCGTTCAAGCATCGCCACCCACTCTGAGGGATATGCTGATCGCATCGCGGGGAAAATGCCCTTCAGATAGGTCTCGCTCATAAAGAGGACCTTCCCTTGTGGCACGTAAACGACAAGATCACCTCCCGTATGTGCTCGACCCAAGTGAAGCACGTGGATCTCGCGTCCTCCCAGTTCGAGCACCTGTTCGTCCTCTACAAGATCTAGTTGAGTCGATTCATTCACGTCGAGCGCACCCGTCCACCCACCACTGCCGGTCGTAGGCCAAAGCGTGGTAGCAGATGTCGGGTGCATCAGGAACACGGCGTTCGATGGAAAAACGGAATTGCCTCCTGTATGGTCTCCATGATCGGAGGCCACCACCACCTGTGTGATCGGCTGATCCGTTATGCCAGCGATCGTCTCAATTAGCAGCCGAGTCTCAGTGGGGTTCTCTTGGCCATCCGCGACCAATACTCCCTCAGAGGTTACGACAAACATACTCACGGTCGTGATGACCTCTCCACCGGCATGGTGAATTTGCTCGTACGCGTAGACGTCCTGGGCAAGCTCAATGACGCGCGGGTAGTCTTCGTCAGTGAACCCGGACGCGTATGGATCGCTGGTTGGGAATGCAACAGTTACTGGTTCTACCCCGTCAGAACTGCCATCGCCCTGTCCTCGTGTTTCGGATTCAGCCCCCCCGCAACCGGTGCTAATGACAGTCAGAATGGTTAACAAACCAATTGTTTTCGACATGAAGCACCTCTCCCGGGAATGCTTATTAGTGTTAGGCATTCTCAACCACAAAGGCTAACCACCGCCAGGGTTCGCCTCAACGTGAGTTTATGCTGCACTGGTGAGTCGAACCCTTCTTATGCTACGCTAATGTGTCAAAAAATGAACATTTCGCTGGCGAAGCGAGGTTTGCCGTGAAAAAGTCTCTGTCGATCCTTCCATCCATAGCCTTACTGGCTCTAATCGTGGCACCGATCCAGGCCCAGCAACGGCGAGACCTTACCCCGGAACAGCGCGCACAGATGCAGGCGGAGCGCGAGGCCCAAATGCAGGCGGAACTGCAAGCTGAGCGCCCTATCGAGGCCTTAAACTCGGTTTGGATCGAAGAGTTGACCTGGATGGAGGTCCGCGACGCGATGGCGGACGGTAAGACCACGGCACTGATTACCACAGGTGGGATAGAGCAAAACGGACCGTATCTGGCTACAGGAAAGCACAATTATGTACTCCAAGGCGCCTGCGAGGGCGTAGCCCGCGCGCTCGGAAATGCACTCTGTGCACCGATCATCAAACTCGTCCCAGAGGGGGATATCGATGAGCCCAGCGGGCATATGCGCTATCCAGGCACGATCAGCTTGCGGCAAGAGACGTACGAGGCGGTGCTTGAGGACGTGGCGGCAAGTCTCAGGGCGCATGGATTCAAGCACATCATCTTCTTCGGAGACAGCGGTGGAAACCAGTCGGGGATGGAAGCCGCAGCGGCCCGGCTCAACGAGCGCGGGGACGATGCCACAGCACACTTCATGACCGAATT
>CAYZOT010000007.1:0-137904 GCA_964480515.1 uncultured Gemmatimonadota bacterium
TACGGACCTGTTCCATGTAGTCGAGCAGTTGATCGCGAGAGACTTGGGCGTCAACCATCGAAGGGGCTGTCATAACCCCAGTTACCATCAGAAATAACGCCAAGCCCAAAGACAGATCTCTTCTTGCGCACCCAACCCATCGTTTTATGGGAGACATGACACATTTGGCGAAAAAGTTCGGCATATGATTCTCCATTGGTCGACTTTTGCCAGCTACAGCTAAGCATCTAGCCTGAAACACTACCCCACAGGTCGATCCTTTAGCTTTCCTTCGGGGTGCGCAATGCCTGACGATCAATTGATCGCGATCAAGCAAGTGCTGTCATCATTGAGTGCAGGCTGGTTTCGCTGTCAGTAACAAACAACAATTGGGGTATTCGATATTGTTCTACCTGCTCACTTCAAGCGGACCTTTCCCATGAGCCGCGAAAAGATCTTGTACAGCGAGCTTCTGGATTTTCCCCATTGCGTTTCTTGGCAGCTCATCCACACACAGCCAAGCCCGCGGCACCTTATATGGAGCCAACCGCTCACGTGACCAGCCATCGAGGATAGACTTCGCAGCCTTCGATCGTTCCTCTTCCAGCCCTTCCTGGCCTGCGGGGATAGGATCCGGCAACAATGAAGCTCCTGGCTCAGTTACAACCGCAGCTGCTACGCGCTCACCCCATTCCTCACAAGGCAAACCCACCACAGCACAGTCTTGAACAGCGGGGTGAGATCGAAGAACCTCTTCTATCTCAACGGCGGAGATCTTATAACCACCGCTCTTTAAGATATCGACAGACCGTCGACCCAAGATGCGGTAGTAGCCCTCTTCAAGGACTGCCTCATCGCCCGTCCGAAACCAACCATCTTTGAACGATGCCGCCGTATCATCAGGACGTCCCCAGTATTCTGAAAATACCATTGGACCGCGCACTTGAATTTCTCCGGAGGCACCTTCCTCGATGGCATGGAGACCTTCCGCTAACACTTTGCGGCTCTCGGGATTGAAGATTCGAAGATCTACGGACGGAAGGGGCTGCCCGACCGTACCTGGCCGTCGTTCTCCAGCGTAGGGGTTAGAGAGCCCCATTCCTATTTCCGTCATTCCATAACGCTCTAGGAGATCATGACCGGTAACCGCTTTCCAGCGCTCGAAAATGCTGACGGGGAGAGCGGCCGAGCCCGAAACCATCAGTCTGAGTTTCGCAGCCCCCTTGGTCCAACGAGCCCGGGTAAAGTCATCCGCCTGCTCCCACGCATGAAGGAGTTTTGAGTAGATTGTTGGTACGGCCATGAACACGGTGACCTCGCCCGAGGCAAAACGGTCCCAGCATTGTGTAGCTTCGGGCCGAGAAAATTCGACAGTCGCACCCGAATAGAGTGCACAACAAAGCGCGTTTACAACGCCATGGGTGTGGTGCAGTGGTAGGACATGCAGGATATGGTCTTGGCTATCCCAGTTCCACGCTTCGACAAGCGACTCCATGTGCGCAGTCATATTCGCGTGTGTACTCACAGCACCTTTGGGGCGACCTGTGGTACCACTCGTGTATAGGATCATAGCCCTACGATCCAGACTGAGTATTGGCAACTCTACAGTTTTGTTCTCCTCTGGAGAGACTTCGCCTCCCGATCCACTTATAGAGCGATAAGACAAGTTCTGCGCTCGTGCTATTGGGCGGAGCTTTTCGTCAAGCAACTCTGAAGCCAACAATAGTGACACACCCGCATCCTCAATGATGTACGTGAGTTCTGGATCAGGGTGTTCGGGGCACAAGGGTACGGCTATACCACCCGCGCGCCAGATAGCCCATTGTGTGACTACGTAATCAAGTCCTGGTTCCATCAGAAACCCGATTCGAGCTTCTTCAAGGTCTGCACATCCGCGAAGTAGTTGTTCCGCTCGAACTCGTGAGTGAGCCTCTAGCCACTCGTACGTTCGGCTATCCCCATTCGCGAGCAATGCAACACGAGGAGCGAAATTCGCAGAACGTTCAAAGATTGAGATATTCACGGGTTCTTTACTAAGCTGAGTTGAACGCGCTGGGGGTTGGAGAGGAGCATCTCCAAATACCGGGCGCTCTCACCTAGCTGTTCTTCGTAGACTGTATCAGTAACTATCATGATGTACGTCCTGTACAGCCCGACCCGAAGGGTCCGCCATCTTTGCGAAGTTTGGATCCCACTCAAGCGCGACGGGGGTACTGCACGCGATGCTAGGCCCTTCAGGAACACAGCGTGCAGCTGAGTCACTCGGGAAATGCGAGGCAAATATAGAGCGATAGAGGTAGGCTTCTTTTGTACGAGGAGGATTTGTTGGGTAGCGCACAGGCGCACAAGTAAGTTCCTCGTCGGAAACTTGCTCGTCTCCAAAGTGCTTCAGGTTTTCGATCCATGAATAGCCGACACCGTCTGAGAACTGCTCTTTCTGTCGCCAGAGGATCTCATCCGGAAGCATCTCCGCAAATGCTTCCCGGAGTATGGACTTCTCCATGCGCCCATCTTGTGGTCGCTTCACTTCTGGATCGAGTGACATAGCGACATCGAGAAATTCGCGGTCAAGGAACGGTACGCGCGTTTCCACACCCCAAGCCGCCATAGATTTGTTGGCGCGTAAGCAATCGTACTTATGAAGCTGTTCAAGCTTGCGGACAGTTTCATGATGAAACGCACGGTTGTTAGGGGCTTTATGAAAATACAGATACCCCCCGAACACTTCATCCGCGCCCTCACCCGAGAGAACCATTTTGATACCCATCGCCTTGATCCTTCGAGCCAGGAGGTACATAGGAGTAGCGGCACGGATGGTCGTTACATCGAATGTCTCAAGGTGATAGATCACGTCGGAAAGAGCATCTATGCCTTCCTGAATCGTGTAGACAATCTCGTGGTGCACAGTACTAATCGAATCAGCGGCTGTGCGCGCCGCAGCCAAATCAGGAGACCCTTCGAGACCGATTGCGAACGAGTGCAGTCTCGGCCACCATGCCTCTTCCGAATCTGCGGTCTCAATGCGACTACGTGCGAATTTACTTGTAAGAGCCGCAATAATTGAAGAGTCGAGTCCTCCCGAAAGGAGGACGGCGTATGGAACGTCCGACATCAGCTGACGGTGGACCGCACTCTCGAGCGCCTCACGGATCATTGCAGGTTCGCACGGACCACTTGACACTGCTTCGTAAGAACGCCACCCCGGTTCATAGTACTGTATCGGGGCTTCGCCTTTGGAACTGTCCAGATAGTGGCCCGGCGGCAAATCGTGTATCTCAGAGCAGACGTCGATCAATGCTTTCATCTCTGACGCTACGTAGAAGCGACCACGAGAATCACGCCCAGTGTACAACGGCATCACGCCAATTGGGTCGCGCGCTATCAGATACCGGTCTCGTACTGTGTCGTATAGGGCGAAGGCAAAAATTCCACTGAGCTCATTCAGCCATACAGCGGGATTTTCTGGATTCTGGTCGTATAGGGCGAGAATGATTTCACAGTCCGATTTAGTCCGGAATGGATAGGGATCATTGAAAGTCGTCCTCAAAGCCAAGTGGTTATAGATTTCCCCATTGACCGCTAGGACCGTCGTCTCCTCAGGCCCGAAGAGTGGCTGAGCGCCGCTCTCGACGTCGACAATCGCAAGTCGCTCATGAGCAAGAACCGCACGCGCACTGGCGTAGACACCGCTCCAGTCCGGACCACGGTGTCTTTGCCGACGCGAGAGGCGCAGCGCGACTTGCCGCAGCTCTTCAGGATCAGACTCGTTTTCGAAGATGCCCAATACAGAACACATGGGCTTGAGCTTATCGGTGCCGGAAGCTGCTATCCAGCCGACGGATAGCCGTAAACCTAATCATCCGAATAGAGAATCGATCCAATTCTTCTGGATTTTGGTTTGCTATGGGAGGGTGAGGAGGCCCGCCAGTATCGCAGTTCGCTCCAGGGATCGATCGACATGTAGGAACTCATGGTCGGCATGAGCCCCATCGCCAACCGCTCCGAGACCATCTAACGTCGCCGTGTGTTGGCTCGTCAAATTTCCATCGGATGCTCCTCCCGAATCCCCCTCTTCCAAATCCACACCGATGCTGCTCGCGATACCAAGCGCACTCTCCCATAAGGCCTGATTCCGAGGAGTCCTCTCAAGCGGGTCTCGTGCTACTGTACCCTCAATTGTCACATGCGTTCGAGATACCGACGCCGTTATACGATCAATTTCGGCCTCGATGCTGCGGGCATCTTCAACAGTTTTTACTCTTACATCAACCTCCGCAGTCGCATGTGCGGCAACAACATTGGCTCGTGTTCCTCCTTCGATGACACCGACGTTGACTGTGATTCCCCGTTTAGAGTCTGCGAGCCCAGCCAGCGAGTGTATCACATTTGCCAACTCAACTATGGCCGAGGCACCTGCATCGGGAGCGAGTCCCGCATGCGAAGAGACTCCCGTCACCTCGACACGAAAATGGCCCACACCCTTCCGGAACGTCTTGATCCTACCTCGTTCCCCAAGTGCGGGCTCGAGAACGAATACGCGGGACGCCTTCTTCGCTAGATCGACGATCAAGTGCTCCGACTCTGGACTTCCGATCTCTTCTTCAGAAGTAATAAGAAAACCAGGTGCCAACGGTGGCACGCGGTCCATTGTCTCAAGCGCCCGGAGTGCGAAGATCCCGATGGCGAGTCCACCTTTCATATCGAAAATGCCTGGGCCACGGAGAATGTCGTTGTCGAGTTCGACCGGCATAGTCTCGAGAGTATTTAACGGCCAGACCGTATCCAAATGCCCAAGAAGCATCTGTTCGGCGAACGCTCCGGGCACTTGGGCGAAGAGATGGTCACCGTATTTTTTTCCTGGAATGAGCTGGACTTCGAACCCGAGATCAAGCAAGGCTCTCCGGAGGATTTCGCGTACATCACCTTGGGATTCCGGGACAGTAGAGGGTGATTCGGCTAATGCAAGCGTTTGGACGAACTCAATGAAGTCGCTTCGCCACTCGCTTAAGCATTTTATAGACTGAGCAGCCACCTCACCGGCGCGCTCAATATCGACGAGGTTCACCGACTTTCTTCCTCCAATGCTCGTTCGATTAGCACACGGTGGGAAACATATTCAGGTCGATCGGGGATCCCCCCTGAACTTTTAACCGACTCACGGACTCTTTCCCGAAGTTCTTCAGCCATCACCGCATCACCTGCAAAGTCCGCCGCACGCGAGGCCAATAAAAGCCCAAGCAAGTGTTCCGCTTCTTCGGCCAAAATCGCCTCCGCTCTGGCTCGAGCTGAAGCCGAGTCACCCATAAGTAAACGGAGGAGTCCTATGTGGAACTGTGCATCGGCATTGATTTCATCAGGAGGAACAGCCGCGTACGCCTGAATCCCCATATCGATGAAGAATGAAGCTCGCTCAAAGTCGCCTTCTTCGTGTTCCCGCATAGCACGTTCAAAGAGGCGGTCGGCCGCTTCACGTGGAGTCATGGCGGCGAGTTCCTCCATACTGGGCATGTTGGAGCTTTCTACCTCCTGCCCTGGGATGCCACCAGTTAGCGTCATATCTCCTACTCGAGGTCTCGTCTGTCGCTGGACCAGCAATGCGATAGCCACTGAGAATATTGCGAGTGCAGCCGCCGAAAGTATCCAAGGTAGACGAGCCGAAGCAGGTTTTGGCGGGCGTGTTGCCACCAGTTTACCACAGTCGGCACAATAGAGTGCACCCGCCTGAAGTCGGGCACCACACTCACCACAGGTTGCCCCATCCGTAAGCGATCTTCCGCAAGCTGAGCAAAAATTCCCAGTGGCCTCGGCCCCACAGCCAACACATGTCGAGACCTGATCAATTCCACTCATCATGGGCGATCCGCACGATCACCGAGACGAGTTTTCGCCTCCAATACTCGGCCATCGCGAACGTAACGTAGTAGCACTTCATCTCCTGGTTTGTGTTCCGCTAGTGCGTCTGAAAATGCCTGGAGTGTTCCAATATCAAACCGCCCGATCCGTACAAGGATATCGCCTTTTTGCAATCCTGCCGCTTCCGCAGGAGATCCGTCCGTCACGCCCGCTAACAGCACCCCAAAATCTACTGGAGTGAAGTCGGGGACCGTTCCCAACCAAACTTCGGAGCCACCCCCTGTTCGTGGCGCCTGTTCTCCCACGGCAGGTACCACGGTCAATTGTGTAGGCCAATTCGCAATCGTACGCGTTACATTTGCGGCAAATTGACTCACTCTGACCAAGCCGTCACCATCGATTTTATCCCAGTCGTCGGTGTTACCGTGGTAGTCACTGTGAACATTTGTGAACAGGTGTAATACTGGAATGTCATGGGTATAGAAGGACGTATGATCGCTGGGTCCAAATCCTGACGGTTCAAAAACCAACGGAATGCTCGGCCCCTCGTTCGCCAAGGGAATGATCTCCTCCCACTGCGAAGCAGTACCCGTACCGTAGACAATCATCGCGTCCCCCTCCAGCCGGCCAACCATATCCAGATTCACCATAGCAGACGTGTTCTCAAGTGGAAACGCTGGCTCGCGCGTGTAAAAACCTGATCCGATGAGGCCTAATTCCTCTCCCGTAAACGCGACAAACAAGATCGATCGATCCGGCCGCGGGCCACGAGACAGAAGCTCCGCGGCCTCAATCATGGCGACCACACCCGAAGCATTGTCATCCGCACCGTTATGAATCGCACCTACTTTCCCCGTGCTTCCGAACTCCCCGAAACCAAGGTGATCGTAATGCGCACCAATGACGACCACCGTCCCTGCCAGGCGCTCATCACTACCCCGAAGAAGCCCTAGCACATTCCGGCCCACCCCCACTGGAGCATGGGGTGTCATCACGCTCGCAAGCGGCACCTCTTGAAAAAAGCCCGAATTGCCCGCTGGTCTTAGTCCGAGGATTTCGAAAATATGGGCAATGTATTGAGCGGCACACGCCTCTCCTGCAGAACCTGAGAATCGACCCTCAAGGGCATCCGCTGCTAGATACCGGACGGTCTGGATGGGTTCTCCAGGCCCACCAGAAAACTCGGGACAATCGAGCGACAAAGAAGTTTCCTGACCGACTGCAGGGGATGCGATAAAACAACAAGCACAGGTCAGTGCCTGTTGGAGTCTGCGTTGGAGACCGATCTTGTTATCCATAGCCTTGGCTTTTGTCGTGCCGGTTGAATCCACAAACGTTACCGTTCACTTCGTGAAAGAGCCAACTCGACGTAAGAACAACTGTTCCGTAACAACTACTGGGCACCATGCGACTCTGATTGTGATGAACAAGCTACGCAACCCATCGTGCGGCTTAGGCCGTCTGAGGGTTATCATCGTATATTAGAGTTTGAAGGATAGAATCTTCGTTCGAAAAACTACGAACTAACCGTATGGCAATAGGTGTGACGTGAAGCGTAATAAACTCTGGATGATTATGGGCCTTGTAGCAATCGCGGGTGCAATCACGCTTTTGGCGGCCGGGGGACTAAGTGAGAATATGGTGTTTTTCCTCACACCGGCGGAGTTGGAAGCGAAGGGCACTGAAATCATAGACCAACCGATCCGACTAGGGGGACAGGTCAAGCCGGCGAGCGTCGATTGGAATGACAACACGATGGAGCTTCGTTTTATAATGTTTGAAGGAGACGTGGATATCCCCGTTGAGAGCACCGGCGCAGCCCCCGCGATGTTCCGAGACGGCATCGGAGTTGTCGTCGAGGGTATGTACAGTGATGATGGAGTGTTCCGAGCTACAAACTTGATGGTTAAGCACTCAAATGAGTACGCACCTCCCGAACACAGCGAGGACGTGCGAGACACTTACAAGTCTCTGATCGACAGTTCACAAAAATAATATGCTGAGCGCACTCGGATATGGCTCCGTTCTAGCTGCACTTATAGCGGCCGGCATTATGGCCTTGGCCGGATATCACGCCGGCCTCGCCCGCAGAAACAGCGAGTTCGCAGCAACATTGGCCCGCCGTGCAGCATACTTTGGATTCTTTGCGATGACGGTGGGGATGCTCGTCATGGAGATCGCACTCCTCACTCACGATTTTAGCGTCGAATACGTGGCACGAGTTGGGAGCCATGAGACGCCCACGTACTACACGGCCATTTCACTATGGAGCAGCCTAGATGGATCAATCCTTTTCTGGGGATGGATACTAGCTGGGTACGGAGCCCTATTTGCCTTTACTCGCCGACGCGAAATTGACGCACATCGAAGAGTCGGTGGACGAGTTATATCGGAAGACGGAAGCCTAGTCCCCAATCTCAAAACAACACCACTCGTAATCGCAGTCATTGGCACAGTGGGGCTTTTCTTCTTTGGTCTTTTAACGGGACCTGCTAACCCGTTTGGCATCGTGTCGCCAGCACCCTTAAACGGACCAGGTCCTAATCCGCTGCTTCAGAATCACCCGCTAATGGGACTACACCCACCGATGCTCTATTTCGGATTCGTCGGGATGACAGTTCCATTCGCATTTGCAATCGCGGGGCTACTGCAAGGCAACGTTGAAGCCCGATGGATCCGCGACTCACGTCGTTGGATGATCGCCGCGTGGGCCTTTCTGACTATGGGCATTATCGGCGGCGGCTGGTGGTCGTATGAAGTACTGGGCTGGGGCGGAGCATGGGCCTGGGATCCCGTGGAGAACGCATCGTTTCTCCCATGGCTCACGGCGACAGCTTTCCTCCACTCGGCTATGGTACAAAAGCGCGGCGGCATGCTTAAAACATGGAACCTGTCACTCATGATAGGGACTTTTCTCTTAACGCTATTCGGCACATTTCTTACCCGCTCAGGAGTGATTGACTCGGTTCACGCATTTACGGAAGGTGTCATCGGCCCACTGTTTCTGGGATTCATCGCCATTATAGCTCTAGGGTCGCTCACCCTCATTGGGTGGCGTTCTAATCGACTCTATACCGCCGGACAGATTGAGAGTCCGGTATCACGTGAATCGGCATTCATCCTTAACAATTTACTCCTTGTTGGGTTCACTTTCACCGTTCTCCTCGGGACGATGTTCCCACTCTTGATCGAAGCAATCCGAGGCGATCGAATCAGCGTCGGCCCCCCTTATTTCAACATGGTTGCAAGTCCGATCGGGCTCGCTTTGCTCTTTCTCATGGGCATAGGACCTGCTTTACCCTGGCGAAGGGCCACGAGTGATCATATCAAAAAATCTTTCCGATGGCCGATTCTATTGGGCGTGGTGACTGCTATAGCAGCCTTCGTGCTAGGAATGCGACAGTTGTTACCGACGATTACGCTTGCATTTGCCGCATTTGTTTTGACGACGATAGTTCGGGAGTTTGCAATGGGAATTGAAGCTCGTCGCAAACTCGCCAGCCGGTCGTTCGTTGGGGCCCTATTGGATTTATTTTCCCGCAATGGCCAACGATATGGGGGGTACATCGTCCATATCGGCGTGGTAGTAATTGCGCTCGCCATCTCAGTCTCATGGACGTGGAAAACGGAGCGTCAAGAGACACTCCGCGCAGGTGAACGTCTTGCAATTGAGGATTACGAGGTCGAGTTCGTAGAAGTATGGGGCATTGAAGAGCCCCAACGTTTCGTGATCGGAGCGACATTCGAAACGTTCCGAAATGGCAAACCACTCGGGCAAGAACAGCCACGGCTCAATATTTATCACCGTGATCCTTCACAACAAACAATTGGAACACCAGCAGTTCGAAGCTCTCTCAGCAGCGACCTTTACCTAACCCTTATGGCGGTTGACCAGGATAACCTCGAGCATGCAACTGTTCGCGCGATCGTCAATCCGGGCATCGTGTGGCTATGGATTGGGGGAATGATCATGGGCATTGGTGCTCTGATCGCCATCTGGCCACGCGGGAAGATCCGGATACGTACTGCTAGCGATCAACTTCTCGCAGATGGGGGCACATACCAACTTCCATCCTTAGGCATCGACTCTTCCGCCAAAACTGAAAACTTGGAAAGGACTAGTCCTTCAAAGACAGAAAAGAGCATAGAATGAAGGGCTGGATGCGCTGGGTGTTGCCCTTGGCATTTGTTCCGATGCTCGCGCTTCTCGCATGGGGATTGACCCGAGATGCACGTCGACTTCCGTCGGCATTAGAAGGGCAATTAGCCCCCGATTTCACACTCGCAGATCTCTACAATCCAATTGACTCGGTAAGCCTGCATGATTTCGAAGGGAAAGTTGTGGTCTTGAATTTCTGGGCTTCCTGGTGCATTCCGTGTATCACCGAGCACCCCGTTCTGGTTAAGCTTCACGAGACGTATGCTCCGGAGGATGTGGCTTTACTGAGCGTATTATTCCAAGATGCCCCTGAGAATGGCCAAGCTTTCATCCAAGATCTCGGCGGTGATTGGCCGATGGTCGTAGACCCTGGGAGTCACACTGCCATTCGCTATGGCGTCTATGGCGTTCCCGAAACCTTCTTTATAGGCGCAGACCGCGAAGTAGCGCTCCGGCATGACCTCGCGGTGAACTGGGATCTTGTGAGTACGATGGTTGATTCGCTCGTTGCCAGCCGAGGGACACCTAAGTCTTCCGCGATAGAGAGCCAGGACTAATGCACCGCTCTACCAGGAATACGGACCAGTTACCTGGAACAAATAAGAGATTTCATGCACAAATGTTCATTTGGGCACTCGCTATCGGACTATCGCCAGCTCCCATCACCAAGCTTATAGCACAATCCGTCGATGGTGCGTTCGACGGTGTGGAGGCCCCCGCACCATCTGGCGACGAAGTGCGCGAAGCAGAGCTCGATGATCTAACCGCACAAATCGGGGCAGAACTCCGCTGCCCAATCTGCCGTCAGCAATCGGTAGCGGAATCCTCATCAAGAATAGCTCGAGAGATGCAAGGTGTGATCCGCGAGATGCTCATGGATGAAAAGACTCCCGAAGAGATCGAGGCCTATTTTGTGCAGAGCTACGGTGAGTGGATCCTGCTCCGACCGAAGGTGCAGGGCTTGAACAGTATCCTCTACGTACTGCCTTTCCTAGCACTTGGACTCGCTCTTGTATTGATAGGAGCCAAGATTGGAGCCGGTGGGACAACTGGAATCCACGAATCATCTCTCACCGTCTCTGCGCCAGACACGGGATCAACCCTTAGCGCGCGTGACCGAGAGTGGCTGGACAAGGTAAGGAGCGAAAGCTAACGGTTGAGCTGCTGTCGCAGCACAGTCTGCAGGATACCACCGTTCCGGTAGTAATCCACCTCAACTTCGGTATCCAGGCGAGCCACAACTTCGAATGTGCACGTGGATTCTCCACCAGATGTCGCCTTAACAAGAATGGTGTCCTTGGGCTTCAACCCATTAGCAATCCCAGTAATTTCGAACACCTCGGTTCCATCTAAGCCTAGTGATTCCGCATCGTCTCCATCACGGAATTGAAGTGGGATAATACCCATTCCGATCAAGTTCGATCGGTGAATTCGTTCATAGCTGACTGCAAGCACAGCCTTGACCCCAATGAGATATGGTCCCTTGGCCGCCCAATCTCGGCTTGATCCCGAACCGTACAAAGAACCACCGATCACAATCGTTGGGGTACCCTCTTCGATGTACCTCGTGGCAGCATCAAAAATGGGCAATTGTTCACCACTCGGCATGTGACGCGTATAACCACCCTCGACACCGGGTACCATTGCGTTTCGAAGCCGCATATTAGCGAATGTCCCATGCATCATAACTTCGTGATTCCCGCGACGAGATCCGTAGGAATTAAAATCCGCATGTCTTATACCATTCTCGCGCAGATATCTTCCTGCAGGAGAATCCTTCGCGATCGCTCCAGCCGGCGAAATGTGATCAGTCGTTACTGAATCACCAAGAAGAGCAAGACACCGTGCACCTTTGATATCCACCATAGGTGGTGGTTCTTTGGACATACCTTCGAAAAACGTGGGTTGGCGTACGTATCGTGACTCCGGATCCCACGAAAATCGATCTCCAGTCGGAATCTCAAGGGAGTTCCAACGCTCGTCTCCAGCATACACTTCGGCATACTTAGAGCAGAACATGTCGGTCTTTACCGATGTTCGGATCGCATCACGAATCTCCTCTTCCCGCGGCCAAATGTCGCGTAGGTAGACATCCTCTCCTTTGTCACTCGTCCCCAACGGTTCCGAATGAAAGTCAATGTCCATTCGACCTGCGAGTGCGTACGCAACGACAAGCGGCGGAGACGCTAGGTAGTTTGCTCTTGAATCTGGGCTAATCCGACCTTCAAAATTGCGATTTCCAGAGAGAACAGAGCAGCCTACGAGATCATTTTCCCGAATCGCCTGTGAGATTTGGGCGGGGAGTGGCCCACTGTTACCAATACAGGTGGTACACCCATACCCAACTACGTGGAACCCTAACGCCTCGAAATAGGGCATCAGACCAGCATCAGTTAAGTATTCGGTTACAACCATTGAACCGGGTGCAAGGCTTGTCTTCACCCACGGCCGGCTCGAGATGCCCTTTTCAACCGCACGTTTAGCTAGAAGACCGGCTCCAACCATAACTGAGGGATTTGAAGTATTTGTGCAGCTCGTAATCGCTGCAATAATCACGGAGCCGTCTCGCAGTTCGAATTCGCAGTACTTTCCATCGTTATCTGTAAGCTGGACAGCTACACCGGAAGAGGCCTCTTTAACCGCAACGGACCCTCGGTCAAGATCACTCGACCAATCCCCAGAAGAGGTTAGCATCCGACCGCTAGAACCAGATTTCTTGACCCCGGCAAGCATATCGACAAATCGGGCCTTGCTTTCGGTCAGCGGGATCCGTTGTTGTGGGAGCTTCGGACCAGCAATCGCTGGGACAACAGTCGAGAGATCGAGTTCAAGATGATCGCTGTACGCTGCATCCTCCATACCACCTTCATGGAAGAGACCCTGCGCTCGGGCATATGACTCCACTAGCGCTATGTCGTCATTAGAGCGGCCCGTGAATCGCATATAAGCCAGTGTTTCTGAATCAATCGGAGAGATGGCACAAGTCGAACCAAATTCGGGTGACATATTTCCAAGCGTAGCTCGATCCGCAATTGATAGGCCTTCCAAGCCCGGACCGTAGAATTCTACAAACTTGCCCACGACACCCGCCTCTCGGAGAATTTCCGTTACACGAAGAACAAGGTCAGTTGCCGTCGCCCCTTCTGGAAGCTCTCCACACAAGCGTAAACCGAAGACGCGGGGTATTAACATTGAGAGTGGTTGCCCCAACATCGCAGCCTCAGCCTCGATACCGCCGACACCCCAGCCCAGCACCCCCAGACCATTAATCATGGTTGTGTGACTGTCGGTACCTACTAACGTGTCGGGATAAGCGATACGCTGGTCACCCTCTGTTACACTGAAGACCACTCTTGCTAGGTATTCCAAGTTTACCTGATGTACAATCCCGGTACCGGGGGGGACGACCTTGAAGTTGTCAAAGGCAGTCTGCCCCCACCGCAAAAATGCATACCGTTCATGATTTCGCTTAAACTCATACTCTGCGTTAATCGCGAAGGACTCGGGGCTTCCAAATGAATCGACCTGCACCGAATGATCAATCACTAGTTCGCAGGGCATGAGTGGATTGATCGAAGCAGGGTCGCCTCCCAACTCAGCCATCGCGTCACGCATTGCTGCCAAATCAACGACTGCCGGTACACCGGTAAAGTCTTGGAGCAACACGCGCGAAGGACGGAAGGAAATCTCCCGCCCTGGCGTAGCCTGTGGGTCCCACGCAGCGATCGCGGAGATATCCTCCGCTGTCACCGATTTTCCGTCTTCATGTCGGACTAGATTTTCAAGCATGATCCGAATTGAGAACGGGAGGCGACTTGGGTCAGCTCCCACCTCACGGGCCACTGCCTCGATATCATAGAACTCGACGTCTCCATGCGGAGCATCGAGCAAAGAATGCACACCATAGGTATCCAGCGAAGGAGCAACGTTCGACATAGCACCTCTTCAAAACCACCTAGGTAAACCAGGCGGAAAATGGTTAACTGAACAAACTATCGACTCGGAAGGTGTGAATCGACTAGTTATTGTAACTGGGCGTAAACACATGAGGTTAGAAGGGAGTCATACTCCCCAGTCCCACCTCTTCAGCGAAACTCAGCACCATTTCCGCGATAGCGACGTCTTGGGCAGCGTTTCCAACTGATTTAAAGAGGGTAAAGGTAAACTCGCCCCTGCCGGGGGACGCATCTCCATTTACAATCTCTCCTAACTCAGCGTCAACTACTTTTTCGTCGATGAAACCAGCCTCATGCGGAATAATGAGGTCGCCTGCCTCTTCCCAAACAGCCTCACGTTGATCGACAACGACTCGGGCATTCTTGACCAAGTCGGCATCGATCTCCTGCATGTCCGGTCGATAGGACCCGACGGCATTGACATGGGCACCTGATTCCAAGTCTCGACTGTCAAAAACAGGTGTAGTGCTGGTCGTCGCTGTGACCACGAGCCCAGCTCCATCCAAAGCTTCGCGGGGGTCGCACATGGCCATGATCCGAGGCAATTCAGCAAGGTTTTTGTTAGGCATTAGGTCGCCACGGTTCCGCAGTTCTGTCACTAGAGCCTCGGCAGTCTCCGTCGACTTGGATAGAATCCTCACCTCAGACAGACGCCGAGTCGCCATTAAGATCTCTATGTGTGCACGACCCTGCGCTCCCGCACCAAAAACCGTAAGGATGTCCGCAGAATCGTCTGCAAGCAGTTCCGTTGCGAGGCCACTGCCGGCGGCCGTTCGAATCTCCGTAAGCCGTGTTCCATCGAGGAGCGCCTTTGGTGTACCGGTGTCAGCATCAAGGAGCAGAACCGCGCCTTGGATGGGAGGCGTCCCATCCATCGAATTTTCGGGAAAAACCGATACAATTTTCGCTCCTAACGCGTTCATCCCCGAGAGAAAACCCGGCATAAGGAGGGTCACTCCGCATGCACTTGCGACACTCCCGCGAATCGGGACAATCGCACGGCCATCCGACAACTCCGAGAATGCTATTCTCATGGCTTCAATAGCATCACTCGCGCGTATCGATCGGTCTATATCCGCTTTTGATAGAACTCGCATGTTCATGATTAATTCCGGCTGTATTTATTGCGGTTTGAACAGAGTAAAAATTTGTGACGGAAGATCGGGACCACGTATCGAATTACGTGCAGTGAAAATAGCAAACAGAAGCGTAGGCTAGATCCACCCCTCAGTTATATCCAAGAACCTCGCAATCTCATCTGAGTTATTGAACAGTGCCGCACCTGCCCGGATCTGCTCTCCCCCTCCTTTGAGACTCACACGTATTCGCGCTGCTTCGAGATCGGCCCGAACACGCGCAACATCGTTGTTGTGCTTGAAGGTTACGATCGCTGAGGCATTGTCAGGTGGAGTCCAGACTTCGTGCCCCTGATCAACCAAGCCCGCGCGGAGATCCTGAGCCAGTTTCACGGTATGTCGCTCGATCTCAGGGATGCCCACGTCCAACAAGTAATCGAGCGCCGCCCCCAGTTGGTAGACAGCGACAAATGCAAGGGTCGCATAGGCATACTTTCTACCGTCTTCATAGAAGCGATAGCTCTGAGGCGTAGCACCCTCTTCACTCTGGACCGAACCCCAACCCAGCCGGTCAACGGTAATGAGGTCGAGCAGGTCCCTTTGGACATATAAGGGGGCTACACCAAATCCGCCGAGTAACCATTTGTAGCCCCCCGCTGTGAGAAAATCGATCCCGACATCATGAACAGCGAGATCCAGCATCCCAACACCTTGAACCGCATCAGCGTACAGATAGGCGTCGTAAGCGTGCGCGAGTTCCGCCAACCCTTCTAGGTCGTGTCGATATCCATTTTGGTTAGACACCCACGCGACTGACACAAGCCGCGTTCGGTTATCAATGTGAGGTTCAAACGCCTCCGGTGGAGTTGCACCATCACGGTTTTCGACGATCCGCACCTCAAGACCTTGAGTAGCGGCGAGGTGCTGATACAGAATGTAAGATGTGTCATAATGGAGATCATTGATAACGACGTTATCTCCCGGACTTATATTGAGGGCGTTCGTGATAATGTTCTCGCCATCGCTCGTCGAGAATAGCATCCCAATCTCGGGTTCCGAGGCGTGGATCAAACGTGCGAACTTCCGTCGCACGGAGTTCGCCTCCTCCATCATTTCGTCGACGGAGAGTGGATTTGACGCGTTTTCTTCCAGAAATATGGTCGCTGCACGTACGGCTTGCATTGGAGAGGGCATAGTGTATGCCCCATTGAGGTAAGTCAGGTTGTTCACCAGTGGAAAGTCGGCACGGACCCCCAGTGGATCAGTCGGCGAGGAATCTCGAGCTGAAGGCCATTCACCCAAAGCACGGCGAGGGATGGTTCCCAAGGCGGTCGCCACGGAAACCGTTTCTAGAAACTCACGACGTGTTCGACTCATCCGGTTTCTTCCTCTCACTCCCTTCATCGGCAACAGGTGTCGATCAAGAGAGTCAACTAAGATAGTTTCCACTCCTATTAACCGTACGCATGGAACTACACGCAAGCCACAGCCAGTTGAGAACCCGATGACGATCTTCGTTCGCGTTTCGTTTATTCAATCCATCTTCTGCAGCCTAATCCTGGCTCTCGCATTGATCATGTCTTCAACCGAGGGCATAGCCCAAACGGATGACCTCGACCAGGGAGACCCGCTTGAGCTGAACTCGAACCTGTTTTCGGGTATTCGTTGGCGAAGCATTGGTCCTGCAATCGCCTCCGGACGGATCGCCGATATCGCAATCGATCCAACGAATCGCAGCGTATGGTACGTCGCCGCATCGTCCGGTGGAGTGTGGAAAACAACGAACGCTGGAACAACCTGGAGTCCGATTTTCGATGACTATGGTTCGTATTCAATCGGAGCACTCGCACTGGACCCCAAAGACCATCTCACGCTTTGGGTCGGTACGGGAGAGAACAACGCCCAGCGATCAGTGGGATACGGAGATGGAGTCTATAAATCAATCGATGGCGGCCGATCATTCGATAACGTAGGGCTCTCCACTTCTGAACATATCGGTATGATCGCAATCCACCCTGACGACTCCGACGTGGTATATGTCGGAGCACAGGGGCCTCTGTGGGCTGCTGGGGGTGAGCGCGGGCTTTATCGAACGATCGACGGTGGAGCCACGTGGGTTCAGGTCCTCGGGATAGATGAACACACCGGCGTCAACGAGGTTTATTTTGACCCACGTAACCCAAACGTCATGTACGCAACAACGTGGCAGCGACGACGCCACCAATGGACGATGATTGATGGCGGGCCCAACTCAGGCATACATAAATCGACGGATGGAGGCAACACGTGGCGTCCAATCAACCGTGGGCTACCGAGCGGCGATAAGGGGCGCATAGGGCTCGCCATATCGCCCCAAGACCCTGACATCCTCTACGCAATCGTGGAGGCTAGTGGGAATGAGGGTGGGACGTTCCGATCCGAAAATATGGGTGAACACTGGAGCCGGACCTCTCGCTACCAGTCTTCGGCGCCAATGTATTATCACGAACTGTATGCCGATCCTCACCGGTTCGATCGTATATACGCACTTGATACATTTGTGCAGGTATCCAACGATGGTGGAAAAACATGGGATCGATTTCCTACTCAAAGCGTGCACGTCGATCACCACGCACTCGCGTTCGACCCAGATGATCCTGAGCACCTGATTCTTGGAAATGACGGCGGGTTGTACGAGACCCGAGATTTCGGCGAATCCTGGCACTTTTTCCGGAATCTCCCACTTACACAGTTTTACAAGGTCGCAACCTCAAACGACGAACCATTCTATTACGTCTACGGCGGAACTCAGGATAACAACACGCTTGGTGGTCCATCACAGACAACCGTTAACGGCGGAATCCGGAATTCGGATTGGTACGTAACCCTCGGTGGAGATGGATTCGACCCTGTCGTTGATTACAACAACCCTGACATCATCTACTCACAGTTACAGAATGGTGTCCTATCACGGATGGACCGCGGCACTAAAGAACGGCTTGACATCCAACCCCAAGAGAGCGCGGACGGTCCCCCTCTTCGTTGGTATTGGGATGCAGGAATTCACATGTCACCGCATAACAGCCACCGTCTCTATTTTGGAGCTCAGATTCTTTTTCAGACGGATGATCAAGGCTCAACATGGCGTCCCATTTCGGGTGACCTAACCCGAAACATCAACCGGAACGAACTCGAGGTGATGGGCCGAATTTGGAGTGTTGATGCGGTCGGAAAAAATCGGTCGACCTCGGTGTTCGGACATATCGTGGCGGTCTCAGAGTCACCTCTCGTTGAAGGGCTCATCTACGTTGGAACTGACGATGGATTAGTCCAAGTTACGGAAGACGGTGGACAAAACTGGCGCAGAGTGGAGGCGTTCCCAGGTGTACCCGACACAAGTTTTGTTCACGACGTTGAGGCGTCACTTCACGACCCGAACACTGTGTTTGCGGTACTCAACAATTTCAAACGCGGCGACTTCAAACCTTACGTTTTCAAGTCCACCGATCGAGGTGCTACGTGGACGGCAATCGCAGGTGACCTGCCCAATAACGGACCGGCCTTCTCCATCGTCCAAGACCACGTTGAGCCCAACCTCTTGTTTTTAGGTACGGAGTTCTCCTCCTTCGCTTCAATTAATGGAGGGCAATCGTGGATTAAGCTTGGAAATGGGTTACCTACGATTCCAGTGCGTGAACTCGAGATCCAGAAGCGTGAAGGTGACCTCGTGGCGGCAACGTTCGGTAGAAGCTTCTATGTGATTGACGACTACACACCACTGCGCGAACTCGTGACAAGATCCGATGAAATCCTAGCCATGGATGGGCATATCTTCTCAATCAAACCAGGAGACATATATCTCCGCTGGAATCCAGGAGGGGAACAAGGATCGGATTTCTATCAGGCCGACAATCCGGAATTCGGTGTCACATTTACGTATCTCGTGGGTAGTTCTCTCAGAACGAGAGAAGCCACTCGACGGAGACAAGAACGAGGATCTGCTAGCCGAAACGAGGATACACCTTACCCATCGTGGGAGGAACTCCAAGCAGAGGATCGTGAAGAGACGCCACAAATATTCCTCACAATCCGAGACTCGGACGGGGCTGTCATTAATACCGTACGAGGCTCAACATCACAGGGCCTCCATCGCACGACGTGGAATTATCGATACCCCAGTTATACCCCGGTAACTTCCAGTAACGGTGGAAGAAGTGGTGGCCAAGGACCGATGGCACTTCCCGGCAACTACACTGTTGTGCTCTCGGAAAGAATCGATGGCGTCGTCAACCAACTATCTGTTGAGACTCCTTTCGAAATCTCGCCTATAGGACGACCCGCGATTCCGCCTCAAACCCACGCTGACGTTCTTGCCTTCCAGCAAGAGACGGGCAAGTTGCTTCGTGCTGTCACGGGGACTCAACGGTCTGTAGAAGCCGCCATGGCAAGTATCAACGCAATAAAGCAAGCCATTGGCCAATGGCCTACAGCTACCGAGGCGATGCAGGACAGGGCACGCGAACTCGAGTTGCAGCTCATTGATTTGCAGGAAAAGCTAAATGGATCACGTACTCGAACTTCTCGGTCAGAGCCTGACATGCCAGGCATTGTCAATCGAGTGAATCAGGTCGTTCGAGGCCACTGGAACGGGCTGCACGGGCCAACTCAAACCCACCACGAGCAGTATCGTATCGCGTTTGATGCCTTCACCAGGCTCTACCCATCTCTACAGCAGCTTATAGAGATCGACTTACCCAATCTTGAGCGGCAACTCGAAGATGCCGGTGTTCCTTGGACAACGGGACGATCCCTGCCCGATTGGCCACCCGACAGGTAAGGGCGAAATGACGCTGCAGACTGAGAATCACTCTGCTGAACTCGCCAGAGGGTACACAATTAAACACACCACAGTGAATGATTATTAAGTATAGAGTGCGTTCGAAAAGCAGCGGTAATTGAAGTGAAATTAGCCTATTCCACGATCAAGTCCACCCGTGGAGCAGGTGCTTTGTTAGGCTAGGGTCATGCCAACTGTTTGACGAACGACTTCTGGTACGCGAAAGTGGGGCGCTATAGTGCTCCTCACGACCTGAAGGATAACAGTACCTTGTCAATCGACCGTTCGGTCACCGCTCCTAAGAACCTATCGCACCGGGACATCTCCGTGTTTTGGGCCCCGCTCGCGGCAACGTGGTTTATGATGGCCGCCGAGGGGCCTTTTATTGCGGCCATAGTAGCACGCCTCCCAAACCCAACTCTTGGTCTAGCTGCTTATGGTGTTGCGATTGCGTTCGCCGTGTTGGTAGAGGCGCCCGTCATTATGCTTCTCAGTGCCGCCACCGCTTTAGTAGAGGATCGGGTCAGCTACCGCCGGTTACGGATGTTTGCAAACGGTCTGAATGCTTTCGCGACCAGCTTACTATTGATCGTGCTGATCCCTGCGGTACACCAAACTGTTCTCGTCAACCTCTTAGGTCTGCCGCAGGATGTCGCGAGGCTTACTTACGGGGCGCTGTGGTGCTTCCTACCATGGCCTGCCGCTATAGGATACCGACGCTTCCTGCAGGGGGTCCTGATTCGCTCTGGTCGGACAAAACTCGTTGCGTACGGCACGGTGATCCGACTGCTCGCGATGTCATTGGCTGCCATATCATTTGCTGCGTTCACCGATCTTTCCGGTGCTTCAGTAGGGGCGGCGGCACTCTCTACGGGTGTCGTAGCCGAGGCCCTCGCCGCCAGATGGATGGCACGGAGTGCGATCGCACAGGTCCTTGGCCATGTGACTGCAACGCCTTCCGAGAAAACGGTCACCGCGATCGCTCCATCGTTGCCAACTAGTGCGTTGAGTTACCGTGAAATTGGGACCTTCTATTACCCCCTCGCGCTCACATCACTCATTGGCCTCGCAATCCAGCCTATGTTGACTTTCTTCATGGGCCGCGCCACTTCGCCCGTCGAGTCCTTGGCAGTGTTTCCCGTTGTACACTCACTTGGGTTCCTGTTCCGGGCAGTGGGCCTCAGCTTCCAAGAAGCCGTCATCGCTTTACTCGGCAAAGGGCAGGAAGGCTATGCGGAGCTGTCATCATTTGCACTCCGACTGGGTCTAATCATGTCCGGCATCCTCGCAACCATAGCGTTCACACCACTCTCATCCGTTTGGTTCGAGACAATCTCAGGATTGTCACCGGAACTCGCCGACTTCGCTATCCCCGCTATACGTGTGCTGTCACCCGTTCCCTTCCTCGGAGTATGGATCTCACTTCAGAGAGGGGTGTTAGTTAAGAACCGGACCACGGGTCCCATCACCGTGGCAACCAGTGCTGAAGTTTTGACCGTAGCGGTCGTATTCTCAATCGTTGGTTGGGGGTTCGGCTGGGTGGGCATTACGGCAGCCTTCACTGCATTTTTCTGCGGACGAGGGATTTCAAACTTATACTTGATTCCCAAGATCCGTCTCGCCACTGACGACAATTTGCGAAGAATCGCTTGAGATCAAACAACTCACCCACCTATAAAAATCGACTTGCAAGTTCACCTGAAAAGACTTACACTCGCCCACCGCTATAGTTGAGACTGAGTCTCAACTAATAATAATCGTTATTGATAATTCGACTTGTGGCCTATGTTAGCTGTCCTGATAACTGACACGGAATCATCAAAGTCAGATTCAATTTCTCCGCCGAACACACTCTTTTTACTCAAGCGATTTCTGTTGATTGTTCTTGTGCTCGGAATGCTGGGGACTGGAACCGACCTCTTGCTCCTTGGTCACACAGACGGCTGGACTCAGCTCATTCCCATCATAGTCCTAGCAGTATCTTTACTTAGCACTGTGGCCGTAGCTCTGCGTCCTTCGCCTCCACTCGTTTACGGTTTTCGGGGGACGATGTGTCTTGTTCTTACAAGCGGCATCGTAGGAGTAGTCCTTCACTATCGAGGGAATGCGGATTTCGAACTCGAGATGCGCGCAAATATTAGAGGGGTTGAACTAATATGGAATGCACTCACCGGAGCTACACCAGCACTTGCACCCGGCACCATGATATTACTGGGACTACTTGGTCTTTTGTATAGTTATCGCCACTCCGTATTAACGAAGGAACCGAGAAAGGAAATGATTTAATGAAAGAGCTTACGACGGCCTGTACTCTTTTACTTTTATCCATAGTAATCGGTGCGTGCGGTGGAGCCTCAGACACTGCAGACGAAACTCCAACACAAGAAACGGGCGAATCCGCAACTAGCAGCGGATCTCATATGGGCTTAGTTAACCCGAACCTCGCAAGTGAACAGGAGCTACTAGCACTTGAAGGGATGAGTGAGGGCGCCGTATCAGCAATCACTGACGCTAGGCCTTTCTTCGATATGGTCTCCTTAGATAACACACTTGACAGATTGCTTGAAGCAGAGATGCGTGCGACTCTATATGAGCATGTATGGATACCCCTGAACCTGAATACGGCGTCCGAGGAGGAGATGTTACTGATTCCAGGCGTGGGGGATCGAATGTTACACGAGTTTAAAGAATACCGACCCTACGCAAGTATAGAGCAGTTCAAACGTGAGATTGGTAAGTATGTCGATGACACTGAACTCGCCCGTCTCTCGCGTTATGTGACCTTGGCAGAGAACTGAGCGGACTCGCTCAGACCGCATGGTCGACGCACCAAGGAGACAATCATGATCACGCGCGTTTTGTATGTCCTACTGGCTGTTTTTTTGACCCACGGAAGCCTTCTAAAACCCATCGAGGCTCAGGACCATACGGCCGCGAGCGAGATGCTCACTATTGAGGAATGGACGGTACCATACGCTGATAGCCGGCCACGTGACCCATACGTGGGACCTGATGGCCGCGTGTGGTTTGTCGGTCAAGCGGCGCACTATGCAGCAGTCCTTGATCCAGAAACTGGCGAGTTCACCAAATATGACATGGATGATGGGACCGGCCCTCACAACCTGATTGTCGACAACGCTGGTGCAGTATACTACGCAGGGAATCGCGCCAGACACATCGGAATCATCGACCCACAGACGGGATCGATTGACAAGATCATGATGCCGGACGAGCGAGCTCGAGATCCGCATACGCTGATCTGGGACCATGAGGGTGATATCTGGTTCACCGTCCAGGGGGGCAATCTGATTGGTTTCTTAGACACGGATACACGGCAGGTTCGTTTTGTCGACGCACCTGAAATTCAGGGTGGACGGAGCACATCAAGTCGTCCCTACGGGATTAAGATCGACTCCAAGAACCGACCATGGATCGCGCACTTCAGCACAAACCTCATCGGTATGATCGACCCCAGCTCATTCGAACTCATTGGATATGATCTCCCAGACGGTGCACGCCCTCGACGACTAGTAGTCGACTCGCGTGACCGGATCTGGTACGTCGACTATGCGCGAGGGAAGCTTGGTCTTGTTCTTGAAGGCAACGGGTTCGTGAAAGAATGGGATCTTCCTGCGGGCCAACAGTCTCGCCCATATGGCCTCGCAATTGACAAGAACGATCTGATATGGCTTGTAGAGACTGGGATACAACCGAACCGGTTCGTCGGCTTTGACACCTCCACGGAGGAGTTCATTGACATGGTTGATGTAGCCAGCGGTGGCGGAACTATTCGCCACATGTACTATGATGAAAGCATGGACTCGATCTGGTTCGGCACTGACGTTAATACTGTGGGGCGTGCTGTAGTGGGGACCAAGCCACGCTGACCAGACAATATTCCTGCGGACCCGCGTCATGGTTGAGCGTCGCGGGGTTGGCCCTAGTGACAATCACGCTCTCGAATTCTGGCGAATTACCCATGCACACTTTTCCAGAATTCGGACACCAAATCGTGGGGCCACCACCCGGACACACGGGCGGCTTTGGAGAGCCGACATGTCTTGAATGTCATATCGGTTCAGGTCTCAATGAACCGGGGTCTACTCTGGAAGTGGTTGGCGTCGGTGGATCATATCGTCCCGGTGAACTTTATGAAGTAACTATCAGACTAGTTAGTTATGAGATGCTAGCTGCCGGATTTCAGGCGGCTTTTCGCACGACAAAAGATCTGAATCACGGTAAATCCGCTGGCAGATTACGGCCAATCGACGATCGCGTGGCCGTCGTCCCGAGCGAGTCTGGTGATGTCCGGTACGTACAGCACACCGACCTAGGGACGCCTGCGAACGGAGAGCGCGCTGAATGGACATTTGAGTGGACTGCTCCCACTCATGAAGAAGATGTGGTCCTACATGTAGCGGCCAACTCCGGCAACGGCGACAACTCACCGTTGGACGACCTCGTCTATACAAGTTCGATCATATTTACGGCTCGCAGATAACGGCGCTAGCCATAAACTTCGTCTGACAGAAGGGTATCACCGAAACGGAACCAACTTCCGAAGGGAAACATGAATCCAAAATCGAGATCGAAAATCATGTCTTCGCCCTCGCTCCTAGCCCTACCCATCCTAATTGGGATCTTCCTCCTTTCCAGCCCACAACCCACCAAAGCACAGACAGCACAAACTCCACCCGCAGTGCGAGTCCAAGCCAACATTCTTGTTCCGATGCGTGATGGGGTTCATTTAGCTGCCGACCTCTACCTACCCAATCGAACTGGACCGTTTCCAGTCCTCCTCACTCGTACGCCATACAATAAGAATCGAGGATCTCAAACTGCCCGTCGGTATGCTGAGAAAGGTTACGCCGTTGTCGTAATGGACTCTCGCGGCATTCATGCTTCCCAGGGTGAATGGGAGCCCTATGTCAACGAAGCGCTGGATGGATACGACACTCAGCAGTGGATTGGGCATCAGGAATGGTGCGACGGCAACATTGGGATGTATGGGACATCTTATCCTGGGTTCACTCAACTCCTGCCTGCACCGTATCGCAGTCCATACGTAAAATCGCTGCTACCCGTTGCCGCCCAGTCGGACAACTTTGGCAGTATCTGGTCCACCAATGGGCTTTATCACCTCGCCCTTGGATTAAGTTGGGGCACCCGTCACGAAGCGATCGCCACGGGCCAAACTATTCCAAACCCCAACTGGATGGAGGTGATGTCACACCTGCCTCTCCAGTCTGCGATGGACAAGATCGGCATCTACTCTGAATTCGTCGCTAATACAATCCGTCATCAGGCTTATGACGACTTCTGGAGGCAAATGAGCGTCCGGGATCAATATGCAGAGATGGACGTTCCTGCCTATCACGTAACTGGGTGGTACGACGATTTGATTTCTGAAACCCTGCTCAACTTCACACAAATGAGGAAACTCTCCCAGTCAGAGCATTCTAGACGGTGGCAGAAGCTGTTAATCGGTCCGTGGGGACACGGTGTGCGCCCGAGCGCTCAATATGGCGATGCCGATTTTGGGAGTGAAGTGGAGATAGACTTCGAAGCTATACAAATGCAGTGGTTCGATTACCATCTCAAGGGAATTCGAAACGAGCTCGACAGACAGGCACCTATTCGGATTTTTGTGATGGGTGAAAACGTATGGCGTGATGAGTATGAATGGCCACTAGCCCGGGCTGTTCCTCGTAAGATGTTTCTCCACAGCACAGGCTACGCTAACACACGTTTTGGCAATGGAACACTCTCAAATAAACAGCCGGAATCCGAGTCTCCCGACCAATATACGTACGATCCAAACCATCCTGTACCAACATATGGCGGGCATGGTTGCTGTGGGGCAGGCACGACTCCGGACGGACCATTGGACCAACGATCGACCGAACAACGACGGGATGTGTTGGTCTATTCAAGTGAACCGTTGGAACAGGATACGGAAGTCACTGGTACAGTCTGGGTCAAGCTATTTTTCTCAACCGACGTCACAGACACCGACTTCTTCGTTACCCTGTCTGACGTTTTTCCGAATGGGCAAGCCAATCTGATCACTGAAGGCGCGTTGCGAACCCGATTCCGGGACTCACTTGAGGAGCCAACCCTTCTAACACCCAATCAGATCTATGAAGTCGATATTGCTATGTGGGAGACCAGCAACGTATTCAAGGAAGGGCATCACATACGCCTACACGTTACAAGTAGCAACTTCCCTCGTTTCAACCGGAATTTGAATTCGGGAAAATCACTGGGGGAGGAAACGCTCGAAGACCTCCGCGTGGCTATTCATACCATCTATCATGATCGAGAGCACGCGTCGACTCTAACTCTTCCGGTCATACCGTAAGATGAAAAAGGGCTGTCCAGTGTCATCCTGATTTCCATGGAGTCTTTGCGCGCTAGTCCGATTAATCATGCAGGTCCCTTGGTCGCCAGAAGTCTATCAGCCTCCCCCCTTCCCCTCCCTGGATGTCAGACCAATTGTCGATATCAAGTTCGATTGCGGCCAGCGCCCCCGTAGCCATCTCCTTGCACTCCCCGCTCAAAACTGTCACCAGCGCTGAGACCCCTGGGTTGTGTCCCACAACCATAATGGGATTGTCTTCCCCACCCATCTCTTTTAGGACCTCGACGTAGGTATGGGGTGAAGCTAAGTAGAGGTCGCGCGTGCTCTGAACCTCTACATCGGTACCGAATTCACGCACAACCAACTCCGTGGTGGACAACGTCCGTACCGCAGTAGAACTAAAGATTCGTACAGGCACAAAGTTCGCCTTCACCAACAACCGGCCAATCCGCGTTCCGTCACGAATCCCGTGCGGGTTCAGCGGCCGGTCATGATCCTGCAATCCATGCATATCCCAAGAGGACTCTGCGTGGCGCATAACAAGAAGAGTTTTCATGATTGCGCAGCCTATATAGTGTGAAGAAAGGATACTAGGACAGTCGTCAAGGAATCCCCTTTGAGACACCCCGACCTAACCGCTCCGACATGGAATTGTACGCCCTCAGGCAAAAAAATCATTTTCCCGCACACCCTCGCCTTGCTCGTTTTATATAGGTTAAGCCAAATTATCTTTCATGCAGATCACAAGATTACACCCTTTACTTGAACCGGGCCTGTCACGTGTCCGCTCAAAAAGAGCGTTCGTGATTCTCAGTTCCCCGAGCCCCTCTTCAGGACTTCCACTTACTAGAAGTCAGTGTGGGCCTCGAGAGGACTCCTCCAGCAGGACGCTGAAGGTGCATTCAGCGAAACAATCCTTTTCAGGGGGGGCTCCGTCATGAGGAATGGCTTAGGCCTCGCAATCTATGCCGCACTCCTATCACTCTGGTGGGTACCGGAACCGGTCTCAGCACAGGTGTCGACGACCCAAGAAAATGATGCACCACGTTGGCCAGGCGCTCGTTGCGTTTTCTCAGGGCCCGGACCCGACGTCCCCCCCCCTTCGGTTGAGCCTGGCATGCCTCCCAAACAACTCCGGGCGAAACGGACAGACAGCGAAGCCATTGATTTTGATGGGCGACTGGTCGAATCGGTCTGGGACCGAGCCAATTTTGTATGCGATTTCTGGCAACGTGAGCCCGATGAGCGTGAGCCTGCGACACAGCACACGGAAGTAGCATTTCTCTTTGATCAAGATGCTCTCTGGGTGGGGGCGCGCATGTTCAGTGACGACCCGACTGCAATACAAGCCTTCCGGACACGGAGAGACGCGAGTACTGGGAGCGGGTCAGAACGTCTGTGGATATCCCTCGATCCTTACCGAAACCGTCGCACCGCATACTCATTCATAGTCAACGCCTCTGGTGTACGAAGTGACTACTTTCATCCAAGAGATGACTCTCGCGAGCGAGATCTCACTTTCGATCCCGTCTGGCAGGCCCGAGTGCACCGAGACTCACTCGGGTGGAGTACTGAGATGCGAATCCCTCTATCACAGCTCCGTTTTAACGCTGACCCCAATCCGGTGTGGGGTGTGAACATGAACCGATATATACCCAACCTAAAAGAGAATGTGGTCTGGGCACTCATCGTCCGTGGCGAACCTGGCTGGCCTTCACGCTTTGGGGACATGGTGGGACTAGAAGGGATTCGTCCATCACGTCGGCTTGAACTGATGCCGTACGTGGGGAACCAACTCGATGCCAAAACGAGCTCACCATTAAAAGATAGTCAACTTTCCAGTCGCGTCGGTGGAGACATCAAACTTGGGCTCGGTCCCAACCTTACCCTTGATGGAACGGTGAACCCAGACTTCGGTCAAGTAGAAGCCGACCCAGCGGTCGTCAACCTGACGGCTTTTGAGAGTGTGTTTGAAGAGCGGCGACCATTTTTCACAGAGGGTCGTCAGCTACTTGAAGGAATAGGGCCCAAGTATTTCTATTCAAGACGGATTGGGGCACCGCCGCATGGGACTGCCCCTGGGGATTCGGTCGATGCGCCCGAGTGGACGACCATACTTGGAGCGGCAAAACTTACTGGTCGACTTCCGTCGCGCACCTCAATCGGCGCACTCTTCGCCGTCACCGCAGAAGAGACCGCACACACGTTCAACTTCCAACCCGACGCGGAAGTCGGCATGGTGGAGAACCATGTTCCAGTGGAACCCCTGAGTTGGTTTGGTGTCGCCCGCCTCCAACAGGAGATCGATGACATTGGATCCATCGTCGGGGCGACGTTTACAACGTTGAAACGGGATAGACAGCCAGAACTACGCGACTTACTGATCGAGAACGCTATTACAGGTGGGGCTGATTGGAATCTCCGTTTTACACGCGGCGAATATGAACTGAGCGGACATGTCGGCTACAGCCATGTACAAGGTGACTCGACAGCGCTGCTCCGGCTCCAGCGTTCAAACAGCAGGTATTACCAGCGTCCCGATGCGGCAAAAACCCGACTCGACCCATCTGCGAAATCGTTGAGTGGCTACTCAGCCGCCATCGAGATGGAGAAGGCGGGTGGAGAAAACTGGCTGGGACGGGCGCGATTTTCGATGATTTCTCCCGGGTTCGAAATTAACGATCTCGGACAGCTATTTAACGCGGATGAATTAGCAGTGGATCTCGATTTTTCTCTTCGAGAAACACTTCCTAGCGATCTGGCGCGTCACTGGCAATTCGGGGTAACAAGCGCCAACCGGTGGAACTACGATGGAGTTCGAACGGAAACAGAACTCGGGCTCTTTGCGGATGTGACATGGTTGAACTATTTGCGAACCGTGGCGCGCTTTGAATATCTCCCGCGCGCGCTGAGCGACAACCTCACGCGGGGAGGGCCGTTAATGCAGACTGTTTCAAGTTGGAAGGCAAACCTCAGCTTAAACAACGACCGGTCTTCCACTACTAGGTTCCGTGGTAAGCTTGGCTACGGACAGGACGAACTACGTGGTTGGGAGTACGAACTTAGCGCCGGGCTCACGTTTCGGGGCCATGCCATCCAGTTCTCACTGGACCCTACATATAGGCGACAGCTCAACTCGCGCCAGTTCTTCACACACATGGACGGTGGGAGGCAAGAAACATTCGGTTCCCGATACATCTTCTCGTTTATCGACCGAAGCACATTGTCCATGAGATTGCGCGCAAGTTACACTTTTCTACCCGATCTCACGCTTGAACTATATGCTGAGCCCTTTGTCGCAAGTGGGCTGCGCACTCAACCGGGCGAGTTATTCGAACCTGGAAGCCAAGATCTCCTCGAATATGGCGAGGTGGGAACTACTGCAGAAAAACTAGAGGATGGAAGCTGGCAGATCCAAGAATCAGATTCCCAGTTCAACCTACCCAACGGCGACTTCAATATCGCTTCGTTCCGCAGCAACTTGGTCATACGGTGGGAATGGCGACCGGGTAGCACGCTCTTCTTTGTATGGCAGCAGGACCGATCGGATATCTTCGAGACGGGAGAGCTAGTCGACCCTAGCCGGCTTGTCGACAGCTTTGATACACCTGGGCGACAAATCTTCCTAATTAAGGTCTCCTATTGGCTCCCAATCTAAGTAGTTTTCGAGTAAGACGGTGCACATACACTAATAACTGGTGTAGAATGACGAAGGGTTTAGCAGTAGATCCGACAATCGAGTCTACTGACAAAGAAAGAAGGATCCATGGGTGACGGGTGCGTGATGATTCTTCGGGAAGCACAAAAACAATGAGCGAGTTGTTCGGACGACTGATCAAACCCTTCTGGCTATTTTTTTTCGTGCTATGCACATGCGCGCTACCAAGCACAATCACGGCTCAGGAACTTGACGCAGCACGGCTCCAACTTCGACTCAACGGCGAACGCGTCGGTGTCGAAAGGTACCGGGTATGGCAAGCTGGGGGAGCGGTCAACGCCATGGGTAACGTGGTACGCGCTCAAGGAGAGGAGTGGCAGATATTTCTTCAAATGGACATAGACCTCCGACCGGTCAAGTATCAAGTTAGAGAGGGAAGAACTTCAGTGGTTAACGGTGAACGTTTCGCCGATCGTGTTCGCTTCCATATCGTGGATGACGATGGTGAACGCTGGAAGGAGTTCCGTGACGATGGCGTCGACGCCATCGTCGAAAATGGTGTCGCTCACCATTACCTTTTACTGCTGCGGATATTGGAGAATGCGCAAGGTGCAGATGTAGCGATGGTGATCCCGTCACGAGGTGAGGCCGCAATCGCAACGCTCCTCGGAAAATCTTCTGAGCGTGTCCTCGTGGGAGATGGTGCTATCGCAGCTACTCGCTATGATTTCGATATTAGCGGAAGCGTTCGAAATGCCTGGATCGACTCGGAAGGCAAGCTGCTACGGATCCTAGACGAAGAGCGGGGCCTAGAAGCCTTGCGTCTTCCAACACAGGACTCAGCGCAATCTGTGAACAATCGCGGCGATCGCGATCCTGCCGAGACGTGGCGAAAGACAAGTTCTCTGCCCAACTTCGAATCGACGTGGTCGACGGGTTATCTGGGCCAGCGCGAAGTCCACCCGCGTTCCACAACCAATTCTCGCTCTGAGAGGTAAAGATGACGCAGCCGAGCGATTTTGAAGCCTCAAACGTGGAACCAGAAGCCGAAAATATCAAGATTCCAGTCTTGCCTGTTCGAGTCTGCCAGGTGTTCACGGCACCCGGCACACTTTTTGATCACCTGAAAGGGAAACCTGTCTGGATCTCCGCAATGGCCGGTTTGGTGTTGCTGGGTGTCGCACAGTATCTGCTTACTCCCGACAGTCTGCGTTTGGCTGCCATAGAGGGATATCTCCCGGAGGGTGCCAGTTTCGAAATACAAATTGGGGGTTCTGGCGCTGCTACCGGAAACGCGCAAGAAACGGGGTCCATCCAGGGAGTGGTCTGGACTATTATCGGGGCCGCGATTGGTACCCCGATCATTGTCGCCTTTGTCTCGTTATTACTGTTGATCGCCTTCAATGTTCTACTAGGGGGCGAGGCAAAATTTCGCCAGTTATACAGTGCTGTAACTCATGCATTCTACATAACAACCATAGGAGGGTTTGTAGTTCTGGGTTTGGCGCTCTTGGGTTCGACTGAGGCTGTCCTGTCTCCAGCCTTATTTCTTCCGGATCTTGGGGACGGGGTTTGGGCGAGGATGCTCGGGATGATCAATGTATTCAGCGTGTGGGTCTGTTTCGTCTTGGGAATTGCTATAAGCCGTATCTACCCCAAACGGTCACCGGTTAACGCGACCATCTACCTACTTGTTCTGTATCTGTGCCAAACCGCGATCATATCGGCGTTCATCGGGCTGCTTTCCGGCGGCGGCGGACGAGAAGTTCGGTTCTAGAATTAGAACTCCACATGACTTTTTAGTGACGACAGTATTCCGTTTCGGTCACGTCGTAGCTACGGAAACCCGCACAAATCTGGCTGCCATATCGCGCCAACCTGCGGAACATTTGAAGCGAAACCGATGTATCTTGAGTATCTTACATGTAGTTGGTTTCAACAAAGGCTCCTTGGGGTATTCCGCCCTAAACACCTATGCTGATATCGGACATCCCAGGCAAACACTTTGGATACTGGCGCGCTAAACAATCGCGGAAATGGCCGTGTATACGTCAACGTAAAAAAGTATGACTTGAAACGTTATCGGCTGGCCCGGTGTTTGGGTTAGAGGTTACACTGGTCTTATAACCGGATATAAGGTTCAACTAGAAGATGAAAAAAACGATCATCGGCATCCTGGTGCTTGGAGGACTAGCGGCGTTGGGATACATGGCCACGCAGCGACAAGCGCGAGGGGCCATCGAAGTACGAGTCGAAAAGGTCTCGACGCGAAGTCTAGTTGCACTGGTGTCGGCCACCGGGCACATCGAGCCAAAAACCAAGGTGGATATTACCACCGACGTAGCGGGCCGCATCATTGAGCTCCCGGTTGAGGAAGGGCAAGATGTCGAAGAGGGGGACCTTCTCCTTCAAATTGACCCTGCCCTGTTTCGAGCCGCAGTAAATCGTGCGCAAGCTGCACTCGCGCAGGCTCGAGCCGCAGAAGCACAATCGGGCGCAGCCTATCAGCAAGCGCAACGCGATGCTGATCGGTTCTTAGCTCTCCAGCAGCGTGGCACGGACTTCGTGACTGAAGCTGAGGTCGAGCAAGCTGTGACTAACGCCGAGGTACAAAACCGACTATGGGAAGCGTCAGAACACCAAGTATCACAAGCTCGAGCGACCCTCGCCCAAGAGCAAGACCGGCTCGCAAAAACAACTATTCGAGCACCTTTGTCGGGTCGCATTACACGTCTTAACGTGGAACGCGGGGAAACGGCAATCGTCGGAACCATGAATAACCCTGGGAGCCTACTGCTCACGGTCGCTGATCTTTCGGTCATGGAGGCAGTGATTGAAGTCGACGAGACTGACATTCCCACGATCGTGGTTGGAGACACTGCATATGTTGATATCGATGCGTTCACGGGGGACCGATTTAGTGGAACAGTAACAGAGATTGGGAACAGTTCAATCGTTCCCCTCAACCCCTCCGCGTCCATGGGCGGAAATCGAGCCATTGACTTCGAAGTCCGGATCACACTGGACGCTCCACCGGCGGGGATTCGGCCAGATCTCTCGGCCACAGCCGACGTCATTACAGATACACGTAATGACGTTATAAGCATCCCAATCACGGCACTCACGCTAATGGATGCCGATAATATCGAGGCAATTCAGAACGAGAACATTAGTTCCTTGAATGGAGGAACGGAGCGGGATATCGAAGGCGTTTTTCTGATTGAGGGCGACATCGTTCGATTTCAGCCGATCGAGGTTGGGATCGCAGGTGAGAACTACTTTGAAGTGGTTTCGGGCATCGAGGTGGGAACACGTGTCGTATCGGGATCGTTCCAGGCTATTCGAGAGTTAGAGGACGGGGCTCGTATTAAGATCAATGAAACGGCCGAATCGGAATTGCGTACAACGGCAAATGGAAGTGGCGGGGGAGACGATCAATGACAATCAACGCAATGATCGTGACCCGTGATCTCAAAAAATATTACGTAATGGGATCGGAGACCATTCACGCGCTCGACGGCGTCGATTGTGTGATCCAACGAAACGAATACGTCGCGATTATGGGGCCATCCGGTTCCGGAAAATCGACCCTGATGAATATGATCGGCTGCTTGGATTCACCTACATCAGGTGAGTACATCTTAAATAACCAAGCGGTCCAAGACCTAGATGACGATGAGCTTGCCAGAATCCGCAATCGTGATGTTGGATTTGTCTTCCAGACGTTCAACCTTCTACCTAGGGCAACAGCACTCCACAACGTAGAGTTGCCGCTCATCTATGCCGGAATGCGCAGCAAAAAGCGACGGGAGCGCGCCGAACATGCTCTCGACAATGTCCAGCTAGCGGACCGAATGGACCACAAACCAAATGAACTGTCCGGGGGACAGCGACAGCGTGTCGCAATCGCGCGCGCGCTTGTAAATAACCCGTCGATCGTGCTCGCAGATGAACCTACGGGGAACTTGGACTCTTCGACCTCGAGCGAGATCATGGACGTTTTCGATAAGCTCCATGAAGCCGGACAGACGATCATCATGGTAACACACGAAAAGGATATCGCTGCTCACGCAAACCGTGTGATCACACTCATCGATGGGAAGATATCTCCTCAACCTACAGAGACCTCGAGCCAAATCACACAACCTCCTAAGGTCGTATTGGAAGCCGCGTCCGCGACACCCCCAGCATCTCAGCCTCCGGCACCACAAAGCACTTCGCCGACGGGCGAGACTCCCTAAAAAGGCGACACCGTGCGGTTCTGGGAGGGCATCCGGCTTTCGCTCCAGCAGATTCGAGCCCAGAAGCTCAAATCTTTTTTTTCGCTGCTAGGCATCATCATAGGGATCACGTTTCTAATCGCCGTGATCACGATTGTCGAAGGAATGAACAGTTACGTTCGTGACGATTTCGCAAGTTCGATTTTCGGCGTAAACACGTTCTCGGTCGTCCGACGACAACAAATCGTGACCGGTCGGGTGGACATGGAAGCCCGACAACGCCAGCGACGGAACCCCGAACTTCGGATGCGTGATGTAGGTGTAGTCCGAGCTGCAGTACCTCACGCCAAACACTTTGCCTATTCCGCTTCAACGGAATTAGATCAGGTCCGGTATCAACAATACAACCGCCGTAATATCCGCGTCATTGGAGGCTCCGCAGAGTATGAGGCGGTACAGGGTTGGAAGGTGCAATCGGGGCGTGGACTAACCCCGATCGATGACCAACAGGCCCTAAACGTCGCAGTCATCGGTTCGAACATCGAAGAACGGCTCTTTCCCACCACTTCAGCTATCGACAAGCAAATCCGGGCTGGAGGCTACCGCTTCCGCGTCGTTGGAGTATTTGAGAAGCAAGGAGGACTCGCCGGGAACCTCCGAGACGCTGCGATTCTAGTCCCGTTCGAAACCTTCCAGCGTACAGTCGCCACGCGGCGTCAAGAAATCGATGCGATCGAAATCAAAGTAAACGAAGACCGTGAGTTGGATCCCGCGATTGTTGAGGTTGAAGGAGCGCTCCGAACGGACCGACGACTTCGACCTGCCCAGGAAAACAACTTCTGGATACAAACTTCCAGTGATCTTCTGAATGCGTGGGAGACAATTAACCGGATCTTGATGATGGCCCTGCCCGCTTTGGTCGGGATCTCGCTCGTGGTTGGTGGGATTGTGATCATGAACATCATGCTCCTTTCGGTCGCAGACCGAACACATGAGATCGGACTCCGAAAGTCGCTCGGCGCCAAACAGCGTGACATCATGTTCCAGTTCCTGACAGAGGCTTCAACGCTCTCCATCCTCGGCGCGATTCTCGGTATCGGAACGGGTATTGGACTGGCAGAGATCGTCGACCGATTCTCGCCACTGCCCGCATCAGTGTCGGTTCCCGCACTCATGACAGGGCTTTTCTTGGGACTCGGTGTCGGCATCGTGTCCGGTCTCTATCCGGCGTATCGTGCCTCGAAACTCAACCCCATTGAAGCCCTTCGATCCGAGTGATGACCTCATGAGTTCGCGACTCAGCGGAGGGATGGGCTTCCTCGGAACAATCACCGAAGGCATCGCGGTAGCACTCGATGCACTGGGGGCGAACAAGGTACGCAGTGGGCTGACGATTCTGGGTGTGACAATCGGAGTACTTGTCGTGATGGTGATGGCGGCCGTCATCACCGGCATAAACTCAAGTTTCAGTGAGATAATGTCATCCCGTGGCATCTCAACCTTCTACGTTGCACACTTTGACTTCACATCGATGATGGACATCCGGCTCGCAGGAGATGAAGAAGAGGGCGGCGACTTTATGAAGAACGAGCCGCTGGATCCACGTTGGGCACGTGAACTGGGGCGACTTCCTGAAATCGAAAATGCCTCCGCGTTCTTCGAGGCCTCCGGGGGACCCGGAGCGGGATATCAAGCATCCGTGAGTTCTGATCGCGTAGAAATATCGCTCTATGGTACTGGTTCAGATTTCCTGGAGATCGACAACGGGGACCTTGTCCAAGGCCGATGGTGGACCGAATCCGAATCTGAACGACGCACCCAAGTGGCAGTCATAGATTCTGCAACAGCTTTCGATTTATTTGGCAATCGAAACCCTTTGGGTCGCGATATCAACATTGGGAGGCGTAGCGAGTCCGCTTCATTCAAAGTCATCGGGCTCTATCGGCCCCCTGCGAACTTGTTTGCGGGTTTTGCGACACACTACGTATTTGTCCCTTTCCCAACAGCCGACAAAGTGCTCCAAGTATGGGACCGTATGTTGAACTTCATAGTGCGACCTGAACCTGATGTCCCACTGCAACAGGCCCTCGACGTCACACACGCTCGGTTGCGTCAGCTCAGAGGTTTAAAGCCCGGCGAGGAAGACGATTTTGCTCTCATGACCCAGGACCAGCTGGTAGATGTATGGGGACAACTTACGGGAGTATTATTCATCGTCATGGTAGGGCTTTCCAGTATCGGGCTACTGGTGGGCGGTGTAGGGGTGATCGGTATCATGATGATCTCGGTAACTGAACGAACCCGTGAAATCGGGCTTCGAAAGTCGTTAGGAGCACGCCAACGAGATATCATGTGGCAGTTTCTAGTCGAAGCTTCGACTTTAACAGTTATGGGCGGTTCCGCTGGCATGTTGGTCGGCGGTGGGATTGTTTGGGCACTCAACACCTTCAGTCCCGTGCCTGCAACGACGCCCTTATGGGCGATCATCGCTGCGCTTGGCGCCTCCGCGATGACAGGGATTGGCTTTGGCCTCTACCCTGCTTCTCGGGCTTCCCGTCTGGAACCTGTGGACGCACTGCGGTACGAATAATTCAACTAAACCACTAGCCCAGATCCGACAACCATGAGCCAACCGATCGACCTCCTTGCTATCGCGGCCCACCCCGATGACGCAGAACTCACATGCGGTGGCACCCTTGCTCGGGCGGCTGAACAAGGCTACAGGACCGGCATCCTGAACCTCACCTTGGGTGAGATGGCGACGAGGGGAACCCCTGAAATGCGAGCAGAAGAAGGCGCTCGTGCAGCCCAAGTACTGGGCGTGGTCGTGCTTGAGAATGCAGGACTCCGTGACGCACACCTGGAGAACTCAGAAAAAGCTCGTAAAACCGTAGTTGACTTCCTCCGGAAGCTCGCACCCCGGACGGTGATTCTTCCGTATGAGCGTGGCAACCATCCAGACCACCGGATCGCGTCTCAATTATCGAGGGATGCATGCTTCCTGGCCGGCCTCAAAGAATACAATGGGGGACCGGCCACTCGACCATTTAAAATCCTGTATACGTTGTCCTATCGCGAATATCCGGTGAAACCAACGTTCGTCGTTCCGATCACGGAGGCTCAGTTCGAACAGAAGATTGCAGCTGTTCGTTGCTATGCATCGCAGTTTGAGAACAGTGTATCGGCAGGCGAGATTTTCCCGACGGGGCAACCTTTGATCGAGCGCATTGAAACCCAGATGCGCTATTACGGCTCTCTCGTTCGAGAGCCTTTCGGAGAGCCTTTCTACACCGAAGAAACCGTCAGTATTCCTGACGTCATCGATCTACCGGTCCAGTCAATATAGGGCCGTCTACAGGACGAATGAAGATTTCGAGAATCAAGTGCGGCAGGTTATTTCGACCAATAGACGTTTCCAACTAGGAACCGACTCATCGCTCACGCGAAGGACGCGGGCTTGGGCACGACCTCCTCTTCTCATCCATGGGGCCAACCACGTACCAATCTCTCGCGGCAGGTGTCCGAGTGGATCACCTGCCGGGATATGAACCCATACATCGTTAGACTCGGCCCCAGGAGGATCAGGTATTAGCACTAGTTCCTCGAGCGCCACAACACTTGCCAGGTGCCGTGAACGATCCTCGAACGCGAGTCCGTGAATTGTGGCACGAAACACTGGCGCACCTCGGAGGGGAATCGGCTGTCGGCTGGCCAGACGTGGGGTCATGCTTGCACAATAAATGGTTTGATACACTCTAGCGAGAGCTTGATGAAGACCCAGACTGAGAGCCAGCGACTATATCTCGATTATGCCTCCACGTGGCCGATGCGCCACGAGGTATGGGAGGCTATGAGTGCAGAACTTTCACAGAGCTTCAACCCAGCTAGTTCACATGGTCCGGGGCGCCAGGCACATCGTAGTCTGGAGTTAGCTCGGGCGAGAATCGGAAAGCTTCTCGGGTGTACACGCGCCGGCATTTATTTTACGGGTGGCGGCACCCAATCGGACAATCTTGCCATTCTCGGGTTCGCGCGCGCGCATGCGAATGAAAGCCCTCGCATTTTCGTCTCCGAAATCGAGCACAAGGCATGTATCGCATCAGCTGAGCAGGCATCAGCTGAGCAGGCACGCGTTTTTGAAGTTCCTGTCGACTCCTCTGGTACTGTAAATTTGGAGTGGTTAGAACAAAAGCTGGCAAGCGACCCAAAGGCACCGACGCTTGTCTCCATTATGTGGGCCAACAATGAGATCGGCACGGTACAACCAATGTCTGAAATCGTGGACATCGCTCATGCGCACAATGCCCTCGTTCACACCGATGCGGTACAAGCGCTCAGCAAGGTCACGGTCGACATCGAACAAACTCCCGTGGATCTGCTTTCGGCCACGGCACATAAATTGGGAGGACCTGTCGGGATTGGCATCTTATATTGTCGCCCAGGTATTCGCCTTGAGCCCCTAAGCTACGGTGGTGGTCAAGAACGCTCGATGTGGCCAGGCACACAGAACCCACTTGGAGCGATCGGCTTCGCCGCAGCCCTGGCTCTGGCCCTCGAAGGACAACGCGAACACGTGGCACACTGGGAAGAGTTGCGATACCACCTCGAATCTCGGGTTCTGTCAGAAATTCCTGGGGCGCGAATTCACGGCCGCGATGCAAAGCGGCGGCTCCCACACATCGTCAGTGTCGGGATACCTGGGTGCGATTCGGGTGCTATACTCGTGTCCCTTGATCTCGAAGGCATAGCGGTGTCTGGCGGCTCTGCTTGTGGATCGGATTCAGGTCTTGGATCGAGTGTGCTCGATGCACTTGGACTCGATGTTGAACCACCCTATGCTACAATCCGCTTCAGCTTCGGGTCTGATACAAGCCGCCTTGATATTGATCGTGCCGTCGATGCGCTCGCTCGAATCGCCGGGCGTGTCCACTCACTCAACGTCTAATAACTTCGTATGATATCTACCGAAAAAACCCGAAAATTAGCGCTGGTCGCAATGTCTGGTGGCGTCGACTCTTCCCTGACCGCCGCACTTCTTGTTCGTGGTGGCCAGCGGGTAATTGGCGTGACAATGAAAACGTTTTGCTACTCGGGTGTCGAAGGACCAAGCAAAACCTGTTGCGGACTTGATGGTATTTCAGACGCAAAGTCGGTGGCAGCACAACTAGACATTCCCCATTTCGTATTCGATGTGGAGGAAGAATTTGTGCGTGACGTAATCGATGATTTTGTCTCAGAATATGCAAGCGGGCGGACTCCAATTCCGTGCGTTCGGTGCAACAGCTTTACGAAATTTCAGGACCTATTGGCCCGGGCTGACAATCTAGGATGTTCGTGGCTTGCAACTGGCCACTATGCACGCGTTGATCATTCGGCGACGGGAGGTCCCCAATTATGTCGTGGAATCGACGAAAAAAAGGACCAGACCTATTTCCTCTGGGGGATACCGAGGTCAGCGCTTGATCGACTTTTACTGCCGATGGGAGAGTTGACGAAGCCGGAAGTCAGGGCAGAAGCACGTCGTCTTGGGCTCGACACGGCGGAAAAGCCGGAATCGTTCGAAATCTGTTTCGTCCCTGACAATAATTATGTGGGCATCTTGAGACGTTATCTTCCTGACGATCACCCTGCCCTTTCCGTAGGCCCAGTTTGCCTTGAAGATGAATCGAAAGTCGGAGAACACGATGGATATGCTCATTTTACCGTAGGGCAGCGTAAAGGTCTTCCAGGAGGTTTTTCCGAACCCATGTTCGTGATCGCGATTCGACCAGATGACAGAACCATCATAATTGGACCTCGTGAATCACTCGCGAGATCCCACCTTGTGGCGCGGGGAGTGAATTGGTTATGCGATCCACCACGGTCAGGAGAGTTGATCGGGGTTCGTATCCGCCACGGCGCCGCGATCGTGGAAGCGGACGTGACGGCAGCGGACCAAACAAGTTTCGAGCTGCAGACGCGTTTGCCGCAAACAGCGATCACCCCTGGTCAGAGTGCCGTACTATATCGAGAGAATGTGGTGGTGGGTGGCGGGGTCATCATCTCGAACTAACCGCATTTATAGTTATTCGCCATTTGGTCCCCTAAGGCTTCTTAATTCGGCACCCCTAGTACGTCTAATAGTGACTCGTCCGTGTCGACACACCCGCTACTCACTTCCCTTCCTTGTACCTAAACACGCCGACCTGCGCAGGGCGCAGCAAACGTTCTCCGATCTGATACCCAATCAGGACCACTTCGGAAACCATTTCATCCTGTTCCGGATCTCCAGTCGCAGTAATGAATAAGGCTTCATGAAGATTCGGATCGAATCGCTCATCAAGAGGGCTCACAGGCTCCATACCAGCATCGGCCAGTGTTTTGGCAAGCTTTCGAGCCACAAGCTCAGCACCCTGGTGGAGAACCTCCGTTGTGGTTTCCTCGCAGGGTGTACTTACGACGCGTTCTAAGTCATCCATTACCACTAAAAGTCTTTCAGCCAATTCCGCACGCGCCATCTCACCCACCTCACGAAGTTCACGTCGGGTGCGACGACGAAAATTGTCAAACTCTGCCGCAAGACGAAGGTGGCGATCACGGAGCACTAACAATTCAGCCTCAGGATCCAATTCTTCTTCTGGGGCAGTCACGTCGTCTATATGCCCCGGAGTCTCACCGTTGACCTTGACTTCTTCTCTTTCTGCTTTAGCTGGATCCACACCTTCACTCGCGTATTCAGTACCGTTCAGTACCTCGTCGACCTCATTATCAAGATTGTTCGACATCGCCCGGGCTTCTGTCGTTTCGCCCTGCTTTCGCCCTCGTTTAGGAATCTTACTCATCCGGTTCATCTACCTCGTTGTTTACACACAAACAAGAACTCAGGAGAGCGATCGCTTGGTTCACGGAAGCCTCTCGCACAACATCTCGATTGCCGTCAAACCGGTTGATCTGGATATCCGTCACTGGGCCATCGATTGCTATCCACACTGTTCCAACAGGTTTCTGTGGCGTGCCTCCAGAAGGCCCCGCAATACCAGTTAGTGCAACCGCCCAAGTAGTCGCCGCCACCTCCCTGATACCACGCGCCATCGCGACCGCCACCTCTGAAGAGACCGCTCCGTGTATGTGAAGTAAACTTTCCGGCACACCAATCAGGTTTCGTTTCGCAGCATCATCGTAGCTGATGACACCACCCCAAAACACCTTAGATGCATTAGGAATAGAGGTGAATACAGCACCCAACAATCCCCCGGTGCAGCTTTCTGCTACAGAGACGGTATCGCCTCTGTCCATAAGCTCTTCGACGAGACGCTTGCACGAGTCTTTCACCGGTTGAGGCGGCAACCTGTCAGGGATTCCGACCCGCGAAAATTCGCGAGAACATCGACATATATAGGACAGCCGACATCACGGTGAGAATCAGTGCCGCCATAAGGCACACCGTTACAAACCAACCATGGAAGCCGGAGAACCATTGCCAAACCCACACATCCGGCGGTTTGAATCCAGGGGTGAGGAATGCCACCCATAGAATTGCAGCTCCCACGAACACGTTCTGAACAACCGCTTTTCTCTTGCCTATCCCCCTCGCAGCAACGATTTGGCCACTACGAGCAGCTATAAAACGCAAAAATGTAATCAAAACTTCACGACCCAATAGAACCACAACTACCCAAAAGGGAATCACACCGAATATGGGAAGCACCCCTTGTTCCATCTGTTGTGCGTTAATCGTGTACACGGGTATTAGGGCAGAGACGAGCAGGAACTTGTCTGCTACGGGATCAGCCATCTTCCCGAACGTGGTGACTTGCCCTCGACTACGGGCCAGATAGCCATCCCACAAGTCCGATAAAGCCGCTAGAACAAATAGTACGAAAGCAAGCAACCGAGGAGTTGGGCGAGGTTGCAACAGCAGAATCGTCACTAAAGGAGCCGCAAGGAGTCGCCCAGAGGTGATTACGTTCGGGAGTTTCAGATCTGCCCCCCAGATTCGTAGCACTTCGTTGAATCGAGAGAGCGACGCGCGCGCGGCCTCTCCCCATGACCGCGCCGAAATCGGTTCCGTCTAGCTGTCTTCGACACCATCAGCAACTTCCTCGTAGTCGACCAACGTCTCCTCGAGACCAGTTAGGATTCCACTAGCGCGCTTACGTAGCAGCGGCCGTTCCTCCCAAGACAAATAATCACGCAACAAAGGAAGATCATCGACCGAGGGGTGCGTCTTCAAATACCCCAAGGCTGCTAGTCGACGCAGGGGATGGGGGTTAAAGAGATCTCGTCGATGCCGCTGCATTTGATCCTGTGCGATGTAGATCCCTAAACCAATCACCACGGCTGCTCCCACAAGTGCTGCAGCGGCAATCTTCCACCCATTCGCAGAAGGGTTCTCCTGTTCTTCATATTTGATCCGAGTACCCATGTTACATCTCCCGTCGGCCGGAAAACGCCTCTGCGATTGTGACACCATCGGCATACTCAAGATCACCTCCAACAGGCAAGCCACGTGCCAGACGCGTGATTTTGACATCGGCCGATACTAATAGTCGATGTAAATACATTGCGGTCGCTTCACCTTCGACACTCGGATTGGTCGCGATTATAACCTCTTGTACCTCTCCTAACCGATCTAGCAAGCCCTGGATATTCAGATCATCGGGTCCTACCCCATCGAGCGGAGACAGTCGGCCCGCAAGAACGTGATACATTCCGCCATAGTTGCCAGATCTCTCGATAGCCGGGATGTCTGAGGCTTCCTCAATAACACAAATCGTCAGTTTATCTCTTCGAGGATTGTTGCAGTACTCACACGGATCCTCGTCACTCAGATTAGCGCATGTACTGCATATCCTAACCTCAGTGACAACGCGCTCGATGGCCTGGGCGAGACGACGAGAATCATTTCGAGCCGCTTTCAACAGATGATAGGTGAGCCGTTGCGCGGTTTTGCGCCCGATTCCTGGCAGACGCCCAAACTCTCCGACAAGCGCTTCAATCGCGTTCACAAGGCAGTCATTCGTTAGGCGGACAATAACAACGGGGAATACGACATCAACCGAGTAAGCCTCCCAAGCCTGGGAGTGGGATCCCTCCAGCCGCTTGGTCCATCTCCCTCTCCAACTCTTTTCGGGCCCGACCCTGTGCCTCCCGGGCCCCCGCGACGATAAGGTCCTCTAGCATCTCGACCTCATTTGGGTCTACTACCACAGGGTTAATTGAGATTCCCTTTATGTTGCCCTTCCCATCTACTGTCACCTTAACCACACCCCCGCCGCTGATCCCAGTGTGCATATTCCGCTCGAGCCGTTCCTGAATCTCTCCCACGCGGGCCTGCATCTGCTGGGTTAGCTGCATTAGCTGCTGAACATTTGGGCTTTTCACGACACCTACTCCTTAAACGTGAGATCCAGTTCTTCTACCGCTTCCTTCAAACTAGGGTCCCGTTCCATCCAACTATTCACTCGCTGTTCAGACGCGTCCTTCGCTGTCATTTGTCGACGCGACTCCTCAACAATCTCCAACTCTATAACATCCAATGACAGCCGCTCGGCGAGGTTCTCCCTCAGTGGAGCCGAACGATGTTCATCCTCAAACAAAGCTTTGAGATCCGCTTTCAACCCGGGTGGCACATGGAGAGTAAGTTGACCAGCATCCAGTTTCTCAACTCGAACCCCGCGAAGAGCAATAGCAGCACCGCCGAGGTCAGGGGTCTCTACTATCGCCGCTGCCCAAGCTTCTCTCAGAACATCCGTAGTCACCTCCACAGTACCTGGTTGTGAGGCATCTCCGGTAGACGGGCCCTCATCCGATGTGGTGGGAACCGAACGTTTGCTTCGCGGGTTACGACGCGGACTAGGACTTGGCTTCCGCTCAGCCTCGTGACTCTCCCCAGAACCCAGCGCCTCAAGCAAATCTTCAAGCTCTACGGTGGATTCCATCTTAACAAGCCGAAGTAGCACGGTTTCAAGATGGATACGCTGTTGCCCACTACGACGCAGCCTTCCTGAAGCCTCAAAATCGCTCACAGTAATGAGATATCGCAGTAAGTCTGATGATGAAAAGGCGCCAGCCGCCTCAATGAATCGATCGCGCGATTCTGGTAAGATATCTACGGCATCAGTTTTTGAATCGAGACTCAGAGCTAATAGTGTGCGTAAAGCATCCCCGAGACCTCTCATAAACTCCGTCGGATCGTAACCATCGTCTAGCAGCGACTGAACAAAAGCGAACACACCAGCCTGGTCCTTATCCGCCACCAGCTGAAAGAAAGACAGATAACGGTCTTCTTCGACGAGACCAAGCATCCTTCGCACGTCGGCTACTTCGAGTTCGTCACCGCGAAATGAAAGGATCTGGTCGAGCAACGAGAGGGCATCTCTCACCCCACCCTCAGCACGGCGCGCGATCGCAACCAGAGCACCAGGTTCCGCAGACACATTCTCCCGCTCGAGAACTGTTTCTAATCGCGATGTGATGTCAACGACCGACACACGCCGAAAATCAAAGCGCTGACAGCGTGACATCACGGGAGCAGCGCCTTGTTCAATCTTCTGAGGCTCTGTTGTGGCAAAGGCGAAAATGACTCGTGGTGGCGGTTCTTCAAGGATCTTAAGTAGAACGTTCCAAGCATCTCGCGTCAGCATGTGGGCTTCATCAACGATATAGACCTTATAACGGTCATCGCTTGTCGGAGCATACATGGCACGCTCGCGCAGATCCCGAGCAGCATCGACGCCACGATGGCTGGCCGCGTCGATCTCCACGACATCTAACGAAGTTCGACCTGCCCAAATCCGTTCACACGAGTCACAGCGACCACAAGGCTCACCATCTTGCTGTTTGGGGCAATTAAGCGCCATTGCAAGGATTCGTGCAGTCGTGGTCTTACCCACACCACGGGGACCGCAGAACAAATACGCGTGGGCCACACGCGCTGCCTTAACCGCAACACGAAGTGTCGACCCGATGTGATCCTGTCCCACCAGCTCCTCGAAGCGTCGGGGACGATGCGTTCTTGCAAGTGCGGTTCGGTACACGAGATCGTGAGTGTAGGCTCTAGAAACCTGTTTAAGGAACACAGCGCGCCAAGCCGCGGAGCATCAACTTGACGCATGGTCTTCTGCCCAACTACACCGCGGGCGACCACGCGAACAACCCCAGGTGGACCGTGGCAGCCTTTACACGCTTACCGCTGCTACCTTCACGGTTCTGACGGGGTTCACGCGCTCCAGCCCCACGGGCCTGGGGCGTATCTATCTTAGCGCTACGGAACACCCAAGGCTACCAACCGAATCAAGTTTGTAGCGCTATTGCGGTCCGAGCTATACGCCGCCCGATCGCCCCCGCAATCATATTGAGTTCACCCATCAGCTCATCGAACTGATCCAGATTCAACGATTGCTGTCCATCCGATACAGCAGTAGACGGATCCGGGTGGACTTCGAGTAGCAAGCCGTCTGCACCCGCAGCTACCGAAGCTCTAGCCATCGGACCCACTTTAGAGCGGGCCCCCGTTCCGTGACTCGGATCTGCAATGATTGGGAGGTGAGAAACTTCTTTGACCGTAACGACGGCAGTTAGGTCGAACAGATTTTTCGCATGGTTGTCAAAGTTCCGAACTCCTCTTTCACATAATATGACCCGCGACTCACCCTCTGCGACGATGTACTCAGCTGCCAGCAAAAGTTCTTTAAGCGTCGCAGCCATCCCTCTCTTAAGCAGGACGGGCTTACCGGCACGACCCACGGCTCGTAGCAGTGAGTAATTCTGCATATTACGAGCACCGATTTGGATGACGTCCGCATATTTAGCTACTAGAGCCGCCCCCTCAGGGTCAAGCGCTTCAGTGACGACCGCGAGGCCGGTCTCGTCACGAGCTTCAGCCAATAGTTCGAGTCCCTCCTGTCCCATGCCTTGGAAGGAATATGGAGAAGTGCGTGGTTTAAATGCGCCACCGCGTAGCACTGTAGCACCAGCCGCTGCCACACGGCATGCTGTTTCAAGGATCTGTTCTCGTGATTCGACTGCACAGGGCCCCGCCATGATCACGATATCCTCGCCCCCTATCTGTACACCGTTCGGAAGGTCGACCACAGTCCCTTCTGGCCGCCACTCGCGACTCACCTTCTTATAGGGTTGAGAGACATGAATGACTCGCAAAACACCATCGAGTCCGATTAGACGGCCCTCCTCTACACACCCATCGTTTCCAACAAGACCGACGGTCGTGCGTTGAGCACCCGGCATGGGGCGAGCACGATAGCCCATGCTTTCTATCGCACTTACCACTCCATCAACCTGATCTGGCGTAGCACCATGTTTCATTACCACCAACATCGTTCCCCCTCGCCGGGTGGGTTAAGGTGGATCATACTGCCAGCAGCTTTCATAAAAGCCAAATGGTCACGTAAAAACACTGTCTTTTCGCCAAGAGTAACAATTTGGTGTATTAGGACGCGCAAACTACGCTGGTAGGCATACTATTCAGAATAGTCAAGCCGCATTACGTGTTCGTCAACGTGGCGCGGAGTCCCTCCTCCGCAAGTTCCACGTATCCATCGTATCCTGCTGCAGCTACTAAAGATACGACATCGGCCCCCAAACGGAGGTGTGGATACACGTGCGTCAAGATGAGTTTGCCTGGCTGGGCTGCATTAGCAATGGCGGCCACCGATGTGGGTGAGAGGTGATTACAGTTCATTTCCTCGTCGCGGAGTGAACATTCACATAACAATACGTCCACCTTAGACATAAACGGCCCAAGCGTATCCGTAGGTCCCGAATCCCCCGTATATCCGAAATTTCCATCCTCGCCGTCGAGCCGGTAGGCGAGACTTTCCTTTGTGTGAGGTGTCTTGTGAGCCCTGAGTTGTGCACCACCGCTCAATACGCCTTCTCCGGCAGGCTCCAGCTCATGAATCTCCATGGCAAAATCCGGCCGAATAATAAAGTCTCCAAATGCTGCTGCCATACGCCTGAAAAACGAAACAGTGCCTCTTGGACCCCAGATCGTCAGACGTTCTTCACGAGGGTGCTTCAAACCGTGTTTAAGCGCGAAAAACAACCCTGGAAGTGCACCAACGTGGTCGGGATGGAAGTGAGTGATCACGAGATCGCTGATGCTCCCCCACGGTAAGCCAAGTCGAGTGAGGCCCTGCACTGCACCGGGACCACAATCGAACATTACTCGGGAACCGCCTAGCGAAACAAAATATGCAGACGCGCCTCGGTCAGGTTCGGGTACTACTGTTCCACAACCAACCACGATGAGTTCTCCGCCTTGATCATCCATAGCGTTCCCAGCGAGTCTTGCCTCAGGCTACCTGTGGAGCCTTATCGAACTCGACTCCAACAATCGAAGAGACACCAACCTCTTGCATGGTAACTCCATAGATCCAGTCAGCACCTTCCATTGTTCGAGGATTATGCGTAATAACGATGAACTGGGTGTCTTCTTTAAACTCTTCAAGCATTCGGACAAAACGGAGAATATTCGTTTCATCAAGCGGAGCATCGACTTCATCAAGGAGGCAGAACGGACTTGGTTTCGCCAGATAGATGGCGAATAAAAGGGCCAGTGCCGTAAGAGCACGCTCGCCTCCCGATAGGAGATGGATACGCTGAGTCTTTTTACCTCGCGGACTGGCTGAGATCTCAATTGGTGAGTCAAGCGGATCCTCAGAGTCTTCTAGCCAAACATCGCACTCGCCCCCCTCGAATAGGGCATCGAAGGTTCGATGGAAGTTTTCGCGGACTTGCTCGAACGTGTTGTTGAATTCGTCAGCAGCATACTTGTTGATGCGGCCAATCGAGTCCCTCAGATCGTCGCGTGCCTCTAACAAGTCCTCTTGTTGCTCAGTCAAAAACTCGAGCCGAGTCTTTTCTTCCTCATATTCCTGTTGGGCTAGCAGATTGACAGGACCAATCCTCGCGATTGAACGCCGAACTTGGTCAAGTTCGTCTTCCCATGCGTCTGGATCTCCATCTTCTATAGGTTCAGCCTGTTCCCGTAGGTCTTCGAGCGAAGTATCCCATTCGGCTTCTAAACGCCCTCGGACACCCGCTTCAGCAGCCTCCAGTTGAGTGATCTCAAGTTCAAGAGCATGCCGTGCCTCTATCCTCCCGCGCTCAAGCTGTCTCACATTCTTGAGTTCTACCTCTCGCTCCCGCATAAATTCGCGGCTCTCAGCAATCTTGCTTTCTAATGCGACCAGTAGACTCTCACTCTCCGCTCGTTTCCTCAAACCCGACACAGTCGCCTCTTCCGCCTCTTCTGTTACACTTTGGTTTTCAATTAACTGACGGTTGAGCATCTCACGTTCTTCAGACAGGACTTGCATCCGAGCGCGAGCATCTTCTAAAGCCTCAGTAATCTGATCCATCACCTGACGTCGATTGCTTAGATCAGCCTCAAAGCGTGTTCGTTCAAGCTGTGCCTCATGAAACTCAGTCCGCTTCATCTCAGCAGCATGGCGTGCTTTCTCAGTTTCAGATTGCGTTGATGTGAGGACCACCTCTGCTTCTTGAAGAGCCGCCTCCAGCTCTCTCGTACGCTCCCCACCCATCCCTGATCGTTGGTTCTCGCTTTCCTGTAAAGCTTCTATCTCCCGAATCTGACCTGCGAGCTCTCGACGCTCGTCATCAAGACGTTGTAAACGTGATAACGCCGAGGCGTGATCGGCTTCGGCCTCACGGATCTCTGCCGAAACTTCAGTCACCGTATTCTTAAGCCCCTCTAGACTCTGTCTTTCTCCTGCCGATCGCTTTTCAAACACCTCGATACCTTTGAGATGTTCATCTCGGAGCACTTCAAGATCAGCGACTTCTTCACGCCTCATCTGGAGTTCCGTTCGACGGCTTAAAACACCTTCCTCTGCTCCAGGCCGACCGATAAACACCGCGCCCCAACGATCCTGTCGGCGGCAGTCAGACCCCACCCAAGGGTGGTCTCTGGGTGAAAAGGTACTGTTTTCCAAAGCTTCAACGTTAGTCAGAAGTGCTGTCGCCCATGTCGCTCCAGGCCCTGCCACTTCAACTTTTTCCAAAAGCGAAGATTCGGCAGAATTCGCCGCGTCAAACCACGGGCCGGGGTCCCTTGGCAGAACTAAAATGCCCTCAGCGCCTCCATGGGCCTCAAACCAATCCTGCACGCGTGTCACAGTGTCCCAATCGCGAACGACAAGCCCATGGAGATAGGGACCAAGGTGCGATTCGACGGCCGAAGCCCATTCCGACATCACTTCAATATAATCTGACAGTACCCCATCCAAACCGGAAACCGCCTCACGGTCTTCAAGAAGTTCGACCACAATCTCTGGTAGCATCGCACTTGAGTTGACCAACGCACCCAGACTAGAAGCTTGTGCCTGAGCCGTCGACAATCGACCCTCTAGGCGGGCAGCTTCTACCCGCATCTCACGAAGAGTCTCGTCCGTCTCATCCACTGTCGCTCGTACATCTTGTAACTCATTTGTGAGCGTATCCAACCGTTTACCGGCTGAGACCTCAATTTCAGATGCTTCTGCCATTAAGCGCTTCAGTTCTAATTCGTGTTTGGTGAGAGCTTCAAGTGCTGGACGGCGGCGCTCTAACTCCTCAGAGCGATGGCGGGCCCTTTCCTCACTTGTATCAAGCTCAAGACTCCAACGATCCAGCTCACGGCGAGCTGCTTCCACTTCTTCACGTACCGTATCATGACGAGAAATTGCACTCTGCGAAGCCAACAGAAATTCCTCAGCCACCCCTCGGATATCTTCTTCAACTGCAGTATTCTGGTCGTGCACTTTCTCGGCGCCAGTCAGGGTCCGTTGCGCCTCATCCAGGCCCACTTTTAACCCAGCGCTGCGAGCTTCTATCTGCCGCTCCTCTTCAGCCATAGCGGATAGGCGGTCTCGAGCAGCTGTCATTCGCTCTTGGGCTAGGAGTAACGCCCGTTCTTGTGCTTCAACTCCACGCCGCGCCTCTTCCAGCAGCCGGGCCATGTCTGCCCGTTCCCCTTCCATCTCAGAAAATTCAATCCGAAGCGTCTCAAGTTCGGTCTCCGAAGTCTGGAGGTCGACCATTTGAGATGGCTCTGTCTGAGTCAGTGCAACTAATTCTTGGCGCGCCTCACCTAGCCGCTGTTCAGTGCGTTCTAGGAGTGCGTCAGCCGCAGCCATCTCAAGCTGCAGAAGCCGGCGACGCAAGGTACCATGGCGTTCAGCTCGTCCACGCTGTTGAGCAAGAGAGCGAACTTTCGACTGAATCTCGATAAGGACGTCGTCAAGCCGCTGCAGATCAGCTTCAGCCTGTTCCAATCGGCGGGTCGCGATGCGGCGACGATCCTTATATCGGCCGATCTCGGCGGCCTCCTCGAACAGCGATCGGCGTTCCTCAGCCCGGTCTGACAAGATCGCATCGATCATCCTAGCCTCGATCATCGCATAGGCATTGGACCCAAGACCGGTATCGCGACAAAGATCAAGGATGTCGCGTAGCCTGCATGCAGTTCCATTCAGTGTATACTCACTTTCACCCCCACGGTGGACCGTTCGTCCGATAGAGACCTCAGAGTAAGGGACGGCCAGTACGCCATCCTCATTGGACAACTCAAGTGTCACTTCCGCGCGATGTATGGGGCGCCGTTCTTCAGTACCACCGAAGATCGCTTCTTCCATACGAGAACCGCGGATGGCGGTTGGACGCTGTTCTCCCAGCACCCATCGTATCGCATCAGAGATGTTGGATTTTCCACAACCGTTCGGACCTACGATCGCCGTGAGTCCGTCGTGGAACTCAACCTTTGTTCGATCCGCAAAGGACTTGAATCCATGGAGTGTGAGAGATTTGATCTTCAAAGATCGCTCAGGGTAATGGGTAAGAGACAGCGCCACCGTGGCGCGCGATCAACACCGCAGATTCACCGGCGGTGCCAAGGAGTTCTGCCATCGGGAGAGATTCTTGTTGGTTACGATATCCTCCTCCGTACACTTGAAAGGCTTTAGATTCACCCAAAGTGGCTACCAACACGTAACTCGGAATCCCTTTAACTGTGAGCGCGGTCACCCTGGCCTCCACACCCGTACGATCAGTGAAGGTTCCGAGGTCAAACGCAAGCCCCGAGGGGCGGAGGTGCCAAGGGCTTGTTTCTTCTTTTTCCCCCGCTTCCACTAGGCGTTTCATAAGTGCTTCAGCCTCGTTTTCATCGGCTAACGCACCCGCGAGAACACGATAATATAGTACTTGTCGAACCGGGGTTGGCGAAACAAAATAAAGCCTTGTGATCGCCCCGCCATCGGATTCGAGCTCGGCGACACGCTCTTCTGCATCTGCCAGCCTTGCATAGCTTGCAATGAGAACGGAGAACGGAAGATTCGACGCATTTTTGACCATTTGTCTAGCGTCATCCGGCTCAAGAGCAGGTACCATACGAGAGGCGGAAGAGACTTCAACCTCGGCTGGCGTCGTCGGTTCAAGCAGCTGCCCTTCACCCACATCGGTGGTCCTGAGCATCCACCACCAACCTAGAAAAATCAACGCAATGGTGCTGATGCCTATCGCGGTCTGCTTCAGCGGAAAGTGTGTCTTGGTTTGGTGTTGGGACCAAACATTCGTATTCGGACGGGGGAGCTTTTGCTCATCATCTTCATTTTTATCCGCTGCAACACTCTGAGCGACGACGCTCTCTAATTTGTCTTGTCCACTGGTCCCTAGGGAGACGTCAGGATTATGACTAAGGAACGAATCATCTTTCGATTCATCGAAACTCACTCGACCAAACGTGGGAAGATCTTCGAGGCATTCAGGAACCGTCACGTTACCCAACGCAATATACCCATCCAGTAACAATCGTACTTCATGTGAAAAAGGAACATTCTCAAGAAACACTAGAAAAAGCGTGCCTCCGCGCTCCCGCACTCTTTCAATGAAACGGGATAAGCTATCGCCGCGTAACATTTGGGAGATGTCCTCAAGATCTACCCCGGCAGACAGGTATACGAACGGAGAATCAGTTGTCTGAACAGCAACGTTAGTGAGACGAGCGCGACCTCTGAGCACGGCGGGGAATCCCACAGAACTACTGATATCACCCATCAGCTTATCTAACGGAGATGGTCCCACCTCAGTATTCAGAACAAGCGTGTGTTCACGTCGACGAGCAATCGCTGTTGCTATTGCTTCCACTACCGTGGCACTTCGTTCTGATTCTTTTGAATCGTGCACCAAAGCGACGATACGAACATCGGATGGCAAGTCCCACGCAAAAGACGACTCTTCCTGATCGCATCCCTTGCCAGCTTCACCTTCCCCGACAAACTCACTCATCTCTGTCTATCTATCTCTTGGATCCACGCATCGATGCCACGTTCGCGGCGGAGTTTACTACTAACTGTATCAGCTGAAGAACGCGAAATGTACGGACCGACAAGTAGGCGATACCACATATTGCTGGCTTCATCAACATGCGGGACCACGTGCGTCGAATAGCCTGAGCCCTCAAGAGCCTCCTCAAGCCCCTCAAGGCTTACGAGTTGTCGGGAAGAGTTCACAACCACATAAAATCCACTATTAAGCAAAGACCTTACTTGAGTATCAGGCGTCGTCGAGCTATTGGGAGCGGCTCGACTATCAGGTGATACTGTGGCGTCTCTGCGGCGCGGCACACTTGCACGGCCAGCTGTAGAACCCATCGTTAAAAGACCGATCCCCCGAGGTGATATCGGCGACAGTTCTAGCTGCCCTACCGTATCTTCCGGCGTGGATGAAACGGCCATCACCGGTGCACGGGGGCCCCAGTGCACCGGAATCCACCATGCACTTAGTGGGCCATCCACTGCTTTCATATAGGAACCATCCGCCCCGTAAACTCCTAAACCAACTGAGTCAAGAACAAGTGTGGAGCCGTCCAGCAAGGAAATGGGAAAGTCAGACCGCCACTGGCTCGGGATAGCCATTTTATTTGTCCCACCCGCCCGCATAGACCACACCGTGGTACCGTCGTACGCCAAGATCCGATCATCGGTCTTACTAATCCGAAGCGCCTCAAAATGCTCATCATTATGAACCGAACCAACGACTTGCCAATCATATCGATCAACCGCGAGGAGTTCAGGGTTTGCAACCATAACCACATATATTCGGTGTTGAGAGGGCGATGTAGCCAGCGCTGCAACTCTGTTTTCAATTTTCAAGACCTCCACAGACTCGAGGTCAGGAATCGACCATCTGATGAGTCCGGTGCCATCGTTAGATGTGCCCACAACCTCGTTTCCCCAACCAGTAACGATGACTGGACCCCGCGTGCTCACAGACCGTGTGTTTGATGGGATTTCCTCTTCTGCCTCCCATACCACAAGTTTCGGCCCTGACGGAGAATCAATAAGCCCCACCGCTCGGTCATCAGCGATAGGCGCGGCCCACAAAATCTCACCATCGGCCGTGATCACTCGAGACGTGGATGAGGTGACTGTGAGTGCCCAACCGCCAGCGACAAACGCGCCACCCGAAGAAGAACTGATCCACTTGGCCTGGGGGGGCACATTAGGGAGCAGTGTCAGGCTTTCCGGCGACGGAGTATAAAGGCTAGCACCACCCTGATGGCGTACCACTACAGCTCGACCTAACCCATACGCAGCCGTGGTAGCGGGGAGGATCAGACGTCCAGTCCACCGAGTAGTCGACGGATCTTCCATAGAGCGGAATTCGGCCACACCAGGTTTCCTGGGGATCACCAACAAACCGTGACGTTCTAGTGACGTGCCCGCTACCAGATCCGCACCGTAGAGCGGCTCTGGTTGGTCGGTCGGGGGGGAGCCACACGCCGCGAAACTGACGAGCAGGGTCACCACAACACACGCCCCGAAACATGCGAGGCTACGGGAAGGAAGTCGAACTAAACTCGGCACGTCACAGCTTCCACATCGGCACATCCACCAACCCACCCTATAGTTTCGCTGAAAGTTAGTTCGTACGAAAACTGCCGCAAGGAACTAACAAAGTCGTATCCAGTTTACATCCAGCCTTCGGCCTACTCGAGCTTGAAGATCCGCGCATCCCCCCATAGTCGCTCGAGTTGATAAAACTCTCGCACCTCATTGAGAAAAACGTGGACGATCAACTCTACAAAGTCCATCAAAACCCATCGAGCCTGGTTCAGACCCTCAACGCCGACTGGCCGATATCCTGCCCCACGCATTCGGTCTAGGATATTTTCGCTAATTGCCCGCGAGTGTGTGTCTGAATCTCCGGTTGCAATCACGAAGAAGCTCGTCACATCAGAAATCCCTCGTAGATCAAGCACAGTAGCAGATCGAGCATTACGCTCAAGTGCGGCTTCGGCCACAAACCGAAGCTCTTTCGGAGGCTGACCAGCCTTGGACAGTTCTCCCCAAACGACCTCAAGCGGGCGAGAAATCATCGTCATTTTTCGGCGACGACCCAAACCTTTAGGACCACCTCCACATCAGCATGAAGTCGGATCGATACATCATAGACGCCCAGCTCCTTAATTGGATCTTCGAGCTTAACAAACCTACGTTCGACCGAAAACCCATCGTTACCGAGCTTTTCCGCAATGTCTGCGGCCGTAACCGAGCCAAACAACTGTCCTTCTTCACCCGCACGGACAGAAAAAGTGACTGATTGGCCTTCTAGTCCTGCTGCAAGCGATTTCGCCTGGTCGCGCTCCCTCTCAGCCGCTTTCTCGACCTGATCCCTCTCGTCTTCAAAACTCTTACGGTTACCCTCGGTTGCCGGGAGTCCAATACCCTGGGGAATCAGGTAGTTTCGTGCGTAACCGGCCCGGACCTGAACCATTTCGCCCGCTCGACCAAGATCTGGAACATCTTTTCTAAGAATCAGTTCAACCATAACGCATCCTCCATTGAGGGGTACTGTACCTGGAAGTTCATTATTTCTCTACTTCAATTTTCAAGCGGGAACGGAAATCCAGCCATGTATCACTAAGCCCCATTAAAAATGCAGTCCCAATTGTGAGAGGATAGAGAAGCAGAGCTGCTATAATCCACAGTGCGAATAACCACCCTGAGCTAGTCAAGAATTTTCCGAGACAAACCAAAACTGCTGCTCCACGAAACACATATAAGCCACCCATCACAGTGACCACATTCCCGCCTGCTCGCGCCGCCCATACACCGACAGGAAGCACAAACAGTACAAGACCAAGAACTAAAGCCCATGCTAGGTGATCGTTAAAGCTAAATTTACGCATTGGTCCCAACGGAGCTTCTATACCTGCCATTCGCCCTGCTGCGTATGAGGCACACCTTAATGCAGCCACTGAGGCAAGTATCAACATGGCTGGATATATGGCCTTAGCTACCCGCGTGACTTGACGCATCGCTTCTGCTACACCTGCCCCCGTTTGTCCTTCCAAATCGAACATTGTGAGGATTTGATCAAACTTTCCACCTACCAGCCAGTCGACGTTAACGAGCAAATCAGGCCTGGCCCACCCAACAATCACGACAGTAGCAACAGCGAATAACACACTGATAATTGACTTGGCAAAGATCGTACGAATAGGCTCTAGCATCTGGGCAACGACGAACCCGCCCGTGATCAAAAGCGCCCAACCCCGTTCAACATACCACAATTCAGTAGGATCTTGGAAACCAATCGCCGCCATACCCAGAAAGCCACAGGCCAAAAACACACTCACAAGTCGCCTATCAAAAAATATGAGGCACGAAATCGCCGCAGGCACGCAGATTAGAGTAAGAGGCCCGAGCGGCGAAAAACTCAGAGGTGAGAGCACGAGGACAAGCACGCCCAAGGCGATCGCTCGCCACAGACCTCGTCGTCCCTCACTCAGCCCAGACATCCTTTCCGTTTCCCACCTGACTAAAGTCCGCGAATCTCCCGTATCATTCGCAAAGTGGCGACTTCCTTACGTGTGATATCCTCGGATGTAGGGTAGGAGTGCTAGATAACGAGCTCGCTTGATCGCTACTGCAATCTGTCGTTGGTGCCTAGCACACGCTCTGGTTGCCCGTCGTGGCAGAATTTTACCTCTGTCTGAAATGAACCGCTCAAGTACGCGATCATCTTTGTAGTCCACGTGGGTGATCTTGTTCTCGCAGAAGCGACACGACTTTGGAACAGGCATCTTTAGTCCTCCTCATCCGTGACGTCTTTTAGAACTTCATCCACATCATTTTCTTGCTCTGCCTCACCTTCATCATCAGACGCCTGTTCATCTTCCTCAACAGTTTCCCCCTCAACAGGAACAACATCAGAGGTCTCAGCAGGAACAACATCAGAGGTGTCCCCTACACCGTCCTCTCCGGTTCTCTGGACTGCTGAATCTGGGAGCGGCAGGTCACCTTCGCGCAGGACCACAAGATACCGTAGCAAGTCATCTTCCAGCTTCAAGACACGTTCTAACTCTGTCAGGGGATTAGGCCGTGCCGTGAACTGCGCGATCACGTAATAGCCACTAGTCTGCTTCTCGATAGGATAAGTGAGGTGTCGTTTTCCCCACATCACAACAGCTGTGACCTCACCCATTCCACCCTCAGTGATGATGGAATGGTATCGTTCGAGCTTGGCCTCAATCTCATCAGATGAGAAGTTCGAACGAAAAATGTACACGATCTCGTAATCGCGCATCTAAAGCTCCTTTGGTCTCATATGGCCCCAGGCTATGCCGGAGCAGGAGTTATCACTTGGTTGGTCCAGGCCTGCAATCCCGTCAGATACCGCTTCCCTTACCGCTCTCATCCTACTTGAGCCGATGGGGGTCGCGGAAGCTAGGTTCCGCGGCCCCTTTGTCAAGCTCTAGAACAAGACCCCATACTGCTAAAAGAGGTCAGTCAAAACTCTGAATGCGTCTGCTAGCGCCCAAGCTGGAAACTGGATTTTCTCGGGCACCGACGAAGCTAATTCGTGAACGTCGACAAACCATGGCGCAAGAACCAATGAAACGACACTCATTAACTTGACTACGATATTCATTGATGGGCCAGAAGTGTCCTTGAAGGGATCACCGACAGTATCACCAACAACGGCAGCCTTGTGAGGATCCGAACCTTTCCCACCGTGGGCGCCCGTTGTTTCGATATACTTCTTGGCGTTATCCCAAGCACCACCCGAATTGGCCATGAAGAGCGCGAGCAATACACCCGTAACGGTCGCCCCCGCCAATGCCCCACCGAGTGCTTCCACACCCAGTAACCGGCCAACCATGATTGGAACGATGATTGCCACCAATCCCGGAACAATCATCTCCTTGAGAGCAGCCGAAGTAGAAATATCAACACACCGGGCCGAATCAGGCTTTGCAGTTCCTTCCAAAATTCCAGGGATTTCTCTAAACTGCCGCCTGACCTCGGCTACCATACCAGCCGCAGCACGCCCTACTGCCGTCATCGTGAGGGCCGCTATAAAGAACGGTGTGGCTCCACCAATAAATAATCCAATAACAACCAGTGGGTTTACGAGATTTATTCCGGTAGCATCAAGACCTACAGCATTCGAGTACGCAGAAAAGAGCGCCAACGCGGTGAGCGCAGCAGAGCCTACGGCAAAGCCCTTTCCAATAGCAGCTGTTGTATTTCCTAGAGCGTCAAGCGAGTCGGTAATGGCGCGCACTTCCGGTCCCAGTTCGCTCATCTCGGAGATTCCACCCGCATTGTCCGCGACGGGTCCATAGGCATCAACCGACATTGTCACTCCCACCGTCGCGAGCATACCTACTGCGGCAATCCCAATCCCGTACAAGCCAGCGAAGTTATATGCTAAAAAAATGGCCGAAGATATGAGAAGCATTGGGATAGCTGTGGACTCCATTCCGACTGCGAGCCCGGTGATGATGTTAGTAGCCGATCCCGTCTCTGACGCGGCTGCGATCTTCTTGATTGGAGCCTCAGCGGTATAATACTCCGTGACCAGCCCGATGAAGATCCCTACCAGCGAACCAAACAGCATAGCCCAAAACGGGCCGGCGTTCGGATCACCGATGGTCCACATGTTGGTGGATGATACGTCTAGGATATTCAAGTTTATTGTTATGAAGTAGGCTGCGATCCAGAAGATCACAGCACTAATAATTGGTGACCACCTCAGGGCACTCGACGGATTCAACTTCTCGAGAACGCGGATCGCTAAAACACCCACAATGCTGGCGCAGAAACCAGTCATAATGTAGAGAATGGGAAGTGCGACTGCCGCCAGCCTAGCACTATCAAGGATCTGCGCGCTCGTCACTCCGATCACAATAGTCGCAATGACGGACCCAACGTATGATTCGAAAATATCGGCACCCATACCGGCCACATCGCCCACATTGTCACCAACGTTGTCGGCGATCGTAGCAGGATTCCTAGGGTCATCTTCAGGTATACCCGCTTCGACCTTACCAACCAGATCGGCACCCACATCCGCAGCTTTTGTATAAATACCACCACCCACACGAGCAAAGAGTGCTATTGAAGACGCACCCATCGCAAATCCTGAGATTATCTCGCCGAACGGTCGGAAACCCAACACCTGCGGATCATACATCATAAGCACCGTACCGATACCGATCAGTCCAAGGGAAGCCACCGCGGTACCCATCACAGCTCCACCAGAAAAAGCAACACGAAGCGCCTTTGCCTGACCAGAGGAGCGAGCTGCCTCGGACGTACGCACGTTGGCAGACGTCGCAGCCTGCATACCGACAAAACCAGCTAGAATTGAGCATAGGGCCCCTAAAATATACGCAATCGCTGTTTGTAAACTGACGAGCCAGAACAGGAGCCCCATAACAATTCCAATAAACGGGAGCAGTACGGTGTATTCTCGTTTGAGGAAGGTCATGGCACCCGATTGGATCGCTTCAGCCAACTCAGCCATCGTATCGGTACCTACCGGTTGTTTCTTCACGTACGTAAAAAGACCAAACGAGAACATCAGTCCGATCACCCCAAGCCAAACCGCGAAATCAACGTATTCCGCCACTTAATCTCTCTCCTCTTTTTTTCTGTTCAGCATCTTTTATGTATCTATCATGTTGATACGTTAAAACGATTCATTCCCACTTCTATCCCATACTCCAACCAACATTCGATCGCCTGCGTCGCTTGAGAGAAGGTCGATAATACAGCCTCTTCTTCACCTTGTGTCGGCGGTGCAAGCACCCATTCTGCCAACTCGATTTTGTCATCCGTCGGTCGCCCAACTCCGATGCGAAGTCGGGCGAATATTTCAGTTCCCAACGCTCCTGAGATCGAAGCGAGTCCGTTGTGTCCACCGGGAGACCCTTCTGGTCGCAGTCTGAATCGGCCCGGAGGAAGTGCGACATCATCCACTAACACAAGCATATCGACTGCAGGGTCAAAATCGCGGGAATCTATTAATGATGTAACAGCTAAGCCGCTCCTATTCATGTATGTGAGCGGCTTATGGAGCTCGACCCGGTGGTCGAAGGAGCCGCAGGAAGTCCAGCTGGTCTCTCCGTCCGGCATAAACGCAGGGCATTCCCATGCGCGAGCCAGTCGGTCTGCCAACCACCACGCTACGTTGTGTCGCGTGTCCCGATACCTCTCCCCCATGTTTCCCAAGGCGAGGATTATCCGCAGGCGGCTCCCTCGTCGTGCGTCTGGACGATCCAACTATGCCTCTGACTCTTCTTTCCCTTCGGCCGAGTCATCGGTCGACTCATCCCCCTCGATCTCCTCACCTTCCTCACCTTCCTCACCTTCCTCAAGCTCTTCGACTTCCGGCTCTTCCTCCACGGCCGGAGGCACAACTGTGCAGACAGTTAATCCTTCGTCATCCAATATTGTCACACCACTCGACTCAACATCACTGATGTGAATCGAGTTTCCAATATCCAAGTCCGTGACGTCGACTTTAAAATCGGGCGGAATTTCGTTCGGCAAACATTCGACCTCAAGTTCATGTCGAATCTGCTGGAGAATACCTCCCATCTCCACCCCATATGCCTCACCCTCCAGGTGAAGGGGTACCTGTATTTTGATCTTCACATCGGCACGAATTTCGAAGAAATCGACGTGCAAAAGCTCAGCTCGGAAGGGGTGGCGCTGTATTTCTCTAATAAGAACGCGTCGAGGCTTTTCACTTCCGACCTCAAGATCGATAACAGTTGTAGCTGCGCGTATCTCAGTTAGTAAGCGAACCAGTTCTTGTGTATCCAGTGTCAAGGACTGGGTTTCGTCGAGGCGACCGTAGACTACTGCCGGTAGTCGTCCGGATCGCCGTAATTGGCGGGTAGCACCTTTCCCCGTCTCAGATCTAAGCTCAGCGCTGAGTGTGGCAGATTCCTTCGTCATATTTCTTCTCTACTCGGAGGGTATCGATCGGATAATAGCGCGGCCAAACGACCGCTTGCCGATCACTTAAACAGCTTGCTAACAGAGCTATTCGTATGCGTACTCTCGATAGCCTGGGCCAGTAGATTCGCGACCGACAGTATTTTTAAGTCCGGCAGCGCCTCTATTTTATCGGGCGAGAGAGGGACTGTATCCGAGACGGCGATTTCTTTGGCACCCGCTTCGATGAGCCGTTCGACCGCCGGCTCTGAGAACAGTGCGTGCGTGGCAAGAATATACGTGTCCAATGCACCTCTCTCGCGTAATACTTTCACGGTCGAAGCCATCGTCCCAGCAGTGTCAATCATGTCATCGGGGATAAGACAATGTTTCCCTTCAACGTCACCGACGATGCTAGAGACTTCAGCTTCATTCGGGCCCGGACGGCGCTTGTCGATGATTGCCAAATCACCTCCAAGTCGGCGAGCGTAACCGCGTGCCATCTTAGCGGCACTAACATCAGTAGCTACCACCACGAGGTTCTCGAAGTTTTTCGTTTCGTAGTGACGTCGGAAGACCGGAGCCGCGTACAGGTGATCCACTGGGATATCAAAGAAACCCTGAATCTGATGCTGGTGAAAGTCTATCGATAATAGTCGATCTGCCCCCGCGGCTGTGATGAGATTCGCCATCAGCTTGGCTGCTATTGACACGCGCGGTTGATCCTTACGGTCAGCGCGCCCGTAACCGTAGTAAGGCACTACAGCTGTGACCCGCGCGGCTGAAGCTCTCTTGGCCGCATCGATCAGGCACAGAAGTTCTAGCATGTTTTCTGCTGGAGGGTTGGTCGACTGAATTAAGAATACATCTCTCCCCCGCACGTTTTCATCGATTCGCACAAAGATTTCACCATCGGCGAAGCGCTTAATGGTCACGTCACACAGCGGCTCACCTAGCACTTCCGAAATCCCTTTAGCTAAATCAGGATTAGAAGTGCCCGAGAGCAGCATGATTGGGCTGGTATTAACCGTGGTATCCACGCGTCGTCGTATCGCTCGTTGGTCTGACATGGGTTACTGGCGAACGTAACCGATGCCGAGGAAGAAGATGACGTTTGGGGCGCCAACCCCTACCTGTCGCGGTCCTAATCCGCTGTTCACAGCCGATCAGACTACCCCGCAAAGCAGGCCTATGCAACGAAGGCACCGCTACTCAACAACACCCGGAATCGTAAATACAACCTGGGTCGGATAGGCGAACTCAACACCGTGTTGCTCGAAGCGTTCGTGCAATCCCAGCTTGATTGCCTGTTGCACGTCCATGTATGTGGCGTATTCCGGGACCTCCAGATAGAAGACAGTCTCAAAATTTATCGAGTAATCACCATAATCAAACAGGTGACTGCGATCGAATCGGGTATGATCCTGTGCCTCGACCAGTTCTTGAATCCAACTTGGAATTTGTTCGAGTAAATGACGAGGCGTATCGTAAGTTACACCAACGTTAAACGATGCCCTTCGATCTGACATTCGCCCCAAATTAAGAATGCGGGAGTTAAGAAGATCATCGTTTCCTACGATAAGCTGTTCCCCACCCAAGCTCCGGATACGAGTGGTTTTGAGTCCGATCTGCTCGACCGTCCCCTTATAATCACCCAAAACAAGAAAATCTCCCAGCACAAAAGGCTTGTCTAGGATGATCGATAGTGAAGCAAAAAGATCACCCAAGATGTTCTGGGCAGCGAGAGCAACTGCGATCCCTCCGATCCCTAATCCCGCAAGAAGCGCCGTAACCTCAACCCCGAGGTTGTCCAAAATCAGCAGAAGGACGATTGACCATACCACTAATCGACCTACAAACGACACCGCACTTACGGTCGTGACTGCTCCAGCATCTTTGCCCGCCGTGCGATGCACGAAGCGCACGACCCAGAATGTTATGGCGGCGCTAGCCCAGACCCCCACTTGAATCACGATCGCAATAGCTGACGCCCGACTCAGAACGAGTGTAATCAGTGAGCTCACGTTGAGAGATAGTGAGGCCCCAAATACTGCTACAATTAGGATAAGCCAAAACTTCGTGTGGTTCAATAATTCAGCCACGAAGTCATCAAGAGACGTTTGAGTGTCGCTCGCAAAGCGAGAAAAGGCTTTGAGCGCGTAGCGTTGGACTGCCCAGATTGCAATCACTGAGAGCGCAAAAATCCCTGCAGCAACGAACCACTCGCGAACCGTATTCCCGAAGAGCATCTGACCTAGATCCATGTGACTCCGCCTCCTAAAATTTTGGTTCGTGAGTGACGGCGATGACAGTTACAGCTTCATGTAGATCAACACCGTACCCAAACATCAACCCAAAAGTGCCAGCATCTCTGAACTGTCTTGTGTAGGTCGCTGACATGCGAAGTCGGAACACACGTATGCCGCTGCCCGTCCATCGATTAGGGTGTGACCCGCAGAAAAAGGCGCGAGATCTCCAAGTCGGTCGCCAGCTTCATCTCCAACCTCTTTGAACAAGGTAGCAATCCGTGGACGATATTCCGTTTGGAGTGCATTCAGAAGAGCTCGAGTATCCTCTGAACGTGCATCCCCTACCACCACTACCTCGTGCGTCGGCCCCAAAGCCAGATCCAGTGCGACAAGTGACATCGTATGTGCGGATGGATTGCGATCAATCGGCCCGGCCAAAATCTGACCCATCTCCGCAGCTCGGTTTAGAAGCTCTCTGTTTCCTGTGAGTCGCCCTAACCGAAGAAGAACATACCATGTAACGGCATTCGCTGAGGGCATCGCACCGTCGTAGACATCTTTCTGCCGAACAGGCACATCGTTCTGATCGGAAGCGGCGTTAAACACGCCGGTTCCGTTCGGATCCCAAAAATCATCGATTAATGCCTCCATAAGAGTAGAAGCTGCTTCGAGCCATTGGGGATCAAAAGTCGCAGCATAGAGTTCAATGAGTCCCCACACAAAATAGGCGTGGTCTGCTGCCCCTCCAGCTAGCGCAGCCTCTCCTTCTCGATACCTGTGTAACAGTCGTCCGTTCTTATCACGAAGCTTATCTAATAGGAAAAGTGCGGCTCGGGCTGCAGCCTCCCTATACACGGGTGCGTCTAGAACTCGGCCCCCAATTGCGAGTGCTGCAATCATGAGCCCATTCCAATCCGTAAGAATCTTATCATCCAAGAGGGGACGTACACGCGTGGACCGTGAATCAAATAATTCTGCCCTAGCTGTCTCCAGTGTGCGTCTTAACTGTGCCTCATCACAGCCTAGAGCGCTTGCAATTCCATGAATCGACTCTCCCAGATGAAGAATATTTTCTCCGTTCCGGTTCCCCGTCGACTCGTCAGCAAAGTTGCCGGACTTTTGAACCTGAAAGACTTGCTTAACCAAAGACACGGTCTCGTCATCGAACGTGCCGGTGAGGACCTCGTCGATCTCAGCCTCTAACCAAACATAGAAGGCACCTTCACGACCCTCACTGTCGGCGTCCTCAGCCGAATAAAAAGCACCTTCGGCGTCAGTCAGCTCGCGGAGGACATACCCAAAGATTTCTTCAGCTACAAAACGACACTCTTCATTCGCACTAATCTGCCACATCTCAACGTACGACATAGCAAGAAGTGCTTGATCGTAGAGCATCTTCTCGAAATGAGGGACAAGCCAACGTTCATCGGTTGAATAGCGATGGAAACCGAACCCTACCTGATCGAAGATCCCACCTCGTCGCATCGCGGCCAGAGTCACATCAACCATTTCAAGAGCCTTTAGGTCCCCCGTAAAATGGTGCCAACGCATGAGGAAGAGGAGTTGATGCGGCATTGGAAATTTGGGGGCACGACCAAAACCTCCTTGCGTCTGATCGAACCTGCTTTGGAGCTCCTCGAACCCACGCTCGAGTATTCTTACGTTGAGGTCAGTGCCAGTGCCGGCCCCTACAGAAAATATCCGAGCCTCCGCCTCTTGCACCGCGCAGATTGCGGCCTCACTCGAAGCTTCTACATCAGAACGCCGTTCAATCCACAAATCCATGAGCTTGGGTAAAAGCTCAAGCAACCCTATACGACCATGGGCAGTTTCACGCGGAAAATATGTACCGGAGAAGAACGGTTTCTTGTTAGGTGTCATGACCACGGTCAGCGGCCACCCTCCGTGACCCGTCATGAGTTGACAAACCGTCATGTATACACTGTCGATATCCGGTCGTTCTTCTCGATCAACTTTTATTGAAACGAAACCGTCATTTAGGAAGGACGCCACAACCGGATCCTCGAACGACTCCCGCTCCATAACGTGACACCAGTGACAGGTCGCGTATCCGATCGAAAGAAATATTGGCAAGTCTTCGGAACGCGCCCGCTCAAACGCCTCATCTCCCCACGGCATCCAGTCTACAGGATTAGATGCATGTTGGAGGAGGTAAGGACTCTTCTCGCCGGCTAGGCCATTAGCGGGCATCAGCGCCCCCCTTCGACTTGTTTAGCGTATCTGGCATATGCTGACCGTATCACCCACAACCTATTGGTGGCCATGCATGATAGCGTTCAATCAGCGGTCAAATTATGGGGGGGGCTTTCACTCTCACGCATCGTGGTCAGTCTCTAGATTTTTTGCAACACTACCTAATTCGATAGGATCAAGGGCTGCCGAAAATCGCCGCTTCTCTCGACGTTCTGCACGCCATGCAACAAGTGTGGATATCGCCATGCCTCCAAGAACCGACGAAAAAAGAATAAGTGGTAAGGATGCCCTGATCCTAAAAAACACCAAGTCGATCCAAACGAGTTCGTTCGCGTTCTCGGCGGTGAACCAAAAGGCAAGCAAAATAGCGATGACAAAGGAAAGAGTTCGAGTAAGAAAGCGCATAGACATTTTATCGGAAACCAAAGCCGCAGAACGAACTTGTTAGCACAGAGCCCCTCTAAACGTAGCACCTGTCGTCCCGGTAAGCTTTACCTCTGCATAATTTCCGATGTCCGAAGAGTCTCCGGAGAACGCGACGACCTTGTTCTGTTCAGTGCGACCAAGTACATCCCCATTTGAACGCGCGGGTCGCTCGATCAAGACTTCGCGGACCCCGCCGACCTCGGCCTCGTTGATCTCTCGTTGTATCTTTCGGTGTAGCCCGATGAGTTGTTCAAGGCGAGCTGATCCAACCTCGTCGGAGATGAATTGATCCGATGGGAAGCGTGTTGCTGGAGTACCATCCCGTGGCGAGTACTTGTAGAGATACGCATCATCGAATCTCACGTGCCTCAGCAAGTCCAGGGTCGCCCCATATTCTTCATCAGTCTCACCTGGAAACGCAACGATGACATCGGTTGACAACGCTATTCCGGGTACAACTTCCCGCGCAAGATCAACCTTTTGTAGAAAAGTTTTCGCTGTATATCGACGCACCATGCGTTTAAGAACGTGATCAGCGCCTGATTGCACCGGCAAGTGAAGCTGGCGGCACACCGAGGGCTCGTCTCTCATCACTTCCAGGAGTTCCTGCGTCACATCATTGGGATGAGGCGAGGTAAACCGCACTCGCCTAATGCCTTCAATCCTAGCCACACTGCGAAGCAGGCGAGTAAAATTCCAATCGCCTGACTCGTAAGAGTTTACGGTTTGCCCGAGGAGAACAACCTCAGTGAATCCTTGAGTTACCGCCACCCGAACATCTGTCAATATTTGCTCTGGTTGGCGATCCTTTTTTCCACCTCGCACATAGGGAACAATGCAAAATGTACACCTGTGATCGCAGCCACGCTGAACAGTGATCCAAGCACTCACTCCACGAGACCGTACCGACGTGACATCCTCATAGTTCTCATCCATGTCCAGCTCAAGTAATGTCTGGCCACGTTCGATAGTGTCTTTTTGAATCAACTCGATTGTTTCAGAGAGACTTCTATACGCGTCGGGGCCAGCAACCAAATCCACACCGGATGTCTCATCGATGAGACGGCGACCTAGTCGCTGCGCCATACACCCAGTCACACCCAAAACAAGATCGGGATTCTGATGTCGGTATTTCTGCAGTTCGCCAATGCGACCTCGAACGCGCTGCTCGGCGTGCTCTCGAATAGCACAAGTGTTGATTAAGATGACATCTGCACCATCAGGGTTTTCCACACGCAGAAACCCACGCTCTGAAAGCAAGCCTTCCATCAACTCAGAATCGTTGATGTTCATCTGGCAACCGTAGGTCTCAAGGTAGACTCGCCGCTTGAACGGACCGGGGTGCTGAACGGTACGCTTTTTCACGCGATCCGCTGCCGCCATTTCCAATTTGACGAGGCCACTCACCATAGTTTTCCCTTCAAGGATCCGTTGCTGCACATAGGTCTATCCGGTACGATCGGGCGTGCAAACCCAACGATACCATTTCCACGGGCTGGATGTACCCATTCAAACTTGGGGCTCTTCATCAGAGACGCTAGTCTTTTTGACGGGTCTCGGGGTGCACCCACAACACTACTCGAGAGGTATTAATCTCCTCACTGATCGTTTCCGGGTTGTGATTCCCGATCTATCATTCCGCTCTCATCAAAAACTCCCCAGGTCACCTGGAGACTATCTGAATCTGGTCACTGAGGTTTCACAGAGGTATGCCCCCGGTGCAGTTTGGGTTGGACATTCCTTCGGAGCACTACTGGCTTTACTACACGATGGGCCCGCAATCGCCTGTTCGCCCACCATACCAGCCCCAGTTGCACTCCCATGGATGATTGGACGAGCTGCTCATCAGCAACTGAGAGAGTATTTCGGTCTTGAGGGCTGGTACGGGTGTCGGTTTGCGGCGATGGTCCTAACCGACTACCTCCGAGCTGCGGTGACTCACCCCTCGATCGTCTTCCCCGTCCTCAAATCCTTAAACCAACCTTCATCCACGTTTCAGCCACGATCCCACCACGCAATTGTTTTTCAGTCGATCAAGGACGAGTTACACCGACCGGAAGAATATACAACTTACTTTAAAACGAACCCGACAGGCGTGCGCATCATACCTGTGCCCGAACATCACGACTGGCCGATCAACCGCCCTCAGCACCTCATGGAAAGAGTGAACTTTGCGTTCGACGAACTCTCCTAACAACGATCTACGCCACTCGACTACGAACTCCGCTGCCGAAGTGACAACGTCAGAATCATTCGTGTGAATGATTCCTGAATGTTCGTGCCAGCAGTATCTCCGCGTGACCCTACTTCCAGCGACAAATCTGCGGTCGCGAGCCCTTCTTGAAACTCCCACCCAAAACCACCTGTGAACGCCTTTTCCGTGATGCTATCCGCCCCTAAGCTGAAAGGCAGATCAGAGCGGCGCATACCAAAACGCAATGGTAGCCGACCTCCGAGGAGCATTAACCCACCAAACTCAATCCCGCCGCCGATCCATGTGACATTATGTGATTTATACTCACCGACATCACCAGCGTCAGCCCACGGTGCACGACCAGTAGCCGCCGTGACCAACAGTTCATCAACAAGCCTAAAACTACCTCCTATCTCGTACATGACCGGAAGTTCGAAATCGGTCGTGTTCGGGATCGTATCTTGTGCCGTTCCAGTAAGGGTGGTGGCCAAGCTCATCGAGCCGCCAATTAATAAACGGTCGGCAATGTTGATCGACGCTCCGCCCTTAAACCGCCACCCTTTGTAAGAGACCTCTCGTGTTCCTCCACCATCGCTGAGTATTGGAGCCTCTCCAATGGGGAGTTCGAAACTCCGGAAGAACGACTGCCTAAGTGAACCAGTTAGTCGCTGGGCTGAGACACCGATCCCGAACGGCCCAAGACGCCGCGCCAGTGAAACGTCGATTGTGCTTATCCCTCCATCGTGTTCCCGCGCTTCTTCAAACGGGGCAGAACCATCCGCAAGCACAAGCGTATCGAGGAATCGCGCCGACCAGTCCTGATCAAAAACACCTCCGAACGCAATACTGGCTGCCCAATCCGAAAAGGGCACTAACGCCCTAATGTTCGTAAAGCGCTCTCTCCCAGTCCTTAAGGACTGATCCTCACCAAGCGTCACAGCTTCACTTGCTAAGGACAGGCTGAAGCCGGCTTCTGGGTGGTGCAGAAGATCCGCGGGATTGCGCAGACTGTAGGTGCTTCCAAAAAGACCAATACCAGTACCACCTAGGGCTGCGGATCTTCCATCTATGGGCTCAACTGGATATCCAAGCCCAAGAGCGGTGATCGGTTGCTGGGCCGATAAGCCAATAGGAACCACCATCAGAGTCAGGAACAAATGGACCCAACGCATCATGGGATACTGAAGGTGGGTTTAGGGCTAAGTATAATTCTAAGCTGGGGAATAACTCCCTCCGCACCTTCAGCCGATCCGAATTCCCAAAAACCGATTGTTTGGGCATCGGGATCGGAGCGCAGCCCCATCCGTATGCTGCTCACAGATTCGACGGTGGCTCGAGCCAGTAGCAATGTGATATTCAAGCTTAGCGGCCTCCCTGTTGCCAACGTTTCTGGATTTAGAGCAACCGTTACGGCATTCCCCGAGCCAATCGGCGTCTTGGGACCCAGAACAAAAGGATCTCCTAAAAGGGTGATTTGTCTCGCAAAGAAGGTTAACTCAGCTGGAAATGGATCCGCAGGAGGCGCTAAGGGATGCAGAATTATTTCCGCATGGTTGATCGTAGCCTCTCCCAAGGGAATGCCTCCGATCGTATCTGGAAAGGCGAACTCGAAGTACAGACGGGAAGATGGAATACCCCCAAGTCGAAGTTCTTGACCTGTCGGGGGTAGGGGCGGATCAATCACAAAAGTGCGCGACGATGGAAACTGTGTCTTGGGAACCAATGGCACCACTCGCCCCTCTAGCAGCGGGCGGTATCGGAGGAGCATCTGTTGGATACGAACCTGAGCTTCCGGTCCCTCGACGATCAGCGCAAACCCAGGTTCGCCGTCCGTCTCCTGCCAGCTTTTAAGCAAAGAATCAGTTGAAACTGAAAAATCCATCCTCACGGTATCTGAGGTCCCGTCCAACTCCCCTGTCGCAAGCTCTATCCCGAGAGAACCTCCTGGAGTCACCCATGGTGCTCCTGGCCTCGCCTCTTTCCACGTCACCGAATCTTCGTCGTAGGACTCAGCCAATGTCACCATCCGAAATGTGACTGGAAAGTCAGAGAAGACCGACCGAACCGTATCCACCGTGAGTTGGACAGTGACGCTGTCGAACAGCCCCACTGGCAACGTATCGGCAAGAGTTCGAAGGGTGTCCGGAACATTAAAACGCACGAGCCCTTTTGCTAACAGATGTGAAGCGTTCGAAACAAATAGGAAGGGTGCATTCGCCGGAAGAGCGAAACCCGAAACTGTGGTGTCTCGCCAAAGCGGGAGGCTTGTTACCTCCAACGTTACATCTCGAATCTCGCTGGTCGCTCCTGGTGCCGTATCACTCCCAAGCGCAAGCGGATCTTCCGTACAAGATACCGACAGTCCAACCAAACCAAGCGCAACGATGACGAATCTTCGGTTAACATGCCCGGCAGACTTGTTCACAAACCGCACCCGATGTCAGCCTCGGGAAGGAGGACCATGGCGACCATCGCGAGGCCCCCTCCAAACCCAGTTCCGTATTCTTTATTTCTCTCGATCATTGTATCCGTTCGATCAAGCTTCCCGGTATGGCGAGTAGTACCGCGGTATCCGTTGGCCGAATCCTGTTAATATCTCGTATTCGATGGTCTGGCTAACCTCAGCAAGATCAGCCAGCGTAATTTCCTCGTCCCCCTCTGACCCAAGCAATGTTACTACTGACCAAGGTTCGACACTCGACACTGCCGAAACGTCTAAGAGCGTCATATCCATACATACAGACCCACGGATGGGAACTCGCGTACCACAGATGATACCGTGGCCCTGGCTCCCAGGTCGCCATGGTATACCATCAGCGTATCCAATACCAAGCGTTGCAATGTTTTCTTCTCGTCGCGTAACATACTTTGCGCCATAGCTTAATGTTGAGCCCGCAGCGAGCGAGCGCACTTCTAGGATCCGAGCCCGAACTGATGCAACCACTTCGGGATCCGGCAGCGGGCCCTTGATCCCTACCCCCCGACGTCCTCCATAGATATAGATCCCCGGACGCACGAGATTTAAATGATACTGCCGATCATGGAGGATCGCATCGCTGTTAGACGCATGACGCAGAGGAACCGTCACACCGGCTGACTCAAGCAACATTAGAGATGCTTCAAACTGTTTGAACTGAAAAGCTGTAACAGCACCATCCTCAGCGGCAGAATGAAAATGGGTGAATGCACTCTCAACGCACACTCCACCCCGCTCAATTATCTTCGCAACCTGTGGAACCCATTCTTCGGCAGCAGAAGCAATGAAACCGGCACGGCCCATCCCAGTGTCGATCTCGAGGTGGATCCCTACTGAACCACCGTCCTCTCGCACCCTCGAGTCAAGGGCTCGAAGTGAGGCAAGACTGAATACAGACATATCCAGTCGGCCAGCCAACAGAGCTTCTACCTCTCCGATAACCCCTGGCGCAAACACAATGATTCGCTCTTCTATCCCAGCATCTCGGAGTTGAATTCCTTCTCCAGGGGTGGCTACTCCGAGCGCGTAAGGCTCAAGTTGGGTTAGTGCACTAGCTACCTCAACAGCTCCCAAACCATACCCATTAGCCTTTACCATGGGTATCAGGCGAGCTGGGGCCACGTGTTTAGCTACTTCCTGTGCATTTCGGACGAGCGCGTCCAAGTCTACCTCGAGCCATGCTCTCGTATATTGGTCCGCAGAATTTTCGTTCAAGTGTATCGACCGTTGTAATGGAGTGGCACTATTTTAGAACTTGCAACCAAGTGAAAAGATCTTGCTTACACGAAGTTGGAGTTGTGACGCTACCCCCCATACCTTGCGCGCGCCATGAACGACAAGCTTGCTACCCCAGGTGATCCTAGAGCTCTTTACCTTCGCGAGAGGCGAGAAGCGGACGATACTCTCGGTCGCGCACTCGCGTTGGTGCGGCTGCTTCGCGATCGCTGTCCTTGGGACAAAAAACAGACTGCGCGGAGTCTACGACCGTACCTTCTCGAGGAAGCGCATGAGGTGGCCGAGGCAATCAACGTGGAAGACGATGCCTCACTTCAGAAGGAACTCGGAGATCTCCTTCTGAATGTTGCCTTTCAGATCATCCTTGCAGAAGAACGAGGGGCATTCAGCACAAAAGACGTCATCACTGCGCTCGAAGAAAAAATGGTGGCACGACACCCACATGTATTCGGAGATTCGGAGTCGCCACCTGATTGGGAAACAATGAAAGCCGCCGAACGGACGTCCGAGGCTGCCTTACAAAACGAGCCCGGGAAAACTGGACTCGAACCATTTAAAGGCATTTCCCTTGGACTTGATCCTCTAAGCCGCGCAGCCCGAGTTCAGGAGCGCATGGCCACCTTCGGTTTCGACTGGAAAAGTATTGAAGGAGCACTCGCAAAGGTTCGTGAAGAGATCGTGGAACTCCAGCAAGTGACAGACACGAATTCGGCTTTTGATATTGGAGACGCGAGCGCTAAGGTCGAAGAAGAGGCTGGCGACCTCCTCTTTGCAGCGGCGAATACTGCTCGGCTCGCAGGAGCCCATCCAGCCAACGCTCTTCTAGTGTCGATCTCAAAGTTTGAAAACCGGTGCCGTCGTATGATCGAGCTCGCCGAGATGCAGGGTATAGATTGGGAGACGGTAGGGCTCGAAACCTTGGATCGCCTATGGGATAAGGTCAAGCAGGAGGAATCATAGAATACACCTTCGACAGTGCACTTCTGTCAACTTAAGACCGTCACTCCATATGCACCTGTGATTCAACAAACTCGTAGAGATTGCACACCAAAGTTCCCTGCTCGGTCCTCACCGGGACAAGACTTCGACAATAGGAAAACCTTCCCTCAAATTCGTCAAGCCGATCCCAGCATTCCGGCAAGGCAGCACTGTGTAAGACACGAACCGCTTTGGGGTTTCCAGACAAATCCCACACTAGTTTGGGGAACTCGTCCTCTTTAGAAGACCTGTCCAGGTGGATAATCCCATCTACATAGCCATCAATCCACTCACCCATCAGCCTTGAAATCTGGTGGTGATTCTCCTGCCCTGGCAAAAGAGATCCATACGCGGCCAGTCGTCTTTCTGGAAACTCAAGCAGCGCTTCGATCAAACGATCTATGATCGGCTCAAGAAAACTCCGCAGCGATTCAGTCCCACCCTTAACTCCCTGTAACGTAAGAAGTGTGTCTAACTCGTCGAGAGCGCGCGATCCTTCTAGTTCTCGACTCCGTCGCTGTGGTACTGTCTCCAAGAGCGCCTCAAATCCACCTATTAGTTTGCTGAGACGATCCAAGCTCCCCACTCGATTTCGACGCGCCACGTTGATCTTCTGAAGCGCACTGGTCAACCGACTTGGATCCATACCAACAACTATCGAGGGCAAACAATCGTTCATGGATCAAGTCCCGATAGAAACTGTCGTACAGCACCGAAAAACTCCACGCGATTTTCTATAAACGGAAAGTGACCTGTGTTCTTGAGGAGAACCAGCCTGCTTTCTGGTAGCGTCTCATTCAACATTTCAATCATCTCTACGGGTATCGGATCACTCTCACCGTGGACTATAAGGACAGGCACTTCTAGTTGATCGAGCTCATCCCAAAAATCGAGCCCTTCAAGCGGGGCCATCAGAAGACGAGCAACCTCCTGACCTTGCTCGACTGTCCTAGGCTGCAGGTTTACCGCTAAGAGACTATCTGCTACATCCGGATTAGCAAATGTCCCCCGGAAGACGTGGAAAAACATCTTATTTATAGTCTCGCGGTCTCTAGCTCGGAACTGGGGGCTCGCCCTCAACGAATCCAACGCACGTTGATCGGCTGAGGCTCGCCTGGCTACTTGACGATCACTTGTCAAACTTGAAAAACGACTCCCCGGTTCAACTGGACTAACAAGAATCAACGCTTCAACTCGATTCGGAACTTGGAGTGCGTACAGTAGGGCTGGAATCGCACCCCAAGAGTGTGTCAAAACGATGATACGTTCACGTTGGGCAACCCTTTCTCGAATTCGATCAAGGTCAGTCAGATATCGATTCATGGAGATGCTCGACATGTTGAGCCGTGCGCGCGACCCTCCCAAACCCCTCTGGTCATAAAAAACGATCTGATGAGTGTCCGTCAGTGGCTCAAACCATGGCCGAAGGTAGGCGTGGTCTAAACCAGGCCCACCATGTAAAACCACAACCGGCTGACCAGCTCCGATTTTCTGATAGAACAACTCCCCCTCGAAGACTGATAGCGTGCCAGCGGTCACTGCGGGTGACAAGTCGGAAGACTCCTCATCGCATCCAAGGAGGAACACCGCAAAAGTTGCAGCGAGAGAGGCACGACTACGGGAAGGAGTCAACGAAAACGCCTCGAATTATTTCTAAGAGTCCCAGTAGACAGAATCACCTACAGTCACCGGTCCACCCTCAATAACCATCCCATAGGCACCGGCTCGCCACTCTGGCGTAAGAGTCTTTTTCAATCCCTGTGCTGCTGCATCCATAAGGGCACACGGTAGCGTCTCACCGCGAATCTGGATCTGGCAGCCAGCCACACGTAGCACGCGTCCGTTCGTTTCTGCGAGGTTAACACCTCGAATCAAAAGGTTGGCGCGCCGGTGCGCCGGGTCCAATTCGACCCCTAGTTCCGCCGTTGCCACTTCCCACGCATCTGCGTCAAGTAGAGTCACCTGACGGTAACCACCTTGGTCCGCATTTCCTTCGATCCCAAGGCCTTCGACCAGATGTGTCTCCGAAACTCCGGTCATCTCCCCACCTCGGCCCATTTTGAGCCAGATCGCCTCCACCTGTGCTTCACCCTTATCAGCCACACCTAACTCCTATAGATAACCTCCCTACGGTATCCCACCCGCTAAAATCGTAGCGAGCTTCGCCGAATCCAGGTTCCCACCCGAAACAACGCAGACAATCTTGTCCCAGCTCTCTGCGCTCGATAGTCCGGCAGCAACCGATGATGCCCCGGCACCCTCTGCCACAATCTGATTACTCGACACAAGAAGTCGGACTGTCGCCGCAACCTCTGCAAGTGTCACCTCAAGTGACCCCGCAAGAAGGTTTGACGAGAGCTCCCACATGGCAGGCTCAAGGTGGGGGCCACCGATACCGTCAACAAAAGTCGGCGTATAATCGATGGCGACAGGGCTAGCCGCCTGAAGCGATTCTGCGAAAGGGGCTTGTCCCTTCACTTCTGACGCATATACGGGTACAGAGGGGGCAAGTTCCCTAAACCCAGCCGCAATGCCGCATGCCAACCCACCTCCTCCGAAGGGCACAATGACGGCGCTAACGTCCGGAAGGTCCTCAAGAATCTCGACCGCAATCGTACCATTGCCAGCCATCACATCTCGATCCATGAAGGCGTGTACAAAGTGTCCATGCACTCCTTCGAAGTGGCGCGTCTTGAAAACCTCAAACCACGACGTGACCGATGTTTTCACGGTTCGACCGCCCAACCGTTGGATCGCTTCCAGCTTATTCTCCGGTGCAGTATCCGGAACAACAACTGAGCATGGAACCCCAAGTTGGCGAGCATTCCAAGCCACACCTTGTGCCATGTTTCCAGCACTGGCTGTCCAAATTCCTCTCTCGAGTTCAGCGGGTTCCACGCACCCGATCGCATTCGCCGAACCTCGAATTTTGAAGGAACCGATGGGCTGGAGATTTTCCAACTTGAGCCAGATTTCAGGCCCTTCATTCGTAGGAAGCCGTACGAGCGGAGTTCGAATCGCGGCAGTATAAACCCGCGCTTTCGCCTCCTCAATGTCGGCCAAAGTTGGGGCCTTGATTGTCAACTCTCTCAGGCAGACACCCTACCTTTCGCAATTTCAAGTGCAGATGTCAGATCGACGATCAGGTCATCAACATCCTCAAGCCCCACCGACAAACGAATTAGCCCATCACTCAAACCGATCCGCTCGCGTTGTTCAGTAGACAATGACGCGTGAGTCGCCGTCGCCGGTCTGACAATAAGCGACTCGATACCCCCCAGACTCACTGCTAATGTCGGAACTGTCACTGCAGATAGGAATTCGTCTGCATACGAGACGTCTCCAACCAATTCGAACGATAGCATTCCACCAAATCCATCGAGCAGACGAGTCGCTCGTTCGTGCTGTGCATGACTCTTCAGGCCAGGATAGTGCACTACCGAAACGGCAGGGTGATCCTCAAGGACCTTGGCGATCCGACTTGCGGACTTACCCTGCTCTTTCACCCTGAGATCAATTGTCTTAAGTCCACGCTCAAGCAGAAAAGCAGCATGCGGATCCAAAGATCCACCGAAGTGATCGTTGAAACGCTTTACCCCTCCTACAAGAGGTGCTGATCCCGCGACGGAGCCTGCAACAATATCGCTGTGACCGTTCATGTACTTCGTGCAACTCTCAATAACAAGATCGAAACCGAACTCCGCCGGGCGGAAATTGATCGGACTCGCGAAAGTGTTGTCGATCAAGGACACAAGCCCATGCTCCTTCGCGAACGTTACCACTGCCTCTAAATCTGCAAGTTGTATTAGGGGATTTGTGAGGGTTTCTACGTAAACTGCCTTGGTTGCCGGCGTGAGCACTTCTACCCAACTCGACGGTTTCTGTGGATCGATCACCGAGTGGTCGATGTTAAACCGTTTCATGTCGCCTGCGATCAAGCTCGCAGTCCCACCGTATAAGGTGTCTTGGACAAGCACATGATCTCCGGCCGATAGCACCGAGAATAGCGAACCAGCAATAGCTGCCATACCACTTGCCAATACCAGCGCATCTTCAGTTCCTTCAAGAACGGAAATACGCCGGCTTAACACACGATGATTCGGTGTGGTACTAAGCCGGATGTATCCAATATCGTGGTAATCTTCGCCATGATATTCGTAGTTGCTCGTTTGATATATCGGCGTTACCACTGCGCCTTCGGGTCGGGGTCTCTGAGCACCTGCGTGAATAGCATTTGTAGATCGAGACCGTGGGGGGTTCGTCATTGATTACTCATCTTTCGTCATTGATTACTCATCTGGTCCCACATCACGCGATGGATTTGCCAACCTCGATTCGATTTCTTCCATACTTCAAGAAACTTTCCCGTCAGTTCTTCTCCACCCTCAGCACGCACTCGGTACGTCCCATTCGCAAACGCAAGATTTCCTTCAACTTCAAGGTCCTCGATCATAAATCGAGCCTCAGTAAGCCGAGCAGATCCAGCCAACGCTTCGATAATGGCAGGTTGCCCCTTAACCGCTTCTTCCCCGGCCGGTAGGCGCAAAGCATCTTTAGTGAAAACCTCCGAAACAGCTTCCGCCGGCTGACCCGCAAGAAGAGAGGCTTCCCATACGCGACTTACAGACTCAATCTCAGCCCGTGCTGTCGCATCCCCACATGCGGTGAGAACCGACAGAAGCACAGCCAACAGGGCATACCAGCATGGAAACGTTGACTTCTGAAAGAAATAGGGAGGACTGGCCATAGGCCAATGATAGGTGTGCATTCTAAAATCGGCGATAGTTCAAAATATCATGAGGGTTTCTTGAACAGCCACAAGACTAATTCCTAGAAAAACACGTGGAAATCCAAACTTAAGCGATCAAGGTCGGTTGTCGCTTGCGGAATATCTTGCAGAAGTGTGTAGAAGATAGAGAACTGCAGAAATTGGATCGGGAACATTTCCAATCCGAACCGAGCCCTCACGCGCTCATTCTCACCGATCCGACGTCTTGGATCAAGATACCCGTAGGTTGCCTTGAGATTGAAACCTCGCGTTGCCAGGAAGTCACCTTCAACGTATCCCGCAAGCTGCCTAACCTCTAATCCATCATCGGGCTTGTCGAATATATAGTCTAACTCACCTAATAAGGTGAATCGCCCAACGTTGAATCCTCCAAACGCTCCGGCAACGTCTCTCCTCCCCAACGGGGCATCGTTGCGAGAGGCAGAAGCCCCCACTCGGAAACGGCGATAGATGAGTGCGGCTGTCGTTGTGATTTGCTTCCCACTATCGGATCCCTCCGCCAGTTGGGGTCCGTTTGTGAAAGAGGTGAACAGTGAGAGTTTCCCCGGCTCTATTCCAACCTCAACACCTTCGTCAGGAGTTTGATGATTAAAACGGGTACGTTCCCGGATGAAGGCCTGATCGTCAGCCAGTCGCAACCCATACGGCAACATAAATTTCCCAGCTTTGACGTAGCCATTCAGTGGAAGGTTCTCTAGAAGTGCAAACGCCTCCCGCGTTCTAAGACCGGAGGGACCAACTATTTGGTCGACATAAAGAGCTAACACATCGGGTATCACTCGCGCCTCGAGTTGCAGGCTCTCTTCAAGAATGCCTATGTCGGTCGGCGCATTGGTGTCGCTTACCGTCCCCGACCCGCGCATCCGAAAATTCGCTCCCCATGATAGAAACGAGGTCACGTTCCTGTTCACGTAGGTGAAGTTGGTGAGTGGCACCTGAGTTTGGGCAAACCTGCTACCGAAATCATTACGTGCACCCCCACCAGTCCGGTTTACATGGCATTGTGAGCATCGCAGGCCGGTAGAAATCGACATGTACGGTTCATCAACAACCCTTAACCCTAAATGCACAGAAGAAGCCGAACTGCCAGATGGTGTGAAGGCCGCCATCCAGATCATAACGGTCACCAGACGAAAAAACTGTGCTATCTTTCCCATGGGCATCCGATTCTCGCTCTAATTATCCAGGGCGCCAGCCTGAATCCACCCTCGAATCGCAGCAATTTCTTCTGCCCTCAAGGGTTCCAGACCTAGCGGCATACGGTCACCAGTAATGCCGGATCGGCCCTCTACTTTCCAGACCATATAGCTCTCATCGGGATCTCCCGGTTTGACGCGTTGGACTTCCGGGACCCCGACGCTCGGCACCCCGACCAGATTTTGACGAGAAACGCCGACATTCAACGCTAGACCTAACGGAGGCGTCACTCCGGTATGACACTGAGTGCATATCGCGGTAAGAATATTTGCCTGGATTGAACTCAGGGTTGCCTCTAGTGGGGGAAGCCCGCCAGGCATAAGGGGGTGCCCGAATTCATCCAAACCAGTCCCGTTTCCCGCACAGCCTGCGTGCACAAGAGAGATAAACAACAGACCGATACCCCGTATCCACTCAATCACAGTCGTTCTTCTATATCCAATTCGAAATTCCTCCTGAAACAGCCGGTTGGGCAGATCTCTTCTACAGATACAACAAAAACAGAAAGCACAAAAAGGGCCACTCGGGAAACCCGAGCGGCCCTTTTAAATTGCCACAAACAACTACGGTGTTAGACCGCATCCTCCAACCGTGTAACGTTCTCAGCAGCCGGGCCCTTACTACCCTCGGTTACCTCGAACTCGACGCCTTCACCCTCCTTGAGGGTTCGGAATCCATCGGCCTGAATAGCTGTGTGATGTACGAAGCAGTCCTTACTACCATCCTCCGGCGTTATAAAACCGAAGCCCTTCTGATCATTGAACCACTTCACGGTACCTCTCGTACGCATTACCTACTCCTTGGTGAAGTCACTGTCGGAGTTCCGGTAACCCGTACCTGCCGACCACTGACCATTACGACGCGGATCCCCCACGCCCGGGTCGTGACACCCGTCACGAAACAGACAAAAAAAATGGGTGGCCACTTGAGAGGCCCCCCGATCCTACGATCCTGCCTGCTCAGTCCTATTGCCCACATTTACGTTTCGGGCATGTGACATAATGATTGCTACCCAATAGTCATTCGTCAAGGGCAGTCTTTCAACTCTGCGAACAACCTTATGACTGCTTAGAAACAGTTGAAGTTATAAGTGCTTCAATATCTGGATCAAAAGGGTGAAACCGACCACGCCAGTACCCACTCACCAGCCCCTTGTCGTCTAACAAAATGGTGTGGGGTATACCGGGAGGCAGGTGCAATGCATCGAGGAGTGCTTCTCCATCCGCCATTAGCGTTGTATAGGTGATCGAATTTTCCTCAAGGAACGCATACACCATCAAAGGTGAGATTTTATCAATAGAAATTCCGACTACCGATAATACCGTTGGATCATACTGGATTTGGAGTTCTTCCAATTCGGGCATTTCATCGAGGCATGGGATACACCATGTAGCCCAGAGGTTGAGCAAGATGGCTCGACCCTCAAAACTAGAGAGGGTGACGGTTTGTCCACCTAAATCTTTCAACTCGAGGGCAGGCAGTGGTTCCCCGACCCTCAATCCACCAATCACATCATGCCTGACCTGCTCTTCGCTCCGACACGCACTCACACAGCACAACAAAACTAGAACACAGACGAACCTATTCATCACTAGACCACACTAGGCTGGGTGTTCAAAACCGAGGTTTGTCGGTACCGGGAATACCCCAGGTGGACGCGAGTAGGGATCGTTTGTCACAATAGGTTCAGAACTCGCTGTTAGCTCAACAGTGGTCGATACTTCCTCAAACCTAAGGTCATCCAGCCAAATATCCCCGTCGCCGGTAATCATTGCGCCGATGAGGATTGTCACACTCTCCGGCGGAATGTCCACGACGATGTTTTGCCTAGCCCACTCTTTCGTACCTTTTATCCGATCACCCTCCAAATTGTCCATCACAAGCATCGCAGCTTTTTCGTCAACGATACCGTCGACACGGAGCCACAATCCTCCTGACCCCACATCTTCACTGCGGACATATCCGCTCAATCGTATGCGTTTGTCTCGGTACGCAGTCGCATCAATCATCTGAACGCTTACCGCCCAGTCATCCCTGTGTCGGTTTCCCCGAGCCCTAAGCCGCATGCTAGCCTCACCACTGCGAAAAACCTCCATATCGCGGCTCAACTCATATTCCTGTGCGTCTTGGCCTGCTATGAGCCACGCTTGCGGTGCTTGTGCCATAAGAGGTGTCAGACCAATTGGACCAAGAACCAACACTAGAGTGAGATAACTCCGCACACTGGACAGCCTCATGTGATGCCGTATCCGAGCACGACGGGGCCCCCTTTTTGGTAACAACGGGTCAACTCAGGCTGAGTAGTCTCAAGATGACGCTTCACCTAGTCTAGGAGAGCATCTATGACTTCAACAGCGTCATACTCCATTATCTTTAGCCGCACCATGCGACGTAGGCGATCGAATCCTTCTTCTGTGCGACCTTCTACCCGTACGGTCACGTATGGACTCGTATTCGATGAACGGATCAAGGCCCACCCATCTTCTGTGATGATGCGAATACCATCAATCGTAAGGGATTGTGGGTAGAGTTCGTGGAAGTGGGCCACCATATCTGACACGACCTTAAACTTCTGGTCATCTGGACAGGGGAGTTTCATCTCAGGCGTCGATGGATACCGCGTCATACCCTTTAGAAGTTCTGATACTGTACATCCTTCGGAATCCAGGAGTTCCAAAAGATGACAGGCTGCAAGCAACGCATCATCGACACCATACCAATCATCTTTGATAAACATGTGCCCACTAACTTCTCCGCCCAGCAGAATACCTTCTTCTCTCATTCGACGTTTTATAAGTGTATGGCCAGTGGCAGTCAGTATCGGGACTCCTCCTAACGTCTCGATACCTTCGATAAGCGACATCGAGCATTTCACATCGATCAAAATTCTCTCTCCAGGGTGCCGGTTTAGAAACCGGCGCGATAAGAGAAGCAGCAGCATGTCAGCCTCATGGTGTGTCCCAGTCTCATCAATGAATCCAACGCGATCGCCGTCGCCATCAAAACCGAGACCAAGGTCTGCTGAAACCTGGACTACTTCACGCTGCAAGTCTTTGAGGTTATCTGCCATCTCCGGATCCGGGAGATGGTTTGGGAAAGAGCCGTCTAGGTCGCAAAACAACTCGGTCACATCGCACCCGATTCGCTTAAGGAGCGACGGAGCATACTTACCCGGGACTGCATTGCCCGCATCTACAACTACCCTTGGAGTAGACTTGAGATCGACACGAGCACTGATCGCGTCAAGATAGCGAGTCGTCAACTCAGCCTCGAACCCCTCCTCAATATCTCCTTCCCCAACCCAAAACCGGCCCTGTTCAATGAGCCTGTACATTTCCTGGATGGCTTCGGTTGATATAGGTACTCCGTCGCCTTCGACCATTTTGAATCCGTTATACTCAGGTGGATTGTGACTTCCGGTAACCATCAAACCACCATCGAATACGTCATCTGCAACCCCAAAGTAAACCATAGGAGTCATAACGAGGCCCGCATCAACCACGAGGGCCCCTGCTTCTGCGGCACCCTCCATAACCCTTCTAGCAAGACCTTCCGAACTGGGCCGATTGTCGCGTCCGATAAGAAGTCGCGCAAAACGACCAACTGCGGCCTGACGGAGGGAGGCAAACGATCGACCCACGTCTCGCGCCACATTCTCATCTATCTCGGTACCGAGAAGGCCGCGTATGTCGTATGCACGGAAGATGAGAGGATCAGGCCTCACGATCATCCTGTCCGCCTTTATCATTTGTGTACACTGTTTGATTCCTAATCAGTCGTGGAATGTCGGTAGCAACTTCAACTGGCGCTACAATCCTAGCTCAAAATCACTGCACCATCTTGCCCCCAAGCACCGAAATTAAAAAAAATCTTAAGAGGTAAACGGTCGATCTTGAGTCTATTATCAAGGCCTCGCTTTCGCGCGTTGTTTCTCCATATTAGAGCGCAGTTGGTCACAGACAGCTTGAGCATACTGCCCACTCCACTGGTAAATATGAACCAATGAGCCCAATCTAGGCACTATGAAACCATTGCACCGAGAAGTACTACCAGGGATCCACATGATCCAGGAATGTGGAGGACATCGGGCGGGGATCGCGAAAGCAGTCCTTGCCAAACAGGTATCATGGTATTCCGAAGGTGTCGAACTCCATGTACCCCAAAACGCTTATCTCCTTGTAGGCGACAGAACGTTCCTTTTCGATACGCTGTCGCCGGCAGCGAGCAATGTGATCCTGCGGGGCCTAGATCAAGTACTGGGAGATAGGCCACTCGACTACCTCGCTCTTTCCCATCCAGATGTGCCGCACGCCGGAAACACAGCTCCGATCCTCAGGAAATACCCTAAATGTCAGCTCGTCGCGCCGCGTGCCGGTGAGACGCATGCGTTATATCACCTTGATGAAGCGATTAAGGTAGGGCCAGATGATGAACTGGATCTCGGAGGCTTACTGCTACGTTTTCCTGAAGCCAAATTCTTGGATGCTGCCGTACACACCTGGATGACGGAGGAGACGTCGAAGACACTCTTCACAGTTGATTGGATGGGGTTTCCACACCTTGGAGGCGAATGCCTAGCGTGCGTCGATGAGCTAGACGTCGAAATTTGTGTCAGCCGCCTCGAGGAGTTCCATAGCCGGGTCATGTTCTGGTTCCAGTATGTCGATCCAAGTAAGGTACAGGAGGCGACCAACGCCCTCGCCCTCGCATTCGATGGCTATGGCATAGCATCCGCTCATGGACTCCCTATCCGAAGGAACGCAGCTCCCTTCTATGCAATGATGAACGAGGTGGTAGAGCGTGTCTCCGATGCAGGGAGAGGAGGAGTCCTGTGAGGCAGTCAGGGTCGGGGGATCTTGTTGACCACTCTCACACCACTGCACTCTGGTGAGCGGAGTGCAATTGGGCAGCGGTGTGACATGGGTCCACGAATGCTTCCCCGAAGTCAATGGACACTTACACGTGTCGGTTTATCTCATCGAGACACCGCGCGGCCATATCCTGATTGATTCGGGCTCCTTCTATCATCGGAATAGCCTAGCTGATCGTATCAATCACGCCACGAGAGGTCGGGGGATCGGCGCACTAATCCTCTCACACTCCGACTACCCCCATTCAGGCAATATCCCTTCGTTTCGAACAGAGTGGGGAGACTTCGACATTGTGGCATCTTGTGCGGACCCGGAAATTCAAGGACTTCCCTACGCACGCCGCGTGCGGATTGGAGAAACGGTCGATGTACTAGGTCGCCAGTTCACAATTCTTGATCCTCCATTAGCGGACCGATCGCACACAACATGGGTTTTCGATGAAGAGTCCAGTGTATTGTTCGTCGCTGACGGCTTCGGGACGCTCCACAAATCAGGAGAATGTCACGCAGCTTGGGGCGAGCTTCCAATTGAGGGGCGTGGAAACGGAGTGGCCGATTTTCATGAACAGACACTACCATGGGTTCGTTACGCCGACCCTGATCGACTTATGGACTCACTACGGGCAATATTCGATCGACACGAAGCCAGTTGGGTAGCCCCGATACATGGCCCACCGATAGCCGCGCGAGACCTAGGCGTGTACTTAGACAATCTCGACCATGCCGTGCGTAACATCTCAAAGAAGTAGCTGCATCAACGGTATAGCCAGTTCACAAGACTCATCGGTATCGCCGGCAGATAGGTCACGACGACAAGAACAGCGACAAGAACGGCAACAAACCGAAGGTTGACCTTACTAACCTCCCAAATGTCGGCTTTAGCGACAGAACAAGCTGTGACGAGCACGCTCGCTACTGGTGGCGTCTGTTGGCCAATCCCGAGGTTGAGCGTCACGATCAGTCCGAAATGTACTGGATCGATCCCTGCAGCTCGCACGAGTGGCATCACTATAGGGACGACCAGAATGATCGCAGCCGCGGAGTGGAGGAAGAGTCCGATCACGAGAAAGAAAACATTTAGTAGTGCGAGGATCACCCACTTACTATCCGTGAACCCCATAATCCCTGAAGCAACCTGCTGCGGAAGTTGCTGTTCGGTAAGGTAATCACCGAGGAGTGCCGAAGTCGCAACCAACAGCATAACGACCGCCGTCTGGATGCCACCTTCGAGCATTGCTTCCCGTAGCTGTCTCAGATCGAGTTCGCGATACACCAGCCCGCCGATTAAAAGTGCGGCAACAACCGCTAGGCCGGCCCCTTCGGTCGCAGTGACCCACCCGCCGAAGATGCCACCCAGAATGATAGCCGGCAGGCACAGGGCCCACCCAGCATCTTGGAATGTCGTCCATACTTGGGCACGTTCGAAAACACCTTCTACCGGGAAGTCATGACGCCGTGCATAAAGCCAAGCGACAAACATGAGGAGGAGACCACCCAAGATACCGGGAATGATCCCGGCGACGAACAACTCTACTACCGAAGCGTCCGCCATTACGCCATAGATAATCATCGGAATTGAGGGCGGGATGATCACAGCGAGCGTCGCCGACGAGGACATCACGGCGGCGGCAAACGGGGTCTCATAACCCCGCTTTTTCATAGCGGGGATTAGGATAGATCCTAACGCCGCCACGTCTGCTACGGCGGATCCCGAAATCTCTGCGAAAAAGAGCGATGCCGAGATACTGACCATGGCCAGTCCACCACGGATGAATCCCACAAGTGCAGACGCAAATGCAATCAGCCGTCGCGAAATCCCAGTAGCGTTCATGATCGCGCCGGCTAAAATGAAGAGCGGGATTGCAATTAGTGGAAACGAGGTCGCACCATCGAACAGCACGAGGGCAAGATTAGGAAGAGAAGAGATCCCGCCCGCGGAAAACATCGCTGCCAAAGCGACCATCCCGAGTGCCACCGCGATTGGGACACTCCCAAAAATAAGTACTACGAGACCAAGAAAGAGGAGTACAAACGTCATAGTTCAGACGCTTTTGTGTCCGTCCGTGGCGGACTGGACGGGACTGTTGCGAGAACATCACGAAGGCTTATTAGCTCCGCTATGATGAAAAGTAGAGCTCCAATTGGGATGACCGATTGCGCAACAGCAGCCGATACTGAGGGAAGGCTCACCAGGGTAATTTCGCCTACAGCCCGGGTAACTCGCCAACCGGCCCAAGCAACCACTGCGAAGAACGTAATGACTACAGCTTCTGCCGCGAGGATAACACCGACTCGAATACGCCCCTGGAGCCGCTCAACAAACGTGGGAACGCCTATGTGTGCCCGTTTTAGCGCGGCGAGAGCAGCACCATAGTACGTGAGCCATGCAAGTAGAATCGAGGCTACTTCATCGTACCAGACTAGTGCGGCACCAGCTTTGCGGAAGACAACCCCGACAACCACAACAGTCGCGAGGACGGTCATTAGGATAAGCACGGTCCACTCGAGAAATCGCCCTACAATGCGTTTCACCAGATACCCCCGAACCGCCTAGGAACCGGCCCTAGTCGCTTTTTCAATCAACGTTTGACCACCATCGACGTTGGCCGCAAACTCTTGGTAGATCGACTGGCTCACCTGTCGAAATCGCTCCGGGTCGACACGATTAATCTTAATGCGTGTGGTCGCGAGCGCCGCTAGAAGTTCCTCATCCATACGGGCAGCAGTTTCATACACAAAAGCTTGCATCTCTCGAGCGATGGCCTCGACCTCAGCACGCACGTCCGCCGGGTGCCTTGACCATGCCTCAGCGAAAGTGGTCACGAACGCTGGGCTATATACGTGGCTCGTAAGCGACAGGTAGTCTTGAACCTCGTGGAGTTTAGCGCTTGAGATTTGGGTCAGCGGGTTCTCCTGCCCATCAATCACTCCCGTCTGCAGGGCAATAAATACTTCGGAAAACGGCATCGGCGTCGGGTTAGCATCGAATGCCTGGAAAAGCTTGACCCGCCAGATCCCGCGTGGTGTACGTAGCTTTATCCCCCTGAGGTCACCGGGTCCCTCAATTGGACGTTCGTTATTCGTGATATGTCGGAATCCATTTTCCCACACCGCCAGGATCTTATAGCCATCTGATTCGGCTCGCGGTGCGAGATCCGGCCAGACAACCGCCGCCTCAATCTTTTTCATATGCTCTCGATCCTGAACCAGGTAGGGCATCTCGAAGAGTCCAAACGCATCGACTACCGAAGACATGAATGTGGAAGGTAGTGAAAGGTCCAATGTCCCTAGACGAAGACGTTGGATCATCGTTTCGTCGCCACCGAGCTGGCTTGCACCGAACACCGTCAGCGTGGCACGGCCTGCAAGGCGCTCGTTGATACGACGTGCAAATTCCGTCGCGGTCACGTCGTAGAGAGAACCCGGAGAGCCAACATGCCCAAGTTTAAGTTCAATGATACCCCCACCCTCTCCCGCCCCACAGCCAACACCAACAATGATTAAACAAACTAGGGAAGAATATCTAAGGCCTCGAAAAACAAATTTCATGATGCCACCAAGAATTCCATCGCTGCCCTCAAGCCTCCGCGCTCGTGCGGTATGCCTTCCGCCTTTAGCCCCATCTCAACTCCAGAGAGTGCGCCCATGAGCATGAGTTCATTCAAATCGCCTAAGTGTCCGATTCGGAAGACCTTTCCCTTAAGGCGCCCAAGCCCGCTCCCAAGCGACATGTTAAAACGTTTGAGCACCACTCCCCTGAAGGCATCAGCGTCGAAACGGTCAGGAATTTGGACCGTTGTTCCGGAGTTAGAGTGGGCGATGGCCTCGGCGCAGAAGTTGTCCAAACCCCACCCAGACACCGTAAGGCGTGTCGCCTCCGCCAAGCGGGCATGCCGTGCGAAGACCATATCCAACCCCTCCTCACGGAGCATTACTAACGCCTCCTCAAGTCCGTACAAGAGTGTGGTTGCCGGAGTATATGGAAAAAACCCAAATCTGTTTACGTCTAGCATATCGGTGAAATCCCAGTATCCACAGTGCGATGTGGATCTTTCGTGCCACTCGATAGCCTTTGAACTCACGGCACAAAAACCGAGCCCAGGGGGAAGCATCAATCCCTTCTGTGATCCACTTACCGTGACATCCACCCGCCACTCACCCTGTTGGTAATCAGTGGCGCCAAGTGAAGACACGGCGTCGACCATGAGCAATGCAGGGTGCTCTACTGAATCAAGTGCTGCTCGCACCTCAGCAATGTCACTTGTAACACCGGTTGAGGTTTCATTGTGGACTACAAGAACCGCTTGGATGGAATGGTCCGGGTCGGCTCTTAGCCGGTCGCGAATCGCTCGAGCGTCGACAGGATATCGCCAATCGCCCTCCAGAGTCTCAACATTGAATCCAATGCGTTCTGCAATCGCTCCCCATTTCCCGGCGAAAAATCCATTGTCAAATATCAAAACGTGATCACCAGGAGAAAGCGTGTTAACGAGCGCAGCTTCCCAACAACCACTTGCGGAAGAGGGGAAAACAAACACGTGTTCGGGAGCACCAAATATCCACCGGAGATCCTCTAACAACCTTATTACCATTGTCGAAAACTCAGGACCGCGGTGGTCGATAACGGCTCGGTTCATCGCCCGAAAAACCCGATCCGGGACGTTAGTAGGCCCGGGCAGTTGTAAGAAATGTCTTCCGCTTTTACGTGGCACGGGGGTTAATCTCTCCTTTACGCGATACGGGTTCAGGCTGAGTCGCGGGCCTCGGGCCTTGTCAGACCCCAGGCCATCCCTATAAGACTTGCTCGTGACATATGTAATCTCTCACTCCGTAGCGGCTGCGCAACGGCCCTCTGCACTTGAGGCCCGTCTACGCCAAGCAATATCCGGCGATGTCCGGTTCGATGGGTTTACGCGAGGGTTATATAGCACAGATGCGTCCATTTATCAGGTCGAACCAACCGGTGTAGTCTTTCCACGTTCCGGTGAAGACGTGACGCGTACTATTGAGTTAGCCGGAGAAGCCTCTATTCCCGTAATCGCACGGGGTGCGGGCACATCGCAAAGCGGTCAGTCAATTGGGAAGGGATTGATCGTTGATACCAGTAGATATCTGGACGATGTGCTCGATTTCGACCCGGCCGCTCGTCGAGTGGTGGTTAGGCCAGGGCTGGTGCTAGATCAGCTTAACACGTTTCTGCGACCACATGGACTCTTCTTCCCGATCGATGTTGCGACATCAAGCCGGGCGACACTCGGAGGTATGGCCGGGAACAATAGTGCGGGATCCCGATCGATTCGATATGGCCATATGGTCGAGCACGTTCGCGGCATCGAGGCAGTCTTAGCCAGTGGGGAAAGAGTATGGTTCGGAGCGGATCAGCAAGGAAGCATCCGGACAAGCGACAAGACTTGGATCCCAGAGGCCAATTCTCCGTCGGACCGCTTGATTGCAGATGTCCAAGCAATCTTCGAGCGAGAGGCCAACGAACTCGAGCAAAGGATCCCAAAAGTACCAAGGCACGTGGCTGGATATGCCCTTCATCGGTTGGGGAGGGCACAACCGCGTTTTTCGGATCTCCTGGTAGGGTCCGAAGGGACTCTGGCAGTTTTTACCGCGCTTGAACTCGACCTCCAGCCGATCCCCCGCACACAAGCCCTCGGCGTATGCCGATTCAACTCGATTCAAGATGCGCTCGCTGCGGTTCACGACATCGTCGAACTTGAGCCGACAGCTGTTGAACTCGTGGACCGCTCTCTTCTTCAACTCGCGAGTGACATCCCTGCGTTCCAAGATACCCTTACTACGTTAGGCGGAGACCGCAGTGACATCTTGATCGTCGAGTTTGCTAGTGACGATAGAGCAGAGATCAGGGCATCGCTTGCGGCACTCGACCAGCTAGTTGCTGGAATTGGGGAGAAAATGATACGGGCCGAAGCACCCGAATTTCAGCGTCGAATATGGGGGCTGAGAAAAGCTGGCCTAAACATTTCAACGTCGATGCGGGAATCGAGAAAACCGCTTGCGTTCATCGAAGACTGCGTCGTCCCACTCCCGCTTCTACCTGAGTGGTACGAGCGACTGACAGAAATCATCGAACGGCACGACACACAAGCCATCTGGTACGCACACGCCTCCGTAGGGTGTTTACATGTCCGCCCAGCTTTGGACCTTCGGGTCAGCAAAGACAGGGGCCGTTTACGAGCGATCGCAGAGGAGGCGTTCGCTTTAGTGCACACACTCGGCGGCTCCCACTCAGGAGAACACGGAGATGGCTGGATCCGATCTGAATTTATAGAACCAATACTCGGTCCCCGTATCTCACGTGCGTTTGAGGACGTCAAGAGACAGTTCGATCCCGAAGACCGGCTCAACCCCGGCAAGATCGTCCAACCTCCGCGCATGGATGATCAGTCGTTGATGCGAACTCGTTATGAACCGATTGATCACAGTCCGGAGCCAGCCTTGGATTGGTCTAGCTGGTATGGCTTTGGAGGCGCTATCGAGATGTGTAACCGAAACGGCGCGTGTCGAAAAAAAGACCCCGGTGTCATGTGCCCATCTTTTCGGGCCACTGAAGACGAGCGCCATTCAACGCGTGGCCGTGCCAATGCACTTCGGCTAGCACTCACTGGTCAACTCGGCGACGATCCTTGGAACTCTTCTGAACTATATGAAGCAATGGATTTATGTATCGGATGCAAGGGCTGCAAACGGGAATGTCCAACTGGAGTCGACATGGCACGTATGAAGATTGAGTACCTTCATAGACGTCGAGCGCAACACCCGCCAACCCTCAGAGAGCGGGCGGTCGCCAATCTCCCTTCTATTGCACCCTGGGCCTCTCGTGTTCCGTACCTGCTCAACGCTCGGAACCGGAGTCTCACGTTGGCTCATCTGGGAGAAAAGTTGCTGGGTCTTGCGGCCAATCGAGCGCTGCCCACGTGGGCTTCTCGTCGATTCAAATGGCCGAAGACAAGTGCGCCGTCGAATTCACAACCTTCCGACGGTAGCGCTCAGAACCGAGGTGAAGCTGTACTATTCGTAGACACTTTCACGCGCTACTTCGAGCCTGAGAATGCGTATGCTGCAATCCGCGTGCTAGAACGAGCAGGCTATTCGGTCCGGCCCACTCATACCGAAGGGCGACCACTTTGCTGCGGCCGAACGTTCCTCAACGTCGGGATGGTAGAAAAAGCACGCACGGAACTTGCTCGAATGACAAGTGCACTAGAACCGTTCGTAGCTTCCGGGACTCCGGTGATCGGGTTGGAACCATCGTGTCTTCTAACTTTACGAGATGAACTGCCTGCGCTGTTCCCGAGCGATCTTAGCACACAGATCGCCACGAACAGCAAACTCTTCACGGAATTTCTCGTGGAAAAAGACCTGCTCGGCACGCTTAACCTAAAGCCTCTCCCCGTGACTCGAGTACGGGTGCATGGACATTGTCACGAGAAAGCGTTTGGAGCCGATGGTGCAACTATCGAAGTCCTGCAATCGATCCCGGATCTCGAGGTAGAATCGATTCCCGGGGGGTGTTGTGGAATGGCCGGTTCTTTTGGGTACGAAAGCGAACACGCGTCTGTCTCTCGCCAAATCGCCGAACTCGACCTGATGCCTGCGGTACGCGATATGGGTAAAAACGAGTGGCTGGTGGCCAATGGGACAAGCTGTCGGCACCAAGTCGCCGATCTTATGGATCGACATGCCCGGCACGTGGCAATCGTTCTGGATGTTTCTGGCGAATAAAACACGCCAGCCGTACAGAGTTAACTGACTGGATTGATCTGGTCTCGGAGATCTTGGGGGATCTCGGTTCCAACCCAATCTCTCTCGCCATGCTTACGTGTCGCACATACGACCGTCATTGCACCCCGTGCGACGAGTGTCCGCTCTGACTCATCCTCGCGTGTGAAGTGAGCTTCATACCTGATCGCCTTTGTGCGCACCTCTCGCACTACAAGATACACCTCAACCTCTTCCCCGTACCTTAATGGTGCGAGAAACTCACAGGTCACCAAGACGCGTGGTATCCCAAAAACCTGATCTTCTGTCCACTCGTATCCCGACAAGCCCAGCGAACGATAGAAGGCGTGCTCAGCCTCTTCCATATACTGCAGCATGGCTGAAAAATGGATCAGACCTGCGGTGTCTGTGTCCGAAAATTCGACCCGACGAAAATACGTAAAATCCGATGCCATCGCCTCAGAACTCACTTGGAGTCGACACCAACTTTCCCCCTGGTTAAAAACATGGATGCCTCATCTTATACCTTGCGGGATGCGACTGTGAGACGTCAAGCTGCAGCATGTTTTGTAGCCGGAGCCACCATGGATATTGAACCACAGCACATAACTATAGAACGGCGCGTGCGATATGCTGTTCTGGGACCGTCTTCAGAACCCGTATCCGAGGTGTGGTTCGCTCTTCACGGATACAACCAGTTGGCCCACCGATTCTTACGGTACTTCCAGCCGATTCATCAAGGGGGCCGATTGATCATCGCTGCGGAAGGCCTTCACCGTCAGTATGTGGACCATGGAACTCGAAAGGTCGGGGCTTCATGGATGACAAGTGAGGACCGGCTCACGGACATAGAAGATTACGTTGCTTACCTTGACCGCTTGTACGCACATGTTTTCGAGTCTCGAGATCTCCCACTTGATGTCCCAGTCCACGCATTGGGATTCTCACAGGGTGTGCACACACTTTGTCGTTGGGTTGCATTCGGGATTTCGCGGATCGATCGCACTATCCTCTGGGGTGGCACGCCGCCACCGGATCTTGATCTCGTTTCTCACTGCCTCCGGCTCTCGAGCGCCAACTTGCAACTTGTCAGCGGGAACGAAGACGAATTCATCAGCGAAACCGCGATTCAAAAGCACAAAACCCGGTTAATGGAGGCCGGCGTACCTTTCAAATCGCACTCGTATAGGGGAGGGCATCGGATTGATGGCAAGATGTTGAGACACTTGGCATCAGACTGATCTATGACTCACCGTCGCGCGAACCATGTCGCGTTTTCCGCTTGAACATGGGCGATACCAAGCCAGCCGTAGTACCACCAATAATTGCCAAAATGCCGACGGGGCCCGGGTGCGAAAACCATGGGGCACCCATCTGCGTGTTCATCCACATCCCAAGGACCGCGAAGATCAAAGCCCCTACAGCAAATCCGACGGCGGTGGCCCGGATCACAGCGACAGCCGTCGGGCCTTAGAGAAATGACGGACCTGCAGGCCTGGATCGAAGTCGATCTCTACATGCTTCCGGATAGCTCTACCGTCGCTATGCACTCGATCTCCACCCGCGCATTAAGCACCAGACTGCCCACGGCAACTGCACTACGCGCCGGTTTATTGTTCGGGAAAAAGTTGACATAAGTACTGCTCATTTCCCGAAAATCAGCAATATCCGCAAGAAACACCGTACACTTTACGACTTCATCCATCGATGATCCATGTCGTTCTAGCGCAGCTGCGATGTTCCGCATCGTCTGCTCAGTCTCCGGTACAATTCCACCCTCGACCAACCCTTGGCCGGGGACCGTACCAAGCTTTCCTGACAAATAAAGTGTGTTGCCAACCCGAACTGCCTCTGAGAACGGACTATTCGGCCGAACGCCTAAGTATTCGACCATATGCATCTGCTTATGGGTCTCCATGCTCTCTTGTCCTTCGAGCGAAGTGACCGTACTCGCAAGCAGTGCAGCTGTGAAAACGTATTTATGGAGCATCATAACCTCTTACCTGGGCGTATCTAACTACTATGGAGTAAGGCGGGTCATCATTCGAGGAAATGCAATCGTCTCTCTCAAGTGGTCAAGCCCACAGATCCATGTTACGGTTCGTTCCACACCTAATCCGAAACCACTGTGGGGGAAGGTCCCGTATTTCCTCAGGTCCAAATACCAATCATAAGAGGCTTCGGGCAAGCCCTCTTCTCGAATCCGCGCCAAAAGCTTGTCGTGGTCGTCCTCGCGCTGACTTCCGCCAATGATCTCCCCATACCCCTCCGGTGCCAAAAGATCGTTACACTTCACAGTCCGTGGATCCTTTGGATTTTCCTTCATATAAAAAGCCTTTACCCCTTTGGGATAATCGTACACGAAAAGTGGTTTGTCTCGACCTTCGACAAGTTTCGTTTCGTCGGGTGCCCCAAGATCTTCACCCCATCCCGTTTCACTACCACCCGATCTTAGATAATCGATTGCATCCGTGTAGCTAATGCGATCAAATGGAGGCACAATAGCCTCAAGTTTGGAAAGGTCTCGATCCAGAAGTTCAAGCTCATGACGTTGTCTCTCAACCACGCGCTCTACGATGTACGCGACAAAACGCTCCTGGAGATCCATATTCTGGTCGGAATCGATCCAGGCTGCCTCCGGCTCAACCATCCAAAACTCCGTGAGGTGCCGTCGCGTTTTTGACTTCTCGGCGCGAAACGTCGGACCGAAACAATACACCTTACCCAAAGCTGCAGCTGCAGCCTCTACGTAGAGTTGGCCTGTTTGAGCCAAATAAGCAGTTCCTAGGTCAAAATACTCGGTTTCAAAGAGAGTGCCGGCGGACTCTCCAATCGCGCCCGTGAGGATCGGCGTATCGACGAGTGTGAATCCATCATCGTGCAAAAAGTCGCGGATCGCCCTAACTACCTCGTCACGAATTCTCATAATCGCGATCTGACGCTGACTACGAAGCCATAGGTGACGCTTCTCGAGCAAGAAATCGACCCCATGCTCTTTGGGCTGAATCGGAAACTGGTCAGCATCCCCAAGGACTTCAAACTCTCTTGCCGTAACTTCAACACCCGAAGGGGCCCGGTCATCCGATCGCACGATACCAGTGACTCCTACACACATCTCGTGGGATGCAGAATCAACAGTGGTCCATACTTTCGGTGACACATCTTTCTTCACAAAGACGCACTGCACTTCGCCGGTTCCATCTCTCAGTACTAGGAAAGATATCTTGCCGCTAGACCGCACACGGCGGATCCAACCACACAACCTGACTTCTTCGCCAGTCACAAATGGGAGACGTTCTATTGTTGTGTATTGACTCATGGGCTGTCGTTTCGAGTCCGGCGTTGTGACGGCGCCCTTCGATTAAAGGTTCTCTTGGATTTTCCCGGCATCCAGTCCACCATTTAGCGGTAACGTGAAAATGATCAACGACAAATTGCGGGACCCTGGAGGTCTAGGGCAATCTAAGAAGGGGGAGAAGTAATATCGGGGCTTCCCCTCCGCACAACACCTACGTGGTATTCTCCGGAGACCTGTGCGTTGATTAACACCAGATTAACCTGTACTCGATTAACAATCTCTGAGACATATTCGTCATGTTACCCAACGTGATACAACGCTTCGCGCGTTGCGTAGCGAGAGTCAAGTTCTTTCCGAAGACGCGAGTGGACTTTCTTGGACAACGTTGGATCATCTCCCACGATTAACGTCGCCCTGTGGCTAGCATCCTCTAATAGATCTCGGTCTTGTGCGAGGTCGGCGAATCGGAGGAGGGTGACACCATGTTGCTCTTTGCCAAAAATGTCGCCTTGTCCTCGAATGCGAAGATCTTCCTCCGCAAGCCGAAAACCATCGGACGTGCTAGCGAATGCCGCTAAACGCTCTGAAGGGGTCTCACTTGAGTGGAACGCCACACAATATGACTGCTCGGCGCCCCGGCCCACGCGTCCACGAAGCTGGTGCAGTTGAGCGAGGCCGAACCGCTCTGCATCTTCAATCAGCATTGTCGTCGCGTTCGATACATCAATGCCCACCTCAACAACGGTTGTCGTAACAAGCAAGTCTATCTCGGCCGCAAGAAACTGGCGCATGATTTCGTCTTTTTTGGACCGCGAAAGGCGACCGTGCAAAAGACCTACAGTAAAATCGCAGAACCTTTCCGTAAAACTTTCATGCATTGCGGTAGCAGCTCGCACCTCGAGAGTGTCTGATTCTTCTACTAACGGATAAACCACGTAAGCTTGCCTTCCGTGGGCAAGCTGCTCACCTAGGAAATCAAAAGCCCCTTCCCTACTCTCTGGGCCGCGGACCGCAGTAATGATTGGCTGGCGCCCCGGCGGCAATTCATCGATCACCGATAGATCGAGATCACCATACAGGACTAGTGCCAAACTTCGTGGTATAGGTGTGGCTGACATCACGAGAGCATCTGGCGTCTGACCCCTTTCGCGGAGTTGCTGACGCTGTTCGACGCCAAATCGATGCTGTTCGTCGATTACCACTAGACCGAGCGAGTTGAATTCAACAGCCCCATGGATGAGGGTGTGAGTACCAACGATGATCAAAGCGGAACCACTCGAAATACGGTGAAGCGCATCTTGACGGGCTTTGCCAGTCACCGATCCTGTGAGGAGAACTGGTCGCAGGTCGAGAACCTTGAGGAGTTTTCCGAGAGTTCGGGCATGCTGCTCGGCTAACAGCTCTGTTGGAGCCATGATTGCGGCCTGATGTCCAGCCTCAACAGCCTTGAGCATGGCGAGTGCGGCTACAACCGTTTTCCCACTGCCGACGTCCCCCTGAAGCAAACGATTCATTGGTGCATCTTTTGCCATGTCTTCTTGGATCTCAGACCATACACGCTTCTGTGCCCCAGTAAGTTTGAAGGGGAGTTCTTCCTCAAATACGCTTGTGAGCTTTGGTTCGGCATTGAAGGCGAAGCCGTTGATTTCCGATCGAAGATGGGCACGGGCTCTTGCGTGGAGCAGTTGAAGAAAAAAGAGTTCCTCAAAGGCCAATCGACGACGTGAAGGCTCGACTAGGTCTAGGGTTGGAGGTCGATGCAAGGTTTCCAGTGCCCTCCGGAGTGGTGGTAGTCTGAGGTCGCGTCGCCAAGCCTCTGGGAGTGAATCTTCGTCCTCAACCTCAGCAAGCATCTGGTCAAAGTTGGTATCGACAATGGCTCGCACCTGACGGTGCGTCAGACCCTCGCTGGCCGGATAGACGGGGAAGATCTTTCCTTCACTCGGACGCTCTTCCCCCGAGTCCGACTCAACGTTGTCACCCGCACGAGCCAAAATCGTGTGCTCTCGCGGTTGTATCTGACGCCCGTGGTAGAAACGAACAGGACCAGAGACCAGCAACAGATCGCCTTTGTCAATTGAGCGCTCGAGCCATGGGCGCCCCGGCCACGCACATTCGATATGGCCAGTTTCATCTTTGATAACTGCGCGGAAAACACGTAGGCGACGACGGGTCGGGATGACCCCTTTGGAAACTACTGTGCCGATGACAGTGGCTTGATCCCCTGTGGCCAAGTCCTTGATCGAATCAACTGTTGTCGCGTCTTCATAACGATGTGGGAGGTGATAGAGGAGGTCTCGGCCAGAATACACACCCATCTTTGCAAAGCATTCTGCCCGCCTTGGCCCCACTCCCTTGAGGTACTGGACAGAACCGGTGAGAAGAGAGCGAGTATGCGTCATCGATCCTCTGAGAAAATCCTTTCCAGATATTTTTCCGACGAAAAAACTTCGAGGTCTAAAAGTGTCTCGCCAATCCCAAGGTATCGAACGGGGACAGATAATTCGCGGACTACAGAAACCACCGTGCCTGCTCTCGCACTGCTGTCAAATTTAGCGAGTATTAAACCGGTGAGTGGCATAGCGGCATTAAACTGACGAGCCTGGTTCAAGACGTTTTGACCAGATGTCGCATCAACAACGAGAAACCGCTCGTATGGGCTACCCTGGACTCGTCCGTTTATGACGCGATCGATCTTTACTAACTCCTTCATCAGACTCGACTGTGTGTGGAGTCGTCCAGCCGTGTCTATCAGAACCCAATCCACACCACGGTTAGTCGCTGCTTCAACCGCATCGAAAGCAACTGAAGCTGGATCTGCACCCTCCTTACCTCCAACGAACTGTGCTCCAATCCTGTCAGCCCATGTCCGGAGTTGCTTTTGGGCGCCTGCTCGCCAGGTGTCCGCTGCAGCAAGAAGCACTTGGTCTCCCTCCTCCTGCAACTGATGGGCGAGCTTCGCAACCGTGGTAGTCTTCCCAACACCGTTTACGCCGAGAACCAGAACGATCCCCAGGTCACCATCACGGTGGAGGTCCAGAGTTCTTGATGAACCCACTGTATTCGTTTCAATGTATGAATGAATTTGTTCCTGTAAGAATCTTCGAAAATCTTCGTCAGATCTAATTTGGCCGCGTTTTACCGCTTGTTCGAGTCCAACTACAAGTTCTGTAGTCACGGCGACGCCGAAGTCCGCCTCCAGCAACAGCTGCTCAAACTGCTCGATCAACCCCCCACCTAAGCCGCTTTGGACACCAATCTTCAGATCCTTCAGGGAAAAATCAGCAATGCGATGCCACAACGACTGTTTCGGCCATTCCTGTTTTGAACTCGACATGATAAGGCTAATTACCTGAGCCCTATGCGGTGGCGCCAAATCCATTCACTACAAAGAAGCAGCATCGCAACAACAAAGGGCCACGCCGGTCGCGGTCCTTTGATCCTAAGAAACCCTTGACTCTGAGCATCGACAGTGAGGTTTGCCACGTCGACTATCGATCCAGGAAGAAGTTCAATTGCATCAGGAAGAACCTCGACAGGCCTCTCTTCCCTAAAGCTTCCCTCCGGCGCAGTCGCAGAAAGTTGAATTTCATACCGGCCGAGGTCGAGGACCGGGGATGTAATCTGTGCAGGAGGATCCACCGACACCTGACTCCACACCGTAGAACCGCTCTCATCTATAACTTCGATGCTCAGATCAGTAACGCTCGGCCGAACTCGCCAAACTGCAGGCTGGTTTCCAGTAGGAGGTTCCACGAGCACCGCAAGTTGCGGCGTGGCATCTTCAAGCAACCAACCTACCATTCCACTAAAGACTCCATCGTATACTCTTTCGGATGCACCACCACGGAGTGTCCACCGCCACCATTCTGACGTCGCGGATATCACCCACCGCCGGTCTTCGCGTTGACGAGCCGCAATGAGTGGACGCCTTTCTCCACGACGATTCCGGCTCGCGTTCAGAACCACCCGTTCACCAGGTGGATCAAGTACGTAAAACTCACGCACGGGGGGAAGAGATTCCAGGTCGATATCCGTGAGAAGAGGGGCTGCCGGACTCGCGGGAATTGGGAGCATCGCATACCACTCTCCAGGAAGTGGACCGGAAATACGGACATCCATACCGGGAATATTTCCTGGCCCTGCTGCGAAGAAAAGTACACGCGGGTGCAACCGGAGAGCCGACGTGAGCCAGTCGGGCACATCTTCGAGTTTTGCCTGAACAACCAAAAGTTTGGATCCAGACAACGCGCGCCTCACATCAGCTTCATCGACAATATGTGGATTGGCACTCAACTCAAGGTAACGGTTGCCAGACAACCGCAAGAAGCCGCGCGCACCACCTAAAACCAATCTGCTTAGCACTGGAACGAGAAAACGACCCTCCCAATCGGAGACTGTGGATACAAACACCGCACCCCCCGTCGACTCGGATATTTCCACCCAAAAGCTGACACGATCTGATACGCCAAAGGGGTCACCTGGCTTAGCAAGAACCACTTCATATCGCTTCCAGACCGGATCACCTGTAGGGTTATACGGCACAAACGACATCTCGATGCGGCCGGTCCGTCCCGGGGCTGGGCGTTGCGCTACCTGTGTTGCAAGTACCTCGTCGTTGTCGCGCAACTCAACCGTAACCGTGTCCGGGAGCGTTAGGACATCTCCTCCCGCTCGCAGATCTACAACTACCCTTACCGTATCGCCTGACCTGGCTCGTCCCGGCACAGATAGACCAGCGAGTCCTACACGTGCGGTGGGGGCAGCTATCCGAACCTCTCGTAAACCGATGCCAAGACTTCGAGCAGTCGTCATGGCAATAGACCGATCACTCAAATCTCCGTCGGTGATCACCCAGACGCTATCTGCCCCACCCAACTTAGCCGCCCGGAGTGCTGGCTCGAGCAGGCTGGCCTCATGGTTTGCGATAACCTGAGTTATGGAGTCTGGTCGTGTCGGTATCGGATTGTCTCCGAAGAGATAGACTCGATCGGGCTGTAGAGCGGCCAATTCAATCCGTGCCGAATCCAACCGCGAAAGCGCAGTCGGATCACCGGCTCGGACAGGAAGACTCATGCTTCGTGATATATCGAGGAGTACGCTCCGTTCGGGTGGGCCAAGTGTGCGATCACGAAATGCAGGTAGTGCGAGCCCTCCCAACACTAGGAACACGATAAGGGCACGGATTGTGGCTGGTCCCAATCGGCCAGGCACACGTTCTTCGCGAGTCCCATATGCCCAGAAGGCAATCGCGACGGAGAACAGTCCGATCAGAAGCCAAAAACTGGGGTTCATGGGGAACCGAGGGGACCGTTCCCCATTTCATTCACCTTGGCGCAGCCTTATAGCTCTGGGCAGGTCGGGCACCAGGTATGGTTCTCACCGTAGGCATGGAAAGCAACCCGAGTTGCAACAGAGCAAAATCGCTAGTTGCGATAAACAACTCCCGAAACTCATCGGGCACCGGATCTGCCTTGGGCCAATCCATCCGGGCCGGGTTCACTTGCCGCCCATTCTGAAGAAACTCGTAGTGCAGGTGCGGACCTGTAGACAGACCAGTCGACCCAACATAGCCTATCACCTGTCCCTGTTCGATACGGACACCCGACCTTACGCCGCGTGCAATTCCACTTAAGTGCGCATATCGGGTTCGGAGTTCATTCGCATGACGAATCTCAACCATTGTTCCGTAGGTACCCCATGATCCTGCACGAGTCACTCTTCCCGATCCTGTAGCGCGAACCTCAACACCACGAGCTGCGCCGTAGTCGACCCCCAGGTGCGGACGGGTTTGCCTCAGCACGGGGTGGAACCGCCTAAGGTTGAATCCGCTAGTCATGCGAGCCAGATCCAATGGCGCCAGTAAAAACTCTCCTCGAAGTGCCTCGCCAGCTTCATCGTAATATTCTACTCGAGCCGTATCTGATGGCTGAAAACGAATAGCGCTGAGGTTTCTACCGTTGTTATGGAACTCTGCAGCTAACACCATTGCGGATCGAATTGATTTGTCTGGACGGACCTCTCGTGCGACTACAAGCCGATAGGCATCATTCTTTCGAAGATCACGCCTAAAATCGATCTGCCATCCGAAGATCTGTGAGAGTCGAAATATAATTTCATGGAATTCGCCGGAGGCCAGCTTATCTACGTCACCTGACAGTTCTGAATCGTATGGATTGGAATCGATAAGGCCAGCCAGAAGAATCGTATCACGGATGACCTGGACTGAGTCGAGACGTGCGTTCCAAGCTCTCGTGCCATTGGATTCCGGCAGGAGGAATAACGTCCGATCACGATCAAGCTGGAGCGTGATTCGGATCGGTGGCTCCTCCGGACGAGAAGCGAACTGAACTTCCATGCCGGGTCGCATGCGGCGCGGGCTCTCGTACTTACGAATGGCTTCGACAATTTCGACAATTTGGTTAGCCGAAAGACCATATCGTCTGAAAACATCCGCGAGCGTCTCACCGGACTCAAGCGTATGAACCACCGTAAGGGGCGCGGGAGGCGTTGGCACCTCTACAAGCTTCATCTCTTCAGAAGCGTCGCAGCCGAACGCCAAGACGATCCCCACCACCACCGCCGCATGTTTTCGTCTTTGAAACATCTATCCCTCAAAGCGGCTCGTTTTGTTAACTACCTCTTGAGCTTCAGACGATTTCAGTCCATCTGTCGTCGAATGAAAGTCGGGATCTCAAGATCCTCCGATGACTCATCTCTCTCGTCCCGTACGTCTCCAAAAACGTCCTCATAAATCTCAGAATCTACTTGCTCTTCAGCATCTACTTTCTCTTCGACTAGTCGCGGACCTTCGTATCTAGACCCAATTACTATTCCTTCCGGAGCCGCTTCAGCGAACGTAGCGGAAGCTAGAATCGATTCATCCTCTTCGACGGGCTCGCCAAAACCTGTCGCGATTACTGTCACACGAACCAATCCTTCGAGTTGAGGTTCATGAACAACGCCAAATATCATCTCCCCTTCTTCTCCGGCGGACTCTTGGATGATTGAGTTGATCGTGATCACCTCGTCTATCGTCAAATCAAGCCCGCCTGTGATATTCACAAGCACGCCTACAGCTCCGTTGATGGATATATTGTCGAGTAGGGGGGAGCAAATGGCCTGCTGAGCCGCATCCACCGCCCGGTCTTCCCCACTTGCACTGCCCGTACCCATCAGTGCAGCACCACGATTCGACATAACGGTTCGGACATCGGCAAAATCTACGTTAACTTCGCCCGTCACCGAGATCAGATCTGAAATGCCCTGGGTCGCGTGCAGAAGAACTTCATCGGCCTGTTTTAGTGCTTCACGGAACGTGGTATCTCTCCCCACGACAGCCAACAACCGCTCATTTGGAACAACGATCATTGTGTCTACAGAAGATCTAAGCTCGCGCAGACCCAACTCTGCATGACGCATTCGCTTCTTACCTTCGAAGTGGAAAGGCCGTGTTACGATTGCGATACAGAGCGCTCCCATCTCGCGGGCCATCCGTCCAATAACTGGTGCGGCCCCAGTACCTGTGCCGCCACCCATCCCAGCTGTCACAAAAACCAGATCTGCCCCGTCAATCGCAGCTCTTATTTCCTCCTCGCTCTCCGCAATAGCCTGGCGTCCAATCTCAGGACGTGCGCCTGCGCCAAGCCCTCGGGTGAGTTCTTTCCCAATCTGGATTTTGATGTGTGAGTTAGACTCCTGGAGTGCCTGGAGATCCGTATTCACGGTTATGAACTCAACATTGTCGAGTTTCTCATCGATCATGCGATTCACAGCATTACTGCCGGCGCCCCCCACACCAAGCACCTTCATACGCGCATTGCGCCCGATACTGTCGTCGAACTCGAATACCATTTCCACCTCCGCTCCCAGTTCCCCGTTCGAGTCGTTTGAAAACTAAACGTTCTTAATGATCAGTCACTAGAAAAACTCTCGCAGCCAACCTCCTAGGCGAGCAGCTGCGCGAGTTGCTCCCATTAACATACCACTGCGGCTTCGCGCCGCTCCATACAAAGCTAACCCAACGGCAGTAGCATGGGCGGGTGTGGCAACGCTTTCTACAACACCAGCGATTCCTAACGATGGAGTTCCAATCCGCACGGGCATATTGAAAACTCCCCGGGCAAGCTCGTCTGTATCGGGCAGCAAAACACCACCTCCCGAGAGCACGACACCCGCACCCAAACGGTCGAGAACGCCGGCTTCTTCTAGTTCTTCGTACACAAGACCCAAAATCTCGTCAAGACGCTGCTCAATAATATGCGCTAGTAACTCACGCGACACACGGCGACCAGCCCTGTGACCCGGCCCCGAGACATCAATCTGCTCCTTTGCATCAACCGCATCACGTCTTGCAGTTCCGAAACGATGCTTGAGGTGTGCTGCCTTTTCCTCAGTGACTCCGAGCCCTCTCGCAATATCACGCGTCACCACTGAGCCTCCCCACGGGAGCGTCGCAGCATGAAGCAAACGGTTCCTCTCATACACCAGTACGTCTGTGCTCGCACCCCCAACCTCTACCAAAGCGACACCTGTTTCCCGTTCAGCGTCATTGAGTACGGCTTTTGCCGTTGCAATCGGGGCCATCACTAATCCCTCAGGCCTATACCCACTTCGGTCGACAATCTTGGAAAAATCCCTTGATGCCGCAGAATCCGCCGTGACAATACACATATCTGATTCGAGTCGCGTCCCCGCCATCCCCACGGGATCCTCGATGCCGTTTCGTCCATCTATCAAATATTCCTGACACCATGCATGGATCATTTCACGCCCGGGAAGCGCCGGCACCGCCTGCCCAACCTCTTGAACACGTTTGACGTGTGCGGAGGTGACTTCATTGCCAGGCACGGCGACGACACCGCGAGATCGTGAGGTCTCTGTGTATGCGCTTGGAATGCTAACGTAGACAGTCTCGACTTCGCATCCCGCCATCGCTTCGGCTTGGCTAACGGCGGTACGGACGGCTTGGGTAGCCGCTTCTACGTTTGTGACGGCGGTCCTGTTTATGCCCTCTGCGCTTGCGGATCCGACCCCAAGGAGGGTCAGTGGCTCATCGGGTTCTCGACCGATACGGGTATCAGCGATGACTGCACAGGTCTTGGTCGACCCAATGTCCACCCCAGCGATCCCCCCCACACCCTGTATCATCGCGCCTCCACTCTAGCTACTACAACTTGGCCTGCGAAGCGCGCATCCGCACGTGCAACCTTCGGATCATCAATTTGACCAAGAGCAATTGAGACCCGCCGCAGTGCGTTAACAGTGTTAACAGGCGGGAGAAACACCACCCCCACCTCAGCACTGGGAAGCATCAAAAATCGGTATCCTCCGTTTACCGCGTGCGTCACTTCAGATACATGTGACACGAATTCAGGGTTAGCTCGATCCAACTGATCGAGAACAAACGCGAGTTTTTGAATAGCCACATCCACGATCTGATCACCCTCTACTTCTATGAGTCCACCAATAATTGGCAGATCAAGTTGCGCTTTCGTCGCGTCCAACGGCAGGAGGAGTCCTTCGCCGTTAATGGGCCGGAGCTGAGGGGTCGCAATCAGCGCCACAGGTCGTTTTTCCACAACCACGACCTCAATTGCGTCGCGCCGGTTGTGTCGGATTGTCACTTCGCGGACCATAGGGTGGGTTCGGACTCGGTTTTCCCAAGTCGTAGGATCATCCCATACAGAGGCACCTGGCTCGAGCGAGACCAACTTCTCAATTGCGTCTGGCGGAACATGTCGCGTTCCTTGTACATGGATTTTATCGACTTGAAATGCGGGCAAGGTGCTGAGCAAGTGCGGTACCCAGACTGGAACCGTTAACCCCATTACCCCAAGCGTGCTTATTATGAAAATGCGTCGACGGGAGCGACGAGTGATTCCTTGAAGGAAGCGGATCATATGGCACCCACTGTGGCCAACCGCTCAGGATCAAATCCCCAGAAATGAATTTCCGGCTCAAGCCAGAGGCCAAAATGCTCGCGCGCACGTCGTCGCGTTTCCGCCATGAGCCCGAGTACGTCATCAGCTCGCGCACCCCCAAGATTTACAATGAAGTTAGAGTGTCGTTCAGCTATCTGAGCCCCACCGATCTTGGCTCCCCTCATTCCAACCTCATTCACGATCAGCCAAGCTGCAGGGTAAGGTGTGGGTGGGTTCTTCCAGGTTGATCCAATCGATGGGAGTTCGTATACCTGGTCACGAACCTTACGCTCGCGGAAACTCATATGCGCCTCTTTGATTGCAGCGATTTCTCCTTTCGGAGCAGAAAAACGAGCGGCCACGAACACCCAGTCATCAGGCACATCGACATGTCTATACGAAGGGGCCACTTCGGCCGGACTCATTCGAACAAGTTCACCCTCGGGAGTCATGAGTTGGGCCCACTCCGCACAGTGCCATAGCCAATCGTCTCGAGAGCCTGCATTCATTCGGAGCCCTCCACCAATCGTGCCTGGCACAGCTTCGAGAAAGTGGAAGCCGCGGAGGGCCAACCGTCTAGCTGTACCCGCCAGTGCCGGCAAGCGCGCGGCTGCCCCAGCCTCAATCGCCCCGTTTTCCACACGCACGTAATCCAGTTCCCCCCTCAAAACCAAAACTGAGCAATCGAGTCCTCGGTCAGAGATCAGGACATTCGCCCCCGTACCCAAGATTTTGTACCCCGTATCACTTGCCTCTCGAAGCCCTTTTCGTAGTGCTTCGAGAGACTCGGGTCTGCACAGTCGCTGGACAGGGCCACCGATCCGATAACGGGCCAGTGAGTCCAACGGAACGTCACTCTCCCATCGCATTGCCCGCCACTCGTTTTGCCACTCCGTGTGCTAGTGTAGTCACGTCTCCCGCACCCATGAACACTAGGACCGTAGGACTGTTCGGTTGAGAGTCACTGAGCCTGTCGGCGCTTTCTCGATCGATTGCCGCAACACCTGGTCCCCCAAGGTCCACAATCAATTTTTCACTGACACCATCTATAGGCTTCTCACGCGCCGGGTAGACGGGAAGCACCCATGATTCGTCAGCCTCACCAAGTGCGACAGCAAATTCACCTGCGAAATCGCGAGTCCGGGTAAACAAGTGTGGCTGAAAAATCACATGTAGGTGGGCATCCGGAAATTCATCTCGAAGAGCTATTAGCGAGGCTGTAACCTCAGTCGGATGGTGTGCATAGTCATCGACAACCGTGAGATGCCCCCACGTTCCGAGAATCTCGAGCCTTCGGCCAGCGCCTGTGAACATTTCAAGACCGCGAACAATCGCGGCTGGGTCTCCGCCAAGGATGAGTGCCGCGGTGAATGCTGCGGCTGCATTCTGTTGATTATGGCGGCCCGGAACTCGCAGGTTGACTCGAACGGAACCAGCGGGCCAAATGAACTGACATGAGGAGGATCCTAGCCGTTTCACCTGACACCACGCGTCTTCGGCAAAGCCGTAGGACAGACCAGACCCAATGGAAGTTGCGAGAGAACAAGCACCTTCGTCATCCGCACAATACACCAGTCCCATCTCGTCCTTAGAACGCTCGGCGAATTCGACAAACGCTCGGTAGACACCCTCAAAATCTCCGTAAATATCCAGGTGCTCGGATTCCAACGAACTAATGATCGCGAGTGTTGGGTCAAGCTCAAGGAATGAACGATCATATTCATCCGCCTCAACTATGGCTGGACCAGAACCCGTGCGTGCAAAACCACCCCACACAGGCATGTTCCCTCCAACTAAAACTACTGGATCTATCCCGGCTGACTCAGCCGCCTGGCCCGCCATACCTGTAATTGTCGTCTTTCCGTGTGTCCCTGCGACACCAACTAGCGTACGGTTGTTTAGCAATGCACCCAGCGCCCGGGCCCTCCGCATTACCGCTACACGATGCTTTTTAGCTGCAACAACTTCATCCGCATCAATTGAGACCGCAGAACTCCGAACAAGAAGATCTGCTACTCGAATGTGTGTCGGATCATGTCCCGTTTCGACCGAGATCCCGCGCTCGGCTAGATCCGCGAGTCCAGTGGTTCCGGCACTATCACAGCCGCTTACTACGAAACCTGCGTGCTGTAACAACACGCCTAACCCACGCATACCGGCTCCGGCAATACCCATTAGATGAATATGGCCACCTGTGTTGGGAAGGTCCGAAGAGCCAGCGAGACTTCGATCATCCGTCATCGCTACGCTCATGCCATCTGCCGATCAAGGAGGGTCAACAAAGTTTCTGCGATATCTAACGAAGCATTGGGGGCCCCGCGCTCACGCGCAGCTTCGCTCATTCGATGTAGTCGAGACTCATCTGCCAGAAGCCCACAGCACAAATCCCATAGTTCGCCGGGAACCAGATCAGATTCCTCACGTATCTCAGCCGCTCCGGCATCCGCAAGCGCACGGGCGTTGGCTGTTTGATGAGCGCCGGCTGCGGCTGGGAACGGTACGAGAACGGCCGGTCGCCCCGCACCGCACAATTCGGCTACGAACATTGCCCCCGACCGACTTAGAGCGAGTGTGACTCGGTCAAGCTGCTGCCCCAAATTGTGGATGTAGGGGACAACCGTAATCCGATCAGCCCAAGGCAATGCGCGCACCCGTTCGCCGATATCCTCAGCATGATCCTGGCCAGTGACCCAAACAACTGAGCACCGGTCGGGCCAGATCCGTGTTTGGGACACCCCGGGGGCAGGCTCTATCTCGAAATCTCGATCTCGTCCGCTCGGCAGTTCTAGACTTAAATTCGACTCGGATCTGTAATCACGTGCCAACAGTTCAAGATCAACAAGAAATCTCTGATTGAGGCCACGGGCACCCTGGCTTCCTCCAACAACCAACAGGACCTTACCTGCAGGCCAGTCAAAGTCTGTCTCTTTTGCATTAGGAGAAGAATCGACCTTTGATCCTGCGAGATCCAGCGCCACTGGGTTTCCAAAAACATGCACCTCGGTGTTCTTACCCACCCGAAGAGACCGTTCAGCTTCGACATACCCAAGATGAATTTGATCTACATAAGGGGCAAAAATCCGAGTGGTCAGTCCCGGCTCTGCATTCTGCTCCTGAAGCACCATCTTGCAACCACTTACTCGAGCCCACCCAAGCGCTGGCCCCGAAACATATCCACCCGTACCCACTACAAGTTCTGGATTGAAATCGCGGAACGTCCTGTGTACCCCGGTACAGATCGAAGGAAGGCTCGCGGCCAGTTTCCAGTTTCGCCACGGTCTCTCTCGATAGAGCGGCTGCATGGGTAACAGACGGAAGTCATATCCGACGCTAGGTAACACGCGTGCTTCAATGCCTCGTTGAGCGCCGAGGAAGAAACACTCGACCATAGGTTCGATTTTACACAGCGCGTTGGCCAGGTTCAGAGCGGGGTACAGGTGTCCACCCGTACCTCCACCAGCGAGAAGAATGCGTAGATTGTCCATGGGTCAGCGCACCCGCCCCACGTTCAAAAGAATTCCCGTACTTCCGAGCACAATAACTAGTCCCGTACCCCCCGCACTGATAAAGGGAAGACTAACACCCGTCGTCGGAAGCACACCCATCGTGATCCCGATATGGGCAAAGGCTCCGAACGCAACAATTCCTGTGAGCCCCATAGCCAATAGCCGTCCGAATAAATCCGGAGCAGAGCGTGCAATCCGAAATCCCAATAGGGTCCATAGGAGAAAAAGTCCAATAACGATGATTCCTCCCAAAAATCCCCACTCTTCTGCAATGATCGGGTAGATAAAGTCGTTTTGTGCTTCAGGTAGGTAGAAGTGCTTCTGAACACTCTCGCCCCATCCGACGCCCCAAATTCCCCCGGCCCCTATTGCGATCTCGGCTTGCTCGACCTGATAGCTTGCGCCGGATACGACGTCGCCATCTTGATTCCCGAACAAAAGATTCCAAAAAGTAATAATGCGAGCTCGCTGATAGCCGTTGAGCCAGAGCGCGCTCCCAAGCAGCGGGATGGCAGCACCTGCTACCACCGCAAAGTGCCGGAGGGGGAAACCGGCTGCGAATAGCACGAGGATCGCGAGCGCTGCGGTGATTAGGGTGGCCGACAGGTGTGGCTCACTTACGATCAAAAAAAGTACCGGCCCGATTACTAGCAAGAACGGAAACATTCCATCCTTAAAACTCTGAAGCATCTCCTGCTTTCGAACAGCAAAGGCTGCAGTCCACATAACAACAGCAATTTTAGCCAGCTCAGACGGTTGAAACGTCATGGGTCCTAGCATTAGCCAGCGACGTGACCCGTTGCGCTCGGGCGCGATTTCGTTGGTCCAGGGTGAAATGAGGAGAAGAAGAAGCACTACCACAAGTCCGAGAATCACCCAGGAAATCCGCTGGTAAAGTCGATAGTTGATAAACGTTGCGACAAAAAGTGCTACTAGACCGACTAGCGCACGGCCGAGTTGATTCAGTGCGATAGAACTCCCAGGTATCCCTCTCTGTTCGGCTAAGACTGAGCTTGCAGAGTAGACTGAAAGTAGTCCAAACACGACCAGGGTGAGTGTGACACCTAACAGCATATTTGGGACCCACGAAGACGGAACAGGGCGTGATTGCACCCTGGACCGATTCCAACCTAAGGCCAGGTCCTTCATGCCTCGTATTCCGAGTTCTCACCGTACGCTGATTTTACGCAGCGCTCGAAACTGTGACCCCGTTCCTGGTAATTTGAGAACATGTCAAAACTTGAGCAGGCAGGTGAAAAAAGGACGACGTCACCGGCTTGGGCTACTTCTCGCGCCAACTCAACAACCTGCTCCATTCCATGAGCGATTTCGACCGATATCATCCCACCTAGCTCGCGAACGATCTGAGGAGCCGCCTCGCCAAACGTGATGACCGAACGCGCTCGCTCCTGAAGAACTGGCACCAATGACGCATAACTTTCTCCCTTATGGCGACCTCCTAATACGGACACCACAGGTCGTTGAAAAGCGGCGATGGCGCACTTGGCCGCCGATACATTTGTTCCCTTCGAGTCGTTAATCCAAAGAACTCTGTCATACTCTCCCACCCGTTGTAGGCGATGAGGTAAACCGTCAAACGAGGCTAGGCCAACCCCAACGGCTTCGCTTTCACAACCGGCGAGTGCCGCCGCGATACCCGCAAGGAGGCCATTCATAACATTGTGTTCCCCAACGAGTTGCATTTCGTCAACGTGTATCCATGGCTCAGGGGCCGTGTCCAAATCGAGCCGCTGGACCAAGTGGCCCGCGTCATTGACGAACGCACCCAATTCTTCACGAACTGCGATCGATGCCAAGTACTTTCGCCCAGGCACCGCGTCAGCCATGGCCAACACTTCAGCGTCGTTACCGTTAAGGACCCATTGACTGTCTTCATCTGCATTTGAAAACAGACGCGCCTTATCTGCGTGGTAACACTCGAGGGTCGGATACCGATCGAGGTGGTCAGTGGCAAGATTCAACAACACACCAATGGTAGGCCGGAAGCTTTCGACGTCGGCAAGTTGGAAAGAGCTTAGTTCGACGACAACCCAATCCGGTTGGTTTTCAAACATCGCAACTTCAGAAAGAGGGCGCCCGATATTGCCCGCAGTGATCGAATTGATCCCAGCCCGCTGCAAGAGGTGGCCACAAAGAGCTGTAGTAGTAGTCTTTCCGTTCGTCCCCGTAATACCGATGACGTGTGACTTCAGGTGCCGGAACGCTATCTCGATTTCTGCGACGATTGGTACTTCCTCATCCTTAATAGCCCGCCGGATGTCGGTAGATGGGGCAATCCCAGGGCTCGTTATCACCAGTCGCGAAGCAAGAATCCGATCTACATCATGGTGGCCTGCTTCGGCATCAATACCCTCGGCCGTAAGTCGTTTGACCGCATTGCGCTGGGCAGGCCCCTCGGATGCGTCACTGGCGTACACTTCGGCTCCATGGGCATACGCTAGCCGTGCGGCTGCGACACCTGAAACTCCCAAACCTAGGACAGAGATTGGGTCGCCCGAGGAAAATAGGGAGAAACTCTTCTCCATGTTCATCAGCGCACCTTGAGCGTCGCAAGACCAACAAGCGCAAAGATTATTCCGATAATGTAGAACCGAATAACGACACGAGTCTCAGGCCAACCAAGCTTTTCAAAATGGTGGTGGAGCGGCGCCATTCTAAAAACGCGTCTTCCTTCTCCCCATCGCCATCTCGTGAACTTGAACCAGCTTGTTTGAACAATGACCGATAGGCCCTCGAGTACGAACACCCCACCCACGATTAGGAGCAAAAACTCCGCCTTTAGGAGAACAGCGACGGCACCGATCGCACCCCCTAGCGCCAATGAGCCGGTATCCCCCATGAATACCTGGGCCGGTGGCGCGTTGAACCAAAGGAATCCGATGGCAGCACCCGAGAGGGCAGCACAGAAAACAGCAAGCTCACCTGCTTCTGGAAGATAGAACAAACCTAAATATACCGACGTATCAATGCGTCCAATCGCGTACGCGAAAATCCCAAATGTAAGGGCGGCGATTGCACTGAGTCCGGTAGCAAGACCATCCAATCCATCAGTCAAATTCACCGTATTTGCGCTACCCGCGACAACAATGGCAACAAATATTGGAAACAAGATCGGGATGATGACGATGCTCAAATCCTTAAAGAAGGGAAGCATCGTCTGACTCGGCTCGTACTGGGAGAGCGGCGTCCAGAGTAAAAAAACACCCAGTACCAAGCCTAGGACAAATTGCCAAATTAACTTGTACCGTGCGATGAGCCCGCGAGATTCTCGACGGACGATCTTCAAATAATCGTCCATATACCCAATGGCGCCCATCCAAGTAGTGACTATCAGTGCGATCCAAATGTATGTGTTATCCAGTCGTGCCCAAAGCAACGTTGGTATGAGACATGAAACCAGGATGATCAGACCACCCATCGTGGGGGTCCCGGCTTTCTTAAGGTGAGTGGCAGGTCCTTCGGCACGAACGATTTGCCCCCACCCGCGTCGCGTCAGCCAGCCAATAACGCGTGGACCCACTATAAAGGCAACGAGAAGAGCAGTAACCATAGCACTGGCTGCCCGAAACGAAATGTATTGGAAGACATTGAATAAGATGTGGTGGTCCGCAAGCGGGAATAGCAGGTTATAAAGCACTAAGCCTCCCCCCCAAAGCGAAGTTCGAGCCTTTCAATTACCCACTCGAGACCAGCTCCACGTGATCCCTTTACAAGCACCAGTTCATCTCCTTGAAGAGATTCAGCAAATTTTTCCCACGCAGCGTAGGGATCAGTCTCTTGAATGATTTGGACCTGTTCTGCGTGGGTACATTCGACCGCCGCAAAAAGACCAGTCGCCGCAATGACCTCAAAATCGGCTCGAAGTAGTTCGTGCAGAATATCTTCGTGTGCAGATGCTTCAAAGCATCCCAGTTCCAGCATTGATCCCGCAAAAACAACGCGACGCCGCCCATCGAATACTTCACGACACTGAGCAATTGCGGCACGAAAGGAATCAGGATTTGCATTGTAGCAATCGGCAAGAACCGCAAGCCCCCCAATGGAGCGCATCGACCCACGCATGCCGAGTGGTTTGTACTGCTTGAGTGCACGTGCCACCACTTTAAGTGGTGTGCCTAACGCCTCGGTAAGTGCGGCGGCAATCAATGCGTCTCGCAAGTGATGTTCACCACCTACGGGAAGCGTTACATTTTGTCCGTTGCGCGTGAACTCAACCTCATTCGCCGTGACGTTGTATTCATCAGGTTGGTAGGTAGCCTGTGGTTCTATTCCAGCCACAATGGCATCCGGGCGCAGGGCCGAGGCCGCAGTAGCAAGTATTCCAGGCTGATCGCCCACAACGAGAACACCCTCTTTTGATGTACCACGAGCCAATTCCATCTTTTCTTCAAGTACTCCCTCCACATCCCCAAATTCATCTAAGTGCGCCTCCCCTACCGTCGTAATGATCGAATGATCTGGGGCGGCGATGCCCGTAAGACGCTTTACCTCGCCCGGTTCACTTGCTCCAATCTCGAGCACCCAGATATCAACATTTTCGGGTGCTCGAAGAATCGTAAGAGGGAGGCCCACCTGGCTGTTCAGATTGCCTGGGGTTCGGTATACGCTAGAAATTTCTCCGAGGATACAGGCCACCATCTCTTTTACTGTCGTCTTACCAGAACTGCCGGTTATAGCCACAACGTGGACAGGTGTGTCACGCCGCATATGTGCGGCTAATGCTCGAAGGGCTTCCAGTGGATCAGACACACCGAAGTATTCAAGAGGAAGGCTTGGATCCTCTTGACCAGCCCGAACGATGGCGCCAGGTGCACCTTGACTCGCAGCGTGTGGGAGGAAGTCGGCCCCTTCACATCTCTGACCCGAGAGTGCCACGAAAAGTTCCCCGGGCTGAAGACTCCGCGAATCGCAGGACGCGCCTCTGTATTCGCGAGCGGTTGTGTCGCACTCGGGCAATTCGAGAGCGGCACGGATGACACTTGAGGTCATAACCCGAGGAGGCCCAACTTGGATCATGCCGACATCCCTGAACCACCTAGAATTTCTGCCACAATCCTCCCCTCATCGAAAGGCCGATACTCATCACCGACGATCTGATAAGTCTCATGACCTTTTCCGAGGAGAACCACGGCATCGAGGTGACCCGCTTCTGCTACGGCATACTCAATGGCCTCATATCGATCTGGCACGATCGTGTAGGAACTGGGATCTAAGCCAGTGACCATCTGGTGGCATATTTCCTCCGGATCTTCGGAGCGTGGATTATCGCTGGTAACTATTGCCACATCGGAAAGGCGGGTCAGAATCTGCCCCATGATTGGTCGTTTCCCAACATCTCGATCTCCACCACACCCAAGGAGAGCAATCACTCGTCCCGGGACAATTTCACGGAGTGTAGAAAGCGCTCGTTCGCAGGAATCCGGATTGTGCGCGTAGTCGCGAATCACTAATACCGGATCTCGTGTCAGAACCTCCATACGTCCGGGGACGGGCGGCGCCGATGATAAACGCTCAACAATACGGTCGAGGGGCATCCCTAGACCGATTGCTACGGTTGCGGCAGCCAGGGCGTTTTGAACGTTGAATTCGGCCGGAAATGGCAGGGTAAGCGTCAGATCTTCATCCAAGGCACAGAGGCGAAACGTGGAGCTGTCTGCCGATAACGACAGATCGGAAACGCTAACAACAGACTTGGATTCGAGGCCATACCGCAGAGTGGTCGCATTGTCGGGAGCAACACCACTCCATGCAGGTTCATCGTTGTTGACCACGCATATGCCATCAGTTTTTAAAAGGCTAGTAAGACGAAGCTTGGCAGCGCGGTAAGATTCAAGATCCGAATGATAGTCGAGGTGTTCACGGCTGAAGCTCGTGTATGCTATCGCATCGAAAAGGAGACCATCGGTTCGGTGTTGGTCGAGCGCGTGTGAAGAAACTTCAAGCGCGACGGATACGACCCCATTGTCTCGCAGCTCCGCAAGCGTCTTTGCAAGTTCGATCGGGTCGGGGGTTGTGAGAGTGGTCGGACCGAGTTCGCCGTCAATCGAGACTGTACCCAAAGTACCAAGCGCGACTGTAGGTGATTCGTCGGATAGAATCCAACGGACCAACCAAGCCGTCGTCGATTTTCCGTTCGTCCCGGTAATTCCGACCAGTCGCAAGTTGTCGCTAGGATCCCCAACGAAAAGTGAAGCGAGGTGGGCAACACTGACATGCGCATCCGTCACAACAATTTGAGGAAGCGGAACATCCACCACACGTTCAACGACTGCCGCCACAGCTCCCGCCTGTTCGGCGGTACCAACAAACGTGTGCCCATCAACTTTTGTGCCGGGGATTGCACAAAACAGATCCCCAGACTCTACGGTTCGCGAATCCGACTGCAAAGTGGAGAAGCACGAGGGAGGGGTACCGTGCCAGCGCGGTCGCATACCCCTCTGGGCCAACCGCTGTTCGACGTGCTCGCTAGTTATGATCTTCTGCGGCACGGGCCGCCCCCTGTCCGGGACGACTCCAGGATCGATCGTTGACGGTCAGGCAAACGCTGCACAGGATCGGTCCTGGCACTGGCGTAACCGATCCTCACACGCCCGAAGAAGAAATGCAACCGCACTTGGCTGGAAACGGGCCATCGCGCCACCCCACAGCCAAACAGTCACATCCGCCAATAACGTAGTCTCGACCTTGCAGTCCGGAATCCCGCCTCCGTTAGAGTTTTTCGTCACTCCGAACCGGAGCTTTCCGTCACCGGTCGGATACGCGAACCGCTACTTCAACACAACCTTGTCACCTTCCGTTAGCCAGGTCCCCGCTGACGGAATCTGTGAAGTCACCACTTCACTCCCCTTCCACTCGACACGAAAACCAAGCTCATGTAACCGCGCCACTGCAGACCGTGCTGACAGTCCGGTCAGGTCAGGTAAGGGGACCGTACGCAATTTTTTGATCTGGTCTTCCACATCTGTTGCAAAGATGACCCTAGGCTCATGGTTTTCACTAACTTTACGACCATCCCACTTGGAGGGACGCGCATTCGATACAAGTAACCCCGGATCGATCTCAACTCCGTGTGTTGCGAGAGCAGCCTGCAGGGTTGCTTGACTCGTGGGGGCTGCAATCGCTCCCCCATAGTAGGCCTCCCCGCTTGGATCTTCGAGCCGCGTCAGGATCGCTACACTTGGATCGTCCGCAGGGGCAAACCCGACGAACAAGGCACGGTATCTTCCCGGCGCGTAGCTGCCCCCCTCGGCGAGTCGTGCCGTTCCAGTCTTCCCTGCCACTGCAAAACTCGCCATCTGAGCCAGGCTTCCGGTTCCCTCGCTTACCACTTCTGCGAGTACGTCGACCAGAGCCGTAGCAACCTCCGCTGACACCACTCGACGAACCTCTCGAGGTTCAAACTGTTCTACAACTTGGCCACTTTCATCCTGAATTTCCTTCACCAACATGGGTTGCATAAGCACACCATCGTTAGCGAGAGCACCATATGCAGCAACAAGTTGGAGTGACGAGGTTGAAATTTCATACCCGATTGCGTGAGAGGCTGCACTCACAGAGGTCCAGGATTGGGGTCGGGTAAGACGACCGGAAGATTCAGCAAGATATCCGATTTGTGTCCGCATACCGAAACCGAAGTCCCGCAAATATCGGTGCTGCAGTGCAGCACTTAATCGCTGCGAGAGCTTCGCCGCGCCAACGTTGCTCGACTGGGCGATGACCTCGCGAACTGAGAGTGTGTCATAACCATGGACGTCACGGATCGTGCGTCGTCCCATCGTTAGGACCCCGCCTTCAACGTCGATGATCTCGTCGAGATCTACTAGCCCTTCATTAAGAAGTGATGCGAGAAGAAACGGTTTGACGGTAGACCCTGGTTCGTATGGCTCCGCAAACGCGGGGATCTGGCCGGGTGGTGTCTCGTGACGTTCACTAGCAACTGCTAGTAACTCGCCAGTGCGCGGGTCAAGTAAAACAATATCGCCAGACTTCGCACCAGTCTGGTCTATCGCTCGCTGGAGTTCGTTTTCCGCGATCCTCTGGAGGTCACTGTCGATCGTGAGAACCACAGTGTGACCGGGACGTGGTTCGATAACTTGACCACGAGGTAGTCGATGGAGTTTTCCAAGACCGTCGCGCCGAACCTCGACTCGTCCGGGTTGTCCAACAAGCCGATTGTTAAAAGCCATCTCAAGGCCGGTCCGGCCGCGACCTTCGGCATCGATACTACCAATCATCCGTCTCGCTAGGTGGCCATTGGGATACACTCGAGCCGGATGGCTTTCAAACCCAACTCCCGCACCGAGGTTTCGTTCAAGAGTCAAACGTTCTTCGTCGCTGATCCCAGTAGCTAGGAGAGGCCAACCTGATTTTGCCGCGAGCACGGCACGACGACGGACAGGGGCAACATCAACAGCTCCGGCCACTATTTCAAGCGCCTCTTCTCGCCCCACGGCGAGCGCATCCACATCCATGTAAACTTTGTGGCGAGTATCATGTGCAACGAGCACTTTACCATTGCGATCAATGATGCGACCGCGGGTGACGGGTAAGATCTGGAATTCCCTAGTTTGTCCGTCCCGAACGGCGACGTACTCTTCCCCGTGGACGATCTGGAGTTGCCCAAGCCGAATGGCGTAAAGCAATGCAAGAACCGTTACACTGACAGTGAGTAAGCGATGACGACGACCATAGGACGATGAGACAACCTCGACCTTTCCACACTTCTGGCCTGCCCCATTTTGGATTCCAAACCGCGTCATCGCTGCCCCTTCACATCTAAGGCTCAATTATCATTTCGATCAAAATCAACGTTCTCTTCAACCCGCACCAACTCGGCGTCTACCGCTCGCCGAAGTCCTAGTGTAGCCGCGACAACCTCGATCCGAGCCAAATTGGTCAACGAATCGACTCGTGTGCGCTCTGCCACGATGTGATCGGAGACTATCTGAGCTTCCTCTCCAAGCACTTGAAGCTCACTCGACAAACCACGCCCTTCCTCATCCAGGCGAACCACGACCACCAAAGAGACTGTGAATGCCACCACCGAGAGGCCCGGCGCTAACCACCGAATGAGCGTACGCTTACGGATCCTCCGAATCCGACCTTCGTCTCTGCCTAGTTTCTTAAGTTTTCCCACACTCTGAGCCTTGCACTTCGTGCCCGAGGATTCCGAGCCACTTCATCTTCCGTGGGGCGCAAGGGCTTTCGTGTTATGGTCCGCCCTAGCGGCTCACCTCTACATCGACACTCCGGAAATCCCGGAGGACAAACACAACTCGCTGACCATTCACGGAACGCCTGTTTCACTATCCTGTCTTCAAGTGAATGGTAAGAAAGGACAACAAAGCGCCCTCCCTGCCCTAAGCGATCCCGAATCTGTACAAGTCCTTCGCGCAAAGCAGCGAGCTCGTCATTAACCGTCATTCTGACGGCTTGAAAAAGCCTAGCCTTCTCTTTCTCCGAAGCATGACGCCTCAGCACCGCTGTTAAAGCGGCGACGAGGTCGTCACTGGTACGGAAGGGCCGAGTCCTCCTCCGCCTCACCACCTCACGCGAGAGCGCCCGCCATCTACGCTCTTCCCCTTCGCGGAAGACTCGGCCCAACTTGTCTTTGTCGCTCGTATTCAGTAAATCGGCCGCGGGTTCTCCATCGTCGGTTGTCCCGCCCATACGCATCCGCAACGATGTGCCCGAACGGAAAGAAAACCCGCGAGCCGGTGTATCTATCTGGTGAGAGGAGACACCTAAGTCGAGCAACGCCCCTGCCAGATTCTGTATTGGGTCCGTCTCATCGAGACGACCTATGTCTCTAAAATTCGCCAATACCAGTCGAGCACGCTCTCCAAAGGCGTCCAGCTTTGCAGCCGCAGCCGCGATAGCCTCTGGATCCTGATCAATTCCGATCACCCGCGCAGCCGGTTCGGCTTCGAGAAGCCGGACCGCATGCCCCGCACCACCGACCGTCGCATCCAGGAAGAGTCCTCCGCGTCCAAGACGCAGCATCTGAAGCACTTCATCCAGCATTGCTGGCGTGTGCTCGAAACTCTCCTCTGTCACGCTATCGGCTACCTCACCTGCCCCACCGCACGGGGATCGGAACTTCTTCAGGCAAACACGCCGTCTATAAGTTGATCAAACTCGTCGTCGATCAACTTCGTCATCTCCTCAAACCTCTGTGGATTCCAGATCTCAATGTGGTTAATTGCCCCCACCATCATCGCTTCTGTCTCGAGCGAAACGATTTTTCGCATCTTCTCCGAAATTAGAATCCGTCCCTGTTTGTCCGGTATAACCTCGACCGCTTTTGCCGTGACACGGAGAACTTGGTTTCTAAGTTCCGGTCGACGTTCAGACATCTCGCGTAATTTGAGCTGAACCTCACCCCAAGCCTCATCCGGGTAGAGTGATAAAGCATCGGATTGCGTCTGGATCAAGACGAACGGCTCCCCTTCCCGCCCCCTGCGATAGGGCGCGGGCAAACTTACTCGACCCTTGGGGTCGAGTTGATGTCGATAACTTCCTAGGAAGCCAGCCATTTGCCTTGTTCATTAGTCCGGGTTTCCCCTCCCAGAACGTCCCTATTCCACCCACCGTCGCCACAATACGCCTAATATTGATGGGAGTCAACCCCACTTTACCCCACTTCATACAAAACTTCATACAAAAAGAGCGGTGATTTCAGGTGATAGAAACAGCAAAGAAGGGGACTATCCTTAAAAAAAGGGCCCGGTGTGAGACACCGGGCCCTTTTTATTTTTCACCCTACTTAATGAAGGGCCACCACACATTCACCTTTGACAGGCTGACTTGATAATCTGTTCTTGCCGGTAGAGTTGGACGTCGACGGCCTCTCGTATTTGCCCTTGGCTGGCGGCTTCATAACTCCCCGCTTGGGCCAAGTGGGACCCAACAGCCTGGAACGATCTCAGGGCGCTTTGCGCTGGCCCACAGGCCTCTGCGTCTTCGTTACCGCTGTCGATCGCCGTTGCCCGCTGATAATGGCCATACCCAATGAAAAAGTGGATTCGATTCGCCGTATCCGTTGCCTCAGCGAACTCAGCCGCGACGGTAAACATGCCGATAGCCTGGGTATAACGGCCAGCTGCGAAGTGATCATTGTAGGCTTGGCCAAACAGCTCATCGGCAATTGCATTTGTGTCGCCACCATTCGCGACTGCCGTCCGATAGTCCATAATGGCTCCTTCGATATCACCGGCAAGCAATTTGTACTGGGCGAGCCGTCCAGATCCATTCTGTATGTCCGGATCATACTCGAGTGCACGCTGAAACTCAGCTGCCGCTTCATCGTAACGTTCTTGCATTCCGTACACTTGGGAGCGCACAGAATAAAGATCCGAGAGGAGCGATTCTTTTGAAACTTCCGAATCCTCAGAATCTTCGCCGCCTTCATTACTTGAAGGGTTTTCAATCGATGCGATCGCACGATCTGAGGCTGCTAAGGCGCCAGGATAGTCTTCGATAAGCAGGTATCCTGTCGTGACATTCGAGAGAACCGAAGGATCGACGCTGGCACCCTCTAGCTCGACCACTTTCTCCAATGCATCGACAGCGGTTCGAATCGCCTCAGTATCTGTGACCTCACCATCCGTCTGACCCGCGGCGATTGCTATCCCGCCAAGATATTTCAGAAGTTCGACGTTGTCTGGTGCCCGAGTTACCCCATCCTCCAAGATCTGCATGGCTTCAGCATGGCCACCCGCAGCCGCTAGCTCGTAAGCAATATTGAGTCGAACGCTGACATCGTCTGGTTGGAAATTTAAATATTGCCGGTAGTAATCAAGAGATGCGTCCTTGTTATTCAGCTGTGCGTGCGTATATGCAAGCGCCTGCAGTGCTTCGGTGTTGGAATTCTCGGCCGCAACTACTCGCTCGAGGTCTTCAACTGCGGTACCCCACGATTCCGCTAGCATGTGAGTCCGACCCCTGAGGTAGTAGGCTCGATTGCTGCCCGGACTTAGTTCGAGCGCCTTATCACAGTTATTCAGCGCATCCTGCACGAGTTCGGAAGCGAGGTAATCAGCGCAGAACGCGAGCGAGCGCCCATACTCGACCCCAGTCCCAAGTTGAGTCATAACTTCTTCCGCTGCCGCCTCGTGTTGACGGTCATCAGCTACGGTGAAAGGATCAATGGGGAGTTCATCGCCGGTCCGCGGGTCAATAAAATTGATGTCGACGTTAACCCTCTCACCATCCTGCTGCGCCGTCCCAACCATAACTAAGCTACCCCCTAATACCTGGGCTAACTGCCGCCAGTCTATGTGGGACATCTTTTCATCGTCGAGATCATAGGCATCAAGCGCATCCTCGACGTCACCTTCGTCGAGCGCTGAGTATCCCGCAAAGATCTGGAGTGCATCTCGAACTTCATCGGCAATCCGTTCACCAAACCGTCGATCCAGTGGCTCCACCACCGAAACAGGCGCAACTAGGATCGTAAGACCATCCTGTGCTACTACCCGCTCAGGCGAAAAGCCCAATAAAGACGTGACGAACACAATCGCCGCTGTCAGCAAAAAGATGTTGCGTGATCTTCTCATCGATTACCTCGAACCGTTGTTTTCACTCAGAATTTCTCTCGGACGCACTGTTGCCCCCGAACATAGCTCTTCGGAACAGTCTGCACATGTTGAGGGGCAATGTTTTGTGTAACGTAACGCGCCGCTCAACGCAAAATAGAAAGCGTCTATAAGTCTGTACATGCATCTGGAGCAAAGTTGAATTTACGATTAAATGTGGCAAAGGGTGAAATCTCACCCATTGTCACTTTGACGACAGTAATCATTCAGCGAAACCAACGGCGGCTAGGCGTCCTGCGATCCAACTCAGGAACCTCCACGTATACCGGAGGCACCACAACGGGAGGTTCATCATTAAGAATCCGCTCAGGATTCTCACTCGCGAGCGTTCGAAGGACTCTTCGCTCTTCTTCTCCACCACGGTCAATGAGATTCAGGGCGGAAAGTAGTCCAGGTCTCCCACGAGCATGGAAATCGCTGGCCAAACACGAGACCCACCCGAGTCGAAGGAGTTCTTGGGCCACGTACTGTGGCTCTGGTCCATACGAACCGAAAAGCGATCGAGCATTAACCTGCAACAGCGTACCCTGCCGAAACCATCCCTCTACACGGTCCCATGCACTCGATACGCCGGCATAACGTTCCGTGTGCGCGAGCACCGGGATCCAACCAGCTTCGTGAACTGCGAGTAGCTGGTTTTCGGCAAAAGGGGGGACTCTAAATGAAGCGAACTCAACCAACGCATATCGGCTTCCCGCAAGGCGAAGTCTCGGTTCCGACAGATCGAGTGTGGGAGCATCTAGCTTAAATTCGCAGCCGCGCTCGATCGTGATCTCTAAGGCATCTGCGGATGCTGCCGTTTTAAGTTGCTCATAGGCTCGGTCGAACCGTTCAAATTGGTCTATTTCGTGGGCTGCTCGTTCGAGGAGAGAGGCTTGAAAATGAGGCGTTGCAACAACCCGTCTTACCCCTTCGTTGATCAAGACTCGCAGAGCTGTGAGCGCTTCTCCAAGATTCTGTGCACCGTCATCCACACCAGGCATTATATGGGTGTGGATGTCTGTGATGGGAATTGTAAACGAGTCTTTAGTCATTTCCTCATCACCCCAGGCACACTCGACAAATCATGATGAGGCATCCGCCCCCAGCTTTCCTTGGACGCAATCTACGAAACGCCCAAACACGAAATCAGCCACCGATTGAATCACCCCTCCTCTTCCAAATGAGGAGAGTTTTCCCATGAGGCTGACCGTCTGGGATACCGACACATGGGTCCCACCTTCGTCAAGCTCCGTGAGTTTACTGATCATAATCAATTTTACATGACCGGTGCCACGATCATCTTTGCCTTCTCCTGAAATGACAACGTGATATCGGTCCGCATCCAGTTCATCAAAATGGATTACCCCCTGGAATAGCGTCCCGATCGGACCCAGCTTCATGCTAACTTCACCACGAAACGTGCGATCATCGATGGCCGTTATCAGTCGAGCACCGGGAAGGCATTGAACAATGCATTCAGGATCAGTAAGAAAGTCCCACACTTCGGCAATCGGCCGAGGTACTTTAAATGTCTTTTCGATCTCGATTGGCAATTAAGTGCTCCTGGAGCCGGTGAGATCTCCTTGGGCCCCTTCAACCAACATTCCACCTCAGAAAACAGTATATTGAGGTTCGTGATACCCAATAAGAGTATTTGTTTGAGCAGAAGCTGAGATCGGAGCGCAGCCGTCGCAACCTGTACCAGCGCTCTTTCAGCATTCGACCGACTGGGACAGTCTAACACTATACTAGAGATAAGGGATCCTAGAGTTGCGTACCGAGATTCAACAAATTGTCGAGGGGCTAAGGGAGGTGGGCTATGTTGCGGATCGGCCCATCGCTACAGCGGTCCATCTTGCACTGGCACTTGAGAAGCCGTTGCTGGTGGAAGGTGCGGCGGGTGTCGGCAAAACAGAAATTGCCAAGGCCTTGTCAAAATGGTTGGGTGCGGAATTAATCCGGCTCCAATGCTATGAGGGACTCGATCTACCAACCGCAGTTTACGAGTGGAATTATCAGAAGCAGCTCCTTCGGATCCGACTTCGAGAGAATGGTGCGGACCATGAGACATTGGAAGCAACTATATTCGGACCCGAATTTCTGCTCGAACGGCCATTATTACGAGCCATACGGAGTGATGAATCTCCTGTACTCCTCATTGATGAGATTGACCGTGCGGATGAGGAATTCGAAGCATTTCTTCTAGAGTTGCTATCCGACTTCCAGATTTCGATACCCGAGTTAGGCACGCTTCAAGCAAAAAGCCGACCGGTAATCGTGTTGACTTCCAATGGAACTCGCGAGCTTTCAGACGCGCTTCGCAGACGATGTCTATACCTCTGGATTGATTACCCGGACCCGGAAAAAGAACTCGCTATCCTAAACCTTCGATTGCCCGATATAGCCGCGACCCGAACAGCAGAAGCGGTTCGACTTTCGCAGCGACTGAGGGGGGAGCGACTCTCCAAACCACCGGGAGTTGCAGAAACCATAGATTTTGCAGCAGCACTCGACACTCTAGACGATGGAGCACTTGTTCCAGAAACGGCTCGAGCTGCTCTAGGCACACTAATCAAAGATGCTCAAGACCTTGCTCAACTTACAACCCAGCGTTTGGAAGAGATTCTCGCACCGAGAGCTGACATAGAGAGAGAGACCCCGACCGAATGATTACTCCGTCGCGCGTAGCCTCGCTTTGCAGGTCGCTGCGAGCGGCTGGACTACCTTGTGCTCTGCACGAATCGACGACTGGGCTAGAAGCTCTCCCATTTCTAGACACTGACGATCCTGAGGAAGTCCGACTTGGTCTCCGTGGGGCATTCTGTGCTTCACACGATGAACTCACCATCTTCGACAGTTGTTTCTGGTCTTGGTGGACTACAATGCACAAAAACACCGAGCCTCCTAGCCTTGTGCCTGATGTCCTAGAGTGGCCCGATTCGGGTACTATCCACTCGAGCCTCCTTTCGGACACAAGAGCTTGGGACGCTGAAACAAAGCTGGACGAAACCGAATCGGACAGAGAGAACGAACTGTCCGGAACTGGATACAGTCCGGTCGACAAGTTAGCACAAAGATCGTTTACTACTCTTGCCGAAGAGGATCTCCACGAGATCGACGCATGGATAGATCGGTTAATGTTCACGCTTTCGGCGCGTAGGAGTCGCCGCCTTGAGCGGGGCGGTATACGGGGACCGATCGACATTCGACACACACTCAAAAATTCCACCCGTTACGACGGTGAATTGCTTCGTCTCGAGAGGCGGCGGCGGCGCATGGATCCTCCCGATATCGTGACACTGTGTGATGTTAGCGGTTCGATGGAGCGCTATAGCCGCTTCCTCCTTCGGTTCTTACTCGGGTGCGGTCGAACACGAGAGATCCAAACGTTCGCCTTCAGCACACGCCTCACCCATTTGACCCCGTGGCTCGTGAACACCGACGTGGATCTGGCTCTCGCCGAGCTACGGGCACGAGGCTGGTCAAGTGGAACACGGATCGGAGACTGTCTCACGACATTCGTTCAGCAATACGGTACTCGGATGCTTCGAAAGCGAACTGTCGTAATCATACTTTCTGACGGACTTGACCAAGGTGAGATGGAACCACTAGAGACAGCCATGCGCGCAATTAAGAGACGGACGCGGCGTGTGATCTGGCTAAACCCACTCCTTGAAAGTTCTCGCTATGCACCCGAAGCACGAGGAATGAGAACAGCCCTTCCCTTCATAGACAACTTCCAACCCGGCCACAGTCTCCAAGCGCTGGAAGAGCTTCCACGACTACTTCGCGTGTGAATTAGGGGTAGGGGGTAGGGGTAAGGGGACAACGAACTAGATCCGTTGGAAAACGGGCATTTCAAAAACAGTCTCGAAGAAACCCGCAGATAGCGGCGGCGGTAGCCCGAGACCCCTCCGGTCTCGGGCACAGGCTAACTAACCACGCGGCAAAAACTCCGCTGGAGAGTCCAGCTAAGACATTAGACTGGACTCCACACCGCCACTCTTGGGCTCATCATTTTACGTCAATGAGCAGGGTGATTACATCTTGGGTTTTACAAATCCCTGCTTCCGCTTAGTTGCGAACCCGATCTTTAAGACCTTTTCCGGCCTTGAACGTTGGGACGGTCATGGCTGAAATATGGATCGCTTGCCCCGTTTGTGGGTTGCGCCCCATGCGCGCCTTACGATCGCGCGTGCCAAACGTACCAAATCCCGTCACCGTGAAACCGCGACCCGCATCTAACTCGACCGCAATGATTCCTTTTCCAGCATCGGTCGAGAAAATGCAATCGATTACATCGCGCGCCCCGGCTTTGCTCATGCCTGTCTGGTCTGCGAGCTTGGCCGCGAAGTCATCCTTCGTCATCCTTGATCCTCCCGTTCAATGGTAAGACGAACAATTGATGCGATGGCGCCATTATCTGAGTCCGTCCCTAGGAAGGCAAGTCCCAAAACCGCTGTTTATCCAAGAACCACGCGGGATTCCGCAGTTCGCCACCCTACGTAATGGCACAACAGAACAGCTAAATCGTTATAAAATAATAAGTTATAGAGTTAGAGGTGCAATTTCACGCAAAAATCGCATACAGCGTTGTTCTGGGACATATCGGCCACTCAGCCCCATTATACGTGGGTTTTCCGGCATTTTGACAATACGATGGATCGCCCTAAGCCAACCATACGAACACACTGGAGAGTCATTATAGAACCTCCCCAACCGGAGTCAGAAGCTGAGTCCAATGGATGAAACCACGACGATGAAGATCTAGCCGGATCGCGTCAGAGATAACCCGATCCGGCGCAGGAAAACCGGCAACACTCGCCTATGGTTTCAGTGTGCATCTTCTCCGAATTGGACACGGTGCATCTTAACGCCAACGATACCGAACACAATCTTCCCAATCCGACCAAGCAGCATAGTGGGCAATGCGGTCGGAATGATGAACCGACCGAGTGGCCCCATGAAATCGCCGAGTGCCATACGCAAGACCCCAAATATTCCCACATAAACGGCAAAGATAAGAAGGAGCCCTAAAAACTGCCTGCCGCCGGACGAACCTTCCTCAGCATCGTACATGCCACCGAAGAATATCGCCGCCATAACCCAGAACAATGAGATCGGAACAAGCCACTCGACCATGAAGCCTCCGTACGATAATCACAAAAGTGAAATTGAAGAGCCAATTTAGGCTAACTCGAATGTTCATCGAAAGTACCGCCGAAGGTAAGCAAATTCTCCCCGAATAACAGGTGTATCTCAACTGGCGCCGGGTATGAAATGTTTGCGGAAACAGCCTGACCAACTTCAATCGGCAAAGTGCAGAGTGCCTCCTCCATCCAAACGGGAGCTATACCACCTCATCTACTTCACCCGAAGAAGAGTATCACCTCGTGTGATGCAAATGGTTCTAGAGACTAACCTGCCGCTATCTCTCCAGAACGAACTCTGATTGGGCTCGACCGCTCCGGATTCTTCCCTGCCGTTTTTCCCGCGTAGAAAGCACGAATCCGATCCATATCTGCGTGAATGTCACCGGTAGGTATGAACGACTCTCCAATACCACCCACCCGTCTCTGGTAGTCGACAAACCCAAGGACGATGGGAACTCCAGCGCCATGAGCGATCCAATAAAAACCGCTGCGCCAGAACTCTTTTCGACTGCGGGTCCCCTCTGGCGAGATCACAATGGAAAGCTCTTGCTCACGATTGAACCACTCCACGGTCTGTGCGACGAAATCATGGGTCTCATCTCGGTCCAAGGGGATACCGCCGAGACGCCGCATAAAACTGCCAAACGGCCAACGAAAAATCGTGTGCTTACCAATCCACCGTGCCGGAATTGACAGGCTCCAAAATGCGAGGAGTGCAAGCGGAAAGTCCCAGTTCGACGTGTGAGGAGCGCCGATTAGAACCGCTCTGTGGCTAGGAAGCTCACCCACCATCCGCCACCCAATTAATTTGAGAATCCCTCGAGAAATCAACTTCATGTTGGTGACAGCCTCACGGGACTCGAAACTCGGTCTCGGCGAGAATCCAATCGCACCGTGTCCCAGCTAGCGATGGAGTACGATGCTCAGCCATGGTCACGCCATCGATCTGAATTTCTACGAGTACAGAGCGAGGTGGGCAGCCAGCAGCGGTCGCCCTCAGCCACAAGCGACGTCCTGGATCAACTCCCAGTTCATAATCCCAGTCTCCCGTGATGTCCTTGGCCCGAAGCGTACTCGAATCATCGGTATACGTTACCCGACACTCATCGCTAATATTGCAGGAAACAAAATAGACTGCTTCGTGAAGGTGTTCGTGGCTACGATCTTCCGAGGTCGAGTCGACCCGGATTGCAGTACAAGCGCTCCCCACTGCAACCATAATTAGTGCGATTGCTCTGCAGACCAGATCGTAGTTCAAATGTTTACGAATAATGGAAGAATCCCTGTCTTCTCCGCTACGAGGTCGCGAATCAACCATCAGAAACTGATTAAGGTTCCTGTCACATTATCCCAAGCTCGCTTGCCGTCCGATCGATCCCGGCACGCGCCCGATCCACCAGTTCGTCAACTTCTTCACGTGTAATCGATAGTGGCGGGCTTGCGCACATCACGTCTCGCATAGCCCGAAATATGACACCTTCATCATACATATTTTCATGACAGAGAGACCCGACTGTACCCATTGGATCGAACAGTTCACGGGTCGTTTTATCCTTTACTAGTTCAATCGCAGCTATGAGCCCCACACCCCGCACCTCACCCACGAGTGGGTGGTCCTCCAAATCCCGCAAACGTTTCTGAAAGTAGGGGCCAATGTCTTCGCGCACGCGCTCGATCAATCCTTCTTCCTTCATTATACGGAGGTTCTCAAGAGCCACAGCAGCAGATACGGGGTGGCCAGAATAAGTATATCCGTGTGGGATCACCCCCCCCTCAGACAGGACTCCATAGACTTCATCTGTCATGAGAATCCCCGAGATCGGCGCATAAGCGGAACTCAACCCCTTGGCGACAGTCATGAAGTCGGCCTCAATGTTGAACTTCTCCGCCCCGAACCATTCTCCAGTGCGACCAAATCCAGTGATGACCTCATCGCAGACGAGGAGTACGTCATACTTTCGGCAGGTGCGTTGAATCTCTGGCCAGTAGTTGTCTGGTGGAACGATCACACCACCAGCACCCTGGATGGGCTCGCCCACAAACGCAGCAACATTATCGGGACCGATTTCGAGAATTTTATCTTCAACCGCACGCGCGGCACGAAGTCCCATATCCTCAGGAGACTCACCTTGTTCTCCCATCGCGTACCAGTAGGGTGGCATCACGTGTACGAAGCCTGGCAGTGGAAGATCACCAACTGCATGCATGCCCTCGAACCCACCCAGGCTAGCAGCCGCCATGGTGCTACCGTGATACGCATACGTGCGGCTAATGAACGTCTTCTTAGTTGGGCGCTCTTTTATGTCCCAGTACCGCCTAACCAAACGCACCATCGTGTCGTTCGCTTCCGAACCAGAACTAGAGAAAAACGTATGTCCTAGTGACCCTGGTGCCAGATTGGCCAGCACACTCGCTAGCTCAATCGTCGGAACAGGAGCTGAACGAAAAAAAGTGTTGTAGTAGGGGAGCCTTGTCATCTGGTCGTAGGCAGCCCTGGCAAGTTCCTCTCTTCCGTAGCCGAGGTTCACGCACCACAGTCCAGCCATCGCATCGAGGATCTCGCGACCATCGGAGTCCATGAGATATCGGCCTTCGGCGCCTACGATTACTCGGGTCCCTTTCTCTTTCACCTGCTGCGGGTCCACGAATGGGTGCACATGGTGGTTACGATCCAGTTCCTGCCACTCCTCGGTACTGAGTGGTGTGTTTACCGTACTAGATATCGTCGGGGACGAAGAATTCACTTGTGGAACTCCTTTACCGATCATTTGGATTCGCAAGCGTCAGTGCCGCGTGTAATAAGACATTTGCGCCCGCTTCCGCTTGCTCGAATGTAATACTCTCAGATTCATTGTGGCTCACGCCATTCTTGCACGGTACGAAGATCATCCCGGTTGGTGCCACATCAGCGGTGTGTACCGAATCATGTCCTGCCCCTGCCATAAGTTCCAACGTCGAGTAACCTAGACTGTCAGCCGCCTCGCTGATCGCGCTAAGACACCGATCGGAAAACTGGATCGGAACAGATGCCCAAACCGTCTTAAGATCCCATTTAGCGTTACGCAATGCGCAAGCAGCAGCGACTTCTTCTTTCACGCAAGCCTCAAGTGCATCAAGCCCATCATCGCGCGGGTGTCGAATGTCGACTGTAAGTGTAACTTCCCCAGGTACAGTGTTTCGAGAAGCAGGTCGGGTTGAGATGACACCGAATGTGATTCGACCGTCCGGCGCAAACTCACCTTCGACGCGATGATACACGGAGACAAGCGCAGACCCTAAGACCGCCACTGGATCCGTGCGCCGAGACATGGGTGTAGGCCCAGCGTGAGTCTCCTCTCCCCGAATGGTCAGGTCAAACCAACGGGTCCCCTGCACACCCGTAACGATACCAATATCACAACCACGCTCTTCCAGAATTGGGCCTTGTTCAATATGCAACTCAAGGGCTGCGCCCAAGCAATGTTTCTCAACAGGATGTGGCCCTCGATAACCGATCTTGTCGATAGCATCGGCTACGGTGATGCCATCGGGATCGATAGATGCCATTGCATCTTCGATACTGAATCGGCCCGAAAACACACCTGATCCCATCATGGCCGGAGGAAATCGAGCTCCTTCCTCATTGGTCCAGTTCACAACTTCGATGGAGGCTGGAGTTGTGACCTCGTACTCGTTCAATGTTTCAATAGCTTCGAGCGCAGCAAGAACACCAAGAGGGCCATCGAATCTGCCACCTGTGGGTTGACTGTCGAGATGGCTACCGAGCAGAACCGGAAGGAGCCTATCATCGGTTCCCTCACGACGGGCGAACATGTTTCCGATATCGTCGATCGACACCACAAGGCCAATTTGTTCCGCTCGTTCTTGGAACCAATCTCTTGCACAACTGTCGGCGGCACTTAGGGCCAGTCGGTGAACACCACCAGCCGGAGTCGCTCCAATCAGAGCCAACTCTTCAAGTCGCGCCCAAAGACGATCCCCGTCGATGCGTAATTCAGAGTTGAGAACTGGGGTCTTTGGCATTCTGACTACTGGCTCTGGTCAAAAAATCAATACGCTTGATCGATGCGTTTATCGATCAAAATATGAATGGGCGAAGAGGGATTTGAACCCCCGACTTCCTGCTTGTAAGGCAGGCGCTCTAAACCAGGCTGAGCTATTCGCCCTTTTTTTGATATATGTACAAACTATCCGTCTAGGGCTGCAAATCGAATACAGTTCTGGAGTCGGATAATCATGTATTAGTTTTTTAGACGCAAAAAGACCAATCACCGATTCCCATTAGTACGCTTATTGTCCCACACGTCGACGGGAACAGGACCGATTTTAAGTGCATCCAGATTCACCCAAGGGCGAGTTCCATAGGGTTTATCTCGTGGCCACACTTCGTCCAGCGTATCACCTACATATAGCCGCCCGTCCTTCATCACATATTCGATGTCTTCCGTGTTCCGGATGTCATCAAGTGGGTTCGAATTGAGAACCATTAAATCTGCCAGTTTCCCAACAGAGATAGTACCCAGATCATCTTCTGCCCCGAGAAAATAAGCTCCCTCAACGCTCGCGAGTTCAAGCGCACCCATTGGCCCTAACGCGGTCGCTGCCATCCAAACTTCCCAGTGCGAGCCGAGGCCGTGCTGTTGGCCATGTCCACCAATCGACCCATACCCGCCTTCGGCCATAATATCTGCAAGCCCTTGGGCCACTATTGGAAAGATGTAGTCGGTAGCCGGTCTGAGGGCACGGCGGCGGGTGTGCCCTACGAGTTGTTGCCATGGCATCCAGCGACGCAACTTTTCGTTTAGCCAAACATCACTCTCACCAAACCAATACTCGTCATTCCAAGGTCCGGCTCGTGTGTTGAAGGTAGGTGAATATACAGCCTTCGCGCGGCCAAAGAACTTTGCTACATCACCATATATGGGCGCATAGGTGAGCGAATGTTCCCATGCCGTCTGACCGTCCATGATTTTGGTCAGGTTGTGGATCAGATCTGCTCCTTGAGACGTAACCATCATGCCACGGTCTCGAGCTATATCAACAATCCATTGACGTTGTTCGCGTCGAGGCTGGAGGTATTGTTTGATAGATACGGCACCCCATGATAAAAGTCGATCGACTTCGTCTTGAGCAACTTTATAAGATGTTATGTCGTTCGTTCGCGCAGCATCTCCAGCATAGAGTGGGTCTCCCGTGCTGAATGTTCGAGGTCCGATCAACATCCCTGCATCGATGAGTTCGGCCGCTGGGAAGACGTCCTGTGACCACATTGAGTTATCCATATTAGTGGTAACACCGTAGGCAAGAGGAACCGCAGCCTCGAATGCCTTCATCGGGATGATCCCGCGGTATTCTCGGAAAAAGTGCGAGTGCATATCAATAAAGCCCGGGATAATCGTCTTCCCCGACAACGACTCTATACGGTCTACTCCACCGAACTCGCACTCTCCAACACAGGCTATACGACCATTTTTGATAAGCACAGTTCCTGATTCGATCACACTGCGGTTATCGAGTGTAATAATCCGTGCGTCAGTTAAAGCGATGGTACCTCGCGCAAAGTCGCGCGGTTGGCGAAGCTCGATCTCGACCGTGTCAGCCCTATCGTGGTCGACATCGTATGCAATATAGAAGGGCCCACTACCAAACTGGACCGTCGTGTCATTTCTCCAAGAAGGGAAAAGGCCACCCGTCATGCTTAACCGCCGTACTGGAAACGGTCCTTTCTTCTTATCGATGACGAGTGGTGTGCCCGCCGATCCAGCCATCGGCAGCCCCGTCACATACACGTTATCCCCCTCATTGAACGCAACCCACTTTCCGTTCGGTGAAACGACAACCTCGTCTGCATAGGGGAACGTTAAGTGTTCACGACGATCGTTTCCGTCTGGTCGTACCGAAACCAGCATGGTCGAATCTCCGCGTCCTTTCCCTAATTGCGGATAGAAAATCCTCCCATTAGGGCCATAGGATGGTCGAACGAACGAGGTTCGAGTCGGAAGCGATGGTCCCGACACCCGGGTCACTTCTCTCCCTGTGCCTCCCTCTGCTGGAAATTGGACGATGTCAAACCAAGGATTATGCGCCATTGTCCGCGTTCTAGCGGTGGCTCCTGATCCACGAACGACCATGATCCATTTTCCATCGAAACTCCAGCTAGTCTGTGAGTATTCGCCACGCTTATCGGACAATTTCTGGGCAGTCCCACCTCCAACTGGAATCTTCCATAAGTGCCCACCGCCAGCTTCATCTACACTGGTGAAGGCAATCCACTCACCGTCTGGCGACCAAGCCGGAGAGTACTCAAATTCTTCAAAAGAGTCAGGTGTTAGCCGCGTTGGGGCGCCTCCAGGCAGGTCCATGACCCAGATTTTCCCTACGGCCTGGAACGCCAATTTACTTCCATCACGAGATGCTACCTGCCAGCGCATGAACTTGATTCGAAAGTCACCATCATCGATTCGAAACGGAGAATAGGCCTGCTCTGAAATTACACGGTGCACTGGTGCCTCAAAGGGGATTGTTTCCACTTCACCACTTTCGACGTGTAAACGCCGAAGCTTTCCACCTTGGGCAATTACAATCGTTCGTCCGTCCTGCGCCCACGTGTATCCAGGGAGCACACGCAGAGTATTACCGTCTTCGACCATATCCCGTTCGATGGGGTCCATGACCACACGTTCCTCGCCGGACCAAAGATCTCGAAGCCATAGTGCCGTCCGCGGTCCGTATTCGTGTCCTTTCCAGAGGATGGTTCCGTCTGGTATCCTCCGGGCAAACGCGAGCCATCGGCCATCTGGCGACACCTCGGGCGCATATGCGCCCCCGCTAGAAAGCCGGTACTGCCGTGAAGGCTCACCATGCGTGACAGAGGTGGTCTCACCCGTCTGGAGGTCCATACGACGAATGTTGTAGGCTCCTTGGAGAGCATCGCGTTCACCATCGGCGAAAGCTACCCCCTGCCCCGGCGTGCTCACGTGGAAGTAGAGGTACCGTCCATCTGCCGAAGGAGACGGCCAAGAAGGGTTTTCCACTTCGTCACCGACCAGTTCGATACCTTGCCCCCCATCGCGGTGATACATCCATATTCCACTTCCACCCTGGCCTCCAAGTTGGCGCCGTCGCACCACGATGTATTCGCCATCGGCTGTCCAAGAGGGCTCCACAATCCGGACCGTCTGGTCCTCCATTACGGGGCGCGGGTTTGAACCATCGGCGTTCATCACCCAGAGGTTATTCTGACCAGCTCGATCCGAAACAAACGCAATCGATTCCCCATCCGGTGAAAAGCGCGGGTGAAAATTCACTGCTATGCCACTCTCTTGTGTAAGTGGCGTGGCGTTTCCACCTCCGGACTCCACGCGATAGACATGGCCCAACAGATCAAAAACAACCCATTCTCCATCGGGAGATACATCCACCGACATCCACGTACCTTCCCTAGTCGTAAACTCTACCTCGCGTATGTTCCCGCGCGGCACTGTTACGTCCCAACTATTAGAATCCTGTCCAACCACTCCGCTCACTAAGGTCAAGCCAAGCAAGGGAATAAAAAGGAATAGCGATCCGAACACGCGATGAGGATTAAACACAGTCTTCTCCTTCTATTTTACAACCAGTCAAAATTGGCACTTGCAAACAGATCCTAGAACAACAGGAACGTGAGTCCTAACCCATAATCTGGCCGATCGTCTTGGAGGGACAGAGTCACCTACCCTAGTTGGGAGGTGCTGTCAGACGCCTGGCTCGCTGAAACCTCAAGTGGAATCGGGCGGATGCACAGTTCCATGCTCTTTTCAGCGCTACGATCCATTCAACTGCCAAAGTAAAGAGAGGCCGTCGGGCAAGGTTACCCAACGGCCTCTCTTTACTTTCAAGACGCGATTAAACGCCCTGCGTTCAACTTCAGTCGCTGGCTAACGAACGACTAGTTGGCTCAGCTTGGCACGTTGCAAGGCTTCGCGTTTCAGCTCGAGCTGTCCCATTGTGAATGTCGCTCGTTCAATCGCATTGTCGAGGCTGCCTGGGATAATAAGCGGCGGTGTAGGATCACCAGCCTCCGTCCCAGCTCCACCACCAAAGGTGTAGACTGAACGCTGAAGCACTTCAAGGTCCACAGCCGGGATCGGGAAGTGCAGCCCCGTCCCTGCCGGGAGGATGTCGAACCGGCGTCCATGCCAGAACTCCAGTCCCCCGCTCTCTCCGTAGATCTCCTCAAAGTGTTCATAAATGAGTGCATCTCGGAGTTTCCCGCAGCGGCCCTGTGTATCGTACCGCATACGTGGCACGCAATTGGCGCCACCCGGCACGTCTGAAGTCGCGTTACCCGGCGCGTCCGGCAGACCTGCCGCTGTACGCGTTTGGTTTACGATCCGGGCTGTTTCCGCGTAGTTACCCGTTCGATAGGCCGCTTCGGCCTCGTACAACCTGAGTTCGCGCGGGATAATCTCGTGGATATCGCCAAAATAGCAGAACGAACAGCTCGACATGTACGCGTCATGACGGAAATCGCCGTAATGCGACTGCCGGTACGTGCCGCGTTCAGGACGGAATATGATCGTTCCATTGTAACGGTGCAGTCCAGCCGGGTGATCGTCGTCCGTAAACCCGGCACGTGCACCCACTACACCGTTATCGTTCGTTGCCGGGTATCGCAGATCCGGCGTCGAGATTTTTACAGGCATTCGCTGTTGCATCGGAACCTGCAACCAGGCCTGATACTGACCGGTTATGTCAGCCATCCCAGCCCAATCCATATGCATCCGATGCCAAGTGCCATTTTCTGTCATCAGGCTCTTCAGTCCATCCCACCAAGGATGGTCTCCCGAGGCGTCCTCACCTGTGATTGTGAGTTCTTGCAGCCCGTTCTGGGAGTCGCTAATGACTTGCGCCCAATCAACCGTGGCAGCCTCCGCACCGGTACGTGGCGCGTTCGCTCGGCAACGTGCCTTCATGGTGACCATAAGGTCCGCCAGCTGGGTGTTAGTCAGCGGGTTCCCATTGATCCAGCCAGTCTCAAGCGTAAAGGATGTGGCACGAGCTAATGCAATCGTCTCATCGAACTTGGCCAACGCCTGAGCCCCCATGGTGGTGTAGGGCACCGTCTCCAGTTCGCCACCCAGATCGGTTGTCTCGTCGACGAAGAACGCCTGATCGTATAACAACCCTAGGTAACAATAGGCCATCGCCTGACTAAACTTGGCGAAGACGGTAGCTCGGCCATTTCGTTCACCGCCAGCACCGATCTCAAGACCCGCCTCTATAGCGCGAAGCCCGTCCGATGCCGCCGAAATCGCAGCATAACTATCCGTCCAACCCACCTCGAACACATATGAGGCTCCATACGCACTCTGGTTCGGATAAGGTTCTCTCGGCATACGACCGAGGTCGTTCATGCCCATATTACCCCATGATGCCGCATGACGACTCGACATGTGGTTCAACGCAAAGTTCGCGGTCCGCCAATGATGTTGTATACCCCAGATCTGTTGGTAGGCGCTGGAAATCAGCGTCTCCACGTCGTCTGGACCCGCCAACGCACGGGCTCGGTCAGGCTGATTCGGGTTCGTGACCTCTAGTTCGCAACCCGAAAAGCCGACCATGAGCGCCAGCGCAAAGGCCGGGAATGTTAGCTTCCTATTCATGATCTTGTCTCCGTGGTTCATATGCAATTTCTCTTTCACACCCGAGAGCGGCCGCCCCTAAGGACAGCCGCTCAAACGGATGCGAGGTCAGAAAACGATTTCGGCCGCGAATGTGAACGTTCGGAAATTCGGATATCCAAAGCTGTCCACTCGGTTAATTGTCGCGGAACCTAAGTCCCCTCCGTCATTCCCGACTTCAGGGTCGTAACCTCGGTAATTGGTAACAGTGATCAGGTTACGGCCGATCGCATTAATTGTGAGGCGATCAATCGCACCACCGAACATGGCGTCTATGAAACTATCCGGCAGCGTATAACCGAGAGATATCTCACGCAGCTTCATGTAGTCGCCCTGTTCCATCCAATGTGAGTTACTGAGACCCACACCATAGAGGACGGACGTATAGCCCACCGGCTTCTGCATTTCCCTCTCCACGCCGTACTGGTCTGCATCTTCGCAGCGAAGTTCTCGACACGCCCAGCGAGCCGTACCATTCCACGTCTGGTGACCCACCGTTGCATCGATCAAGGAATTCAAAGAGAAGCCCTTGTACCGGAAGTTCGTCGAAAACGACGCGCTCCAGTCGGGGGTCGTATTCCCCATGGGTAGCCGTTGAACGATGTCGCACTCAGTCGCGAAGCCAGTTGGATTCTTCGCCACACATACTGGCGAGTAGTCCTGCACCCCAATCGGGTTACCCCAAGCGTACGACTTGGTCCCGTCAGCAGTGGCGACTGTGACTGACGTTCCCCAGAGGCTCTTGCCGAAACCATCGGTGTAAGAGTTGCCTTCACCCACGGCAACGAGCCTGCCTTCGTTGTTGACGTCGAAGTTCGCTTCACAGTCCGCAGCACTAATCCCAATTGGTCCGAGATCAGCACAGGTCGCCGCAAGCGGCGAGCCCCAGAACTCACCCAACGGGCGCCCCTCTGCGACGAAGTAGTTACCAACCCGGTAGGGCGGCACGTCGAGACGAGTGATGATCTGCTGGGTGCGGTCCCAACCAACTCGGAACTGCAAACCCGTGTCTCGAGTATCGATCGCGGAATACCGAAGCGAGACCTCATGTGTCTCCGCCTCAATCGCACCAGCATTCTGCCACTGACTCGAGAAGCCCACGAAGGCCGGCTGCGGAACTTGCAGCAGCTGGTCGTCCGTGAGGGACCATGCATAGGTGTAATCAAGCCCGAAGTTATCGGCGAACACCAAGTTGATGCCGGCCTCTTGCTCTGTTGTATACTCCGGCTTCAAGGCCTTATTCCCGAGGTTGACCGGGAAGATCGCGCCGCCTGAAACACCGAACGTTTCGTACTGAGCGAAGAAGTTCGGACGTCCGCCCGCGGTTCCGAGTGAGAACCGAAGCTTGAACTCATCCAGCCAGTCGATGCCCCACCAGTCTTCCTGCGACAGACGCCAAGCGACTGAGCCGCGGTAATACGTCTGCCACCGCTCATCTGGTCCGAACAAGGAAGAACCGTCGCGCCTGATTAGACCGTCGACAATGTACTTGCCTTTATAGTCGGCGCTTGCGATCGCGAACAACCCTTCCGCCTTAATCTTACGGATCGTGTTGTTAGCTGAAGTCTCACCAGCGATTGCGGCAAAGTTCGGTACGTCCTGTACCGAGAACTGGCTGCCGAATACACCGTTCGACTCGTAGTCCTGCTGCTCCATCAGGTAGCGAGCCTTACCGCGCACGGTCAGATCACCGTCCAAGAAAGTTTCGCTCGCACCCAACGTTACCGACGCGTTGATCGCCTGTTCGACGAAGTTGTCATTGCGAAGTTCACCGCCCGTAAATCCGGCAGTACCACCAGATTGGAACGACCTCTCGTTCTTGGGTCTGATTCCGTAGTCGCTGAAGTCTGTCCGATCGTATGAAGCGTTTGCCTCAACCGTCAGCCAGTCCAGCCCACTCGGAGAGTAGTTCATGTCGACAGAACCCATGGTACGGGTCCGCTCATCAAACTCTTTCGCCGTTGCCAATAGGTACAGCGGGTTCGCCTCAACGGACGACGGGTCCCAGTCAATGCGCGGATAGCCATCCGTTGGGTCCAATTCCGTCGGATCCAATGATGGGTTCGCAAACGTCAAACGAGCGAAGAACGAGTTCGATGTGGCCTTATCATCCTGTAGAGACCGCGAGTAGAACCCGCTGGCCGCGATATCGACGTCGCCGAACCGCGTATCGACATTTATCCGTGCGTTTTGCCGCTCGTATCCCTCGTCCGTGGGAGTGTCAACATTGAAAGCGCTAAGGCCCTGAGCCACACGGTCCGAATTCAACTGGACCAGGTTATCCCGACACGGGGCACAGTCGACTACTCCAGATTCTGAGAACTGGTCGAAGCTTACTCGGAAGCTCGACTCACCGAACCGGCCCGTGACAGCACCGTATATGTCAAAGGTCTCACCCGGATCGAAGAACGTCTTCATGTGGTCTACGAGGGGATCCGGGAACTTACCAGAGCTGAACGCTGTTTGGGGGGTACCTACTCCGGTTGGATCGATTTTATTCGCCAAAACCCCTGAGCCAAATCCAGGTCGGTTGAGGTCTTTGAAGTCAACTTCATTTCCGTTGGAATCGACGAACTTCGATCCGGATTCGTTCATCCTGAAGGGGTGCGTGCGCACTAAGCCAACGTCTCCAGCCAACTCCCCATATCCGTATTCACCACGAGCCATGATATCTAAGGTATTGGACTGCATGCCTGTGCCACGCTTTGTCGTGATCTGGATCACGCCGTTCTGCGCACGCGATCCGTACAGCGACGCTGCCGCCGCACCTTTCACGATCTCTACGTGGTCGATGTCGAGCGCACCCACGTCAGAAAGTGTAGCTGATTCTGACTGGATCACGCCGTCGATCACGATGAGAGGTGCCTGAGATCGGCCTGACGAGTTCACTGACGTTGGGCCACGCAGCGAAATCGACGCTGCCTGCCCCGGCTGGCCAGAACCGGAAAGGACCGTTACCCCGGGTGCCTTACCGGAAAGGAGGCTTGAGACATCCGAAGCTGGAACCGGCATGTCCGCCGCATCCAAGCGCTCCACCGTGAACGGGAGCTTCACGCGGGGAGTTTCCCCCACA
>CAYZOT010000008.1:0-61404 GCA_964480515.1 uncultured Gemmatimonadota bacterium
GTTGACGCCCAAGTCTCTCGCGATCAACTGCTCGACTACATGGAACAGGTCCGTAACGAGAATGATTTGCCGGGAATGTCAGTGGCTGTGGCTGTGGATGGCGAAATCGTGTTCTCGGAAGGGGTCGGTCATGCTGAACTGGACAATCAGGTCCCCGCAACTGGCCGGACGGTACACAACGTGGGGTCAGTTTCCAAGGTGCTTGCGGTTGTCGGACTTATGAAGCTGGTCGAAGAGGGAAAGGTGGATTTGGACGCAACGATCCAGACGTATATGCCCTACTATCCAGAGAAAGAGGTTCCGGTCACGGTTCGACAGATCCTCACTCATACTTCGGGGATCCGACATTACGACGGGGTAGAGTTTGGGCCCTACGGCCTGCTCGCTCTGCGCCACTACGATGATTTTGAGGAGGCGACGGAACTTTGGCGTGATGATCCGCTTGTATTCGAGCCCGGTAGCGCGTGGATGTACTCCTCACACGCACATAACCTGCAGCACGGGATTGTTGAGGCTGCATCGGGTATGGATTATGAGGAATACTTGAAACGTTACGTGTATGAGCCTGCCGGCATGGGGGCTACACAATTCGACGTTCCCAGCCGCGTGGTCCACAACCGAGGTCACGGTTACGTCCGAGATGCGCAAGGACGTTTCATCCACCCATCTCCGGAAGATCCAAGCTACAAATACGCGGGTGGCGGGATCATTTCGAACGTCGAGGACATGGTTCGTTTTGGACTCGCACTGAACGAAGGTCGTATCCTCGAACCAGAGACCATCGCGGAAATGTATCGGGTACAACTTGACCCATCGATCATGCAATTCGTGCCTGGCGATTCGTCCCTTCCGCTAGGTCACGAACAGGCAATTGCCTGGTTCATTCGCACGGATCAGGCGGGTCGTAAGTACCCAAGCCATACCGGAACAGTGAAGGGGACGCGGTCATTCCTGGCGAACTTTCACCAATACGGTGTGGTGGTATCCCTCCAGGTCAATGCGCTTCCGTTTGACTCGGCAAGATACGGCGAGGCGATTGCACAAATGTTTCTTCCTGCTGCTGCTACTGGAAACGACTGAATCCGTATCGGTGAATGGTTAACAATGGAAGATAGAGGGATTAATGGAGGTGGAACTCTAGAAGACGTAGCACTCCTGCCGGCCCATGAGCAGGTGCGCAGAGTGCGGCATGGTGAACTCACAGCCGCTGAGCTTCTTGAAGCGTGCATGGAGCGTACCAAGTGGCACAATGAGTTCGTGAACGCTTTGGTGACGCTGAACGAAAATGCAGGTTCCGAGGCAGCTGCCGTCGATGTCAAGATCGCAAACGGTGAAGATCCTGGCCCTCTCGCTGGTCTTGTGGTTGGTATCAAGGACGTGACGGAGACTGCTGGGATCCGGACTACATACGGATCGAAACTCTTCGAAGACTTTGTTCCTAACGAAGACGCTACCGTCGTGAAGCGGTTCCGTCAGGCAGGGGCTGTGATCATGGGTAAGACCAACACACCCGAGTTCGCAGCCGGAGGGAACACTTGGAATGAGGTCTTTGGGTTTACCCGAAATCCGTGGGACCTGGAGCGTAGCGCTGGTGGCTCAACCGGGGGAGGTGCCGCTGCTCTCGCGACGGGAATGATTTCGATTGCTCAAGGGAGCGACCTTGGTGGGTCGTTGCGTATCCCTGCCTCGTTCTGTGGCGTTGTTGGATTACGCTCAACCGCCGGTCTGATCCCGACCTTCCCGTCTCCGCACCTCTGGGATCACCTGCATGTAACCGGGACGATGGCACGAACAGCTGCCGATATTGAGCTTTCACTTAGTGTGCTCGCTGGGCCGACGGACGAATCTCCCATTGTGGCGCCACCAAGAGGAGGATCAGTCTGCACGGGGGAACTCGAATGGGATGCCTCACAGGGGAAGCTTGCCTACTGTCCGAACGTCGCTGGCATTGGGATCGATCCAACCGTTGCTTCTGTGGCGGAAGGCGCGGTAGCAAGACTTCGCGACTCGGGCGTCGAAATCAGGCAGATCGACTTGGATCTGTCCTACGGTCGTGACGCATTCATGGCACTCCGCGGATACTGGTTCCTCGCGCAGTTTTTTGAGCAGTTGGATCGGATTGCGGAATTTGGCCCTAACGTATCGGCGAACCTAACGTCTGGCCTCAAGGTGACTACGCGAGATTTAGGTAGGGCGGAGAACACGCGTAAGGCGATGCGCGAGCAGTTCCTAGATCTTTTCAAGGAGTACGATGCAGTGTTAACCCCCACTATGGCGATCCCTCCATTTTCGGTGGAGGAAAACTACCCAAAAACGGTCGCAGGTAAGCCCATGGAGACGTATATCGATTGGATGGCGCCGACTTTTTTACTGTCACTTCCCAGTTTGCCTGTCGCGAGTGTTCCAGTTGGGTTGGATTCGTCTAGGTTGCCCGTTGGATTACAGGTTGTGGTACCACCATACAGAGAGTCGCGCGCTTTGGCCCTTGCCAGTCTTTTCGAGACCAAGTGCCCAATTGGTTTTCCGCCTCTCGTTACTATCGATTAAGGAGTATTGGGATGTCTAGTACCGATAAATGTGTCGGCTTTTTACAAGAGCTCATTCAGACGCGGTCGATGTCAGGTGAGGAGGGAGAGATAGCGTCTCTCGTTGCGTCCCAAATGAGTGAACTCGGTTATGATGAAGTCTCATCAGATGATGCGGGTAACGTGATTGGGTTGGTCCGAGGATTGGGGGCCGCACCCACGACTATGTTCAATACACATTTAGACCATGTGGACGCGGGCGACCCATCCGACTGGCCGCACGACCCGTTTGGAGGCGAAGTCCATGACGGAGTGGTATGGGGGCGAGGTGCCGTCGACATCAAAGGGCCACTCGCCGCTCAGGTATTCGGAGTCGCACGCCTGATCGAAAGCGGAGACCGTCCGCCCGGGGACGTCTACGTGACGAGTGTCGTACAAGAGGAAGTCGGTGGTCTTGGAGCTCGGCACATGGCCGAGACGCTGGAGCCTGATCTCATCATGATCGGAGAACCGAGTCGGAATGAGGTGCGCCGCGGACACCGCGGGCGTGTAGAGCTTCAGGCTCATGTGCGTGGACGGATGGCACATGCTTCGATGACAAGTATTGGGCGAAATCCTCTCGAAGTGATAGGTCGATTCCTGTCGAGACTTAACGAAATCAAACTGCCCGACGATCCCAACTTGGGGCGTTCAACAGTCGCCCCAACACTAATCCGAACCGATCAAACAAGTGCGAATGTGATTCCGGGAGAAGTGGTCCTCACGCTCGATTGTAGGACGGTAGCTGGTCAAAACTCTAGGACTCTTAGCGACGCGCTGGGACCACTTCTTAGTGAGTGTGAAATTGAGGGTACTTCGAGTCAGATTTGTATCCCTGAGGAAGACAATGTCAGCTATGCAGGTCTTGAGATGACCTATTCGGCCGAACACCCGTCACTCTCACTATCTGCAGATCACATGGCAGTACAAACCGCGGTCCAGGTCCTGGCTGGTGCGCTAGGTTCCGAGCCGCCCGTAGGCGTATGGGACTTTGCGACTGATGGAGGTCACTTTGCTGAGGCTGGTAGGACGGTTGTGGGGTTCGGACCAGGAGATGATCGGCTAGCACATACAGTGAGCGAGCATATTCACATCCAGGAATTAGAGATTGGCATTCGTGGAAACGAGGCCCTGGCCCGGAACTGGGCTACCCAATTCGCTGCGGCAAGCTGATCGCGTCGAACTTCCTGATTTTGGGTATAGCGTCTACGCAGACGAAACCTGTGCGGTAGGGTGTGGAGCCGGAGTGGTCGAGAACTTTGCGACATGTGAGGGGTCCATCGGCGGTGTGCGCAGCGACACAATCGTCATCACGATCACGTTTCCCACCACACCATAGATACCGGGGTGGATGTCACCCCATGCCAACGTCGGGAATACATTGAGGACGATCGTTATCAGCCCACCCGTCAAGAGACCCCAAAGTGCCCCGGGCCGAGTGACTCGCGGCCACAGAAGCATCATGACGGTGAGCGGGAAGAGTTGCGAGATAAACCCGTAACTGAGGAGCAGCAGCTCGACCAGGCTCAGGCCCGGAATGAGCGTGATGAAGTATGAAATCGCCCCGACGATGATCACGAGTCGCCGAATCCAGCGTCTCTGCTCGGCATCGTTTAATGAGCCTGGTCGGACATTCCCCCAAAAATCCCGCACAGCTACCGCACCAGCTGCATGCAAGATCGCATCTCCAGTGGACATTGATGCGGCGAGCGCGCCAGCACAGAAAAGGCCCACGATCACCGGTGGTAAGGCCATCTGGGCCGATGTGACAATGTGGGGTAGGATCGTGTCCGCTGGAACGATACCGGGAAATGCTAGGACTCCAGCAAATCCAATGAACATGATTGGCACGAGGAACAACGCGAAAGTCGGGTAAAAGACCACGGTCTTTTTTAGCGTGTTATCGTCGCGCGCAGTGAAAATCTTCATGAAATAGTGCGGCCAAACGCTAAACCCGAGCGCTGAAATTGCGACGGAGCTGGAATACCCACCCCAGCTCCAAGGTTGTCCGTCTGCAGCGAGCCCTGGGCCTCGCAGCATATCTGGCATCTCGGTTGCGATCGCTTCGAACATTGGACCGACACCACCATGGAGTCGATAGGGCAGGTACAGGCCCAGACCCCAAGCTAGCGCCATCATGAAAATCCCTTGGAACGTGTTGGTCCACCCAACACCCAATACACCACTCCGAAAGACGTAGATGAGCACAACCCCGTATGCGATGGCTGCTCCGGCCCAGACCGGTACTCGTCCCTCAGTTACGACGTTAAAGACGTACCCTGCGCCTCTCATTTGAATCACGAGATAGGGTATAAATGCGAACACGGAGAGGATCGCTAGAATTGCTGGGATAGCCCGGCTATCGAAGCGGTGAGCAAACATCTCAGCCTGGGTTATATACCCATGTCTGCGGCCTAGAGCGGCGACCTTTGGACCAAAGAAGTACCATGGAACCAGCCCGACGGATGCGTATGCGAGTATGTAGAATGCTGCCGCTCCACGACTGTAGGACCAACCAGGGCCTCCCAGGAACGCAAAGGCGCTGAAAACCGAAGCGCCCATGATGAAGTACAGAAGCACAAAGCTGATCGATCTATCACCCGCGACGTATCCCTCGGTGCTTTTCGAAGCTCCCCGACCTGGCGCCAATCCGATCGCCAGCGAAACGAATAGGTATCCAAGCGTGATGAGGAATACGATGAGCCAGGATGGCATTATTCCTGCCCTTGGTTTGGCTGGTAAGGCGGTGCTGGTTCGGTTGCTTTAATGTCATCATCCGACGCTTCCTCCCATAGATAGAGTCCCCAAAGGGCGAGGAAGGATAGAACCAATCCGCCGATTACATATATCAGTGAGAAAGGGAGTCCAATCACTCTCGGTTCAATCGACGCGAAGCGAGGATAGATGGGCCACATGAGCGCTAGAAACAGAAAGACATAGAAGACCACGATCGCCTTGTATACGCGGGCTCGCACCCGGGAATTAGATGCGTGTTCAAGAGTATTCATAGACCCAAGAGGCTGGGTAGGTTCTTTGGAGTCAACCCGTCTCGCGACTTAACTGGTTGAAGCATAGTCGTTCGTATCCGATCTTAAGCGAATGAATAAGAGACCGTTGGACTTGGTGGCACGTAAATTTCGTCGACTTCAGGTGGCGTGCTTTCACGGCGGGTGGGTTGGAGCTGCTATCGCCTTGCTGAGCGGATGTCTGAACATACGCCCAGTAGATCCTCCCAATACCGTGTCAGCAGGTCAGGCTCGCGATTTATCGACTGGAACGCACGTAGTTCTTCTCGGGACGGGCACTCCCAACGCAGACCCAAACTCCTCTGGCCCAGCAACGGCCATAATAGTAGATGGACATGCGTATCTAATCGACACAGGTCCGGGGTTAGTGAGACGTGCCAGTGCGGCGGCATCCCGCTATCAGATTGACGGTCTGACGGCAGCAAATTTACAAATCGCCTTTTTAACACACCTTCATAGCGACCACACCGTTGGACTTCCCGATCTTCTCCATACGTCCTGGGTGGCTGAACGCGAGGAACCGTTGAAGCTATTTGGGCCCGATGGGACGGTTGAAATGGCAGGGCACGTGACAGCTGCTTGGAGCGCCGACATTCAAAATCGACTGAACGGTCGTCAGCCTGCAACACAGGATGGGTGGCGGATAGACGCTATTGATATCGATCCAGGCTTAATCTATGAAGATTCGAAAGTTCGAGTTACGGCATTTCTCGTACCACATACTGGTTGGCCTGAGGCATACGCATATCGGTTTGAAACCGCAGATCGCTCCATCGTCATCTCAGGTGATACGGCTCCCACTGAAGTCATTCTGGACGCATGTAACCAGTGCGACATTCTCCTGCACGAGGTCTACTCGGCCAACACGTTCCGAGACAGACCGAGCGAATGGCAGCGCTATCATGAGCAGGCACACACGTCGACGATTGAGCTTGCTCAGCTTGCAATGCGGGCACAGCCAGGGGTCTTAGTGCTCTACCATCAGTTGTTGTGGGGCGCAAATTCTGACGAGGTGTTGGCTGAGATACGTGCGGCTGGATACCAGGGACCGCTCGCTTACGGACGCGACTTGGATGCGTATTGACGCAAGGAAGCTTCGTTTGTGTGGTGGTTTCTGGAGGTCAGGTGGCGCTCGATTCGGTTCAAACCCTAGTTTTATCAAATCGCTGACGGGTATGGAGTGGTGGTCCGGTCAGGCGATTCCATCTTAAGCTGTTACAATCGGAGGCCTTCGTGATATCGCGCTCTACCCGTTTTCTGGGCGGTTTTTTTGTTCTTATAGCTGTTGCGTGTGGTGATTCGAGTTCGGCTCCCCCCGCAGCAAACCTCGAGCCGGACGAAGTCCTGGCTGATTCGCTGATTGGTGCTTGGCTCGAAGCTGCTGGCGGGATGGATGCTTGGAACGACATCAGTTCAGCTCGCTACACGATTATGACGGTTTGGTTTGACTCTGCAGGCGAGATACGCCGAATGCGTCCTAGGCGTGTGGAATACCGAAAGGTGGATGGCACAGAGCAAACTCGGATCGAGCGTCCTGAAGCTGAGGGACTCTACGTCCAGACCTTCACTGGGTCCGAGATGTGGGCTACGCTCAATGATCACCTTCTAGAGCCCGGTGTTCGGGCGTTCGATGAGTCCGAGTACGTGGGCAGGGATGTGGTGTATTGGTTTGGTCTCCCCTACAAGCTGTTTGACCCGGGTGTGCACCGAAAAGCAAGTGCAATGGATGAAATGGGTTACGAGGTCCGGGTTACATTTGAGAATGATGTTGGGCTTGGTTCAGGAGACCGTTGGTTCTACTACTTTCATGATGACGACCCCTTCCCGGAAGAGGTCCACTACATTTCAGAGGGTAGGGGAGAGGAAAGTCGCGCTCGAACTCGCTGGCATGGGTATGAAACAATTGACGACTTTGTTTACGTGGTTGGTCGGACCTGGTTCGACTTGTCGTTGAACCCTACCAAAGAACTCCGGGTTGATGATGTTCAGTTGAACCCGAGTTTGTCGGACTCACTGTTCACGGCTCCGAGCTACTAATCGAAGTAGGACTGGCGTTGCTAGTTTTTATCGTGAGGTCATCGTGAGAATTACGACTCTCTATTCTATAGTGTGCACTGTCTTGCATCCTAATGATGGGAGGCTAGCTTCGCGCCGACCATGTACGGAATACCGTGCGCAGAAACGTGACCACAAATGAATTTTGGCCCTTTCGGCCCCAATAGCCCCGCACTTTATTTATGAGCCACACACTCCGCGATACACTCTATCGGTTGCTCGATGCGCCTGGCCCATCTGGTTTCGAGACTGAAGCTGCAGATGTGTGGCGAGATGTCGCGTCCGATTTTTCATCTGAGGTGTGGTCAGATGTTCACGGGAACTCGTTCGCCTCGAATGGAGTGGAAAAAGGGCCGACCATTATGTTGGCCGGCCACGTCGATGAGATTGGTCTCATGGTTCACTACATCGACGACGATGGGTTCCTGTTCGTCCGTGGTGTGGGTGGTTGGGACCCACAGGTTCTAGTAGGTCAGCGCGTACTAATCCTGACTAGCAAGGGTGCCGTGAGCGGAGTGATTGGACGTCGGGCTATTCACCTGCTGCAGCCCGATGAGCGTAAGAAAGCCGTTAAGATGAAGGATCTGTGGGTCGACATAGGAGCGGCGAATGGTGATGCGGCTCGTGAACTGGTCGCTATCGGCGACGTCGGTGTTATAGCGTCGGAGACCATCTCACTAGGCGAATCTATCGTAGCCGGCCGTTCAATCGACGACCGTGCGGGAGCTGCCGTAGCGCTTGAAGCGCTCAGACGTGTGGTCGAGCGAGGAAGTGATGTGCGCGTCGTCGCAGTCGCGACTGCGCAGGAGGAGATTAGTGGAAGGTCAGGTGGTGGGGCGCGAACGAGTAGTTTCGCGCTAGAACCGGATGCGGCCATTGTGATCGATGTCACACACGCAACGGACCATCCTAACTCGAACAAGAAAGAATTCGGTGACGTGCGGGTTGGGGGAGGCCCAGTGTTAAGCCGAGGAGCCCAAATTAATGCGAGAATGGTTACCGATCTGACAGAGGCTGCGTCACGCGCAGGCATAGAGCCTCAGTGGCAGGCAGCCCCGTCGGGGACGGGCACTGATTTGGACGGCATTTTCACGACGCGTTCTGGGGTTGCGACTGCTTTGATCTCTCTCGCTAATCGATATATGCACAGCCCGAACCAGTTGGTCGATCTTAGAGATCTTGATGCGGCGGCAGAGATTATCGCCGAGTATATCGCCGGGTTAAAACCTGGTGCTCCTTTCTTATCGAACTGACACTGGGATGATGGATACCAACACAGAGTCGAATGTGTCGGGCCAGAGTCGGGCCGTTGAAGACTACCTCAAGGCAGTCTATAAGCTCCAGCAGTCTGAGGACTCGGTGTCGACGACGTCTCTGGCAGAAGAACTTGGTCGTTCTGCCGCTTCGGTGACGAACATGGTGAAGGGACTCGCAGGGCAGGGATTGTTACAGCACACACCATACCGAGGGGTACGACTAACAGCTTTCGGCGAAGTCACCGCTTTACGAATCATCCGACGCCATCGAGTTTTAGAACTCTACTTAATTGAAAAGCTCGGTTTTCCATGGGATGATGTGCATGCCGAGGCCGAACGACTGGAGCACGCGGCTTCTGATAGCCTGATTGACCGAATGGCCCAGGCACTGGGAGAGCCTTCAGTAGATCCCCATGGATCACCGATCCCAACCCGTGATGGAGAGATCATGGCCACCGAGTGGATCTCGTTGGGCGATCTAGAGCACGGGAGGCATGGGGTGGTGCGCGAAGTGTCTGACGGGGATGGCGAGACGCTGCGCAAACTGGCACACCTGGGGTTACTTCCTGGGACCCGGATTCGCCTGCTCGAGGCAATGGCGGATGGGGGAGCGCATGTGGAAGTTGATAACCATCAGATGGACATCGAAAGTACGCTAGCCCAAGCGGTATTTGTCGAGTTGGAAGATACGTAGACTGGCACCACAAGTTTGTGGCACACGGTCGTGTGTCACGCGAACAGGAATTCTAGTGGCAAGGAAAGAGGATCGGTGAGCGCGAAAATAAAAGCGGACGAAGATACATGGCGTGCGGAGCTTGTTGAAGATGCAACAGGTCCGATCATTATCTTCTTTTGCACAACGACGAACCAGCGGCCTTATCGCGTGGTAGAGATTGAGTCAGCCCGAGCCGAAAGTGGTCTTGACCTTCAAGATTTTTCGGAAAAAGAATTGCGCACTCTATTTGACGCCTCGCGCTCGATGGGTGCTCCGAAGGACTATCCACGCTACGACTCTTGAGCAACTTAGATCAGCGATCAGAAGGTGGAGTTTCGGATTCCTCGTTGCCCGTCGATCTGCATTTGCACTCGACGGCAAGTGATGGGATACGGCCGCCGGCTGAAGTCGTCAGGCTTGCAGTTGACGCTGGACTCGCAGGTATATCATTAACTGACCATGATACGACGGATGGTCTCGATGAAGCCGAGAGTGAGGCTGAGGCGCTCGGTATACGCTTCATCGCGGGGGCAGAACTTTCCGCAACTGAACCGGGCAGTTCCATTCACTTGCTAGCGTTTGGTTTCGAACGGAAGAATGAGAACCTCCGCGTATTCTTGAAAAATTACAGCGCGGATCGCCGCCGCCGTGCTCGCGAAATCGTAGCTAAACTCGTCAAAACCGGGATACGCATCGAGTACGAAGACGTCGAAAAAGAAACGGGAGAAGCAGCGCCGACGCGGTCTCACATCGCGCGTGCTCTCATCACCTGTAGGCAGGTCTCTAATGCGCCAGAAGCTTTTCGTCGATATCTGTCTCGCGGGCGACCGGCATTTGTTGACAAACGGGAAGTCGCACCTCGAACTGTATTCGAAGTTGTGCATGAAGCCGGTGGCGTTGTGTGTCTGGCACATCCAGGACGCACACACGGAGTAGACGATGTCAAGCGTTGGGTTTCAGAGGGCCTCGATGGAGTTGAGGTGCTGCACCCGTCCAACTCACCTACGGTGCGAAGTCAGATGAACGCTTTGGCTGCACAGCTTGGTCTATTACGCTGTGGAGGGTCAGATTGGCATGGTCTACGGACGAGGCGCTCCAATTTAGGGTGTGAGAATGTGCCACAGCGCTGGATGGACGAGATTGCTGCACGCTGCAGCATGAGTGGTGTCGGACTTAGGACGAGATAGAGGAGCTATGGAGGCACATAACCACGATCTCATCATAGTTGGTGCAGGGCCTGCGGGTCTCTGTGCTGCGTTGTATGCGGGTCGGTCAGAGTTAGATGTTGTGATGCTCGAAGCAGGGGTTCCAGGTGGTCAACTGTTACTTACTGAGCTTGTGGATGATTACCCCGGTCTTGAGGACGTGGGTGGTTTTGAACTCGTCGAAAAAATGTCGAACCATGCGAAGAAGTTTGGTGTAGAAGCCACACCAGGACGCGTCGAGAAGATTACGCGCGATGATGATGGGCATTTCTTGATCGACATCGAAGGTGGTGTACGCTATCGGGCACCAGCCGTTGTCTTTACCGCAGGGGGTACTCCGAAGCGGTTAGAGGTGCCTGGTGAAGATAAGTATATGGGAAAGGGTGTGACCTATTGTGCGATCTGCGATGGAGCTTTCTTCAAGGGTGAACAGATTGCGGTTATAGGCGGTGGCGACTCCGCGGCGGAGGAGGGGGAGTTCCTCACCCGCTACGGGTCTTCGGTTACGCTGATCCATCGTAGAGAAGGATTACGGGCACAGGCTGTCCTCGCTAGGCGGTTTATAGAGCATCCGAAGACCGACGTCATCTGGAATACGGTTGTCGAAGAGATCCGCGGAGATGACAACGGCGTGACCGGACTAGCACTTAAGAATGTCGAAACGGGCGTACAATCAGAATTGTCAGTCACGGGCGTATTTATTTTCGTCGGGTTTACGCCAAACGTAGAAACAGTTGGAATGCACGTGGGACATGACTCTGGAGGTTATATTAAAACTGATCGTGATATGAGAACGTCAATCCCCGGGTTTTTTGTGGCAGGGGATGTGCGGTCTCAATTAGTCCGACAGATCACAACGGCCGTGGGTGATGCAACTACGGCCGTTTTCTCTGCTGAGAAGTATTTACAGGAACTGCACGATAAAACTGAAGGGAAGGTTCCACCGGACCTTGCCCAGGAGAGACAAGCGGTATGAGTGATACAGAGAAATCAACCACCGTAGCCTCTGAACCTCTTTTGACGCTAACACCTGAAGCCGCAAGTAAGGTGAAGGAGTTCCAGTCTGAGTCTGACGGGTATTCAGTGTTGCGTGTAAGTGTGATTCCAGGCGGCTGCTCGGGCTTCGAATACGGCCTCGATATGGACACGGAAACACGGGACGATGATTTCGTTTTTGATTCGGAAGGCGTCAAGGTTGTAATGGACCCGTTCAGTGCCCAATACCTGACGGGGTTGTCGATTGGATACCACAGCTCGTTCCAGGGGACGGGTTTCACATTTGAAAATCCAAACGCGACCGGCAGTTGTGGGTGTGGGACATCGTTTGCTGTTTAACGGTGCGTCTTGTGCCGGCGCGAAGTCTCAGGTTTGTCGAGTAGGGCATATATCCTCGATTGAAAAATCGGCTGCACACTTTTCGAAGTGTTGATGGAACCGAATTGTCTAACCGTTGGTGCATTCCAGTCCAATTGCTATGTACTTGGACCAGGTTCAGATGGGACGGTACTCGTCATCGATCCCGGCGCTGAAGCGGAGCGGATCCGAGATTTCATCGTTGAAACTGGAGGTACGCTCGCTGCGATCCTTCTAACGCACGCCCATTTGGACCACGTAGGTGCTGTGGCAATGATCAAAGGGCAGTTCGACGCACCAATTTATCTGCACCCGAGTGATCTGCCTCTTTATAACAGCGCAGCAGCGCAGGGTGTCGCATTTGGTCTAGTGATCGAACCCCCCCCTCCTCCGGATATTGAGTTTTGCCATGGCGACATAGTGAATTTCGGACCCTTCGAATTTGAGGTCCGACATACGCCAGGCCATTCACCGGGGAGTGTGACCCTCGTGGCGGAGCAAGGTGCATTTGTGGGCGACTGTATTTTTTCTGGCTCTATTGGTCGGACTGATCTTGAAGGCGGTGACACTGAAACGCTACTCGCAGCGATCGTGCGAGAGATCTTATCGCTTCCGATGCAAACCAGGCTTTTTACGGGCCATGGACCCGCAACCACGGTGGCGGCTGAGGCTGCGACAAACCCGTTTCTAGTTGGGCTCCTTGAACCGTGTCAGCGCTGTGGTGCCCCACTCACTCCCCGCCTTGCTGGTTGTAAGGGTGGTCATTGTGTGCACTGTGACCACCCCTATCCGCATGGTGACTGCTCAGATGTCTGATGGTGGAAAACCTAAGGCAGAAAAATGACCTGCTTCGATTATCGAACAGAGCTTTTCCGTGCGCTATGCGTGCGGTAGCGAAGGTCTCGAAGACCGAACAGAGTCTGGCCGGTAGTCGGGTATTATGAAGAGGCGTGATGCATCGGTCCGTCGGCCCATATTCGTAGGATTGACCGGATCGGTGGTCGCTGGTAAAAGCGCCGTGGGCAAGTTGTTCGATACGTGGGGAGCATGGCGAATTGACGCTGATCAACTTGCGCGGCGGGCGGTCGAGCTTGGATCGTCACCTCTAGCACAAATCCAGCAGCGGTGGGGTGACGTAGTCCTCCACCCAGACGGATCCCTTGATCGGGATGCTATGCGCGGACTTGTCTTTGAAGATGAAGACGAACGTGTCCAGCTTGAAATGATAGTTCACCCGGCGATCCGGGAGCTACGTAAAACTGCTCGTGATGATGCGATGAAAGCTGGAGCGCTCATAGTGCTTGAAGAGGTCCCACTTCTATTTGAGAGCAACCTGGAGGGTGATTACGATGTGACGATCGTAGTCGATGCGCGTACCGAAGTGCGATCGGCGCGGGCTTCTATCACACGGAGATGGTCAGCGAAAGAGTTTCGTTCAATCGATTCAAGTCAAATGTCCGGTGAGGAGAAGCGAGAGCGGGCCGACTACGTGATTGAGAACAATGGAGATCTTGACCTGCTCGAACGATCTGCACAACTCGTGTGGAATGTCGTCACTTCCAGATCAGACTGTGACGAATAGTACCAATGCGGTGTTGACGCCTCTGCAATCTCTACCTAGGGTCTGCGCTATGCCAACTCATTGCGTTTTCGTCCGCTGACCGTCCCCGCCCCCCCCGTCTCTCGACTAGCAGCCCTACGAGATATTCGCACTCGACTCCAGAATGCGTCCTCTGTCGTACTTACGACGCACGTGAATCCGGACGGAGATGGTCTGGGGAGCATGGTAGCGCTCGCGACGCGGCTGCGGAACAAGGGAGTAGAAGTCACGATTGTCACGCCGAGCCGTGCGCCAATGTCGCTCCAGTTTCTGCTTATGGATGTTCCGGCTTTCATAACAGATGATCCTGCTTCCAGAGACCCGCTTGAGCGTGCCGATGCAATCGCAGTGTTAGACACAGCAGAACCGCAGCGACTGGGAGGACTGCCTGCACATCTTGAACGTGTCGGGGGTGTTTTAATCGACCACCACCCAGTCGTTGGAGACGCGCTGGTGGAGCCCTCAATTCGTGATCCGTCCGCTTGTGCGACCGGTGAATTGGTATTTGATCTTCTTTCACTGGACGATTGTTCGCTCAACTGTGCCGAGGCAGAGGCAATCTACGTCGCTTTGGTCACCGACACCGGTTCCTTCCAGTTCTCCAATACGTCGAGCCGCACGCATGCGATTGTTGCTGAACTCATTGATGCTGGCGTGGATCCTGGAACCATGTATCGAGCCTTATACGGAGTATATACGCGTGGGAAGTTAGCTTTGGTCAGTCTGGCTTTGGAAAATTTGGAAGTGGATCCACTCACTCCCATCGCCTGGGTTGCGTTGGATCACCGTGCCTTGTTCGACACGGGAGCTACGGGCGAAGACATGGAAGGATTAGTGGAGTACCCGCGCCGACTGAAAGGGATTGAAGTCGGTTTGTTTTTCCGAGGGCTTTCTAGAGATAGGACAAAGGTTTCACTGCGCTCAAATGACGGTGTGAATGTCTCTGAAGTTGCACAGTTGTTGGGCGGGGGTGGTCACGCTAAGGCGTCAGGAATTGTACTCGATGTCGGACTCTCTGAAGCGGTTCGCACGGTAGTAGAGGAGCTGCGACCCCGCGTCGATGCGCTAATTAGTTTGAAAGAGGCAGGCTAACCTCTCCACATCTTTTGAGGTCCAACCGGATTGTCTAAAGTGGGCTTGGACCCTTATGTTCTATAGGTCGTTAGCGTCTTAGGTGCAGTAGCCTACGGGTTACTGATGGGATTTGTGGTGTGGGGGAGGTGAGATGGACGCAAACGTAGCAACTACAGAACTGCGGATCGAGAATGGCCATGCAGATTCGCAAAGCTCGCTTACCAATAGGCTCGGTCATTTGGCGAAGCGGGTGCCCCCGCCTATGATCGCAGACGTATGGTTGTTTCCACCGCTTCCGGATGTGGAAAGTTCTTCGGAGTTTCTTCTCTTCACTCGTATTCTCGAAGATGGTGTGCGCGGTCTCTACAGCGCGCGGTTAGTCCCTGAAAATGGAACGCCTGCGCACCAGGTTGTCGTCGAGCACGGTCGTGCTCCTGCGGACTCCGTAACCAAGCTGATCAGCGGTCTACATCGTCGGTTAGGCCACGAGGTTCCTGCCAAACACGTAAACATCGCCGGTGACCACGACCGATGGCAGGTTTTTGTGGATGAGACGCGCGAGGCCGAAGCCTCGGATTGAGCTAAGTTCGACAACATTAGGTGAGGATGAGTCGCGTTCTTTGAGCGTGCCTGATGGGGTAGACAGAGTTCGCCATGCTTGTGTACCTTTGCGGCGGTTCGAAATCTTCGTTCTTCAAGCTACAACATGGTGGAATGCTACAGTGGGCAACTTTAATCCTCTCCCTATGCGTATCTCAGAGGATGCGCTGCGACGTGCACTAGAAGCTGGTGGTCACCGGTTCACCATTCAACGTGCAGCTGTGTATGACGTGCTTGTTGGGACGTCTAGCCACCCGACTGCCGATGATGTTTTTACCTCGGTCCGGGCGTATGTGCCCGACATTAGTCTGGCCACGGTCTACAAGGCCTTAGAAGCGCTTGTTAGCTGTGAGGTTGCTTCCAAGCTTCCAATGGGCAGCGGGCCGGCAAGATATGACGGACGAACGGATCAGCATGAGCATATTAGGTGCCTGTCTTGCGGTTGTGTACACGACATTGAGGGTTTGCGACCGAATGCTTGGACGAGAGGTATAGCGGAAATGACGCCGTTCAAGGTTGTTGGGTACCGTCTTGAACTCGAAGGCTATTGCCCGGACTGCGTGCACTGAACCGTTCTGACCTGCCGGCGAAAATTGTCGGCCACTCATGGGCAGACGCCTCGAATTTCCTGAACCTGCCCCCGTCCTTAACGACATGGGAGGGTGCCAGGGCAGTGATCCTTCCTATTCCTTACGAGGCGACGACTAGCTGGGGTACAGGAACTCGTTATGGGCCAGCGGCGATCATTGATGCTTCCAGGTATGTCGAGTGGTATGACGAAGAGCTAGACAGCGAACCGTGTCAGTTGGGGATCTGCACGTTGCCTGAGATCACTCTGACAATGCAGGGTCCACGACTCGCTGTCGCGGAACTCCGTTCCCTTTACGATGATCTGCTAACCGTGGCAGGGGATCGTTTCATAGTTGGTCTTGGGGGGGAACACTCAATTTCGAGTGCCCCTGCATTAGCGTGGGTAGATCGGCTCGAAGGTGATGTTTCGATCCTCCAATTCGATGCTCATACAGACGTTCGTCAGAACTACCATGGTACTAAATGGAACCATGGGTGTGTGACGCGGCGCATCCTTGAACACACAACGGAGGTTGTGTTCGTGGGGATTCGAGCTCAGACAAGCGAGGAACGGCAAGTTGTGATAGACCAGAATCTTACCTGCGTCTACGCACATGAGATGCGGAAATCAGATTGGGTCGATCGTGTACTTAATGTTCTCAAGAAGAACGTCTATATCACGTTTGACGTCGACTTTTTTGACCCATCGCTTATCCCGGCCACGGGCGCCCCTGAGCCGGGAGGCGGTGATTGGTGGGACGCAATGGACCTTCTTGCCGCTGTGTTCCGTGAGTGTAATGTCGTGGGTGCTGATGTTGTCGAGCTGTCACCGCGCAACGGGGAAGAAGCTTCCGCATTTACGGCGGCGAAACTCATCTACAAGATGATCGGCTTCTCGTCCCAACATGAAGGGGCGACCGCAACAAAATAGTTTTGCGCAGGATTCGTAGAGATTGCCTCCTAGTGCTTGGCAGCTTTTCGCCGATGTTCGATACTCTCGAGCTCCTCGGCTAGTAGTTGGCGTTCGAGCAGACGCGCATAAGTCTTTCCGGTGGCAATGAGGTCATCGTGGACGCCATGTTCGACGAGGAGTCCATCTTCTAGCACCAGGATTAGGTCAGCTTCTCGGACGGCTGACACTCGATGAGAAACAATGATTGATGTGCGTTCTGTCATATATTCTCTCAGTGCTGAGAGAATGGCAGTTTCGGTCTCCGAATCGACGGATGACAGTGCGTCGTCGAGGATGAGGATTGGCGCATCTCGATATACGGCGCGTGCTAGGGTGGCGCGCTGTTTTTGGCCACCAGACAAGTTGATACCCCGTTCACCGAGGCGGGTATCAATACCTTCAGGGAGGACAGGAAGTGTCTTCACAAGTTGTGAGACTTGGAGCGCTCTTTCCAGTTCTCTGTTCGCCACTGTTTCAGGTTTACCCCTCAAGTTTTGAAGCTCTATGTTTCGTCGCAGTCGCATGCTGAATAGAAACGGTTCTTGGGGTACAAACGCGATTGCATTGCGAAGCTCGGCGAGGCGGATCTCACGGATGTCGACCCCATCGATCTTAATGGTGCCCTCCGACACGTCGTAGAGCCTTGGAATCAATTGCGCCAAGCTCGATTTTCCGCTCGCGGTCCCTCCCACAATTGCCACGGTTTGCCCGGGTTTAATTTGGAAGGAGACATTAGTTAATACGTTTCGTGACGTTTTGGGGTACTTAAACGAGACATTATTGAACTCGATAGTGCCGCTCACATGTTGCAATGGACGCGCAGCTCCTGAATCCGATATGGCTGGGGCAATGTCAAAAAGTTCGTTTAAGCGGCCCATCGAGGCTGCCCCCCGCTGGAAGAGATTTGTCACCCAACCGAGTGCAATCATTGGCCACATCAATAGCGTCAGATAGAAAGAAAAGGCGACGAAATCACCTAGTGTTATCGTCCCGCGGATCACCTGACCGCCACCATACCAGAGAACTGCGACAGCTCCTATGCCAGTAAAGAATGTCAGGCTGGGATGAAACATCCCCCACACACGGGCGAGTGAGAGGTTGCGCGATCTATACTCAGCGTTGAGGCTTTCAAATTGATGCGCCTGTGACTCCTCGCGTGCGTACGCCTTAACGATTCGAGCACCCGCAATGTTCTCTTGTGCAAAATTCGAAAGTTCGGAAAACTGAGCCTGGATCTGTTCAAAGCGATGATGAATTCGCTTTCCGAATATAAATACGGCGGGGGGAAGGGCTGCCATTGGGATCATGGCAACGAGGGTTAGCTGCGGATCAATCCAGATCATAAGGGCCAACGCAAAAGCCGCGACGGTAGCGGTGTTGACGGTGTACATGATTGCCGGACCCGCGGCCATACGAACAGCTTGAACGTCATTCGTGGCTCGGCTCATCAGGTCGCCGGTACGCCATGAATCGAAAAATTCTGGAGACAATCGTAAGAGATGTTCAAACAACGCATCCCTGATGTCCGTCTCCATTCGGCGGCTAATACCGTTCAAGAGCTCTCGCATCCAATACCGACCGGCTCCACCGAGCAAAGCTATTGCGACCAATAGAAGCGCGTACTGAAGAACGATCGTGGGGCGAGTCTGCTGTCCCAGCGCGTCTATGGCTATCTTGATAACGTACGGAGCTGCAACAGTTGATAGATTACTCAGAACAACGAGGATGAGCCCGATTACCATCCCGCGCTTGTAGGGTATGAAATATGGGATTAGCGTTCGAAGCGATCTCAATATGGCTCCGGAAAGTGGTTTCGAGAGAACTCGGTCTTGGGCCGACTAGCACCGAGGTTATCGTTCCCGTAACGGTGGAACTGGTTTAACGATCTTGGTATGCGCTTTTGAGGTGTACTCATGAAACGTAAGGATAGGACCCGAGGCGTTCAAACGAACTGGGAAGATGGGGAGAGCATGGTGAAGGAGAGATCGGTGCGACAAAGATTTACAATGCCATTGCAGATTATATGTACTCTTTTTGGTTTTTGGTTTATGGCCTGTGGATCCAATAAAGTGGATCTGGAAAATGTGGAGTCGGCTTCCGAAGTCGAAGTTGCTAACATGGATGACGCCCAGCCGAAGATCAGCAGCGAGACTCCAATAGAAGAGTTGGCTGAGACAGTGACAGAGACTGATCAATCCAACCCTTCGGTCAATTCTGAAGTGCAGATCATGTATGTGACAAAGGCGGTTCGGTCTGGTGCGGAACTTTCCGTCGAACTGCTTCAGGATTTAAGTCCCACGAGCCATCGACCTGGAGATGCGTTTAATGCCGCGGTTACGGTTCCTTTAATAGAGGACGGTATGGTCCTAGTGCCCGTCAACTCGCTGGTTCGTGGAGAGGTCACCGCCGTACAGGCCACTGGAGGATCGGGTCAGGAAGCAATCATCAAGATTCACTTCGTCGATGTGATGTTCAATGGCGAGTATTTTCCCATTTCTGTTTCAGTGGTTGAAGCGAATCCCGCCGGCGTTGGTGTGAACACGGGCCGCACCTTGGGCCGCGTGATTGGAGGTAACACATACGAAACTGTTGTTGGTGCGGTCGTTGGTGCCGCCGAAGGAACTGCGATAAGCCTGGCAACCACTGAGTCCGCCCCAGTCTTACGGGAGGGTTCAGTTCTGAGACTTCGCTTGAATGAGAGGTTGGTGGTCAGATTCCCCCAAGGTGGATAACGGAATCAGTTGGTGATCTAATGCAAAGGGTGGGGGATTTCGTCTGCCCCACTTGATTTCAGTTTGTGCCTGAAGCCAAAACGCTGATCCTCGGGCAGGTCTCCGCCAAGGGACACTCAGCGCACTTCGGAGAGCGTGCTAAACACACATTGCGACCATGAGTGATCAGCAACATATGCATCAAGAAACGGTCCGCTGGGTCCACTCGATCGGCGAGCAGTGCGTGAGCTTTGTCTGCGGTCGCCTTCAGCGGAATCCACCCCAAACGGCGGGCAATGCGAAAGACATGCGTATCGACTGGCAAGACCGGTCGGTGTAGTGAGAAGCAGAGCACGCAGGATGCGGTTTTAACACCAACTCCTTTAAACGAGGTCAGGTAGTCAATCGCCTCTTTGTCGTCCATAGAATTGAGGTGATCGAGCGTCAACTCGCCGACCTCGGCCGCTAGCCGGTCTAGTGCCGCATGGATCGTACCGGCCTTTTGACCAGCCAAACCCGCAACCCGAATCAAATCCTCTAACTTCTCTCGCCCCAACTGACGAACATCTGCCCATGCGACTTGGACTCCTGCCTGCTTGTTTGGGTTGGGAAAATGTTTCAGTAAAGTTGTCCACGCACGGTCACGGTTCGTGTCGGTTGTTGATTGACTAAGCACGGTTAGCACGAATTCATCGAGGGGGTCGAGCTGCGGCTTGTTGGGCTGGCCAAAGCGTGCCGCTAGCTGCCTAAGTACTGTCCGCGCCTCTAGAGTCACTCCGCTAATGATGTGCCTCCATGAATAACTGTCTGCGGTTCGAGTCCGATAAGCTCGTGACTATTACTAATATAATAAGGAAAGCGTTGTCCTTGCTGGCAGCAACGAATTGTGTAAGATGCCCAGACTCCTGAACGGTGACGTGCTAAACCGAAGAAGACTCTTACAACATGCCCTCTAAGGCTACAGGAGCAGGATGGTAACGGTCCTGAGAAGTTCTCTGTAATGCGATCTACGTTGGCCTCGATATGACATATTGGGTAGGCGTCATGTCTGGGACCTCCCTTGACGGGATCGATGTCGCGATTGTCGAACTTACAGGAGATGCGGAACTCTTTGAATCTTGGGAGGTGTTGACCTTCTATACTGAGCAGTACACTCCGCGGCAAAGGGCAATGATTCGGACGGCGATTAATTCGGGTTCCGCTGCCGCCATTTGTGATCTTGATTTTGAACTGGGGACTCTGTTTTCGAAGGCCGTCCTAAGTGCACTGAAGCTGACCCCCATACCTATCGCTGCTATAGAAGCTATCGGGAGCCACGGGCAAACCGTTTGGCACCGTCCGCCGGGAAAAGATCGGTCTGGGGCCACCTTACAATTGGGTCAACCAGCTGTGATCGCTGAGCGAACAGGGCTCCCGGTGGTATCGAACTTTCGCGCGCGCGACATGGCTGTCGGAGGGGAAGGGGCTCCGCTCACAGCCTACACAGACGAACTTCTCTTTCGCGGATCTGAGGCTATTGCAATCCAGAACATTGGAGGTGTCTCCAATGTAACTGCACTCCCAGCGCATGGGATCAATAGGCAGGCGATCGCGTTCGATCCGGGCCCTGGTGTAGCACTGATAGATGCAGCCGTTGAGCGGTTAACTGATGGCGCCCAAACGTATGACCGGAATGGGGAATTGGCTTCTCGTGGAACTGTGTCGGAGGACGCCTTAGCCGAGTGGCTCAGCGACCCATACTTTCAACTTGCCCCTCCGAAATCAACAGGACGAGAAAGATTCTCGGAGTACCGATTGGGGGAGTGGCTTTTAACACACGCCGATCTGTCTGTGGAAGATCTTATCGCCACTCTGACCGAGCTTACGGCACGAACCATAGCCGATAGCTATCGTTTCATCGAATTTGATCTTGCAAGTTGTTATCTGTGCGGAGGGGGTGCACGTAACCCGCTCCTCGTTAGGCGCCTCCGTGAACATCTGGAACCTCTCCCAGTGCGGAACCTCGCCGAACTCAGTCTGGATCCAGACGCCCGTGAGGCAGTGGCTTTTGCAATTCTCGCTCGGCAACACGTCCTAGGTATCCCGAGTAATGCTTCGTGGGCTACGGGTGCCCGTAGGTCATGTGTACTTGGGGACTTGACTCCAGCGTGAATGATGTGCCACCGGCTGCACGTCTCGTAATAGAAGCATTACGGTTGGACCGATGGTCTTCTGCTCAGGTCCAGGACCGTGTCCAACGCGCGCTTGCTCTAGGTGTTGGGGGATTCGTGATTTTTGGAGGAGAGGCGGACGCCGTAAAGTCGCTAACCGACTGTATGAGACGCGAGGCCGGCCGCCCTTTATTGATTGGAGCGGATCTCGAGCGCGGTGCAGGGCAACAGATTCATGGGTTAAGCGAACTGCCTCCACCGGCCGCGCTTGCAGTACACCCGGATGCCGAAGCAGCCGCGGAAATTGCCGGAGAATTGACGGGACGTGAAGCGCTGTCTGTGGGTATCAATTGGGTGCTGGCTCCTGTTCTGGACCTCGATCTCGAGTCCACAAACCCCATCGTCGCCACGCGGAGCTTTGGTTCGAACCCGGAGATTGTCGGACGGCTTGGTAGTCGATGGATATCTGCCTGTGAGGGTGTTGGTGCGATTACTTGCGCAAAGCATTTCCCTGGGCACGGGCGTACACACGAAGACTCTCACGTGGGACTCCCGACCGTTGACGCAGATGCGGAAGATCTAGAGGCAGACCTGGCCCCATTCGCCGCAACTCTTCCGGGCGCCAGTACTGCAATGGTAGCTCATGTCGCTTTTCCTGCACTGGGAAGCGATCGCCCCGCCACATTAGCTCGCTCAGTCGTGACAGACATACTTCGAGGTCGTTTCGGATTCGACGGTCCAGTTGCCACGGACGCAATGATTATGGGGGCAATCGGTGCGAACGATGCGTCCGCAGCGGTTGAGGCACTCCAAGCAGGGTGCGATCTAATCGTGTATCCGAGTGACGTGAAGGCAACGGTCGATGCACTGGAACGAGGTTTGCGTGAAGAGAGCACGGCGTGTTTAGCTCTTGCGGCCCATCGCCGTATTGAACGGCTTCTTGAGTGCTCTGAATTGGGATGTGCGGTCGATTCAGTAGCCCAGAACGAAATAGAGGCTTCGGTTATGTCATCAGGGTTTGACACTATGGAGCTTGCCATCGCAACCCTCGTTGATGGAACCGGTGGATTGTCTGGCTGGAGGTCATCTGTACCAACCAGCGTTATAGGAGTGTCAGACGACTTAAAGGTGACTCCACCTGCCACCCACGATGCTTCACTCTCAACTGTAGTGGTTGAAGAACTTCAGAGAGCTGGTTGGACGATTACCCCTCACGGCAATGATGCTGAACAACGGATTGTTGTTCTGGCAGCAACACCAATGGGATGGAAAGGTCACAGCGGCCCCTCTGCCGGCGTGGTGCATGAAACCAAGGTATACCTGAAGGGTGCGAAACGGGGTCTCGTTGTGCTGCTGGGGCATGCTCGCTGGCTCGACATCATAGGAGTACCCAGTATTTGCGCTTGGTCTACCGAGACTGTTATGGAACGAGCTGCGGGACGCTGGATCGTCTCCGCCGTGGGTCTGTAATTATGGAGTGTTACCAGCGTGGCGGTGAAGCATGAGCTTAATTGATTGGTGGGTTATAGGTGTATACCTCGGACTGACGTTGGCAGTAGGCCTCTGGCTCTCGCGGCGAGCGCGCTCTGGGATAGAGGATTTTTTCGTAAGCGGCCGTACACTTCCATGGTGGCTTGCTGGCACTTCCATGGCTGCAACGACCTTCTCCGTAGACACCCCTCTATATGTGTCTGCACTTATAGCGCGACGCGGGATCGCCGGAAATTGGGAATGGTGGTCGTTTGGCTTTTCTCATGTGCTCCTCATTTGTTTATTTGCGCGTATGTGGCGCAGGGCCGGCGTTGTAACCGATGTCGAACTCACCGAGTTACGCTACGGAGGTCGTCCTGCTGCGGTTCTCCGTGCTTCACGAGCTTTTCTCTTCGCGGTTCCCATAAATTGCATCTCTATTGGTTTCGTAATGCTTGCGATGCGCAAAGTCGTCGAGGTCTTAGGGCTATTCCCTGAAATGCCAGAATGGGTACCTGGTGACGAACGTCTTTGGGCTGTTGTGGCGCTGTCCGTTTTCGTGCTGCTCTATGCAGGGGTCGCTGGTCTATGGGGTGTAGTGGCGACGGATTTCTTCCAGTTCTTTCTCGCGCTATTAGGGGCAATTCTAGTGGCAGGTTTTGCCCTCTCAGATATTGGTGGCATCACGGAACTGAAGAGTCGGCTGGCCATTTTAGGGCGAACCGAGGTGTTAGAGATGGTACCTCGACCGGGCTCCCAATCGCTTCCGTTTAGCACCTTTTTAGCTTACCTAGGTATACAATGGTGGGCGTTCCGTCGCTCTGACGGCGGCGGCGAATTCGTCCAGCGACTTCTCGCAAGCCGGTCAGAGGCGGACGCTGAACGGGCTGCATGGCTGTTCGTATGGCTTCACTACGTCATCAGAGCATGGCCTTGGATTTTAGTCGGGCTGGTGGCAATCGTTGTATTCCCAGACCTTGCGGACCCAGACCTCGGATACCCCATGTTAATGATGCGGTATCTTCCGACTGGCCTGCTTGGGTTGGTCGTCGCCTCGTTCTTTGCAGCCTTCATGTCGACCGTATCCACCCAAATTAATTGGGGGGCCAGCTACCTGGTTAATGATCTCTATGGACGCTTTGTAAAGCCTGAAGCCTCGCAAAAAGAGCTTTTGAGGTGGGCAAGATTAGCCTCGGCATTGATCATCGGACTCGCTGCTGTTGCGGCGTTTTTTGCGGATGACATCGTAGCACTCTTCAGATTCATGATTGCGATAGGCACGGGGCCTGGTGCTGTTCTGATTCTCAGGTGGTTTTGGTGGCGTGTGAACGCGTCGACAGAACTTGCGTCAATGTTGGCAGGATTCGCGATTGCGATTGCGTCCTACCTACCCGTTTTCGGAGAGTTGGAGTTTGGGACACGACTTGCGGTGACCGCGTTTGGTTCAGCCGCTGTGTGGCTCCCCGTATTATGGTTTACAAGACCTGAGGAAGAGGCAACCCTCCTCTCTTTCTATCGTCGGGTTCGTCCTGGTGGGCCGGGTTGGAAACACATTAGACGGTCCGCAGGGATCGAGCCTGATTTTGGGTTGAGGTACGCACTCGCACGAACGATCGCGGCTACGTTGTTTTTATTCGGGATGATGTTTTCTCTAGGCAATGTCCTCCTCTTTCAAATGAACGCTTTAGCGATCTCGTTTGTGGTTACCATCGTGGGAGGTAGTGGCTTGGTCATCCTCCGTCGCCGGATGGCGTTGGGAGCGTCTTAAATGAGCGAAACACAATAATTGTGCTAAAGGAAAAGGCTTAGAGTAGTGAGTATCTGGTCAACGAGGTGGCGTCAAAGCCTGGTGGTGACGTGTCTAGGGGTTGTGATGTTGACGGGAGGTGTGGGTGACCTCTGGTGTCAGTCCGTGGCGAAAGCCCCCGCTATTATTGTTCGGTACCCGGGACCCTCTCAGTTAGTATCTTCTGACTCGAATTTTCTATTTGGATCTGTGGTTAATCCGAAGGCCAAACTCCAGGTTAATGGGATTCCGGTTCATGTCCATCAAAACGGTGCGTTTCTTGCTTGGTTACCGGTCCCAGAAACAGTGCACGGTGACACCGCAGTCTATCATTTTCGTGCGAACGTGGGTTCGGATACAGTCGCCTTAGATCATGTGATCCGGCGCCCGCTTGCCTCACGGCCATTGGGTAGCGAGCCAACGTGGGTTGATCCGCGGGGGCTTGGTGAACGTCCCGAGCGTTGGACGCGGTCGGGTGAGATGGTTTCGTTTCGGTTTGTGGCTGAGCGCGGCGTGATGCTCCAGTTGATAGCAGGTGATCTGAGAATGTTAGTCCCCCCGCTTCGCCGTCTGCGTGGAACCTTGGACCAATACGGAGTTGAGATCGACCTCTCGTTGCTTCGGGATGCTGCTTGTGAGGCGGGACACTGTAACCGAACTGTTGGATCGTGGCCTTCTTCCACACCCGTATCAGGCTTGCAACTTGATACCGTAAAATTTGAGCTGGTGGCGAGTACTCTGGGCTACGAGCGTCACCATGTGCTTAAGACCCTTATCGCAGTCTTGAGGAAAGATGTGGGCACAGTGAAGCTCATTGAAGCGCACGACCCAACGAATGGACAGAGTGGCGTAATCTTAGCGCGCCCAAGTCCGTTTGGTCCTAACCGGTGGCGCTTCCCAAACGGTACTACTGCTCGTGTGACGGGACGATTCGGTGACCGCTTTCGTATAGAGCTGACAAACGGACTCGAGGCGTGGGTTGTACAGGAAGATACAGAATGGACCGATCCTCACATGGGACCGGCTGTGACTTGGGATGCACGTTTCCAGCTTGCCGCGTTGGACCTGCGCAGCCGCCCCCATCTAGACGATGTCCCCGGCGTAGTAAGTCTGCGCATTGGGGTCTCCCAGCCCGTTCCTGCCGCTGTTAACGTGACCGGAGAACGCTCAGTGTCGCTTACGCTCTATAACACGTTTGGACGATTTGATCGAATAGCTCATGGAGTTGATACGGGCGTCTCGTCGGTGACCTGGACTCAGATGGAGGGACCGACCACTAGGCTCGAAATCGAATTCGACTGGCCTGTCTGGGGCTATAATTTGGCCTATGAATCTGGAGACGCGTCTTCATATGAGGGGCCACGCGCCAGCCGCCCTTTTTCAGACCTGCCTGGTAGTGGAGCAGGCTCGGTGCTCCGCTTGGATCTGCGGCCACCACCACCAATCGACAAATTGAATCCATTGGCGGGTCGCCGGATTGCGATTGATCCTGGGCATCCCGGGGCCGGCAGCTATGGCCCAACTGGTCTATTTGAAGGAGATGCGAACCTGGCTGTGGCTCGAACACTTTCCGATTTACTAAAAGAGGCAGGAGCTGAGCCTGTCCTCATTCGTTCTAGTGCTCTTGCGATGGGTTTATACAGGCGTACCGAGCGTGCTAGGGAAGCAGGAGCGGAACTGTTCGTTTCCATTCACAACAACGCACTTCCGGATGGTATCAACCCTTTCGAACGCGCTGGAACAAGTACGTATTACTATCATCGGCACGCTGCGAACTTGGCCAGCTACATCCAAACGGGAATCGTGACGCGTCTAGGACTCAAGGATCTCGGAGTGGTATGGGGCGATCTTGCCGTTGTTCGAGAACCTTGGATGCCATCGGTCTTGGCAGAAGGTGCATTTATGATGGTTCCACAGCATGAGGCGGCACTCCGAACTGAGCGATTTCAAACCGATTACGCCTTGGGGGTGATGGACGGTATAGAGGCGTATCTTTCCGATGTCGGAAATATGCAAGGAGTAAAGAGACGATGAGTGATGAACAGCGGGACAGAAAGGAAACCTTGGGCACTCCCGCCGTCGACCCCACAGCGTTTATTGCCCCGTCTGCTAATGTCCTAGGAGATGTGACGATCGGGGCAGAATCGAGCGTGTGGTACCAGTGTGTGCTCCGGGGGGATATCGCCCCAATTGTGATTGGCGAACGAACCAATGTTCAGGACCTTACGTTGATTCATGTAGATCGAGGATTGTCTACACGGGTAGGAAACGAGGTGGGTATTGGACATCGGGCCATCATTCACGGCTGTACGATTGAAGACCACGTACTTATCGGTATGGGAGCGATAGTGCTGTCCGGGGCAATCATCGGAGAGGGAAGTGTAGTTGGCGCGGGATCGCTGATTACGGAGGGGATGGTGGTGCCACCGGGGCAACTAGTAATTGGAGTTCCGGCACGAGTGGTCCGACCCGTCGATGATGATTTACGGGAGAGGATTGCGATGACGGTTGATAACTATGCAAGGCTTAAGGAGCACTACCGACAGGGTCGGTTCTCTGCGGTCAACGACCCGCAGTAGAGTGCGCTATGTAAGGTCTGACTTAAGATGAACTTCGCATACTTTTTGAGTCAATCTCATACAACTGATCGGTTTGCAGGGGTTCGGGGATCTTATTTTACTCGGTTTAGTGACTTTTCCACCGTGCCCTATACGAAAAGTCATCCGAACGCTTGACCACAATATCTGGTGTTATTACCTTCCTATAACCACCATATGTTGCGTTTTATGTGGAAAATCGGCTGGATTTTCTGTGGAAAACCAGTCGTTGTTCGTTGAAAATCGGTACCCCCACAATCCGTAAACGAGAATATCAGTTGTGAGGGGTCGTGAGACGCTGTTTCGCACGGCTGAGGACGACTTACCGGCGTAGGCCGGCATTCGACTCGAGCGGTAGTCGGGTCCCGGCCGAAGCCGGTTTTTGGCCCCTAAGATTTTGTCGCAGCCCGGCTGTTTTGGGCATAGAGCGTAGGATATTTGTCGCCCGATTAGAACTCGGGCATACACAAACCGGTGCTTGTCGCTGGTTGGTCACTGGACTGTGGGGAACGAGGGAAAGGCATGAATCCACCAGACGTAGCGGTTCAAGGAAAGGTGTCGAGTAAGGATGATGTGGGGCTGAGAACCGATGCGAACACGGTGGAACTGCCTGAACCCAAACTTACGGATAACGCAAGAACCATTCTGGAGCGAAGGTACCTCAAGAAGGATGAAGAGGGACGGCCGGTTGAAGAACCTGTTGATCTTTTTTGGAGGGTTGCTTGGGAGATTTCCAAGGCGGACCGACTCTACGGCGTCTCGGACGAGGCAGTAAAAGAGACAGCAATCCAGTTCTATAAGTTGATGGCCGAGGGCGTGTTCGAACCTAATAGCCCCACCCTCATGAATGCAGGGAGACCCTTGGGTCAACTCTCCGCCTGCTTCGTACTTCCCGTACCAGATAGCCTCGCTGGTATCTACGAGACACTCCGTGACATGGCGCTCATTCATCAGAGCGGCGGTGGTACCGGATTTGGCTTTAGTCGATTACGCCCTAGCGGTGACGTGGTGAAGTCAACCATGGGGGTTGCGAGCGGTCCTGTCAGCTTTATGGAGGTCTACGACGCATCGACCGAAGCAGTGAAACAGGGAGGCACACGGCGCGGAGCCAATATGGGAATTCTCCGTGTTGACCACCCGGACATCCTTGGGTTTATCGACTGTAAGGCCGATAAGAACAAGATCACCAACTTCAACATATCGGTTGGTGTAACGGACGCCTTTATGGAGGCGCTCGAGAATGGCGGAGATTATGACTTGCTTAACCCGCGCACTGGTGATCCGATGGGCCAGCTCGACGCGGAGGCCGTGTTTTCAAGTGTTATCGAAGGAGCGTGGCGTAATGGTGAGCCTGGGGTCTACTTCATAGATGAGGCAAATCGTTACAACCCGGTACCGCATCTCGGTGATTACGAGGCGACCAACCCATGCGGCGAGCAGCCATTGCTAGCCTATGATGTTTGTAACCTCGGCTCAATTAACGTCGGGGCCTTCGTGAATCAAGAAGGAACTGTCGACTGGGATGGGCTCGGAAGTTCTGTCCACGAAGCTACGCATTTTCTCGACAATGTCATTGATGCAAATCGGTACCCGCTAGAAAAGATTGATGACCTGTCAAAGCGAATTCGCCGAGTTGGGTTGGGCGTGATGGGCTGGGCAGATCTGCTAGTTAAGATTGGGGAACCGTACGGCTCTCCCCGGTCGATTGAGCTGGGACGAGAAGTCATGTACTTCGTGGATGAACAGTCTAAGGTGGAGTCGGAACGATTGGCTGCTGAGCGAGGTGTGTTTCCTGAGTGGGAACAGTCGATCTGGGGACCAGATTCTACTTGTGCCAGGAACGATGATGGTGATCGGGTTAGACCGGAACGCCGCTTGAGGAACTGCAACGTGACTACGGTTGCTCCAACGGGGACAATCTCGATCATTGCCGGCTGCTCAAGCGGAATCGAACCGCTGTTCGCAGTAGCTTTTATGCGTAATCAAGCTGGCGTGCTTATGCCGGACGTGAATCCGGATTTCGTGCGCCGTGCGGAGGAAGGGGGTTGGTGCTCGGATGAGCTAATAAAGCGAATCGCAGATGAGGGCCATATCCACTTTGATGAAGTGCCGGGGGACGTACAGGGGATCTTCGTCACGGCGCACGATGTTACACCTGAACAACACATTCGAATGCAGGCAGCCTTCCAAGAACACACAGACTCGGCAATATCGAAGACGTGTAATTTTTCCTCATCCGCGACCGAAGAAGATGTTCGAAAAATCTACGACCTTGCTCATGAACTCAAATGCAAGGGAGTGACGGTTTATCGTGATGGTTCGCGTGACGAACAGGTATTGTCGACTGGAGAGACAGCTAAAGAAGTACAAAGACAGACGGAACAAAGTGGTTCGACTGTGTCGCTTGAAGGCACGACTCTCGAAACGGTCGACACAGATTCTACGCTTGCGGATGATATGGCCGACACCTTGGCTCGACTCACCGCAATCGAAGCACAAAACCAAGAGCTGGAACAAGACAATAAGAAACTTGAGACGACAGTAGAGGAAGGGAAGCGGCGGATTGCGGAACTTGAGGGCGCGCGCATGCGGCGGGTCGGTAAGCGGCAGCGGCCACGTGTGCTACGGGGACATACAAGGCAGATCGAGTCACCTCTTGGGCAGATGTATGTGACTATCAATGAAGATGAACAGGGTCGCCCATTCGAAGTCTTCGTATCGCTAGGCAAAACTGGCGGTTCCGCTATGGCCGATGCCGAGGCCATAGGCCGATTGTCCTCCCTAGCTCTGCGATCAGGGATCACGCTTAAAGATGTCCACAAGCAGCTACGCGGGATCTCTTCGGATCGCTCTGTTGGACTCGGGCCTAGCAAAGTCCTGTCCGGTCCAGACGCTATCGCCCAGGTGATAGAAAAGTATCTGGACGATAAGGATGGAATCCAGCAAGATCTTGCGATCCAGGAAGTTGGCGAGGCAAAAAAGAAAAACGCGAATGGTGGTGTACGTACGGCAGAACGCCCTGTTATTGAACGGTATCAAGAGTCTGCGGCACGGTTGTTTATAGGGGTGTGTCCGGAATGCGGTAGTAGCATGGCTTTTGAAGAAGGCTGTGCGAAATGCTACGCCTGTGGTCATAGCGAGTGTGGGTGACAAAAGCCGTCTGACAGAGAATTCCTTTTTTCATTGTTGGGTGTACTTTTTGAAAAATTGGATGAGCCTCGACCGTCTGGTTGAGGCTTTCTCGTGTCTAGGCCAGATGGGACCTAGTTTCCAGAACGGGTAGTGATGGTGACCATCGCAATATCGTTTGTGCGTACCCGAGACGAAGTGTGATGACCATGACATGGATCTAAGATCAGAGACGCACTTGAACCCTCGCGCGTGGAAGAGACGAAGCACCAGGACGGTGACCGTTGGGGAAGTGCCAATCGGCAGTGCTCACCCGATAGTCATTCAATCGATGACGAATACCGATACAGCGGATGTTGAAGCCACCGCGAATCAGGTTGAAGAGCTGTGGGCAGCAGGATCGGAACTTGTTCGACTCACCGTAAACACGGCGGCGGCGGCGGATGCAGTACCTCGTATCGCTGACGCTTTGGCTACACGAAATGTTGAAGTTCCGCTTATCGGCGATTTCCACTTCAACGGTCATATTCTTCTTCCAGGGCACGCCGACTGTGCAAAGACGTTAGCGAAATACCGCATCAATCCCGGCAACGTCGGTAAGAAGACTTGGGACGAACATTTTGCAACCATTGTTCGCTGTGCCATCGAGCATGAGAAAACGATACGTATAGGGGTGAATTGGGGTTCGTTAGATCAAGCTCTACTCACGCGTCTGATGGACGATAATGCCAGTCTCGCCCAACCGTTGGACGCGCACTCTGTCATGCTGGCGGCGATTGTCGAAAGTGCTCTCTCATCGGCAGCTGTGGCCGAAGAAATTGGTCTTGGACGCGATCGAATTGTTTTGAGTGCAAAGGTATCTAGGGTTCCAGATCTCGTACGAGTCTATCGAGAGCTTGCGAGCCGGTGCGAATATCCGCTCCACCTCGGTCTTACTGAGGCTGGTATGGGCCGTAAGGGTACGGTAGCCTCTAGCTCCGGGTTGTCGATCCTCCTTAGCGAGGGTATCGGGGATACAATTCGTGTCTCGCTTACACCGGAGCCAGGTGCAGATCGTGCAGAGGAGGTGCGGGTAGCTCAGCAAATTCTTCAGTCACTGGAGCTCCGAAGTTTCAAACCACAGGTAACAGCATGCCCTGGTTGCGGACGAACGACAAGCACTTTTTTTCAAGAACTTGCGCTTGATGTGGAGCGCCATATTGCCGACCGGTTAGTTCACTGGAGGGAACAGTATCCGGGCGTCGAAGAACTTTCGGTGGCGGTTATGGGGTGTGTCGTCAACGGGCCGGGTGAATCCAAACATGCTGATATTGGCATATCACTCCCAGGGGCATCCGAAGAGCCCAGCGCCCCAGTGTATGTCGATGGTGAACACCACATCACGCTTCGTGGGGACGGCATAGTTGAGAAGTTCTTAACTATTCTCGATGACTATGTGGTGCTTCGCTTTGGTGGGTCCCACTGATCACACGCTTTATCAGATCGGTGGCCGCGGATTTTTTATTAGGTAGGAAAATTTCAACCGCGCGATTGTTGCCGTCGTCGTCGTCGTCGTCGTCGTCGTTCGGCCGCCTTCATCTTCCGGCGTCTCGCCTCGCTAGGCTTTTCATAGAATCGATGCTTCTTAACATCACGAAAGATGCCGGCCCGTTGCACTTTTCGCCGGAACTTTCGAAGTGCACGATCTAGCTGTTCATTATCGCGTAACGTGTACTGCAAAGAATTTCCTCCTCGTTAATAATGGTTGGTTAAGTTTACCGAAGGCGGGTTCATTGAGTCAAACTCATTGTGAAAACGGCGATTCCAGTCCGGTATTTTTCCCCTCGCTCAAGAGCCTTGAACTGGTTTTTTAGGGCTTGCGATGCACTAATGGTTTGCATTTTTGGTAATGCTGGTTCTATAGTGAGTGCGGAAGCTTAAGGACCGTGTGGCTTGTGGAACGGGATTGGGGAGATAGTCCATCCTTCCAGCAGCACGGTCTTTTTTAGTCTCTAGGTCCCAGATGTAAAGGAGACTGAGGATGCCGTTTGCCATTTCGACGGAAGGGTCCTTCGAAGTTGGAGGACACTCTTATTCAATCCCCAACGAGTTCTCTGCCCGAGAGGTCTACAGCTACCGACGGCTGCTAGAACCGATCCCCGATATTCCGGGGGGAACAAGCCTCAACGACGAACAGCGTGCATATCAACTCGCGTACTTCCTCCGTCGGGCTGCCGCCTGTATTATCCCAGGTCTGCAAGTGCAATCACTGGAGGGGCTCAAACTCGGTCAGCTGAAGACGATACACGAGTGGATAGTAGCCCACCGACCTGACCTTTCGGAGACCGCTCAGTTCCCTGCGTAGCGATTGCGGCCTCCCCTGATTTGGGCCGTGGATGAGCGCTGGTTTTCGTAGGGCAAAAATTGTAAGTACAATTGGTCCGGCCACATGGGAACCGGAAGTTTTCCATCAGATGGTCGAGGCCGGAGCGGATGCGGTCCGCCTTAATTTTTCCCATACGTCGCATGATCGTGCAGCCGAGATTCTTGCAATGGTGAACCGTTCGATTCTGGATAGCGGACGCCCTATTGCCACCATCGGAGATCTTGGCGGCCCCAAGGTTCGAGTAGCTGATCTTAAAGACGACGTGCTCGAAGTTGAGGCCGACCGTCTCTACTGGTTTGTCCCCGAAGGCCATGAACTTCCCGATTTATGCGACCCTCAGCGCGTTATACCTACGACATACTCAGAGCTTTCCGGAGAATTGGAGTTGGGAAATAGGATCCTCTTGGATGATGGAAGATTTGAGTTTCTGGTCGAGGAAAAAGAGCCTGCTGGATACTGGATACGTGCTCGAGCATTTAGGTCGGGCCAACTCAAGTCACATAAGGGTATAAACCTCCCAAACGTTCAACTAGCCGCGCCATCTCTTACCGCTAAGGACCGCGAAGACATCGTGTTCTCTCGAGAACAGGCCTTGGATTATGTTGCCCTGAGCTTTGTTCAATGCCCGAGCGACCTGGAGACAGCACGTCAACAAATGGACAAAGACGGTCTGCTGGTTGCTAAAATTGAAAAAGCGCAGGCGCTCAATAGCCTTGCAGAAATCATTGACGCAAGCGATGCGGTCATGGTGGCACGAGGAGACCTCGGGGTTGAGCTGCCCTACGAAGAGGTCCCCATGATCCAGAAACGCATTATTCGATTGGCGCAGGAGCGCGCGCGGCCCGTGATTACGGCGACTCAAATGCTCGAGTCGATGATAGAGAGCCCACGGCCGACTCGAGCGGAAGTTTCTGACGTGACAGCCGCCCTGTTCGATGGGACGGATGCCGTGATGCTGTCCGCCGAAACCGCAATTGGGACATACCCTGTCGAAGCTGTTGAAACGATGGATCGAATTATCCGGCGTATCGAGCATGAACGACTCACAAGTACAGGGCGTGTGGGAAAACCGATCCGCGGGAGCCAACAAATCCAGCAAACGGCATCTGGGGCCATCGCTGCAGCTGCTAGGAGGGCGGTAGAGCGACTTGATTCGCCTTGTATAGTAACCTTCACGAGGAGTGGATACACGGCGCGTATCGTCTCAGCTCAGCGCCCAAATGTCCCCATCTTAGCCATCAGCGACCGGCCGAGAACATTCAACCAACTGGCCCTTTCATGGGGTGTCCAACCCGTGCTATTCCAAGGTGAAGTCAGCTACGAGAACATGCTCGAATGCGCTCGAGAGGCTGCATTGGACCTAGGGATGGGCGTGACAGGCCAGCGATTCGTGGTTACTGCGGGAGTCCCCTTTCACGTGCCGGGGACAACGAACATGATGCGCATCGAGGAATTCTGATGTGCCATCTAGCGCGCTGATTTCAACTCGTGCGAGTTCGCTTCCTCGGAACTGGAACTTCTTTCGGAGTCCCGGTGATCGGCTGCAAATGTCCGGTGTGCAGGTCGGACGATCCACGAGATCAACGAACTCGCCATTCACTTATCATAGAGTCAGGCGGGACTCGACTGCTCGTCGACACTCCCCCTGAATTGCGACTACAACTGGTTAAGGAAGGGATAGATTCTGTTGATGCGGTGTTCCTGTCTCATGAACATGCAGATCATACCCACGGCCTCGATGACCTGCGCATCTTTTCAGGAAGTGGTCGAGAACCCCTCCCATTTTATGTGGCTCAGGAATTTGAGAAGAAACTCAAACAGCGATTCAACTATATCTGGGGTGAGGGAGAGCAGACTCAACCGGGATCAGTGGTTCCGGATCTCGATATGATTACGTTTGTCGACGGCGAGCCGATTTCGCCTGCTGGGTTAGAGATGATCCCTATCGCTTTTCCACACGGAGTGTACCGGAGTTACGGTTTTCGTGTAGGTGGACTCGGTGTGATTATTGATGGGAAGAGTGTCACTCCTGATGCTGCTAAACTATTGTCCGGTATAGAGGTTTTGATCATTAATGCGTTGTGGTTTGGCGATCCACACCCGGGCCATTTTTCGATCGAAGAGGCTGTGAAAGTCGGTCGTTTGCTTGGAGCGAACCGAACCTACCTGACACATATCGCACATCGCGCGACTCATGTGGAAATTGAAGCAGGCGTCCCGAGCGGTGTATCTCCAGCATATGATGGCTTGGTCATTGACCTGTGAATACCGCCCAGATCCGTAATTTCTCGATTATTGCTCACATTGACCATGGTAAATCGACCCTCGCCGATCGCCTTCTTGAGCGAACTGGTGCGGTCGATTCTCGCAAAATGAAGGCACAGATCCTCGACTCAATGGATCTGGAGCGTGAGCGTGGTATCACGATCAAACTCAACGCGATTCGTATGATACACCGTGCCGATAACAGTACCGACTATCAGCTCAATCTAATTGACACACCAGGGCACGTTGATTTTACATATGAGGTTAGTCGTAGTCTCGCGGCGTGTGAAGGTGCACTCCTCGTTGTCGACGCGACCCAAGGTATTGAGGCGCAGACAATAGCTAATTTATTTCTCGCGCTCTCGGCCAACCTCAAAGTTGTTCCGATCATCAATAAGATCGACCTGCCTGCAGCTGATCCTGACCGAGTTGCCGAAGAAGTGGGTGAATTGCTTGATAGCGATCCGTCCGAGGCTATATACACGTCTGCTAAAGAGGGTGTGGGTATCGACGACGTTTTGCGGGCAGTGGTCGATCGTATCCCAGCCCCGATCGGTCTTCCAGACGGTCCACTGCGCGCACTCATCTTCGACTCGCATTACGACCGATATCGAGGGGCAACACCGATGATTCGAGTTGTTGACGGTGAGATTCGGAAAGGGATGCGGATTGGATTTGGTCGCCACGATGCCGTTTACGAAGTGGATGAGGTTGGTTTCATGCAGTTAGGATTGAAGCCGGCCGAGGTATTAAGAAGTGGCGAAGTTGGATACCTGACGGCGCAGATCAAACAGGTAGGACATACTAGGGTTGGGGACACTCTTCTAGATGCGGAGTGCCGTGCAGGAGAGGTTTTGCCGGGGTACCAAGAGGCGAAACCGATGGTATTTGCTGGTCTCTATCCCTCAGACTCTGACCAGTTCGAAGAGCTTCGTGATGCGCTAGAGAAATTGCAGCTGAATGACGCCAGTTTGCACTATGAGCCAGAGACATCTACTGCTCTTGGTTTCGGGTTTCGCTGTGGTTTTCTTGGACTACTTCATATGGAGATCATTCAGGAACGACTCGAACGAGAATTCGATCTCGATCTGGTTACGACGCTTCCGAATGTGGAATACCAAGTCACTCTCACGAACGACGAAGAACTCCACCTTGAAAACCCATCGAAGATGCCAGATAGGGGACGCATAGCTGAAGTGAGGGAACCGTTCGTGCGCATTCGAGCTGTGAGTCCGGCCGATTACATCGGGGCTATACAGAAATTGTGCCACGATCGACGTGGCGAGTATGTGAATATGAAATACCTGGATCCGCAGAGAGTCGAGATATTGTACTCGATTCCTCTCGCCGAGATTGTGCTCGACTTTTATGACAAGCTGAAGTCGGTTTCACGGGGTTACGCATCACTAGACTACGAAATTTCTGGCTATGAACCGTCTGATCTCGTCAAGCTGGATGTTCTTCTTAATGGTGATCCGGTTGACGCACTGAGCGTGATTATTCACCGCGATCGGTCATACGAGTTCGGACAGAAAGTTGCGAGGAGGCTCAAGGAGCTCATCCCCCGTCAGCTATTTGATGTAGCTATTCAAGCAGCGATTGGCAGGGATGTGATCGCTCGTACGACCGTCAAAGCGCTTCGGAAAAATGTGACGGCAAAATGTTACGGTGGGGATATCACTCGAAAACGAAAACTCCTCGAACGCCAAAAAGAGGGGAAAAGGCGAATGAAACAGGTGGGTAGCGTGGATATTCCGCAGGAGGCTTTTCTCGCAGTATTACAGGTAGGGGATGAATAGTTTTCGATTGGGTACAACGAGGGAATCCAATGGAAGTTCTGATTGGAGGGGCAATTTAGTAAGGCCTGACTAGCTCTATTTTGATTGAGATCCTTAACGTAAATGAATTGTGATCGAAGACGTATCGGGATTTTGATCAGTGGGTAGGAGAGTAGCCGAGGCTGCGCTCGGAGATCTGACACTCGGTAGTCGTTGAGGAGTCCATGGAGGGAAACCACTACATCCTCGGTGTGGATATCGGAGGCACATCGATTAACGTTGGGGCTGTTCCTACGGGGGGGGGGCCTGTGATAGGGATGCGCTCTATGCCTACTGATGCGCATGAGGGCGGAGAATTCGTTTTCAACCGGATCGTGACTATGGTTCGCGAGATCCTTACGGATGAGACACACCGCGAACATTTCCGTCGAGAAGATGTTATCGGTATGGGGCTCGGCTCGCCCGGTCCTCTGGATCGCCGAACGGGAGTGGTGTTCGAAACGATCAACTTGGGTTGGTCTAACTTTCCTCTCCGCGATGAGATCGCTGAAAAGCTGGGTTTAGAGGCCGAACTCGACAACGATGCAAACGCTGCGACACTCGGAGAATGGTGGCAGGGCGCAGCACGAGGATTTGATCACGTGCTTGGGGTCACCATAGGTACAGGTATTGGTGGCGGAATCGTTCTCGACGGGGAGGTCTACCATGGGGTTTCGGATGTCGCTGCTGAGTTTGGTCACATGACGATTGACTCAGCGGGACGGAAATGTGGGTGTGGTAACCATGGTTGCCTGGAGGCATATGCCTCGGGTCCCGCCATCGCCGCGCGGGCAGTTGAAGGGCTCGAAGCCGGTGCGACAAGCATCATGTTGGACATGGTTCATAATGATCTGAAGTTGATTACCGCAGAAAAGGTCTTCGAGGCGATCATCGCAGGTGACAGGTACGCGAATGAAGTCATGCTTGAGACCGCAAAACTATTGGGAGTTGGACTGGCAAATTTGATCAACATTCTCAACCCGGGAATTGTTGTATTGTCAGGTGGGGTGGCGCGAGCAGGTGACCACCTTCTGGCCCCGTTGCGAAAAGAAATTGAACAGCGTGCATTCGCAAAAGCATCCGAATCATGCCGGGTATGCATAGGCGAGTTGGGTGATATGGCTGGGGTCATTGGTGCGGCCGCGATCTTCCATATCGCTCGGCTTGGTCCTCTCTAGGCACCCGTTACTATGCCACGGCTTGGAGTGGTCGGCACTCTGGTATGGGACACAATTTATGATCGTCCTAGTAGCTGGGCTGATCCGGTTGAGGAATGGGGTGGGATCGCTTACTCCTTGGCAGGTTTTGATGCCGCGTTATCCAACAATTGGTCGTTGTTACCGATCGTAAAGGTTGGACAAGACATGCGTGATTCGGCAGACACATTTCTAAAAGGTCTCGTGCATCTGGACTCACTAGACGGCATCCGCACCGTTGCTGAGCCAAACAACAGGGTCGAACTGGTGTATCTGGACGAAGCTCGTCGGCACGAGAAACTTAGTGGTGGCGTGCCCGGTTGGACCCTAGAGGAACTACTGCCCGTTGTGAGGTCATGTGATGCTTTGTACGTCAACTTCATTGCGGGTTGGGAACTTGATCTCCAGACCGCTTCAGTTTTGTGTGACGCCATTACGGGACCCACGTATGTGGATCTCCACTCACTTATGCTTGGTTTGCGTTCGGATGGAACGCGAAACTTGCGACCACTGCGCGATTGGCGATCATGGTTGACTTGTTTTGATATAGTACAGGTAAATGAGGATGAACTGACGATGCTGGCAGGTGGTAGGAACGACCCATGGGTACTAGCCGCTAGAGTGATCGGACCAGCTACTCGTGGGTTACTCGTAACCATGGGAGATTGCGGGTCGACTTGGGTATCGACGCGCGACTTCGCAGAGTCTCCGCTCGAATGTTGCGGTTATGGACAGCCTCTAGGCCCTCGTGGGGCTATGACTATGGGTAGGGTTCCGTCCGAGACGCGCGTTAGGGATGGCGATCCTACAGGATGTGGAGATGTTTGGGGTGGAACCTGTTTTTCCCACCTGCTGGCAGGCGCCGACCTGAATTCGGCCATGCGTGCGGCGGGCAGGGCGGGGAGCCGAAACGCTGGGTTCAGGGGTGCTTCTCGTCTGTCTGCATATCTACAGTCTCCCTCTGATATCTCAACCGGCGTGCTAGAAACCGGAGAGGTGCTGTGAGTAGGGTAGTCGAGGTTCCCCGCAACCTGGACGAAGTTGCATTTGAAACCCTTATCGCGGCCACTCGCGAGGGACTTCGACCAAATACGCGACTACTACTGGATGCCCGCTCCGTATCGTGGGTTTCTCCGTATGGTCTTCTCGGTCTTCTGGCGATTGGGCAGGAGGTACGACAGAGAACAGGGCTCGCACCTCTTATCGAACCTCCTGAAGATGATGAGGTGTGTTCATACATCGACCGAATGCACTTCTGGCCAGCCGCTGCTGAGGTTTTTGAGTTGAAAGCTAAACTACCCAAACCGCACTCTGCGTCAGATGCGTTGCTGGAGGTGACGACAATCCGCTCGTATGAAGATGTGCACCGTGTTGTGGAAGGAGTTCGTGAACGGGCCCAACAGATTCTCCATAATCGTCTTGGGTATTCGATGCCTGCGGTCATACACTTTTCGATTATGCTGTCTGAGGTTTGCCAGAACATCCTTGAGCATGCAGACTCGATCGGGTGGGTGTGCGCACAGCGCTATCATTGGAAGCGACGGTTGGGACGCGATGTCGTTGTTCTCGCAGTGATGGATGCCGGAGTTGGATTCGAAGGATCTTTAGCCAGGGAACATGCGCGCACACATGGAGAATCATGGTCTGCGGGAGAAGCGCTCCAGGCTGCGTTTCTTCGCGGCGAATCCAGGTTTCCAGACCCAGGTCGGGGACAGGGTCTGCAGGCTGTTCGTAATCAAGTGGTGAAATGGGACGGTGCGGTGAGGATCAGAAGCGGTGATGCGACCATCGCGCACGTGCCAGAGTGGGATGACCTCAAACCGCTCCAGATTGAGCTGCCTCGCTTTGCAGGTGCGCAGGTGCTCATCGTGTTGCCGGAGCGCATTGAAGAGGAAGTCTCCTGATCAAATGAGGCCACGGATCGCGCATGCCGCGCTGTACAGTCAACTGATCACGCGTCCCACAGGTCGCACCCTCCGGACAAACATTGTGCGGCAAATTGCGGATCTCGACCACGCAGTCATGGCTGTTATTAATTTTAGACACGTGCCGCTCATTGATGTTTCTTGTGCAGATGAGATCGTTGCAGAGTTGGTCGAGTGGGTGTCAGAGGTGTCACCACACCCACGATTCGTGTGGTTCCGGGGAGTGGCTGAACACCACCTCGAACCAATAGAAAGAGTGTTGAAAAATCGGGATCTTGTGGCTGCGGCAGAGAATACCGATGGTGAGCCACTTCTGATGGGACGTTATGAACCAGTAGTTGCACAGGCCTGGCGGGAAATATGCGATATGGGACGCGCCGGAGTTCCTGCTATCGCTGAACGAATTCCGATGTCCCTAGACGACACTTCCAGTCTTCTTAACGCGATGGAATCCCTCTCATTGTTGATTCGCGATGCTGATGAATATGTGTCGCTTAAATGCGCGTTTCAGGACACAGAGGTTTCCTACCCACTAACTCCTGATGGACAATGAGCGTCCGCCGTCGCCTCTCTATGTCTCTGGGCTCCCTCGTTCTGTTTTGTGGTGTCATGATAGTGGTTGGGTTCTTCTATCTTCAAAGCTCACGTCAGGACCGTTCGGGCACTATCGATATTAAGGGACTTCATGGCCCCGTATTAGTGACCTTCGATGAGTGGGCCATCCCGACGATTGTTGCAACGAACGAACTTGATGTCGCTCGTTCTCAGGGATTTATCCATGCCTCTGACCGTCTCTGGCAACTCGAGCTGTTTCATCGCATAGCCCGTGGTCGACTTGCTGAGCTATTCGGTCCAGCAGCCGTTTCGACAGATCACCTAATGCGAACTCTTGATTTGTGGGGAGCAGCTGAGCGTGAACTGCAAACAATTGGTTCGCATGAGCGAGCGGTTTTAGAGGCATTTTCTGAGGGAGTAAACGCTCGGATTGAAAGCTGGAGAGGTTCGTGGCCTCCTGAGTTCCTCGTTTTGGGGATCGAACCCCAGATATGGAGTCCCCAGGCATCTGTTGCAATTGGGCGAATAATGTCGCTCGATCTCTCGGGTTGGCGGACGGAACTGTCACGCATGAATGCAGTGGCCAGGTTGGGTGACGAATATCACGAAGCGTTACTCCCCAGCTACCCCGATTGGGGACCAACCATCACACAAGATGCGGCCAAACCAGCCTTTAGCCTCAAGGGCATCGAGGAAGACAAGCCAAACAACCGCACCGCCCAGAGTGTCGTGTCATCATTCGTCCGCGCTACACATCGAGCAAGATTGCCAGGTCGTGATGCTGAGTATGACAGGCAGTCTGGTTGGGATCCTCTGAGCTTTCTGTCAGGATTCGGGTTCCACAGCTCCAACTCATGGGCTCTCGGAAGATCTCGGACAAAAGATGGCCACCCGTTGCTCGCGAATGACCCACACCTTGCTCTTCGGGCTCCGTCCACCTGGTACTTGAATACACTTCGCGTCGATGGCGCCGAGTATGCGGTTACGGGGCTCTCAATCCCAGGAGCTCCTGGGGTCGTTATTGGGATGAACCGACATATTGCGTGGGCATTTACAAACGCCATGGTCGATGATGCCGATTTCGTGGTCGAAGCAGTCAACCTGGATCAATCGATGTATCGAGATGGGGACGACTGGCGAGCGTTCAATGTACGCTCGGAACAGATTGCGGTTCGCGGGGCCGACCAACCAGTAACGTTTACAATCCGAAGCACGGTCCGTGGACCCGTAATCACAGATGCTGTGCCCGCCGGAGGGCTCACGCTTTCTCTTCTATGGACAGGCCGAGAACCACTGGGGGTGGTGGCTGCCTTATTAGCGATGAATCGGGCTAGCAACGAAGAGCAGTTTCTGGCGGGTGTCGAACGGTTTCGATCTCCACACCAGAACGTGGTGTATGCTACGACATCAGGTTCGATCGGATATCGCATGAGTGGTTCTGTTCCGGTCAGAGTCCCGGGTGAAGGTGCACTGCCGGTTTCTTTCGAACAGTTTCCGGATGGTTGGACAGGTTTTTGGCCATTCGATTCGATGCCTGCTATCCAGCACCCGAGTTCAGACTATCTGGCAACTGCAAACAACCTTCAGTCCCGACGGGTTTTCGATCGTGTGGGACGAGATTACCCAGCACCATTCCGTGCCCGTCGAATCGACGACGTGGTTTCACAGGCGGAGAATTGGGCCGTCGAAGATATGCGAGAACTTCAGGTTGATTCCTACAGCTTGTGGGCAGAACGCCTTCGTCCGCGGGCAGTGGCATCCGCTCGGCGCGCCGGTGAGGACGCATTGGCCATCGCTTTAGAGTCTTGGGACCTGCGAACTGAAGTAGATGCCCTTGGTGCGGCCCCGTTTTATGTATGGCTCTACCGGCTCCGTGCGCTCATAGCAGCTGATGAGTTTGTGAGTGGTGACGCCTGGTTCCCTGATTTGGGCTTGATCCATGTACTTGAAAACCCCGAGAGCCCTTGGGTCGACGATGTGAGAACTCCGGAGATTGAGCGGATTGAAACGCTTGAAGAAGAGGCGGCGCGAACGGCCGCGAGCGTAGTGGGCCAGCCCTGGGGTGCTGTGCATAAGGAACGATCGGCGCACCTTTTGGGTGAAATTCGGATCCTGAACCAGTTACTCCGACTCAACATCGGACCTTATCCTGCGCGTGGTGGTCGGCATACGATTAGACCCGATAGCCCAAATATCAGTCTGACAACCGATTCTACGTTTTGGCCTCTACCGAACATTGGAGAATCTGGGCCGAGTGCTCGGTTTGTGGCCCATCTGGATCCTGATGAACCCACCGGATATTTCCTCCTCCCAACGGGCCAAAGTGGAAACCCGTTGGACGAGCACTACCGTGATATGAGTCGGGTTTGGTCCGACAACCAGTTGATCCAGTTGTCGCCCCTAGGTTCGATCGAAAACTCCCGTGCCAAACTTGAATTCGTCCCTTCGAATAGTGAGATCTTTGACGACGTTTTAAGAGAACGGTAACTTTCTCCGCGTCACACAAGGCAAACCGCCATGTCACCGAGTGTGCCATCACTAGGATAGGATCCTGAGTTGAGTACCTTCACCGAACTTGATTCGCCTAAGCAGATCGAAACGATATTGGACGAGATTCGTCCTGCCATCCGTGCAGACGGCGGTGATATTGAGCTTATTTCCTTCGACCGTGAAACCGGTTGTGTCGGTGTACGGCTTGTAGGAGCGTGTTATGATTGTCCAATGTCAGCGAACACCCTCCGGTTTGGAGTCGAGCAGCAACTCCGCCAGGCCATACCTGACGTCCATTCTGTAGAAATAGTTAAATAATCCCTAACCTTATTTACCATGTCAAAACCCACTGCTAGCGGTCCACGACCGCTCCCAATAATGGATCAGTCTGCGAAGAAACCGGCTCCTGCCCCTCGTGGAAGTGACCGGGAAGCGGCAAGTCGTCATCCTTCGGAAGCTCCTGTAATGCCCGGTGTGAACCACGTTGTAGCTGTCAGCTCGGGTAAAGGTGGTGTCGGAAAATCCACCATCTCGGTCAACTTGGCTTCCACGTGGGCTCGAGAAGGGGCCCGTGTTGGTCTCCTCGATGCTGATATCTATGGGCCAGACATCCCGACGATGTTTGGTGTCCAGGAGAAACCGCGCATAGCTGATGAGGAGGTTGCGCCGATCGAAGCGCACGGTGTCAAGCTTATGAGCATTGGCTTTTTGATCGAAGAAGATGCTCCGGCTATCTGGCGAGGCCCGATCATCATGGGTGTGATTCGACAGTTTCTTCAGCAAGTTAAATGGGGGGAACTTGACTATCTCGTGATTGATCTCCCGCCGGGGACAGGTGACGCGCAACTTTCACTGTGTCAACTCGTACGCGTGGACGGCGCAGTGATGGTTACGACGCCTCAAGACGTGGCTGTGGGTGGTGTACTGCGGGGAATCCGGATGTTTGAAAAACTGGATGTACCGGTGCTTGGGATCGTTGAAAACATGCGAGGGTTTGAGTGTCCGGGCTGCGGTGAAAAACATGACATCTTCGGGAGAGGCGGAGGAGAACGCCTCGCCGCCTCGATCGGTGTACCGTTCCTTGGTGCTGTGCCATTAGGAGTTGCAGTTCGGGAAGAAGGTGATCGTGGTGTTCCGACATCAATTGGGCGTCCTGAAGCACCGGAGGCTAGGGCGTTTCGTGAAGTGAGTGCCGTCGCGAGTTCAAGGCTCAAGGCCCTTGAGAAATCGGGGTTAGCCAACTGAAGCGCAGGTTCTCTACTGTCGTATGCCGGACTAATCTCATGTTGCTCGACCTCGGAAACCATCCTACATCGATGATGCAAAATGATGGGGTATAGACGGTAGAAAGAACCATGTGAGCAGTACGTATCAGGGGGTACACCATGATTGCTAAGCACGTCAGCAAATGTGCCAACACTCTTCGATTTTTTCTCTCGTTTGCCGGACTTATAATTGCTACTGTGTTCCCGATTAGCGCCCTTCAGGCGCCTGACGCAGCTACTGCAATTGTCGGGGCCACCGTGATCGACGGAAACGGTGGAGTGCCCCTCTCAGACGCTACCATTGTGATAGAAAGAGGACGGATCACACAGATCGGCCCTCAGACTAAAGTGCGGGTGCCACGAGGATCGACGGTCATCAACGCTGCGGGTAAGTATGTGACCCCAGGCTTCGTCGATACCAACGTTCACATGTCTCTCTCGTTTGGCAGCCGCTGGCGTGAGACAAATGCCCGTTACTGGGATCGGAATGCTGACCTCAACCTCCAAGCAGCACAGCTTCACCTCAAACACGGAATCACAACAGTCCGCGATAGCTATGGTGCACTCCTTCCCGGGATGCAGGTACGTGATGCCATCGAACGCGGGGAAGTGGTTGGTCCTCGCATGTATGTCGCCGGGAACATCGTCGGATGGGGAGGACCCTTTTCAGAAACTTTTTCCGGTGATTCTGAATCAGGACTGACGCTTTTCGAAGAGCAGGTGAACGATTCGATCACTTTAGGAAGTGGTGAAGAACTCCTGCACATGATGCCAGAAGAACTCCGGGTTGCTATTAACGCCTACTTGGATTTGGGACCAAATTTTATCAAATATGGTGGAACCCACCACTTTAACTATCCTACGCCTATCAGCTTCTCTCCCCGGGCACAGCGGATCATCGTTGAGGAAACGCAAAAAAGAGGGTTGGTGGCGGAGACCCACTCAACCACACCCGAGGGACTCAGGCTTTCCATCCTTGCAGGGGTTGATCTGATTCAACATCCCGAGGTTGTGGCTAGACGGGAGATCAGCGACGAACTTGTGAATCTTATTGTGGATCGCGGCATTATCTGCTCGTTGCTCCCTAATAAGTACACCGGGGCGGTTTGGGAGAAGCACCTCGAAGAACGGGAGAAGGCAATGGAACGTTGGGCCAAGCTCGAGCAGGAAAGAGCTGCGCCGCTCACCTTGGCTGAGGTTAGAAGGAAGGTTCAGGAGACAGGTGTCAAGGACCCCAGAACGTTAACGATCGGGAATCTGGAAATGCGCCAGATGAATGCCCGAAAGTTGATAGAGGCTGGGTGTATTGTGTCAGTCGGGCCTGACAATGTCCTCTTTGGTACCGGTGGAGTTGCGCCTGAATTCATGAGAGAGAGGAGCCCGACCGCTGAGCATCTCGAGCCGGGCATAGGCACGATTATCGCGATTGAAGGCCTAGTGGAGTTGGGTATGACACCGTCGGAGGCGATTGTAGCTGCGACAAAGCACGGTGCGATGGCTTGTAAAGCGCTCGACGATTTTGGAACACTGGAGGTGGGAAAGCTCGCCGATATTCTCATGTTTGGGGCCGATCCGCTGACTGACATCTCTAACATCAGGAAGCTAGAGGTAGTAATGAAAGAGGGTCAGACAATCGACATTGGCAGCCTGCCAACCAATCCCGTAACAGGTAGTTGGTAGGACTCTCGCCCCATCTTTCTTAGCAATTGCTAGTGTTGGCAGTTTGGGCAGAAGAAAGAGCTTCTTCCAGCTTGGGTAATCCGTTCAACGGTGCCGGAGCACCGCCTGCACACCCCACCTGCACGTCCGTAGACCTGGAGATCATTCTGAAATGACCCGGAGCGGCCATTCAGTGTACGATAATTTCGTATGGTTGTGCCTGACTTTTTGAGGGCAGCCGACAAGATAAATCGGATAGCATCTCGGAGTCGTCGTATCTCTCCATCATCCAGTGTCCCCGCCGGCCGGTGTGGATCGATCTCGGCTTTGTAGAGAGCCTCACTGACGTAGATGTTTCCGACTCCCGCCACCCGTCGCTGGTCTAATAGTGTATTTTTTATGGGGGCCCGTAGGGGAGCGAGGATCTCTGCGAAAACCTTTGCAGAGAATGCGGATGATAGTGGCTCCGGCCCAAGTTGAGTCTCGAGTTGGTACCAGGCTTCAAGCGAGAGAAGATCAAAGCCCCCAAGACGACGAATGTCATCGTAATAGAGCGTGTTGCCATCATCCAGCAAAAACTCGACGCCCGGGTGCTGGAAATCCTCTGTGTTTGGCCGTGTCTTCTGGAGTGCGAATTGACCTGTCATTCGTAGTTGCACTCTCATGAGTCGCTCTGGAGGAGCGTTGAGGTTTGCTTCAGAGTGCAGAGGAAAGAGAAGGAACTTGGCCCGTCTCGCTGTTTTTCCGATTCGACGGCCCCGCACCTTCGTTTGAAATGCTCGTCTAGAAATACCTCCGAGGATCAGGTCATCGTGATAAACCCGAACTTGGCAGATTTTCCTGGAAAACAATGAAGTTTTGAGGTCGCGCCGAATTGTCTCGACTTCGGGAAGCTCAGGCACTTCGTCGGGGATTCTCTAGAAACCGGTAAGGAGCTGTTGATCTTTCACGCGCAGACGTTCTGGCTCAAGTTCGTGCCAGCCAATGTCACGCCGGAAGTGTGCGCCTTGGAACGTGATTTGGCTTGCCGCATATTGACTACGGCGAGCTGCCACTTCGAGGTTTTCACCGAAACCTGTTACCGCCAGTACTCGCCCACCCCCGGTTACAAGATGTTTATTGTGTAGTGCCGTTCCAGCATGGAAGACCTGCACCTTCGTCGGATCTAATTCTGGCAATTCGATCATGCGCCCAGGGTCTGATTTTTCCGGGTAGCCCGCGCTCGCCACGACGGTAGTCAAGGCTGTTCGTGTGTCAGCCTCAACGTGCCAGCCGGCAAGGGATTCACCGTGCGCCACCGCCAGCATAGGTTCTAGCAAACTCGAACGCGTCAAGGGTAATACGACCTGCGTTTCAGGGTCGCCAAATCGACAATTAAACTCGATGACTCGCGGTCCCGATTCGGTTAACATTAGCCCTGCGTAAAGGAAACCGTGGTAGGGTGTACCTGCCTCACTCATAGCGTCAAGCACTGGTTGTGCGATCTCATCCCTCACACGCTCTACAAAGGTCGAATTCGACGGTTCTGCTGGTGCGTATGCGCCCATGCCTCCTGTATTAAGACCTACATCTCCTTCCGCTACACGCTTGTAGTCACGAGAGGTTAGAAGTGGAACAGCATTTTCTCCGTCCGCAATGAAAAAGACAGAGAGTTCCAGTCCTTCCATGAACTCCTCTATGACAACCTTATCTCCGGCTGTGCCAAATTGGGAATTGACCATCATTTCCGTGACCGCCGTGCGCGCTTCGGCACGGGTTTCGCATACCACGGCACCTTTACCAGCTGCGAGCCCTGACGCCTTAACGACGAGTGGCTCAGCGTGACTTGAGATGTAGTCGAGTGCTTGGTTTGCGTCTTCGAACGTTTCATGCCCAGCGGTTGGTACCCCGCAGTCATTCATGAGCCGCTTGGCAAAAGCCTTTGAGGCCTCTAGGCGAGCCCCCGCTCGTGACGGTCCAAAAATAGGGAGTCCAAAGGCGTTAAAACGGTTCACGATTCCGTTGGCAAGCGGTGCCTCAGGTCCGACTACAGTAAGGTCTATGCGCTCTTCTTGGGCGAAACTCAGCAGGCCATCAATGTCATCTGCAGGGATGGCGACGAGTTCTGCTGCTCCGATCATCCCTGGATTGCCAGGTGCCGCAAATAGCTTTGCCTCGGGGGCATCTCGTCTTAGGATGTTCACGAACGCGTGTTCGCGCCCGCCACTTCCCACGATAAGTAGATTCATTTTCCCAGAATGTTGGTGTTCATCACTTGTCGCAATTGGCCTAGGTTTTGGGAGACTTCTCTCCGGTTACTTCACTTGTCATAAATTGCGTTCGAGATCTTGCCTACAGTGTTTCGAGCGCGCCTTCCAGATCTTCGACCAAGTCATCGATGTCTTCGATACCTATGGACAGACGAACGAGTCCAGGGGTGATTCCGAGAGCGGCCTTTTGATCGGGAGGTACCGAGCCATGCGTCATGGTATATGGAACTGAAACGAGACTTTCTACCCCTCCGAGACTTTCGGCCAATTGGAATACTTGGGTAGCCGTAACAAATTGGTTCGCCCGTTCGTGTGAACCGACATCGAAGCTCACCATAGATCCGAATCCCCGCATTTGCTTCTTCGCTAAATCATGTTGAGGGTGCTGAGGGAGCCCCGGAAATCGGACGCCTTCAACTTCCGGGTTCCGATCTAAAAGCCCAGCGATACGCTCTGCATTTGTGCAGTGAACCGGCATTCGAACATGGAGTGTTTTTGTGCCTCTAAGTACAAGCCAGCAGTCAAAAGGTCCTGGGACGCTTCCACTGGTTTTCTGCGAAAACGCGAAATCTTCTGAGAGTTTTTCCGAGTTTGTGATCAGAGCTCCGCCGATCATGTCACTATGTCCGTTTAGGAATTTCGTGGTGGAGTGCATCACAACATCTGCACCCATCTCCAGTGGATTTTGGAGGAAAGGTGTCGCGAATGTGTTGTCCACAGAGACTAAAGCACCTGCTTCGTGGGCTAGTTTGGCACACGAAGCAATGTCTGTGACAGTGATTAAAGGATTGCTCGGCGTCTCAAGGTGTACTAGACGTGTGTTTTCCTGAATAGCGTCTTTAACCGCATCCAAGTTGGTCGTGTCGACGAAGTCGAACTGAATCCCGAATCGCGCCCACACCTGAGCCAGCATACGATACACGCCACCATAGACATCAGCGCCACAGATCAGATGGTCTCCCTCGCTCAGGACAGTCTTTAGGAGCGTCTCCGTCGCCGCCAAGCCTGATGAGAAAGCTGCAGCATGAGCTGCGTTCTCAAGTGCTGCGAGGTTCCCTTGGAGTGCTTCCCGTGTAGGGTTTTTGACGCGGGCATAGTCGTAACCCTGGCGTGGTGACCCTATTGCATCCTGGAAATAAGTAGATGTCTGAAATATCGGGGTCATGATCGCGCCTGTTGAGGCGTCGGGGCTCTGCCCCGCATGTACTGCCCGTGTTCCGAAACGCTGTGTCGAGTGATCCACGCTTTGACTGACTCTCTGTTTGATTGGTTTCTGATGACCCCAACTAGGTTCCCGTTGCATGGTTCTAGCAAGTTATTCCCGTGGTCGAAAGAGAGCGACCGTTGAGCGCGGTTTACGATTCTAACGTAGGATCCCCCCGCTAACTGATCAGCCGACCCATTAACTTGAGTGGAACTATCCGGGGATGGTCTGGTCCAAGTGAGGTCCGGAGAACGAGTGAAATTGTTGTTTAAAGGAGGCCGAGAGAGTTTGATCGATGCCACACAAAGATAGGGCAAAAGGTAACAAAGCGCTGGTCAAACCACCTCTAATAAGGGGGACTGCTGGTGTCTGAGTCTCTAATTGTGTCCGGTTCCGGGATCCGCGGTATAGTTGGACAAGGACTTACGAGTCAAGTCGTCGCTAGATACGGGGCCGCATTTGCCGACCATATACTAGAGTCGGGAAGTGCGGGAGATTTCGTCTTAGTTGGTCGCGATAGCCGGACATCGGGAGCCATGTTTCTCGATGCGGTGTGCTCCGGTATTGAGGCTGTGGGACTTGAAGTGCGGGATATGGGGATCGTAGCCACACCCACGGGTTTGCTTGCTGTAGAGAATACACCAGAGGCCTCGGGGGGGGTGCTTGTTACGGCGTCACACAACCCTGCCGAATGGAATGGTCTGAAATTGGTCAGCCCGGATGGGCGCTTTATTAGTCGTGAAGCGGGGCTCGACGTGCAGCGCCGTTTTGAAGAAGGAGCCTGGCGTATTCCAAGCCTTGAGCGTCGGCTCAAGACTGATTCAAAAACCCTTGGTCGGGATCGGATTGTCTTTGAGGGGGCCAACCGACTTCATCGAGAGAAGATACTTGCCCTCCCAATCGTTGATGTCGATCGCATAGTGGCTCGTAGATTTCGTGTTGCGCTTGACTGTGTGCGTGGAGCTGGTGGGTTAATAATGCCTCAGCTTCTGGAACAGCTTGGGTGTTCGGTGATCGGGCTTGATATTGAAGCTGACGGGTGTTTCCCCCGGGCTCCAGACCCAGTGCCTGAAAACCTAGGCAAGCTCGCTGAGATCGTGATTGAAGAGGAGGCAGACTTCGGCTTTGCAGTAGATCCCGATGTCGATCGCCTATCGTTAGTTGACGAACGGGGTCGGGCTATTGGAGAAGACTGGACGCTGAGTCTCGTCACCGAAATGGTTGCGGTACGTGAGCCCGGACCAGTAGTGACCAATCTTTCCTCGAGTCGCTCAATTTCAGATGCGGCGATGCGCGCCGGGGCCCCGTTCTACTATGCCCCTGTGGGTGAGGCGAATGTAGTAAAGCGCATGGTGGAGCTTGGGGCGACAATTGGTGGAGAAGGCAATGGAGGTGTAGTTTATCCCGCACTGCACCTGACCCGCGATGCACCCCTCGCCGCTGCGTTGATCTTGCAATTCTTTGCAGAGCAAGATGCCACCCTTGGCGCCGTGATCGCGGAAAGGCCGAACTATCACATTATAAAGCGCAAAATTCCCCGCGGAGGATTAGCCATTTCAGAGGTACTAACCGCGATTGAAGAAGCAGCCCCACCGGAGGCTGAAAGAAACTGGGAGGATGGTATAAGGATCGATTGGCCAGACGGCTCGTGGATCAATGCCCGTCCTTCCGGGACTGAGCCGATTCTTAGGGTGGTGGCAGAGGCTGAACACAAAAACGATGCGAACATGCGGGCCGATTGGGTCGAGTCTCACGTTCGCGGTGAGGGAAAATAAGCTCGAATGTGTGGAATTGTAGGGTATTTAGGTGCCGATGAGGCGACGCCTCTCCTCTTACAGGGGCTGAGACGTCTAGAGTATCGGGGTTATGATTCTTCTGGTATCGCGGTACAAAATGGCGCGGGTCTCGAGATCAGAAAATCTGCTGGGAAGATTGTAAATCTCGAACGCCTCCTATTTGAAGCACCGATGTTGGGTACTACGGGAATCGCACACACGCGTTGGGCAACCCATGGGGCCCCCAATTATACAAACGCGCACCCCCACACTAACCACGATGGTGATATTGCTCTCGTGCACAACGGGATCATTGAAAACTACGATGTGCTGAGTCAGAAACTACTGGAACTCGGACATACGTTTCGGACTGAGACCGACTCTGAAGTTTTGACCCATCTGGTTGCTGAGTGCTTTGAAGGCAACTTGGAGCAGGCGGTGGCGGCAGCACTCACTCAGGTCGAGGGTACGTTTGGCATCGCGGTCATGAGCGCCACGGATCCTAACAAAATCGTCGTGGCTCGGCGGTCTGCACCACTCCTGATCGGTCTTGGCGAGAACGGAGATTCTGCTATCTGGGTAGCCTCCGATGTTGCAGCCATTCTTGGGCACACGCGCCGCGTCATTTACCTGGATGACGATGAGATTGGAGTTCTCTCAAACGGCGGATATGAGACGCTCGATCTCAAGAAAATTGACGGGTCTAATGGCTGGGTACCAATCGACAAGGAAATCAGCCATGTCGATTGGGACCTTGAGAGCATCGAGCGTGCGGGCTACCCGCACTTCATGCTGAAGGAAATCCATGAGCAGCCTAACACCGTTCAAAATGCGACACGTGGCCGTCTCTTAGAAGAGGAAGGGACAGCTCGGTTGGGTGGGCTCGATCAAATTGCGGACGAGATTGCGGCAGCTGAGCGAATCATCCTTGTCGGTTGTGGAACCAGCTGGCACGCTTCGTTGGTTGGCGAGTACATGATCGAAGAGATGGCGCGGATCCCGACTGAGGTCGAATACGCATCAGAGTTTCGTTATCGCAGCCCAGTCATCCCACCCAATACGTTAGTAGGTGGGATTTCACAGTCGGGAGAGACCGCTGACACTCTTGCGGCGATCCAAGAAGCAAAGCGTCTTGGTGCAAGCACTTTTGGTGTGGTCAACGTGGTGGGATCAACGCTTGCCCGTGAAACTGATGCGGGTGTTTATACGCACGCCGGTCCCGAGATTGGGGTCGCCTCGACAAAAGCGTTTGTAGCGCAGGTAACCGCACTTGCAGTGTTTGGGCTTATGCTGGCGCGTCGGCGAGGAATGAGCCTTCAAGAGGGTCAGGAAATCATCCACGCTATCCAGGAGTTACCTCGACTTATAGATGAGGTGCTCAATACTGACTCCCACATTCTCAGTATCGCGAAGGAATTCGGCGAGTCAAGTAATTTTCTGTATTTAGGGCGCGGACCGAATTTCCCGATTGCTCTGGAAGGTGCACTCAAGCTGAAGGAGATCAGTTATATCCATGCGGAAGGGTATCCTGCGGCTGAGATGAAGCATGGCCCGATCGCATTGATCGATGATGATATGCCCGTCGTTTTTGTCGCGCCGCAGGATGCAGTTTACAAAAAAGTTGTGCTTAATATCGACGAAGTGAAAACACGGGGCGGACGGGTGATCGCTTTGGTGACTAATGGAGATGAAAGTTTGAACGATAAGGTAGATCATCTCATCCGCGTGCCTAAAACGCTGCCACTTCTTCAACCGATACTCAACTCGGTCCCACTTCAGCTTTTGGCATACCACATTGCGGTCCTACGCGACTGCGACGTCGATCAACCGCGCAATTTGGCGAAAAGCGTCACCGTAGAGTAGAACTGATTCTTCAGCCGATACTCAACTCGGTCCCACTTCTCGGTCCCACTTCAGCTTTTGGCATACCACATTGCAGTCCTACGCGACTGCGACGTCGATCAACCGCGCAATTTGGCGAGAAGCGTTATCGCCGAGTAAATTTAAACAGTGATATAGTCAGTGAGTTAAATGGAGATACTTATGGAAATAAACTTTTACACTTGGTTGATTCTCACGATTGCAGTGACAGCATACGCATGGGTTTTAATTGCAAGATGGGCAAAGAAAAAAGACATAGGGGAACAATCCCTCAAAAACTAAATCACTGTTTAAACTTAAACAGTAACGGTCGAATAAGTGCGAGCAGTGATTCTGGAATAATCAATTGGAAAAATTTATTTTATATCTCACGGCAGTGATAATTTCTTTGGCTTATTTGGCACTTGGCTTTGGGATTAACAAAGAAAATACCAAATATCTTCTTGCCGGTTACAACACCATGGGAGAGGAACGAAGAAAGAAGTTTAATATAGATAAATACCTGGCTTTTTTTAAGCTATTTTTTAAGAGATTGGCATTTTTCCCTGTTCCGTCATTGTTAATATGTATCGCAGCATTTGAATTTAATGTTGCAATAGTGGCGTGGTCCTTGATTCAAATGTTGCCTTTTTTGTTTTTTGCGAAAAAATCAATCTGGAATCAGTGGGAATTGTGACGACAAACGAAATCACTATTTCGTAAGTGTCCAGTGGGGGTTTGAGCTACAAACGGGGCATGGTATCTTGCGCCAGGCCTTAGGCGACACTGAGATGGAAGCCTGGCAGCGCAAACAACTGTCACTGAATGGGAGTGAAGAGCATGCGGAGCGAGTACCTCCAGCTTTTGAGGAAGCAAGTTGGAAAGTATGCAGGCACTCTCCGAGATGTTGTTATTCTGGCTCCTGTCTACGGCATGTTGATGTTCACCCTAATGAAAGATCCGCGGTTATCGCGTGAGCAGCGGCTGTTGGTGGACGCAGCTATCGCTTATCTCGTGAGTCCAGATGACGTGATTCCGGAGGACGAAGTCGGTTCTTATGGATATCTGGACGACGTTTTCTGTTGTGCGTACGTCGCGCAACAGCTTGGAGAGGAACTTGGTTGGGAGGTTGTGGAAGAACACTGGACAGGTGAGCAATCCGTGCTTGAAGTGTCGCGAGGGCTATTGGCGCGTGAACGAGAACTCCTTGGGGATTCTGGAGATGACATTCTTCAATTCGCGGGGTTACTAGATACCCATCGGGAGTGGGATGGTAAACCGGAGATCGTTCTGGAGCGCGCCTGAATCGGTTCGAACACCGATGAGGACCGTAGCGTTGTTTTTGATTGGGCTGGTTCTGACCCTCCAACCCTTAAACGCCCAGTACCAGCTTGTAGCCCCATCGGGCACTGTGCTTGAGTTTGAATCTGGTCAACTTCTTTCGTTTCGAGATCGTTTGGATTCCCTCCGAACCGATCTCGAGGAAGATCCCGAGGTCCTCTACTATCCCAGCTTTGGTCGTGATTTTGAAGTTGAAGACTGGCATGAAGCGTTACCGTGGAATGCAATCGAGGTTGTTACGGACTCGCTAGCGGCGCTGGTGATGCCGGGTAACCTTCGGGAAGCTCAGCGAGCCTATATTGGCTACGCCGTCCTACGAATGCACGCTGTACGTCAGGATCCGGATGTACCTTGTGAAGAATTGGTCGGGCGAGAGCTTCAGGCTGTTGAGGGGTTTGTCGACGGGTGGATTGTAACGCGTACCCTGTTCGGAGGGCCTCCATATGAACCACTTGATGAGCTGGTCTTCGCGCGTGCAGCAGGAGTTCTTCCAGGTCTAGTCATCGACCGAGCGGATAGACAGCTTGCCGGCTGTCTAGATCTTTGGCGATCGGAAAGCGCAGATGAGATTGAGGCTTACCGAAACTGGCGAACCGAACGCTATTTAGAAGTTCCTTAAAGGAATACGTCGGCGAATGACTCTACGCTTCCATAATTCTCTTACTCGAAAACTTGAATCTTTCGAGTCGATCGAGCCGGATAAGGTTCGCATGTATACCTGTGGTCCGACGGTTTACGACCGTGCGCATATTGGAAATTTCCGAGCGTTTCTATGGGAAGATCTACTTCGTAGGTACCTGCGTTGGAAGGGATTCGAAGTGGAACAGGTCATGAACCTCACGGATGTAGACGATAAGACGATTGAGGCGGCCCGCGAGCGTGGCGTATCACTTGACGAGGTAACCGAACCAGTCATCCAAATGTTCCTCGATGATTGGACTACGCTCGGACTTGAAGAGGTTGAATACCGACCACGAGCGACGGAACACGTAGACGGTATGATTCGCCTGATAGAATCTCTCCAGGAAAAGGGCCTGGCCTACGAAGTCGAAGGGTCGATGTATTTTCCGATTTCACGCTTCCCAGGTTATGGGCAACTTGTGAATCTTGCCCCTGATGCGACCGGAAATGTTGGTCGGGCATCTGGTGATGAAGAATATGATAAGGATGACCCGAGGGATTTTGTGCTCTGGAAGGGGAGTCAAGGAGAAGAGGGGCCAAAAGTTGCTGTTTGGGAATCCCCCTGGGGACTAGGCAGGCCGGGGTGGCACCTTGAGTGCTCAGCTATGGCAATGCAGTACCTCGGCGAGACATTGGACATCCATACCGGTGGAGTAGACAACTTATTCCCACACCACACAAATGAAATTGCCCAATCGGAGGGAGTAACGGGGCGTCCCTTTGCGAACTTCTGGTTACACGTTACCCACCTGCTGGTTGAAGGTCGCAAGATGTCTAAATCGCTCGGAAACTGCTTTACTGTGCCAGACATACTTGAGAAAGGGTACGATGCGTCGACGCTGCGATATCTTCTACTTAGTGGACACCACCGGACCCAGCTCAATTTTACGTTCGATGGCCTCAATTCAGCGGCCAAAGCTATGCAGCGGTTATACGACTTCCGTCAACGCCTACGTGAGGCCCTCGCATTGGGGGTTGAAACGACCGTCGATATGCGGGCATCTGTTGAAGCGACGAAAAGTGACTTTGAGGTTGCTATGGATGACGACCTCAACGTAAGTGAGGCACTCGGTTCCGTCTTCAGGCTTGTCCGCGACACTAACCAATTTCTCGATTCGACGGTTCCTAATGTTCCTATTGGCGCGAAAGACGTCCTTAGTTTTCTGGATGATTTCGAAGACGTATTTGGCGTGTTGAGTCTAATGGATGAAGAAGTGGCAGGAGCCGGTGAAGCAGGGAAAGAAGTGATAGAGTGGGCCAAGAACCAACTTGTTGATCGCGAACGAGCTCGGGAAAAACGGGACTTCGAACAAGCAGACGCAATTCGCGCGAGTCTGGAGGCGAAGGGAGTAGTTGTAGAGGATCTAGCAGAGACTACGAGGTTGCGTTTTGGCTCACAGTCAGTGGTGGTCCCGAGAAGCCGCAGATAGGTGAGTTAAGTGCCCATTTCTCCAGCCCTTTTTCAAAGTTGACGTGATCAAAATGCGCAGATATGTTATTCGACTGTTTACGGAAGGGTTGCTGGCGTAGCTCAACCGGTAGAGCGTCGGATTTGTAATCCGGAGGTTGTGGGTTCGAGTCCCACCGCCAGCTCAGTGAGTCGGCGATAGAGGAGCCGCCCCGGAACGGTAAAACCAAAGCCATCAGTCGGACGTCGGGGGCCGACGGTGGGGTACCGAAGCGGCCAAACGGGGCAGACTGTAAATCTGCTGGCTTATGCCTTCGGAGGTTCGAATCCTCCCCCCACCATGTTCAAAGTTCATAATTTTTTCGCGGGCATAGCCCAAGCGTGTGAGTTCTAGATGAAGGAACGCACCACAAGTTAACGTGATGTTGAACAAGACCGGAGAATAGTGGCGATGGCGAAGGAAAAGTTTGAGCGGACAAAACCTCATGTAAACGTGGGAACTATTGGCCACGTGGACCATGGAAAAACGACACTCACAGCGGCGATCACGCTGGTTCAAGGAAAGCGTGGGTTGAGCGAATTCGTAGCGTTCGACCAGATCGACAAGGCGCCAGAAGAGCGAGAGCGAGGAATTACGATCGCTACGGCGCATGTCGAATATGAGTCGGAGGAGCGACACTACGCTCATGTGGACTGCCCAGGTCACGCGGACTACGTGAAAAACATGATTACGGGTGCAGCTCAGATGGATGGGGCAATCGTGGTCGTCTCGGCAGCTGATGGACCGATGCCACAGACGCGTGAACACATTCTTTTGGCCAAGCAGGTCAATGTGCCCTATATCGTTGTTTTCCTGAACAAGGTTGATCAGGTAGACGATGAAGAGCTGTTGGATCTGGTAGAGTTAGAAGTGAGGGAATTGTTATCGGAGTACGATTTTCCGGGTGACGATGTGCCTGTGATCCGTGGGAGTGCACTCAAGGCGCTGGAGAGCGGGGACCCCGAGAGCGAAGAAGCGGCATGCATCGGGGAACTGATGGAAGCTCTCGACAGCTATATCCCTGTGCCGGAACGAGCAACAGACAAGCCGTTCTTGATGCCAGTAGAAGATGTTTTCACGATCACGGGTCGTGGTACAGTGGTGACTGGTAGGATCGAGCGTGGAGTGGTCAAGACCGGCGAGGAAGTCGAACTGGTAGGACTCGGCTCTGACAAAAAGACAGTGGTTACCGGTGTAGAGATGTTCCGCAAGATCCTGGATCAGGGTGAAGCTGGAGATAATGCGGGACTCTTGTTGAGGGGAGTAGCGAAGGAGGAAGTAGAGCGTGGGATGGTAATTGCGCATCCGAAATCGATCCCACCGCATACGAAATTTTCTGCTGAGGTCTATGTGCTTACCAAGGAAGAAGGTGGTCGTCACACACCATTTTTCAACGGCTACCGCCCTCAGTTTTACTTCCGTACCACTGACGTGACGGGTTCGGCAGAGTTGCCGGAAGGCGTGGAGATGGTTATGCCAGGCGACAACGTGAATATGGAAGTTGAATTAATTGCTCCGATCGCAATGGAAGAGAATCTGAGGTTCGCGATTCGGGAAGGTGGTCGCACAGTGGGTGCAGGTGTTGTGACGGCGATACACGACTAATCACACCTAGGGCAGGTGAGGATCTGAACTGTAAAGCGGCGCGGAGCCTTTGGAAGAATACGAAACGGGTAGATGATCCCGATATTTCATGTGGAATATAGATAGATGAGAGCTCAAATCAGGCTAGAGTGCTCAAAGTGCAAGGAGCGTAACTACTCGACTACCAAGAATCGACGTACGCACCCTGAACGGACGAAGCAGAAAAAATATTGCCCACGATGTAACGGGCACACGGATCACAAAGAAACCCGGTAGGTTTTTCGGCTGGACGGTCCAGTGCTTTTGGGACCGGCGATGCCAACCCCCCGAATCAAGGCGTTGCGATTCCGGGAGAAATAGTTCTACAACAGAGAAGCCGGCCCTAAAGGGCCTCAGGATAGAAGAATAGCGAGGCGGCGATTGGCGGGGATTCTTAAGAAGACCCAGAAATTCACGGAAGATGTCCAAGTTGAAATGCGTCGAGTTACCTGGCCCGATCGTAACCAGGTCCGCAATGCGACAGGGGTAATCCTAATTTTTGTGATCATTCTGGCGCTGATCATCGGCGCGATGGATTCAGTCTTCGCGGCGTTTGTTCGTTTTGTTGTTAACACGTTCGGTGGTTGAGAGGACTGTGGTGAGCGAAGAAATGAGTGCCCTCAGCGATGACCTCCGCTGGTATGTCCTCCAGACGTACTCGGGGCACGAGAACAAGGTGAAGCTGCTCCTGGAGAAGAAAACCCAAGAACTCGTGCCCGATGGCGAGGAGAAAGCCACCATCTCAGAGATAATCGTTCCGACGCAGGAAGTGGTAGAGATTAAGGGTGGTAAGCGAGTAAAATCGACCAAACGCCTGTATCCGGGATATGTGCTGATTCAGATGAAGTTGGATCAGCGTGCGATGTTTCTTGTGAACAGTGTACCCGGGGTCATCAAGTTTGTAGGTAGTGGTGATGCGCCACAGCCTCTCGCCCCGGAAGAGATGAACAAGATCCTTGGCATTGCAGACGAGCTGGAAGAAGCAGGACCTGAGCAGGAGATTCCGTTCCGCGCTGGTCAAGTTGTTGAGGTGATGGAGGGCCCGTTTAGCGATTTCAGTGGGACGGTGGAGGAAGTAATCGCGGAGAAGGGCAAGGTACGGGTCCAAGTCAGTTTGTTTGGCCGACCGACGAGTGTTGAATTGGATTACACCCAGCTACAAGGGTTTTGAGTAAATATGCCTCCAAAAAAAGACGTTATCGGATTCATTAAGTTGCAGATCCCAGCAGGGAAAGCAAACCCAGCGCCGCCTGTGGGACCTGCATTAGGCCAGCACGGTCTCAACATCATGGATTTCTGTAAAGCATTCAACGCACAAACCAAGCAAAATACAGGGACACTTATCCCGGTTGAGATTACGGTCTACAAGAATCGAACGTTCACGTTCATCACAAAAACACCGCCAGCCTCTGAACTACTAAAAAAAGAGCTTGGCCTTTCGTCTGGCTCTGCGGAGCCGAACCGCGACAAGGTGGGGAACGTTACGAACGACCAGTTGCGCAAGATTGCACAAATTAAGATGACGGACCTCAATGCTTCTGATGAGGAAGCTGCTATGAGGATGATTGCAGGTACTGCTCGATCCATGGGGATCGACCTGGCTGACTGAGCGGAGATTCGAAGACGATGCCGAAGCACGGCAAGAAATATCGGGCTGCGATCGAAACCGACGTTAATAACAACGGATCGGTAGAGCCCCAAGACGCACTCAAGCAGGTTCAGGATTTGGCTTTCGCTAAATTTGATGAGACTGTCGAGGCGGCAGTGCGAGTTGGTGTGGATCCGCGAAAAGCGGACCAGGTGGTGCGTGGAACCGTCATCTTGCCGGCTGGTACGGGTAAGACGGTACGCGTGTTGGCATTGGCCGATGGGGATCAGCTTGCTGAAGCTGAAGAAGCTGGCGCTGACTTCCTAGGTGTTGAATACATCGAGAAGATCGAAAACGGATGGCTTGATTTCGATGTTGCAGTCGCTACTCCAAATCTGATGAAAGATGTGGCCAAACTTGGTCGGGTCCTGGGTCCTCGAGGGCTTATGCCTACTCCAAAGGCAGGCACCGTCACGATGGAGATTGGGAAAGCTGTCCGAGAAGCCAAGGCGGGTAAGATTGAGTTCCGGGTGGATAAGACAGGGAATATTCATGCGCCGATTGGGAAAATCAGCTTCGAACTCAAGAGTTTGACCGCGAACCTCAATGCGCTAATGGATGAGATCGTTCGGCTCAAGCCGGCGGCTTCGAAGGGTCGTTATGTGAAGAGTGTTACTGTGGCTAGCACCATGGGCCCCGGTGTTTCAATCGACAATAACCTCTACTAATAGATCGATGAAACTCGAAGATAAACAACGTGTAACCCAAGAGCTGTTTGAGCAGCTCAAGGAGAGTGGGACGATCTATCTGACCGACTTTACGGGACTCGATGTGCAGGCGATGACGGAGTTTCGATCTCGTCTTCGTATGGAAGGCCTCGGGTATCGAGTCGTGAAGAACACACTCATGAAGCGTGCGCTCGAAGACCTTGATTTGCCAGATCTTAGTGAGCACTTGGATGGTCCCACTGGGTTGGTGTTGAGTGAGTCAGATCCGGTTGTCCCAGCAAAAGTCGTCAAGGAGTTTGCCAAGGAACACGATGATCGGCCCGTCATCAAGATTGGGGTTATCGACCGGGAAGAAGTCTCTCCGGACCATGTGAATCAACTTGCCGATCTTCCCCCATATGAAGTTTTGTTGGGGTCGATCGCTGGAAGTTTGACGGCGGGAGTGAGTGGGGTGGTAGGCGTGTTGAACGCGATTATGCGGGATATCGCAGATATGATTAACCAGGTCGCGCATAAGGCTGAAGCCGCGGAGGAAGTAGCTGAGGAGGCTGAAGCCG
>CAYZOT010000008.1:61504-105051 GCA_964480515.1 uncultured Gemmatimonadota bacterium
CAGGTCGCGCATAAGGCTGAAGCCGCGGAGGAAGTAGCTGAGGAGGCTGAAGCCGTGGAGGAAGTAGCCGAAGAGGCCGTTGAGGAGGCTGAAGCCGTGGAGGAAGTAGCCGAGAAGGCTGCTGAGGAGAACGAATCAACCTGAGGTAGAGACCGCTGCTGTAACAGGCGGCAAAGCCAAGTACGCATATGATCCAGGGAACGGAATAACATGTCGAAAGTTGATGATCTTTTAGAGACAATTGGCTCGCTGACGATTCTCGAGGCAGCCGAACTGAAGGACAAGATGGAAGAGAAATTTGGCGTCAGTGCAGCCGCGCCCGTAGCGGTGGCGGCTGGTCCTGTTGCTGCTGTTGAAGAGGAACAGACAGAGTTTGACGTTGTGTTGACGGCCATTGGCGACAAGAAGATTCAGGTGATCAAGGTTGTGCGCGAGGTCACAAGCCTCGGCCTCAAGGAGGCTAAGGACGTCGTCGACAATGCGCCTGGAGCCGTCAAGGAAGGTGTCACCAAAGAAGAGGCGGAAGAAGCCAAAGCCAAGCTTGAGGAACAAGGCGCTACGGTGGAGCTCAAGTAGAGGTTTTACTGAGCGTGACCGTACTCTGTTTCGACCTTTCGCACCTTCACCTCGAAGTTACTGGGGGAGAGGAACGAAGCTTGACGTCGTGCTGTGAATCACCCGGAACGTCCCTCATCGGACGGACCTCGCCCCCGGGCTACTGGTATGCCCCTGCGCTTTGAGAGCTTTTAGGAGAGGTACATTTTGACGACTAACGGCAGACCCGCAGTCTCTTTCGCGAAGCTGGATCGTATGATGGACATGCCACACTTCCTTGATGTTCAACGGGAAGCGTTTGATCGGCTACTGCAGCTAGAAGAGATAGTCGACGTGCGACGTGACTTCGGTCTCCAGCGTGTTTTTAACGAGATCTTTCCGATTGGCGATGTGAACGGGAATTTTTCGCTGGAGTTTATCAGTTATTCGCTTGGTGAACCCAAGTATGGTGTAGAGGAGTGCATCGAAAGAGATATGACCTACGCCGCACCACTTAAGGCGCGATTACGTCTCATCGCCTTCGAGACAATAGGTGAGGATCCGGAGAAGCGGCCTGGAGATATCGTCGAGAAAGAAGTCTATCTCGGAGAGCTGCCCCTTTTAACCAGCCAGGGTACATTCGTCGTGAACGGTGCTGAGCGTGTAATCGTCAGCCAACTTCATCGGTCACCTGGTGTGGTGTTTGAGGAAAGCGTTCACCCCAATGGTACTCGTCTGTTCTCCTCAAGGATCATCCCGTTCCGAGGTTCATGGGTTGAATTCACACTCGACATTCACGATGTCATCCACGTCCATATTGACAAGAAGAAAAAATTTCCTGCTACTGCTCTTCTAAGGGCATTCGGATACGGTCGCGACGTAGACATCCTCGATTTGTTTTACAAGAGGCGTGAAGTTGCGGTCGAATCTTCAGACAGTGATTCGGTGGCACGGCGTGAAGTCACTGGAACCCTGCTTGCCGCAACGATTCTCAACGAAGAGTACGAGCACGAAGCTGAACTGCTGGAGCTTACTGGATATGAGATTGATCCAGAGGCCCTGAACTGGCTTGCCGTGGGTGTCCTTGATCCAGTTTCCTCTGAGATGATTGGCGGCGTAGGGGATGTCGTCGATGCGGAATTGATCCGAAGAGTTGAAGAGGCTGGCATTGAAACGGTCAGCGTTTTCAAGGAAGAGGAAGCGTTCATCATCCGCCGTGGTGAGGTCCTAACTGAAGATACTATGGATCGGCTGGAGCGAGTTGGTGTCACTCAAATAGAGGTCTACTCCAGCGCCACGTTTGTTCCACTTCGCGGATCGTACGAAGAGTTGGCTATGCGTCGAGACTGGTCCTCCAGTCCACAACTTGCCGCCGACGTTGTCGCCAATGATACAGGTGAAGTGTTAGCTGAAAAGGGTGCACATTTTGACGTGAAGCTCTTTGAGAAACTGAAAAACAAAAAGGCGCGAGAGGCCCTTGTGTTCACAGGTGGTCCACGCGGAGAGTCTCCACTGCTGCGTAACACATTGGCTAAGGATCCTACGGGAAGTGAGGCGGCTGCATTACACTCGATCTACTCGCTGGTCCGTCCGGGAGAAGCGCCAAATTTGAAGACTGCGCGAACTGCTCTTGATGGACTGTTCTTTAACCCCACCCGGTATGATCTGGGTCTAGTGGGTCGGCATAAGGTTAATCACCGTCTCAAGGACGTATATCGGTTGCTTGACTTCCCTATGTCGGAAGATGGTCTGGTCGTTTTGGCCCCATCAGACTTCGTGGCAATCCTCCGATATCTCATCGAACTTCACGAAGGTCGCGGATATACAGACGATATCGACCATTTAGGAAACCGACGCGTCCGTTCCATTGGTGAACTGATTGCCAACCAATTTTCAGTTGGCCTATCTCGGATGGCGCGACTAGTTCGCGAGCGCATGTCGATCAATAGCAACGATGAGGGGGGAATCTCGATCGATGACTTAGTGAACGCCCGCACCGTTAGCGCTGTGATTCAGGCCTTCTTCGGAAGCTCACAACTCAGCCAGTTTATGGATCAGACGAATCCGCTCTCTGAGCTGACACATAAACGTCGGTTGAGTGCCCTCGGACCAGGTGGATTGACTCGTGAGCGAGCAGGGTTTGAGGTACGTGACGTGCACTATTCTCACTATGGTCGCATGTGCCCCATCGAAACCCCAGAAGGACCGAATATCGGGCTCATTACGTCGATGACTACGTACTCTCGGCTCAATGAACTCGGTTTCCTAGAAACCCCATACCGAAAGGTTGTCGAGGGTAAAGTTTCGGAAGATCTGACTTGGCTCTCTGCGAGCGAGGAAGAGGAATTCGCGGTGGCACAGGCCAACGCTAAGCTGAGCCCGGACGGTACGTTTGCCCGTGAACTCGTGCTTTGTAGGCGCCGAGACGACTACCCGCTTTTACCGCCCGAAGAGATCGACTACATGGATGTGGCGCCTGATCAGCTGGTTGCGGTATCACCAGCGTTGATCCCCTTCCTTGAACACGATGACGCGAATCGCGCGCTTATGGGATCAAATATGCAGCGCCAAGCCGTGCCCCTTTTATTTCCAGAACGGCCCCTCGTCGGTACAGGGCTCGAGGGAAAGGTCGCGGAGGACTCCGGTGCAGTCGTACTTGCGGGACGGTCGGGCAAAGTCACGCGGGTTACGGCGGATGAGATTGTCATCGACACAGGGAAGAGTAGGAAGGCGGCTGGAAAGATCCCGCTCGCACGGCTTTCTCAATACGATCGGTACCGACTGAGGAAGTTTTGGCGCACAAACCAAGACACCGCAATCAACCAACGGCCACTTGTGCGTGTGGGTGATAAAGTCGATAAGGCTGATGTGATCGCCGATGGGGCCGGAACGGACGGGGGCTCTTTGGCCCTCGGCCGCAACTCGTTGGTTGCATTCATGCCGTGGTACGGGCACAACTTTGAAGATGCCATCGTAATCAGCGAAAAGCTGGTGAAGGGTGACGTATATACGTCGGTACACATTCAGGAACTCGAACTCCATGTCCGCGACACAAAGCGAGGTATGGAAGAGATTACACAAGAGATCCCAAACGTGTCGGAAGAGGCGCTTGTTGACCTGGACGATCGCGGAATTGTCTTCGTTGGCGCAGCTGTAAAGTCAGGGGACATACTGGTCGGAAAGATCACGCCTAAAGGAGAAACGGAGCTTTCGCCGGAAGAGAAGCTCCTGACGGCAATCTTTGGGGAGAAAGCTAAAGACGTAAAGGATAGCTCACTTCGGGTTCCGCCAGGAGTTGAGGGTACGGTTATCGACGTGAAAATCTTCTCGCGGCGAATCGACGATCCACTTCTTGAGCGTGAACACGGTGAGCGGATTGCCGACCTTCGGAAGAGCGAGCGTGAAGACATTTCACGGGTCATCGAAGCTCGAGATGAAGAGTTGCATGAGCTCTTGGAAGGAGAGACTGCCACTCTCATTCTGAAGCAGGGTACGATCGAGCCGTATTTTGCAGAAGGAAAGAAGCTTACTAAGACCGCACTTAAGGATTTTGACTTCGGTGAAGTAGACCTTACCACTCTCAAGATCAAGAATGAAAAGACGAACAAGCTAATTGGTCGAGTGGTCGGTGAGGCAAAAGCGCGCATTGAACGGATCCGTGAGCGTACGGAGGATGGGATCGACAAGATCTTCCAGCCTGATGAGCTATCACCCGGTGTCGTGCAACTGGTCAAGGTTTATTTGGCTGAGAAGCGCAAGATATCGGTCGGAGACAAGATGGCTGGTCGTCATGGAAACAAAGGCATTATCGCCCGCGTCGTCCCAGAAGAGGACATGCCTGTTCTTCCTGATGGACAATCGGTTGAGATCGTTCTGAACCCCTTGGGTGTCCCAAGTCGTATGAACGTTGGTCAGGTTATGGAGACGACACTTGGTTGGGCCGCCGGCATTCTTGGTTTCGAGGCCAATACTCCGGTGTTTCAAGGTGCGAGCGAACACGAAATTGGCGCTCTGGTGAAGATCGCCGGTGCGTACTGGGCTGCCGAAACCATAGGGTCCGATATCAAGCCGCCTGACCTTACCTATGGGCTGGTTCAAGAGCTTGTTAACGAGATTCAAAGTTTCGTAGAAGTGGAGCCTGATGCTTCAAAGGGCGATGGTCTTGGTCGTTCGCTCGACGTTTATTTGGGGCAGGGAGGGAGTCTCAAGACCTTCTTAACTTCACTCTCTAAGTTTGTTGTCGAGGTGGCGAGGGATGCATCGGGTAAGTCCACTTCACCAAAGCTCAAGGCTGCCGGATGGCCGGCGGCTGCCAGTCTTTCTGGACAACGTTCAGTAACGAAGGGGCTCAATGCAGCTGTCGTTGAATTAATGGGTAAGGCTGGGCTTGATCCGAACGGAAAGATGCGTCTGCGTGATGGCCGGACAGGCGAGGAGTTCGACGCCGATGTCACAGTGGGTCAAATCTATATGATGAAGCTTTCGCATCTTGTCGACGATAAGATCCACGCCCGCTCGATTGGGCCATACAGCCTCGTTACGCAGCAACCCCTGGCTGGGAAAGCGCAGTTTGGAGGACAACGTTTTGGCGAGATGGAAGTTTGGGCACTGGAGGCGTATGGAGCTGCGCATACGCTTCAAGAGATGCTTACCGTCAAATCGGATGATGTCACGGGACGCAGTCGTGCTTACGAAGCGATTGTCAAAGGGGAAAACCTTCCGAAACCGGGGGTCCCGGAGAGCTTTAACGTGCTGGTGAAGGAACTTCAAGCACTAGGGTTGAGTGTAACCCTTGGAACTGATGAGAGCGACGCAATCTTCTGATTCTGTGGTCTAGATCAAAAAAACTAGTAGAGGTGTGTCACGCGGTGACGCGAGGACACCTCACGGTATACAGAGCCGAACGACCCTGAGGGTATGAAATGATTGATTTTCCGCGAAATCTCGGTAGCGGTCCAGCTGAGTTTGATTGGATTCAAATCAAACTTGCCGCGCCTGAAGAAATCCGTGGTTGGAGTCACGGAGAAGTGACGAAGCCCGAAACGATCAACTACCGCTCGTTTAAACCTGAGCGGGACGGGCTATTTTGCGAACGGATTTTTGGCCCCGTGAAGGACTGGGAGTGTCACTGCGGGAAGTTCAAGAGGATTCGCTACAGAGGGCATATCTGTGACAAATGCGGTGTAGAAGTAACGCTGTCCAAAGTGCGCCGTGAACGGATGGGGCACATTGAGCTTGCTGTCCCGGTTGCTCACATCTGGTTCTTCAAAACTTTACCGTCTCAGATGGGGTATCTCTTAGGAATGAAGCTGCGTGATCTGGAAAAGGTCATTTACTATGCAGCTTATGTGATTACTGACCCCGGAAAGCAAGAAGCTGAGTTTAAGCAGGTTTTGGAAGAGGATGAGTATTGGGAATTAACAGAGAAAGCCCGAGAGGAAAACGATACTGAGTTTCGGGCCGAGATTGGGGCAGAGGGTGTCCGAACACTGCTTAGCCATCTCGATGTAGATGAACTGGCAGAGCAGCTTAGGTACGAGGTTGTACACGAAACTTCAAAGCATCGTAAGAAGCAAAAGCTCAAGCGACTCAAGGTTATAGATGCGATCCGTCACAGCGATGAAAAAATTGCTAAACGGAATAACCCTGAACACATGATTATGGATGTGATTCCGGTGATTCCGCCGGATCTTCGTCCATTGGTTCCGCTTGATGGGGGTCGCTTTGCCACCTCGGATCTCAATGATCTGTATCGTCGAGTAATCAACCGAAACAACCGACTCAAGAAGTTGCTCGAGATGCGGGCACCGGAGGTTATTCTCCGGAATGAGAAACGCATGCTGCAGGAAGCTGTGGATGCACTATTCGATAATGGTAGGAGGGGGAAGGCGATCCGAGGGCGTGGTAAGCGCCCGCTGAAGTCGTTGTCTGACATGCTCAAGGGGAAGCAGGGGCGCTTCCGGCAAAACTTGCTAGGAAAACGGGTTGACTATTCGGGTCGTTCAGTCATTGTAGTGGGACCGGAACTCGAACTGCATCAATGTGGACTGCCCAAAAAGATGGCAGTCGAGCTTTTCAAGCCTTTCATAATTCACGAGCTAGAGCGAAACCTCCACGCTGAGACTGTTAAGCAGGCCAAAAAGCTCGTTGAGGTTGATGATCCAACTGTATATGAAGTGCTTGAGGACATCATCAAAGACCACCCAGTTCTACTAAATCGGGCACCTACACTGCACCGACTTGGGATTCAAGCTTTCGAGCCGGTATTAGTAGAAGGGAAAGCGATCCGTATTCACCCGCTCGTATGTGCTGCGTTCAATGCAGACTTTGATGGTGATCAGATGGCTGTACACGTTCCACTGTCTTTCGAGTCACAAATCGAATCTCGGGTTCTCATGCTGTCGAGCAACAATATCCTGAAGCCTGCCAGTGGTCGGCCAATCGCAGCGCCGTCACAGGACATGGTTTTGGGGTCTTATTATATGACAAAAGTGAGGCCCGATTTTGCTGAGTTCGCGGAACGCGAAGATCTCCCCCGGTTCGCAGATGCGGCACAGCTTGAGATGGCACTTGAGTGCGGATATCTGCGCTCGGATCGGGGGACACCTGACTATCATCTCCCAATCCGCTTTTTAGCTAATGTGCCGAATGAAGATGGTGCACTCGTTCAAATGTGGATTGTTACTAGTGTGGGTCGCGCCCTATTCAACGCGATTTTACCCGATAGCGTACCATACGTGAATGAAACAATGGCGAAGGGGTTGTTAGGGGACTTGGTATTCAGCTCCTTCCGACTAGCTGGCCTTGTGGAAACAACCGAATTCCTCGACAAACTCAAAGACTTTGGGTTTCGCCACGCCACACAAGCTGGCATATCGATCGGACTCGACGATATGGAGATTCCGGTTGAGAAACAGGAGATATTAGCTGATGCGCAAGAGCATGTTGATCGATTCACGCAGGCGTATCATCGAGGGGTGATTTCGTTTGGCGAGCGCTACAACAAGGTCATTGACGCGTGGACTCACGCAAATAATGACGTAGCTGACGCGATGCTAGCCCAGCTCGAATCGTCTGATGATGGATATAACCCAATCTACATGATGTTTGACTCAGGGGCTCGAGGATCCAGAGACCAAATTCGACAGCTGGCGGGTATGCGGGGATTGATGGCGAAGCCACAGAAGAAACTCACAGGTGGCATCGGAGAAATCATTGAAAGTCCAATTCGCTCGAATTTTCGCGAAGGTCTAAGTGTGTTGGAATATTTCATCTCGACACATGGTGCCAGAAAGGGGCTTGCCGATACTGCGTTGAAAACAGCCGACGCGGGTTATCTAACACGCCGCCTCGTCGATGTGGCCCAGGACGTTACAATTGCAGAGGAGGATTGCGGAACCGTACTCGGTCTCGATGTGACGGCGCTCAAAGAAGGTGAAGATATCATCCAGCCACTGTCTGATCGGGTGGTTGGGACTATCGCATCTGAAGCCGTTGTAGATCCAATCGATGAAGAAGTTATTGTTGCCGCGGGTGAAATGATCACCGAGGCTAAATCTCGCGCCATAGACGAAAGTGGTGTCCACAAGGTTCGCATCCGATCGGTGCTGACATGTGAGTCGCGTGTGGGCATATGCCAGCAGTGTTACGGTCGAAACTTGGCAACCATGGAACTGGTCGATATGGGGGAAGCAGTCGGTATCCTCGCGGCGCAATCAATTGGCGAACCGGGGACTCAGCTCACGCTGCGGACATTCCATATCGGAGGAACTGCGGCTCGCATCGCCGCCCAGACGCAGCGTCGTTCAAAACTTGAAGGAACGATGGCATTCGAGCGTGTGACGACAGTAAAGAGCTCCGATGGAGACGTCATCGTTACGAGTCGTGAGGGTGAGTTGCTAATGCGGACGGATGAAGATCGAGTCATGTCGCGTTTGTCGGTTCCTTACGGTGCAACCCTCCACGTCAAAGATCAGAAAAATGTTAAGGTAGGTGACCTCTTATTCAGTTGGGACCCTTATTCTGAACCTATTGTCGCAGACAAGAAGGGGAAGATGCAGTTCACCGATATTGTGCCTGAAGAGACGGTTCGCGAAGAGCTTGATGAGGCAACCGGTCGGCGTCAACAGGTTATCATTGAGGATCGGGAGAAAAAGCTCCACCCGGTCCTAGAAATCATTGATGGTCGAGGTAAGAAGCTGCGTGAATTTATTGTGCCGGTTGGTGCACAACTCCTAGTGCATGCTGGCGAAGCTGTTAATGAGGGTGATACGCTCGCTAAAATCAGCCGTGCAGCCTATAAGACCCGAGATATCACGGGTGGTTTGCCGAGAGTTGCAGAATTGTTTGAGGCAAGGCGGCCGAAGGACCCTGCGACGATCAGCGAAGTCGATGGCCGCGTGTCATTTGGTGGGATCAAGCGTGGAAAACGCGAGATCATAGTTACGATGGAAGATGCTGAAGAGGTGGTATACCAGGTCGCTGTAGGTAAGCATCTGCGAGTTCATGAAGGTGACCAAGTGCGCGCCGGTGACCGGCTTTCTGAGGGCCCTGTAAATCCACATGACATCTTGCGAGTCCGCGGGCCGCGTGCAGTTCAGGAATATCTGCTGAACGAGATTCAGGAGGTTTACCGACTTCAAGGGGTGCGGATCAACGATAAGCATATTGCTGTGATCGTCCGTCAGATGCTCCAGAAGGTCCGTATTGCCAATCCGGGGGAAACGCAGTTCCTAGAGGGGGAACATGTGGATCGCATGGAGTTTCGTGACAGGACTAACGAGGCCCTCGAGGCAAAGACCAAGCCACCGCGGGCAGAACCAATCCTGTTGGGAATCACGAAATCGAGTCTGACTACTGAGTCTTTCATTAGTGCAGCTTCATTCCAAGAGACGACACGCGTACTCACTGATGCTGCCGTCCGGGGAGCAAAAGATCGGCTCCGCGGGTTGAAGGAGAACATTATCATTGGGCACCTCGTCCCTGCTGGAACGGGGACACACCGCATTAACGACGTGGAGTTCCTAATCGACGACACACTGCAAGAGGAGATTGATTCGATGCGGCGGAAAGTGCCGGCGGAGGAGTCGGCTCCGAGTTTGTTTTCAGACCTTCGTGAAAAAGCCGCAAAGGGAACGCCGGTGAAAGGGAAGAAAGCAGCAAAAATCATCACTTAGCCCATTTGTTGATCAGGGCCGCGTAGAGTGCTGCTGCAACCACGCATTGGTTAGGATCGTTGGCAACTGCTCCACCCGCTTGTCGAACCCTCAGTGGCGGACTGCGAACAGTGATTCTTAAGCGCCCGGGAAGCACTAAATCCGCTTGACACACGTGAAATCGTAGTATAATCTCCACAGGTTATTGACCGATTGGTCGACGGTTACCGCAAGTGCGGTTTTCCGTCCCCGTTTTTATCCCGCAACGGCCGGACCCTGAGTTCGGTAATGGATGTATCGGTGCGGCTAGAAGGAACGATGGAGTGTAGATGCCGACCATCAATCAGTTGGTCCGAAAGGGCCGCAAGACGGTCCGAAAAAAGAGCAAGTCTCCGGCGCTAGAGGGTAGCCCTCAAAAGCGTGGTGTTTGCACGCGCGTGTATACAACGACACCGAAGAAACCCAACTCGGCCTTGCGTAAGGTGGCTCGTGTAAGGCTTACAAACGGTTATGAAGTGACAGCTTACATCGGGGGAGAAGGCCACAACCTCCAGGAACACAGTATCGTTCTCATCCGTGGCGGTCGTGTGAAAGATCTCCCAGGTGTCCGATACCACATCGTCCGTGGAACGTTGGATACTTCAGGTGTGGATGATAGGAATCAGGGCCGATCGAAATACGGCTCAAAAAAGAAGAAATAGCTCGGAGGGTTTTCTAGAAAATCTGAAATCTGAAAGTATTGGGTGGATTCTCCGCCTAAATAAGCTTCGCCAAGTCTGGCGAACTGAGTCCGGTCTCGGACACCGCGGCCGGGCTTTGTGCGTGAGGTGCTAGAGTAATCTGGAGTTAAGAGGTTTTCGATAAAGTAGTAATCAACAGAGTGGAATGAGATGCCACGAAGACAGAGTGCCGAACAACGTGAAGTGATTCCAGACTCTCGGTACGCGAGTACCGAAGTCACGAAATTCATCAACATGCTGATGTTAGATGGAAAAAAATCTATTGCCGAAGACATTTTCTACGGTGCAATGGAGCAGGTTGAGGAAAAGACAGGTCAACCGGCGATGAATGTATTTCGGCAGGCTCTCCAGAACGTGAAGCCGATTCTCGAAGTACGTAGCCGGCGCGTTGGTGGTGCGACCTATCAGGTGCCTATGGAAGTTCCTTACCGGCGCCGAGACTCACTCGGCCGCCGTTGGTTAGTGCAACATGCGCGCGAGCGTTCGGGTAAGACCATGATTGACCGCCTGGCCGGCGAGTTTTTGGAGGCGTCTCGTGGTGACGGAGGGGCGGTTCGAAGGAAGGAAGATGTGCATCGGATGGCTGAAGCCAATAAGGCATTCGCCCACTACCGATGGTGAGTTTCAAATGAGACGAGCCAAGGGGAACCGACAAGCAATGAAGACTGACATCTAGATCGATGGATAGAAGAACGCCGTTAGAGCATCTCCGAAACATCGGTATTATGGCCCACATCGATGCCGGTAAGACGACAACGACTGAACGGGTTTTGTATTACACTGGTCGAACGCACCGTATGGGGGAAGTGCATCACGGCGATGCTACTATGGACTGGATGGAACAGGAGCAGGAGCGCGGGATTACGATTACGTCTGCTGCGACCACCTGCTACTGGAAGTACGATGAGAATGACTATCGAATCAACATCATCGACACACCTGGGCATGTTGACTTTACCGTAGAGGTTGAGCGTAGCCTTCGAGTGCTCGATGGCGCGGTCGCACTCTTCTGTGCTGTTGGTGGAGTTGAACCCCAGTCGGAGACAGTCTGGCGACAGGCGGACAAGTATGGGGTCCCGCGGATTGCGTTTGTCAACAAGATGGACCGCGTTGGTGCTGATTTCCTGAATGTCGTCAAGATGATACGCGAGCGTCTCGGCGCGAATGCGCACCCGCTCCAGATACCCCTCGGAGAAGGCGAACTCTATACAGGACTCATCGATCTCATTCGTCAGGTTGAAATTGTATATAACGATGAGTCGCTCGGGTCCGAATGGACGGAGGGGCCAGTTCCGGATGCGCTGGTGGACCAAGTTGCTGAGCTCAGACATGAACTTATAGAAGCGGCGGTAGAACACGACGACGAGCTTATCGAAAAGTACCTCGAAGGCCAGGAACTTACCGAAGACGAAGTTCGTCAGGCAGTCCGAAAAGCAACTCTGGCCAATGCGATCACACCGGTTCTCTGCGGGTCCGCGTTCAAGAATAAGGGAGTCCAACGCCTGTTAGATGCGGTGGTTGAATTCCTCCCATCGCCAGTTGATGTTCCTCCGGTTGAGGGGCACTTACAACACAGTGAGACATTATCGTCGCGAATTGCCGAGGATGAAGCGCCATTTGCGGCGCTCGCGTTTAAGATCGCTACAGACCCGTATGTGGGCCGACTGACTTACTTTCGTGTGTATTCTGGGACGCTCGAATCAGGTTCTTATATACTAAATTCGACAAAAAATAAGAAGGAACGAATTGGACGACTCCTCCAGATGCACGCGAACAAGCGTGAAGAACGCGAAGAAGTGTTCGCTGGGGATATTGCTGCTGCAATTGGACTTAAACACACGAAAACTGGTGACACCCTCTCGTCAAAGGATGACCCTATCGTTCTGGAGTCGATGTGTTTTCCTGAGCCCGTCATCCGGGTTGCGATCGAACCGAAAACTAAAGCTGATCAGGATAAACTCTCTGAGGCACTTGCTAAACTTGCAGAGGAAGACCCGACCTTCCGTGTTTTCACCGACGAGGAGACGGGGCAGACGATTATCAGTGGGATGGGTGAACTCCACCTTGAGATCATAGTCGATCGATTACAGCGAGAGTTCACGATCAATGCTAACGTGGGCAGACCTCAAGTTGCGTATCGCGAGACGATCCGGAAGGCTGTAGAGAAGATCGAGGGCCGATTCGTTCGACAGAGTGGTGGAAGAGGTCAGTTTGGTCATGTCATCATCAATCTTGAGCCTACAGAGCCAGGTGGTGGGTTTGTCTTCGAATCGGCGATCCGTGGTGGAAATGTTCCTCGTGAATACGTTTCATCGGTTGAACAGGGGATCCGTGAAGCCCTCGACTCGGGTATTGTTGCGGGCTATCCCATTATCGACGTCAAAGCGACCCTTATAGATGGGTCGTACCACGACGTCGATTCGAGTGAGATGGCGTTCAAAATAGCGGGGTCTATAGCTCTCAAAGAGGGCGCTCGTAAGGCAAAGCCAGTGTTACTTGAGCCCGTTATGAATGTGGAAGTTGTCACGCCCGATGATTATTTGGGTGATGTGCTGGGTGATCTTTCGAGTCGACGCGGTAAGATTGGAGGGATGGTCCAGCGATCGTCCGCTCAAGTCGTAGGTGCGTCTGTACCACTGTCTGAGATGTTCGGATATGCGACAACCCTGCGCTCACTAAGCCAGGGTCGGGCTGTCTTCACCATGCAGTTTTCTCACTATGAGGAAGTCCCGAAGTCAAAGGTGGAAGAGATCATGTCGGCAAACGGTGCAGCCACGTAGCCTACAGATCCCAATATTCTACGTGATGTTGAGGTAACTAGGAGATAGAAGGAACTTAGATGGCGCAGAAGATCAGAATTCGACTGAAAGCTTTTGATGCGGCGGTCATTGACCAGACGGCTTCGGACATTGTTCGAACGGCTCAGAAAACCGGAGCATCTGTAAGCGGACCTATCCCGCTGCCGACCCGTCGTCAGCTTTTTACGGTTTTAAAAAGTCCGCACATCGATAAAAAGTCGCGAGAACAGTTCGAACTCAAAACACATAAGCGTCTAATTGATATACATGACTCACGGCCGCAAACGATCGACGCATTGACCAAACTAGATCTTGCAGCTGGAGTCGATGTTGAGATCAAAGTCGAGTAATGATATGCCGGGGATGATTGGCCGAAAAATCGGTATGACTCAAATCTTCGATGATGATGGTTTCGCCGTTGGTGTGACCGTCTTAGAAGTGGGTCCTTGTCCTGTCGTTCAGGTCAAAACGGTAGAGCGTGACGGTTATGATGCGGTTCAACTGGGCTTTGGCCGAGTAAAAAATGCACGCGTCCGTAAGCCGAAGGCGGGTCATGCGGCGCGCGCCGGGCTTGATTATGTCCCTGAGATTTTAGCTGAATTTAACTTTGATGGTGAAGAAGTGGAGTTGGGTCAAGAGATCACTGTTGAAATGTTTGAGGTTGGTTCCAAAGTAAGCATTTCTGGCCTTACCAAGGGGCGTGGATTCCAGGGCGTGGTCAAGCGACATGGATTTGGGGGTGGCCGGGCCTCACACGGTGGGAAGTCAGTCCTCCGACGCCCGGGTTCCATCGGAGCGGGTACAGATCCATCGCGTGTGATTAAGGGGCTCAAGATGGGCGGGCGAATGGGTGGTACAAAGCGAACGGATAAGAGCTGCAAGATCATTAACGTCGATGCGGAAAAGAATCTGTTGATGATCCGTGGATCGGTTCCTGGCGCGAGACATAACATCGTCATCCTAAGGTCGGGTTGATGAAAGTCGATACGTATGGTTCCGGCGGAAAAACGGGTGCTCAAAGAGTATTGCCGGCCAAATTGTTCGATGGCACGGTGAACGAAGATGCGCTCCATCAGGTTGTGACGGCGATCCGTGCACACGGGAGACAAGGGACGGCATCGACAAAGAACCGAGCCTCTTTCACGAGTGGATCGCGGAAGCCATGGCGTCAGAAGGGAACAGGTCGAGCTCGGGCTGGAACGATCCGATCTCCGCTCTGGCGTGGTGGTGCTGTAGTCTTCGGTCCGCAACCGCGTTCGTACAGTCCGAAAATTCCTAAGCAGTTGCGTCAACTTGCGATTCAATCGGCGCTTAATGCGCGTGCCCTAGATGGCGACCTTGCATTGCTCGAACCAGTGGAGTTTCCTGAGCCCAAGACTCGTCAGCTTGTTCAGCTGCTAACCAGTATCGGCGCTACGGATGATAACGTCCTCATCATGACTGCAGGGTACAAACCGAATGTTTACCTTGCGGCTCGGAACTTGAAGAGGGTGAAGGTATTACCCTGGGGTGAAGCGTCGGCATACGATGTGCTATGGGCCGACATGGTTTTGGTTGAGGCGGATGCTTTCGAGGAACAGGCTGAGGACACAAGCGAGGAACCTCTTCCAGCGGAGGATGCCGCAACTGAGATCACCCCAGAGGCAGACCTTTCAGAGCTGGATGCGGACTCGAATCAAGCTGACTCACGCGATGATTCAGAGGTTGACGAATGAGCCGTTCTCCCAGAGAAGTGATCCTCCGGCCATTATTCACCGAAAAGAGCTCTGCTCGTCTCCAGACTGAGGGAACAGATGCTGGAGGCCGTCGATTGGATGCGCTCCGAGAAAAAGGTGTGGAAGCTCGTCTAAAATACACGTTCGAAGTCGCTCCTGACGCTAATAAGATTGAGATTCGTAAGGCGTTCGAGGCAATGTTCGAGGGGCAGCGAGTGACATCAGTTCGCACGATGAATGTTCGAGGTAAGAAGAAGCGAATGGGGCGGACGATGGGTCGCCGCCGTCACTGGAAGAAGGCGATTGTAGAGATCGCCGACGGGGCTGTCGTCGACGTCCTCGAAGGGGCCTAATCGATGCCAATTCGCAAGTTTAAACCGGTTACGTCGGCGTCACGCTTTAGGAGTGTGTCCGCTTTTGATGAGATCACTCGGAAAGAGCCTGAAAAATCGCTCACCGAGGGCATTTCAAAGAAGGCGGGTCGCAATCACCATGGAAGAGTTACAAGTAGACGGCGAGGAGGAGGACACAAGCGTCGTTATCGTAAGATTGACTTTAAGCGGACTAAAGATGGCGTGCCGGGTCAGATAGTGGCGATCGAGTACGATCCTAATCGGTCGGCGCGCATTGCGCTCATCCAATATGCGGATGGTGAGAAGCGGTATATACTCCACGCTCGTGGATTGGCGCTTGGTCATACGATCGTCTCAGGTTCCGGTGTCGATCCGAGTGTTGGAAACTGTTTGCCGCTGCGGGAAATGCCGCTTGGAACTGTCGTCCACGCCGTCGAGTTTGTACCAGGTAAAGGTGCGCAGATGGCACGCTCCGCGGGCGCCTCAGTTCAGGTTGTTGCGAAAGAAAGCGGCACGGTCACACTGCGGCTCCCGAGCACGGAAATGAGAATGGTTCCAGAAGCTTGTCGCGCCACTGTCGGACAGGTGGGGAACGTTGATCATGAACTTGTGCGTTCGGGTAAGGCGGGACGGTCGCGGTGGAAAGGTCGCCGACCCAAAGTTCGCGGAGTCGCTATGAATCCGGTTGATCATCCATTAGGGGGAGGGGAAGGGCGAAGCTCGGGAGGTCGCCCGCCCGTATCACCATGGGGCAAGCCAGAGGGGACAAAAACGCGCAAGCGGCGGAAGCAGAGCAATAAACTCATTGTACGCGGGCGCAAACGCGGTAAGGCCACAAAGTAGGAGATACGATGCCGAGAAGCATCAAAAAAGGTCCATACATTGACGATAAGCTGCTCATGAAGGTGCAGCGGATGAACGAGTCTGGCGAAAAAACAGTCGTTAAGACTTGGGCGCGTGCGTCGACAATTAGCCCCGATTTTGTAGGGCATACTGTAGCTGTACATAATGGAAATAAATTTATTCCCGTGTACGTGACTGAGAATATGGTAGGTCATAAACTTGGCGAGTTTTCACCCACACGTCTCTTCCGTGGGCACTCCGGATCTGCTGCTAAAGATCGGCGTGGTGCAATCTGATGGGGGCGATCGCGAAGGCGAAGAATGTTCGTATGTCAGCTCGAAAAATGCGGCTTGTCATCGACCAAATTCGTGGGCGAGACGTAGATGAAGCGTTTGCGATTCTCCAATTTTCGAAGAAGAAGGCCTCACAAGCTATTGATAAAGTGCTCCGGTCAGCTGTTGCAAATGCGAGATACAGGGCGGACGAGGGTGGAGAGTCATTAGATGTCGATGACCTCTTCGTTCGAGAAGCATATGTGGATGAAGGTCAAACTCTTAAGCGGTGGCGGGCTCGTGCTTATGGAAGGGCCACGCCGGTGCTCAAGCGGAGTAGTCATATAACTGTCATCGTTGATACGAGGGAATAACGTGGGCCAAAAGACACACCCTTATGGGTTCCGCATTGGTACGGTTAAGCCCTGGCGCTCGCGCTGGTACGCGCGAGGCAAGGATTTCCCCAAACTTCTCCAGGAAGATGAGAAGCTTAGGAAGTACCTTCATGCACGGCTTGGTCATGCGGCCATATCGCAGGTCGAAATAGAGCGTAAGCCCACGAAAATTGTCGTAACGATCCACACTGGTCGTCCTGGAGTTGTTATTGGGAAACGTGGTGCGGAGGTCGATAAACTGCGCGATGAGCTTGCATTGCTCACCGACGCTGAGGTTTCGGTCAATATCGAAGAGATCAAGCGTCCTGAAAAAGACGCACAGCTGGTGGCTGACAATATCGCACATCAGCTAACACAAAGGATCAGCTTTCGACGCGCGATGAAGCGGGCTGTGCAGGCATCAATGCGGGCCGGTGCTGGTGGAATTCGGATCCAATGCGGTGGGCGGTTGGGTGGCGCTGAGATCGCCCGAACTGAGAGCTATAAAGAAGGTCGCGTTCCTCTGCATACTCTTCGGGCGGATATCGATTATGCTGAGACACAGGCGCGGACCACGTTTGGAACGATTGGGGTGAAGGTTTGGATTTTCCACGGAGAGGTTGTTGAGGATCGCAGGGGCCAGACGTATACGGCGGGTGGCCGCCGTGGCCGTGGCCGTGGCCGAGGATAGATAGGTATGCTCCAACCAAAGCGGACTAAATACCGAAAACAGCAGAAGGGGAGACTAAGAGGTAAGGCCACTCGGGGAAACAAAGTCTCGTTCGGGGACTACGCTCTGCAAACTGTCGAGCCGGGTTGGATCACGAATCGGCAGATTGAGGCCGCCCGTGTGGCTATGACCCGTCACATTAAGCGCGGTGGAAAGGTTTGGATCCGGATCTTCCCGGATAAGCCGCTGACCCATAAGCCTGCTGAGACGCGCATGGGTAAGGGGAAAGGTAACCCGGAGTTCTGGGTTGCCCCTGTTAAGCCCGGTCGTGTGATGTTTGAGATTGAAGGTGTCTCCGAGGAGCTAGCGCGACGTGCAATGGAGCTTGCCGCAGCCAAGTTGCCGGTCAAGACCCGTTTTATGGTTAGGGAGGATTAAGTGGTTCGCGACGCAATGTCCGTCCGTGAACTCACGGATGACGAAATACATGAAGAAGTCTCGCAGGCCAAAGAAGAATTGGCTCGGTTACGATACCGGGCGGCTTTCGAGGATCTGGAAAACCCATCAATACTTCGCACGCTACGTCGCGATATCGCTCGGTTAAAGACTGTAGAACGCGAGCGCGCTTCGGTAGAGGGCGAGAGGAATGATACTGGCGAGGGAAATGATGTCTGATCAGGCTAGAACGAAAGGCCGTCGCAAGTCTCGTCAAGGGACGGTCGTTAGTGATCAAATGGATAAAACTGTCGTTGTGTCTGTTGAACGAAAGTTGGCACACCCGTTGTACGGTAAACAGGTGAATCGACAAAAGAGGTACCAGGCACATGACGAAGAAAACAACTACCAAGTTGGTGATGTTGTGCGCATAGAAGAGACTCGGCCACTATCGAAACACAAGCGGTGGCGGGTGCTGGAACTCATCAATCGCCCGGAATCCGGAATAGAGAGACTATAAGATGATCCAGCAAGAGTCGGTGGTCCGAATTGCGGACAACTCGGGCGCACGCCGCGCACTTTGTATTCGCGTCCTAGGTGGATCTGGACGACGCTACGCGCGTGTTGGTGACGTGATTGTTGTAACGGTCAAAGACGCGATTCCAGGAGGGAACGTAAAAAAGGGTGAAGTGGTGCGTGCGGTCGTAGTGCGGACGGCTAAAGAGAGCCGTAGACGTGATGGAAGCTATATTCGGTTCGATGAGAACGCCGCGGTGATAATCGATGAGACTGGTGAACCCGCGGGTACCCGCATCTTTGGCCCTGTAGCTCGGGAACTTCGCGATAAACGGTTCATGAAAATAGTATCACTCGCCCCTGAAGTGATCTGATGGTGTGGATGTAAGGAGCGTAGTGAGAAGGTAGAGTGAAATATGACGCAGAAAAAACTCAACATCAGAACTGGCGACACTGTTAAAGTCATTTCTGGTAACTATAGTGGCGCTACGGGACAGGTCCTGCGCACGATTTTAGCCAAAGGACTTGTCGTTGTTCAAGATGTGAATATGCGAAAACACCACCAGCGTCCAACATCTTCTAGTCAGGGTGAAATTAAGGAAGGTGGTATTCTTACTTACGAGGCGCCGATCCAAGTGTCGAACGTGATGTTGATCTGTCCTCATTGCGACGAGCCGACCCGAACCACCCGACGACATGATTCAGATGGGACAATTGAGCGAATCTGCAGACGATGTGACAATCCCGTTCCGACTGTCGGATGAGGGAAGATAGATAACAATGAGCCCAATTAATGGAAAACCGAGACTTCGCGTGCACTATGAGGAGACTGTGCGGCCAAAGCTGACCGAATTTTTCGGTTTCGAGAATCCGCACGAGATACCACGACTTGAGAAGATCGTTATGAACGCCGGGATTGGCGAAGGGAAGGACAATCCAAAACTGATTGAGTCTGCCGCTAACGAGTTGGCCGTAATTACAGGCCAAAAACCGGTGATTACTAAGGCGCGTCGATCGATCTCAAACTTTGGTCTCCGCGAAGGGATGCCGATCGGGGCTATGGTCACACTACGTGCGCCGCGCATGTATGAGTTTTTGGATCGCTTTATTAGTACAGCGGTGCCACGTGTTCGTGACTTCCGCGGTTTTAAAAGCCGAGGGTTTGACGGCCGAGGAAATTACACTGTTGGGATCAAGGAGCAGATGGTATTCGCAGAGATCAATTACGACGATATTGCTAAAATTCATGGGCTCAACATTACGTTTGTCACGAGCACCCCTCGCGACGATGAAGCGTTGGTTTTGTTGCGGGAGCTGGGGATGCCGTTCCGTGATGAACCCCCTGTAATTGTGTAATGATACCTGTGAAATTCAGTATAATTATCGTGCAATCTCAGTAGAATTCCGACTATAGGAAGCGTTATGGCGAAAACATCGCTAATCGAAAAAGCGAACCGAAAACCTAAGTTTAGCTCGCGCATCGTGCGGCGCTGTAACCGATGCGGGAGATCGAGAGCTTATATGCGAAAATTTGGTCTATGCCGGATTTGTTTCCGCCAGCAGGCGCTGCGTGGAGAGATTCCAGGTGTCCGAAAGGCGAGTTGGTAAGATGAGCATGACTGACCCGATTGCCGATATGCTCACCCGGATCCGCAACGCGGGTCAGGCTGGGCATCGACGCGTAGACATTCCGCCATCAAAGATCAAGGTCGAAATTGCCCGGATCCTGGAAGAAAACAATTTCATTCTCGGCTTCAAAGTGCTCGACGATGGAGCGCATGGTCGACTTCGAGTATACATGAAGTATACGTCGGACGACCGGCCGGTCATTCGCGTATTGGAACGTGTCTCGAAACCAGGATTGCGCAAATATGTTGACCATGCCTCAGCTCCCAAGGTTAGGGTTGGGATGGGGATCTCAATTTTGTCTACGTCAATAGGTTTGATCACCGACCGTGATGCACGAAGGCTTCGTGTGGGTGGTGAGGTTATTGCAAAGGTTTATTAACACGCACGCAAAACAGGTGTGACTGCCAGGGGGTAAAGAGCGTGTCGAGAGTTGGAAGACTTCCGATCCCGGTGCCGGACGGTGTCGAGGTGAGGATCAACGGAGCAGAAGTGTCCATAAAAGGGCCCAAGGGCGAGCTTGAACGCTCGTTTGATTCTGATATGCAGGTTAGTCTGGCTGACGGAGTGATCAGCGTCAGTCGACCAACGGATGAGGCAAGGCATCGCGCGCTCCATGGACTGACGCGCACCCTCATCGCAAACATGGTACAGGGTGTTTTTCAAGGTTATGAAAAGCGATTAGAAATCCATGGTGTAGGATATCGAGCCAAGCAAAAGGGCAAGAACCTCGTGTTGACCGTCGGGTTTAGTCACCCTGTTGAGATCGAGCCTCCTCAAGGGGTTGAGTTTACTCTTGACTCTCCAACGGCAATCACGGTGGAGGGCATCGATAAAGAAAAAGTTGGCCAGATGGCGGCTGAGATCCGAAAAGTCCGACCACCTGAGCCATATAAGGGGAAGGGAATTCGATACGTAGGCGAACACGTCCGGCGTAAGGCGGGCAAAACTACAGTTACTGCCTGATTTGTCAGGCATGCGAAATACATTGGCCAAATCAAAATTATGAAGAACAGCGCAAAAGACCGACGATATCTTCGACAGCGTCGTCATGAGAGAATCAAGAAGAAGGTTCGCGGAACCGCGCAACGGCCTCGACTTGTGGTCTTTCGGAGTCTGAAACACTTGGATGGACAAGTGGTAGATGACGACAAAGGGGTGACGCTAGCTGGCGCTTCTACGCGGTCCGGTGGATCAGGCGATGCCGACGATCGCACGGGTAAGGTGGCAGCATCATATATGGCCGGGGTTCAATTGGCCGATCAGGCGATGCGGGCGGGTGTCACAGATGTTGTCTTTGATCGTGGAGGATACCCCTACCACGGTCGAGTGAAAGCTTTCGCCGAAGGCGCCCGTAAGGGTGGTCTTCGCTTCTGACGAGAGGATACATGGCAAGAAGAAGAGGAAAGCGCCGAGATGAAGGTGACAATTTTAAGGAGAACGTGATCTATATCAATCGCGTCTCAAAGGTTGTTAAAGGCGGGCGGCGCTTCTCGTTCACAGCACTTGTGGCTGTTGGAGATGGGCAGGGTCGTGTGGGTATAGCGCTTGGTAAGGCGAACGAAGTTGCCGAAGCTATCCGCAAAGGTTTCGAGCAGGCTCGTAACGCAATGGTTGATGTGTCAATCGTTAACGGGACCATTCCACATGAAATTCTCGGGAGACATGGCGCAGGGCGGGTATTATTGAAGCCGGCGGGTCCTGGAACAGGTGTGATTGCCGGCGGTCCTGTCCGAGCTGTTCTCGAGTGTGCGGGAGTGCAAGACATCCTCACCAAGAGTCTCGGCACTAACAATCCGCTCAACGTTGTGCGAGCGACGATGAGTGGGCTTCTAGATCTTGTAACACCGGAACAAGTGGCTGCGGAACGAGGTGTTGACGTTTCCACGATAAGAGAGGCCATGCGTGGCTGACCAACTTAGGATCAAACAGGTGAAGAGTGGTCTGGGTTCAAAACGTAAGCAGCGGGATACGCTTCGCGCCCTCGGGCTTAAGCACCACCAGGATCAAGTTGTACAAGTGGACAACCCTGCCATCCGCGGAATGATCCGTGCCGTTCAGCACCTGGTCGATGTGGAAGAGGTGAACTGACGATGGCGGAACAAAAGCGCATCGGGCTCAATAACTTGGCGCCTCCTAAAGGGTCCAAGTCCACCTCCAAACGACGAGGGCGAGGACACGGGTCTGGGCTAGGTAAAACCTCAGGTCGCGGACACAAGGGGCAAAAATCGCGGAGTGGCGCAACGAGCCCTGCATGGTTTGAAGGCGGTCAGATGCCACTATATCGGCGGACGCCTAAACGTGGTTTCACACCATATCGCCGAAAGAAATGGAACATTGTGAACCTGACGGATTTTGCACGAATAGCTGGGACCGATGTCAACCCAGACACGCTCTTTGAGAGTGGACTTATCCGGAGTGTTAACAATCCAGTCAAAATTCTCGGTGAGGGCGAAGTTGATCGTGCGGTAACCGTTAACGCTCACGCTTTTAGTGGAACAGCGCGCGAGAAAATCGAAGCTGCTGGCGGTACAGCACAGGTGATCGAGTAGCCGATGGCGAACGGCCAGAGTGCAGCGGCAGCCGCCGCAAACATTTTCAAGGTCCCGGAGCTCAAGGCAAAGATTCTTTTCACTTTGCTCTGTCTCGCGATCTATCGTTTTGGGTCGCACATCACGACCCCCGGGGTTGATGTCGTCGCCTTACAAGCACTGGCTGGTCAGCTTCAAGGGACGATCTTCGGAATCTATGACTTATTCGTTGGCGGTGGTCTCCAGCGGGCGACTATCCTGGCACTCGGCATTATGCCGTATATCTCTGCTAGCATTCTCTTCCAGTTACTTGCCACGGTCGTGCCGACTGTTGAAAAACTCCAAAAAGAAGGAGAAGAAGGTCGGCGAAAACTCACTCAGTGGACGCGCTATACGACGGTTGTTCTCTGTATCGGGCAGGCATATACGTACTCACTGTTTCTAGAGTCACAACCAGGTGCCGTGCTCTATCCGGGCTTGGGTTTCCGGCTTTTGACCGTTCTCATGCTTTCCACGGGTGGTATCTTCGTGATGTGGCTGGGTGAGCAGATTACGGAACGGGGAGTCGGGAATGGGATGTCGCTCCTGATCTTCTTTTCCATTCTGCAGGGTTTCCCTGGAGCGGTAATCAATACGTACGAACTCTTCCGAGTTGGTGGGATTACGCTTTTCCGTTTGGTCGCCCTCTGCGCCACGCTGGTGCTTGTGATGGCAGCGGTGGTTGTACTAACGATGGCGGCCCGGAAAATACCAGTCCAGATACCCAAGAAGGTTGTGGGGCGAGGCAGAATAAGAGAAGGGCAGCGTTCGTTCATTCCGCTTCGTGTTAATTCTGCGGGTGTGATGCCGATAATCTTCGCGCAGGCGATCATCATCATACCAGGGACTCTGGCGGCATTCACCGGAAACCCTGGGCCTGGATCTACTGGGGTCCGTGGTTTCTTCTATGACCTAAGTCAGCTTTTTCAGGTCGGGACGCCTTGGTACTACGTATCTTACGTTGTTCTGATCATATACTTCACGTATTTCTACACATCGATCATCTTCAACCCGGTCGATTTGTCTGAGAACCTGAAGCGACAGGGCGGATTCATTCCTGGAGTCAAGCCGGGTGCGAAAACGGCTGATTACATTGATCACGTGCTTACTCGCATCACACTGCCCGGCTCCGTTTATCTTGCTTTGATTGCGGTCCTACCATTCGCAATCTTCGCAATGTTCGATTTGCAGACTTTCTTCTTCGGTGGCACTTCGCTCCTAATTGTCGTAGGTGTTGCTCTCGATACAGTGCAACAGATGCAACAACACCTACTGCTGCGTCAGTACGAAGGTTTTATGAAAAAAGGGCGAGTCAAATATCGAGGTAAGAAGAAGTACATGTGATGGTTGTTGACGAACGGCTCTTTTAGTGAGGCTCATTCTCATGGGCCCGCCGGGTGCAGGTAAGGGAACGCAAGGAGAGCGGCTCGCCGCGTGGTTGGAAGTTCCGTCACTGGTCACCGGCGACATGATTCGGACGGCACTCAAGGAAGCCACACCTATGGGGGAGAGGGTCCGTGTTTTCTATGAGGCCGGTGACCTCGTACCCGATGACGTTGTTCTTGGGTTGATCGCGGAAGCATTAGACCGTCGAGAAAATGCAGGGGGATTCTTGCTCGATGGGTTTCCGCGCACTGTTGCGCAGGCAGATGGGCTCGCTGTTCTGCTAGCTCAACGAAGTCAACGATTAGATGCGGTCTTATCGCTCGAGGTTACGGATGAGGAGCTTGTAGATCGCATCTCAGGTCGGCGCGTCTGTGAGACGTGCAATCATGTGACCCATGTTCGAAAAGTTGGGAGTGCACTGGAATGCCCTGACTGTGAAGGGAAACTTGTTCAGCGATCCGACGACGAAATTTCGACAGTCCGCAATCGACTTGCAGTCTATCGAGAAAAGACAGAACCGCTGCAAGAATACTATGCGAAAGATACAGTTGGCTTGACGGCTGTCGATGGCATGGGGTTTATCGATGAGATTCAAGAACGATTACTCGTGGCGCTCCGTGATTTGGGAGTGAATTAATGATTCGGCTGAAGTCTGCGATGCAGATCGAAGGAATTGCTGTCGCGGGCTCGATCGTAGCAGAAGTGCTTGAAATGGTTTCTGAGACAGCTTCCCCGGGAGTCTCTACCGGCGACTTGGATCGGATGGCCGAAGGTTTGATTCGTGACCACCCTGGTGCTACGCCTGCATTTAAGGGTTTGTACGGGTTTCCGGGGACACTCTGTACAAGTGTAAATGACGAAATCGTTCATGGGATTCCTTCGTTCGATCGCGAGATGATGACTGGGGACATTGTGAGTGTAGACTGCGGGGTGCAGCTAGACGGACTATTTGCGGATGCAGCGGTGACAATCCCAGTAGGAGAAATAGCGCAAAACGCACAGCGACTACTTGACATTACACAGTCATCGTTAGCTGTCGGCGTGGCTGCAGCGAGACCAGGGTCTCAACTCGGAGATCTTGGTTTTGCGATTCAAACGTACGTCGAGACCGCAGGCTATAGTGTGATCCGGGAGCTTGTAGGACATGGGATAGGCGAGGGTGTACATGAAGAACCTCAGGTGCCTAATTTTGGAACCCCTGGTTATGGTGTTCGTATGGAGCCCGGACTGGTGATTGCTATAGAACCAATGGTAAACGAGGGTGGGCGGTCGATTCGTACACTTGATGATGAGTGGACTGTGGTAACTGCGGATGGGACGTTGTCCGCTCATTTCGAACATACCGTTGCTGTAACCGCAGAAGGTCCGCGGGTATTAACAGGCGTACACAGTCTGACCCCGGCTAGGGAGAGCTGATTTGGCGAAGGAAGAGCCGATTCAAATGACTGGGGAGGTCGCTGAGGCACTCCCTAACGCAATGTTTCGTGTACTGTTGGAGAATGGGCATGAGATTGTGTGCCATGTCTCTGGTAAGATTCGAATGCACTATATCCGAATTCTTCCGGGGGACAAAGTCTCCGTTGATTTGTCACCGTACGATCTTACCAAGGGCCGTATTACTTATCGATACAAATAGTTTGGGATTTGTCTGCAACTCGGGGACTAGTCGCGTTTTCGTTGTTTTGCTATATGAACAGTGATATATTTTTAGGCTTGTATTGAATCGCTGCGTACAATGCGAGAGCCTCCAAACTGTGGGGCATTTAAATACGACTGAGCACATTACCACACATGAGGAATAGCGCGACTTCGGTTGCGGGAAGAGGTCATGATGAAGGTTCGTTCGAGTGTAAAGCGAATCTGCGAGCACTGTAAGATTGTCCGCCGGAGGGGCGTGGTGCGGGTGATTTGCAGTCGCGACCCAAAGCACAAACAGCGGCAGGGTTAGATGGCACGTATAGCGGGAGTGGATCTTCCCCGGAAAAAACGCATCGAGATAGGGCTTACGTACATCTTCGGTATTGGTCATTCGTCAGCCAGGAATATCCTGACTGAAGCAGGAGTGGATCCCGATATCAGAGTTCATGAACTCTCTGACGATGACGTAAATAAATTGAGAAAAGTCATCGAAAACCACTACAAAGTTGAAGGTGCCCTCCGCACCGAAAACTCGATGAATGTCAAACGACTAATGGATATTGGCTGCTACCGCGGCTTGCGTCATAGGCGTGGATTGCCGGTCCGAGGCCAACGAACTCACACGAATGCTCGAACGCGAAAAGGTCCGCGGCGAGCTGTCGCGGGCAAAAAGAAGGCTCCTCGGAAATAGAAACGGGCTAGTCCTCTAACGTACAGCAGTTTAGGTGCTTGAGATGTGCGGTCGATGTGTTGCGGCAGAATTAATTGAACGGAGAGACGCGTAAGTAATGGTGAAGCCAGTTAGACGAAAAAAGCGTCAGGTCGATGCTGAAGGTGTCGCCCATATCAAGGCGACATTTAACAATACGATCATTTCTATCACTACGATGACAGGCGATGTCGTGGCTTGGGCTAGCGCCGGAAAGGCGGGGTTCAAGGGGTCTAAGAAATCAACCCCGTTCGCGGCGACAATTGCGGCAGAGACAGTCGGTCGTGAGGCAGTTGGGATGGGTATGCGCCGTGTCCATGTGGAAGTGAAAGGCCCGGGGTCAGGACGTGAGTCGGCCATCCAAGCGTTACAGGCAGCAGGGCTCACAATCCGTTCTATAAAGGATGTTACGCCACTTCCGCACAATGGTTGTCGCCCGCCCAAGAAGCGGAGGGTCTGATGTCTCGGTACACTGGACCAGTATGCCGGTTGTGTCGGCGAGAAGGCGAAAAGTTGTTTCTGAAAGGTAAGCGCTGCTTTACCGAAAAATGTGCGATAGAACGGAAGGCGCATCCGCCGGGACAGCACGGAACGGGCCGTCGCCGTCGCCGTCAATCTGAGTACGCGGTCCAGCTTCGTGAGAAGCAAAAGGTGAAACGTATATATGGGATGGCCGAGAAGCAGTTCCGTTCCTTATTCGTGAAAGCATCTAGTGTCCCTGGGGTGACCGGTGAGAATCTATTGGTCGCATTAGAGAGCCGTCTTGACAACATTGTATATCGGCTCGGTTTTGCGCCTTCTCGTAAGGCAGCACGACAATTGGTTCGCCACAGGCACGTTCGTGTAGATGGACACATGCTCGACGTCCCTAGTTATGTAGTTACGCCTGGAGCGGAAGTGTCGGTAGCCCCCCATGCACGTGGGCTTCCAGTCGTGAAAGAAGCGATCGAGGACCGAAAATCTCGCGACCAGTTATCATGGCTCGGTGTGGATTACGATACTGCGACTGGACGTATGCTCGAACGTCCATCAAGAGCAGATATTCCTCTCGCAGTGGAGGAGCAATTGATCGTGGAGTTGTACAGTAAGTAGATCGGATTCAATTCAGACGTCGGTGGCGTCGAATCGATGCGTATTATAAACCACGAGGTGGAATAGATATGACGGTGCAGGTTGATCTAGGCGGTCTGGTCCTGCCGGAAGCTATGGAGGAACAGAAACGTTCAGTGGGAGGAGATGGTACGCGTGCCGCGTTCGTTCTGCAGCCCCTTGAGCGTGGGTATGGTCACACGATTGGAAACTCGATACGGCGGATCCTACTTTCTTCGCTGCCCGGAGTCGCAGTGTGGGCTGTTCGGGCTGATGGTGTTCAGCATGAACACCAGACGGTCGGTGAGGTGGCGGAAGATGTGCATCAGATTATCCAGAATCTCAAAAAGCTCGTTTTGGTGATGGATGAAGACGTGGCTGAGGCGAAGTTGGAATTGTCTGCCCACAAGGCGGGTCCGGTGACGGCAAAAGCAATCGGCAAGAATGCGTCTGTGGATGTGGTGAATCCCGATCTCGTTTTATTCACACTGCAAGAGGATTTATCTGAAGACCGACCCCTTAATATGGAGCTATGGGTGAATCGAGGTCGCGGATTCGTCATGGCGGAGAGCCATGAGAATTCTGAAGCTACGGAAGGGCAGCACGACCTGCCCGTAGGCACGATCTTGATTGATTCTGTATATAATCCGGTTACCCGAGCCAACTTCTCAGTGCGTGAGACTCGAGTGGGCCAAAGAACTGACTTTGACCGACTTGAAGTTCACGTCCACACAAATGGGGCTCTGGCCCCAGCAGATGCAGTGGCGCAGGCTGCGGAGATCGCACGTCTTCACCTCTCATATTTTGTACAGATGGGGATGGTTCCCGGGCTTCCCGAACCAACTGATGCAATGGGGGCTGGGAATGGTGCTGTGCCATTGGATCCAAGTATGGTGGAGTTGCTTGAGCGTCCGCTGGTCGAGTTCGGAGAGATCTCGGCTCGTTCGCGAAATACGCTTGAACGTCAGAACATAAGTACAATAGGTGATATCGTTGTGCGGTCTCGAGATGAGATATTAGGGCTTGACAACTTCGGCGAAAAATCCCTCCAAGAGATTGCGGAGGTGCTTGGTAGAAATGGGCTTCGCTTTGGTATGATATTTGAACAAGATGCAGATGGGAACCTCTATGTGACCGAGTACCTAGCAGGAAACGGTACCGGGAGTGATGATGAGGCATAGGAAGAAGGGACGTGAACTCGGGCGAACACGGAGCCACAAGAAGGCAATGCTCCGCAATATGGTGACGAGTCTTTTTCTTCATGAACGGGTTCGAACAACTGAGGCTAAGGCAAAAGAGTTAAGGCCTTTCGCAGAGCGATTGATTACACTGGCGAAAAAGGGTGATTTGCATAGTCGCCGACTCGCTGGCCGTCAGATCGCGGACAGCGAAGCGTTGCGGAAGCTCTTCGATCATATTGGACCGCGTTTTGAAAAGCGGCCGGGTGGATATACGCGGATTCTCAAGCTAGGTGCCCGGAAGGGTGACGGTGCTGAGTTGGCACTTATTGAGCTCACTGAAAATGGTGCTTGAGGGACCAGGAGAGGAGAGACATGTCCAACAAAGGTGAAGGTGGGCTACGAGCCATACTGACCATAGTAGCACTGGGGGCTATCGGTGGATTAATGTGGTGGTTGAACCAACAGTCTCAACAGATTGAAGAGGAACGCGCAGCGTTCGCTGCAGCTGCAGTCGAAGCAGTACGTGATTGGAATGCTGGTGACCTTCTGTCAGATCCTCGAGGTGCTGTGGGTCGCCGCGTTGTTATCGATGACATTGCTATCGCCTCTGGACTTGGGGAGGGCGCCTTCTCCGTAGCGTTAAGCGATGCTGTCACATATCCCGTGTTGATGGAGTCAGACCCTATTCAACGGCTCCGGATGGCTAATATCACAATCTACGGCGGCGACAAAGTTTACGTGTCTGGACAGATATATTCGTTCAACGACTCAATTAGCGCGGTGTGGGTGGATCAGGGTGCCGTCAACGAGGGAATGGGAGACCAGATTCCTGTGTCTCCAACCTTTCTGTTAGCAGATTCAGTCATAGTTCGTTGACCTAATCATGGCTAACTTCTGCTACGTATGCGGCAAAGGCCCTGCCACAGGGAATCGGGTCAGCCATGCGCATAACAAGAGCAAGCGACGTTTTATGCCAAATCTTCAACGCGTAAAAATCCTTGAAGATTCGGTGCGGCGACGTGTGCGCGTATGTACGCGCTGTCTCAAGGCGGGAAAAGTCGTAAAAGCGTCCTGAGGACGCTGCGCCTTAGCCTTGTTGGTGACCGGCGGCGTTTTTTGACGTGGCCGGTCGTGTCACGTAGGTGATTTGGTGATCGAGCATTCCCCACTCCGCGGACAGAAGATTCTGGTTACACGACCGGTGCCGCAGGCAACCCCTTTGTGCAATGCTTTCGAGCGTGTTGGTGCAACTGTAACGGTTTTGCCGACAATTCAAATCGGTCCTCCAACTGATTGGAGCCACCTTGTCGAGGCGGTTCGAAGACTAGCTTCTTACGATTGGGTAGTCGTATCTAGTGTGAACGGAGTTCGAGGGCTGGCGCAGATACTGGAAACAGAAGGTTGTTGGGAAATGTTCTTTAAAGCTCGTATAGCGGCGGTTGGTTCTGTGACGGCTGATGCCGTTCTGGCTCTAGGGTGTACAGAATGTTTGGTTCCGGAAGTTTTTCGAGGAGAGGCCTTGGCCGACGCCATTTTGGAAGCAACTCCGCAGGAGGAGCACTCCGGAATGCGAGTCCTCCTCGCGCAAGCTGAGATTGCACGCCATGTGTTGTTTGAACGTTTGAGTCAGGCGGGAGCTCTAGTTGACGTCGCCCCAGCGTACTCGACGATGATAAATTGGTCTATTCAGGACACACTCCTAGACTTCATAGAAATTGGGGCACCCGATTGGCTCACTTTCACTGCGACTTCAACTGTAAACGCTTTTGTGGAACTTGTAGGTCCCCAAACCGGAGGCGCGTTAGTGGCGGCCATTAGTCCTGTAACTGCTTCCGCAGTTGTCGAAGTTGGGCTTCCTGTACACGCTGTTGCAGTAGAACATACTTCAACGGGTCTTGTCGAAGCTCTGAGTCAGGCGGTTTCAGTATCATGAATCACGCGTCCTTTCCTGTGACCCGCCTCCGTCGACTCCGGCACACCGCGACATTACGAGAACTGACGCGCGAGACTCGTCTCGAGGTCTCCGACTTGGTTTACCCTATGTTTGTTGATGATCGTGAAACTCTCCGGCAGCCAATTGAATCAATGCCTGGGATTGACCGTATGAGTGTGCAGGAAGCCTTGGTAGAGGCGAAATTAGCCTGCGGTGAAGGCATACGGGCCGTTCTCTTGTTTGGAATACCTCGCTCGAAGGATGCAAACGGATCTCAAGCGGATCACCCCGATGGTGTTATTCAGAGAATCACGGCGGAGATTAAATCTGCCTTGCCTGATTTAGCGGTAATTACTGACGTATGTCTTTGTGAATACACTGACCACGGACACTGCGGAATCTTAGACGGGATTGATGTGGCAAATGATGCGACGCTTGAGAGGCTTGCCAAGCAAGCTGTGAGTCACGCAGAGGCAGGTGCAGACATTGTTGCCCCATCAGATATGATGGATGGACGGATAGGTGCAATTCGGACTGCTCTTGATGATTTCGGGTTCCAAAAGACTGCGATTCTATCCTATGCGGCGAAGTATGCGAGCATATTCTACGGTCCATTTCGTGACGCCGCCGATTCGACTCCCGCATTTGGAGATCGTCGGTCATACCAGATGGACCCGAGAAATTCAGACGAGGCTCTGCGCGAAGTTGCACTCGATCTTGAAGAGGGCGCCGATATAGTGATGGTCAAGCCGGCCTTGCCTAGTCTTGATGTTGTAAAGCGAGTAAAGGACCGTTTTGGGGTGCCCACGGCTGCTTACCAAGTGAGCGGAGAATACGCGATGATCGAAGCTGCGGGAGCCAATGGCTGGTTGGATGCTGAGGCGGCCCACCTAGAGGCAGTTTATGCGATTCGCCGGGCAGGTGCGGATATCGTAGTTACCTATGCGGCGCGTAAACTCGCACGCGCCCTTGCGGACCGTTGAAAAATTGAGGGTTCTGGTCACCGGTGCGGATGGTTTTGTAGGACAGCACCTGATTTCCCACCTCTTGACCGCAGGGCATGACATTACTGGTGCCGTGCTGTCAGATTCACCACGACGCGGGACGTTGAGTGATTCTGAACGTGCAGGTGTCGTGTGGTGTGGTGCAGATATGCGGGACTCAGATAGGCTTCAAAGCCTGACTCGAGAGGCTCGACCAGAATGCGTATTTCACCTTGCAGGAGTCTCATCGAGGGCTGAGGCTCAAACAGCATATGCTGAGGCACTGGCAGTTAATTCACAGGGTACTTTTCAGCTTCTTTGCTCACTCGCTGATGCGGGGTTGGCGGATGCTCGCGTCATTATAGCTGGATCGGCCGAAGTATATGGAATGGGGGGACAGGGTAGAATTGCAGAGACTACCGCGCTTCACCCCAGTAGCGCCTATGGCGTCTCCAAGGCAGCGCAAGACGTAGTGGCCCGTGCAACCTCAGAAGCGCTGGAACTTGATGTTCGGGTGGCCCGATTCTTCCCGCTCGTTGGACCAGGCCAGCGAGACGTATTCGCTCTTCCTAGCTTCTGCCGTCGTGCGTTCCGTATACAACGAGGAGGTGTTGATCCCACCATGCACGTCGGAAACTTAGATGTATACCGAGATTTCACGGATGTTCGAGATGGAATTATGGCGATGGCACGCTTGGCGGACTTGGATCAAGTCCGCCACCGGGTCTATAACGTTTGCTGTGGTGAACCGACTTCGGTCCGGCAGCTACTACAATGGGTATTTGATATTGCTGGAATCGCTCCTGAGATCGTCATGGACGAAGAGCTGATCCGAGCAGACGAGCCAGAACAGATTGTGGGCGACCCCAGTAGAATCGAGGAAGAGACCGGTTGGCAGGCGGAACTCGATTTGCGCAGGACGGTAGATGACACCTTCCACTGGATGACCCAATTCAGGCCCACGTAACGAAATCCAAAGGAGCCTGCTGTTACTTGATAACGGCAGATTGGGAACGGAGACTGTGATGGAAGTGACGGTAATTGGCACAGGATATGTGGGACTTGTCGTTGGATCCTGCCTGGCAGAAGGTGGGAACCGTGTGACCTGTGCTGACATTGACGCCGATAAGATTGCACGGCTCAACTCAGGTGAGATCTCGATTTACGAGCCAGGTCTCGACCGGCTTGTCTCACATAACCTTGCATCGGGACGGTTGCGTTTCACCACAGATGTTGGGGAAGGGGTTCGCACTGCGGATGCTATCTTCATAGCTGTCGGCACACCACCTGGGGAAGATGGGTCGGCTAATCTTGCCTTTGTGATGGAGGCTGCCCGTACCATCGGAGACCATATTCGACCGAACACCGTAGTCATCATGAAGAGTACCGTACCAGTGGGTACAAGCGAGAAGGTACGATCTGAAATTGCTTTGCGAACTGAAACGCCCTTCTATGTCTGCTCTAATCCTGAATTTTTGAAGGAGGGTGATGCTGTCGGGGACTTCATGTACCCCGATCGTGTTGTGTGCGGAGTGGATGCTGACGAGACTCGCAGTCGGTTGGAAGAAATTTATGAGCCGTTTGTTCGCTCGGGGAACCCTTTCATTTTTATGGATATTGCGTCAGCCGAGATGACAAAATACGCGGCAAATTCAATGCTTGCGACTCGAATAAGCTTCATGAATCAGATTGCGGAGCTGTGTGAGCGAACTGGAGCTGACGTGGAAATGGTGCGTCGTGGAATCGGATCTGATAAGAGAATCGGCCCTTCCTTCCTATATGCTGGTACGGGATACGGTGGCAGTTGTTTTCCGAAGGATATCCAGGCATTGATGCAGACTGCAGACGATTTCGGGGTGGACCTTAAAGTGTTGCGCGCTGTGCAGGAATCAAACGATCGGCAGAAGACCGTTCTCATTCGTAAGATTCAGAGCCGCTTTGGAGATGATCTGTCTGGTATGCGCTTCTCTATTTGGGGTCTTGCATTCAAGCCGGAAACAGATGATATGCGGGCGGCGCCCTCTCGTACTGTCATAAAGGCGCTGCTCGAATCGGGGGCGACCGTGTGTGCTCATGACCCCGTAGCAATGAATGTGGCCCGTGAATTTTACCTGAAGGACACCATCGATTATGGCAAGGATGAGTACGAAACGCTCGCTGGTGCCGATGGGCTCATTATTACGACGGAGTGGCTCCAGTATCGTCGTCCGGATTGGTCGGTTGTGAGCGAACGTATGGCACGAAAGATCATTTTTGATGGCCGGAATATTTTTGACCCTATGCGAATGGAAGCCCTTGGCTTCGAGTATTATTCGATCGGTCGTTATCAGGTGGGTTCCATTGTCCGGCGAGCCAGGTCTGACACCGATGATGGATCATCGAACTCTTCCAGATCTAACGGCGGATGAGGGTTCTTGTCACGGGGGCTGCCGGATTTCTTGGTTCGCATCTGACAGATCGCCTTCTGCAAGAAGGTTTCAGTGTTCTGGGTATGGATAATCTGATCACGGGCTCGTTGGAAAACATCGCCCACTTAGAAAATGAACCACATTTCGATTTCATCGAACATGATGTTAGCAAATACATAGACGTTCCAGGCGGGTTGGACGGTATTTTCCACTTCGCATCACCTGCGAGTCCCGTCGACTATTTGGAGTTGCCGATCCAGACGCTCAAGGTTGGGGCTCTCGGAACACATAACGCCTTAGGACTGGCAAAAGCGAAGGATGCTCGACTCCTACTCGCGTCCACCTCTGAAGTGTATGGTGATCCATTAGTCCACCCGCAACCCGAGTCCTACTGGGGAAACGTAAACCCGATTGGGCCGCGTGGTGTCTACGATGAGGCGAAACGTTTCGCAGAGGCCATCACGATGGCTTATCATCGCTGTCACGGGGTTGATACTCGCATCGCCCGAATCTTCAACACTTACGGGTCGCGAATGCGTCCCAACGATGGTCGCGTCGTTTCAAATTTCATCGTACAAGCCCTGAGTGGCGAACCCATTACGGTCTACGGTGATGGCTCCCAATCCAGAAGTTTTTGTTATGTGTCCGACCTTATTGAAGGTGCTTGGCGTCTTTTTAATGCTGATATTCATGATCCGGTTAACGTGGGAAACCCGGATGAGTATACGATCCAACAGCTGGCCGATGTCGTTCTAACCGCAACTGGCTCCGGGTCTGAGTTAGAAACCATGCCTCTACCAATTGATGATCCTATGGTGCGAAAGCCGGACATATCGCTCGCGGCTTCGGTGTTAGGATGGAAGCCTGAGGTGGTGCTAGAGGTCGGCTTGGGGCACACGATCGCGTATTTTCAGGAATTACAGACTCGGGGTGCACTGAAAGCGTCTCCGGACTCGACTGATTGAGGTTTCTCTGACCGATTAAGGAGGGTGCATGGACGAACTGCGTGGCCTTCGGGTCTCAGTCGTCATGCCTATATACAACGAGGCCGAGACACTTGAAATAATCGTTCGAAGGGTAAAGGAAGTTGCCCCGGATTTCGAACTAGTGGCCGTCGACGATGGCTCTTCTGACGAGTCTGCGACCATCCTGGCTGAACTCGCCGCAAAAGGACTGGTGGACAAGGCTTTGTCCCACGAGAAGAATTTTGGGAAGGGAGCTGCGTTGTCTTCAGGGTTTCAAGCTGCCACGGGTGACATCATCATCGTACAGGACGCTGACCTGGAGTACGATCCGGTCGAATACCCCAGGCTTATCGATCCTATAATCGCTGGAAAAGCTGATGTTGTATATGGGTCACGCTTCATGGGCGGTCGACCTCATCGTGTACTCTATTTCTGGCATCACGTTGGGAATCGTCTCCTTACTATTCTGTCTAACATGGTTACGAACGTGAATCTGACGGACATGGAGACATGTTATAAGTGCTTTCGAAAAGAGGTTCTCAATCAACTTACGATTGAAGAGCGCGCGTTTGGTGTAGAACCAGAAGTCACGGCTAAGATCGCATTAGGTGGTTGGCGGCTTTACGAAGTAGGGATCTCTTACGCCGGTCGAACGTACGCAGAGGGGAAGAAAATCACCTGGCGCGACGGCCTGTCAGCCATGCGATGTATCATTAAATATGGTTTGTTCCGTCGCTGGACCAAGAAGGGAATCCCGAGGGCTAATGCTGCTCTACTCAGAAATGATTATGAGGTTGGTTGGTCGTCCGTGCCGGACTGCACCTCTACTCCGTCGAGTGCTACTGATCCGATGGCAACTCAAAAAGATGTCGCGCCAGTCGATCTTCAGGGGCCCTGATTCATTTCGGGGAAGTCCTACGCCAGAGAGAAATCGACTGTCGCTATTGACCCGACACTCAATGTGGTTGCTCTTGGCCTGCAGTGTCGCTACCGCTGGTTGTGAAGATCCAGCGTACCGGTCTGTGACACGGGGAGATCGGCTCTTGGCTGTAGGTGACACGGAGGAGGCGATCGCAGAATACAAGCTGGCCCAGCGCCTACGGGGCGAGACAAATGAACTTCTACTCCGACTGGGTCACGCATACTCATTGGGCGGAAACGTAAACGAAGCCTTGGGCTATTTTGATAGGGTCGTTGAGCGAGATACGGGGATCCGCCACCAAGTGGCGTCGGATCTTGTGGCCCTGGCGATTGAGGCTCAGGGCCGTGGTGCAACGGAGAACATGGTGGGTTCACTCGAACCTCTGATGGCCTGGGGTTTTGGTTATGTCCCACCAGACCTCCAGCGTTCACTTGCTATGGGATACGCGAATGACGGTGACTATGTCCAGGCACTCTCCCTTTATTTGGCATTGCTCCAAGACGAAACAAAACCGGCAGCGGAAGATCTCTACCGGACAGGCAGAGCCTACAAAGAATTAGGTGGTTGTGACCGCGCGCTGTCGTACTTAGAACGATACGTTGATCAGGTGAGACGTGGTGATGAAAACCGCGATGCGGCTCGTTGGCACTATGGAGACTGTCTTTTTCTGTCCGCGGATACAGATCGTACATCAGGGCGACCGGATGAAGCGCTTGGCAAGCTCGACAAGATGGTCGATCTTGGCGTGCCTCGGAGTTATATGGATGAGGCACACTTCTTTCGTGGCGAAATAATGCTTTCCAGTGGAAACACAGAAGAGGCGTTGCTCGCTTACGCGCTTGTTCTTGAACTGAACCCGACGAGAACTGGGTCGCTTGTGCGCCGTGCTGAAGAACGAATTAGACAGATTCGGTTCGGCTTCGATTGATTAGTCCTCGCGTGAGACTCCCTGTGGCGGTCATCTTTATGATGACCGCGTGTTCCAGTGCAGGACCGCCGGGCGATTTGGAGCCTCCCGATCTGTTCGCGTGGGCACAAGAAAAATTCGAAATAGAAGAATTCGAATCTGCGTCTATCGGCTTTCTTGCGTACATGATTCGCGATCCTCTCAGTCCTTTGGTTGACAGCGCGCAGTATATGGCTGCCGAGGCTCAGTTGCGCGATGGGGACGCACTTGAGGCTATACAAGAATTTCGTCAGTTATCCTCGGGCCGGCCTAACAGCCCGATGGCAGACGATGCCCAATACGGAGCGTGTAAGGCGTATCTGGCCGCCGCTCCAGAGGTGTCGCTTTCACAGGAGTTCACTCGCCTTGCCCTAGAAGAGTGCCAGCGTTTGTTGCAATTTTTTCCTGCGACTCCTTTTCGATCGGATGCGGAAAAAATAATTGCAGCGGCCCGTGCAAAACTTGCGCGACAGAGCTATGAGATAGGGAAATATTATCAAAATCGAGAATTGCTAGAGTCAGCGATTGTTTACTACGAAAAATCTCTTGCTGAAGGACCAGCCGACGAATTTTTTCCAGACCTTCTCGAGCGTTTATACCGGAGCTATAGCACAGTTGGGTTTGACACCGAAGCAGTGTCAATTCGCGAAAGGTTGGTGAATGAATTCCCCAATAGTGAAGAGGCTCGTAAGGTCCGTGAAGATGGGGAAAATCCGCTCAAAGAAATAGTGGGATACGAAGGCTCGTCAAATTTTGTTCGGCCATTCGGACGTTCGCTCGGTCCTTATCCTTCCCGTTAAACGCCCTGACCTCCGACGCGCGAGTGGGTGTTTTCGGTGGGAGTTTTGATCCGCCTCATGTTGGGCATGCCATCGTGGCCAAGGATCTACTCGAACAACTACAGCTTGACCGGCTCCTCGTGATCCCAGCAGGTGTTCCTCCCCACCGATCCGTTGCTCTTCCGGCTTCTGTTCGACTCGATCTGACGCGGAAGTTGTTCCACGATTTGGCCCCAATTGAGGTCAGTGACTTGGAACAGACTTTACTCAAACCATCCTATACCATCGATACGCTACGGGTACTGGTGTCACGTTTCCCCGACTCGCAACTCGTCCTAATAATGGGGACAGATCAATTTTCTGTTCTCGACACATGGAAGGATTTTGAAAAGTTGCCCGAGCTGGCTGAGATTGCTGTGATGCGTCGTGGTGGTGACGAGCCGACGCGATCCACCGGGACAGCAGAGATCGAGTATATTGTGGTCGACGTGATGAGAATAGACATATCTTCGAGCCAAGTCCGCCAGCGCCTTCGGGAGGGGCGTTCGATCCGTTCCTTGGTTCCGGATTCGATCCTTCAGGACATAGAACGTGCTTGGACGGAGCACGTTTCCAAGCAGACAAGCGAGTCAGAGAGCATTTGATGCTAAAGAACGCCGTTACACAAGTTTTTGGAACGCGTTTTTCCCGCGAGATGAAGCGGCTACGTCCGATTGTCGAGCAGATCAAAGAACATGAATCGCGTCTCTCGGGAATAACTGAAGAGGAGTTGAAAGAACAGACCGAGAAGTTCCGCAGTAAAATCCGTGATCGGACTGAGGACCTAGAAGAAACTATTGAATCCCTTCGTGAGAAACGCCAGCAAACTGATAACTCTAGTCGCCGGGTTGATCTGACTGAACGCATCGCGGTCACAGAGGATAAACTCACCGAGACCATTCAGGTGATCCTAGATGAGATCTTACCGGAGGCCTTTGCCACGGTTAGGGAAGCGTGCCGGCGGCTCTTGGGAAAACCGATCACAATCACAGGGACCGAGATGAGTTGGGACATGGTTCCCTATGAGGTGCAGTTGATCGGAGGTGTCGTGCTGCACCAAGGCAAGATTGCCGAGATGGCTACAGGTGAAGGAAAAACACTTGTTGCAACAATGCCGCTCTATCTCAATGCCCTTGCCGGAAAGGGTGCGCATCTGATTACCGTAAACGACTATCTGGCGCGCCGTGATTCTCAGTGGATGGGCACAGTCTACGAATATCTCGGTTTGACGGTTGGGCTCCTCGATGACACGCAACCGGGGACCGAAGAGCGTAGAACTGCCTATAACGCCGATATCACATACGGTACAAACAATGAATTTGGATTTGACTACCTGCGCGACAATATGGTCATTGAAATGTCACAGCGGGTCCAACGTCCGCATTCGTATGGGATTATTGATGAGGTTGATTCCGTCCTTATTGATGAGGCACGCACTCCCCTCATCATCTCAGGGCCTGCCGGGCGAGATGAACGTGATGTATACCAGAAATATAACACGCAGGTGGCGGCACTTGCGAGCAAACAGACCCGCCTAGTCAACACTTTAATTGCCGAAGGGACAGAGATTCTCGAGCAGGCCGACGAGAAAGACGCGGATGAGTTGCGTTTGGAGGCTGGTTTCAAGTTACTAGCGGCTCAGCGTGCTGCCCCCAAGAACAAGCGTCTACTCAAACAACTCACGAAATCTGGTGTAAAGCAGCTCGTCCAGCGCACGGAAGCTGATATGATGCGTGACAAACGGCTGCCCGAAGTCGATGAGTTACTTCTCTACTCGATGGATGAGAAGGGGCAAACTATCCAGATTTCAGATCAAGGTTTGGACGTTCTCTCACCCAACGACTCTGAGGCGTTCGTTGTGCCCGACATCTCTGAGTCCGTGCAACGTATCGAGGATGACGAGAAGCTTGCAACGGATGAAAAGAGAAAGAAGATCGAGAATCTCGAGCGCGAATATGCGGAAAAGTCTGAGAAGATCCACGTCATCCATCAACTTGTGAAGGCCCATTCACTATATGAGAAAGATGTTGAATACGTGGTAGAAGGTGGGGAGGTCATCATCGTCGATCAGTTCACCGGCCGAAAGATGCATGGTCGACGCTGGTCTGATGGCCTTCACCAGGCCGTGGAGGCCAAGGAGAAGGTGACCGTGCGCGGTGAGACTCAAACTCTCGCCACGATCACAATCCAAAACTACTTCCGTATGTACGATAAATTGTCGGGGATGACCGGAACTGCCGAAACAGAGGAAGGCGAGTTCCACGAGATTTACGGTCTTGAAGTCGTTGTCATTCCGACAAACCGGCCAGTGCGTCGTGTTGACCACAACGACGTAATCCTTCAGACGAAGCAAGAAAAATACAGCGCGCTCATCGACGAGATCGAACGAATCAATGAGCAGGATCTCCCGATCTTAGTTGGGACCACCAGTGTCGAAGTGTCCGAAATTGTCTCGCGAATGTTGAAACGACGGGGCCTTGTGCATGAGGTTCTTAATGCGAAACAACATGAACGCGAAGCGCACATTATTCTGAACGCGGGACAGCCCAGGGCGATCACGATCGCGACAAATATGGCGGGACGCGGAACGGACATTAAGCTCGCGGATCCGTGCGTGCAGTGTAAAGTGTGTGGGATTCGATCCGACACCCCTGCTTTTGGCCAAGTGGATGAGAAGCCCGACCTTTCACGGGCGGAAATATCGAAGCGTGGATGCGAAGATGAGCCGCCCTGTGGTCTTCAAATCTTGGGTACTGAGCGACATGAATCACGCCGGATCGATCGCCAGTTGCGCGGTCGGTCAGGTCGCCAAGGTGACCCAGGTGGGAGTCTGTTCTTCTTGTCACTCGAAGACGATTTGATGCGCCTGTTCATGCCAGAGCGCGTATCGAAGATCATGGACAAACTCGGTGTAGAAGAAGGCGAAATCATCGCACATCCGTGGATTACGCGGTCGATCGAGCGAGCTCAGAAACGTGTCGAAATGCAGCACTTCGATGCCCGAAAACGGCTTCTCGAGTATGACGACGTAATGAACCAACAGCGCGAAGTAATCTACGACCTGCGGCTTTATGCCCTTGAAGGAGGGGAGGACCTAAAGGGTGAGACGTGGGAGATGATCGAAGATGGGATCCGCGAAGAGTTAGACCAATATGTTCCCATTGGAATCGAACAGGACGAATGGGATCTAGGTGCACTTCGAGAACATTTATTAATAGAATATTTCCTCCACAACGATTTCCTGCCACGTGACGCTACCGCGAGCGCGGATGATTGGGCTGATTCCGAAGCTCTGCAGCAGGAAGTGATAGAGAGCACGCGTGACCAGTTCCATGGTAAGCTCGAGAGCTTTGGAGAGATGTGGGAACAGGTGCTTCGTTTTATTGTGCTCTCGGTCTTAGATGAGAAGTGGAAAGACCACCTTTACGACCTTGACCACCTGCGGTCCTCGATCCACTTCCGGTCATGGGGTCAGAAAGATCCGCTCGTCGAGTATAAGAGGGAAGCATACGAAATGTTTGTTCATCTCATTACGGATATTCGAAAGACCATTGCGAATCGGTTCTTCCGTGCCCGTATTGAGGTGAAAGGCCCGGTTCGGCCAAGTGCCCCCTTGATCACGGGTACGAGTGGTCCTTCGGAGCCAGGTATTGGTGACCCGCGGCTTCCAGGTGATTTGGTTGCAGGGCAATCAAGTTTGGATCAGGCGCTCGGCGGTCGGCCGGTACGGCAGCCTGCCTTCTCTGCTGCGGGTGTTTCTTCGTCAGCTTCGGTGGACCAATTAGAGCCGGATGACACAGCGGCGCGCGCCGCACTGGGAGTTGGTCAACCAAGGCAGCCAGGTTCACCGGTTACTGCTGATAAGGAACCTGGGCGAAACGAGCCTTGTTCTTGTGGCAGCGGCAAGAAATATAAGAAATGTCACGGGAGGTTGGGCTAGAATAATGGTCAAAAAGGCCGCCCGGCTATGTTATGCATGCTATGAACGCTGGGACCTCAGTAGGCGTGCATTTGGTGTTTTGGTCGTCGGGTTAACGGCGGGTGCCTGCTTCGGAGGTGAAACTGACCAGGCGATCCCGGTCAGCGTCGTCTCTGAAAGGGTTGTGGCACCGGGGAGTACAGATACGATCGAGGTGGCATTATTAGAATACGCGATAGGAATACCGACTAAACTGTCTAGTGGTGAAGTGATTTTGAAGCTGAGTAACCAGGGTTTCGAGGATCATAACCTACGATTTTTTCTGAGCAACATGGATGCGCCGGTTTGGGAGACCGAAAGCGATGTGGCCGCGGGAGAGACCCGTCTTGTTGAGTTAGAACTGGGGCCTGGTCAGTACACGGTGATCTGTGATGTTGCGGGCCATGATACGCGTGGAATGTCGATCACGATTAATGTTGAGGCTATTGAAGGTGACTAACTTCGTGCAGCCATGTGCGCCCCAGCCTCCCGAATCACACTCAATTGCACGAGGGTAGAAGCCAGATGTTTCTTCGACATGTGCCTCCGATGGGCATTTACGAGACGTTATATGCGTTTCTGGGATCATTCGGAAGTTACATGGGTGAGCCGGGGACCCACCCATGGAGTCAAGGCTTCCCACGCACCGATAAGCTCCCGGATGGTCCGGAGTTACCGAGGAGCGTTCAAGTTGAATCGGAGGACCTCCGGTACCCAAAGGCATGGGGCCTACCGTCACTCCGCGATGCTATCGCTCGCTACTACCGGACGTCTTATGGCTCGAATATCTTAGCCGATAACATCATGGTGTTCGCGGGAGGGCGACCTGCAATCGCAGCGCTGCTACTCTTTTTGGACTCTGATATAGTAATCCGTATCGCGGAAACGGAGTACACTCCATATTTCGATCTCCTGAAGTGTCTCCGCCGCGAATATTCTCTGGTAGAGAGTTCCGTAGACAATATTTTTAAGCCTCCGGTCGCTTCCTACGCGAACGATTCGATAACTGGTCGTACGCTTATGATGCTGAGTAATCCGTGTAACCCAACTGGGGTGACCCGGACTGGTGCTGATCTCAAGTCTTTGGTTAACGCGACTAACGCTGATCGTGGGCTACTCGTTGATGAAGCCTACGAACTATTCCACGATGAACCTGTTAGTGCACTTCGCTACATCAAAGATATTGATGAATCGAACGTTTTTGTGATTGGGGCAGCAACAAAAGGGCTTCAGGCCCCAGGGATTCGCATCGGGTGGGTCGTGGCCGCAAAACAGCACATTGAGATATTGGGGAACTTTTCTTCCTTCGGCATGGGAGGGGTTTCTCACCCATCTCAATGCTATGCAGTTGCGTTGTTTGAAGAGGAAAGGATGGCGCTTGCCCGAACAGCAGTTCCTGATTTTTATGGTTCCCAGCGGGCACGGTATAGAGTTGCTTTCGAGTCTTTAGGCCTGGACTTGTTTTCGGGTGAAGGTGGCTTTTATCACTGGTGCCGGCTTCCAGGCGGTGTATCTGCGGAGGACCTGAATAGCCGCTTATTCCAAGAAGGTGCTGCGGTCTTAAAGGGAGTTGACTGCGACATGCTTCGCCGAGGAGATGACTCGCCCCTCCGAAGCTTCTTTCGCTTCTCGTTCGGTCCGTTGGCTCCTGAATCCTTTGAATCGGACATAAACATTCTCGAGCGAGCGATCCGAGCCCTCACGTAACCTGTTTTCAGGATATCATTGTGAGATCATACCGACTCTAGTCAATATTCAGAGCCGGTGTGATCACTCCCGCCCGTTGGTCGTCGTTACAGCCTCCGATGCCCACCACGAGAATGATGGCTACCAATATTGATCTCTTCATCTAGCTCGACCTTCGCTGAATTCACCTCGCGGCTGGTTAACGAAGAAATTCCCTGATTGTCGCATTGATAAACGCCGCGTCTTCTGGAGACGATCCTCCTCCTGCAATATGTCCCCATAGGGTAGGTATAACCGTGAACTGCACGTCCGGGATAAACTGTG
>CAYZOT010000009.1:0-101027 GCA_964480515.1 uncultured Gemmatimonadota bacterium
TTGAATTAGTTGACACGTCGACTCTTACCCAAAGAGTCAGGCTTTCTATATCGAACGGTGGTGAAAGTCCATTCAATTATTTCTCGCTCAGTACGGCCATTCGGTACGTTATCCAGTCAGGTTTCTTGAGCAAAGTGCTCAGTTATATCGGGGATGATTTTGATATCCATCTCAATGATAAAAACTTTGTCCTCTCAGATGAGTCAATTGTCGATGGCACTTTGGTCATAGTAGATGGAAATGCGAGTATAGCCGGTGTCGTGAAAGGAAACATAGTCATAGTTGATGGAAACTTAGAACTATTAGAAGGTAGTTCAGTCTTAGGTAAAGTCTGGTTAGTCGATGCGGTTCTCGTCAATAATTCAGGTTCGGTTGAAGGAGGTGTGGTGGATATCTTGGGTGATGCCCACGACCTAAAATCTGAGACCCGGAACCAAATTCATTTCGAAGTCAAAGAAAAATTGGGAAATGATCCCGATTGGGATTGGCCTGTTTTAGGATTAATTGGGAACTTGATTTTAATCGCCGTGGTGGGCTTCATCGGTGTCATTCTCGTGAGTTTCGGAGGCGGCCACGTAGACATGATTGCTGAAACGGCCCGCCGGTCGCCAGGTCGCTCGGTGCTCGCAGGGTTCGCGGGAACGGTTTTATTGATGCCAATCTGGCTCCTGGGCTTCCTTGCTCTTATCATCTCGATAATCGGGATTCCATTGGCGATCGCATGGATGCCGATTTTCCCTATAATCGTGAGTTTGGCCTTTGTAATAGGATATTTTTCTGTTGCCCGTAACGCTGGAGAATGGCTTTCGGACAGTGGGATCCAGTGGACTGCCTGGATCCAGAAATCAAATTCAATGCACACGGTATTCGTTGGCGTATTCCTATTCACATTAGCCTTTATCGCAGCTGCTGTGATCTCTGTTGTAACGTCTTCTGCTTTCCCGACAGGTGTTCTGATTCTTGCTGGCTATGTGGTGACCATTGCGGTGAGTCAAATCGGTTTTGGTGCGGTATTATTAACCAGAGCCGGGCGTCGGATGGGGTATCGGCATACGCCCAAAGATACCGTTGTTTCTGATCAATGAGAAAAGCACTGGTAGTGGTGTTGGCTCTGGTAGGGTTACCGCTAGGGCTGGAGGCACAGAGTACAGCAGCAGGCAGAGCAATCATGGCAGCGTCTGCAGAGTTTGCTAACGAAGTCTTGGCAGGGAGGAACTGTGAGAATGCAAGCAATGGCCCTGCGTGCACCTTCACCTTGGGCAGGGATATCAAGTTTACTATCCGTCATACTGGAATAGGAGTCGATTCCATGGCAGCTAAAGGAAAAACTACTAAAGAGCATGATGAAAAAATTGCGAAGATGTTTTTCTCTTCAGTATATCCCCATTATCTAAATAAGGTCGTAAAGAAAGGGCGTAGTGAAAAAGAACTGCAAGAAGTCATTACATGGCTGACTGGTTTCGAAGGTACAGTGTTGGGCGATCTGATTGAGGGCGAAGACACGTTTAAAGAGTTTTTCGATAAGGCGAATCTAAATCCAGATGCCAGCCTAATTAAAGGCGTGATATGCGGCTATCGTATTGAAGACATTGAAACACCACTGACAAAAAAATGCCGGTATCTTGATAAGCTTGTAGATGAACTTGCGAAGGGACGCAAGATGGAAAAGATACTTCGAACGTCCTGAGTGAGTGGGGCGTTTCCAAGAGAGCGGCGGGCCGTCATTGCCTCCTTGCCATTCTCCTGCGTTTTCTACCTTAGCCCCCCTAATCCTGCTCAACACTTTAAGAGCATTCACCTGAGTAGTTGCGGCGGGTACATGACTAGTCAACACACACCGACCCCCGTTTCTGCCTGAAGCGACCCCCAGTACCCCCCGCCTTACGATCAGCTTGACTCGCAATTGCTATCTGTTGTATTCGGGTCAGCCGCGCGCAGCCTTCGAAAACAGCACGGCCGATCCAACGAATAGCGCAACGAAGAATCCGTTGATGGTCACGATCTCCAGCGGCCCGCTATACGGGGAACCCATCCGCCCGACCAGCGCGATCACGGCAACCAGCGTCTGAGCGAGCGCCGTCGCGAACAACGCACGCGCCATTCCTTCGGGTTTGAAGCGCGCGATGATGGCACCGATTGCTCCGACAACGAGCACCCCGCCATACATCAGGTTAGCCTCGTTGTCCTCGGACCCGATGATGCCGACGGCACCGTTCACCCAGCCGAGGAGCAACGCTGAGCCTAGCGCAAGACCGACGGCGGTTCGGTATGCGGTTTCGCCGGTCTTCCTTGATGCGAGTTCAACAGCGATCCCAACTCCGATGAGTAGGGCCCCGATCTGAGCGAGATTGTCCACCAAACTCACTTCGCCGATGAACTGTTTCGCGACCAAGGCCGACAGCAGCATGAACGCTCCGGCGGCCCAGACGGCCATCCTCCAGCGGCTCCAGTGCCGTCTGGCCCCCTTCTCCGAATTTCCTGTCATGGTTTTTTACCTTCGAAGCCAGCTGCGACGAGTAAGACTCCGATTTCAAAACGTGTCATCACGTTTCGCTTGACACAATGAAAATCGTTCGAGGTCTGCCCACACTCGATATCGACTAGCCATCCAACGCGCAAAACTCTGTTTAATGATAAACGGGACTCCTGCCTCGGAAAGGGGGGGTGCGGGGGTACTGGGGGTCGCTCTAGCTGAAGTCGGGGGGTCGGTGTGTGTTGACTAGTCCATGTACCCGCCCCCCACCGTTTGTCGCGGGGGGGGCATATCAGGCTCGATTTTACCCCAGTTTTTGCTCCGGTTCTGAGTACTTAGCTGAGTACTTGAGAAAAAATGTCTACCGATATCGAGGTAAATCGAGGGACAGGTAATGCGGTAAAATGTTGCTATGACTGTGGATACGCCCGGAGGGACTCGAACCCCCAGCCTTCTGATCCGAAGTCAGATGCTCTATCCAATTGAGCTACGGGCGCGCAGGATATTGGAAGAGGACGGTAGAGTTGCCTCTGACCCTGCGCAAGCTGTTTCGGTGGCAGTTCTGGCACAGCATACTTCTGGGTTCTTGGACCATACTGACATAGCAGAATGTTTCAGACCCTGATCGTTGGACGTTACTTTTTCAGTACATTGGTATAAGACTATAGACGGGCGAGTTACTTCTTTAGGGAGATGACTGATGCTGAGATCTTGGATTCGAAACGTAGCTTTGATCACCGTCTTGGCCTCGATGGCTCCAGGAGTTGTCCAAGCACAGGTACTTCTTTACGGAGGCGGTGGTGCACTTTTCCCCGTCAGTGAATTTGACCTTACAGCAGATCCAGGTTTTGTGGCGGTCACCGGGATCATGTTTCCCCTCGGAGGGGGTGCCTTATCAGTTGGAGCGGAAGGTCTGTACGGTAAGGCAAGTGGTAGTGGCAGTGGGCCTTCTAAAAATATAAACGGTCTCATGGCGTATGCGGAAACCACGTTCGGAGAAGAGGGTGGACCTCAGCCATTCCTTTTTGGAGGTGTCGGCATGCTCCGATATGACCTTGGCGTTCTTAATTCAAGTGAAACTTCTAAGACGAGTTTCGGTTACCAAGCAGGTGGCGGTCTCAACGTAGCGATCGGTGGGATCATGAGCGTATGGGCCGAAGGTCGTTATGTGTCCGCGTCATCTGCGGCCCCCCTCACACCGACATTTGTAAGTTTTATGGTGGGCGCTTCAATCAGCCTTGGCAGGTGAAATAAAGCCCCGTGTAGTGGGTATTAGCTTCGGTGATGGCGGATGCCGTAGAAATAATTCGGTCTCCTGCTCATGGGCTCGCCACTCGTTAGTTTCATAACGTCCCAAGACACGGGTCGTTAGGTACGGTCGCACAACGGTGGATTGGTATCCCTGACGATTGACGGAGATAAGAGAGGTAGACATGAGATCCGGAATCCCCCGCACGGTCTTAGTAGTCGTGGCCGCGTTCATTACAAATCAATCTCCTTCGCTCAGTGCGCAAAGCGTAACGAAAGCGAACTTTGAGCCGGAAGTGGTGAGTAATAACGCGTTTCCGCTCACGATTGAATCGATCATGCGCGGGCCAGAACACATCGGGCGGACACCCTCTAATGTGCGATGGTCGGATGATGGGGAGTGGGTGTATTTCCGGTGGCTACCTGGTGGTCATGACTGGCACGCCGATCTAGAGCTTTATCGAGTGCATAGCTCTGGTGGAGAGCCGGAGCTTGTCGATGCAGAAATGGAAGATGCACTAGCGCCAATTTTGGCCGGAAGTGCTTTCGGACAAAGAGGAAGCCCTGCTGGTGTATCCCCCGATGGACTTTGGCGGACAGTTTCGAGTCAAGGGGACTTGTTCCTGATTGAGCGATCCACGCAGAGTGTGCGGCGTTTGACTTACACCGAAGGTGCTGAGACAGCCCCCTCATTCTCTGGTGATGGTTCCTCCATATTTTTCCGGCAAAGCCAGAATCTGTTCGCCTTCGACATTGAAGATGCGAGTGTTCGCCAACTCACCTTTGTGACAGGTCCAGAGAAGCCTGAGGACGCGGAACTAGAAGGGCATAAGCTCTTCCTTGAAGAACAGCAGACAGAGCTTTTCAAGCATATTCAAGTCCAAGAACTCCAAGACGAGCGACGGGAAGCCCGCAACGAGCGACGGGAAAAGGGGACTCCTCAGCCTGTGCACCTCTCGCAGGGTGAGAATGCGCAGGCGCTAGTGGCAGATCCCACCGGGCGCTTTGTTGCAGTCACAGCGGTCAAAAGTGCCCAGGTCGAGCGGACGGATATCCCTCTTTGGGTCACGCAGTCCGGTTACACCGAAAATACGGAAATGCGCACCAAGGTTGGTGACGAACAATCCCAGTCGCGTGTTGGGGTCGTGGACGTTAAAACAGGCGAGATGACGTGGCTTGACCTGACACAAGTTGAGGAGACGTCAACGGGTGAAGAGGAAGCTGAACCTGGGTTGGCTTTTGCGAATTTTGTTGCTTGGAACGACTCTGGATCACACGGACTCTTCTCTGCCTTGGACGATGATTACAATGAGTGGAGGGTCTATGCGCTAGAAACTGCAAGCGGCGAACTGACACGCCTTGCGACGATGCAGGATGAAGCTTGGATAGGCGGGCCCTGCTTGGGTTTCCGTGGGGATGCTGGATGTATTGGTTGGCTTCCATCGCACACTTCGAGTTCGCCTCCCCGCGCGTGGTATGTCAGCGAGGAAACTGGGTACGCCCACTTATATGCGGTCGATGCGGATGGTCAGAATAAGAAAGCCCTGACTGGCGGTGACTGGGAGGTTCTCAACGTTTCCATCCCAAACGGTTGGGATGCATTTCTTCTCCAGACAAGCGAACTGTCTCCGTTTGATCAGCACCCTTGGCGGATGGACTTTGATGGTTCAGATCGCGTCCAACTTCTTGAGGGAACAGGGTCGTTCACGGTCACCCCTTCACCAAACGGTCGCCGGTTCGCTGTTATTCACTCGTCCTCCAATCGGCCACCTGAGCTCTCTCTTGCAGATGCACGTCCTGGGGCAGATCTCAGCCTGGTCACAACATCGCCGACCAGTGACTGGCTTGGTTTTCCCTGGCTAAAGCCGGAGATCATTCATTTTGAAGCACGAGATGGAACCGCTGTGCCAGCTCGGATCTATCGGTCGAGCGACTTTGGTGTCGAGTCGAACGGCGCGGGAGTCGTGTTCGTTCATGGGGCGGGTTACATGCACAACGTGCACAATTGGTGGTCGAACTATTACCGCGAGTACATGTTTCACCACTTCCTCGTGGCACAAGGCTACACTGTACTTGATATCGACTATCGAGGTTCTGCTGGGTATGGTCGCGACTGGCGAACGGCGATTTATCGACACATGGGTGGTTGGGATCTCTCTGACCAGGTCGATGGGGCTCAATATCTCGTCGATCATGAGGGTGTGAATGCCGACAGGTTGGGAGTCTATGGAGGGTCGTACGGGGGGTTCATTACTCTAATGGCACTCTTCACTGAACCTGAGGTGTTCGAGGCGGGTGCCGCGCTGCGGGCTGTGACCGACTGGGCACACTACAACCACGGATATACGGCCAGGATCCTCAATCCTCCGCACGAGGATGAAGAAGCGTATCGTCAATCTTCCCCAATTTATTTTGCGGAAGGCCTGCGTGGTCATCTGTTGATGGCCCATGGAATGTACGACACGAACGTTCACTTCTCGGATATTGTTCGACTCACACAACGTCTAATTGAGCTCGGTAAAGATAATTGGGAGTTAGCATCGTACCCAGTCGAGAATCACGGTTTCCAAGAGCCTGCGTCGTGGACGGATGAATATCGACGGATCTACGAACTCTTCGACCGTGTGATTGGGACGGGATACGATACAAAGCGATAACGCACGAGGAGGAAGGGTAGGGGGCTCCTTACGATCCGAAGACATGTGCTGAAACCGCTTGATGAGCAGTGGTCGCAGAGCAGCATGAATCGGCGTTTTTCTATGATGGCGATCGTCCTTTTCTGTGCGGCCTGCAATAGTGATCCTGTTCCCGAATGGCATGATGAGGTTGGATATCGATGGCGAGAACTCTCGCCCGCGGGCTCAGGGCCAACCGGCTTTACATCGCTCTCTGCCAACCAAACCGGGGTTGAGTTCACTAACGTGTTCTCCGAAGAAAGTCTGCTCGATAACGACATCTTGGCGAATGGGTCTGGCGTTGCGTTGGGGGACTTTGATGATGACGGTCTTGTTGACCTTTATTTGACCAGCGTGGAAGGCTCAAACGTCCTTTACCGAAATCTCGGTGACTGGCAATTCAAGGATGTGACCGAAGGGGGTGGAGTTGGTCTCCGCGGAAGTATATCTAGGGGGGCAGCGTGGGCAGACATGGATGGGGATGGCGACTTAGATCTTCTCGTGACGCGTCACTCTGATCCTAACGTGCTCTTTCGAAACGATGGAGACGGGCGGTTTACCGACATCTCAGATCAGTCAGGTTTTGAGGCGCCGCTTGCAAGTCATAGCCTAACGATTGCGGACACTGACAAAGATGGAGATCTGGATCTCTACATCACCAATTATAAGGATCGCTGGGTACGCGACACCTTTGCCCCCGCCGATCGTGAGTTTGATCAGGTAGTAGGTAAAGACGGAAACCGCTTCTTTATTAGACCGGAGTTTGAGGAGTACTTCAGACTTGAATTTAAGGACGAAGACCCGCGGCGTTGGGAGTTTGGACAACCGGACGAGTTCTACCGAAACGACGGCGATCATTTGTCCCGAGTTCTATTTACGGATTCGATGTTTAGGGATGAGATGGGTAATACGCTTGCCCGCGACCCTGATGAATGGGGGCTGGCCGCCCGATTCACCGATCTGGATCTCGATGGCGATGTTGATCTTTATGTATGCAATGACATCAATAGTCCTGACCACATATGGATTAACGATGGCAGCGGCCAGTTTCGTTGGATTGACCGGATCGCGATCAGGAAAACGAGCACGGCCTCAATGGCTGTTGCTGTTGCGGATGTAGATCGAGATGGTTGGCCCGACCTTTTTGTAGCTGAAATGTTGAGTCCGGACCCAATCGAACGTAAAGCACAGGTCCCGGAGGCAGAACTGGCCCCAGCCGAACCGGGTGAAGTCAATATTCGTCCACAGGTTAAGCGGAACACGCTCCAGATGAATCGCGGAGATGGAACTTTTTCCGAGATCGCCTTGCAAGCCGGGTTGGCTGCTTCGGGTTGGACTTGGGGAGCCCTTTTCCTCGATGTCGACCTTGATGGGTTCGAGGATTTGTTGACGAGTAACGGGACTGTGCTTGATTGGCTCGATGGCGATGCACAGGAACGTACGCAAAGAGTAACCGCCGGAGATGATTGGAGACGAACACGACTCCAATTTCCTCCGCGGCCGCTAAAGAATATCGTTTTCCGAAACTCTGGTGATGGCACCTTCCAAAACACAAACGAGGCTTGGGGTTTTGGTGTCGAGGAAGACATATCGCACGGGATCGCCGCAGGAGATTTGGATGGGGATGGCGATGCGGACATCGTTATCAACCGTTTAAATTCCCCAGTTCTTGTTTTGAGGAATGAGTCGCCGGCGACTCGAGTAGCCATTCGTCTTAAGTCCACAGGACAAAACTCGCGCGCGATTGGAGCTAGGGTTCGCTTTGAGGCGCCAGGGCTCCCCGTGCAGAGTGATGAAGTCATTGCTGGGGGGCTCTATCTCTCCGATTCAGACGATGCATTAGTCTTTGCCGCCGCCTCTGATTCTATGGGAGTTCTGAACATCGATTGGCCCGATGGCTCAGCAAGTGCAATCCACGAGGTTCAAGGAGGACGACTATACGAAGTCTTCTCAACGGCCGACCGAAACGTGAGTTCCAAAGAAAACGTCATACCGGATCCTCTCTTTGAAGACGTTTCACAAATGTTGGGTCATACGCACCATGAAACTTTCTTCAATGAGTTCACACGGCAGCCGCTTCTCCCTTTGCGTCTGGCCCAGATGGGGCCGGGTGTAAGCTGGATAGACGAGGATCGCGATGGTTATCCTGAGCTGTGGGTTGGTACGGGAGCTGGGGGCCGGGTCACTCGTTTTGATAACATAAAGGGCCGACTTCAGGGCGTTATGGTGGGATCTGAATCTTCTGGTGATATTACGACAATCCTCCCAGCACCACCCAGAAGCCCAGGGCTAGTTATCGAGGGAGTGATGAACTACGAGTCGAATGATCCACAGATTGGGATAGCACAACCATCGGTTCTTGCCCTTGGTACCAGAGAAGAAAGTGAGCTTATCCCTGGTGCGCCGAGTACTACGGGCCCGCTGGCACTCGCCGACTACGATGGCGATGGAGACCTCGATCTCTTTGTTGGAGGACGCACTATCCCAACCGCCTACCCCATTCCCACTCAAAGTAGGTTTTTCAAGAACGAGGGGGGATCTTGGAGTCTTGACTCCGTAAACACTCAGGCGCTTGGCGGGATGCTCGTGTCAGCGGCGGTTTTCTCTGATGTGGACCAGGATGGTGACGCTGACCTTTTGTTGGCTACCGATTGGGGACCGATAAGGGTTATCCGTAACGACGATGGGTTATTCCACGATGTGACGCGAGAGTGGGGACTCGCCGATCTCATCGGTCGGTGGAATGGGATTGCCACGGGGGATCTCAACGAGGACGGTCAGCCAGATATAGTGGTTACGGCGTGGGGAACGAATACGGAAGCCCAGTTGGCCTCGGCTGGGACAGAGATTTTGCATGGTGATGTGGATCAGAACGGCATGTATGATGTTATCGAGCTTGAAATCCGCTCAGATGGATCACGCGCACCAGTCCGGAGGCTTGCCCAGATGGCTCGAGGGCTCCCATTTATCCGACGCTCGGCTCCAAACCATAGATCCTATGCTGTCGCCGAACTCGAATCACTATTTCCCGGCGTTGCTACCAGTACCGAACGAAACGCGGTGACTGAACTGCGACACATGGTACTCATGAGCGGAAACGATGGGTACGAAGTGCGTCCCCTTCCAGAAATTGCTCAGCGAGCCCCCTCTTTCGGAGTCAACGTATCCGACCTCGACGGTGATGGTCACCAGGATGTGGTCCTATCCCATAACTTTTTTGCCACCAAGCTCGAGACCCCACGATATGATGCGGGACGAGGGTTACTGCTAAGTGGAGATGGGACGGGGAAACTCAATCCAATAGAAGCGAGCAGGAGCGGGATTTTGGCCTATGGAGATGGGCGTGGCCTCGCCATAGGCGACTTCAATGCTGACGGTCGTCTGGACATCGTATTGGGCCAGAACGGATCGCAAACTCTCCTCCTCCGAAACGTAAGGGCGAAACCAGGGCTCCGGGTTCGGCTCATAGGTGAGGCAGACAACCCAGATGCTGTCGGAGCCACGGTGAGGCTTGAGTACGAGCACGGGCTTGGCCCTGCCCACGAGGTTCAGTCTGGCAGCGGATATTGGTCTCATGACCAGCTAACTCCAACACTTGGTTTCTCTGATATACCTCTCGCCGTTATCGTGCGCTGGCCCAACGGTTCTGAGACTCGAACACAAGTTGTTGCTGTGGATCGAGAGGTGATCGTGCGGTACCACTCGGCGAACCCGTGACGTTTTTTTTCCAGAACCGCTTACGATCGATCGTCCGTGTGTTGCTCCTGCTCGCATTCTTCTCAGGGTGCGTAGAAGAACGCGGACCAGGTCCTTGGAATGCCATGGATGGGTATCAATGGCGTTCTCTTAATCCGCGTGGGTCCGGTGGATTCACGCGTCTGGAGGCCCCGCGTCATGGTGTCCAGTTTCGCTATGAAGTATCCGAAGATCGTCGCATCCAAAACCGTATATTGGCAGAAGGGCAGGGTGTTGCACTCGGGGATGTAGATGGAGATGGGCTCGCCGATTTGTTTTTTGCCGGTTTTGGCTCCACCAGTGCGCTTTATCTTAATCGCGGCGATTGGCACTTCGAAGATATTACACGTGACTCTGGACTTGATTTAGATGAAAGCCTAGTCCGCGGCGCGGTATTAGTCGACGTGGATGGCGACGAAGCACTCGACCTTTTGGTCACCGTGCATGGAGCGCCGAATCGGCTTTTTCTAGGCAATGGTTTAGGTCGGTTCGTTGAGACGGAAGAGTCAGGATTTTCAGTCGGGTTAGGAAGCACGACATCAGCACTCGCGGACATCGATCGCGACGGAGATCTGGATCTATACGTCGCCAATTACAAGACAAAACAAGTCGATGATCTTTACCCGCCGGAGCTTTTAGAGATGGCTCGACTTCAACGAGGATCGGATGGTGACCTCATTATTCCACCTGAGGTTGTGGATATCTACGAGGAACATTACAGGGTTGAATTTGATGGCCGTTTTGTTCGCCGTTTTGAACTCGGAGAGCCTGATGAGCTTTACTTGAACGAAGGGAAAGGACGGTTTCGTTCAGTAGCCTTCAGTGATGCTTTTCGTGTTTCGGGAACCTCCAGCGGGGTTATGGCGCCTCGGGACTGGGGGCTAGCTGCACGGTTCAGCGACTGGGACGGGGACGGTGACGTTGATCTTTATGTTGCCAATGACTTCAACAGTCCTGATGGCATATGGCTCAATCGCGGAGACGGGACATTTGAAGAAGTGGATGCCACGGTGATCCGAACCACGAGTCTGTCCTCGATGGCCATCGACGTAGGCGATCTCGATCGGAATGGTGACCTGGATCTTGTTACAACAGATATGATGGCTCGGGACCCTGCTCGCCGACTCACTCAGACTCCGAACTTTGAACAACCGCCAGAGGCGCCGGGCCTTATTAATACCCGGCTGCAGGTAAATCGGAATACTGTCCAACTCAACCGTGGGGACGGAACGTTTGCAGAAGTTGCGTGGGAGCTTGGGTTGGCGGCCACGGATTGGACTTGGGGCGCACTCCTACTGGATGCCGACCTTGATGGGTGGGAAGATCTCTTCGTGACCACCGGTCACGTATGGAACCAGCTTGATGGCGATGCAAATCAGCGCATTTTCAGCCAACAGCCACCTCTATCTGCCGCTCAAGCGCTTCGAAGCTTCCCGGATCTACGGCAGCCCAACGCGGTCTTCCGAGGTGGTCCGGGTGGCCATTTCAAAGATGTCACAGAGATGTGGGGTTTAGGTACAGAGCCTGACATATCACATGGCATTGCGTCGGGCGATCTCGATGCAGATGGAGATCTTGATCTTGTAGTTACGCGGTTTTCGGACCCACCCTTGTTCTACCGCAATGAAGCGACAGCGCCGCGTGTACTTGTGCGACTCCGTGGTCCTCCAGGTAACACAGATGGTATCGGATCACGCATCCGCCTAATCGGCCATCCCGCCGGAGAGCAAATCGACGAGATTGTCGCAGGCGGAACCTATCTGTCCTCATCCGAGCCAGCTGTCACTTTTGCCGCCAGTATCGTCGAACCCATGACACTTATGGTCAATTGGCCGGATGGACGGCAGAGCCATGTTGAAGGCGTACAGCCCAACCGTGAATACGACATTTGGCATACTAACTCAGAGGAAATTTCACGGCACATAGAACCGAAAATTTCCCACTTCACGGACGTTTCAGACCGGATCGAACACCATCACGTTGCGTATCCGTTTGATGATCGTGCACGACAGCCCATGATCCCCCTCTCACTTTCCCAGCTTGGTCCTGGAGTAAGTTGGTTCGATGCTGACAACGATGGTGACCCTGATTTGCTGATTGGATCGGACCGGGGAGCTTCACCCGTCCTCTTTACAAACGAAGGTGAGAATTTTTCGCGACCGTGGGCTGTAACATCTGATTTGAACGCAGATGCTACGACGATTTTACCACACTGGGGTGGCTCTAGAGGTTGGGAGTTGGCGATCGGACTTAGCGCCTATAAATCGAATGCCCGCGAGGACACGTTTGCTGTACCGTCGGTGATCACCACCAGCCTTGATCGTGGCATCGGAGATAGAACACCGAAGACGATTTTTACCTCTCAGTCAAACACAGGATTGCCATCGTCATCTGCTACGACTGGCCCGCTTGCTCAAGCCGACGTGGATGGCGATGGAGATGTTGATATGTTCGTGGGTGGGCGAGTGGTACCTGGCTTGTATCCGATTCCCACGAGTTCCAAACTGCTCTTCAACGATGAAGGACGATTGGTTTTTCATGAAGACGCGTCCTCTCCGTTCGCAGACCTTGGTTTGGTTTCGGCTGCTGTCTTCACAGATGTGGACTTGGATGGCGATCCAGATCTGGCTCTCGCCATGGAATGGGGTCCAATTCGACTATTCCGGAACCACGAAGGGCGTTTCTTAGAAGCCACCACTGATGTGGGGTTGGGTGTGCTTACAGGGCGTTGGAATGGCATCTCATCTGGTGATTTCGACGAAGATGGTCGTCCGGATCTCGTGGCGACGGCGTGGGGTGCTAATCTCGAGGTGCCTCCGACTTACTCAATTTTTTACGGTGACTTCAACCGAGATGGATTTTTCGATGTCGTCGAAGCGACTCGAGGGGTGAGCGGTTGGCTGCCCGTTCGAGGGCGGGATGCACTCGCGCGCCCAACATCCGATCGAGCTCCACGCCTCCCATCGCTCTTCCGCACCACGTACGAGGCATTTAGTACGACCCCCTTAGAACAACTCATTGGTGGACTGGACACGACATCACGCCACGATCTAATTGAACTCCGACATACCGTGTTCCTGAATCGCGGTGATCATTTCGAGTCCGCACCGTTACCGCGTGAAGCGCAACGAGCGCCTGCCTTTGGAGTTGGTGTGGGGGATTTAGATGGGGATAGCCACGATGACTTGATCCTCGCGCAGAACTTTTATGGAGGATTGTCAGGTAGCCCACGATACGACGCGGGCCGTGGTCTGTGGCTACGCGGGAATGGTGACGGAGGCTTTACGGTGCCTTCGAGTCAGAACTCTGGATTGGACGTATATGGGGACGCGCGAGGACTCGCACTAGCCGATTTTGACCTTGATGGTCGGTTGGATGTTGCGATCGGTGTGAGTGGAGCTGCAGGGCGGTTGTTTCGTAACCGAGGTGCTACACCCGGATTCCGTGTTGTACTAGAAGGTACTCCCAACAATCCGAAAGCGATCGGCGCAAAATTGCGCATTGAATATGAAGATGGGTCATTCGGTGCGGTTCGCGAAGTGCGTTCAGGTGCTGGATATTGGTCTCGGAACGAAACACCGCAAACACTTGGTACTCGGCTTGGTGCGCGTACCCTCCATATCGTTTGGCCCGGTGGATCAGAGACCACCGTCCCCGTCCCGGAACCCACCCCAGGCTTGCGCTTTATTCGCGTGCGGGCTGGGTCCTAGCGGGTCTCCATTATCAGACAGAGATTTTGGGCTTTTTTGGTTTACCGGAGACCAATGCCGACCGTGATTAAGATATCGTTCTGTAAGCTCATCTCTCCCGTTACGGGCGACTTGTAACGGGAGGCTATGTTGCGTAGCTCACCTCGAAACCAGAGCCCGGCGATGGCGGGAACGCGGATCCCGAGCGCCGCAGTGGCGGCGGGATCGGTACTGCTGGTGACCTCCGGATCAAAGGTGCCGTCGACGAGAATCCGGCGCACTCCACCCCCAATTGTAAAGTAAGGTTCCAGTGCGCTGGCAGACCCAGACGAATTGATCCGGAAGGTCAAGTTCAGTAGCCCTGCCATATAGTCTGTGCTCCCCAAATCGGTCGGAGCGGGGCTACTTAATTGTGTCGTAAATGCAGACATGTCTGCTGGGGCATAGGCTCCCATGATACCGATACCCAGCAAGTCGGAACTCCAGAAGGTTAGTTCTCCTCCGTAGGTTAGACTCGGTGAGATCTGTGTTCCGAATGAAGTGGGGTTCGTTGTAAGGTTTGCTAGTGGCTGTAGTACCCCCGCAACTGCAAAGAACTCTATGGTCGAACCAGACGATGCTGCGTCTTCGGTTACCATTTGTGCTTCGAGATTTGTCACCTCGAGCATTCCGCCGCCGAAAATAAGGAGGCCTGCTAGGCCTCCTCGAATCGAAGTGCGAACCGTCATATAAATGTCGCGGACTCCACCGCTTCCCCTCATCGCGTCCTCACGATCGTAATCTGTGGTCTGGTGTTTTCGTTTAAAAAGCTTCCGGCTGGCGTTCGAACCGAAAGTGAAAGTGCGGGTGCGTCAATTCCCGATGCGAGTGCAAAGTAACGCACGTTTGACGCTCCTAAATTGATATCCACCGCTCCGTTTTCAAACGACAACTGGGTCGCCTGAAGTGGAAATGAAACAGGGAAGAACGAACGCGCTGCTGCATTTTGACTCAAAGAATAAAACACGTCACGGAAGTCCCACGTTGCAACCTCAAATCTATTTGATAACTCTTCAATCCCTGAATCATCTGTCGCAAGTGTGACCGCGAAGTCGGAGAGCAGCTCGTGCCAGCGTAATCCCGTCACGCGTTCGACGTTCGTAATTCCTCGTGTGAAGTTTTGGCCTCCGCCCACAAGTGACCGGAAAAATGCACGCTCGTCCCCGGTGGATTGATCTGCAAGCCAGCGCATTAAGAACCAACCAAATCCCCTCACTTGAAGTTCATTAATACCGCCGAGTTCTGACTCGGGGGTGGTTAGCGATGCGTTTGGATCAAACATGTACAGGCTGAGATTGAGAAAATTGTTGAAGTGATAGGTATTGAAAGCATCTAATCTGGATCGTGTGTCGGTAAGCTGATCGAACGTGTAGTCACCGCGTACGCCAAATCCGACAACTGTGAGCCCGACCACCTCTTCAGCGAGGCTAGAAAGCGCTTCATCTAACCATACATCTTCTACTTCACTGAATCTCGTTTGCGAATGCAATATGCGGCGTTCGGCCTGGATTAGGTGCTGTAGTTCGTGGGCCACAAGCCTGGGTGTATTCTGTATCACGTCAGATTTGGAGATGCCCGGCCCCACTTGTCCTTCCGGGTCTGCTACGCGGGTGTAGATAACCTCAGCTTCATTGCTCGCAGGACAAGTCCTGACACTAGTACTTGGAACTTGTCCTGCATTTCTTCCGGAGCTTGCCAGGTCGAGGGGAAGAAAGAATCCTTGGACGCCCACGTCCCCTTCACTCAACTTGTTCACCTCTTGGGTAAATAAAACGACTACACGACGGTTTGCATCGATGTCCTCGTAATGACCGAAATATGAGGTGTCCACTGGCACCACCACCTGATCTAGTGTTCTGCCCAGAGTCCTCCATTCGTCCGCATTGAGACCACCCGATGGGGCTGCTATGTCTTCGGCCAGGATAACGTGTTCACCGACGGATCGAACCAGACTGTGTACTACGTTTGCTGTATCGGAGCATGTAGCCTGAAGGTTCGATCCGATCGCGAAAAAATGACGGAGTGTGTCGCCGAAAACTGGCACTTTGATTGCTTGGTTCATCCCGGTGAGAGGGGCGGGCAACGGCGCGTTGCCTCCTTCCGCCAAGCCTTGGAGTGTTCGTGCCCGAATGACCATATCCAACCTTGAGTACTGGTCGATCGCATCCGCTTGAAGAACACCCCCGAGTTCTCGTGGCAAGGTGGACGAAGTACCTCCCGATTCGGTGAGATCTGTAGGTACGCGAGTCGCAATCCGCATAGTGAGTCCATCAGACACCACACTATTGGTGTTCCCCACCATCAAACGAAACTCTCGAGGCATCTGGTTCGGTGAAAATTGGAGGCAACCCACGGCACTTGGGCCAGTTACCGTCGCTGTCTCTCCCACGGCGAGATCAAAAGGCGCCTCTTGGGGGTGGAGTGGCAGTAAGGGGCCGTTGCTCGGTTCTCCATTGACCATAACACGGATACCGACGTCACGGAGTGGCAGACATTCATCGAAAAATGCTGGCACCTGTATCGTCAGTTCTCCCTCACTTGCTGAGAGAACGGTCGCCAGCTTACCCTCGATCCGCACCTCGTTCTCGTCAGGAATGGGGCTGAACCCCCGGCCAAACAGTGTGGCTTGATCACTTGCTCGAAGCCCCTCTACTCCTACGGAATCAAGCCGTATCGCCCCTTCAAATGTCGCGTTAGCAGTGGCTAAGAAGGTCACTGTGTCAGAATACACACCTCCATCTGCGAAGACATCGACTTTGTAGTCACGCGTCCGGGAGCCCAAGGTGAGCACAGTACTACTAAGACCATCAGCGTTGGTGAGGAGAGTTTGGTTAGTTAGAGAGCCAGAACTGTCATTGGTGGTTGAGAGTCGAAAATTTATTTTTACTGCGCCCGCCGGGTTGCCCGAAGTAGTTTGGGTTTGGACTACAAATGGGAGCGGAAGCTGGCTCCCGAACTCCGCTTGCTGGCCAGTTCCGCTGACTACACTCAGTACTACTGAGTCGGCCGCCTCTGTGAACACTACGAACTGGAGAGCAGGCACGTTGGGAGCACTTGGGATGTCCACACGGACTGTGGACTCTCCTGGTGTTGTCCCGGCGCGAAATACCGATTCCGCGACGCCGTTTTCACTGGACACTGCCACTCCTGGGGACAAGCTTCCTTGGCCCTTCATGAGGACAAAGCGCACAGGGGCACCTTCGACGGCGTTCCCAAGAGATCCCTCCACGCGCACTGCAATAGGAGGGTCCGTGTTTTCCCCCGTAATTACAGTGTCGATTGCTAGGGAAATTGGAACCATCGCCGTCGGCGGTGAGCCGAGCTCGGTGCTGCCACTGTCTCCGCACGCGGTAGCCAGCAGAGTTGATATAAGTGCCAGTGCTGACGCGTGTATCTTAGTAATAGGTGATTTCATACGAGATTTCGATCGTGCGCTTTACCTCCGGTACCAGGCTAAAAACGACCCTTTCAAACTCGAAAATAGTTAGGCTCCTACCCTTGAAACAACAGAAGGCTCCCCGAGTCACTGAATCACGTCCAGTTTAATTGGAATCACGTCCAGTTTAATTGTGTCTCGCTACTGCGAGCGAAAACTTCATTATCGCACTACTATTGTCTTGGCGGAGGGAGAGAGAGGTCGCGAGCGGGTGCTTCGGTGCGCCGTTCGAGGAAAGTCCGGGCTCCACCAGGGCACGGTGCCGGGTAACCCCCGGGCGCTGTAAGGCGATGGAAAGTGCCACAGAGAGTAGACCGCCGATGGCGGCTTCGGTCGCACAGGCAAGGGTGAAAGGGTGGGGTAAGAGCCCACCGCGTCTTCGGGTAACCGAGACGGCATGGTAAACCCCGCCGGGAGCAAGGCCAAATAGGAGCGATGTGGTGGCCCGCCGCAGTGAGCTCCGGGTAGGTTGCATGAGACCGCGGGAGACCGACGGTCCTAGATAGATGACCTCACTGGCGAGTTAGCTCGTCGGGACAGAACCCGGCTTATCTCCCTCCGCCTCCTTAAACTCAAGACAGGAAGGCGCTTGTGGCCGTTTCTTCAAAAATTGATTTTGAACTCGAAGAGCACCGTCTCGCCAATGGATTACGGGTGCTTCTTCAGCCCGATTCATCCGCTCCGCTTGTGGCTCTGCACGTTATGTACCACGTGGGCTCTAAGAATGAGAGATCTGGGCGGACGGGTTTTGCCCATCTCTTCGAGCACCTTTTATTTCAGGGATCGGAGCACATACCTCGTGAAGGACACTTCAAGTATATCCAAGATGCTGGTGGGACACTAAACGGGACGACTTGGTTCGATCGGACAAATTATTTTGAGACGTTGCCCGCGAATGAGCTTGAGCTTGGGTTATGGCTTGAAGCTGACCGAATGGGATTCTTTAAGCCTGGCATTACCCAAGAGAAATTAGATAATCAACGTGATGTCGTAAAAAACGAACGTCTTCAGTCCTACGAGAACCGTCCTTATGGTTTAGCCTTCGAGACAGTTTTGGAGTCTGCCTATCCCCAAGGTCACCCCTATCGACACCCGACCATCGGCTATATGGAGGACATCGATGCAGCATCTTTAGAGGATGTTCACAAGTTTTTTGATTCCTATTACGGTCCCAATAACGCGACTCTGGTACTGGTAGGTGACTTTGAACCGAGCGAGGCCCTCGAAAGAATACAGATGTGGTTTGGTGAAATCGCTTCGAGGCCCATTCCGGAACCTCCGGAGGTTATCTTACCCAACGGTCACGGTGAATGCCGCCGGAAAATTCGAGATAAAGTCCAAGTCCCTCGCGTATACCTCATGTTTCACTCACCTTCGTTTAATGACCCTGAGTTCGAGACAGTCGATACGCTGAGCTATCTTCTCGGAGACGGAAATAGCTCTCGGTTCAAACGAGCACTTGTTTACGAGCAACAGGTAGCAGCAGAAGTCTCCGTGTTTACGTGGCCAACAGAGAGCGTCGGGATGTTTTTCGCCGTGGCGACAGCCCGACCGGGAGTGGACGCGGAGCATCTCGAAACGTCGATGCGATTGGTGCTAGATGACCTGAAACAAGACGGTTTGACGCCTGAGGAACTTGAAGGGGCCCAGAATCGCGCGCGTCGGAGTCTTGTTGGCCAATTAAGCAGGTTTGGCGATCGTGCTGACTTCTTGGCCCATGCAGCTGTCTTACGGGATGATCCCCATTATCTCAACGATGCCTTCAGCCACTATAGTCTTGTAGATGCAGCTATGGTGGAAGAAATCGCGGAATCAGTTGTCGATGAAGACCGTTTAACCGTATTGCATGTCGTGCCTGAGGAGACAAGCTGAATATGAGGGTAGACAGAACTCGTCGTCCACAGGCATCGACTCCACGTAGGCTCAGGCTTCCTGAGATCGAATGTATGACTCTGTCAAACAACCTGCGGGTTGAATTTGTACCTAGACGAGAAGTGCCAGAAGTATCGCTGCGGTTGATACTTGAGTCTGGTGCGGCGGCAGAGCCACCAGATCAAGCCGGACTCTCTGAGCTTACCAGTAGGCTTCTCACAGAGGGGACCGCCGATCGCGACGCCCTCCATATGGCAAGCTGGCTTGATCGGTTAGGGGCGAGTTATAGCGCCTCATCTGGCTATAGTGTCGCCACCATATCGATGCATTTGTTTTCGGATGTGCTAGTGGATGCTATCGAGTTCCTCGCCACAACCGTTACACAGGCTGAATTTCCAGAGAACGAAGTGAAACGCGTTCGAAGTGAGCGAGTAGATGAGATTGATCGAGAGCGCGACGAACCTTCAATGGTTGCAGGCCAAGCATTAATCTCGGAATTGTACGAAGATGGTCTCTATGGACGTCCGGTTGGTGGCACAGCAGAATCGATCCCATTAATTGAGCGCCGTGACGTTTGCGATTTTTACAGAAATTGGTATGTGCCTGACGGTGCTTTACTCATCGCTTGCGGTGACATTGAACGTGGACCTCTCATAGAGGCGGTTGAGGCTCACCTATGCAAATGGCAGGGTGTTTCTCAACGCGTCCAAGCCCCGCCTGATCCGCCTCGAAAACCTGGTAGAATACTCCTAGCAGATCGTCCCGGAAGCCCGCAAGCCGAGATACGTGTTGGGACAATTGGTGTTCCGTATGGGACGCCAAACCATCATGCGATTATCGTGGCAAATGCCATTTTGGGAGGGCTCTTCAACTCCAGGATCAACATGAACCTGCGCGAAGAAAAAGGGTGGACATACGGTGCCCGATCTTCCTTCGGATTTCGTCGTGGGGCTGGCCCATTCGTGGTTCATACTGCGGTTGAGAGTGGTGTGACCGCTCAGGCTTTTCAGGAAATTTTGGGTGAGATCAAGACGATGAGGAAGGAACTGGTAACCGAAGATGAACTCGACCTCGCGAAGCATGCACTTACACTCTCACTCCCCCTTCAGTTTGAGTCCGCCAGGCAGATCACGAGTAAGATTGCCCAGCAGCGAATTTACGATCTTTCAGGAGAATATTGGGAAGTGTATCGGAACCGAATCGAAGAGGTGACTGCTGAGCAAGTTCGAGAGGTCTGCGAAACGTATCTTACGCGCGATCGTATGACGCTTTTAGCGGTCACTGATGCCGAATCGGTTTTGGAGCCGCTCAGCGAGTTGGGAACAGTCAATCTAGTGTAAACCTTTTGGTTTCTAGTTCTGTGTGGGTTTACGGCCAATCATCTAGGGAGGCAGGATGGGTGGTGGATGTGGAGGTCGCGTCAACGGACAGCGGCTCTATAGTGGCCGCATACTCGACGTAGACATAGACCGTGTTCGGTTTCCTGACGGATCCATCGGTGAGTTAGAGATAATCCGCCATCCGGGTGCCTCAGCAGTCGTGCCTGTGGTGCAATCTGATGATACTAACCAACCCATTGTGACTCTTATTCGTCAATATCGGTATGCGGCGGAAGGATTTATGTGGGAGGTCCCAGCGGGCAAGCTCGATCGAGGGGAGACACCAGAAGCATGTGCGCGTCGCGAGCTAAGAGAGGAGACAGGATTATACGGAGGTCAGCTTGATTATTTGTCGACGATCCATACGACACCAGGGTTCACCGATGAGGTAATTCACCTTTATGTCGCCCGATACCTCGAGTCCGGCACGTCAAGCCACGAAGCGAGTGAGTTTATCGAGGTGCACGAGTTTCCCCTAGACTCCCTCTTGGACTTAATCGATGGAGGTGAGATAAGTGATGCGAAAACGATATGTGCACTCATGCTTGCGGCCAGATGGTTAGAGCGTAGAAAGGATATAGAACAGTCTCAATAAGACGAGAATGGCCACGAAATCGAATAGCGCATGTGACGACTGGGGTTATTGATACGTCTTATAGGGTGACGGGTCCAAGAACGTCTTGGGACGGTCCCATCTTTATGATAAGGAGATGGCATGGACATGAAACCGAACCTCAAAGTTGGCGATGAAGAGGCCCCCGTGGAAAAACGGGTTCCTGTGGTACGTCATGAACTTGCGACGCTTGAGGATACCGATCTCGTCAATCGATATCTGCATGGCGAACGTTTCGCATTCCAAGAACTGGTGGGCCGGTATCAGGATCGGCTTCTTAACTTCATCTATCGGACGATCAATGACCGAGATCGGGCAGAAGATTTAGTACAAGAAACGTTTGTGCGTGTGTATCGGCACCTTCACCGATTCGACTCGACGAAGAGATTTTCAACCTGGATCTACACAATCGCGAGTAACTTGGCGAAGAATGAGCTTAGAAACCGGTCTCGTAACCCTCTAATCCTGTTTCAAGCTATCAAGAAGAACTGGGAAGCAGACCACCGCCCTCTCGAGTTTGAGGATAGCACGTATTCGCCTGATGAGCTTTTTCGTAAACGAGATCTGCGTGAAAAGGTGGAGTTGGCGGTTGCGGAGCTGCCTGAACACCACCGTGTTGTGTTTGTTCTCCGTGAGTTAGAAGGCAAATCGTACGACGAGATTTCAGAGATCACTGGAGTGACCCTGGGAACAGTTAAGTCCCGGTTGAATCGAGCAAGAAACCGCTTTGCGCAGATTATTGCACCGATGCTTGATTGACCGCAGTCGAATAGTTCATAGCTCGCTAGTCGAAGACGCGGAAACAGCTTCACAGCACTCCACTTTTCACTTGCCCCGTGTAAAGCTCCGCGCTGGCGATCGGCAGTCCGGCCACTCCATCCCTCTAGCCAACACTCTCCGGTCTCGGGGCATCTGTTCGGAGTCTTCCGACGCCAGATAGACCAGCATTGCTGTCATTATGGCGTCATCCCTTAGGTCCTCAAAGATAATCTTGTCGAAGGTGTCGCGGTTCGTGTGCCACGTGTAGATACTGGTGTCCCACCGGTTCGTGCCCATGGGGAGATCTTCACTTCGGCCAACACCCACGTCGAAGCTAAAGGCAGGTATACCGGCACAGACGAAGGAAGCGTGGTCCGTACCTCCCGATTCGGGAACCCCAGGACTATCAAGTGTTACTTGATTTGCGAGTTCATTGGGTATACGGGAAAGCCAATTGCCGAAATAGTTAGCGGCCGCAGTGAATCCTTGCATGGGGATTAGGGTTATGGGTCCGGTCCCATGGTCCGCATTGAACACAGCGTGGACACTCTCAAGGATTTCCGGGTGATCTTCGACGAATGCCCTGGAGCCATTCAGTCCTTGCTCTTCTCCGTTCCACAAGGCGCCGATGATTGTTCGACGCGGCTTTGGGACGATGCTCTGCAAGATACGCATGACTTCCATGATGACGACTGCACCGGTGCCGTTGTCGAGCGTTCCGGAGGCGCCATCCCATGAGTCGTAGTGACCTCCCAGAATTACGTACTCCTCAGGCTGCTTGCTCCCCGGAATCTCAGCGATGGCGTTGAAGACGGGAACTTCACCCAAAAAGCGAGCTTGAGCGTCGACCCGTAGGATTGGTTCTTGGCCGTTCTCTGAGAGTCGGTAAACCAGCCCGTACGCCTCGCAGCTTAGGTCAAAGACCGGCGTCCGCTCTGTCTGGGTGCCGAAGATCTTGTTCACGCCCCACCCTTCCGACCACTGTGAGCGGACGATCCCTGCAGCTCCTGAGGCGTCCAAACGCTCCATTAACACTCTTCGATCGGTTCCCGTCTTTTCTTCACGATCACGCCACGCGCTTATGGCCTGCGCACGTTCCTTGTTCATGCGCACCAAGGTTTCGGGCCGCGCGAACCACTCCAGATTGTCTTGCGGTCGGCAGCTCGTCTCTGCGCGTGAGACCAGGACGAACTTGCCACGCACTTCCGGAAGCCACCTTTCAAACCCATCGGGACTGATGGGATCGGCCAGAATCACTACCCCTGCCTGGAGGGGGCCGTCGGTGGCTGGACTCCACGCAGCCGCCATGCCTTCTAGCGATCGCACTCGTGGCGATACGAGGTCAATGTGGCTGATCCCCCGCTCCCAGCCTCGCCAGGTACCGTACTTTTCCTTACGAGCGGCGATTCCCCATTCCGTATACTTAGCGACCGCCCAGTCGTTGGCGCCGGTCATGGCAGGTGATCCGGTGAGCCGTGGTCCGATTGAGTCCATCATTACTTGACCCAACTGATAGACTTGCGAGTGCTCGACTCCTTCCTTCCATATTTGTTGGATGACGGAATCTTTAGATGTAAAGGACTGAGCGAAGGCCGAATAAGGCATGGTGGTTAGGTTGAGAACGGACACGACTGAGCACGTCAACAGGAATAGCACTAAAGGCCTCATGGATCGCTCCGCAATCAGATGTGACATTCCGATAACAGCACTGCGAGAAAGCTACGAATAGTGAGCGGATTGAGACACCACAGGGCCCTTCTGAGCGGTTTGCGTAAATTGAGTGGGAGGCGCTTGGTGTAGTCATTATCTTGAGTGATTGACTCGATAAAAAGAGTTGGTCCACAAGGACGGAAGCCGGCCACACATTGCAAATCTGTGCTCCGTCCCTAAGTCTATCTGTTCGCTTCCTACGTAGCTTTAACCCCATACTTTCCTATGTGTCATGCGTCTTGAAGGTCAGCGTGCTCTAGTCACCGGTGGATCACGGGGCATTGGTAGAGGTATTGCCTTCGGGTTGGCCCGCGAGGGTGCCAATGTCGCGGTCAACTTTAAAAACAGTAGTGACGATGCGGTAAGTGCGGTTCGTAAGATCGAAGCAATGGGGTGCCAAGCAATTGCGGTGCAGGGCTGTACGGAGTCCCATTCCGATGTCGAACGGTTCGTCGAAGAAGCGGGCGACTTTCTGGGCGGCATTGATATCCTGGTCAATAACGCCGGGATCCTGAAACGAACTCCGTTTCTGGATATCAGTGTAGAAGAGTGGGACAGCATCCTGGCTGTCAACCTGAAGGGTTACTTTCTGGTGGGCCAAGAAGTTGCGCGTCGCATGGTCGAGGCCGAGATACCGGGGGCCATCGTCAATGTATCGTCCGCGGGACAGGCGGTAGCCGCTCCCAACCTCACCCACTACTGCGTATCAAAGGCAGGGGTCGAGATGCTCACCAAGCAGATGGCACTAGAGCTTGCGTCGCACAAAATCCGAGTAAATGCCATCGCGCCGGGCCTGATCGAGACAGATATGAACCGGGCCGATATTGCCCGAGATGAATTTCGCGAGCGCCGGCTAGCGCGTATCCCGCTGGGGGAGATCGGAGAACCAGAGGATTTGGTGGGGGCGATCGTGTTCCTCGTAGCGAACAGAGAGGCACGCCTTGTGACCGGGGCCTCGTTGTTCATCGATGCTGGCCAGACGATCTGGGGTGCCTAGAGGCTCTTCGTTGGGTTCGGTGCTTTTCTTCGCCGCCCTACTGCTGTCATGTCGCGGTCTCGACACTAACCGTTCTGATTCCGCGACGTGGGACGTGCGTTTCTCTCACGTGCTTTCGAGTACCTCAGAATTCCAGCTTATGGCGGAGCACTTCCGGGACCTGATGCTCGATCGAACCGATGGACAATTCCGGGTCGCTATTTATCCGTCGGGACAGCTTGGTGGTGAGCGCGTGGCTTTTGAGCAGATCCAAGTTGGCGCGGTGCACATGGTTATCACGGGCACGCCTGTGCTCTCTGGTTGGGTCCCCGAGGGGCAGATGTTTGATCTCCCTTTCCTCTTTGAGACTCGCGACCACGGGTTAGCCGTGATGAACGGTCCCATAGGTAACTGGTGGCAAGATGTTCTTCTGGAACGCACAGGAGTTCGATCGTTGGGTTTCCTTGACTACGGATTCCGACACGTCTACAACAAGCTTAGGCCTGTCGATACGCCTTCTGATCTTGCTGGTCTCAAGCTTCGCGTTCTCCAAAACGCAACGTATCTGGGGGCCTATTCTGCGCTGGGGGTCCAGGCGACTCCGATGAACTATGGTGAGGTCTACTCTGCTCTCCAGCAGGGCGTGATCGAAGGCGGAGAGGCGAATGCCATCGGATTCGTGAGTAGTCGGCTATATGAGGTAGCCAAGTTTTATAGCTTCACGTCCATCACCTATAACCCAATCACTCTTCTAGTGAACGAACCGTTCTACCGTTCGCTTCCTGAAGATGTCCGTCAGGTCCTCGATCAGTCGGTAGCCGATGCTCTTGCTTACCAGAGCGAAGTTGCGCGCCGGATGGAGGCGGACGCCCTGGAGAAGATGCGTACCAACAATGTGGAGATCTCCCGACCGGATCTAACCGCGTTTCGTCCTGTCGTCCGACCGATCATTTGGGACAGGCTGGCGGATCGACTGGAGGGTGGTGAGGCGTTAATCGCTGGCCTAGCCGTGGAAGTAAGGCGAGCGAGACTGCGAGAAGGGTCTTAGCGATAATGACACCCCATATCAGGTACCAGTCTGGAAAGGTTCAACAGTGTCACACCGGCTGAGGGCGCTCAACCAACTCTTGGTTACGCTTGAAATCTATGCCGTGGGTGGGCTTGTTGTGACGGTCTGCATCGTAGTCCTGCTTCAGGTTGGGATGCGCTACTTGTTCTCCTACCCTAACCCGTGGAGCGAAGAAGTCTCGCGTTTTTGCTTTATCTGGATGTCGCTGCTCGGAGCCTCTCTCGCGGTAGAGCGACGAGCTCACTTCGGGTTCGATCAGATCATTGGTGGTTTGGCTCTACGAGCGAAGAGATTCGTGGAGGTATTTGCAGGGGCCGTTGTACTGATCTTCGCGCTCCTTCTTATCACCACGGGTGTGGCCCTCATAGCCCTCACGATGGGGGAGCGCTCGCCAGCCCTGAATTTACCGGTTGCTCTGGTCTATGCCTCGGTTCCCGTGGCGGGGGTGCTGATGGTGGTCCATCTATTGGCCAGATCTGAACTGAGAGATGAACCGGACGACGCAAACCAGTCGACCACGTTTGGTATACGTGATAAACCAGTTGTGCCTGGTGAGTTGGGTGGGCTACCCGAGCCAACGGGTGAGGATCCTGCAACTAAGGGAACAAATTGATGGGTGGCCTCCTTCTCGGTGTGTTCGGAGGGCTGGTGTTGGCTGCTGTCCCGATTGGTTTCGCCCTCGCGGGTGCCGCTAGCATTGTCATCATAGCTTCGGACTTGCCTCTCATAATCATCCCGCAACAGATCGTGGCTGGTATGGACTCTTTTCCGATGCTCGCTGTCCCACTCTTCATCCTGGCTGGGTTTCTCATGGATGTTGGAGGGATCAGCCGTCGTCTGGTGACGCTGGCACGGTCCATGGTGGGACATTTGCCCGGAGGACTTGGCCAGGTAGTCATCATAGCGGAGATATTCTTTTCGGGCGTTTCGGGTTCCACATCAGCAGATGCCGCAGCTATCGGCGGGATCATGGTGCCCCAACTCACGGAAAACGGATATAGTCGCCCACGCGCCACAGCCATTGTCTCGGCTGCTTGTGGGGTTGGGATCCTTATTCCGCCGGCCATCGTTATGGTTGTCTACAGTATCATTGGTAACATTTCCGTAGGTGCGTTGTTCGTGGCCTCCATCACGCCCGCGCTCCTGCTCGCCACGGGCTTAATGATCCAGATCGGCTGGCAGGCGCGACGGGAGGGATGGCCAACAGGGAAGCGCGCATCTTTCTCAGAAGTTCGGTATGCGGCCATCAACGCGGCACTCCCACTCCTTATGATCATTGTAATTCTTGGAGGCATCCGCTTCGGGTTCTTCACCCCGACGGAGGCTGCTGCGGTGGCTGTCGCCTATGCATTGTTCTTGGCTGGGCCTGTGTATAGAGCTCTTACGGTGCGGGAGCTATGGAGGAAGATCATTCAAACGGCCGTGATCTCAGGTATGGTGCTGTTTGTGGTAGGTGCTGCACACCTGATGGGGTGGGTGCTGGCCGTTATGCAGGTGCCACAGACGTTGGCGTCCTTGGTAGTGGGGATAGGAGGTGGTCAGGCTGGCTTTATGATTCTCACAATCCTCGTCCTCCTCCCGCTGGGTGCGATCCTCGAGGGTGTGCCGGCGGTTGTAATATTGACGCCGATCTTGCTGCCATTGGCTAGAGAACTTGGGATTGACCTCGTGCACTATGGGACTGTCATAGTGGCGACACAGGGAATTTCCGTGTTTTTGCCTCCGGTAGGGGTTAGCCTCTTGGTGGCCTGTTCAGTGGGAGGAGTGAAACCGGCGGAGGTTGTTCGCCCACTCTGGCCCTACCTGGCGCTCATGTTGGTACTCACAGTGGCTATCGCGTTTTTGCCAGAAGTGGTTCTCTACCTGCCGAGCCTTTTGGGTTACTGAGGTGGAAGGGTCGCTTTACGGTCGGGGCTCTTGCAGAAAATACTGCGATGCGGAACCCTTCATTCCGGCCCGAGTATACTCACACGGTTGGAAATGGGTCGGGCGGGGAGAATTACCCCGTTGCTTGTCGTGAGTAATGTGCGAAGAAAAGGGGTTGAGTCTCGCCCTCGAAGTCAATTCGCCAGAGGATATCGGAGAGTTACGACGGACGATGTTATGATGGTTTGCCAAGAATTTATAGACAGCTATACGGAATATGTGGACGGGTCATTGAGCGACGACGACCACGCTCGTATAGAGAAGCATCTGATGGACTGCGATGCCTGTCGACGTTACAAGAGGGTGCTCACTCGAGGACTATCTTTGTGGCGTGACCTTCCTGTGGCAGCAACCTCTCCAGACTTTCGGCCACGACTACAACATCGTTTATACCACGTAGATGAGGAAGGGAAATTCCCGGATCGACAACGAATGGGAAAAACGGCGATGGTAGCGGTGGCTTTGGTTGGCCTACTGGCATTGGCCTGGTTGCCGTTCGCAACTCGCATGTCGTACGAAGTCGAGTTGCCAGCGGTTGTGGTTCAGGCCCCACCTGTGGTCGTTGCTGAGCGCCAACCGAGTCTGTTCGAGCCCGGCCCCTATATGCCAGACGCAGGATTCCTTCTTCCTTTGAACGCAACGCTCGACGAAGTAGGTGGCTTGTTCACGACAAATTACACGTTCATCCGAGCAGATTTAGCGCAGCCTCCGGTTATACGCTTCGCCGGACAGCTTGACGAGTCTCGCTGACTGCCGGGGTCTCTCCTCCGATTGCTGAATGGAGGGTGCGGTGACGGCGTCTGCTGATGCGCAGCTGGCTCACGCTCTAGACAAAGGACCACCGACCGGAGGTTGGTTTCTTTACGGGGATGCCGGTCGTTTGCGTGACGAGGCCGCACGGCAACTTGTTGAGGCCGCTGTCGATCCTGCGACCCGCGACTTCAATTTTGATCAGTTTCGTGCGGGGGAAGCGTCGGCTGAACAGCTAGCATCAGCGTTAGCAATGCCTCCGATGATGGCCGAACGGCGCGTAGTATGTGTGCGCGATGCCGAGCGACTTTCGGCCGCCGCCCGAAAAGTCCTTCATTCTATCGCGGGTTCCCTACCGTCGGATATGGTGCTAATCGTGACGGCTACCATCCCAAAGGGTTCACGGGCTGCTTTTTACCGTGATCTCAAATCAAGCTGCAAGTCGATCGAGTGGAAGACGCCAAGATCGGCAGAAATTCCAGGGTGGATTTGCGAACGAGCTCGACGCCGCTGGAGGATGGAGTTGTCACCGAAAGTTGCCCAAGCAATTGCGGGTGCGGTGGGGGAAGACTTGTCCTCTCTGGATGCTGCGTTAGAGAAACTGGCAATCGTTCCATCAACTGACCTGTCGGTCGAGTCGATAAAGGAGTTGATCCCTCGTACCAGACGGATGGATCGTTGGACCTGGTTAGATCTTGTCGCTACAAGGGAATATAGGCATGCGTTTGACGAACTGGATGGTGTCCTGACAGGCGAGCGTGGCGTGGGTTTGATAGCGGGGTTGGTAGAACACCATCTGCTTCTTGGTTTAGTGCTGGTTGGTGGTGTAGGGGCCGTTCGTACGACACTCTCCGAGACTGGTCGTAGTTATCTGTCCTGGAAGGCTAACACCTATGCCAAGCAGGCGCGGGTTTGGACGGAGACTGACATCGATCAGACACTGAAGCGACTGCACCGTGCCGATCGTTTAATGAAGTCGGGAGCTCAGGACCGGGCAGTGTTCATCGAACTCTTGCTCGCCTTGGAGCAAGACCGGTGTACCTGTTGATGAGAACCATTGCGTTGATTTCTATGGTGAGTTTCTCGCTCAACGGGATGAACCATTCGGACCTGTTGGGTCAAGCTCGCGTGACCCAACAGTTGGACCATTGGGAAGCCGCCGCAGACTCGGGCCACTTCGAAGGACTCCGCAAAGTCCTTGAGACATGGATTTCGACAACCGAAGGTTTGACGCCAGAGTCCCTAGGTAGAGCGAGGTTTCTAAAGGCCCGTCTTTTCTCGCAAGTCGATTCGGCGCGAGCAGAGTACTTATCCATCGCGCTTGATGGTCGGTCCACTTTCGGTGCAATGGCATGGCTTCGTCTCGCCCAGATGGATTTGGCAATCGGAGAGGCAGAGCGAGCTGTTTCCGAACTCGAACGCCTGCGAGCGGATTATACTTCGGCGGGCGAGTCCGCTACCTCGTGGTATTGGACCGCTCGAGCTATAGAACAGGTCGGCGACTTCGATCGTGCCTGTCGAACCTATACCATCGCTATTGATGAATTGCGGGCGGTTGATGACTTGGAGGGAGTCCAACATGCACTGGCAGCTGCACAAGATTGCACAGAGGGAGAGTTCCGGCTCTCAATTCAGATCGGAGCGTTCTCCCGCAAAGAGGCTGCCGAGGACCTCGAACACACCTTGGACCGAAACGGTTACCCCGCTCGGATATTCTTCGAGTCGGGTCTTCACAAAGTTCGAATTGGCTGGTTCGCCAGGCTCGAAACGGCGCGTGGTCTTGAGCGGCGGTTGAGAGAAGAGGGCTTCAGCGTAGCTGTAGTGGCTGCTGAATTATGACACCGGCCAAGGTGAAGACGTCGAGTGCAGGTCATACACCGCTCATTCAGCAGTATTTAGATGTTAAGGAACGCCACCCTGATTCACTCCTTTTTTTTCGTGTGGGCGATTTTTATGAGATGTTTTTTGAGGATGCAGAAGAAGGGAGCAGCCTCTTGGGTCTTACCCTCACATCTCGTAACAACGGTGGGAAACGTGATGTTCCGCTTGCAGGTATACCAGTCAAGGCTGTAACAGAATATGTGTCCCGGCTTCTAAAGGCTGGTAGACGGGTAGCAATCTGTGAGCAATTGGAGGATCCTGCTGATGCGGACGGCATCGTTCGCCGCGACGTGGTCGAGGTGATTACACCCGGCACGGTTATTGAAGATTCGCTACTTACCGACAAGCGTAATAACTACGTTGTTTCCGTTGCGGGTTCCGACGAGTACGGACTTGGAATTGTCGATTTGTCCACGGGTGAGTTTGAGTTGCGCAGGGTATTGAGGTCATCAGATCTCCTTGATGAATTGAGTCAACTGGCGCCTGCTGAAGTGCTGGTCGCGGAGAATGTAGAGCCGCTTTCTGGCCCGTGGATCCTTACGAAGCGACCTGAGTGGCAATTCGACTCAACACTCGGTGAAGAGCAATTATGTGATCGGTTTAAAGTGCGTTCAATCGCTGGGTTCGGTTTGAATGCTGCGGATGACATGGCTCTGCTTGCAGCGAGCGGAGTGTTGCTTGGCTATTTGGAAGAAGTTCGACCAACAGGTTTGAACCACCTGCGCCAACCGCGAGTGGATCACGGAGAGCGCATCATGCATCTCGATGAAATGACGCGCCGAAACCTTGAACTGGTGGAACCACTGCGGCCTGGGCAGGGGATGACCTTGCTTTCACTCCTTGATCGAACACGAACTCCAATGGGAGGTCGTCGACTGCGCCGCCGTGTTCTCCGTCCCTTGCTCGATCGAGATCGGATCGAATCCCGCCTCGATGCTATTACCGAATTAGTTGACCACCCGATAATCCGTGATCAAGTCCGCACGCGGCTTAGCCCAGTTCGAGATTTAGAGCGGGTCGCGGCGCGTATTTCGGCCGGACGGGTTTCACCAAGAGAGTTCCTTGGCTTAGGGCTTTCACTAAAGGCATTACCGAGTGTTCGATTAGCACTTGAGTCGGTCCAAAGTGCGAGGCTCACTGGGCTAACTTCACGCTTAGATATCCTCAAAGATGTTTGTGAGGAGATTGAGTGTGCGATTGATCCGGAAGCGCCACACGCACTCAAAGATGGAGGTGTGATCCGGCGGGGTTATTCAGATGAACTTGATCAATTGCGTGACGTGCGCGCTAACGCGGTGGAATCTATTGCGGGGATGCAGGAACGCGAGCGAAAGCAGACGGGGATTGACAGCCTCAAGATAGGATTTAACAAGGTGTTCGGGTATTACCTTGAGGTGACGAAATCGAAGGTCGACAAAGTGCCCGAAAATTGGGTACGAAAGCAGACGCTTACGAATGCGGAGCGTTATCTCACTCCGGAGTTGAAAGAGTGGGAGGCTAAGGTTTTGAGCGCCGACGATAATATTGCCCGGCTTGAATTACAGCTCTTTCAAAAAGTTCGCGAGAGTGTTGCTTTGCAGGTGCCCCGAATTCAGATGACAGCGGTGGTTGTAGCCAAACTGGACTTGGTCGCCTCACTTGCTGATGTGGCAGTGAGTGAGGCGTACGTACGCCCGGAGTTCACGGACGGGATCGAGTTCAATGTAGAGGCCGGTAGGCACCCTGTTGTTGAAGCCACGGTAGCGCGGGACACCTTCGTGCCTAATAACGTCGATCTTAGTGATGAGCTCAGAACCATGATTGTGACTGGACCCAATATGGCTGGGAAGTCGACTGTCCTGAGACAGATCGGGCTCATCGCGTTGATGGCACAGATCGGATCATTTGTTCCAGCGAGGCGGGCCCGGATTGGCTTGTGTGATAGAGTCTTCACTCGAGTGGGAGCTAGCGACAACCTCACATCAGGGATGAGCACATTTATGGTGGAGATGACAGAGACTGCTACGATCTTGAACAGTGTCACAGAGCGGTCGCTTGTGCTTCTCGACGAGATTGGTCGAGGTACGTCAACCTACGATGGGGTTTCAATTGCTTGGGCAGTAACTGAATGGCTCAACGATTGTGGCGCACGCACAGTATTTGCGACGCACTACCATGAGTTAGTAGGACTGGCAGAGTCACTGGAGCGTGCAGGTGCTTTCAATGTTTCTGTTCGTGAAAACAATCAAGACATCGTGTTTTTACATCGGTTAGAACCAGGTGGCTCAGATCGGTCGTACGGGGTGCACGTGGCGAGACTCGCTGGCTTGCCTGCTGCAGTCGTTGGCCGTGCCTCGCGCATACTCGGGTCTCTGGAAAGTGGTTTATGGGGTGTAACGGACGGTGATCAAGGTAAACTGAGCCAACTGTCGTTGTTTCGAGGTCAGCCCAAAGAGGATGAAGAAACTGTAGCGTCCGCAGTACCCGATCCAGCAGCCCAAGAACTGTTAGAGTGTCTTCGGAGCCTAGATCTGGATGCGATGACGCCACTTGATGCTCTTAACACGCTTGCAGAGTGGAAGGCCTATGGAAAGGAGTAAGTATTTCGCTCGCGTCCGATTGTTCAGGTTGTTGAGGACAAGAGTGGTTGCGCTCCGAGTGGCTTCACTTGCAGCCGCATTCTCAGTCGGATCATGCGTCGAAAACGTACACCCTACCTTGGGCGAATTGAAGATTGGTTCTCCACCTGCCAGGCCATTTGTGATCCCATCGCTGCTCAACGATCGGCTCCCATTCGAATACCCCGAGAGTGCTTGGAGACGGGGTATTGGGGGTGAAACGATGCTTCGGATTCATATTTCCGAAATTGGGGTCGTAGACTCGGTTCTCGTAGACACCTCATCCAATGACCGAGTGCTCGACTCCGCAGCAGTCATTGGGGCCAGACTTCTTACTTACCGTCCGGCCCGACATGGAGATGACTCAGTAGCGGTATGGGCGTTTCTACCCGTACGCTACCCGATGTCTAAGGTGATGAGGACAGGGACCGAGGATCATCAATGACTGAATACCGCAAGAAAGTGGGGCTTAGTGGATAGAGGGCGCATTCGAGTAGGTGTGTTGTTCGGAGGGGAGTCTGCCGAACATGAAGTATCGCTTCAGTCCGCAAAAAACGTGGTCGAGGCGATCGATCGCAACCGCTACGATGTAACCTTAATTCGAATTGATCGATCTGGTTGTTGGCATTTAGATGACGAGACCTCTCTTAGTCCCGGTGCGGTGAACCTTCGAAGAATAGACCTCTCTTCAGGTACCCGTAATTTGGCATTGGCACCCGGCGAGGGTGGCAATCTAATAACCCGGGATGGAGGCGATCCGTTACCGGAACTGGACGTCATTTTTCCGGTTTTGCATGGACCCATGGGTGAAGACGGTACCATCCAAGGGCTACTACGTCTCGCGCACATCCCTTTTGTCGGGCCTAGTGTGCTGGGCTCGGCAATCGGGATGGATAAGGATGCCGCGAAACGACTTCTGCGAGACGCCGGAGTTCCAGTAGCCCCATTCATTACCGTTCTCGATCGTGAGCTGGCTCCGTCATGGGACAAGGTGAAAGCGGAACTAGGCGCTCCCGTATTCGTGAAACCGGCAAACATGGGGTCTTCGGTCGGAGTCTCTAAAGTTTCCTCCGATGTCGAGTATCAGGCAGCGCTGGACGAGGCTTTTTCTTTCGACACAAAAGTTCTACTGGAGTTTACACTCCAAGGCCGCGAGCTGGAGTGCGCAGTTTTGGGAAATGAGCATCCAGAGGCGTCTATTCCAGGAGAAGTGGCGCCCAAACATGAGTTCTACTCCTACGATGCCAAGTACCTCGACGCTGCGGGAGCCGATCTTACGATCCCTGCTGATGTTGACCCTAAGACTGTTGAGCGTGTTCAGGAGCTATCGGTCCGCGTTTTTCAGATTCTCTGTTGCGAGGGTATGGCCCGTGTCGACTTTTTTCTGACGACGAAGAGTTCGAACACATTCACCGAAGGTGAACTCGTAGTTAATGAGATAAATACTATTCCAGGGTTCACTCGCATCAGTATGTATCCCAAACTCTGGGCGGCCACAGGAATCTCATATCCGAATCTGATCGATCGCCTAATCCAACTCGCGATTGACAGATGGGAGCGGGACCACACCCTTAAGTCGGCGATCGATCTTCCGTCGGCTGAGGATGTGGTCCCGGACAACTGATCGCGAGATGAATCGCATGACATATCAGACGAACGGTTTCCGCTTTGGACATGGCTTCCCCGTCACTCTGTGGGTTAAGCGGCTCCTGCTCGCAAATGTCGCATTTTGGTTAAGTCTTACCGTCCTTGGCGTCCTTGGTGATTCTCAGGCCTATACGGATACGGTCGTAAACTGGTTGTCCTTTGCTGCGACGGATGTCCTGCGGAAGCCGTGGAGTCCTCTGAGTTACATGTTTGTGCACCTGAGTTTTGGTCACTTGTTTATGAATATGTTGGTGCTCTTCTTCTTCGGTCCGCCACTTGAATCGCGTTGGGGCAGTAGATTTTTCATTAAGTACTACCTCATCACTGGCCTTAGTGGGGCACTTTTCTCAGTTCTTCTGTATTCCTGGGTCGGTGCGATACCAATGATCGGTGCATCGGGGGCCATCTTCGGTCTTCTAGTTGCCTTCGCTATGAACTGGCCGGACTCGAAGATTTATCTTTATTTCTTGTTCCCTGTTCCAGCGAAGTGGGTTGTCGCTGCATTGGGGTTATTCTCACTTTTGTCGACCGTCAGTGGTGTGAATGGGGGGGTTGCGCATTGGGCGCACTTAGGAGGCCTTGTCACGGGTTTCATGTACCTTCGTTTCGGCAAACGTGTCAGTCGCATTCTGGCAAAAGTTCTGTTCAAAGAGGTGTCTCGATCAGTAAAGGTTGAACTGAGTGGCAAGGAGAAAACCAGGGCTTCCAAGTCATCAACTCAACAGTGGCGCCGGGGAAGCAATGTGGACGCGCCGGATGAAATAGATCGAATTCTAGACAAAATCCGGGAAACCGGGATGGATTCACTAACGACAAAAGAGCGCTCATTTCTAGATGAGATAAGCCGTCAATACAAAAATACCCGTATGCACTGAACTGTTGGGACCAGTTCCTCACTACAACTACGTTTGATTAGTTGTTTTGTATCTCTGGAGTTTTTTTCCGGTCCTTTCTAGAATGATTACCCCGCGCGAGACAAGGATCCAATGGATGTTCGCGCGATAACCGTACAATAAGTCTTACAACTAGCGCATAAGGAGAGTTTAGATGGCGTCTTCTGCCTCAGTAACTGAAACCGCTGATATCCGAAATGTTGTTGTCTTCGGCCACGGTGGATGCGGAAAGACGTCCTTAGTCGATTCGATGTGCTATGTGGCCGGAAATACAAACCGTAAAGGGGATATTGATAAGGGGAGTGCCCTGACCGATTTCACACCCGAAGAGACTGCACATAAGATTTCAATCAATCTTGGAGTTGCCCATGCCCATTGGCACGGAACGAAGATCAACCTTATCGACACCCCTGGTTACCTCGATTTTTTTGGTGAAGTGATGGCGGGTATGCGGGTAGCCGATTCCGGGCTATGCGTGATTGACGCAGTTCATGGAGTTGAAGTTGGGACAGAGAGGACTTGGGCGGCAGCTGATTTTCAGGGTCTGCCCCGGATGATATTCGTCTCGCTTATGGATCGAGACAATGCAAACTTCCAAAAGACCTTCCGGCAGATTCAAAAAACTCTCACTGCCGCCGCGATCCCAGTCCAAGTTCCGATTGGTGCCGGAAACAATTTCAAGGGGATTGTCAACCTCTTATCGATGAAAGCCCATTTGTTCAAAAGGGGTGACAAAGGGAATTATGAGGAGACAGACATTCCCGAAGAATTGACCTCTGATGTCGAAACTTTCCGCGAGCAGTTGATTGAAGCGATTGTGGCTGCAGACGATGAACTTCTTGAGGCCTATTTTGAAGGTGAAGACCTCGACCCTAAACAAGTTCTTGAGGTTCTCGGCAAGGCAATACGGAATGGAGATGTTGTGCCTGTTTTTTGTGGCGCAGGGGTCAATAGTTGGGGTATGCGCACGCTGCTAGACAAGATTACCGAACTCATGCCCTCGCCCGTTGAAGTAGCTCCACAAATCGTGAAGCATAGGGACGGAGAAACTGAGATTCGGGCTGAATCAACCTCGGCTACGGCGGCTCTTGTATTCAAGACAACATCTGAGCCGCAGGTGGGTGACCTGAGCTACTTCCGAGTTTTCGGTGGTAGAATCACTAACGGTCTGACGTTACTGAATCCCCAACATTCGGCAAATGAACGGATTGCGCACTTAGCCATACCCCAAGGTGCTCAGCGACTCGATGTGGACTCGCTCAGCCCAGGAGACATAGGAGTGGTTGCAAAACTCCGCGACACGCACACCGGTGATACCCTCTGCGCCACAAACAACAAGCTTGTGCTTGAAAGTGTCATGTGGCCAAGCACCGATATCTCGCTTGCGGTAACCGCTCGGACGCGGGGCGACGAAGACAAGATCGGGACCGGCTTAGCCAAACTTCACGAAGAAGATCCTACCTTCACCTCAGGGTATGACCCTGAGCGTAGCCAGACGATAATCCGAGGATTAGGAGAAATACACCTCAACATTTCACTTGAAAAGCTGACGCGAAAATATGGTGTCAACGTTGAAACGCACGCACCTAGAATCGCCTACAGAGAGACGATCACAAAATTGGCGGAAGGCCGAGGTCGCCACAAAAAACAGTCGGGTGGCCGCGGGCAATTCGGAGATTGTCACGTTCGACTAAGTCCGTTGGGGCGTGGGAAAGGTTATGAGTTCGTCAGTTCAATCAAGGGCGGAGTGATTCCAACTAAGTTTATTCCTGCGGTCAACAAGGGGATAAATAGTGCTTCAACTAAAGGAGTACTGGCAGGGTATCCTCTGGTGGATTTCCGGGCGGAGTGCTACGACGGTTCTCATCATGCGGTAGACAGTTCCGAAATCGCCTTCCAAATCGCAGGTTCGGTTGCGTTCCGGAAGGTGGCACTCAATGCGAAGCCAGTGATCTTGGAGCCCATTATGGAAGTTGAGGTTGAGACCCCCGAGGAGTTTATGGGTGAGGTTATGGGGGATCTTAACCAGCGTCGCGGGAGAGTCTTGGGGATGGATTCGAAGGGGGCACGCCAGGTTGTCAAAGCATTGGTCCCTCAAAGCGAACTCTACAAGTATTCGGCGGCACTCCGATCGTTCACACACGGGAAGGCCATGCACACGAGGAAGCTTGCTTCGTATGAACAGGCGCCCCCCCATATCCAAGAGAAGGTGATCGCTGAGTCTAAAGCGCGTGAAAGTTAATAACAGGAATAAACTAGGAGTAGCGAGGAGATTCAGAAGTGGCTGGGCATTCAAAGTGGTCTAAGATTAAGCGCCAGAAGGCGGTAACGGATAAGGCGCGTGGAAAGTTGTTTGCCAAACTTGGGCGTGAAATTGCTGTTGCGGCACGCGAAGGGGGTGGTGACCTAAACTTCAATCCTCGTCTTCGTACAGCGGTAGATAATGCTCGGGCGCAGAGTATGCCCAATGAGAACATCGAACGCGCCATAAAGCGTGGAACAGGTGATCTTCCGGGAGTGTCTTTCGAGGAAGTGACATATGAAGGTTATGGTCCGGGTGGAGTGGCGCTATTCCTTGAGTGTTTGACAGACAATCCGAAACGTACGGTCGCGGAGATTCGCCACCTGTTCAGCGAGAAGGGCGGTAACCTGGGGCAGAGCGGATCGGTCCAATGGATGTTCGAACGGAAGGGGCAGGTTTACGTTGATTCCGAAAAATCCGATGAGGATCTTACGCTTGAATTTGCCCTTGAGGCAGGTGTGGAGAGCTTCGACTCTGAAGAAGGGATGTATGTAATGTCGACAACTGCAGGAGATTTTCACGCAGTAGTCGAAAGTTTACGTAAAGCTGGCATCCCCATCACTGCCGCCGAGCTAGGTATGGTTCCGACCACTATGATTGAGGCAAAAGGCCGAGATGGTGAGAAGGTTGTCGATATTCTGAATGCGTTAGATGAGCACGAAGACGTGCTCAAGGTCTACTCGAACGCGGATTTGGAGGAGGCGGACTGGACGGAAATGGAAAGCAACTGAAAACAGATAACGGAACCGAATGTGCCCGTGTTCTGGGGATTGATCCGGGGACGCGGGCCACCGGATATGGCCTGATTGAATGTAGCCGACCAATTCATCAATTGATCGAATGTGGGGTGATTCGAACGCGCACTGGTGACCTGGATCAAAGGTTGTTGGACATCCATTCTGCAACTCTCGATTTGATCGACCGACATGCACCAACCTGTGTCGCTATCGAAGGTGTGTTCGCGGGTCGAAACGCGCGGACGGCGCTGTTGCTGGGACATGCGCGTGGAGTCCTAATGCTGGCCGCTGCTCTCAGAGGCCTCCCCATTCATGAGTACGCGCCCCGGGAGGTGAAAAAGCGGGTTGTTGGGACTGGTGCGGCGGGGAAAGAACAGGTGGGGTTTATGGTCAAACAGCATCTACGACTTACCACGGCCCCGCAGCCAGCTGATGCTGCGGACGGGTGTGCGATTGCCCTATGCCATTTGATCGCGCAGCTGCCAGCTAGCATGGGTTCAGGCGTAGTCTCGTGATCCGAAGGATTCGCGGTAAACTCGTCGAGCAGAGATCCGGCATGGTCGAGGTGTTGGCCAGCGATGGGTTGGGATATGAGATTAGCGTGCCGACGGGACTGGTTGATCGACTCCCTGCGGGCGATCCGGTCGAACTTCACACGGTTCTCATCGTGCGGGACGATACAATGGAATTGTTCGGATTCGAATCCTCGCGAGATCGTAAACTATTTCAACGTCTTCGCACAGTCGGTGGTGTCGGACCACGACTGGCGCTTGCGGTCCTGGGTGCGCTTCCTACCGATCGTGTTGTTAAAGCAATTCGAGGGAAGGATAATGCAACTCTTCAAACCGTTAGCGGAGTAGGGAAAAAGACGGCAGAGCGTATTGCAATTGAATTGGCCGACAAACTTGACGACATGGGGGTCGCCGATGGAAAAGAGTTGTCGCGTGGCCCCATCGAAGCCGCTGTCGAAGCTCTGCGGTCACTCGGCTACGGATCGGCAGAGGCTGAGGATGCCGTACGTCGCGCCGTTAAATCGTTAGGTGACCGTGATGTGGGGACTCAGGATTTGGTTAAGAATGCACTCCAGTTCGTATGAATTTCCATAAGGGGTAGTCGTGAGTAAGAAACAAGAATTAACCGACATCACCACCCCCGAGTTAATTGAAGACGAGGGTTGGTCTGACTCGTCCCTAAGGCCCGATCGGCTCGAAGAGTTCATTGGACAGGCGAAAGTCAAGGAAAGCTTATCAGTTTTTGTGGAGGCAGCACTTAAGCGCGGCGAAGCCCTCGACCATACGCTGTTTTATGGTCCCCCTGGCTTAGGAAAGACAACGCTCGCGTACCTTCTCGCCCACGAGCTAGGCGCTAACATTAAGATCACGTCGGGGCCAGTACTCGAAAAACCAGGAGACTTGGCGGGCCTCCTCACAAACCTTGGTCCCCGAGACATCCTATTCATCGACGAAATTCACCGGCTCCGACCTGTGATCGAAGAATTCCTCTATCCCGCAATGGAAGACTATCGTATCGAAATCCGACTAGGAGACGGACCGCGTGTTGAGACTTTCTCAATGAAACTCGAACGCTTCACGCTCGTGGGCGCAACAACCCGATTTGGTCTTCTTACAGCACCAATGCGAGCGCGCTTTGGCGTGGTTGAGCGACTAGGATTTTATCCTGCCGATGAATTGCGCAAGATTGTTAAACGGTCGGCACGGCTCCTTGACATCCCCGTCACAGAAAATGGGGCATCGGAGATCGCTCGTCGGTCGAGAGGTACACCTCGTATAGCCAATCGCTTGTTACGTCGGGTCCGAGACTTCGCGGAGGTCCGTAGGGAAGGAACGATTGATGCAGATACCGCAGTTGAAGGCCTTACGTTGTTAAATGTTGACGAATATGGGCTAGATGAGATGGACGCACGGCTCCTGAAAGCGATTATCGAATCTTTCGATGGCGGCCCAGTTGGGCTCAAATCACTAGCTGTGGCCGTAGGTGAAGATGCGGAGACACTTGAGGAAGTTTACGAGCCCTTTCTAATTCAGAACGGATATCTGCACCGAACGCCGCGTGGACGAGCAGCCACTAAGAAGGCGTACGAGCGCTTCGGCTATGATATGTCTCAAACCGAATCCGAACATACGCAAGGTGCTTTCTTTGGCGATGGTGGGTGAAGAGGCCAGACTGACGGCTGCCTATGATTATGAACTGCCCCGCGAGTTGATTGCGGCGCGGCCAGCGAAGAGACGAGATGGTAGTCGACTCCTCTTGGTCGATCGTGCATGCAAGACACTTAAGGATTCATCCTTCCAACATATCCCGTCAGTTTTTTCGTCAGGTGATGCGGTCGTGATCAACGACAGTCGGGTATTTCCGGCTCGGCTCTTGGGACGGAAGCCAACAGGAGCCAGCGCGGAGATCCTTTTGGTTCGTCCAATCGATGAGATAAGTGGTGAGGTGTGTCCTGACGCGTTTGCGTCTAATCGGCCGCCGTGGTTGTGGATAGCTATGGTACGTCCGGGTGGCAAGCTCAAACCGGGTCACACGGTGGAGGTGGGTGATGGGCTCTCCGTGGAAATACTTGAGATGGTTTCAGATGGAACTCGCGTGGTGCGGCTTATTGGGGATGGCAACCCTTGGGCACTAATAGATCAGTTCGGGCACACTCCGTTACCTCCATATATCGATCGTCCAGATGATGACTCCGATCGCGAACGCTATCAAACGGTTTATGCTCGCCATTTGGGAAGCGTCGCATCGCCAACTGCTGGGCTTCATTTTACCCCTGAACTGCTTGCTAAATTGGACGAACGTGGAGTGCAGATAGTACCAATCACACTGCACGTCGGGTTTGGAACTTTCCAGCCGGTGTCTGTGGACCGAGTGGACGAGCACCGAATGCCGCCAGAAGCCTATCGATTGTCCGTTCGTGCGGCCGAAAAACTCAATAAGACGCGCGCTGCCGGGAAACGTGTTTGGGCGGTGGGTACTACTTCGTGTCGCGTACTCGAAACGGCTGCCATCTCTGGCGAGTTTGAGTCAGGGGAGGGGTGGACAGATCTTTTCCTCCACCCACCACACGAGTTTCGTGGTGTGGACGGGCTCCTAACTAATTTTCATCTTCCGCGTTCGAGCCTTTTGTTACTTGTATCTGCTTTTGCTGGAAGAAACTTCGTGTTAGAAGCATATGCTCACGCTATCGCCGAACGGTACCGATTCTATTCGTATGGTGATGCCATGGTGATCTGGTGACCAGAAATAAGGAATCTCCGGAGCAAGATGGAAGGTCGGTTACAACCGCTCTCCCTGGTGGGGGTGCTTTTCGAATGGAGGGGGAGGTCGCAGGAGCTCGTGCAGCTTCGCTTGTGCTTGCGCGCGGCGAGATTCGCACGCCGTGCTTTATCCCTGTAGGGACTCTAGGCACCGTTAAGTCACTCACCCCAGAAGAACTCAAAGAGGCGGGAGTGCAGATACTCCTCGCGAATGCCTATCATTTACATCTCCGACCTGGCACTGAGGTTCTCGAAAATTTCGATGGTTTGCATAGGTTCATGAACTGGGATCGTCCCATCCTGACCGATTCCGGAGGCTTTCAGGTGTTTTCTCTCGCGCGGATCAACGAGATCGACGATGGTGGAGTGACCTTCCAGAGTCATCTGGACGGAAGTCGTCATCGGCTCACGCCCGAGTTATCAATAGACATTCAGAATTCAATCGGGTCTGATATCAGGATGGCTTTTGATGAGTGTCCGCCGGGCGAGGCAAGTCGAGAGAGGGCTCGATGTGCTGTGGAGCGGTCTCTTCACTGGCTTGAACGTTGCCGAGATCGTCACGAAGAACTGATTTCAGGTGGGTTGAGTCCTAAAGGTTTGCTGTTTCCTATCTGTCAGGGAGCCTCGTACGATGATCTTCGTTTAGAGTCGCTCGAACGCACACTCTCAGTTGGTGAATGGCCTGGAATTGGGATTGGAGGGTTATCGGTTGGTGAGTCAAAAGAAGTTACACGGAGGATTCTAGACATACTTGAACCCAAGCTTCCGCGCCATCTGCCGCGCTACCTCATGGGAGTCGGCTATCCAGACGACCTGATTCAGTCCATCGCTCGAGGTGTTGATATGTTTGATTGTGTCGCCCCAACCCGCAACGGACGGAACGGGACGGCATTTACCCCAGATGGTCAGATCAATATTAAAAGCGCCCGTTTTACGAAAGACAAAAGACCACTTGATGAAGCTTGTGATTGTCCGTGTTGCGTGGGGTACACCCGCGCCTATTTACGCCACCTTTTTGTGAGTGATGAATTGCTGGGTCTACGCTTGCTTTCGCTCCATAACGTTCGGTTTTTAATTCGATTGACTTCGTTGGCACGTGCCGCGATCCTCCGGGGCGATTTTGAAGCGTGGTCAGAGGATTGGTTGGCTCGCTATAACTGCAGATCGGAACTCGCCGACGCTTAGCGAACTTCATTGGAAGGGTAGTAATCATGCTAAATGCGAATTTGTTTGGGGCAGCTCCTGGCGGAGGAACTGCAAACCCTGCGGCTACGCTAATGATGATGATGGGTTTTATCGCCATCTTCTATTTCCTGTTTTTCCGTCCACAACGGAAACAGCAAAAGGAGCATCAGGCACTCATCAAGGGCGTCGCAAAAGGTGATGAGATTACGACGGTTGGAGGTGTCATCGGAACCATAGTCCACCTAACTGGCGATCGTATCACCATTAAGAGTGGTGAAACGCGGATTGAGGTTGAGCGTTCGAAGATTATGAAGGTGAACTCGGAGGGCTGACCGAAGCCTACGGCTCGGCTCTTCCATCCAGAACCCATGCTTCTCGAGATTCGTATATTCGGAGACCCAGTATTGCGGGAGAAGTGTGCCCCAGTCGAACAAATTGATGACGAAGTTCGACAATTGATCGGAGATCTTCAAGAGACGATGTACGATGCAGATGGACTTGGTCTAGCTGCCCCTCAGGTGGGAGTGCCGATCCGAATGTTTGTTTATGACGTTCGAGATCCTGAACTGCAGGCGGGTGTGCTGATTAATCCGGAGATTGTTGAAGCCGATGGCTCCATTCGGGAAGAGGAGGGTTGTTTGAGTCTGCCAGGCCTTACTGAGATAGTCGAACGCAATGAGTCTATTCTTGTTCGGGGGCTCGATGTGGACGGGGCGCCAGTTGAGCTGCGAATGGAAGGTCTGCTCAGTCGCTGTATCCAACATGAGAACGATCACCTCGATGGCATCCTTTTTCTTGACCGAGTAAGTCCTCTTAAAAGGAAACTTCTCCTCCAAAAATGGCAGAAGGGCGAAAACTGAGAATCCTTTTTTGGGGGACCCCGGACTTCGGTATACCGTCGCTCGAAGCCATGCGGAATGCGGGACACGAGCTGGTCAGTGTCATCACTAGTCCTGACAGACCGGCTGGCCGTGGTCGGTCAGTCACAGAAAGTCCGGTGAAAAAGTGGGCGCTTAATGCGGGGATTCCGGTGCTCCAGCCCATACGGCCAGAAGGAAAGGGTTTTGTAGACGCTATCCGTTTGCTAACACCCGACATTTCAGTGGTTGCAGCCTACGGCCAGATGTTAGGCGAAGTCGTTCTCGACCTGCCCGAGTTGGGTTCACTCAACGTGCATGCATCTTTACTGCCCAAACTTAGGGGAGCTGCTCCGATCAATTGGGCCATTATCCGTGGCGATGAACAGAGTGGTGTAACCATCATGCGGATGGTACGCGAACTCGATGCGGGTCCGATTGTCGCCCAAGAGCACATCTCGATTTCGAATGAAACTACAGCCGGTGAGCTGTACATTGAGACCGCACGTCGAGGTGCAAATCTGCTGATAAAAGTGCTTTCCGATGTTGGAGGAGGCCGAGCTGAGGAAAGCGATCAGAAGGGTGAGTTGGCGACTTATGCTCCCAAATTAGATCGTGCATTGGCTCGGATTAACTGGACGCTTAGTGCAAAAGAACTGCACCACTGGTTGCGTGGCTGTGATCCTTGGCCAGCGGCTTGGACCGAGCTTAATGGTTTGCCGCTTCAGTTTTTTAGTCCGCAGGTTCAGGCTGACCAGTCAGACAACGCACCCGGAACAGTTCTGGAAGCAGACCCTCGGCATGGTCTCATCGTTGCAACGGGTTCCGGAGCACTGCGTGTTGGTGAAGTGAAGCCTGCGGGTCGCCGTCGGATGAAGTCGGAAGCGTGGGTCCGCGGCGCAGGGAGCATAGAAGGTGCTTGTTTCGTCTGATTTCTCGTTGCCCCGTGTGCATGTTTTGGTTTCAGAGCACGAGCTCGAAGATACAGCCGTCCTAGCGTCTCTCGACCAAATGCTCGCATCGTCCGAACCTGTCGCCGTTCACCTGCGGGCGTATTTGGATGCCGGTGAGCTTTTCACCATAGCTCAACAATTGGCCCGATTCATAGAGGGCTCCAGTTCGTGGCTTATAGTGAATGGTCGGCCGGATATCGCGCTAGCGGCTGGAGCACACGCAGTGCAGCTTGGTCATACTGCACCAGAGGTGCAGAGTACACGGGAGTTCATCAATGAATGTGGGGGACAGTTAAGGGTTGGAGTGTCAGTCCATTTGCCGGCAGAAGCCGCTTCGGCAGTTCGTGCAGGGGCTGACTACCTCGTCCTCGGAACAATCTATCCAACAAGCTCACACCCAGAGGTGGAAGCGAGTGGCCCTAGCAATATTTCCGAGACGATGAAATGTACCCGTGGTAGTGAAGTGCCGATCTTGGCAATCGGAGGCGTAAATGTGCCGAGAGCGCGAGAAGCCATATCATTTGGCGCCTATGGAGTAGTTGTGAAAAGTGCGGTCTGGAGTGCTCCGGATTCGGTCCAGGTCGTTCAGACATTGAGAGGAGCGGTAAACGATCAATTGTGGGATGTTGTATAGAATGGCACGTCCGATCGACATTCAACTAAACGGCGAGCTATGTCATGTGGCGATTGGAACATCAATGGTCATGTTGCTGCATCAACTTGAGCTCGATGAAAGAAGCGTTGTTGTCGAACTCAACCGAAAGATCATCCGGAGGACGGAAATGGAAAGCCTGTTCCTCAAGAAAGGTGACAATATTGAATTGGTTCATTTTGTGGGGGGTGGTTGAGTGGAACAGTTGACAATTGCTGACCGCAGCTTCTCATCTCGGCTCATTGTGGGGACGGGAAAATACTCGACTCCACAGATCATGATTGATACCATACGAGCTTCCGGAGCTGAGATGGTTACTGTTGCCGTTCGTCGTGTGGACATTTCGAATCCTGATCGAGATGCGATCCTTTGTACAATAAGTCCAGAAGAGTTCACGCTCCTTCCCAACACTGCCGGTTGCTACAGTGCAGAAGAAGCAATTCGATTCGCCCGGCTCGGGCGTGCTGCCAGTATGAGCGAGTGGGTCAAGCTCGAGGTGATCGGTGATCAAGAAACTCTTTTGCCGGATACGGAGGGTTTGCTTGAGGCCACTAAGGTCCTGGTAGGTGAGGGATTCGTTGTTTTGGCATATACAAACGACGACTTGGTGACAGCCCTCCGGCTTGAGGATGCAGGCGTGGCTGCAGTTATGCCATTAGCGTCTCCGATTGGAAGTGGGCTCGGATTGCTTAACCCACTCAACATTCGGCTTATTAAATCACGTCTTACGGTCCCTGTCATCGTTGATGCTGGTGTGGGTACAGCATCCGACGCGTGCGCCACCATGGAGCAAGGCGTTGACGGTATTTTGATGAACACAGCCCTGGCTGAGGCTGAGGATCCCGTGCAAATGGCAACCGCTATGCGGTTCGCTGTAGATGCTGGTCGATACGCGTATTTGTCCGGCCGGATGGCGAAACGTGAATGGGCGGCGCCCTCGAGCCCGTTGCAAGGAATCCCAGGCTGACTCTCTTTTGAACCCCCGCTTGGCTGCACACCGCATCCTTTCAGAAGTGAGAAAAGGGGGGTTTGCTGATGAATCATCCGAAAGAATCCTTTCTGAAGTAGCTCAGAAAGATCGAGGATTGGCTCTCGAGATCGGATACGGGTGTGTCCGACTTAGAACTCGCCTCGACACATGGATCCAGGCGTTTTCAGATCGACCGATACGACGAATTGATGCTGATATGCTAGACTGGCTCCGGATTGGCGCCTATCAGCTCCGTGAGCTACGCACGCCTGACCATGCTTCGGTGAACGAGACAGTGCAGGCTGCGCGAGAGGTGATGGATCGTAGGCGAGCAGCATATATCAACGCTGTACTCCGTGCGCTGGCGAGTAATACCAATACGGATCCGTTTCCGTCGCACGACACAAATCCTGTCGCGTATCTGACCACTTGGGGTTCACATCCTGAGTGGCTCATTCGTCGCTGGCTCGATCGTTGGAGTTTCCATGATGTATCTCGTCTTGTGGAGCATGGAAATAGTGCCCCGGATGTGGTGCTCCGTATGCTGGGTGATGACCCGAAGTGTATACCTGAAGGCGTTAAACTTCGACGTTTGCCAGGTTGGTCACGATCTTTCGCAATAGTTGAGGGATCACCAAGCGCTGCCCTCGGAGGGCTTCACGGGGTCATACAGGACCCCGCGGCCTCTAGTGTGGTAGATTACACAGGCGCATGGACGCCGAAGCCCGTTCTCGATGTGTGTGCGGCACCAGGTACTAAGGCGATAGGTCTAGCAGCGGCCGTGCCGACCCCAGTGGTTGCGCTGGATGTCTCACCAAAGCGCTTGAGACAAGTGGGTCGGTCGGCAGAACGAACGCATCTTCCCATAGCGCTCGTTGCAGCGGATGCACGATGTCTTCCAATCGCTTCGGCTGGGACGATTATCGCCGATGTTCCTTGCACGGGGACAGGTGTTCTCCGCCGCCGAGTAGATTCGCGATGGAGGCTTGATGAAGGGCGACTTAAGAAACTTTTGGTGCTTCAGCGGGATATTCTTGAGTCATGTTCTTCTATCGTGAAGGAGGGAGGAGTGTTGGTCTACAGTACATGTTCTCTTGAGCCTGAGGAGAACGAGGATCAGGTGGAGGCATTCTTGGAACGACACCGGGAATTTAGGCGGGAACCGCCAAGTGAGACTGTAGTTCCCGAAGCTTGCCTATCCCCTGCGGGCGACCTGTTTATACGCCCATGGATTACAGGTACGGACGGCTCGTACGCGGCTCGTATGCGTCGTACTGCATGAGTTTCGAGCGCAGGAACACTAAGCGGAGTGGGCCTTTACTCGCGGGGCTCCTGAGGAGTCGAGTCGGACGAGCAATAGCATTCACTGGTATTATGTTTGTCATCGGTTACACGATTTCCAGCCAATGGTTCTCTCCTTCGGTGGACGATCCGATGAATACCGAATTTTATCAGATCCCTGATTTGTCTGGGCTTGGGCTGGTAGATGCTACAGAAATGCTGGCAGAACTCGGTCTTACGGGTGTCGTTCGCAGTCAACTGCGTCACCCCCGAGTACCCGAAGGCGATATCGTTGCCCAGAGCCCACTACCTGGTCAGGTCGGGCGCAACGGAGACACTGTCCGTTTAACTACAAGTGCTGGCCCATTATCTCGAGTGGTCCCGAATTTGATCGGGTTAGGTGGAGATGATGCGGCAGGTATACTCCGCCACCTCGGATTTGATGTGGATATAGTTCGTTCTACCGAAGTCGAAAGAGCAGGGGTTATAGAAATCCGTCCCGGACCAGGAACCCGGCTAATATTGCCCGTGACCATTGAACTGGCGGTGAGTGAAGGGTCCACAATCGTTACGGTGCCCGATCTTCGTGGCCGTCATGTCGACGATGTCCAAGCCGTTCTCGAGGACGGACAGCTGCAGTTAGGTGCGATTCGGTATCAAGTGAACGCCCCCGAGGGACCTGGGCGTGTAGTATCTCAGAGCCCAGCACCGAGTTCGCCTCTCTCCTTGGACGGTTTTGTTTCTATCGTAGTAGCAGGAATGCCGCCTGATTCAGTGAGTGCCGACCTTACAGACGAGGTAGAGCCTGTGTCGTCCGATACCACCACTGATCGATTAACACCTCAAATGAGGATTCGATAAGATGGACTTTCGTCGAATGATGAACGAAAATTGGCCATACAAGACGGCTGCTGTTGTACTTTCTATCCTCATGTGGCTGAGTGTGTCGTGCCCCTCGGAGATGGTAGTGGAGGCTGCCGGGGGGATAACTGAGGTCAGGGCGCCGAAACCTCGTTACTTGCAGATGCCAGTAGAGGTCACAGGTCCGATCGAAGAGAGTCGCTCAATAATATCGCGTGGTGTAGTGTTTTCGTCCGATTTTATGGCTAATGTCGATTGTGAACGTAACACCTGGGCTGGGCCTCTCGATTTTCGATTCAACACCTGAGTAAACAAGAAATCTGTCCTTAAACGCCTATGATATCGACTCCAGCATATCGAGGAGGCCCTGTTCTCGGGATCGAGACGTCATGTGACGAAACTTCGGCTGCCGTCGTCGACGAGTCGGGCATTCGTGGTCTTGCTATCCTTTCGCAAGATGCTCATGCGGCATTTGGTGGTGTGGTGCCTGAGATTGCGGCACGCGAGCATGTTCGCTCGCTTGGAGCGTTGGTCCGGCACGCAATGCAACAAGCAAATGTGGTTGATGAAGAGATCGGAGGGGTAGGAGTGACAGCGGGTCCCGGGCTGGTGGGTGCCCTTCTCGTCGGATTGAACTGGGGGAAAGCCTATGCGTTTGCGAGCGGAATTCCGCTCCTTGGGGTACACCATATGGAAGGCCACCTGTTCGGTACTGCATTGGAGCACGCTAATGCGCAACCGCCGTTCATTGGCCTACTCGTATCAGGTGGACATACGATTCTTCTTGAGGCCCGGGGGTGGGGCGATTATCACTTATTAGGTCAGACGCGCGACGATGCAGCAGGAGAGGCATTCGACAAGATTGCACGACGCTTGGGATTGGCCTATCCGGGAGGTCCTGAGATCGAACGTGTCGCTGAGCATGGAAAAACTGGGCGATTCTCTCTTCCCCGTCCCATGCTGTCTTCTCGTGATCACCCAAGCGACGCGGCCTACTTTGATATGTCATTCAGTGGCCTCAAAACTGCCGTCGCGATGCTCGCTAGCGAGTTAGAGCGAAATGGAGGATTGAATGGCCTTGTTCCTGATCTGGCAGCGGAGTTCCAGGAAGCGGTCATTGATGTTTTGGTTGAGAAAACTATGAGAGCAGTTGAGTTCACGAACTGCCATCGTGTGGTTCTGGGTGGTGGTGTAGCGCGTAACTCGCGGCTCCGAAATTGTTTGAGTAAACGACTCGCCGATGGCGGGGAGTTGTATATTCCCTCCGGTCGTCTGGCAACTGACAACGCAGCGATGATTGCAGAGGCGGCGCGTCATCGTCTCAAAAATGGAGAACGCAGCTCATGGTCGCTTAATGCGGACCCTTCGCTTGCGTTCCCTGGACTAGTCTGCAGTTGAAAAACTTGAGAGGGTGAGAGCGTGTATCCCGAACTGTTTACTCTGAACTTGCCGGTGTTGGGAGAGATGACTATCACGTCGTTCGGCGTGATGTTGGCACTAGCGTTTTTGTCTGGGCATTTCGTTCTACGATCGGAACTGGGCCGACTTGGTGCAGACCAGGAGATGAGTGCAGATGCCCTCTTGGGTGCACTTGTCGGTGGGATTGTCGGAGCAAAGCTCTACTATGCAGCACTGTACTGGGACTTGACCGCAGCTAATCCCTTTGGAATGCTGTTCTCGCGCGGCGGACTCGTCTGGTATGGAGGGTTTCTCGGTGGAGTGCTCGGGGTCATCTGGGTTATTCGTCGTAAAGGGGCTTCAATCCCGCTCACTGCCGATGCTATTGCGCCCGCTCTAGCGCTCTCGTATTCGATTGGGCGTCTTGGTTGCTTCTTGGTTGGAGATGACTACGGTCGCCCAACGGACTCGTTCGTGGGTATTGCATTCCCTGGAGGGCAACCTCCGTCGACTGCAGGGAATCTTCGTCGTTTCGGGGCCGGTGTAGATCCGGCTATTCCGGACACAGAGGTGCTAGCTGTGCACCCGACTCAGCTATACGAGTCTAGCCTGTCACTCCTTTTCTTCTTTCTACTAATTCGTTTACGGGGGCACCCGCACCAAAAAGGGTGGCTGTTCGCTCTCTGGCTCGCGTTGGCGGGGGCTGAACGTTTCTTTGTGGAGCTATTTCGAGCTAAGGATGACCGTTTCTTAGGATCGTTTACGCTCGCACAGGCTATTTCCGTTGGGGTGATAGTCATCGGAGTGACGCTCATCATGCGTTTTCGTCGACCTGACGCGGCTGCGGCGGGCTGATCACACCGCGCAGAGGGAAACGTACGGTTTCACAAGCGGCGGGCCGCAAGGCATGCCGACTAAAACTGGTGCTGTTCGTGGCTGCGATCGTTTGCGCGAGCCAAGGCGAACTTTCTGGACAAGTCATTCGAGAACCAGAAGTTCGTTCTCTTCGCTTTATCGGAAACGAATCATTCTCCGACCGAGATTTGCGCGCGGTTATCCAGAGCCGTAGTACTGGATGCGTCAGCTTCCTCTTGAACCCCGTGTGTCTTCTGACCGACTGGGGGTTTGCCCACCGCCGTGGCTATTTGGATTCACTCGATGTTGCAGGAGATGAACTCCGACTTCGCTCCTTCTACACACTTCGGGGATTTTTCGACGCCGCAGTGCAAAGTGATATTAGTACGATTGGGCAGGATGCACGGGTGGAGTTCACCGTTACTGAAGGTGAACCAACACCCATCGACAGTTTTGTGATTCGCGGGCTCCCCGACGTAATAGACGTAAATTCTGCGCAAGAGATGATTGGTGTGGAGGTCGGGGAACGGTTCGATCAGCTCCGACTTGAGGCTAGGATAGACAGTCTTGTGCAAGCAATGCACGAGTTGGGGTTCATTGAGGCCTTGGTACTGCAAGATGCCCGTCGTCAAGTTGGCGGGTCGGCACAAGTCGAGCTTGATGTGATTCCTGGTCGTCGGTTCAAGGTTGGCGACATCCATATGGAAGGGCATGAAACTATAGGGGAGGGTGTCGTTCGTGATCTGTTGAGGCTTCGTACTGGCGACTTCTACAGTCAGAGCCGTGAAGAGGAAAGCCAGAGAAACTTGTTCAGTCTCGATGCGGTGCGGTTTGCTTCGATTGCGAGACAACGACCATCTGAAAACGGAGTCATGTCGGATTCAATCGTCGATCTTCTGGTCCAGATTACACCGGCTGGGAACCGAGCTGCCCGTGGGGGGTTTGGGTGGAGCACGGATGAGTGTTTGCAAACCGAAGCGAGGTTGACACACCGGAATCTTTTCGGGGGTGCGCGTCGACTGGAGATTACTGCTCGACTCAAGAATATCTTCGCTCAGCAATTGGGTGGATCTTTCCCTTGTTCGGGTGTTGGGACGAATCCGGATTTCCGCACCCTTAATTTCCTGCTCCAGGCTGAGTTGCTTGTTCCCGTTTTTTTCTCTGGCAGGAATAGTTTCAGGGCCAGTTTGTTTGGAGAGCGAGAGACGGTCCCCGATGTGTTCATACGGGAAGGGATTGGAGCGGCGTTAGCGGTTTCGCGGCGCTTGGGCTCTGGGATGACAGCGACTCTCGCATATCAGCCAGCATTTACGGGTTTTGACGAACAATCAGCCGACATTTTCTTTTGCGTTAACTTCGGGTTTTGTACGCCAGAAGATATTGCTACGGTTACTCAGGCGAGATGGTTAGCGCCCTTATCTCTAGATTGGATTTTTAATAAAACCAATGATCCATTACGGCCCAGTCGTGGTTTCTATATTACGACCGAAATTGAGACTGCGGGTTCGCTAACAGGTTCGGAGTACAGATATGTAAGGGCGGGTCTTCAGGGAGCCGTATTTCAACAACTTGAACCAGGTCTTGTTTTTGGAGCGCGGGCTAGGGCCGGTGTTGTTGAACCCACCAGCACACCACTGTTCCCAACCGATCCGACTAAAGGAGAGGATGTAATCCACCCCTCCAAGCGGTTTTTTGCAGGTGGGTCGCAAAGCGTGCGAGGGTTTGGCCAAAACCTACTTGGACCCCGAGTGTTGGTTCTCAACCAAATAGAAGACTGTTCTGGCCAAGTGCTCGAAGTCTGCGCAGGAAATTTGGCTGCTAATGATCCCAGCCGCTTCGAGCAGCGGCCAAGTGGTGGCAATGCATTCTTCGAAGTGAATCTTGAGTTTCGGCAGACGTTAGATCAACGGTGGGGCCTAGTGTTCTTCGTCGATGCGGGCAACGTCTGGGACGATTTGTCTAAGATTCGTGCCCCGATCTGGACTCCGGGTGCAGGTATTCGCTTCATCAGCCCTATTGGCCCCATTCGACTCGATCTGGGGTATAATCCGACTGGTACGATGAACTTGCCTGTGATTATCTCGCTTGAGAACGGAACGCTCGTTCAGCTCGATCAACCAGTCAGTTTTGACCCGTTCGAGTTCGACAATCCGTCTTCTTTTCGCAAGATCTTGCGGCGATTTCAGCTTCACATATCGATTGGAGAGGCATTTTGAGTCCCGACGAGTCCCGGTCGCCACCTTCCGACAAATCGACTGCCGAGAGTAGATCGACGGAATCGGTGCGTAGCGAAGGGATTGGTACTGATAACGGCGAAGATGCACGTCCATCCTCAATCGTCGAAACGACTCAAAATTCAGAGGATCAAAATGGGCAACGCGCCGATCCAAGGGCACGAGTACGAATCCTCCTTCGCGTCCTAGGATTTTTGTCGTTTGCAGTCGCGTTCACTCTGTTCCAATTCACGCAAACCGATACGGGACGCAACGCAGCGGCCTCGATCATTCAGCGGGTGCTTGCGAATGCAGTGAACGGTCAGGTTGTGATTGGCCCTGTGCTTGATGGTAATGTTTTAACGCGGGTCACACTGAGTCAGTTTAGGATCGATGGGCCAGATTCTAGCTCGTTCATTGTCCTCGATACTGTGACGGTCGAATACGATCCATTAGCCCTATTTGGCAAACATCTTCGAATAAGGCGTATACATGCACGCCATGCTGCTATTCATCTGGTTCAGGGGGTAGATAAAGCTTGGAACTACGACCAGATCTTTGGAACTTCTCACCTTAATCCCGACTTTGAGCAATCCATTTCTGCCAATTGGGTGGAGCTGGTTAAAGAACCCATCGGTCTTCTGCGTGACATTATTCTCAATGGCGAGGAAGGAGAAACTCCTCTCCGCATCTCGCTCTTCGATGCGAGTCTTGAAAGAGGAAGCATTGAGATCCGAACGCCGTGGACCGCAGGCCTGGATAAATCGGCTAGGGAGCGTGCGTTAAGCGATGCACGCGCTGGCGAGTCGTTATGGGCCATTCGGGAATCTGGCAATGGTGAGTTCGAGCGTGTCTATAGACTGGAAAATATTAGCGGAAACTTCCCGGTTATTAGACTCGTAGATCCTCCTCGTCCTTTTAGGCTGCTCATTGAGGATGTCAGTGGGACACTTCATGCGGTGAATCAACCGCTGGAACTTTCACATCTATCGGGTACGGTAACGTTAGGAGATACCGCACGGGTCGAGATCAAGCGTTTTGAGACTAAGAATTCAACGGTATTTGGGACTGGTTGGTTGGCTTCGGCTGTTCCTCTTGAGTATGACTTCCAACTCAGTGCAGAACCACTTGGTTTCGAAGATGTTCGTTGGCTACCGATTCCTATGCCCAGGTTGGGGGGCGGCTCGATGGAGATCGGCCTGACGTCACGCTTGGGAGACATGGTTGTTACGGTATCCGATGCAGATATACGAAGCGAAGATACTCAACTCCGTGGTGGCTTTGTACTGGCGATGGGTCAAACTCCCCGTTTCGAGAATTTGGATTTTTCTCTGGAGCCCCTTCGCCTCCAGTGGTTAAACCGCGTCCTTAGCAGAGAGCAGGCAGTTGATGGCTGGATACGGGGCTCGCTGGAAGGTTCGGGCCCGGTCGACGATCTCACGATCGATGCCACGCTGTCGCTTGCGGACCTTACTGAAGGAACAACTACGTCGGAGATTAGGGCTCAAGGCGGGATCGGGATTGTCCAGCCTTTCGCCGTGCATAACCTAGAGCTTGACCTGGAGACATTCGAGCCTAAATGGGTTCGGATCTTGGGGCCGGACCCACCGTTGGCGGGTCGTATCAATGGTACGGTGACCCTCGATAATAATGATAATGACGATCTTATATTCACTGGCGACGTATCCCATTTCACTTCTACAGGTGATTTCTCGGGTGTGTCAGGGTCGGGGACTCTTGATTTCTCAAGAGATCGACTGGTTGATCTTACCCTTGAGGTGCGGCCGCTTGCGCTAAATCTGCTTAGTCCATGGGTGCCCGGTGTCGAACTTGCAGGGTCTGTGTCGGGTCCGATCCGGATGAGAGGCAATCGCTCCAACCTGTCTGCAACCGCTACGCTTGAAAGCTCTCGTGGTCGACTCACAATTAATGGCTCTTTCGGGCTTGATAACGATGAGCCTAGATATGACATGCAGATTGAGGCAACAAATCTGCCGCTCGACCAATGGATTGAGGGCGCTCCTGATTCACGGTTAGGTGTTTATGGTCGTGTGAATGGAAGAGGGTATGATCCAACCACGCTAGAAGCGGAAGTTGATCTTGAAGTTCTTCCCTCGCAGTTCGATCTAGTGGAGATCTACGATGGCCGTTTTCGTTTCAATGTGTCTGATGGAGTAGCAGCGGTTGACACCCTCTATCTGTCAACAGATGTGGGGTTCCTCTCGGCTCGTGGTGATTTTGGTTTGGATGAAAGCCAGATGGAGACTATGGAGTTTAGTCTTCAAGCTCCTGATCTTTCGGATTGGGACCGTTGGTTTATCGAGGCAATCCCTGGCGAAAGCATTGTCGCGACGGAGGAAGCACTTTTTGACAGTTTTGAAGCGGCGTTCAGTGGAGCTTCAGATGAGGAAGCGACGGAAGGTTTGTCTGGAGGTTTGGGTGCACGAGGCTCCGTCACCGGGCGCTGGAAAGATTTTACGGTCGATGTATTCATCGAAGGCTCACAGGTGCGGTTCGAGAGGTACCGTGCTGACACGTTGTCGGCACGAATCCAACTTTTCGAACCGCCAACCGCCGATGCGACCCTAACACAGTTTACAGCGGTAGGTGCGGACCTCGACGGTCGGAGACTTGATTCGCTCGATGTTCGTTGGGAGCGCTCCATACCGGCGGGTAATACACTCGAAATCCATGCCCGACGCGATTCAACACTTGAAGTCTCGGCTCGCGGGAAAATCGAGGCAGGTAGTAATTGGAATGCACACCTTGAGCGCTTAAGGCTACGTCTCGGCAAGTTAGAATCGACTTTAGCGCGACCATTTCAGCTTACGTATGTGGATTCAGCTTTTGTGGTGGATGGATTATTACTTACGGGTCCGTTAGGACACGTTGAGGCGAATGGTACAGTTCCAGCCACGGGAGAGGGTGAACTTCTTGTTAATCTGTCTGGGATCAGAATGGATCAACTGGCTCACCTCTTTTCAGAATCACCCCAGGTCGGCGGTATACTAGAAGGGTCCGCCCGTCTTGAGGGAACGCTGACGGACCCTCGTTTTGCGGGTACACTCCACATCGCAGACCCCTCAATTCGTACACATCGATATACTGGTCTCGAGGCGCAGTTTGACTATGCCGATAGTCAGCTGGAAGGGCTGATCGATCTGACCGGAGAGAGTGCTCGCCTAGCTCGAGTTAGTGGATCCGTCTTTGCAGATTTGTCATTCCGCCGGATCGAAAACCGGTTTCTCGATGATCCGATTGATCTCTCGATCCAGGGAGACAGCGTACCTCTCACTTTATTAGAACTCCGTGTAGAGGGATTAGAGGAGATCTCAGGTGTTGGGCGTGCGGATATAACTCTCCGCGGAAGGCCAGGAACGCTTAATTACGGAGGAGGCCTCCGTATCAGTGATGGTCGGTCTTGGGTGCCCGACCTCGGGGTATGGTTAACCGATGTAGACGGCCAAATCAGTTTCCGAGGATCTCAGGCAAATCTGGAATCCGGTTATTTGGCCTCCGATTTAGGCGGATTCCTCGAAGTTGAAGGAACATTGGATATTACGTCTTTGACTGATCCTAAGTTCGCTCTTGCAATCGATGCGACTGACTTTCATGCAATTTCACGTCTTGATATGTCGTTGAAGGTGAGTGGCGAAGGAGGACTTGGCGGTTGGTATACGCAACCGATCCTCACAGGACAATTCAACCTCTCAGAGGGGGATATCCGACAGGACGAGTTCCTGCGGCAGCGTCGAGTCCTCGACCTTAGAGATCCTTCAATCTATACGCTTCTTGACTCTGCCTCAGTTCGCGAACGTCGGTTGCTTGAGCGTTTCCGCAATCCATTCATGGACAATCTCGTGGTCGATGCGAATGTGTCGCTAGGGCCAAACTTATGGTTGAGGTCGCCAGAACTGGATGTTGAGCTAATCTCCGAAAACTTGGCGGTGGAAGTAGATCGGTCGCAGGACTTAACTACGGTTCGAGGTGGAGTTGAGCTTCCCCGCGGCACATATCGGTTTGATAGACTCCCGCCGTATGTACAGGCACTTCGTATCACCTCGGGAGCGATTCAATTCGTTGGTAATCCGGATTTTAACCCGAACCTGTCCATCTCAGCCGAATATAGAAATCAGACCGTTGAAGGTCCTGTGGTCATCGAGGCCCGCATTGGTGGAAGGTTGCGCGAGAGTACACTGGATCTCACTAGTAATCCCCCAATGAGTGAGACAGATCGGTTGTGCTTCCTAGCTGTTGGAACTCCTTGTTACCAATCTGCCGATTCTCAATTAGGCCAGCGCTTGGTTAGGCAGAGCATCCTGGGTACGGTGAGCTCGGGCATATCGTCAGCGCTTGTCGGTTCTACGGGATTGTCGTACTTCAACCTCCGTTCTATTGGTGGGGGAGAGCGAGGAGTTGGGCTGCAGGGGTCGCAAAGCGTTTTCGACTTGACGTTGGTCGAAGTTGGGTGGTATGCAGGACAAGACCTCTTTTTGTCTTTTTCACAGCCTCTTGGTGGTGGTCCCGCTCGCGCGGCGCTTGAGTGGATGTTTCTTCCGAACTGGACGATTGAAGCTCGATCGGCAAGCAGATTTGATGAGCGCTTATTCGGGATGGCTCGGGGGACGAACCTCGTTAACGAGCGAACCTTCGGACTATTCCTTTTCCGTGATTGGGATTTCTGACTTGCGCTCGGGTGTCTGGATACGGAACCTCTATGGCGCCAGAGCCAGCTATACGCCCAGCGAGTAAACGGACTCGTCGGAGGTTGATTGTCAAAGAACGAAGGTCCATCCAAGATCGAGTATCCATTTCCCGACTCCGAACGCTTCCTCGTGCTTCTCAATCGGGGAGCTAGTGGAAGGCCAGTCACAACCCTACGTCGTCAACTAGCGGGAGCTTTTTCGGCTAGAGGCGTACCGTTTGACATCGTAGAACCATCCGACAGGGAAGAAGCTTTCCATGTTACTCGCGCCGCAGCCAAGAGGGGTTATCGGGCTGTCGTAGCGGTTGGGGGAGACGGTACCGTGGGCGTTGCACTTCGCGGGACTGCTGGTACAGAAGTCCCAGTCGCGATCGTTCCGTGCGGCACTGGAAATCAATTGGCTTTGAATTTTGGTGTCCCAAGTTCGCTCGAAGAGAGTGTGGGTGTCGCTGTAGAAGGGAGTGTGGTCAAGATCGATATAGGACGGGCGAATGGTGAACCTTTTGCACTCATGGCTGGAGCTGGGCTTGACGCCGACGTCATGACTGACGCGACCACGGAACTCAAGAACAGGTTTGGGTTTGCTGCTTATCTATACAGTGGCCTCAAGAATGTGATAGTTCCTCCGAGCGCTGATTTCCGAATTGTTGCTGATGAGCACGAAGTAGAGGTGAACGCGTCGATGGTTCTGTTGGCGAACGCAGGCCAGCTGAAAGCTGGACCGCTCCCAGTCGAATTGACTGTCGCTCCAGAGTCTTCGTTCCAAGATGGCCTTATCGATGTATGCATCTATGCACCTCGAAATCTACCTGAGGTTGCGGGCCTATTGTGGCAGGTGGCACGTAGGCAATTCGCTGGAAATGAGCGCATGATTTTTCTTCAAGCCAAAAAAATCCGGATCGAATCCAACCCTCCAGTTGCAATCCAAATTGATGGCGAACCAAGAGGGGAAACACCGATTGAAGCTGAGATCGAACCCTTAGGTGGCAGAGTCCTAGTCCCACGCTAAGTCTGGCTAGGGTGTTTATGTCCAGGAGCGTACATGCCGGATCAGTACATTAAATAGGGTCTTCGCAGCCCCTTGAACTCCGACCGCTCATTGATCCATGCCTCAACGATATTCTCGAGTTCGTCGCCACGATCAATTGCGAGGCGAAGCCCATCATACCCGGCCAAACGATCGAAATGGCGCTTATTCCAAACCCAAGCTTTTCCGGATAGGCGACGCGCTTCGATTAGGGCAGCCACCGCTGTTAGCACTGGATCGTACGAGGTACGATTAGTCACCACGAGTCGGATTCCAGTCATTGTCACCCCGTCAAACTTTCCATCACTCGGGTCTTGAGGAGTGAACTCGGAGATTTCTATACGAACCCCTGGAAGGTTATAGTCGACGAGTCGCTCTGCCCAAAGCGCACCATCCAACCAAGGGCTACCCAATAATTGAAAGGCTTCCGTCGTTCCTCTTCCCACCGAAAAGTTCGTACCCTCGAACAGACAAGTGCCCGGATAATGAGTTGCGCTCTCTAGTGAGGGCATGTTCAGTGACGGAGGTACCCAAACGAGTCCTGTATCATCGAACCAGAGATTGCGAGTCCATCCCATTGTGGGCACAACGTGGAGGTCAACCTCGATATTGAACTCGCCGGTAAACAGGTGCGCTAGTTCACCAATCGTCATCCCGTGTCTCACCGGAATTGGGTAGGGTCCAACAAAACTTGCGAAGGCAGGATTAAGAGTGGGTCCGTTAACAGCACCACCAAGCGGATTAGGTCGGTCCAACACAACAAATGGCATCTTTTCTCGTCCGGCTGCCTTCATAGCTAAGGCCATTGTGGACTGGTATGTGTAGTACCGTGCCCCTATATCCTGAAGGTCGAAGACGAGCACATCGATCCCCCCCAGCATCTTCTCAGTCGGGGCACGAGTCTTACCGTAGAGCGAATAAATGGGAATGCCAGTGCTGGGATCAACAGTGTCTGGAATTTCTATGCCCTCGGGTTGGCTTCCACGAATCCCATGTTCAGGTGCGAAGAGGGCCACGAGGTTGGTTCTTGGGTAGGTGTAGAGAATATCAATTGAACTTGTCCCATCCCGACTCACGCCGCTTCGGTTAGTGATAAGGCCAACTCTACGGCCATCAATAAGATGAGATGAATCGGATAACAAAATATCGATCCCGGGTCGGACGTCATGGGTGTAGTTAGACGTAATCGACTGGTCTGTTGATGGCGCTTGCCCGCATGCGCTCAGGGCCAGCGCAAAAGCGAGGACACCGGTACGTTTAGCTAGAGGTGGCCACGCGGAGGAGTACTTGCCTGCCTCGCTGATAGACGCACAAAGGGAGATGCTTAACATGCAGGGGAGATTAGGGTTGGTGCGAAGTTGTGGAAAGCGGTCAACATCGCTGCGGTCCGGCATTCTCGTGCTTAGCCTCATGGCAATCCTAGTTTCCGTCGTACCAGAATCTCCAGCCGCACACCCGTTGTCGTGCTCCAGCCCCACGCAGGTGTTGTCGCACGAATCAGAAAAGTGGATTGAGGAAACACTTGCACAACTTGATCTGCGGGAGCGTGTCGGTCAGCTGGTGATGGTCTGGATGAGCGGAGGTTACGCTTCGGCCGACGACGTCGAATTTGCCCGAGTGGAAGAGCTTGTTCGAGATCAAGATATTGGAGGGATTGTTATCTCTCTCGGAACCCCTTTCGGCTACGCTTCTCGTCTTAACCGACTGCAGGCTGAGTCTGATGTCCCACTGCTGATAGCCGCAGACTTTGAGGCAGGCCCCGGATATCGAGTTGGGGAACCCTATTCACTCCCGCTCATGCTCGGGCTAGGCGGTGCGACAACCTTCCCCCCGGCCATGGCGTTTGGTGCTGCTGATGATGAGAGTCTGGCTTATGAGGCGGGGAGGATTACCGCAATCGAAGCACGTGCGATGGGTGTCCACCTGAACTTCGCACCGGTGCTGGACGTAAATAATAATCCGGCTAATCCGGTCATAAACACACGCTCGTTAGGTGCAGATCCCGAGAGAGTCTCAGCTTTGGGTGTGGCCTACATAAAGGGGGCGTGTGAGGGCGGGTTACTGACGACAGCGAAACATTTTCCCGGTCATGGAGATACTGAGACAGATACGCACGTCGCACTTGCCATGATCCCGGGAGACCGAGCCAGACTTGACCGCATCGAATTGGTGCCTTTCCGGCGGGCTATTGCGGCAGGTGTGGATGCAGTAATGACAGCCCATGTTGCGGCACCACAGATCTTAGGTGACAGAGCGGTTCCTGCCACACTTTCTCCATATTTTATGACTCAGGTTCTGCGGGAGGATCTTGATTTTAATGGAGTATTATTTACGGATGCGCTAGAAATGGGGGCGCTTGTAAATCGGTTTGGCGCGGAGGAGATTGCTGTCGTTGCGCTGGAAGCGGGCGCGGATGTTTTACTGATGCCGCGCGAGCCCGAACGTACGATTAATGCCGTGGTGGCTGCCGTTGAACGTGGTCGGGTGACGGAAGAGCGTGTAGAGCAGTCAGTGCGACGATTACTACGCCTTAAAGCCCGGGCAGAGCTGGATCGCGGGGCAGAGGTCGATACTGAAGTGATCCCAAGTCTCGTTGGGGTCGATGCACATACTTCAGTCGCCGATACAGTTGCCAGTCGATCCCTAACTTTGGTGCGAGATCTGGCAGGTGATGTCCCCTTCGACTCTTCGCATACACGTATGGTGTTGTCGCTTACGTTCTCGCGATCAACGGACCTGGCAGCTGGCCGAGTCTTCGATGCGCGATTGCGCGAAGCGACTAAGGTTGTGCAGGCTCGCACGAATGTTGAGAGTCATGCCAGTGTTTATGACTCACTGGTTCGCGTAGCCGTAGATGCTGATTTGGTCCTCATTTCAGCCTATGTGCCGCCAAGGACTGCCGAGCCACTATTAGCTCTTCCTGACGCACTAACCCAGTTTGTTTCCCGTGTAGAAGGGTTAGGGACACCGACCGTCCTCGTCTCATTTGGTACCCCCTACATTCTCGATTCGCTACCTGAGGCATTTGCTTATCTCGTGGCGTGGGGAGGCTCAGCGGCGTCACAGCGCGCTGCGGCTGATGCGCTTTTGGGACGGTCTCCAATCACTGGTCGACTTCCGATTTCACTGCCTCCACTTCACAGGATGGGAGAAGGGGTAGATCGAAACATAGGAGCGTTTCGACCCAGGACTTCGGATGAACTTGATCCGAAGGGATCAGAGACGCGGCCAAGTGTTGTTGGGATGGATCCCGAAGGGCTAGCTCGTGTGGATCGAATCCTTGCCGATGCTATCGAAGGTGGTACAACCCCTGGGGCAGCGATCGCGATTGGTCGGCACGGGCGCCTGGTAAGACTGCGGGGGATAGGCCGGCTCGATTGGGCAGAAGAGTCATCTATAGTTACAGACTCAAGTCTTTACGATCTTGCGTCGCTGACGAAGGTGATTGCTACGACCACAGCTGTAATGGGACTCGTTGATGAGGGCCGGGTGCAATTAGATCATCTTGTCGGTGACTACCTGCCCGAGTGGTCCCGTGGCTGGAAAGCCAGCATCACAATCCGGGACCTGTTACTCCACCGTAGTGGTCTTCCCCCATTCCGTCCATTCTGGCGGGAGTTGGAAGGTAAAGCGGCATACCGCGAAGCGATTGCACACTTGGAAGTTACTTATCCGCCCAGGTCTCGCACTGTATATTCTGATATTGGCCTGATAGTGCTCTCGTTCGTGGTAGAGCAGATCACAGGCGGGTCCCTGAATGGCCACGTCCAGGAAGCATTCTTTAATCCATTGCATATGCGAGATACCAGATTTAACCCACGTGTGGCACTCCGGTATCGAATTGCCCCCACAGAAATGGATACTGTGTTTCGCCACCGACACTTGGTTGGGGAAGTCCATGATGAGAACGCATATGCGCTGGGGGGTGTGGCTGGACATGCGGGTTTGTTTTCGTCCGTCCGCGATTTGGCTCGGTTTGGAAATTGGATCTTGGCGGCAGCGCGAGAGGGGAGGGGACTGTCGGATGCCGTGACGCTCCCGTCTGAGATGCCCTCTCCCGCCACGGTGGCCGAGTTTACACGTCGCTCAGGCGGTGAAGCGAGTCGGGCACTAGGGTGGGACACTCCGTCCGGTCGCTCGTCAGCGGGTCGATTTTTCGGGCCTGAAGCGTTCGGTCATACGGGTTTCACGGGGACGAGCATTTGGGTCGATCCAGAGCTAGACCTATTCGTCGTTCTCCTTACGAATCGTGTAAATCCGACTCGAGATAATCAGAAACACGTTTTTCTCCGGCGAGTCGTCCACGATGCGGTGGCTTCTTCGATCCAAGATAAGACCATGGAGCCACGTCCCTGACCCCGCTAGACGTTGTTGTCTTGGTTGTCTATCTGGGAGCGACCACCGCTTGGGGGGCATGGCTAGGTAGGGGATCTCAAAGTGGTGACGAGTACTTTCTGGGCGGTAGGGATTTGCCATGGGGTGCCGTATTACTCTCCATTGTGGCCACAGAGACGAGCACCTTAACGTTTTTATCGATACCAGGTGTCGCGTATTCGGGCTCGCTTGGCTTCCTGCAGATTGCGCTAGGTTATGTAGTTGGGCGTCTTCTGATAGCCGTATGGTTACTCCCCGCGTACCGAACTGGCGAGTTTAAAACCGCTTATGAGTTTTTAGAGTGGCGATTCGGCATTAAGAGTCGACGGCTCGCTTCCATAGTCTTCATGGTGACTCGATTGCTCGCTGATTCGGTGCGGCTTTTTGCTACAGCCATTCCACTCACGCTGGTAACCGGGTGGTCACTTGTCACTTCGGTGATCATCATTGGCGCGATCACCTTTATCTATACGTATTTGGGTGGGATCCGGGCTGTAGTTTGGGTGGATGCAGTTCAAATGGTGCTCTATCTATTTGGTGGAGCCATCGCACTGTTCATGCTGGAACGGGTCGTGCCAGGTGGATGGGTAGAGATTCTGAGTCGAGCATCGGAAGCGGGTAAGCTTCAGGTTGTAGACGCCGCGCTTGACTTCGGGCGACCCTACACGCTCTGGGCCGGTCTTATCGGTGGTGCATTCCTATCGATGGGCTCACATGGAACAGATCAGCTCATTGTCCAACGCTTACTTGCATGCCGCGATTTGCCGTCAAGTCGCCGTGCCTTAGTTGGAAGTGGACTTGTCATCCTAGGGCAATTCGGACTCTTCCTTATCGTTGGGATCGGTCTGTGGGCGTATTACGATGCATCTGTCTTCCCAAGGTCGGATGAAATATTCGCCACTTTCATTGTCGAGGTGCTTCCAGTTGGTATCCGGGGGTTACTCATCGCAGGTGTGTTCGCAGCAGCAATGTCGACTCTATCAAGCTCGATCAACTCGCTGGCGTCAACCACTGTTTACGACTTTTGGGTGGTGAAGAGACCAGAGGCTGATGAGCGTGCCATCCTCCGCGCGGGACGTGTAGGGACAGTGATTTGGAGCCTGTTACTGATTGGCGCAGCAATTGGGTTTATCCCATTAAGTCGAGAGAGTACTGCAGTTGAGGTGTCGCTGGGAATTGCGTCGCTTGTCTATGGTGGCCTAATAGGAGCTTTCGGTTTAGCGCGCTTCGCCAGATGGCGAGTTGATGATTTTGCTGTTTGTACAGGCCTCGTCACTGGGATTGGAGCTATGGTTGCCATATGGGTAACTGCCCGATCTATGATCGCCTGGCCTTGGTTTGCACTTTTGGGTACGGGAATCACGATTGGCGTGGGATTGCTTGTGGGTTGGTTCCGAAAAAGGGAATAGGGGCGTCTGCTTAATTTAGGGCGGCCGGGTTGCTCTTCCGCTCTTACGCTACCTACTCTTCCGGGTTATGTCAGAGCGAAATACACTCATTATCCGAGGCGCCCGTGAGCACAACCTCAAAGATGTCGACGTGGATCTCCCACGCGACAGCTTGGTGGTTGTTACGGGTTTGTCTGGTTCCGGAAAATCGTCCCTTGCCTTCGACACAATTTATGCTGAAGGTCAGCGACGCTACGTGGAGTCTTTGTCCGCTTATGCACGTCAGTTCCTCGGTGTCATGGAGAAGCCTGACGTTGATCTGATTGAGGGGTTGTCTCCGGCCATCTCAATCGAACAAAGAACCGCTGGTGGAAACCCTCGCTCCACAGTCGGAACAGTTACAGAGATTTACGATTACTTGCGGCTCCTATGGGCTAGGGCGGGCACCCCCCATTGTCCATCATGTGAACGTCCAGTTCGCGCCCAGTCCAGCTCGCAGATTGCAGCACAGATTCTTGAGTGGCCGGAAAATGCCAGCATAGAGATACGGGCCCCATTGATTCGAGGTCGCAAGGGAGAGTTTAGAAACCTTTTTGAAGATGCGCTTAGCCAAGGTTTCGTGAGGGCACGGGTTGACGCCGAACTGATTGACCTCAGTGAACCTCCGAAGCTAGACAGACGCCGAAATCACAACATCGCCATTGTAGTCGATCGGTTAACGGTTAAAGAGTCTCACCGCGAACGACTCGCCGATTCAATTTCCACCGCTCTACAAATGGCCGATGGGATTGTAGAAATCGATTTGCTCTCGACCAAGAAAGTGAAATCGACGAGCAGCACAGGAAACGCAGTTGGTGCGGGTGGCCAGTTGTTCAGTGAACGGTACGCTTGCCCTAATTGCGGCCTCAGCATCCCGGAATTAGAGCCAAGGCAGTTCTCATTCAACTCACCCTTTGGCGCCTGTGAGGAGTGCGATGGGCTTGGGGTGCAACACGAACCGAATGCAGAACTCATCATCGGAGGCGACCAGATCTCTATCCTGGAAGGTGTTTTGCTACCTATGGGAACGCCAAGCGGTCGCGTGCGTCGGCGGAGTCTACCTCGACTCGCCAAGAAATTGGGCTTCGATCTCAATACACCATGGGGTGAACTGAACGATATCCAAAAAGAGGCGATCTTGTTTGGAGACTCAGATGTGGGCTGGGAGGGTGCCATCGCTGCCACATTGCGCCGGTTCCATGAGACTAAGAGCGATAAAGTACGCATGCAACTCGATGAGTACATGACGCTCTCTACGTGTCGTTCATGCGCTGGAGCGCGATTGAACCCTGAGAGCCGGGCGGTCACTGTTGAGGGCGTTAGTATGCACGAAATCTGCGAAAAGTCGATTGATGAACTTCGTCCGTTTCTAGAAAACTGGCATACTTCTGCGCGGGAACTGGGAGGTGCAACGGCTGAGATCCGAGTTCCGATTCTTAAGGAAGTCGTGGAAAGACTGGAGTTCCTTGATCGAGTTGGCCTGGGATATCTCACTCTTTCCCGTTCGGCGGAAACGCTTTCTGGTGGCGAGGCTCAGCGGATTAGGCTTGCGACGCAAATTGGAAGCCGGCTAGTAGGGGTACTCTACGTACTCGATGAACCAAGTATTGGTTTGCACCCACGCGACAACAAAAAATTACTCGGGACCCTCGAAGCGCTTCGAGATCTCGGTAACACGGTCTTGGTCATTGAGCACGATGAGCAGACGATTCGAACTGCGGATCATATTGTCGATATGGGTCCGCTCGCGGGGCGCCATGGAGGTGAGGTGTTAGTGTCGGGCGACTTAGATAAACTGCTTGAGAGCGAACGGTCGCTTACGGCTGCCTATTTGAGAGGTGAACGTGAGATCCCGATTCCCCCGCAACGGCGCCTGCCGGAAAACGGAATGCTTGTGGTACGTGGGGCAGCAGAGCATAACCTTCGCGAAATCGACGTTGAGTTTCCACTTGGCCTATTTGTCTGTGTGACGGGGGTGTCCGGCTCAGGTAAGTCGACGCTTGTTGAGGATATTCTCTACCGGCGGTTGGCACGCGAGATCCATAGGAGCAAGGTCTTACCTGGTGCTCATGAGCGGATCGATGGGGTGGAACTTATCGATAAGGTAATAGACGTTGACCAGAGCCCGATTGGGCGTACGCCGCGTTCAAACCCCGCGACATATACGGGTGTTTTTACACCAATACGTGAGCTGTTTTCCCGCCTGCCTGAATCGAACATCCGTGGTTATGGACCTGGACGGTTTAGTTTCAATGTAAAGGGTGGACGTTGCGAAGCGTGTCGTGGAGATGGGCTTGTTAAGATCGAAATGCACTTCCTGCCGGACGTGTATGTGCCCTGTGATGTATGCCGAGGTCGTAGGTACAACCGGGAAACACTGGAAGTTCTCTACAAAGGAAAGAATATCGCGGATGTCCTCGATATGAGTGTGGATGTGGCGCTTGAGTTTTTCGAGGCGGTACCAACCTTAAACCGCCGGCTTCAGACGTTGTCTGATGTGGGATTGGGGTATGTAACGCTGGGGCAGCCCGCTACAACGCTTTCGGGGGGAGAGGCTCAACGGGTAAAGCTTGCGTCCGAACTAGCTAAAATGAGTACAGGTCGCACCGTCTACATACTCGATGAACCAACGACTGGTCTGCACTTTGAGGACGTGAGGCTGCTACTGGGTGTCCTCCACCGGTTAGCTGATCGTGGGAATACCATTATCGTGATCGAGCATCACTTGGACGTGATCAAAACAGCCGATTGGATCATTGATATGGGTCCAGAGGGTGGATTTTCAGGAGGCATCGTAGTTGCCGAAGGGGCGCCGGAAGTAGTGGCGTCTTCGGTGGATAGTCATACCGGGAGACATTTGTCAGAACTGCTCAGTCGTGATGCGAAAGCGTTGGTGGTTTGACTGAATACGGGGTACACAAAATTTTCCACGTTCAAAATGTGTTCTTGATGATAGGTAGTGGTCTTGCGGGTTGCCGATAGATCTTGGGATCTTGGAATGGTTGCCGATCGGTTCCCCCAGCCCTCGACCGGATGATATTCAGATGAGTAGACTGCATGTGCTTTTCTTTCTTCCCCTCCTTGTATTTTCTTCTGCTTGTGTTCCTTCTACGGTCACCAAGGGTGATTTTTGTGCAGAGCCTGCTAACGAAATTGTAGCTGAGAACTGCTTGCCGGGAGACCCTGCTACCGAGTGGGACATTAACGGCTACGGTGATCCAAGCATCCAAGGGTTTGGGACTGATATTGCAATTGCCCAAGGTGAAGCGATCACCTTAAAAATTGATACTAATTCGGACGCGTATCGTATCGATATCTACCGGATGGGCTATTACGGTGGTATGGGAGCGCGACGCATAGATACGATTGAGCCCTCGGCTACCCTCCCACAGGATCAGCCTGAGTGTCTTAGAGGTAACATTCCTGTGCTGGACGAGAATGGCCGCATTAGAACAGCGGAAGCGCCGCTCTTCGATTGCGGAAACTGGGCTCCGTCGGCGGTGTGGGAGGCGCCTGAAGATGCCACCTCTGGCATCTATTTTGCGCGACTGGTGCGAGAGGATCCAATGGAGCCGGGTCTATGGAAGAACGATCAGTTCGGACCGTCCTCTATTCCTGAAGGTGCCGCCGAAGATTCTCTCTGGAATGCGCCTGGCTTCAGGGCCATCATGGCAAACGGGTTACGTGAGCCGAGGGCAAGTCACATCTATTTTGTTGTTCGAGATGATGACGGTGAGTCAGACATGCTGTTCCAGACGTCAGACATGACGTGGCAAGCCTACAACCGTTTTGGCGGTCATAGCGTTTATGGGCGGCTCGATCCAGAGCACACCAGGGTCCATGGGGGTCCGCCACGCGCATATAAGGTGAGCTATAACCGACCATTCGAGACGCGCCATTATCGTGCGGTCAACAAGGTGTTTAACTCCGAGTATCCCATGGTCCGATGGTTAGAGCGAAACGGGTACGATGTTAGTTACACAAGCGGTGTTGATACGGAACGCCGGGGCGAACAGATCCTTAACCACAAGATCTTTTTGTCCGTAGGCCACGACGAGTACTGGACTGGGAGCCAGCGCAGGAATGTCGAGGCTGCTCGCGATGCTGGCGTGCATCTTGCATTTTTCAGCTCAAACGAAGTCTACTGGAAAGGGCGTTTAGAGGAGAGCATCGACGGTAGTGGCCAACCCTACCGAACTTTTGTTACGTACAAGGAAACACAGGATCATCGAAAACTGGATCCGGTCGAGTGGACCGGCCAGTTTCGGGACCACCGTTCGATGAATTCTGAAGGACCTTGGCCGGAAAACGCTCTCACCGGGACCCTTTTTACCGTTAACGCATGGCGGAATGACCCCCTCATTGCAGATGCCCAATTTGCGGGACTCCGTTTTTGGCGTAATACCGAAGTCGCCACCCTTAAACCCGGCGAGCGTTTTATTTCTATCAAGGGTATTCTCGGTCACGAATGGGATTCCGACATAGACAACGGTTTTCGCCCGCCAGGCTTATTCCAGCTGTCTTCCGCCACGATCGATAACACGACGTATTGCGTCCATCCCGGTCGAGGTTGTGAGACAGGAACTGCCACCCATAACGCCGTCATGTACCGACATGAAAGCGGAGCATTTGTGTTTGGATCGGGCACACTCCAGTGGCCGTGGGGACTGGACGCTAACCATGATTCAGAGACAGGAGTTCCACCTGAACGGCAAAATGGATCGGATACTCGAGTTGGTGTCGATCCCAACGGTCCGGACCGCAACATTCAACAGGCGACGCTTAACCTGTTTGCTGACATGGGGGTCCAGCCTACTACAATGCAGTCGGACTTGATCCCGGCTACCGCTTCAACGGATGATATGTTGCCCACTTCTTCGATTGACGACGGGTTGATCGGGTCCATTGGGACCGAGATGAAAATCCTAGGTTCAGCTAGTGACTTGGGAGGCGGTGTTGTTGCTGCAGTTGAGGTGTCGGTCGATGGGGGTGTGAGTTGGCACCCTGCTGTTGGCAGAACGAGTTGGAGTTATGCATGGGTGCCGAGAGTGACCGGCGCGGTGACAGTCCTCAGTCGGGCTGTTGATGACAGCGGTAATCTCGAAGCTGTAGGGGTGGGCACATCGCTGACGATCGAGTCCTAGTGACTAACGGGTGGAGGTGCATCCTCCACCCGTTAGTCACTACTGGTTAGTCGGAAACCCGAGATCCACTTTGCTTCCGGAGGGGTCTGGCCAGCGGGTGGTTATTACTTTCGGGCGCGTATAAAAGTGGATGCCTTCGGGTCCATATATGGTGTGGGCCCCGAAGGCTGAGTTCTTCCACCCTCCAAAAGAGTGGTAACCAACGGGCACGGGAATGGGTACGTTGATCCCAATCATGCCAGCATCAGCATCCTCCTGAAACCTCCGCGCCGCACCACCGTCACGCGTAAAAATCGCAGCGCCGTTGCCCCATGGGTTATTCGCGAGTAATTCAACTGCTTCGTGGTATGTGTTGACGCGTACTACACACAGGACGGGTCCAAAGATCTCGTCCGTATACACGGACATGTCTGTCGTCACGTCGTCAAGAAGCGTTGCCCCTAGGAAGAATCCACCAGTGTTCACTTTGGTTCCACGCCCATCGAGAACTACTCGCGCGCCATCATCTGCTGCGGTTGAAATATAATTTGTTACGCGATCAAGATGTTCGGCTGTGATGAGTGGTCCCATCTCAGATGTCGGATTTGTGCCCGGTCCCACTCTTAGATTTTCCGTGCGAGTTTTGATTGCCGCAACAAGTGGATCTCCAACCTCTCCCACGGCGACGACCACGGAAATTGCCATGCAGCGCTCTCCTGCAGATCCGTAGGCGGCCGATACAGCGCAGTCAGCTGCAAGATCAATGTCTGCATCTGGAAGTACCACCATATGATTCTTGGCTCCGCCAAGAGCTTGGACCCGCTTTCCATTGGCTGAACCCAGCTCGTAGACGTATTTGGCGATTGGAGTTGATCCGACAAAACTGATCGCCTGCACGTCTCTGTGCTCTAGTAGACGATCCACGGCAACTTTGTCACCATGCACCACGTTAAGAACACCCGGTGGGAAACCAGCTTCTTGGAGCAATCCTGCGATGAAAGTGGGGGCTGAAGGGTCACGTTCGGAAGGCTTCAAAATGAACGTATTCCCGCACGCGATGGCATTTGGGAACATCCAAAATGGCACCATAGCAGGAAAGTTGAATGGTGTGATTCCCGCAACTACCCCAAGGGGGCGGCGAACGGAATAAACATCAACTCCGGTGGATGCGTGCTCACTGTATGTGCCTTTGAGGTGTTCGGAGAGCCCGCAAGCGTACTCGATATTCTCCAGGCCGCGTGCAACCTCGCCCATGGAATCGCTCATCACTTTTCCGTGCTCTGCGGTTAGTCGATGAGCGATCTCTTCAGCATTTCTTGAAACAAGGTCCCGATACGCGAACATCAACTTCGTTCGTCGGGCAAGGCTTACGTTTCGCCACTGATCGAACGCAGCCTTTGCCGAGGAAACAGCCATATCCACGTCGCTGACACTCGCTAGATCGAGTTCGCCAGTTTGTTCCCCGGTGGCCGGGTTGAAAACTGGTGATTTTCGATCAGAGTCACTGACCACAGGATTTCCGTTAATCAGGTGGTGAATCGGTCGGATGGCGACCTCTTTCGCTGTTTCCGTGGTCATGCTAGCGCTCATTCTTACCCCTCGTGGTAACCGAAAATGGCTTTAACCTCGAGAAATTCCTCAAACCCATACTTGCCCCATTCGCGGCCATTCCCGGACTGTTTGTATCCGCCGAAAGGAGCACGATTGTCTGCGTATGCCCCGTTCAGGTGGATTTGTCCGGAGCGGATTCTTCGGGCAACTGCCTGCCCGCGCTCTTTATCCGCTGAAGAGATGTACCCCGAAAGTCCGTAAGGTGTGTCGTTAGCGATCTGCACAGCATCATCAATGTCTTCATACTTTATCAAGACAAGAACTGGCCCAAAAATCTCTTCACGCGCGATCGTCATTTCATTGGTTACGTGAGAAAATACCGTGGGTTTTACAAAATATCCCCTCTCCAGTGCCTCAGGCCGCCCTGTCCCCCCCACGACGAGTTTAGCTCCCTCATCTATCCCCTGTTGGATCAGATCCTGGATCTTTTTGAACTGGACTTCAGAAACGACTGGACCAATGGTTGTGTCATCTGCGTCTGGGGCTCCGACGTTTACTCTCTCTGCCGTGGCGCGAGCGATGGCAGCTGCTTCTTCCATACGTTCATCTGGGACTAGCATCCGTGTGGGAGCATTGCAGGACTGACCTGAGTTGTTACATACATGGAAAACGCCGCGAGCGATGGCTTTCTCAAATTCCGCGTCATCTAAGATGATGTTAGCCGATTTCCCACCAAGTTCTTGAGTGACCCGTTTAACGGTTGGTGCCGCTTTTTTGGCAACCTCGACCCCGGCACGGGTTGAACCCGTGAAGGACACCATGTCTACGTTAGGGTGAGCTGCCAGTGCTGCTCCTACGACAGGTCCAGCACCGTTGACCAGGTTGAAAACGCCCGGTGGAACGCCGGCTTCGTCGAGGATTTCTGCGAAGAGGATTGCACTAAATGGTGCGACCTCTGAGGGTTTGAGCACCATCGTGCATCCTGCTGCCAATGCTGGGCCAACCTTGCAGGAAATTTGGTTTAGAGGCCAATTCCACGGTGTGATAAACGCACAAACACCAATCGGTTCATGAACCAGAAGCGAAGTTCCTAGATCTTCTTCGAATTCGAAGTTTTCGAGCACCTGAAGAGCTCTTTTAAGATGCCCCAGGCCTGCAGGAACTTGGGCTTTTGAGGAGAGGCTTGAGGGGGCTCCTACCTCCTTGGTGATTGTATCTGCAAGGTCATCAATTCGCGCTTCGTAACCTCGAATGATTCGTTCGAGTAAGGCAACTCGTTCTTCTTTCGTTACTAAGGAGTACGTATCAAATGCCGCTTTTGCCGCAATGACGGCTTGATCTACGTCGTCTGCCCCCCCCATCACGATCTCACCGATCAGTTCTTCTGTTGCAGGGTTCACGACTCCCAATTTGTCAGTGGTTAGCGGATCTACCCACTTTCCGTTGATATAAAACTTTAGTCGGTTGCTCACGATGTCGACCTTTGCTCCTTCACGTAATGGGTTTACGGCGGCAGATACATGACGGGCTTGAAACGCCAAGATTTTCAATGGCCGCAGCAGACAACTTATGCACTTGAGACTGGCTTGGCCCGCCTAAAAACAAAAAGGACTGGGACAGATTCGCTCCAGTTTCTGTTCGGAGGTGTTCACTAATAGTCAGGCTTGCCCCTTCGACAGATTAGTCGGTCGGGCCTCTTCGGATCTAGGGGAGCATGGTCGGAATATTCACCCCCCTAAAGTCTCCGCTGCGGTTGCTTGTGTGTTGCTGTGAATTAGCCGTTATAATGGATTGTCGGGCATCGCAATTGTTCGCCACATATGGGCCACGGGGCTGTTATCGTAGCCAAGGCCTTCCTTCGGCTGCTTGAAGTGACGACCGATGATGTCGATGAACGGATCGAGCGAGACTTCCTTCCCCTCCTGAAACGCGTACGTGTCGTTTACGCAGATCATACGTGCTGCCACATATAGGGGGTGTTTCGTTGCGAACTCAGCTTGTTGCTTAATGTAGTCGGGTGGAATGTAGTCTTCACCGAATATCCGGTTGTATAGTTCTGGATATTCATAACCGTACTCTTCATCTGGATAAAACCGGAGTGCGGCATGATACCGAATTCCCCAGCTCACATATTCTGGTACATAAGGCTCGACGAGCTGACCGCCCCACCATCCGTGGTCAACCTTGATAAGATTTTGTACCACATCGTGGAGCAGACCACCCATGACGTTCTCTTCGGGTTGTCCATCCTCCAACGCGTGCATGGCACTTTGTAACACGTGATTGGCCGGAGCAAAACGAAGCCGGAAAAAATCCTCTAGTGTCGGCTTCTTCGGCATGGGTTCAAGGACACGCTCGTTCGTCCGAAACAGGTTCCCTGTCCCTCGTCGAGTCTGGGGAGCTTCTTGTTTGTCCTCGTCTTCGTGGGTCTCGGCGTGTAGCTCGGCCTCAGCCTCAGCTGTTTCCGCTAGAAGCTCGTTTGTGTCGAGAAGCTTGGGATCGAGGTCCTCGGTGGACGGAGCTCCATCTGGGAGGTGGTGGTGATCGTGATTGTCGTGGTGATCGAGGTCCTCGCCATCGAGCAGGTCGACCATGTGGTGTTCTAGAGCCTCAGCCCGGTCCTCTGGGGTCATGACGGATAGAGCGCCCGCACCCAGAGAAGCAAGAAACTTCCTGCGATCCACTTCCACGATTCCCTCCCGCGCTGGCGACTAGACTCTGGCGACTCTTCCAACCTGTTCGAGTCTGCCTCTGTTCGCTACCCCCTAAAATATGGAGGTGAACACTTTTATGTGGAGTGACTTGTCTCAAGAATGCTGGGCCGAACGGAGGCAGTTGACCTTCAGTGCCCAAATCTGGCGTGCTTTCCTTCGAAAGTATGAAATTGTCCTAGCTAGAACGTCCCTCTACGACTCGTCTGTCGACCGCTAGTTAGACTGCGGCTTCCTTGGTCACGTTTTCCGCTTTTGGACCCTTGGGTCCTTCCACGACGTCGAGTTCGACTTTCTCGCCTTCGCTCAAACTTTTGAACCCGTCGCCTTGAATCGCTGTGTGGTGAACGAAGACTTCGGTTGATTCGTCATCTAGCGAGATAAAACCAAAGCCTTTTTGGTCGTTGAACCACTTCACCGTTCCGTTTTTTCGCATTGCTACACTCCTGAAGAGAGGCTGATGTCACCAAAGGTACGGGATTTCCGCAGATGCCGACCTTAACTCGCTACAGGTCTCGATGGCCGGTGCTGCCGATTTTCCGGGCCCAGAATAAAGACCGAATCCCATTCTGTCCATGAGGCGTGGATAATACACTGCTAGGCTTGGAGCGCACTGGATGTTTGTGCAGTACACGCCGTTTATTGGTTTTTGCATGAGCTGGTGTTGAATCAGTAGGACGAATCTCAAAAGGTGATAAAGGGCAGGATCGAACTTTGTGGGAGGGTTGACTCTAGTTAGTCCGACATCGCATACAGATGTGTGGGCATGCTATCAACTAGTCGGAAGCTAGAACCTCCAGCCGGAATGGTGGTACACTGCGCTCACGGTCCAATCGTCAATTCTTTGCAGGAAGAAAATCTCGGAGACGAAGCTTCGTTTGATGATCTTTCATCGTTACGCCCCGCATGTTTTGACCCTGGACGTATGTGCGTTGCCATCCCTGTTTTACAGCTTTCTCTTCCTGTTCATGAAGATCGTCGATGAACTGGGCTCGTGAATCTCGCCAGCCAACATATTGGTTTTGCAGTTGTTTGTCGGCGGATAATTCCCGGGTTCGTGGTTGCACTTTATCGAGGTAGTACCTGGGGAAGGGTAGGATGCGGCAGATGGGTTCGTCTTTATCGAACCGAATCCACTGCTTAGCCCGGGTAATCTTCCAGTTCATTGTGAAGGTGAACGGTGCCCAGTCGGTCTCGACGATTCCCTCTAATGGTGCTACCCCATCTTTCGGTAAGTTCGGGCAACCTTTTACCCAGAGATTATGATCTTTAGAAGTGCGGAAGAGATACCCCGGCGTAAATGTGAGGACACCGGACCCGAAATGAGAGGCAATCGAATCTACAGGATTGTCGTCCCACTTAAACTTGATTGATTTGAGATCGGGTTTCCCACTCCAGCGCACGGAAAATCCAGTTGGGCACAAAAGATCCCAACCGGCTTGATTTGTGATGAGCAGGGGAAGGCACCGGTAGGCGAAACGTTCCGGGAGTTCATCCATCCACTCTCTACGCTGGTTTCCCTTGACGATCTTAAGGGCATTTTCGGACACACGGTGGGCGGTGAGTTTCACACCGTGATACTGAGAGTCCCGGATTTTCGTTTTCTTGGTCACAGGCGGTTCCGGCTAGGGTCGACACCGAGATCACCCGGTGGGGTTGTCGTCGTTTCTGCTTAGTAGTGCTCTTTCCGGAAGATCTTGATCTGGCTCTCTTGACCTACGCGCAGGTCAGAACCGTCCTACTTATGCTGGTCACCGCTTAAAGATCAATTAACTCAGCTACTTTCGCGAGTCTCTCTCAAAGATTCTTGAACTGAACTCTAGCGGCCACCGGGCAGCTGGTTAAACGACGGAATGTTTCCGCCACCTGTTGCCGGCGCATCTTCAGGCGGTAGTGGTTTAGCAAGATCGAATTCTACTGAAACCCCATCGATTATGGTGGAAGCTCTCAGTTTGATCCTGTCTTCTAAGAACTCGATCTGGAACACGATTCGTGGCGGGTCGATCGGTATCGAAGGGTCAACATAAACAGTCAGTTGCTGTGCTGGAACGTCGTAGGCCCATGTGCCGTGGAGATGGGTGCTGAGGTCAGCTCCTCCGGCGCCGTGTCCGGGAATGAATACGCGTCCGCTAATCTGTCGAGTCGACCCGACCGAGAGTCGGATGTCCGATCCATCCTCAGAGGTACTCCACCTGCCGGGCCGGAATGGTGACGAGCGCGTCAGTAACTCAGCTGGTCGATATGCTCCGATGATCGAGTACAGCGCCCGATATGGGGGGCCGTAGGGGTTCGTATCTACTTCGCAGGCCGAGACACCTAGGGTGAGAGCCAACGCCAGACTCACGCCCCACCTTGTTTTAGCTGAACTCATGTGCACCCGGGTTTCCACTATGGGCCAACTATCTACCTCACACGGCTATCGTTCACTAGTTCACAGCACAAATTGTTGCTTATGCTTAACGTACGGGTTTAGAAGTGCTTGTGTTGAGTGCTACTCCAACTGCGATGTAATATAGAAGTGCAATGCGATAAGCGCATCTGATCGTTGCGCACGGTGGTGTTAGACTCCAGTGTGCGCAACCGGTCCGACCTTCAGACCAGTCAATCATGGAACTATGATTACGATCCAACCCATAACGCGAGCTCTCGTCCCGGTGAACACGGACGCCGCAGAACGAATTTCGGCTCCAAATTACGATGAATTTCAAGGTGATCTTGAGATCTGGCGAGCAATTCACGAGGCACCCGAATCAGTACTACGTGTCACTATGGCACACTGTGATACTGACGATCCCTCGCAAGTTATCGAGGGTGACTCCGTGCAGGCCCTGGACTGGGCTAGCAGGAATATGGGGGTGCTCCGTGAGACAGCTCTGACTTGTGAGGTGGAGCGCCTCCTATTCGTCTACGAGATTATGGATCCCAGTCGCCCTAGGGCGAAGCAAATTGGGCTGGGTGGTATGGCGCGGACCGAAGAAATCCGAACGGTAGCGAATCCCAACGGTCCAATCATCCGGAATGAAGGTATTCGTGAACCCAAGGCCCGAGGGAGGGCCAAGCTTGTCGAAGCCACGAGGGCAATTATAGGCACGGTTAATCTCGCCATCGAGGACCAATCAGGCGTTTTTGTAGCAGCCCTTGACCGTCAGGTAGATGGAATTCCTCCACACTACGAGGTGACCGGTAATGGAAGAACGATTCACCGGATCTGGCTCATCACGGAACCGGGTGCCATTTCACGCTTCCAGCAACTTCTTGCAGATGAGCCGGAAGCCTATGTCGCGGACGGTAACCACCGCAGCGCCGCTGCGGCGATGCTAGGTCACGAAAATTTCCTCACAGTGTTTTTTGCCGCAGACCAAATGGGGATTGCGCCGTATAACCGCCTCCTGCGGTTGACTGAAAGACGGAGATCGAAGCCACTAACACAGGTGTTGGAGACGTCGTTCAAATGGGCCCCGGCACCTTCGGACGGTCCCTTCCAGCCTCTAACTACACACGAAATTGGGCTTTATACGAAGCTGGATGGGTGGCTTCGATTGATTCCGCGGTCGGCAATCTTCGATTCGGCGAACGCATCAGCTTCCATCGACCATGCCATCGTCCAACAACACTTGTTCACCCCTCTCGGGGTTGATGATCCTGGAGACGAGCGTCTTACCTTCGTCGGGGCCAATAAAGACGCTGCGTGGTTAGAACGTCAGGTTGATGGTGGCCGCGCTGATATTGCGGTTACCCTACCACCGGTTACAATGCGCCAATTCATCAATGTTTGCCGTCAACGGCGGATGATGCCACCCAAATCAACCTGGTTTGAGCCCAAGATTCGGAGTGGGCTCGTTATGGTGCTTCTCGGAGACAATTCCTAGCTCTCACTTATGGCGTACGCCGTAGAAGGACACGTCTGACCTGTTTTATACAGCTATGACAAGGGGAAGATGGGGATTGAAACGATTTGTGTACACTACAGACTCATCGAATAGGTTATTTAAAAACGATCGTTAACACGGTTGATCTTTAAACTACGTAAATTATTCGGGTCAAAACTGTTACCTGAAAAACTGGACACTGTTGCGGACCATCTGTATCATTGCGGTCGAGATTTTTCGGGCTGGAGATTAAATGAAATTCTCGTTCACGCGTCCAAACGGACCCCACCCCCCGTTGTGCCACCATAGGGAGAGTAGCGCGGGGATCTCGCTTGGATGCTTCGGGCTTAGTCAGTAGCGCCCTGTGACTGACGGGGCGGAGCTATAGCTATAAGACTCCATATAATTCGGATTCTCTCCTTAGGCTTTTCGATCATTCATACGCTTTGGTTGTCGAGTGTCACGCGGTAGCGAGGAGGCGTCATCTTGCAATGAGATCTAATCGACATGAGGTAGTCGTCGTGGGCGCCGGTCCGGCGGGAAGCTCGGCTGCACTGCATCTTGCACAACGTGGCCACGACGTTGTTCTGGTCGATAAGAGCAAAGGGCCGCGGTGTCGGATCGTGTGTACGGGTATCGTGGGGCGAGAGGCTTACGAAAAACTAGATCTTCCGTGCGATCCTGTGATTGATACGATCGATCGGGCCCGTTTCTTCTCCCCGTCTGGAGTGGAGGTGAGCTACGAACCACGTGCCCCTATGGGACACGTGGTGGACCGAGTCAAGTTCGATGCAGCCCTGACGGAACAGGCCTGCGATGCTGGTGCAACCTTGTTACGTGGGTACACAGCACGGGGCATAGAGACGGTTCGAGATGGGTTGAAGGTAACACTCGATAACGGAGAGTATCGCTCGCTCCATGCCCGGGCTCTTGTAGTAGCCACGGGATATCAGCGGCGGCTTCACAATATGGCGCGACTTGGACGGGCGGTAAGTTACATTAACGGGGTGAGCGCCGATCTCCCATTTGCCGACTTGGACGCGGCGGAACTGTATTTTGGCAACCAGATTGCACCCGGATTTTTTGCGTGGGCTGTTCCCTACGGGTCTGGAAAAGCACGGTTGGGTGTGCTCACTCCGAACGGTGGGAAGGCGTTCTTCCGTAAGTTCTTGGAGATGGAACCAATCAGATCTCGTCTCCGTACTGATTTCACAGAGGGCGGGATTGACCTAATTCAGAGACGCATGATGAGCCGTGGGATTGTCCAAGGAACGGTGCAGCCGAGTTACTCGGACCGTGTGCTCGCCGTGGGTGAGGCTGCTGGTCAAATCAAGACCACCACTTCGGGCGGGATTTATTATGGAATGATTGGTGCGGGTATCGCCGCGGAGGTCCTCAGTACTGGGTTGCGAAAAAATCGACTGAGCAGTGATCACCTTTCCACCTACGAAACTGCATGGAAAGCTCGCCTTGGAGGAGAAATCGACGCAGGGTTTGAACTCCAGCGTATGGGTGGGGCTATGAGTGACCCGGAGATAGACGAACTTTTCACTGCGCTCAACAGCGGACTCGGCCCAGCGGTTCGAGTCCTCATCCAGTTTGACTGGCACCAGCCGGCACTTCGTGCATTGCTCAAACGCAGAGCATCATGGCGACTCGGAAGCAGTGTGAAAACTGTCAGAGGGAAAGAGGTTGCATGAGCAGCCTAATACATGGCGGCGTCATCTCCGACGCCGTCCGTGACACGATTGTGTCGACTACGGGTGGGACTGATCGAGGTGGCCGTGTGGGCCAGGGTGTGCTACACGCCGACTCATGTATAAGCAAGAGGAACGAGTGAACACAAGCATACGAAACATTTCAGGTTTATTACTCGTATTGACCATGATTGCGAGTTTTGGATGTGCGATAGGTCCGCCACCTGCGGACATGGTTCTCATTCCTGAACTTACCTCTCAAGGTTTGAGGGCGGGCGATGCGGTCCAGGTGGAGATTTGGGGCGAGCTTGACTTGTCAGGTGAGTTTACGGTCAACCGAAACGGTGTCGTGGTGTTTCCGCTTTTGGGTGAACGAAACGTTTCTGGCATCCCATCAGATGACCTCGAACAGCAACTCGTGGTCGACTACGCCGAGTTTCTGGAGAACCCGTCTGTGAACGTTACGGTGCTCCGCAGAATTTCCATTTTAGGTGAAGTCATGATGCCTGGACTTTATCCGGTGGATACCACACACACACTGACGGAGATGCTTGCTCTAGCAGGCGGTTTGACTTCGACTGCGAACAAGCACGATATCCAACTGATCCGTGATGGAACGGTGCTTCGACAGAGTCTTGATATGTTCAGCCTGATCGACGCAACACCAATCCAAGCGGGTGATCAGATAAAGGTAGGGGAACGAGGTTGGTTCCAGCGTAACTTGGCCTTAGTTACGACCGGCATCGCTGCATTAACGACGATTTTTGTATCCATAGTCGTAGCTAATTAGGGGAGTGAGATGACAGACCAGCTACCGGGCAGATCCGACAGCGGCGCTGCGGGAGCGCCTACCCCCCTCTCTTCCGAGCGAGGGCGAAGGGGGTATCCAGGGTATCCGGGGTATCCTGGGGGATACCCCGGACAAGAACAAGAAATCGCTCTTGGCGATCTATGGCGTGTATTGCGTCGACAAGGTTGGATAATTGTACTCACATTCGCCCTCGTGGTTGGGGTAACCATCTACGTTACTTCGCGTCAAACGCCGGTTTGGCAAGCTTCGAGCCTTATCCGGATAGAGGGAGAAGAAGCGGGCGGTGACGTTCCGATGCTGTTTACCCAACAATTCGGGGGTGGCAGTGAGCTTGAGACCGAGATGCGTGTGGTCTCAACACGTCCGATCCTATCCCTCGTGGTTGATTCGTTGGACCTCGGCTTCCAGGTGAATTTGCCACCTGAGGGTCCGCGAGACGAACTGTTCGCTGACATTAGCCTCAATAGGAACTCCGAAGGCAAGACGTACAATATCTCACGGTTAAGTCGAGATTTATATCGTGTGGAGGCCGTCAGTCCACCGGACTCAGGGGTTAGTGCGCGTTTCTTGAGAGCAGGTGATGAGTTTAAGGCAGGAGAGCGAGTAACAATTCCCGGCGGTTTTTTCACTGTTGCACTAGAAAGTGATATGCGTTCTCAGGATTTCGATCCGCCCACAAATCTCGTCATAAGCACTATGGAATTTGTCGAGGCCGTGAGTGGTTTGCAGGGGGACATCCTCGTTTCACGACCCGATGCGGAGGCGAGCCTGTTTGAGATCTCTCTTACTGGAACGGACCCTGCGCTTGTGCGCGATATGGTGAATGAAGTAGCGAGCGCCTTCCTTACGCAACGTCGCACCATCCAGAAGACTGAGGCCACGAGTACGGTGGCCTTCCTAAATGGTCAGTCAGATCTATACCTGACGGACCTTGAGAGTATGGAGACTGAACTTCAGGAGTTTCGTGAGACAGAACAGGTCGTTGCACTTGAGTCCGATGCGGATGAAAAGGTTCGCCGGTTAGCCTCGCTCCAAGCCGAACGAGCCCAGGTTTCTGGTGAGAGAGATGCATTGGAGGGGCTTCTCGCGGACATCTCGGATTCAGGTGTTCAGTCGGATTACGTTAGGCTTGTGTCTTTTCCTACGTTTCTTCAGACGGAGGCCATTACGGGCGTAGTTGCGCGGCTGGTGGAAGCCCAGCAGAGACGAACTGCTGCCCGAGAGCGGTGGACAGAGAAACATCCTGGTATCGTGGCTTTAGATGCACAGGTGGTGGAACTAGAAGAACGGCTCGGCTCTGTAGGTCGGAACTATTACGAATCGCTTAACGGACAGCTCGAAGCCCTAGATGAAACACTAGAGACCTTCAGTGAAGAACTAGAGTCTCTGCCAGGGAGAGAACTACGCTTTGCACGGCTGCAGCGAGAGGTCCAGCTGACCGGTGATCTCCACGCCCTGCTTCAGACACGCCTTAAAGAGGCCGAAATCGCTGAGGCGGTTGAAGACCCCAGTGTACGCGTGGTCGAACCCGCTATATATCCACTTGCTCCTGTAAGGCCTCGGCCCAGACAGAACTTGTCGCTCGGAGCCTTCCTTGGATTGGTGTTGGGTGTCGGGATCGCTTTCGCTCGCGAGCAGATGGATCAAGCTATTCGCTCGAACGAGAATATCGATCAGATGCTAGGGGTTCCTGTCCTTACACGTGTTCCTCACATGGTAGCTGATAAGCGAGGCCGAGCGAGCCAACTGATTACGGCCCAAAGCGAAGAAAAGAAGCGTGGCTACGGTGGGTCAGTGTCAGCAGAAGCTTACCGCATCCTTCGGACGAATGTTCTTTTTGCACCGTCCGGAAGCTCGGGTACCGACGGGGCTATCAGTGGTAGGGAAATCGTCATCACCAGTGCGGGGGCTCAAGAAGGAAAATCTGTCACATCTTCGAACTTGGCCGTCACCTTTGCGCAACAAGGCCACCGCACAGTGATTATAGATGCGGACCTGAGGCGTAGCACGCTGCATCGCGCTTTCGAGGCGTCCCGCAAGCCAGGGCTATCCAATTACCTTTCGGGTGAGGTTGAGTTCGCAGATGTATTGCAGGAGACGAAAATCGAAAACTTGTTCCTTGTGCCCGCGGGCGACACTCCGACGAACCCAACTGAGTTGCTGGGAAGTCGAATGATGAACCAACTGATTGAGCATGTACGGGAGTCTTTCGATTGCTTGGTGATCGATACTCCACCTGTGCTCTCTATGGCAGACGCGGCCGTACTTGGAGGGAAGCTTGACGGGGTTGTGCTGGTTGTCCGATCGGACCGTACACACCGAAAGGCCGCTCAAGATGCCATAGCACAGTTGACACGAGTAGGTGCGGAAGTACTAGGAGTAGTGTTGAACGATTCTGCTCCCGCCGGTCGATACGGGTATCGATATTCCTACTACTATGACTACTACGCGAAAGATGTTGACGACACTTCTAAGTCGAAATGGAAGCGACTATTCTCCCGCGCATGATCGGACAATTGGACCACGAAATGCGCACGTCAGTGCGAGTGTTATCAGGCGCTCCTCGATGATTGCTTAGGGGGGAGATTCTGTGAAACCACGAAAAGTTCTCGTGACGGGGGCTGCAGGATTCATCGGTTATCACGTGTCGAACACCTTACTCAAAAGCGGATACGAGGTGGTCGGTCTTGATAACCTCAGCGACTATTATGACGTAGAACTCAAGAAAGCGCGGTTGTCGCTTCTTTCGGATCAAGACTGTTTCAGATTTTTGAAGCAGGATATTTCGGAGCAAGCCAAAATGGACAGGCTTTTCCGGGACGAAGAGTTTGACGCCGTGGTTCACCTCGCAGCTCAAGCAGGGGTTCGCCATTCGCTCAAGCACCCGTTTGTCTACGTTGATAGCAACCTTAAAGGGTTTACGGCTATCCTAGAAGGCTGCCGTCATACAGAAGTTGACCACCTCGTGTTTGCCTCGTCGTCATCCGTATATGGAGCGAATACACGGCAGCCGTTCTCAGAAAAACACTCGGTCGATCACCCGGTAAGCCTTTATGGTGCGACAAAGAAGGCGAATGAAGTAATGGCACATTCTTACGCCAGGCTTTTTGGGGTTTCGGTGACGGGACTCCGATTTTTTACCGTCTATGGACCTTGGGGTAGACCCGATATGGCTCTTTTTCGTTTTGCGGAGGGGATTCTTCAAGGTCGGCCAATTGATGTTTATAATCACGGCGATATGTGGCGTGATTTCACATATGTCGATGATGTGGTGGAAGGTATAGTCCGTGTGCTTGAGAAGCCTGCGAAACCTGCACAGACATGGTCGTCAGAAGACCCAGACCCGGCCCGAAGCAGTGCACCCTTTAGGGTTTATAATGTGGGGTGTGGTCAACCTGTCAGGCTTACGGACTTCATTGATGCGATTGAAGATGTATTAGGTATGGAGTCGCAGAGAAACTTACTGCCTATGCAGCCAGGAGACGTGAAGTCGACCTTCGCAGACACATCGGGTCTTGAGGAGGCCGTTGGATATCGACCGCAGGTTTCAGTCGAGGAGGGCGTCCGAGAAACATTGAACTGGTACTTGCAGTTCTACCACGAGGATAGCTCTCACGCGGAGGTTCTGGTTAACGCTTCTTCGCAAGGATAGCCAGGACTGTAGAATTACTTTGATCGGAGCCATCTTGATCTCTCCGTCCGCAAATTTCACATGAATTTCCCCGGACAGTCCTCTAAGATACGGAAACAAAAAAATCAAATGAGAAGTGACCACAATCCAGTAAAGACCTGTCGGATCTGGCCCGCCTTAAATTTGACGGGCAGCGTGGACTTTCGTTTCGGAGCGCATCGTCCTCCGAGGCGAACCTTCACCAAGGAGACACCATGAAGGAATCAAAGCTCAAGCCGAAGAAGAAGCTTGAGGGTATGCGTGTAATGATTCTCGGGATCGACGGTTATCTAGGTTGGACGCTTGCTCTTCGACTCGGAAGCCTCGGGTGTGAGGTGAGCGGAATCGACAACCAAAACCGAAGGCGATGGGTAGCTGAGCGACGGTCTCACTCGATAGTTCCAATCGAGGATATGGAAAACCGCCTCCAGGCGGCCCGAGAGGTTCTCGGGATTGAGATTGCGTACCGTGAGTTAGACTTGCTGGATCGTTCCGCGATGCAGGACTTTATCCAAGAGGTTCAACCCGAGGCGATCGTTCACTATGCGGAGTGCCCAAGTGCACCCTACAGCATGCTAGATGCTGAGCATGCGATTGAGGTCCAACGGAATAACGTTCTTGGGACACTGGGCCTCCTATTTATAATGCGAGATGTGGTACCGGAGGCTTCCCTCGTCAAACTTGGCACAATGGGAGAATATGGGACTCCGCTTTCAGGTCGCCCCATCTTCGAGGGAGTATTCCCACCCGAAGCCACCCTACATTGGGATGATCGCGAGTGGAGCTTGGGTGGAGAATTGACACCTCGCGATCCTTCGAGCCTGTATCACGTGAGTAAGGTTCAGGACACAATCAATGTTTTTGAAGCGTGTAAGTGGTGGAACCTTAGATCGTACGATGTGATGCAGGGGGTTATTTTCGGGGTTCATACCGATCAGGTTTCCGCAGATCCACGGCTTCGAACCCGCTTCGATATTGACGAATGTTTCGGAACAGTTATTAACCGCTTCGTAGCTCAGGCTGTGGCTGGGATCCCTCTTACGATCTACGGGACTGGTGGGCAAACCCGCGGGTTTATTTCCCTCGAAGATGCGATGCAATGCATGACTCGTCTGATTTCGTCTCCTCCAGAGGCTGGGCAGTATGAAGTGGTCAATCAAATTTCAGGGACCCGCGATATCCGTGAACTGGCAGAAGTTGTTGATAGGGTCGGCAAGGACGAGTTTGGCCTTCCAGTAGTGGTCCATCGCGTCGAAAACCCGCGTGTGGAAGCAAGCAGCCACCCCTTTGAGCCCATTTACGAGAAACTCCCCGATCAGTTCGGGTTCGAATCGACCGTCTCATTAGAAGAAGAAGTCCACCGGACGTTTGAACTGCTGACACAACCACATATTAGGGATCGTATTTTAGAGAAGTCTGATCTGATTTTACCAACGACCTGGTGGTCGGGTGATCAGAGACTTGTAGAGACGATAGAGGTTCTTTAGGTCGCTAAGCTACGGTTGGATGATAAAGCCAACCCGACTCTAATTCTTAGCGAATCTTGGACGTTAACGTAGCGTCCGAAAAACATAATCGAACGTAACAGACAAGGAGTGATGCCCGGGTGAGTACAGGGTTTGCCAACGCGAGCCAATTCTCCATCGGCTTCGACCGACGGGATGGGCAGCGAGTACATGAAATGTGGGATGAGATTTTCCAGACAAACCGTTGGTCGGAAGGACCATTCACACAGCAATTTGAAGAACTATGGTCTGAGTGGAACAAGATGGGCAGTGTGGCATTCTCGAGTTGGGCTGGGGCTGCTCTCGCCGCCCTTGATTACTTTGATGTTCGCGGCCAGACAGTGTTATGTCCGTCGAACACCTTCATGGCGACCCCCTTGGCGGCCATCAAGGCGGGGGCTCATGTAGAATTCGTTGATTGTAATCGAGATGACCTTTGCATCTCCTTCGAGGATTTCGTCCGGAAAGCTGAGGAACACCAGCCAAAGGCGGCCTGGCTTGTACATATTGGTGGCCACATAGCTTTCCAGGTAGAAGAGATCGCAGAGTACTGTCGATCAGAAGGAATAACGCTACTAGAAGACTGTGCCCATGCGCATGGAGCAAGTTGGAATGGGAAGAAACCTGGGTCCTGGGGAGATGCTGGCATCTATTCCTACTACGCCACTAAAACAATTTCCACTGGAGAGGGTGGGATGCTTGTATCCAGCCATTCTGATCTCTTGGATTACGCTAAAAAATTCCGGAACTATGGCAAATTCGAACATGAGGTAGAGGGCCTTAATTACCGACTGAGCGAGTTTACCGCGGCTCTAGGGGTGGTGCAGACGGAACGGATGGATGAAATCGTTAGCTGGAAGAACGAGTATGCTCGGGAGGTTTTGGATGCACAGCACCCAAACCGACTAGTACTTCCTGAAGGCATGAACTCAGGCTTCTACAAATACATAGTGTTTGACCCTGTAGAGCCCTCTACGGGTAAGGTCTACGACGAACCCTGCCACCGGATTCTTCGGCGAGACGATTCGCTGCCGAACACCGACTGGGCGGCAGAAAATCACTGGTGTGTTCCGATCTACTATCACGGCGGCACTGAGGGAGATGCTCAATGAGAGTTCTGGTAACTGGAGGGACGGGGTTTATCGGGTCGCATGTGGTTGACCGACTGCTCGCCCATGGAGTCACACCGCGGATCTTTGATTTGAAGAGATCTCCCTACCACGATGAAGTTGAACACCAAATTGGGAGCTTGTTAGATCCGGAAAATCTCAAGATGGCAATGGGTGGTGTAGATGCGGTGATTCACTTGGCCGCGGTCGCTGATGTGAAGGATGTTTTTGAAGAGCCAGTATATTCAGAGAACGTGAATATGCGGGGCACACTCAATGTCCTAGAAGCTGCGCGAAGCATGAATGTTTCGCGGGTGGTCTACGGAAGCACTACGTGGGTCTACAGTGATTGCAAAGAAAAGACGGTGGAAGAGGAGACCGTTCCCGCACCACCTAGTCACCTGTACACAGCTACGAAGCTTGCGGGTGAATCATACTGTCGATCATACGCAGAACTGTATGGGGTAAATTATACGATTCTCCGTTTCGGAATTCCCTACGGACCCCGTGCTCGGGATGGAGCGGTGATTCCAATTTTTGTGCGGAAGGCGTTGGACGGAGACCCCCTTACGGTAGCTGGTGATGGGCTACAGTTCCGAAAGTTCGTGTACGTAGAAGATCTAGCAGAAGGGGTTACTCTCGCGCTCCGGCCTGTTGCCCAGAATAGGATCTACAACCTCGATGGTGCTGAGGCCGTATCGATTCTCCAGATAGCAGAGACGATTCGCGACCTTCTCGGCAATGTAGAGATCGTACATACCGAGGGGCGACCGGGCGACTTTTCTGGTAAGGAGGTAAGTAGTGACCGCGCTCATGAGGAACTCGGGTGGGTGCCTTCAACCTCCTTCGAAGAAGGAATGCGGCGTTACGTTGAGTGGTACCAAGAACGGGCATCTGTCCATCAGAAGGCATGGGAGTCGGTAGATCAGTTACTACTAAGCTGACGATGTTTTCGCTAACCCAAAGCGCTTCTGGTATAGAAAGATCGGAGGACTGCTGGTCGACCCACTGATCACCGTATTAGTTGCCACATACAACCAGGCAACCTATCTGCCGGAGGCGTTGCAAAGCCTCAAAGCTCAGACGTTATCGTCGTCCGCCTTCGAAATCCTCGTGATCAATGATGGATCTACCGATGAAACGTCAGAGGTTTTAAAAGGATATGCGGAATGGATCCGGGTTATCGAGCGAGAGAACCGGGGCCTCGCAGCCACGTGCCAAGAAGGACTCAATGAGGCGCGAGGGAAGTTTTTTACCCGCCTAGATTCTGACGATATGGTTCACACGGACTGGCTTGAGCTGCTTTTGGATGCATTGGAGGCACAGCCCAATGCGTGTTTGGCATACTCGGACCGCTACCTGCTTGAGCAGGGCTGTCGCCGCAGGGTGGATGCAGACGCGAGGAACCTTTATACACTAGAGGGTTGTGGAACCCTGTTTCGAACAGAAGCAGTGCGGCGGGCAGGGGGCTATCGCGATCTCTTCTGGGAGGAATATGACTTATATCTTCGGCTTCGTCCCGAAGGCGAATTCGTCCACGTCCCGCATCCTTTGTACTTCTACCGCCAACACCAAGACAACATGACAAACTCGGTGAAGAGTCGTAAGGACGGGTGGGTAGAACTGGCGGGATTGTGGGATCACGCAGTGCTCAGGAAGGTTGGACGGCAGGCAGACCTTGAGGATGTTCTCAACAGTCTCAATGAAGGGGCCATGAATGGCACGTAAGACTTGCATTATCGCTGAAGTCGGCGAAAACCATATCGGCGACTGGGATCGCGCGCGCGAAATGATAGTGGCCGTCGCTGGTGCGGGAGCGGACATCGTAAAATTCCAGTCCTATCGAGGCGACGAAGTGGCGGCAAATGACCCCGAAAAAGATTGGTTTACAGAGGTCCAACTTTCCGATGAACTGCACTTTGAACTCAAAGAACTAGCCGAACAGAGTGGGATCGAGTTTTTGAGTGCTCCTTTCAGTTTGAGCCGCGCGAAATTTCTTGTTGAGGAGTTAGGCCTAACGAAGATTAAGGTGGCTTCGTCAGAGATGATGAATTTCGCACTCCTCGACTATTTGAATGGAAGAGTGAACACAGTTTTCCTTTCTACAGGACTGGCAAATCTTAGCGAGGTGAGGGAGGCAGTCACTCATTTAGAGGAGGTCAATGAGTTGTGTGTGTTGCAGTGCACGACTCAATATCCGTGTTCTCCAGAGCTGGCAAATCTTGGGGTGATCTCCACCCTCAAACATGCCTTCCCGGAGCACTCTATAGGGTTTTCCGATCACACGATCGGAATTCTGGCTCCCCTAGTCGCAGTGTCGTGCGGAGCGAGTGTGATCGAGAAACACTTCACGCTCGACAAGTCTCTTCCAGGGACGGACCATGTCCTCTCTGTTACTCCCGAAGAACTCGGCCAGATGGTGGAGCAGATTCGAGAGGTGGAGCTATTTCTTGGTGATTCAGAGAAGACACCGACGGATGGAGAAATTGAGATCCGAGAGTTCGTGAGGTCCCGCTTCCCAAAGGCGTAATGGTTAAGAGCAGTGTTAAGCGCAGACTAACCCCAGACGGTAACCCCTCCGGTCTTGAGTCGAAGCGAGTTGTGGCGATAGTCCAGTCTCGAATGGGATCACATCGGTTCCCCGGGAAGGTTATGGAGACGCTAGGCGGCATCCCAATCCTCGAACTGATACTTCGACGGGTCCGGCAGGCTGTGACTGTTACTGAAGTTGTTCTTGCTACTACGGAGCGTTTGGAGGATCAGGTCCTTTGTAAGCTGGCAGAATCCCTTCAATTAAGAGTGGTAAGGGGTCCCGAACTGGATGTTTTAGGGCGTTTCGGTTTGGCTACAAAGCTTTTCGCTGCTGAAGTCGTTGTGCGAATCGCGGGGGACAACCCGTTTGTGGCACCCGAGGAGATTGATCGTGTAGTGGAGCATCATCTTTTGACAGGTGCGGACTATTCATTCAACCACATTCCGGCCTTGGACAATGGGTACCCGGATGGACTTGGAGCCGAAGTGGTAGAGCAGTCCATTCTCGAACGCCTAGATGAGTCATGTACGAAGCCGGCGCACCGGGAGCACGTAACAGCGTACATTTGGGATAATCCTGAGGAGTTCTACATTGAGACAGTGCCTGCACCACCATCTATCATTGGCCCAGATATCAAGCTGGATATAGACGAACCTCAAGATCTTGCTCATCTAGAGCAACTGATGGCCTCCGCGCCACCTGATCTTGAAAACTGGTCAGCGGAAGAGGTTGTTCGGGCTTATCGGTCAGAGTTCGCGTCCGAACTACATTCGGCTGGCTCTCGCCCGCTTTAAGCTAGCCCTCAGGTTTTAAGGGGTCGAAATGGGAAGCTTTAGCGTAGGGATCATAGGCTGCGGCCGGATCGGGGGTGACTGCGGCTCTCCGGATGAGGGTTCCTCGCGACTAGAGAGTCACGCATCGGCTTACAAGGCGTGGGGACACACGAATCTCGTCGCAGGGTGCGACTCAGACGAAAATGTTCGTCGTCGGTTTGGTGAGAAGTGGGGGATCACGCGGCTCTATGAGGATTATCGCGAAATGTTGGAGCGGGAGGAGCTTGGATTGGTCAGTGTCTGCACACCGGCTTTTAACCATGACGAGATCATGACTGAGCTGCTCGCATGTAAAACAGTTCAAGGCATCCTTCTTGAAAAACCGGTCGCACCTGATGTCTCCGCGGCTACAAAGATCATCCAGGATATGCAGTCCTCATCTGCCATCGTCGCGGTGAACTACGTTCGCAGATATTCATCCTCTTATGTTGAGGTTTACGATATGATCCGATCGGGAGCATTAGGTCGGATCCAGCATGTGTGTGGACTGTATACCAAAGGTGTTGTGAACAATGGATCACACTTCATTGATCTCCTTCGTTTTTTCTTTGGCGAACCAGAGTCGCTGCAGGTGTTTCCTAGTGCTTCAACACATTCGAGGTCGTTTGGTCCAAACTCAGAATGCAATAATGGTAATGGGCAGGATCCCACTCCCAATTTTTCCTTCACGTACGCAGAAGGTTTTGAGGCTTTGGGTGTTGGTCTGGACCACACTGCCTTCAACGTTTTCGATGTCGATATCATAGGGACGAAGGGTCGTGTGGTATTCACGGACTTGGGCCACCGCCGGCTTTTGTACCAACGGGAGGAAACGAAGGCACGACATGGGTTCCGACAATTGGCACCGGAACCGGAAATTTCGGCCACTGACCTTACCAAGGCGACTAGCGGAGCTATAAAGAATTTGACCGACAGTATCGAACACGGACATGCACCCCGGTGCACGCTAGAAGATGGGCGAGCCGCCATGGCGCTTTCACTTGAGCTTGCAGAGATGTCTGCTAACGAGATGTGGTCGGACCGAGAAATGCCGACCCCCGAGACCCGCTGAACCGGTAGAGAACATGTCTTTGTCACCTTTAGCAATTTTCGGAGGAACTCCAGTCTGCAGGGAAGCATGGCCCTCGTCCAATACGATTGGGAAAGAGGAGAAGAAGGCTGTCCTAGAGGTGCTGGACTCAGGGGTCCTCTCGCAGTTCCTGGGAGCTCCGGGACGGGACTTCCTAGGAGGGACTCGAGTACGACAGTTAGAGATGGAATGGGCGGAACATTTCGGGACTAAACATGCGCTCAGCTTCAACTCCCTCACCTCTGGGCTTCAGGCATGTATCGGCGCTGCCGGTATCGAGCCTGGGGACGAAGTGATCGTTCCCCCGCTTACGATGTCTGCCTCAGCTACCTGCGTTATCACGTATGGGGGGATACCAGTCTTTGCTGATGTGGATCCACGGACACTTTGTCTCGATCCAGTCTCAGTCGAGGAGAAAATAACTGACCGGACCCGAGCGATTGTGGTTGTGCACCTTTTTGGTCACCCCGCCGATATGGATGGATTAATGGCAGTCGCCCGTCGTCATGGGCTCATGGTGATTGAGGATGCCGCTCAGGCGCCGGGGGCCATGTATGGGGGTAGGCCCGTGGGTACCATCGGAGAACTTGGTGGGTTCAGTCTTAATTACCACAAGACTATCCAGTCTGGTGAGGGTGGTGTGATCGTCACCAACGACGACGATTTGGCACAGCGATTGAGTCTCATCCGAAACCACGGTGAGATGGTTGTCGAGTCCTTGGAGGTAGAGAATTTAGCAAACACGTTTGGAGGAAACCTCCGGATGACAGAGATCGAGGCTGCTATTGCGCTGGAACAACTCCGAAAACTTGAGGTTTCAACGCGTCCTCGTATTGACCTTGCCTCCTACCTGGACGAACGAATCGTCCGCTTTCATGGAATAGAGCCTCAAGGACTCTCGGCGCCAGAGGGAAGTAGTCACGTCTATTATTTTTATGCGATGTTCTACGACGAAGAGGAGATTGGACTGCCCCGCTCCCTCTTTGCCGAAGCGGTTCGGGCGGAAGGGATCCATCTCCGAGAGTGGTATGCCCCACCTGTCTACTGGGCACCCATGTACCGGGACCAAGTCGCCTTCGGGAAGAGCGGTTTCCCTTTCGTATCCGAGTATACGGATCGGGAGTTTTCGTATGAACGCGGGATCTGTCCGGTAGCAGAAGAAGCGTACGAACAGAACCTGATCTTCGGGAAGTTTTGCCATTGGCCTTTAACCACAGAACATATGGATCAGGTTGTGGAAGCTATGGATAAGGTGTTGGCGCACCGGGATGATCTTCTGACCGTGGAGCAACGAGGGTGAAGGAAGCGGCATCTTTAGTTGCTTTAACGCACGATCCAGGAGGTGCCGAGGCATTGGTTCCCTTGCTCTCCGAACTCTCTTCCAGCGACCACTTGAACGTCATCGTATATGTGGGAGGAAAAGGTCGAGGAGTTTTGGATCGTGAGGGGTTCCAAGTCCACCGCGTCGAGGTCCAAGGAGGGGACTGTCCTGAGTGGACCACCTATGGTCAGGAACTGATCCGACGACACGGAGCAGATCTCGTCCTTACTGGGACAAGTTTTGTACCGGGGCCTGAACTGGGTTTGCTAAGGGCTGCACGTATTTTGTCGGTTCCTGCGATAGCTGTTCTTGATCAATGGACAAACTACCATCGTCGGTTTTTGGCTCCGGGAGAAAGTGCTCTAGATGCAGATGCACTCCCTGATGTTGTCGCAGTCATGGATGATTTTGCCACCCAGGAAATGGTGTCTGAAGGCTTTCCCCTAGACCGATTAAGGGTTGTTGGTCATCCTGGCTTGGAGCGTTTCTCTCGTTGGGTTAGTTCCAGCGAGGGGCAAGAAGAAGGTCAAGATGTGCGAAGTGCTCTTGGACTTAAATCCTGCGACATCCTCGTGAGCTTTTTTTCGCAACCGATCTCAGATTTATACGGCACTGACACGGGTACGACGAGTCGAGGGTACGATGAACAACAGGTTTTTCTCGGTTTGAGAGAGGCCCTCGCTATGATTGTGCGGGAAGATAAGACAAGCGTTCGTCTGGTGGTCAAGCTTCATCCCAAAGAGTTCAAAGGGAAGTATCCAAAAGAGGAGGAGGATGAGTTTTCATTCACAATGGTCGAATCCTCGGGCGGTGACGCGATACTGGCCGCTTCAGATCTGGTGGTAGGGATGACTTCCATGGCATTGATAAAGGCTTTTGTGGCAGGGAAACAAGTGATTAGCTATCAACCTGATCTCATCGGGCCCGATGCCATGGTGCTGGGCCGAGCTGGTTATCTAGAAACAGCGAAGACACCTGACATGTTTGCGGATCAAATTCGGTGTGCCGTGACCGGACGGCAGACAGCTCGTACTGAAAATCGCCTTTCCCGAGCGCTAACCGATGGAGGGTCTGTGGGACGTTTGATGGCCCTTATACAGGAACTCTTAGAGGACAATCTCCGCGTGGACGGATTGGGGGCGGAGGTCTGTGCGCGCCAGGAGCATGTAAGAACATGAGCTTCCCCTTCCTATCGGGTGAACGACTCTACCTCCGGCCTTTAGAGGAGAGTGATGCTGATGGTGATTATCCTACTTGGTTGAACGATGGAGAGGTGTCCCAAGGAAATGCACACCACCGTTTCCCCTACACTCGAGAAGCCGCATTGGAATACATCCGCCGAGCCGGGACGGTCCGGGACGCGGTGATTCTGGCTATGGTACTTCACGAGGGGGATGTTCATATAGGAAACATCTCACTTCAACGTATCGATTCTGTGTCGAGAAACGCCGAATTTGCAATTCTACTGGGTGTAAGGTCTTGCTGGGGGGAAGGATATGGCGAGGAAGCAGGACGGCTCCTTCTGGATCACGCTTTTTTCTCCCTCAACCTTCACCGAGTCTATTGTGGGACGTTTTCAACGAATATTGGGATGCGGAGACTTGCCGAGAAAATGGGGATGGTCGAGGAGGGGTGCCGAAGCGAAGCTGCTTTCAAGGACGGGCGCTGGCTAGATATAGTCGAATTTGGGGTTTTGAGGCAGACTTACGTGGAGAAGTTTGGCGGTCCGAATGTATAGGGTACGAGCGTGACGGCGACGGCCCTTATTGTGGCGAGGATGGGTTCAACCCGGCTCCCAAAGAAATCGATGATGCCGATTCTTGGGGAGCCGATGGTGGGACACCTGGTGGACCGGGTATTGCAGGCAAAATCGCTCGACCAAGTCGTCCTCGCTACCACGGAACTAATCGGAGATGATCCATTAGTTGAACTTGCAGAAGCCCGGGGCATCCAGTGTTACAGGGGCGATTCAGAAGATGTGTTGGCCCGCATCCACGGGGCGATGGTAGCCTTTGACGCAGATCCGGTCGTGGAAATTCTAGGTGACAACCCCCTTGTCCACTCTGACCTGATCGATGATGTCATGGCTTTCTATTATGATGGAGCGCTCGACTACGCATCCAATGCCACCACAGAGTTTCCTCAAGCGGGCTCTCAAGTCCCGAAGTTCCCTATAGGTATTCGTGTGGAGGTGATCCGAGCGGAAGCGCTTGAGCGATGCCACCAGGCGGCAGGAGATCCAGAGATGCGGGAACACTCTGCGCTGCACATCTACTCTAATCCAGACCACTTTCGGGTAGGTTTACTGCCGGCTGATGGGGTTTGGTCCAGGTTGAATCAACCGGAACTAACATTCGCGGTAAACTATCGAAGGAATTTTGACCTTATATTAAAAATCTTCGAATTGTGTTTACCAGAAGATCAGAACTTCTCACTTCCAGTTGTGCTGAAGGCTCTGGATAAGCATCCAGAACTCCGCGCCCTCATGGGTGCTCCGGAGTAGCTCGGCTAGGGAAGAGAGGGAGAACATAAGTTTGGAACCTTACCGTATGAATGCCGCGGAGGTTGTCCGAAGGATTGAAGCGGGCGATCTGTCGAGCGAGGAACTTGTCCGGTCGTGTCTGGCACGGGTGGAGGAGTTGGAAGGTGCTGTTCAAGCTTGGGCTTATCTTGATCCTGAACTGCCTCTTCAGACAGCGATTGAATTAGATCGACGCAGGGAACGGGGAGAAAGCATTGGCGTTCTCCAAGGCGTTCCCATCGGGGTGAAGGATATTTTTAACACAAGGGACATGCCGACCCAGATGGGAAGTCCACTGTGGGAAGGGTTTACCCCCGGTAACGATGCACGGGTCGTTGAAAAACTCCGTTGGGCCGACGGGATAGTGATGGGGAAGACCCATACTGCTGAGTTTGGGGTCCATCACCCCAGCCCCACACGGAATCCATACGATCCACAACGGTCTCCAGGCACATCGTCCAGTGGGTCTGCGGCGGCCGTAGCCACAGGGATGGTTCCTTTAGCCCTAGGCAGTCAGACTGCAGGATCTACCATCCGGCCAGCTAGCTACTGTGGAATTTACGGATTCAAGCCCTCGTTTGGTCTGGTCCCGCGCACTGCAGTTCTCAAAACTACAGATCGCCTTGACCACGTAGCGTTTATGGCCCGCTCAGTGGAAGACATGAAACTTGTTTTCGATTTGGCACGGGTCTCAGGACGAAACTATCCCTTCGTCAGGCGGGCTCTAGACCAGGCTGCGCAGGAGCCGTCCGGCTTGGAAGACTGGCGGGTCCGGCTCGTCCGAGGACCCAAGTGGAGTGAAGCGGAACCCTATGCTCGGGAGGCTCTGGAGGAGTTTGCTAGGCGGGTATCAAGTCTGGACCGGGTCTGTGTTTACGAGAAAGAACTTCCGGACACATTCTCGAGGATCCACGATGCCCACGAACGAATGTATTGTCGAATGCTCGCCTATTATTTTCAGGAGGAAAGTTCGCACCCGGACAAGCTGAGTTCTATTTTTAGCTCCATGGTAGAACGCGGGCGGACGGTGACGTTGGAAGATTATCAAGAAGACGCCGATTTCCAGGCCGAACGGGTTGTCGAATTAGAGCAGGAATTCCACGACTGCGATGTTATACTAACGCTTGCGGCTGCTGGCGAAGCAAGAGTTGGACTGGAGACCCGCGATCGTCCTGACAACTGTTTGCTGTGGACTTTCTGTGGGGTGCCGTCTCTCTCCATTCCGCTCAGCGTGGGGCCTGATGGTCTACCGTTGGGTGTGCAGATCGTAGGTGCGAAGCATAATGACTACAGTCTTCTCGCCTTCGCCGAGTTTCTCGTAACGGAAGGCTTGGCCACCGAGCAGGCCCCTTATCCGAGTTTGCCGAGTGGTGTTTGAGGCACGGTTTGATGGAGCTGTTCATTTTCCCTAGACATCGTGAACAACTCTCAGAGAAACGACCTAGGATGATAGGAGCGTAAGCGGGATGGCCAACGTAGAAGAGCCGATCCGGAAGATGGGCTACGGTAGGTCGCCGAGCGAGGATGTCCAAACGCCCTCAAACATCTCAGTCGAGGGGATACCAGAACCAAGATCGTCACTAGGTGATTGATATGGTACACTCCGAGAAGCGAGTCTTCATCGTCTATGGCATGGATGCGGAAGGACCGCTCTATGAGTCTCTCCAGGCGACGTTCGAACGTATCGGCGAACGGTTCGGAGTGTGGCTCGAACCGGAGGCGTCACTTCTGAAAGACCTCCAGGAAGGCCGGTTCCCACCCGAAGTGCAGGAATGCGTCAGGGGCCGAGAGGTGGCTTTGCAGAGTCTGATCTCGCCGGACCGCCTCGATTTCGCCAACAACTGGGGGGAGCTTGAGATCCGTTCGCGAGAATTTCTCAGCGCGGCGCACCGGTCGTCGGTCCCTGACTCGCACGGAAACGGTCTCGTTCTTTCGTGGTTTTGTGTGGATCGGCTTGGGATGGATGACAACCCTCGGCGGCGGGCGATCGGATACCATCATGTGGTGGAGTTCTATCAGCGCCTGATCAGGGAGCTACCGGGGTCCGAGCGAGACGAAATATACTGGCACTATCACCCGATCAGCTTTACACGACAAGCGCACATGTGCGCGAACAATTTCAACTTCACCAACCACCACCTTCAAGTCCTATCTCACAGGGTGCTGGACCTCGGGGACTTCCCTGTGGCATTTCGTGCCGGATGTGATGTGGAGCGCCCCGACATCAACCTCTTCCTGGAGCAATGGATTCCCTTCGATTATGGGAACGTGAACGGGACTGAGACCGAGGCGGAGAAGGGACAGGTCGATATCCGGGGGGGGCGCTTCGGAGACTGGAGACGCGCTCCCATGGATTGGGGCACATACCACCCCAGTCTCCTGGACTATCAGACTCCGGGAGATCTCAACCGGTACATCGCGCGGTGTCGTTACTCGGAGGGACGCGTAAACCGAATCACGGAGGAGGAAGTCGAGCAGGCATTTCTGCAGGCCTCGACGACCGGCAGAGCGCTCCTCTCGGTGATGAGCCACGATCACCGGCGACCCCAATTGGAATCGACTCAGTTCATGAACATGGTCGCCGTCGCCGCGGCTGCTCATCCGGACGTATCCTTCGAGTATGTGAACGCCCGTGCAGGCATCCAGAAGTACGAGTCACTCGATTCAGGCCGAAACCCAGTCTTGGATCTTCGCTTGGAAGGCGGCACGCTCTGGGTACAGACGGATGAGGACATGTGGGGCGCTCAGCCCTTCCTGTGCTTTCGCACCCACAGCAATGACTACTGGCATGACAACTTCGATTACCATGGGGACGGGTTGTATAGCTACACGTTTGACTACCTGACGGTCGAGCTCTCCGCATTGGACCGGATCGGAGTCGCGGCTAACGGGAAGAATGGGGGCACGACGGTGCATCGACTGTCGCTGCGATCATCATCGGTTGTCACGATGGAGGCACTTTGAGCAGCAATGACTCAACAGTTGTCACGATGGAGGCACTTTGAACAGCGATGACTCAGTAAGAGGACGGGCCGACGTGTTCTTCGGAGACCTGGCCGTCGAATACCACGATAGGTATCTGTTGGAGGATTTCGACCTCACGAAGGCCTATCCGGGAAACCGAATCCGGTTCGACATCTTCCAGAGGCTTCTGGACCGGCAACCTCCGACCGCGATCATCGACGCCGGTTGCGGGAGCGCCACTCCGATGTTGCAGCTCCTGAACGCCGGGTTCGACGTCCACGGATTCGACCCGTCTGAGAAGATGGTGGCGGAGGGCCAGGTGACCCTGGATAAGGGGGGATACGAGTCCGACCGAGTCTTCCGAGCGGACCTGGCACAAATCGAAACTATTCCGGGCGAACACCTCAGTAGGTACGACTGTCTCACGGCGATGGGGGTCCTCTCCTATATCCGCGATGAGACATCCGCTCTAGCGACGGTTCGACAGCTCCTGCGTCCGGACGGCCGGTTCATCTTCAGCCTGCGCAATGAGCTGCTCTCTCTCTTCTCACAGAATCACTACACGAGCCGCTTTATGCTCGACAAGCTGGTACCCGTGGAACGGCTTTCGAATGATCTGAGGGTACGCTTCGAGGCGGACCTTGTGGACAAGTACCCGAAACCAGCCTCACCCTCCGATGAGACGCTCAAGAAGATCGACGACCAAGGAGTGTGGTCTCGTTACCACAATCCCCTCGAGATTCCACGGTGGCTCTCCGTAAACGGGTTTGAGGTGCTGGGAATCTACTACTACCACTTCCATCCGCTCCCGCCAATCTACGAAAGGCTCGATCCAATCTTGTTTCGAGAGATCGCCTTGGAAATGGAAGACCCCACGGACTGGCGAGGGATGTTTCTCTCGTCAGCCTTCGTTGTCGACGCGGTGAGGGTGGACGGGGGCCCACACGATGAGTGATACGAAGGGGCCTCCGTATGAGGATCTGCGCTACTGCATGCGCTGTTGTATGCCCGAGACGTCGGAGGGCACGATCTTCGACGAAATGGGGATGTGTCGGGCTTGCGCCAGCTCCGAGCAGAAGATGCACATCAATTGGGAGGAACGAGAGAAGGAACTCCAGAAGATTCTGGAAGAGCAGAAGAAGGCGAGCCCAGGCGGCTACGATTGCCTAGTCCCGATCAGCGGCGGAAAAGACAGCGCCTTTCAGATGCATGTGTTGGTGGAGGTCTACGGCATGAACCCTCTCGCTGTCACGTTCAGTCACAGTTGGTTCACTGAAACTGGCAAGTACAACTTGTGGAACATGCTCGAGAAGCTAGGGGTTGATCACGTCATGTTCACGCCCAACAGAAGCCTGATCAACCGGATCGCCAGAAATTCACTTGTCACGATCGGCGACTCGTGTTGGCATTGTCACGCCGGGGTTGGAGCCTTTCCGCTCAAAGCGGCCGTTCAGTGGAAAATCCCCCTCATCGTCTGGGGTGAGTCCATCGCCGAAGCTGGGAACAAGGCCTCGTACGATGACCAGGTGAAGTTCGATGAGAACTACTTTAAAAGCGTCTCCATGAAGGTGGACTGGAGCGGAATGCTGGGGGACAACTTGACCCCGCGTGACCTCTACCCATTTCAGTTTCCAAGTATAGAAGAACTCGAGGCCGTCGGTGTCCGAGGCATTTTTCTCGGCGACTACATGTTTTGGGATGGTGAACGTCAAGTTGAGTTTTTGAAAGAAAAATATGAGTGGCGAGAGGACGATGTAGAGGGCACGTACAAGGGGTATAAGAGCGTCGAATGCCGCATGTCCGGTGTGCACGACTATGCGAAGTATGTCAAACGGGGTTTTGGCCGCACGACGGATCATGCCAGCCAAGATGTGCGGGCTGGCCTCCTAACCCGAGAAGAAGCCTTTGAACTCATCCGAGAATTGGATGGAAAAAGGCCTGATGAACTAGATTATTATCTTGAGATCACTGGTTATACGGAGGAGGAGTTCGAAAACATCCTGAAGGCCAAGCGTACAGGGAAGGCCAAGGACCTCGTATGACCCTGACTTCATCTGCCCGATCATGAGTTCCAAGAAACCGACTGTTACGGTATACAGCCCCTGTCACAACTACGGGCATTACCTCCCCCAGGCAGTCGAGAGCATACTTGGCCAGAGTTATGTGGATTGGGAACTGATCATCATCGCGGATGGTCCCACGGACGAGACAATTGGTGTTGCAAATCGATTTGCGGCTGCCGACCCTGACCGCATTTCCATTATTACACATGACACGGCCAAAGGTCTCCAAGCGTGTGCGAATGTTGCACTTCGAGCCGCACGCGGACGCTACATCATGCGTCTGGATCCAGATGACTATCTAGACGAAAACGCTCTCCTGGTTTTGACCCATTATATGGATTCGCACCCTGACGTGGCGCTAGTGTATTCGAACTATATCTATGTAGATGAGGTAGGGAACCATCTGGGCGTGGAAAGTCGTAAGCGGGTAGGATCGGAGGTGGATCTCCTAGACCTTCCCGCTCATGGTGCCTGTTCTCTTGTGAGAAAACGGGTACTGAAAACGGTGGGCGGGTACGATGAGAGCTACGATCGGCAGGACGGCTATGATCTTTGGTTAAAAATTTTAAATCGTTATCCGATCGCAAACGTCCCAACCTCCCTATTCTATTACCGTCAGCATTCAGATTCGCTCTCATCTCACGAGGCAGATCTCCTTTCCACGCGAGCAGAGATCAAGAGGGCATGGGTGAAGCGGAACTCCGGCAGTGTCAAACCAACAGTTGTGGCGGTGGTGGGTGCAAAGAACACCTATGAAGAATTGCCCAATGTGGTGCTCACCGAATTCGCCGACAAAGTCCTCCTTGACTACACATTGGATTCAGTGGTTGAGGTTGAAGACGTCGACCGTGTACTAGTAACGACGGATGATCCGCAGGTAGTTGATTACGTTCAAAACTCATACCCGCAAGTTGAGGCACGGCTTCGTCCTGAGGAGCTCTCTAAGAGCCGAGTATCAGAAAATAAAGTGCTGAGCGAAGTGGTGGATTACTTAGAGGAGGGTGGTACCTATCCTGATATCATTGTTTCTCTCAGCGTCCACTGCCCCCTCAGGAGCGGTGAGCACATAGGCAAGGCACTCGATACGCTCCTCCTCTACAATGTCGATAGCGTAGTAAGCGTATATGAGGATTATCAACTCCACTATGTGCACGCGAGCCAAGGCATGGAGCCGTTGAATCCTGCAATGCATCGGCAGATCCGGGTGGAACGAGAGGCCCTCTTTACGAGCAAGGGGGCGA
>CAYZOT010000010.1:0-100187 GCA_964480515.1 uncultured Gemmatimonadota bacterium
GACCTAGTAGGTACCTGCTTGCGTGAAAACGGTTGGCACCAAAAAGAGAGACAATCACTCCGGAACTAGCTCAGAAAAGGACGGCGGCTGAGAGCTAGTCTCCACTTCAAAATCTAAAGTGAGTTCTATTTTTAGAATACAGGCCAGATCTCGCCCCAATCACCGAAAGCAATCAGATTACTGCCTATGAATATGCATACTGCAAAACGGACGCACGGGTTCACCGAGTCCGTAATTCGGATGATGACGCGTCTCGCCAATGAGCATGACGCGATCAATTTATCGCAAGGTTTTCCAAACTTCGAAGCGCCCGACACGCTAAAGATTGGAGCGGGCCGTGCGATCCACGACGACATTAACCAGTACGCAATCACATGGGGAACAAAAAGATACCGTGAGGCACTTGCCGAAAAATACGCAGATTGGTACGGCATGGACGTCGACCCGGAACAGCACCTCACAGTAACGTGCGGCGCTACCGAGGCAATGATGTCAGTCCTCCTTGCGATCGTGGATCCCAAGGAAGAAGTCATTGTGTTTGAACCCTTCTATGAGAACTACGGTCCTGACACAGTGCTCTGCGAGGCAACACCCGTTTTCGTTCCACTGACAAGCGATTGGAGCATCGACTTCGATCAACTGCGGGCTGCATTCAACAATCGCACTCGTGCAATCATCGTGAATACACCCAACAACCCGACTGGGCGCGTGTTCACACGAGAAGAACTCGAACAAATCGCTGCATTGTGCCAGGAATTCGACGCATACGCTATTACGGACGAGGTGTATGAACACATTATCTATGACGATGTTGAACACATCCCGATGGCAACACTCGATGGAATGTCTGACCGAACGATCACGATCAGTGGTGCATCTAAAACATTTGCGGTAACCGGCTGGCGGATTGGGACGACGGTCGCGCACCCCGATTTGTCTGACGCAATCCGAAAAGTCCACGATTTCCTAACCGTGGGAGCTGCCGCACCCCTTCAAGAGGGGGTTGCCGATGGTTTGGAGATGCTCCCTAACTCCTATTACGCCGAGCTAGGAGACCTTTACGGTCGCAAGCGTGATCTCTTTTACCCTGCCCTCATCGAGGCCGGTTTCAAATGTTACAAACCGGAAGGGGCATACTATGTTCTCGCAGACTTTTCAGACCTTTCAGACTTGCCTGACGATGAATTTTCCTTCTGGCTAACAAGTGAGATCGGAGTTGCACCAGTCCCCGGCTCAAGCTTCTACAGTGACCCCCAAGATGGACGCCACTTGGCTCGCTTCGCCTTCTGTAAAACAGAAGATCTCCTTGAGCAGGCAGCCGAACGTCTCATTACGATTCGAAGCCGTATCTGACGTTACGTAGAGGGACACTGCCATGAAAATACCATCGATTAACCGAGTCATGGTCGCTGGCGTGGCTACGGCCCAACGGTTCCCTGCAACAATCACATCAGCCCTAGTGGCAGCATGGGCCGGAATGATGCAGGTAGCGGTATGGGAAACAGGCGGGCCCGAAATCTATTGGCTCCGGGTTATGGCAGTTGCGAGCTTGGGGTTACCCCTCTTCACGGGTATCACGCTCCTCTCCGAACGACACGGAAAGTCACGTCTCCTTGTTTGGCTCGGGCATGCGGTAGGACTTGGGATTCTACTCCTCTTCTATGTGCGTTGGCCGGATTGGTCCGAATCCACTCTTGCTCTCCGTTATTTCCATCTGAGTGCAACAATCCACTTTGGAGTTGCTGTCGTGGCGTATCTCGGTGTCAGAGAGCACAACGGGTTCTGGCAGTTCAACCGAGAACTTTTTTTTCGATTTCTATTCGCAGGGGTGCACTCGGGAGTCCTGTTCGCTGGGTTGGCGATAGCGCTCGCGGGTATCGACAACTTACTTGGTATCGACGTAGACGATGTAACCTACACGCGGGTCTTCTTCTTCCTTGGCTTCGTTTTTCAAACATGGTTTTTCTTGGCCGGAGTGCCCGACAACTATCGACGACTTGAGGCTAACAAAGATTATCCTTCCGGTCTCCGCATCTTCGCACAGTACGTACTCTTGCCCCTGGTCTCCATCTATCTGGTGATCTTGACCGCGTATCTTGTACGGGTTCTTGTAACGACGACCTGGCCTAGCGGATGGATCGGCTACCTCGTCTCAGCATTGGCGGCACTCGGGATTCTGTCCCTACTCCTAATCTATCCCGACCGCGAGAGCGGGAAACATAGATGGATTGACCGTTACATCCACACCTTCTGGATCGCCATCCTACCTTCAATCGTCATGTTACTGATGGCCGTCTGGCAACGGATCACGCAATACGGTGTTACCGAACCACGCTATCTACTTACGGCACTGGCGATATGGCTGGCTAGCATCGCGCTCTACTACGCATTTTCGCACTCGCGACAAATTAAAGTGATCCCAAGCTCACTTGCTGCCCTTGGTCTTATCGCGTACCTAGGCCCGTGGTCTGCATATTCTGTCGCCGAACGAAGTCAGGTCGGCCGATTGGAAGGGCTACTCGAAAGCTACGGAGTGCTCGCGGAGGGAAGACTGTCGCCAGCCCCTACCGAAATCCCTGAAGAGGATTGGCGTCAAATCAAGGATATCCTCTCTTACCTGATCGAACGCCACGGAACCTCGACAATCGACGCCTGGTTTGAAGGGGGTGTGGCACAGATCGATACGATCAGCCCTGGCGTCGGGCTGTTAACACCAGGGGAAGCCTCTCGCCGAGCGGCATTGATTCTGGAGCACACCGGACTAGCACCTGACGACGGGTTACCGTTTGGACCCGACGGCCAAATTACCATTTCTGCAGACCCTCCATTGGGGGTGACATCTAACTCCGAGTCGCATCAGACACTCTCCGTATCCGGGTTTGAACATCTGATCTTCAACGCGGACCTTGTCGGCGGCAGTTACACTCTGGGCAAAGATCAAGTCGACTTCGTCTTGGCTGAAGACGAAGTCATCATCATCCAATTAAACGATAATGAGCTGTTACGAACGTCTCTGGCCTTGATCAAGAGACGTGGAACTCGTGGCGGAAATATTCCCTATCCAGGTTCGATAAAATTTCCTCAAGATTCGTTACTGATCGATGCAAAGGGCGGCACGGCCACCATACGCATCTACTTGAGTAGCCTAGATCTGAAACGGGAAGATCAAAGAATAACAGTGACCAAAGCGTCCGGGGACGTACTTCTTAGCTGGAAACCAAGTGATAACCCGCAATTCTAAACTGGCAGAAACGGGACCGCTGGTTAGGGCTCCCGGATATAGAGAGTTCGGCCACCAACGATCGTGAAGTCGACTTCGGTTTCGAGAATCTCGTCGGCCGGGATCGTCAAGATGTCCCGAGAAAGGATCGTTATGTCAGCAAGCTTTCCAACCTCTAGCGTACCTTTGATGTCTTCCTCAAACGCTGCGTATGCGTTGCTAACGGTATAGGAACGCAGAGCCTCTTCACGCGTCATAACCTGATCCAAGAAAAACGCGGAGTCATCATTTAACTGCCGAGTGACCGTGCAATGGTAGCTCTCAAGCGGATCGACATCTTCGACAGGTACGTCCGTTCCGTTCGTGACCACAGCACCAGCTCGCATTAAATCTTGCCACACATAAGCACCAGACCGTGCACGCCCCTCACCTAACCGTAGCATCACCCAGGGGCCATCTGAACACTGGTGGATACCCTGCATCGACGCGATTACACCCAACTGACCGAATCGTGGGATATCTTCCGGATCAATGTGTTGAGCATGCTCGATGCGCCACCGGAGATCTGTACGATCAATGTGGTCCACAAAGGTCCGCTCATAGAGGTCCAACACCTCACGATTTCCCCGGTCACCTATGGCGTGGGTGTTCACCTGATATTCATGCTCGATCGCAAGCCTAGCCACGCGTTCAATCTGCTCGGGCGGATTCGTTGCCAGACCTGATGAAGACGGCATATCAGCGTAGGGTTGAAGCAACCAAGCACCATGTGAGCCTAGCGCACCATCGATGACCTGCTTGATTGACCGCACGGTGAGCTGGTTGTCACCGTATCCGATCATTCGATAATCATCTAGACGGCCAACAAGCTCATCGTACCCTCCGCGAATCATGACGTACAATCGGACCGGCAGCTTCCCTTCCTCTGCCATCCGTTTGAGAAGATCGATTGTAGCAAACCCGGAGCCTGCATCCTGGAAACTGGTGACCCCCTTTCTCAAGAGCTCCGCATTGGCCAGACGAACCTTTTCACGCTCGACCGACTCAATCTCCTCAGCCGAACGCCCAGCCTCCGCATGGGCAAGCACCTCTCTTGCCAAGCGCTGAGCAGTCTCGCGAAGCATCCCAGTTGGCTCCCCAGAGGCGTCACGCACGATCTCTCCACCATCAGGGTTCTTTGTATCACGCGTAATGCCCGCAATTTCAAGCACCTTAGCATTCACGAATGACGCGTGACCGCTTGCGTGGGTGAGTACCACCGGATTCTCCGGGCTTACAGCACTTAACCCATCATGGATCGGTAGGCCTTCAATCATCGGATCTGGCAATACAGTCCACTTCTCTTGGTGCCATCCACGGCCCGTAACCCAGCTGCCGGGTTCAGCTTCACGAGCGGCGTCGGCAACCATTTCCACAATCTCTTGCCATGTATTCGTACCCGTCAGATCCAGAATCATCTTTGAGTTTCCAAGGCCCATGAAGTGACCGTGACCTTCTATGAATCCAGGAATCGCCAGACGCCCAGCAAGATCTATCAGATAAGTCTCAGCCCCAATCCAAGGCGCAACATCCGTCTCATTTCCGACAGCGACAATTCGACCAGCGCGAGCGGCGAGCGCTGAGGCTTCTGGGGCGCTTTCGGTCAAAGTGGCGATTTTCCCGTTACGGATGACAAGGTCCGCCACACCTTCAGGCGTGAGTGTGGCCGTACCGATTGCTGAAGCACTTGCTTCGTATTCCACATCACTGGAACCGCAGGCAGCGCAAAGAACCATTAAGATGACCATGTTCGGTCGAAGAGTTTGTGAACCAAGAACTTGAAACATCAGAGCCATCCTTCGGAGAAAGTCCGCGAGATGATAGTAAAAAAATAGCCGCTAGCCCAGCGATGACCCACCACATACGTTTCACGAAGCTTCATAGAATTGCAGGGAAACGGGGCGCTGACAAAGTCAACGCCCATTCGGGAAAGGGGCGGACGGTGGGGGGCACAAAGGTTTCATCCTGCAAAGTGATTTTGTTGGGTCTTGGACTAGCTATTGCGACACCTCGAGCAATGACTGCCCAAATCGGGGTCGTAGCAGGTTACAATCGAGATCTGATCGAAAAATTCCTCCCGGCAGACGGCTTCGACCTCACTGATAGTTCCAACGGTTTCCACGTCGGGGTCTTCTTTAATTTTAACCTCGGTCTCATCGGTATCCGACCAGCAGTCATCTATCATCAGGTACCCAACCTCGTCGCCACTGCTGGAACCGAGACCACCTCGTTCGACATCGAACTGGTTGAGGTTCCGCTCGACCTTAGATTGAAGATCCCAGTTCCTGTTCTCCGACCATACCTTCTAGCTGCACCTGTATTTACGTTCCCATCCAGCTCAGTCTCCGGTGTTAACAATCAGTTAGGACCTCGACCGGTTCGGGTAGAATTCGGTGCCGGGTTCGAGCTTGATGTTGGGCTCCGTCTCTGGCCTGAGATCCGCTATGGGTTTGGCCTCCAAGCACTAATGGACTCTGGCATCCCTGTTGGCGACCAAACCCTAGTCGGCGAAGGCAACCCTCGACTGAACACGTTTACACTTCGGCTCGGGGTCAGCTTCTAAGCCAAGCGCGCCTGCTAATTTGACGAATTTGGCGTAAAGAAGAGTGGAATTCCACCCTCGGTGGGGGCAATGACCATATTGTTGGACCCCTCCCCGATTTTGCCCAGCATCTCTAGATACCGCCAGTACAAGTAACGTTGACCCGTTATTCCAGCGAGGCTCTCCGCGATTATATCCTGAGCATCTCGGATACCTGCTGCCTCCGCACGCGCTTGGTTCGCCACCTCAATAACCACTTCTGTCTGAAATACCTCAGACTCCACCTGTTGCTCACGAGCCAGCTTCGACTCGATGGCTTGTCGGATAGTCTCAGGTGGCAAGATTTCACGGACGAAAAAGTCGGTAACCGCGATACCTCGCGGGGAGAGTCGTTCCTCCATCAGATTTTCGATTCGGCCAGCGATTCCTGCACGCTCGGTTGATAGGATATTGGAAGCTTCGATTTCCGAGATAGCGTCCCGTATGGCCGAGCGATAGGTGTTGTACACAAAGGCACGAACGGCGTTGAAGCTGCCGACGGTCAAATACAGGTGGACCGCGCTGTCGGGCTGCAAGCGGTAGCGGTATGCCGCATCGACTTCGATTTCGAGTTGGTCTGACGTAAGCGCGGAAAGACGCTCACTCCGTCCCTCATCGGGGTATTGAACTTCCCGTAGAGGAAAGTTCGTCCAGGCTCGAAAAATCGAATGATATAAACCCTGACCGAACGGTGTGGCCGCTACAGAGCCCGTCACCGGATTACGTTTAACCGCTACTTCATACTCATCGACACGGTTGAATCCGAACACGAACAAGACCATGGTAACGAAAATCGCAAGGGCTGCGCCAACGGCGCTGAGTCTTAGAGACTTTACAGAGTTCGCCATATTGTCCTTTCAAGTACAGGGTGTCGCGCCACCTATAGCTCGGCGCAGTCATTATTTTTCGTAAACCAGTATGCGACCGTGCGGATCTTATCCGCCCTATACCTCGTCGATGGACGAGGCACCTTAGCGATAAGGTTATTATCGTGGTGCGGAACCAAGCTGCGGCAAGAGACTGACGCACACCGAGACCAAACAACTGGTTGTTACAATCTAACATCAACCGCCCCGGGCGCCTCCATCAAAAGCACGACTGTCTGCAGCACCCCAAACCATCCCAGTTTCTGGATCAATAAAAATTCCCATCGCACTGCCCTGGCCGCTGCGGTTACTCACCTCGTGACCCATCTGCTGAAACAGGCGTTTTGTATCTGGAGAGAACCCCCACGACTCAAACGAAGTGACGTCGGGAAGCCACTGATGGTGGATACGAGGCGACTCGATCGCCCGCCCAAAGGCAGATTGCGTCATGCCATGATTGATCACATTAAGTACCACCTGAAGAACGGTATTGATGATGGTGCGACCACCAGGGCTTCCAATAACAAGCAGTGGGCGGCCGTCCTTCGCAATTATGGTAGGCGTCATGCTCGACAACGGCTGTTTTTGTGGAGCTACCAGATTAGGCGCCGTGCCAATAGTCCCTCGTGAGTTCGTTCTACCTGGAATTGCATTGAAGTCACCCAACTCATTGTTAAGTAAAAAGCCAGTTCCGGGGACGACAATACTTGAGCCATAACCAAACTCAAGCGTATATGTGACCGACACCGCATTCCCATCAGCATCGACGACCGAGTAATGCGTAGTCTCTTCGCTTTCTTCTGTGAATACTCTATTGAACGCTGCCGAGTCGCTCTTTGATGCAAGGTCCATATCGATACTCGACCGAAGCTTGTCAGCATAGGACTTTGAGATCAGGCGTTCGATGGGCATGTTCGGGTTAAATTTTGGGTCACCAATGTAGAACGCTCTATCAGCGTACGCCCGACGCATTGCTTCAGTCAGGAGATGAAGGTATTGGGCCGAATTGTGCCCAATATCAGTCAGATCATACCCTTCTAGGATATTGAGCATCTCTACTAGAGCGATCCCACCAGAACTTGGTGGAGCCATCGCATAAACATCATATCCACGGTAGGTACTGTGGATCGGTTCAAGTTCATCCGCCTCGTATCGGGCGAGATCCTCTTTCGTAATCAACCCACCATTAGCTGCCATGAAGTCGGCAATCAGGCGAGCGGTTTCCCCTCTGTAGAATCCAGCGTGCCCCTCATCCTGAATCCGGCGAAGAGTCCCTGCGAGATCGGGTTGTTGGAAAACTTCACCCGGATCGTAGAGCCGGATTCCGTCCTTAAGGAACGCTTCCCGGGTGGCATCATAGAGGCTCCCTCTTCGACTCGGCAGAGACTCCAACCAACCCTGCATAGCCCATGTTGAGGGGAACCCATCTGCCGCGAGTCGTACCGCAGGCTCCACGATATCGGCCCACGGGAGTCGACCCAGCCGCTGGTGTGCTTTCCACATCCCAGCCACGGTCCCTGGGACACCTACAGCGAGTAACCCAATGTGATTTGAGTTATCTCGAACCTCGCCGTTTTCATCTAGATACATCCGTTCCGTGGCTGCGAGCGTGGCCTTCTCTCGAAAGTTGAAGGTGGTGACTTCACCATCTCTTCCATGATAAACGAGGAATCCACCACCACCGACATTCCCCGCCGAAGGCAGAGTGACCGCAAGCGCGAACGCAGTAGCCACGGCAGCATCAATCGCGTTGCCACCCTTATTAAGAATTTCATTGCCCGCTGCGGATGCCAAGTAATGACTGCTCACCACCATGCCTCCGCGAGAAGGCGTTGCCATACGTCCCGATTGGGCTTCTAACGAAGAAAAAATACTGACAAGCATACTGCAGACTAAAGCAATCACTCGCAGACTCGACTGAGCAGATCGAAGCCCTGACACCCAACGATTTATCTCTGTAGCGTTCAATGATCGATGCTGGTTATGCAACGTCACGAGCCCCCCTGGTTACCTGATTTTATGGACGGTCAGAACCCGCCTCACAGAAGAAGCCGGCAAAGCCGGCAACACATAAACAATGTCGGACAGATCCGAACTCCAGGAAAGGGCTGGATCTTAACCAGATCCCAAGTTTCATCCCCTCGGGCTCAGTCTTGGTTGGCTACTACACTAACGATAAATATGGAAATAATAAGATCACTTAAAACTATGTATTATATAATTTTATAATATTTCATTAATGTTATTTATAATATATAAACGACCGGGTGTACGTGTTTCCAACCTTCCTTTCCAAACCAGTTCACGTCCAAATGAAGGTTCAACAATTAAGCCTGCGTACTAGCCCGATACGAGACCTTTTCACCCTACACGTTGAGAGTCCTGCGAACAAAGACAAATTGCCATAGGTTTTTGCGCATATGCCCCTCACGCTGGTACGCTCCGACTCGAACGCGAACCTCTGGCAAACCTGCGTCAGTCGCTTTCTCGATGAGCTAGGCGAGGCCACGGGTGGGACGAAGTATGGATCACACCTCTGGGTTACGCACCGGACGCAGCGAGACCTCCTTCTCGAGGCAGCTAAGGAGGGGAAACTCCCCGGCTGGTTTTCTCCTCCCTTCTCCTTTTTCTCAGAACTCGCTTCTCGATTTGGCATCGAACTACAACCTCTCAGCCACCTTCGCAGTCGCCTACTCCTCACGAACATTGCAAAGAGTATTGCTCTACGGCACAAATTCACTGAAGCAGAGAACGGCGGCCACATCTATATTGATCAAGCCTTCTGGGAACTACTCCCAGAAGGAATCAGCCCGGATGAACTCCAGGTCGCTCTCGACCAATTGGGCGGGGATGATTTCACCGCTCGACGAAACCGTTGGCTATTAGACACATATCGTGACTATCTGAGCCAGGTAGCGGATCAGGGATGCTTCGATTCCCGATCAACTCACTCTCTTATCGCGGATCGAATCCGTCGTGGTGGTTTGCCCGCAGCACTGGGAGGGGCGACCCAACTCCACATCTACGGACTCGCATCTCTTCATCGCTGTGTCCGTCTTTTTGAAGCGCTGTCCGCGCAAGATGATGCAGAAGTTTGTGCATATGTGCCGAGTAGCCCCCAACCCGGCGAGTGGGAGCGTATCGCTGACAAAGTTGAAGACCTAAATAAAAAAGGCGCCGCAACCGACCCGGTCGTCCACCAACCCTTCCCCAGTGGATTGAGCGAAGCTAACTGGGTCGCAAAGTCAACCAAGGCCCTTCTCCTCAAAGAAAAAGTGCGGCCACATCAAATTGCCGTCTTGGTGCCTTTTGGTAAAAACGAAACACGTCAAATCCGGGAAGCACTTCATCAAGCCGGCGTACCAACCACGGCACGTATCCGATCTCCACTGAGTGAGGCCCCCGCGCTACGTGCTGTCCTAGGATTGTTTGAGGCTGTGGGGGAAAACTGGTCCTGGCCAACGCTGAGATCGATGGTCACGAGTCCTTATTTCGAAGTTCCTGCGGACCTCAGCGCTTTCGAGCATCTAGCAAGTAGATCGCGCCCTCAAGGACTAAGCGATTGGATTGAAAAACTGAAGCAACTTCGAAAGGAATTGGGATCCAGTGACAGCTGGAGACTAGAGCAGGATGGGGTCAGTCTTGCGAACGTGGACCATGGAATCTCAGTGCTTACACGCTTCGCGGAGGCCGCTACCGACCTGTCTGAGCCGCGATCCGTATCCGACTGGATTGAAAGCACTCAGAAAATAATACGGAGTATTCGGCAAAGGATTTGTAAGCCCGCGGGAGACCACTGGGACATAGTTCGACTCGACCAGCGCGGAGCACTCGTTCTGGAACAATTTTTCCGTGAATGGTCGGACCTGTTAGCAGAAAGCAACGCTGAGTCGCTCAACACAGGCGCATGGCATATCAAGCTCAAGAGGGAACTCGAGTTCAGCAATATCGTGCTGTCTACCCCACTTCAACGCGGGGCCCAGGTGCTCGAAGCTCGCGAGGCGGCGATGACACCGTTTGAACACGTGTTCATTGTTCACGCAAACGAAGGTGTATTCCCTTTCCGGAGGAGGCCAGGATTATTCACGGAAAGTGAGCGCGAGCGACTTTATGACCTCGGTATTCCGTTAGCTACCTATGAACTATACCTCGAACGTGAACGTCGGCTTTGGCAGGCCTGTTCCGGATCGGCCAAGGTCGTGGCTACGTTTTGGAAAGCCGACGCGAACGGCCGTGAACAGCTTCCTTCTATTTTCCTTCCCCCGCCTAAAGAAGAATCTGAATGCCCTTCACTTGTAACTCGGGCAGAACTGTTAAAAAGTGAAATTGGGCGATTTGCCAAGATGCGTCGCGGCGCAGATCTAAGCCTATTTCAAACTCCGGACCCACATGCAATTCGCCACGCTCTCTTGTCAGCGTTCGCAGATGAGCTTCGAAATGGTGGGCTCGACCGCTTCGGGGAACTAGAGACCGATATCCAAACAGATGTACCGGTGGCGGCCAAGACAGCTTCGTCACACACAATAAACCGACTTCTATCTGAACGACCAACCGCCTGGAATGGACTAATACGAGACCCCATCATTCTCAATCTCATCGCAAAAAAATACTGGGCTGACCGTACGTGGTCTGCCACGTGGCTTGAAAAATACAGTGAGCGACCTTTCGACTTTCTCTTGGAAAAAGTCCTGAGACTGAAAGGACTAGAGGAGGCCACAGACGAAATCAGCCCATTAAACAAAGGCACACTTGCACACAAAGTTTTAGAGAACTTTTATCGAGATTTCGATGTTACTTCCTCAACAGAACAGGCCCTCGAGAGGTTAGACCAGGTCTTCAACGGACTCACCGAATTGGCTGAAAAGGCTGAGCTAACGTGGCTCGGACTACCTGTGGTGTGGGCTGCAGTCGAACGCAGCAAACTCAAGGATCAGCTGCGGAATTTTGTTATGTGGGAGATCAATCACAAGCACATGGGATCAGTATTGGCAGTCGAGCTCAGATTCGGTTATAAGACGGAGCTTGGGGTCGTTGACCTGTCCGGGGTAGACCAGCGGGGGATCCAACATGGCCTCTTCCTTGGGGGTAAAATTGATCGCGTGGATTGCCTTGGCACAGACGAAGACGGCGTGCCTCAGCTCCGCGTGGTAGACTACAAGACAGGCTCTTGGCCGAAGCTGTCTGAATACAAAGATGCAGCTACTCTACAATGCCCGCTCTATATGGCTGCCATCGAACGTCTTGGCCTCGGAAAGCCCGTAAAAGGCGTGTACCGATCCATCAAAGATCCGGGTGATCGTTCCGCGCGAAAATACGCGGATGTGGAACCGGCACTTCAACTCGCCAGAGAGATCCCAGACCGAATCCGAGCAGGACGTTTCGAGGCAGTACAGGCCAATTCTAAGGACGTGGCCCCTTGGCAGCCCGGACAGCACCTGACGCGCACAAAGGCACAAATATCGAGCGGCAGTCGGTACGACCTGGTCACCCTTGTCAGACTTCCTGGATCCTTAGTGTCCGAATGAAACACCGCCCGACGAACGAACAGGCGAAAGCTATCACCTCAACGGGCCCCACTCTCGTGTCCGCGTCAGCGGGCACCGGAAAAACTTCGATGATTGCCAACAAGATTTTATGGATGGTCGGACTCGATCTCGGTTCCACCAATTCCGGAAAGAAAATCCCCCTGTGCCAGAACCCTGTGAGACTCCACCAGATCGCCGCAATAACATTCTCCGAGAGAGGAGCGCACAACCTTAAGGATAAATTGCGGGAGAAGATTAAGGACCATTCATCCGGTCAACTCAAGTGGGAACTCGAACGTACAACGATTAGAACTATCCACGGATTCGCCGCCGACCTACTGAGAGAAAACGCTCTCCGATTGGGAATCGATCCAAGCTTCCGGATCTTGGACTCAACCGAGACTGAGATAAAACAGCGTGATATCGTTCGTAAGGTCGTTGAATCAGCACTGGGCCAAAAGGATCCTGGGACGTGTAAATTAGTAGATGAGTACAAGCTGGAAGGTAGCAAATGGCAACCAGGTGCCATCGATCGGGTTATCGCGTTTATGCTGGAGATCCGCGAGCACAAAGAGGCGTTCATCGACAAATGGAGCAGGCCGGTAGAAGGCGCTCCCTGGAAGCGGATGCTCGACCGTAAGGCGCTCCAACAGCTAGCACAACCCTCGGATGCCCCGGGGAAAATAAGTCTCGAAATAGAGGACACGCTGTACCGCCTCAACCAAGTCCGTCTAGGCAAATGGCTTAACTGGCTAGAAACAGAGAATGTTCGCGACTATGATGACCTAATCCAGAGTATAAAGCAGTTTCTAACTAACCCTGATTCGTCGGCAATAAAGGCAATCCAAGAGCGGTCTTGGAAGCGGATGCTCGACCGTAAGGCACTCCAACAGCTAGTACAGCTCTCGGATGTCCCGGGGAAAATAAGTCTCGAAATAGAGGACACGCTGTACCGCCTCAGCCAAGTCAGTCTAGACAAATGGCTTAGCTGGCTAAAAAGAGAAAATGCTCGCGACTATGATGACCTGATCCGGAGTACAAAGCGGCTTCTAGCTAGCCCTGATTCGTCGGTAATAAAGGCAATCCAAGAGCAGTATCAACTCCTAATAATCGACGAGTTTCAAGACACCGACCGGGATCAATGGAAAATCGCTGCCGCAATTGCATCTTTTGGGCCAGGTGCCCTCAAAGCCTCTGACACCGCCCCCGAAAATACGGGACTAAACAGCCACGTTGTCCCACAGATATTCATTGTTGGGGACCCCAAACAAAGCATTTATCAGTTCCGGGGTGCTGATATGACTGTATGGAACGAAGTGAAGAAAGAATTCAAAAGTAATGGTCTAATTCTCCGCCTTTCAAAGAATTTTCGGAGCGATCCAAAGATCGTGAAGTTCGTGAATAGCGTCGCAGAGAAAGCATTCGATGAAACAGCTAAAAAGGTTCAGGAGATTGCACCTGATTCAGTAGTAAAGTACCAAAGACTCCACGCGGACAAGGCGGGCAACCTCGATTCCCGGCTTGAGTGGATACCAAGCAATGGAGACTTGAAGAGCGAAGAAAGAAGAAAAGAAGAAGCGGAACTAGTGGCAATGAGGATCGAGCGTCTGCTCGATCACGGGAAAGTCGTGGATGATGAGCACCAACCCCCTCGCAAGTGCCGCCCCAAAGATATCGGCGTTCTCGCACACCGAAATATAGACATCCTGTCCCTCGAAGACGCGTTGAAAAAACTTGGAATCAAGTTCTTCAACACCGCAACAAAAGGCTTAAACGAACGGCAGGAGATCCTCGACCTTGTAACAGCCTTACACCTCACTGATAACCGGTTTGACGACTTGCACGCGTTTGCGTTTCTGCGATCCCCATTCGTTGGACTACGCGATGAAGTTCTCGTACGGATCGGACTGTACGAGATTGGGAACACATCATCAGAAAACACGCCCACCTTCCTACAAAAGGCTGCGGCCTTCCTGGAAGAATCCGACCAGGGAACACAGTACAACAACCCTTGGTTCGATGCTCCAGAAGCCCATGAAATAGCTGATATTGAACGGACCGCCTTACGGCGAGGACTCGCCGCACTCCGAGAGGCCCACCGTCTGGCAAATCGTGTCGACCATGCTCAGGTGCTCGAGGGCTTACTCACGGCCAGCGGTTATCGCCTGCACCTCTTAGTTCGAGACAGGGCGGATGAGGCGCTGGTCAACATAGATCACTTTTTGGTATTACTCGACAAATATCGCGATCTGCCACTCAAACAGTTTCTCAACCACTGGAAACTTTGGACAGCTGCAGATAGTGACTCAACAACTTCTCAGGCCCGCCTCCATTCAAGTGCTGAAGACGTAGTGACGATTTCTACGATTCACTCAGCTAAGGGGCTCGAGTGGCCTATAGTCATACTAATTGGAATCCAAGCAACGTTACCCAAAGATACAAAGCTACAAAAAAAACCGTGGGTCGACCCAGGTCTCGGCCCAATACACCTACCAAAGAAGAGCGAACAGGATCTGCGAGCTAAAAAGGCAGTTGGGCGACGTATGACGCATCTAGAAGCCGAGGCAGCCCGACTCTTCTATGTCGCACTCACGCGAGCTAAGGGTCACTTGGCTATCGTGGCCGCACCACCAAAATCTGGGGAAGAGTATGAGATTGGCTTTAATAAATGGTTACACCCCGAACTGAAAAAGGCTTCCGAGACATACCAAACGGACACCACCGAAAGAGGTGAAGAAACGGAAAGTGATAGCACTCGCCCCACTCATTCAAAGGCAGAGGACGAGCGCACAGGGACGGGAAAACAAATCGACGTGTTTGAATCCGAAGTGACCGGCGACAGGCAACTTGGCCTCGATTTCAGTTCCCAAAACCGGGCCTCCAAAACTACTTATTCGCAAGAGGGGCTTGTCATCGTTCGATTGGACAGACCTTCAAAGCAACTGGAAAGTTTTGAAGAAGCACCGGTCAAGTTGGAATGGATCTCTCAGATCGAAGCCACTGACTGGCCCCACCAGACAAGACAGATCGAAGTCAAGAAACACCGGTTGGTCGCAAGTGCCACCGAACTCATGATGAAGGCTAAAGACCTTCGAGAATGGGAACGCCAGTACCTACATGGAGTCCTTGAAGAAGACGACTATTTTCCTGTTTCAGGAGGGGTATTACAGCCGTCCGGAAAGATCCACGGCGACATTATACACGGAGTGCTAGAGCGGATCCGTGCAGTAGAAGAGATCGGGCAGATCATCGAAGAAACCATTTCATCCCTTGATCTTCCGGACTTGCAATCAATATGGGAGGTTGGATCCAGTTACCGCCTTGCCCTCGAGGAAGAAATAGCGCGTGTGGTGAGCAGCCCTGAATGGCATTGGTACGTGGGGGGGGAATACGACCGGGAACTTCCATTTATGCACCTATCCAAGGATGGCTGGATACAGGGCAAGATCGATCTATATCGACCGCGGAGCCGAGAGAGTGCGGATTCCGGGCAAGTTTCCCTTTTTGAGGACTCGCCGTTCCGTAGTAATGAGGAAACGTCATGGGTAATCGATTTCAAAACTCATCGCGTCGGCGCAACAGAGGTGGATGCCATCGCTGACGATTACGCAATTCAGGCACAGGTGTACCGAGAGGCCGCGACCGCACTCGGCAAAGATGACGAGGCTCCACGCGTCGCACTTCACTTCACACACCCCAACGTCGTGGTAGAGATCTGAGAACCACGACACTTCAAAGCCATGACGCAACCATTAGATTCCTGAGGTGAGTACATTCACCAAGGGCATGCTTGCCATCCTTTTTTCATGTCTCGGATATGGCTTCATGCCAATTCTTGCCAAACTGGCCTTGGCAGAAGGAATCGAAGTTCTCCCTATTCTCGCCTGGCGTTTTGGGATCGGAGCCGGTCTCGTGTGGCTCATGGTATTTAGCACAGGGCGTTCGCTCCCGGCACGCTCTCAGGTCGCAGGCCTCATGGGCTTGGGAGTCCTGTATGCTTCGAATGCGACCTCCTATTTACTGGGGCTTACCCGCGTATCTGCCTCACTCGCATCGATGGTCTTCTTTACCTATCCGATCGTAACGGTTCTTCTATCACGAATCTGGATCGGCGAGCCACTGACGAGGCGTCGGGTCGTAGCGCTCGGATTAGCAACCGCCGGGTGTGCATTCACCGTGGGCGACACTGGCCTTGGATCCGGGACGGCTTGGGGGGTGAGTCTCATCCTGCTCGGCGTATTCCTCTTGGCGATATTCATGATCAAGAGCCACGAAATCTTCAACCGCCTTCCGGCAATATCAGGAACCGCGACCATGCTCACGACCGCAGCAATTATTGTGACAACAGCGGCGTTCATTACTGGAGAGGGCTACGTTCCAATGGAGACCCGACCGATCTTACTCCTAGGGGCCATGGGCCTCATTTCAACGGCGATTCCGATCACACTTTTCATACTCGGCATTAGGTGGATTGGTCCTGCAAGAGCTGCGCTCTTCTCCACAGTCGAACCTGCCGTCACACTCGCACTGGCCGCGCTTGTGCTAAACGATCGGTTGTCAGTGGTTCAGTGGTTAGGAATCACGTTTATTGTCATGGGCGTAATCTGGCTAAGGCTGGAAAAACCAGGCATGACCGGGTCACGGAAATCACAATCAAGGTGACCGGAAGTTATCAACGGGGAGGTTTAATCGTCCTCGTCAGGTAGGTCTCAGCAGTTTCGCGTCGTGCATCAACGTGATCGTAGGACTCCTCTGGCCCGTAGGGATACCGAGTCTGCTCACGGAATGGGAGAGGATCAGCACGATCCCCTGTGGCGATGTTCAGGTCTCCGTCTTTGACCCAGCCATCACTATAGATGAGGAACGTTCGCATCCATCCCTGGGGCAGATCGGGGAACTTATTGGCACTGAAGCGTAGTGTGATCTCATCTCCCGCATTTGCGATCACATAGCGGTCGTCTCCACTCTCGACGAGTTCTGTTACATCGCCAAAGCGTGTGTATTCACCGGCGAGGTCATGCCATCGTGGTTCAACCGCAACTGAGTCATAGTCAAACCAATGAGGGCCGTACCTTCCGCCTTTACGGAACTCACGTGAGAAACCGCGATAGTGTAAATCTGCACTCGTAGCCGAGAGCGCGGTAACACGCTGCTCAGTCGTAGCAAGGTGCGACGACCCAACCGTAAAGAATGCTTCATCCCAGTAGACCATGAGGTTTGTGTGGATACGTACACGCCGGTCGTCGGTCGGAAACAAGCCCCTCAGATCAGCGATCACCGTCTTATCCTTCCCCGAAGGGAACCCGAGATCTGGGATCACAGTCTCCCATTTACCATCTAAGCCAATGACATCAAGAGCAGGAAAATGAGATTGCAAGTCATTGGATTGCGCCATGGCCATATTGATGCTCGCATCAGTAGGGAAAATCCATCCGGTCAAGAAGAGTGTGACGTCTCCAGACGCCGCTTTCTCTCCCAGATCAAGTATGAGTTCATGTGGTTCAGCAATGCCCTGATACCTTCCTGCCCGGAACGTCGAGACGTATGAAAAATCGCGAGCTTCTAATGCGCTCGATTGATCGATGCCTTGTCCGTCACTGGCTGTCCGGGGCGACCACCTCTCCCCCACCCGCCACAGTTCAAGCTCAGTCGGGGCAGGTGGCACGAACCTCTCATTCACATACACATCAACTGAATCAGGATGATCGACTGCTACGAGGCTAAGACCGTCGACGTATATGGTTTCCCACAACTCTTCAGTTACTTGAAGCACGAACTCGCCATCTCGAGGGCGGAGAAGTCCTGGTGGGAGCCTTCGATATTCTTGCGAAGGATAGCTGGGCGCAAACGCTTGCTGGCCGTCACCACCAAGAATTCCAAGCGGCATTCCGAGAGCGCTCTTCCACATAATGTCACCCACGAAGGTGAAGCTTTCCCCATCCCACACATAGAGCAACGGACACGACCCTTTGAGGGTCTGCTGTTCAATCAAATCTTGGTCCGTTCCGGGGAAGTATAAATCTTGCGCGACACCGTTGGGCCAGTGAACCCGAATCACATCTGCTTTAAGGTGACCGTTTAGTCCGATGAGAACCGTTGGGTCCGTGACGGTGTGGACCTGATACAAATCACCAGCTCGAATCTCGACACGTGCTCCGATGCCAAAGCGGTTGTTTTTCCGACTTCCATCGCCGAGCCCTACGAGTTGCAATTGTATAAAATGATTGGCATTTCCCCCATCATTTCTCAGCAACCTAGGCTGACCATCGCTGCCAAGAACAATCAGGTCAGCGTCACCATCTTCGTTATAGTCGAAAAAATCGAGTTGCCGAACATTCGATGGCACGTCCGGCAAAAGGTAATCCGCAGCCGAAAAGTTACCACCTCCTGTATTGTGAAAAAGCCTCGCCCCAGCGCCCACCTCAGAAGATCCTCCAACCGCAAGATCCAAATATCCATCGTTGTCAAAATCCACCAACAAAAGATCTCGTGGTACTAGATCCTCGAATTCGATGATGGTGCGAGAGTTTTGTTCTAACCCAGACACGCTACCCATTTGGCCCTTTAACAACCGAATTTCCTGAGATCCCGCGACGAGGACATCCACGAGTCCATCGTTATTGATATCACCTAGCGCGATAGCCGTTGCGTTTTTCTCCTCGTCCACAACACGACCTGTGAGATTATCAAATCGTCCACTCCGTGAATTCAATAGTACCCGCAGTCCACGAGGGCCTTCGGCCAAAACTACATCGAGGTCGAGGTCTCCATCGAGATCAGCAAATGCTGCATCTCTTGTATCTGCGTCATCAGGTCCAGCCAAACCGAATTGCTCTGACAGCTCGACGAACGTCTTGTCACCATCATTTCGGTAGAGCCGATTCAAGCCCGATCGTGCCTCGAAAACATCGAGATCACCGTCCTGGTCTAGGTCCGCAAAGAAAACCTCATTCACCTTCCCAAAGTTCTGCCCCTCCGCCGGCAAAAGAATTTCTGAGAATAGACCATCAGATTCGTTGTGGTAGAGAATCGACTGCCTTCCCCCAAACCACATATCCAGACGACGATCATCATCAAAATCACCCCAAGCGATCGCCCCAACCTCGGGAGTTGGCATAGAACCCAAGTCATCATCAACTACAAATTGACCGAAATCGACGCGTAGAAGACTGGTTTCCCCACCCACAGTCCACAACAAATCCTCGTCTTCATCACCATCAAAGTCACCCAACGCAAATAGCGCGTCACCACCATGCTCCTCTACCACACTTTGGAGTTCCTCAAAACCCGCCAGTTGGGAGGCGTCAGTGAAGCGCATTGAACTCAAAACCACTTCAGGCTCTTGAACTCGTAAGGATGTGAGGAAGCTGAAATAGAGTTGTGGAATACCGACGAGTTCCCCGGACAAGGGTCGCAGATCTGCCACACCCTCTTGGTATTGAGCCGTGACTTCAAAATCCAGCCGGAATTCAGCCAACTGAGCAACCGCACCTGAGCGATCTCCGACCTGAATTGCACGTTCAGTTTTTTCAAAGGCGGTTCGAGCCCGCGGCGGGAAATCGGGAGCGATCTGACGTAACATCTCAAGTTCTGCGAGGGCTTGGTCTAGGGCATTCGCCTCGAGGTAGGCACCCGAAAGTTCCACCCTCGCAGCAAGGTTTCCCGGAACCAGGGCTACAACCCGTTCGAGCCAAACCAACCAACTCCCAACAGGCTGCCCATCTAGACGAGCAATATCGGCTAATGCCCAGAGTGTTCTTGTGTGCGTGGAGTCCAATGCGAGCGATCCAGTAAGTAAGGCACGGGCTGAATCTCCATCGCCCAAACTGGACCGAGCATTTGCAAGCGCCACAATCAGCTCGGGATCAGAAGGACTTCGCTCTCGTGCCGCCATCAGGTGTTTTTCTGCTGCTTCCACATTTCCGGACCGAAGAGCAACCATCCCTAAACCCGCATGGCCAGCTGCATCGCTTGGCACCATCTCTACAAGTTGTTCGTACTCAACCCGAGCTTCCTCGAGCCGGTCCTGTTGGAAAAAAGCTTGGGCTGACCCTTGTGTCGCAAGGATTTCAGCCGTTGTGGCCGCAGGAGGGGAAGTGCGATGATCACAGCCCCCCGCAGTAACAAACGCGACAATGAAAAACCCGGAGATTCGCTTCAGGAGTCTATCGCTCCTCGCCCAACTGCGGACGATTCCGAGATCACCACTTCGTTTCCTGCATCGATGCGGCCAACCCGACTCACTGTCCCTCTAGGCCACTTCACTAGGACACTATCTGCACCTGTCGCGCCGCCGAGACCAGCCAGGACAGGATTGGTTTCCGACTGTGAGAGGTACGAAGAACTTGTTGAGACAACGAAACGCTGAGTGACGCTCTCCGTGAAAACCAACACTATAGTTCCCACTGCCCCAAGGTTTGGGGGTTCACCTTCAAGACGGAGTCGGACCCAGTTGGTCCCAACCGTAAGATCATTTCGCAAAAATTTAGGCGGACCACCGTTTGTGCTGATGATCACGTCAATATCTCCATCACGGTCAAAGTCGGTTGTTGCGAGACCACGAGCGACGATCGGCTCGGTGAAGCCACCACCTAGAAGCTCCCCAACCTCCACGAACCCTCCCCTGCCGTTGTTTTGGAAGAGCTGTGGTGGTTGTGCAAACGAGACATCACTCTGAATCGCTCCGATGTCAGGATCGATGTGACCGTTTCCCAGTATAAGATCCACATTGCGATCAAGGTTAAAATCTGCAAAGCGAAGCCCAAACGTAAGTGGGAGTAGTGTCTCTCGTGTCAGACGCGCTGCACCGGCAAGATCTTGGAACAGTTTATCGCCAATTTTCGTGTAAAGAGCTACCGCCTCATTCGAAAAATTTCCGATGGCAATAGACAGTTGCCCACGGTTCCTAATATCTGCGACATCAACACCCATACCTGCTCGTGCACGGCCAAACTCATCAAACGCGACCCCAGCTGCCAACGCATCGTCGTCAAATGTGCCATCACCCTGATTTAGGTAGAAGAAATTCTGGTACGTATCATTGGCGATTACGACATCTGGCCAACCGTCATCATTAAAGTCGTCCACAACAACCGCTAGTGACTTTCCATTAGGGTTTTCGATGCCGGTTTCAGCAGTAACGTCCTCAAAACGGCGTCCGCGATCACTGTGGAGCAATCGACACGACTCGCCCTCGTATTCCTCCGGGGTCGCATATGACTTGTTCACACCATCACGACTAAAAAAGAGGTCGGTTCCCGGCGTCCAGTCCACATAATTGCAAACCAACAGATCGAGCCATCCGTCCAGGTCCGCGTCAAACCATGCAGCCGAAGTTGACCATGCGGGATCCTCAGACTCTGGCGCGTTTGCAACTGTCTGGGTAACAGACGTCACATCAGTGAAACGACCACCATCGTTCCGGTACAGCCGGTTGTTCCCTACCGCCGTTATATAGAGATCCTGATCGCCATCGGCATCGTAGTCTGCCGCGAATGCTCCCATTCCATAGATCGGCTGCGCGAGTCCTACCTCAGCCGTGACATCCTCAAAGCTTTGATTCCCGCGATTTCTGTAGAGCTTTGATGTAGCTCCTCGATCCTCCTCTTTCTCCGGCCAGCCCGTACCACTAACAAAAAAAAGGTCTGGCAGCTTGTCACCATCGTAGTCGAACACGGTGACACCGCTCCCCATCGTCTCGGGCATCCACTTTTCACCGAAAGCTCCGGTCGCGTGCTTAAAGTCGATTCCAACGCTCTCGGTAATATCGGTAAAGCGAACATCGGTACGAGCCTCATCGCCTCCACGGATGGTATAAGTGGGGCGCGTGTACTCAGGGATTTCTTCGGTAGGGGGTTCGACACGTTCACACGACACAAAAACCGCCGTAAGCCATAACAGTCGACTAGATACAATCCATGCTCTCCGACAAACTCTGCTCACGAACTTCCATCCCGAGCGCTAAGGATAGGAAGCTCATGTGTATGGATGTCTTGTGCCATCAAGTTCACACCTGGATTGTCAGACCGGTATTCACGTGTAATAGCTGCTGCCGACTCATCAATCCGGTAGCGATCGAACGCAGCCTCTGCGATCAAGGCTTCCTCTTCCCTTCCTACGGCGCGGAGACTCAGCATACGATTGTAATGCGCCTGCCGATGTTCCGGATCAATTTCCAGAACGCGATCGAACGCAGCAATGGCTTCAGCATATTTCCGATCTAAATACCGGGTGCGACCCAGTTGAAACCAAGCCTGCCTATCTTCAGGGAAAGCTTTAATCGAAGCGAGATATGCTTGTTCGGCTGCTTCGTATTCACCATCCTCCTGATGCGCACTCGCCCATACCCAGGCCACCCTCGCATCTCCCGGGCTGATTTCCTCCGCCTCACCCAGATAGTCGAACGCAGCCTCGAGATTCCCCGCCGCCAAAGCACTACGCGCAAGATTTAACGGACCATCGACTCGGTTCGGCACGAGCTCGAAGATTTGTTCAAACGGGAGGGATGCAAGCCGGGTATTCCCCTCAAGAAGAAGAGCGATACCATAGTCATTATAACGAACCCAATTCTCTTCTTGTTCGGCCGGACTAGACCCAGAGTCACTCTCTGAACCCAGCATCAATACTACCTCGTCACGAGCGATCTCGGTGACAGGCAAATCTGGCACCTCATCGAACTTAATGAATCCATCCGGGTTCGCATTGTAAGCAAATTCGGTATACGCGCGATCAAACTTTCGCCACAACAATCGAGCCCTAATACTGATGGGACCCAGAGCAACATCTGACGGGATTTTAATCTGATAGTGAGCCACATCTGCAGTACCAGGCCCGATAACGTTCACTGCTGCAGTGACATGGATATCCTGGGCATTCCGCATCTGGATGGGTTCGCCTTGTTCGTCCAGGATTATGGACTTGTACACATGAGCGAGTGGATCAAGATGGCCATCTACACCAACCGTACCACTCACCGCCAACTGATTTCCTTCGCTATCGGAAACCTCGAACTCAAGCCAACCCTCGTTAGAATCGTTAGTCCCACCAGGAAACGTGTGTCCAACACCCTGGTTTCGAACTACCACCTCAAAGGTCACAGTTTCATCGCGCCGGATCGTGGGCTGTGTGACATCGATTGCCATCTCCGGATCTCCATTCCCTCGTCGGAGTGCGAATATGTCAACACGGAGTTTTTCATCTTGAAGAAATTGCTCGATTCGATCGATCGTCGCCGTATCTCCACGGATGAACGGAAGTGCCGTATTAACCGCAAGAAACCGGTGCGACCTTACCATCCCTCTCTCCGCTGATACGTCGCCGAGTGGTGCTTCTTCAAGCGGCATGTGACAGTCCTGACAAACGCGGGCCGTCGAAGGTAGATAGAAGGTTCGAGCAGCATTGTGTGCAACACCACTATCATGCCACGCGTCATATTCGTCTTGGCCACGGAGCCACCGATAACCATTCACGGGCTCAGTCAGACTCACTTTATGACACGTCGCACAGAATTCCGAAGTTGAATGGAGCGGCTTGAGCATCTGCCGTTGATGGACCGTTGGCTTCGCCTTGAGTGCAGCATCGTGGAAAAAGGCGCCCAAGCTACCAGGACCAGCCGTGGAGAACAGGTAAGGGTCTTCCTGTTCATCCGCGATGTTGTAATTACCGTTGCCCGTCTGATCGTGGATGTAGTCGATCGCATGGCAAGCAAGACACGTAAGTCCAGCCTGCGCCTCAATAGTTTTAGGATCGATGGGACGATCCATAGCTCCAGCCAACATGAGCGCGGGATCATGACAGCCACTGCACCACTTGCTCTTTACCCGACCAGCCGCGTCAGGCTCATAACCAAACTCCTGCAAATGAGTCACAAGTTGCTCACTTGCCTCGAGCGACTCCGCTCGCATTGACTCGATCGTTGCTGTGTAGAACGGGTTGTTAAAAGAGGCAAAACGATGGGCAGAGGTCGCCCATTGTTCAGTGACATCCGGGTGGCAACGAGCGCAGAAATCAGCTCCGATCTTCGTTTCTACTGCAAATCCGGCAGCCTCAACTTCTGCGACCACACGCTGCGCCATCTCCTGTCTGGCCTGTTCCGCCAACTCACCAGCTTCAGACCGAGTGATAATGCGCGAAGGTAGATACGTGCCCGTGCTGGTAGTTGTTGCAGCAGGGAAGAAGGGACTACCAGGGGGGACAGAACCCACCGGAACAAATTCACTATCGAGGAAGCTCGCTACGTCTCGGTCTCGGCCACCCGGGCCCTCATTAAGTCTCTGGGCCATCGCAGACTCAGCCTCTACCGTAAGCCGTGCCTCACGACGGGTCATGCTATGGCCAACCACGAGGACTACTAACGTAGCCACGACCGCTACGGAAAACCGTTGCGCACGAATCCGAGGGGGACGAGTGTAGCTTACGAGTCGGTGCCCCGCATATGCGGACACTATGAGAATTCCACTCGCTACATGGGCCCACCACGCCCAGCTATTCTCACGACTGGCAGCGGCCGTCAGGATAAAAAGACCCGTTGTCACAAGCACGCCACCCACAAGACCCATTCCAACTCCCGTAAGAATCGATCCGCGATGCTTCCGCTTCCAGACCGTGGGGAGGTGTGCTGCTAGAAAACCAAACATTAATGCAGCTAGGAGAAGACCTACGCCTGTATGAGTAAGAACCATCACTTGGAAAAGCTGCGGTAATGTGGTCTCCCCGACCGCGAAAAATTCCCAGTTCAAGTGATCGGCAAATCGATTAGCCACGAGGTACAGGGTGTTTGCCAACATGAATACGGCAATCGCGATGGCAACCCGAAGCCAACTCGTTAGCCCAGGGGAAAGGATAGAGCGCAGAACCGGTCTCTTAGGACGCTTCAGTGGATCTCGATATGTTTTATGGTTCCCTGGATCATTCATTACGATTTGACTCGACAGTTACGAACCGCTGTCCTTGCTGAAGTTGTACAACTTCAGTACGTCCACCTGGCCATCGCACTTCAAGCCCCAATGGCTCATTTGACAAACCAAGCACCTGAACTGGGTCATCGTGCGACCCAGTTCCTGAACCAGCACGAATTTCTCGAACCGGCCCTTTTGAAGACGTATATAATACGCGCACGGCGGCCCCGATCGCGTACGGATTCGACCGGGGACCTACTAGACGAACCCGGAGACCAGGACGCGCGCTCACGTTTCGGTACAACAGAGTCTTAGCGCCGTTCTGTCCAATAGCCAGATCAATCCGTCCATCACCATCGACATCGGCGACGGAAACACCGCGTTGGTCGCCATAAGCCAAAACTCCCGATTCCCTGGCTGGGACCACTTCCATTCCTCCAGACCCATCACCACGGAGCCAGAGTCCACGACCCGAATCGTAACGGGGCGAGTCTTCGTCAGTCGCGAAGAAGTTTTGTGCGAGGAATATATCGTCAAATCCATCTCCATTGGCATCGGCCACTGCTAGTCCCAATGACGGCGCCCACTGGGTCTCGTTAGGAAGCGACATGGATTCAAAATGATCACCACGATTGAGGAATATGGTGTGAGCAAATCCCGTCACTTGTGCCCGACCTTCCGGCCACATGCCCAGCGCATCGCCAACATCAGCATCTGCGTATTCCGCGTGGTTTAAGATGCGACCCATCACTGAGGGCAAGGCCATACTTAATCGCCCCAACCCAATGAGTGGAGATGATGCACCTATCCGCGCGTCATACTGCGCCTCCAGAACTTCTATGGTTCCGTTCCTGTCTACGTCATCAAAATAGACTTCTAAGGGGTGGGATACCGTTGCCTGGTATTCCGTATTCTCGCCCCACGAAGTAGCTATAAGATCGGGACGTCCATCTGCATCGAAATCCCCCGTCGATACCGCAGCCCATTTACTCGTCGCATCAGAAAGACCCAACTCTACCGTCGCATCCCGAAAGCGTCCTCGATCATTCCGAAGGATACGTAACGATCCCCACTCGAGAGCCAACACAAGATCGGGGTCTCCATCTACATCAATATCCGAGAACACAGCGCCAACAACGAGCCCTATATTTTGGATATCAGGATCACGCAGGTCTGGCTCAAAAGATCCATCGCGACGACCTCGGAAAAGTCGGGAAGTGGCAGCAGATGGATACCGACCTGGGATGACACGTCCTCCCACAAACAAGTCTAGCCAGCCATCCCCATCGTAATCAGCCATAGCTAGTGGTCCCACCGAACTCTCATTACCCGACACCAAGCCCTGCACGCGAGGGGAAATCGACATCCCCGAAACCACACTGGTTTCCCACTCGACCGATATAACCGATGGGACTGTTGAAGCTTCACTTGAAGGCGCCTCATAGTTCGACAATCCTAGGATCACTCGAACCACCCCTTGACCATTGGGCAACGGGATCACCCCCATCTGATCCACTGGTGCGATTGGGCCAGATAAAGCCACACGAGTGAAGATTTCGCCATCATTTCGGAGCAAAACCGGTGCCCCACCCGACCCGGAACTCATAAGAAAATCGGGGTCTCCATCCGCATCCAGGTCGTGCCAAGCAAGTTGCGGCCCCATCTGACTCAGTCGGGACGGGAGAAGTGGTTGACGCGACACCTCATCGTATACGGGCTCATCATGAAGTGGACCAAAGGTTGTATCTGCTACAAACCAAGGAAAAGTCTCCTCGGCAGAGCTGGGGGTTGATTCGGCGCCAGACACAACACCCGAATTAGTAGCAACCGGAGCAGTGACTTCATATAGGCGGTTTGAGCCATCAACGGAGACATGCGAAAAACGTCCATTGGTCCACCTGATTTTAATCGTTCCTGAAGTTGCTTCCCCCATCGCAAAGACAGCGAGTGGCTCAGAACTCGACAAATATCCACCGCCTGCCGATATCTCTTTACTTTGTGACGGAAATCCCGGGACATCTACGGTAATACGGGCTCCTATTCCTGCTGTATTTGGTGGAAGACCACTCAACCGAACCGCCAAACGCGGAGCATCAGAATCGTTTCTGAGTAGTAAGGCGGGCTTATCAAGTCGATTCACAACTACGTCCAGATCTCCGTCACCATCCAAGTCCCCAAGCGCTACACCGTGGGAAATGTCAGGTTCGCCCGCTAGGCCCCAAGCAACTCCCACCTCCTCAAACTTAAGATCTCCTCCGTTCCGAAAAGCCACGTTCCGAAGAGGTAATGGCTCGTGGAGGAGAATCGCCTGCCGCCAATCGTCAAGAAAGGTAGTCCGAAGTTGTATCTGCGTGTCTGCGTCCATCAGATCCAAAATATGGCCATTCGCAATGATTAAATCTTCGTACGCATCAAGATCGACATCGACAAAGAGTGCAGACCACGACCAATCTGATGCCTCTACACCAGAGTAATTCGCGATCTCTGCGTAGCTATCATCGCCACGATTCAACAGGAGGGTATTACGCGTAACCTGCTGGACACCTCTGATTTCGCCCGGGAGAACTCGTTGAACGCGTGAAACTGGATCTTGCGTTTTTCTTAACCTCGAAGAACGACTCAACATGTCTATCGTGAATATGTCGATGTCCCCATCACGATCGATATCTGAGAAATCGGTAGCCATCGACGAAGCACTTGTGGTTCGTAACGCCCTAGACGATAGCTCGCGAAACGATCCATCCCCTTGGTTGAGCCAAAGGCGATCTGGGCTTTGCAGATCATTCGCCACATAGAGATCAGAGTCACCATCTCCATCGAGATCCCCGAATCGAGCAGCCAAACCCCACTCAGGCAGGGCATCCTCGATTGGCACTCCATCTTCATCGAAGAAAGCTCCCGAATCAAATGGAACATGCCGAAATCTACCTGACCCATCATTTATATACAGATTATCAGGTTCAGCTTTCTCTAGACGGCGAACTCTGTCACCCTGCCACACAAGTTCAAAGTGAGGTTCGAACTCATCCTTGACCTTAAACCCGGACTCAGTTTTTTCAACCGTGTTTGGGAAACTCGTCTCCTCGGGGGAGTATAAATCAAGTACTGAACGACGTTTATAGTTCGTTATATAGAGATCTAGATCTTCGTCGCCATCGATATCCGCAAGCGCGATTGACATGGCTCCAGTTTTACCTAAAAGCCCGGAGTCAGGGGCCTTGAAAAACTTTCCGTTTCCATCATTGAGTAGGAGCGAAGCTCCATCGTCAATCGACGTACGGACCAAATCGAGGTCTCTATCTCCATCCACATCGACAAGTGCAACGCCTGTTGAGAACTGTCCCTCCGCAGCCACTCCGCTAGCATCTGTAACATCCTCGAATCGCCAGTCTCCTAGGTTCCGATAAAGGGTACTCGGGCCGTCGAGGCGTGCCAGATAAATGTCAGGGTGTTGATCCCCATCGATATCTCCAATTGTTACTCCCGAACCATTAGCCCGCATCTGATTCTGAATAAGACTCGAATCGCTCAGGGTGTTGGCCGAACTTACGCCCGACCATGCTGGCGGGACTGGAGTGAACCCCGCTTGACGTAACCCGGCGACCGCTAATGGGCGCCAGCGACCGTCCGCATGCGTCACCCACTCGCGCGGTTGCTCAAGCGTTGTAAAGTCCTCGGGAGTGCAGGCAGATGCTATTCCCCCGCTCAAGATTAGTACGAGGAACCATCGACGTCCTGCCATAGACACGCTGGGCAATTCGTTCAGAAACCTGACAACAAACCGTCGATGCGAGACACGAGGGCCCTATTCAACGAGAGCCAACCCTCTATCACATCCGGCCTAGTCCAACCAGCCCGGCGTCCCGCCTCAAGGCCCGAACCATCTGGCCACGGATGTGTATTCGCGAACTCTAACACTGACTCAAAAGAAGCGAATATTCGCAAGTCAACATTGACCTCAAGAGCCGCTAAACGTTGTACTGACTGGGTCCAAGTTGTGCGTGCTGAAGCATCAATGGCGAGCCGAGGAATCCGCACTGCACTCCCCCCCCCACCTTCAAGCAGATCAACAACACTCCCCGTTTCAACGGGCACGAGCCACGCGAGAGCCAACCCTTCTGTCCCAAACTGACGGAACTCCTGGAGCCGATAGAAACGGTTCAGGGTAAGTTCTTGTGTCGTCCGTGCTTTCTCCTCTGCGACCAGCGTTAGCCGTGCCATCTGTTCGTTCTGGCGAGCGGCCAGTTCCTGGAGCAGGGCTGCCCGTTCCTCGTCAGAAGACTCACCAAGGAAAAGTCGCTGTCCTATCAGGGTCGCAAACACCCCAAGAAGTAGGAGTCCGAGTGACCGAGCAAGAAGGTTCATTCCGACCTGTCAACTCTTTCCTCGATGTTGGCCGTCCATCGAACCTCTACAGCCCCTTGCAAGGCAAGTGCCGATGGACATTTCGAGGCGTGCCGTTCAAGCGCACGATCCACTGTCCCACGCATTTCTGCCGGGATGCGAAGCCGATAGTGCACCACGATTTCTTCAAGCAGCGGAATACCTCCACGGAGTCGATTAACACCTTCGACTTCGGCGATGATATCCTCCGGATCTAGGCGTATGCCGCGCACTTCCAGTGCGCCATTGAGGGTTCCAAGCATTCAGCCACCGGTCGCCGCCACCTGATAATCCACGGGCAAGGGAAGTTCCTTACCCTCCAACCGATAGTGTGACCGAATAACACCATGAACCCCCATATCGAATTCGGTACCGTCCTCAAGTGTCGAACGACGGTGGACACCTTCCACTATTCTTACTTGTGCACTCGAAGTATAGAACGTTTCTGACATCTTTTCTCCCTGTTGGCTAGGGTGTAAGCCGCGTGAAGTCAGGTCAACCGATCGCATTTAAATGTGCGGGCCTTTGCCAGGACCCACCTATATGCTACATGTTCCGCGACAAATCTAAGATGCAGGGGTAGTACGAACCAACGCGATTGGCCGAGAGAACAACAGACAGAACACCACAGCCTCAGTTACGGTCCTGCCTTTTGAGACATTACACACTTAAAGCTCCTATCGCCCCCACCATTTTGTTGATGGTAGGCACTCTGGCGTGCAGTCCGAGATCAGTAGAGATCGAAGAACCCCACCCTAGCGATCTCTCGGCATTATCCGACCGATTCTGGGATGCCTACCTCAACTGGCACCCTCTACAAGCCACATATCTGGGTGAGAATCGATTGAACGACCGCGTGCGAGATATCACACCGCTGGGACGTGACGCGAGGCGGAGGGAAGTCGCAGCCCTGTCTTCCACTCTCAATGCAATCGACATCGAATCTCTCTCTCCAAATGATCGACTTACGTATTTAGCACTGGACCACCAACTCCAGAGCCAAATGGCTCAACAGACCTGCAACCACGAAGTCTGGGTTGTGGATCACCGCGAAGGGTTTCAGCTAGACTTCCTACACATCGCAACAGCTCAACCGCTTAACACCCCCGTAGATGGTGAGCGGATGATTCGCCGCTGGAATGCAATCCCCGAGTACATCGATGAACACATCTCGAACCTGCGTTCTGGAATGGAGGTGGGACTTGTAGCTGCTCGAGTTTCGGTGAATCGCACCATCGTTCAGCTCGACGCGTTACTCGAACGACCTGTCGCACAGTGGCCCATCTACGCGCCGGCAGGCAGCAACCTTGATGGCTGGTCAGAGGGAACCCGGCACGATTTTCGAGAAGCCATCCGAGAGGCGGCGGTCACTCGAATCCAACCAGCATACTTTCGCTTTCGAGATTTCCTACGGGACGAGTTGTATCCGTCTTCTAGAACAGGTCGGAACGTGGGCCTCGGCGGGGTACCGGGAGGCGCCGAGTGTTATTCGGCCAAGATTCGAGATTTCACAACACTAGACCTCACACCAGAAGAGATTCACTCGCTGGGGGTCACTGAACTCGAGCAGGTTCATACAGAGATTGCGGACCTTGGCATGCGCGTGCTTGGAATCTCTGACCTTGCAGAAATCCAAACACGCTTGCGCTCAGATCCGGGCATGCACTTTCGCTGGCCCGGTGAGATTGTTCAAGGGGCCCAAACAGCATACGACCGCGCCTTAGCTGAGATGCCAAATTGGTTTGGAATTCGGCCGACAGCTGAGCTAGTGATCCGTCCGATTCCACTCTATGAAGCACCTCAAAGTGTGCTTGCTTACTACCGTGAACCAGCTCCTGATGGCTCACGCCCAGGCATTTACTACGTGAACACCTATCAACCAGAAACCCGACCTCGATACCAGGCTGAAGTGCTCACGTTTCATGAAGGAATCCCAGGCCATCAACAACAAACAGCGATCGCACAGGAGGTGACAGGGCTCCCAGATTTCCGAAAACACCTAGGAACAATGGCCTTTATTGAAGGGTGGGCCCTCTACTCGGAAAGACTCGCTGATGACATGGGACTATACTCTAGTGATCTGGATCGACTCGGACTTTTGTCGTACGAGGCCTGGCGCGCAAGCCGACTTGTCGTGGACACAGGGATTCATTCCTTCGGGTGGACACGAGATCAAGCGATCCGGTTCCTGGAAGAAAATACGTTGTTGGCGGAAGCAAATATCGAGAATGAGGTGGATCGATACATCACCTCACCTGCCCAAGCTCTTGCATATAAGCTTGGACAAATAGAAATCCTTCAGCTCCGGGATGAAGCACAACAAAGGCTGGGTAACCGATTCAGCATCTCAGAGTTCCACGACCGAGTGCTTGAGAACGGTGCACTCAGTCTCCCTGCACTACGCCAGGCGATCGACACCTGGCTGAAGAGTCAAAACAGCTAGCACAGTTATACGCCAGGCAATCGATCTTGAATAAGGATCTGTAAGTCATCAGGATTATCCACGTGGAGCCAGTGTCCTCCGCTCACCTCATGCCCAAATATCCGTCCGTTTAGATTGCTTCGATCAAATCGCTTCAAATCCTCAATTGGTACGACATCCGATTTAGTAGCTCTCACCAGATGAATCTCTGAAGCCTGGTGAGGATCTTCCACAATCTCCCAAAGATCCTGACGAAAAAAATCGCTCATCATCGACTCAATGTCAGTAAGATCGAAACACCAAGAATACCCCCTCCCGTCAGCCTCTAGATTCGTAGCCATCCAGTGCGCGACATGTTCCGCAACGCCTTCATCCTGAAGAGATTCAACTGCTTCCCTACGGTCACGAAATGGACCAGGTAGACGCTTGAGGATCTCCAGCATTTGATAGGCACCGCCACTCGGGGTTCGACGGGACGGTGAAGAATCAATCACCCAGACTTGAGATGGGGAGAGTACTAGAGTCGCCATAAGCGCGACCTTACCCCCGAAGGAGTGGCCTAGAATTACCTTGGGGGGGTGCCGAATCGATTCAGCCAACTCTCGGAGATCATGGGCACAAGCCTCGAGTGTGTGAGGCGGCTTGAAGCCTTGCGAATGTCCATGCTGTCGTAAGTCAACTAGGACAACACCCCATTCAGGTCTGGCCTCAACAAGCCTACGGGCAAACGAGGTCCAGTTGCGCCCTACCCCGAAAATCCCATGCAACACATAGACCCAATTAACCGCGCGCTGATCTCCCACCATATGGTGGTGTATCTTGGGCTGTAACATGAGATTCATGTTCTGTTGGACATTATGGTCATGGTTGAGCACGGAGTGGAACCAATGAAAGTAAAAAGGTTAAGGCCACAGTGTTATCAATCCCCTCCTTCACGGCTACTAGCTCACTCATAAATCCACACCTTAGTGTCGACACAGCAGATGTTAGGTACACTGTAGATAATGTAAACATCTGTTGCCGACAGGCCGGTTGATCAAGATCATCGGGTGAATAGAACTAATGTCTTTACGGATATATTAGATGTCAGATGGTTGTGAACATTCGAGAAAAAGCTCTAGATGCGACCCCTTATCGGGCGCATCTGCCCTAGAGTCCTCACACACGCCCCAATGGAAGGTTACCATGCATACCCTACTTAAGCTTGCAACATGCATTACGACACTCGCCATGTGTGCGATCCCCCTAGCCGGTCAGGGCTTTGGGTCTGGCGTCGCCGTCCACTCCGGTCAGGTCTTAGTGGCGGAGCGAGGCGGTGCTACTTCAACTGGGGCCGTATACGTCTATGAAAAGGGACAAGATGGGTGGAGAGTGGCTAAAACCATCGTACCCGCGGGTGCCGAAAAAGGCGGCTCATTCGGAACCTCGTTGTCTGTCTCTGATAATATGATGCTAGTGGGATCACCCGGGGCTTCTTACGTCTTCGAACGGATTGATGGGGAGTGGGAGGAAGTCGCGACCCTCACCTCTGCTTTGGTCCCCGATAACTTAGTGTTTGGATTAAGTGGTGCGATCAATGGCAATGTGGCCTTGGTCGCGGCTACGAATCCGGGCAGATACGGTGGCATGTCAACCGCGGGGAGAGTCTTTGCTTTTGAGGGCAAAGACTCAGGGTGGACGGAGGTGGGTGAACTGTTTCCCCCGGAGTTGGCAGATGGAGATGGATTAGGACCAGCTATTCTGACGAACGGACAAGTGGCAGCAGTCGGGGCGCCCGGTGCTACGGTCAACAACGTAAGAGGGGCGGGATCAGTCTACTTCTTCGTTCGCGGAGAGAACGGAGAATGGACTTCTTCTTCAACACTTGAACCCTTGAACGCTCCACGCCCAACCCAGGGCGGAAATTTTGGGAGTGAACTATTTGCACTCCCAACAGAGGACGGGGCGGAACTCTTAGTTGGCGGTGGCGGTTTGGGCGGTATTGGTGGTGCATACTCGTTTGCCCTGGAAGGCGATAGCTGGGCGCTCTCTAACCAGTTTTTCCCGCCCGTATTGGGTTCAGGAGGGCGATTCAGTGGAGGGTTCCCGTCGTCTTTCAGCACGACAGAAGGGGAGTTGTGGATCGGCGGTAGCACCATTGGCGACCAAGGAGAGGGACAGGTGCTCCGCTACGGTAGAACCGAAACGGGGAGCCTCATTCTGCGCGACGTACTCAGCCCATCGAACGCTGGAGAAAGGGACGGGTTTGGGTCACAGATCGCGGTCCAAGGCAACATCGCTGCGATCGTGGCTGGTGGTAAGGACTACCGTTGGGGTACAGCGTACATCTTCGAGCAGGTCAGTGGAGAGTGGATTGAGACCGCTGAAGTATGGGGTGACACACAGAATTATGCCGCTATTAACGGACACGAAGTCGGTTGCGAAGAAGGCGTTTCGGCTGACTTCGACTGCAGCGAGATCAATATCCTGTCATTCATGCCCGTTCAAACGCTTGGTGCTAAACGTGGGGTTCGTGTGAACGATGTATGGGGCTGGAGCGATCCACAAACAGGCCGGGAATATGCACTCGTGGGCCTAACTGACCAAGCTTCATTTGTCGACATTACCGATGCTGAGAACCCACGCTATATAGGACGCCTTCTAATGACCGAGGGTGCAAACGGAAGCACCTGGCGAGATATAAAGGTCTACAAAAACCACGCGTTTATCGTATCTGACGGTGCGGGGGAACACGGGATGCAGGTCTTTAACCTCGCGCGACTACGCGAAGTTGGGAGTGAGCCGACCACCTTTGAAGCAGATGCTCATTATGACGGTATCGCCTCCGCACACAACATTGTGATCAACGAAGGATCGGGCTTCGCATATAGCGTTGGATCAAGCGGTGGAGGCGAGACCTGCGGTGGAGGCCTCCATATGATCCAGATCGAAGAACCCACAGAACCAACGTTTGCAGGCTGCTTTGCCGATACGAGCACGGGACGGAGGAAAACTGGGTACTCACATGATGCACAGTGCCTCGTCTACGACGGTCCCGACACTGAGCATGCTGGTAAAGAGATCTGTATTGGATCGAATGAAGATGCGATCTCTATTGCGGATGTAACTGATAAGGCCAATCCGATAGCACTGGCGACCGGGTCGTATCCAAGCATCGGGTATGCACACCAGGGATGGGTGACCGAAGACCACCGGTACTTCTATCTAGGCGACGAACTCGACGAGCTGCAAACTGAGTTCCCGGGTACCCGGACGATGATCTTCGACATTGCCGACCTTGACGACCCCATACTGGTCAAAGAGCATTTTGGTGAATCGACAGCAAGCGACCACAACATATATATCGTGGACAATCTGATGTACCAGTCGAACTATAATAGTGGGCTAAGAATTCTTGATGTGAGCAACCCTGAGAATCCGACCGAGGTTGGTTTCATCGATACAGTGCCCTATGCAGAAGGACCTTCAATGGGCGGATCCTGGAGTAACTACCCATACTTTGCGAGCGGAACAATCGTCGTAACGAGCGGGAACGAGGGCCTATTCATGGTTAAGTACCAAAAACCAGAACTGATCCCGTAATATGTGGTATAATCGACATACGATAAATATGTATAAATTATTTCATATAAATGGTTTAGCGAAGTCATTATTGTCCGCTTCCCTCTTGTTCATCGGAACGGCTGACCGGGTAGGTGCACGAACAGAAGCAGTCATACTAGATGCCACACGCACACAGACTGAGGAAGGGCCGTTCCTTTACGTCGCCAACCAAGAGGCGGCGGCGATAACAGTCATTGATTTGAGCACCCACACGATCGCAGAGATTATCGACCTTGAGAAGATGGGCTACGGTGCCAACGCAAAACCTCACCACCTCGCGGTCGAACCCGACGGCTCATTCTGGTACGTGTCACTTATCGCTGCGAACCAAATCCTAAAATTCAACCGTAATAATGAACTTGTCGCGAGCGTTGAGTTCGAGCGACCCGGACTCTTAGCACTCCACCCTATTGAGAACTGGCTTTTCGTTGGCCGGTCGATGGCCGCTGTAAATCCTCCACAGAGGATTGGCCGAATCGACCGAACTTCGATGGAGATTGAAGAGTTCGACGTCTTCATTCCGCGACCACACGCACTTTCAACAACACCTAATGGCGCCTGGATATTTACCGGAAGCTTAGGCGAGAACTCCATCGTAAGCATTGGGGTAGAGAGTGGGCAGGTTGAGCTATTGCGTCTCCCTGGATCTCAGCGACAACCACACGTCATAGTGCAGTACGCCGTTTCTCCAGACGGGAGAACACTAGTCGCAACGGCTGAGATGACAGCCAAGCTTCTAGTCTTTGACGTGTCCGATCCTAGCAAACCAGAGCTGAAGCACGAGATTTCCGTCGGAGCACGTCCATGGCACCCCTCATGGTCACACGATGGGCGTTGGATTTGGTTCGGAAACTTAGGAGCGAACGAGGTCACCCTCATAGATACGCAGGACTGGTCTGTGGCAGACGTCGTTAGCGGAAATGGTCTTGCCGAGCCACATGGAAGCGCTCTCTCAGCAGACGGCTCTCGCCTATACGTGGCAAACCGAAATGAACGAGGTACATACTCATCGAAAGATCAGTTGGGCTACGATGCACCCGGCGGCACGGTTGTCGTGATCGATACAACGACACGCAACATTATTGATGTCATCGAGACCCCCCCCTACGCAGCTGGCGTAGGGCTTGCGTCCAACCCTCGTTGATCTCGTAATGCTTCTGATCAGAGTCCAAACCAAGATTGGGTGCGCTCTTATATTGAGCATCGGTGCTCTCTCGGGGTGTGCTTCTGGCCGCGTGGCTAACGTGGGCCAACCAGACCCAGAACAACACGGTGTAGGAACGTCAGAGGGGTGGGAGCGCTCGCTCACACCTTTCCCCGTACTCCGGGAAGATGGGACACCCTATGAAATCCCGTTTCTCGGCGGCTTCAACGTCCCACGACCGCAGTGGGTTGATATCGATTCGGACGGCGACCTCGATCTTGTCGTTCAAGAGACTACGGACCGCCTCCTCTATTTCGAACGCGAGGACACTCCGAACGGCCCAAAGCACACTTGGCGACCAGACGCGTTTTCATCCCTGCAAGTGGGCGAGTGGTATCGATTCGTCGATGTAGATGCAGATGGTGACCGAGACCTCTTAGCTGAGTCGCCGTTTAGCTATATGAAACTTTACCGAAATACGGGCACCGTCGGTCAACCAAGTTTTGAATTGATTGCAGATACGCTCCGGGACACACGAGGGGAACCAATTTTCTCTGATCGTCAGAATATCCCGAATGCTGCAGACATTGACTGTGACGGGCGACTGGATCTGTTCATCGGGAGACTCGTGGGGACCGTGACACGATATGAAGCAACTGGGGTGATCACGGATGATGCCTCGCCCTTCCGACATATAACAGACCGGTTCGAGGACATTGAGATCATCGCCGATCCAGCAGCACAAGGTGGCATCCCCATACCGCTAAACGACGGTAACATTCAGCCCCAAGATGGAATAGGAAGGCACTTCCCCACACTTCACGGCGCAAACACGATGGCGCTTGCCGATGTGGATGATGATGGCGACGTCGACATGTTTTGGGGCGATTTTTTCGAAGCCGGTCTCCTCTTTATCGAGAATGCCGGCTCTTGTGAGGCCCCCAATCTCCGAGTAACACCCCAACCGTTTCCTTTGGATAACCCAATTCAGACTAGCGGATACAACGCGCCCACCTTTGGGGATATTGACAGAGACGGCGATTTAGACCTTCTGCTCGGCGTTTTGGGAGGAGCGTACAATGGAAACACCACTACGGCGGACAACCTATTACTGTTTGAACAAGACGATGACGGCAGTTTCACCCTCACGACCAGTCGCTTCATTTCACAGATCGACGTTGGAAGCGAGAGTGTCGTATCACTCGTTGATCTCGACACGGATGGCGATCTGGATCTTTTCGTAACAAACAAGATCGATCCTCAGGATCTCTCTGACTCAAAGGTCTTTCTGTTCCGTAATAACGGAACATCTACCGCTGCGGACTTTCAAAAAATGGGCGAATTCAAGTTGGAGGGAGCTTATCACAACGCTCCCGCCTTTGGTGACCTCGACGCGGACGGTGACCTCGACATCTTGCTGGGGACTTGGCGAGACGAACTACGCTATTTGCGGAACGTCGGGTCGGCAACCCAACCAGACTTCAAATTGATTGACCCAGCATTCGTGGAGATCACACGCGGCTCGAACGCGACCCCGACCCTAGGTGATATCGATAATGATGGAGACCTCGATCTGTTCATCGGAGAATCATCTGGCACCATCAACTACTATAAGAACACTGGGTCCGCCACTAAGCCCCAGTTTGAACTTGTGAGCGATGAATACGGCGGTATCGATGTAGGCCGGCGAAGTTTTCCGAAGCTTGTGGACTTTGATGGAGACTCGGACCTGGACATGGTCATCGGCACCGAGTCCGATGGTATCCTCTACTTCCGGAATGACGGAAGTGTATCAGCACCTGACTTTCTAGAAATTGAAACCCCTTTCCCTGACGCAGCGGACCTGCCCGTGTTCGTGACACCAGAACTCGCCGATCTCGATGGAGATGGTGACCTTGATCTCGTGACAGGCGGAGCTGGAGGCGGTGTCTACTACTTCGAACGTCACCGACCTCGTCGTGATTGAAGGCGATTTTTTTCATAGGGCCGTATGAGACGAAGACCGTTCAGTGCCGGTAAGCCTATGGACTCAGCAGACAACACTGGTGGCAGGCAATCGAACGTTCTACCGTGTCTTAACCTCGATCTTGAAACGCCCCCGACACTTTCCAGGTCGGGCCTCTAACCCCGCATCTCAGGTACTAACATGAATGGTTTTCGTACGCTCGTATCGACGGTCGTTATTACATGGCTGAGCGCAACTCCCGCCCAGCCACAGGAGTTTGGGAGCACAATTGTGCTGAACGACAATGAGATCCTCATTGGTGAACCGTTCGATCCCGTCGGGCCTGGGCCCGATGGGAACCCGCGAACCCTATACATATACTCCAATTCCGACTCTGGTTGGGTGCAGACAGGCACGCTTCAAGCGCCCGACCATGGAGGGGCAGACTTCTTCGGTCGCTTCGTCATCCAAGACAGAGATCAACTCCTAGTCGGCGCAACAGCACTTGATTCTAACGGAGACGGTGAGCCTGATGGCAGCGTCCTCATCTATGGACGTGGCGAGGATGGCTGGACATATGAGTCTGAACTTCGACCTGAAAGCGTCCCATTTGGATCTTCCTATGGTCGTTTTGCATCCCTAGCAGATGAATTGCTCGTTGTCACAGCTCTTGGGTATAGCAACACGGATGGGGCTGCTCCGACGGGTGCAGCTTGGGTGTTCACACGCAGCTCAGATGGAACGTGGATGGAGCAAGCGATCCTCACACCCACAGACCCCAATCCAGAACAGGAATTCTTTGGATGGGGTGTCCACACGGATGGGGATCGCGTAATCGTGGGCGCGTTTGGTGGACCAACAATACCAGGTGCCGCGTACATCTTCGGTCGAGATAACGAAGGCAATTGGGCTCAAGAAGCTCGGCTTGCTCTTCCCGATGATGAGTCGCAACCAGGGGCGGGAGCAGCCGGAGGAGGGATCGCCATGGGCGTGAGCATTGACGACACGTATGCGTTACTTGGCCTGCCGGGCGCGGATGGCGGAGCCGGAATCGTATTACGCTATGAACGACGGACAACAGGCGACTGGGTCCGAACCGGCGAACTCGCCGCATTCGACCGACAACCTGGCGCCTTTTTCGGAGCGTCATTTCACGGGCTCGAAAACGAGCTCTGGATCTCGGCCCCAGGAGCTGATGGACTAGGGGCGATCTATGCCTTCACTTGGGATGCAGCGACAGAGACCTTCGGCGCGGCCAAAAAAATTCGAGCGGCCCAGGGTTCGGATGTCGGCGATGGCTTTGGGTTGGCCATGGCCTCTACTCCTGATCTCGCAGTGATCGGACAGCCGTGGGACGACTCCGGACTGGGATCCGTCATCGTGCTCGAAAATCATGACGGGACTTGGAATTCAACGTCTAAAATCTTCCTCCCTGAGCAACGGCGTGAGCTTTTGGCTCTCTCCGATGTGACCTGCGGTGATAACGGATTGGCTGACCAGTTCACCTGCGATCAAGTCGACGTACTGTCCTTCATGCCACTAGACGCGATCGGCGGGACGGATCGTGGCATTGAGACAAATGACGTTTGGGGTTGGGCCGACCCACAGACTGGGCGTGAATACGCACTTGTGGGGCGTACCGACGGTACCGCGTTCATCGACGTGTCAAATCCCAATAGTCCAATCTACCTCGGGAGCCTTGCAAAAACGTTGGGTTCGCGGACGAATTCGTGGCGTGATATTAAGGTGTTAAATAACCATGCATTCATCGTTGCGGATGGAGCAGGTGACCACGGAATGCAGATTTTCGATCTTACGCGACTGCGAGATGTTCGCGACACACCCGTTGAATTTGATGTCGATGCACTATACGAGGGGATCGCAAGCGCACATAACGTCGTAATCAACGAGGAAACGTCTGTCGCGTACATTGTCGGATCTAGCGGTGGAGGCGAAACGTGCGGCGGCGGACTCCATATGATGGACATTGAAGAACCGACCAATCCAACCTTCATTGGCTGTTTCCAAGATGTCGGAACGGGACGCCGCGGAACGGGCTATGCACACGACGCCATGTGCATTGTCTATGATGGACCGGATACTGAGCATATTGGTCAGGAGATCTGCTTCGGCTCAAATGAGACAGCACTTTCGATCGCCGACGTGACGGACAGGGAGAACCCGGTATCACTTGCCAGTGCAACTTACCCGAACGTGACATATGCCCATCAGGGCTGGATCACTGAGGATCACCGGCACTTCTACATGAACGACGAATTGGACGAAGACGCATCGGTGGCGCGAGCAGGAGAAACCGACACTGAACCGGATATGTCTGCAACACGTACGCTCGTTTGGGATGTTTCCGATCTCGATGATCCCGTGCTCGTCAATGAACACTTTGGTGAGACGTTTACGATCGACCACAATCTCTACATTGTGGGCGATCTTATGTATCAGTCGAACTATGTTAGTGGGTTACGCGTGTTAGACATTAGCGATCGCGAAAATCCGGAGGAGGTCGGCTTTTTCGACACAGTACCCTGGGATGAGTCTGTCGTTTTCGATGGCTCATGGTCGAACTATCCCTTCTTCGAAAGTGGTACGGTCGTCGTTTCAAGCGGTAAGGAGGGTGTGTTCTTCCTCAAATACCGCCGACCCGAACTTGTGCCTTGATTAAGGAAGGCACTTGAACACAAAAGATGATCCTTTGGCCCAAAGTGAGTTCTCACCCTGGGCAGGACTAGGACTCGACGAATGGGGGGGCACGGCCGAGGTCTTTGCCTCCCTGCTGTCGAAGATCGGGGTAAACCAAGAAAACGTAGATGACCTCGTCGTAGCCGTCCGTGCATCCATCAGGGGTGCACTCGCCGCGAAAACTCACTATGGCACCAGCCTCAAAGTTCACAACAAAGGGGGGGGAGAGCCGGTAACAGAAGCTGATCATGCTTCCAATCAGGCAATCCTCCACATTCTTCGAGAGACCTGTCCGGAAGACCTCATTCTTAGTGAGGAATCAAGAGCACCAAGCAAGGTCGCGAATTGTGACCGTATGTGGATCGTAGACCCCCTAGACGGAACGAAAGAATTCATCGCACAAAACGGCGAATTCTCCATTATGGTCGGACTCGCTCGTGAAGGACGATCGTTCTTGGGTGCGGTGTGCCAACCGACAATCGGACGAATATTCGTGGGTCTCACCGAGGGGGGCGCATGGACCCTGTACACTGTGGATGGCGAGTGGAATGTTGATCAACTCGAGGTCAACCCTAACCTCAATACGCGGGGACCCCTCCGATTTGTCCGCTCTCGCTCGCACCCGAATGAATGCTTGGCCAGTATCGCCCGCGAATTGGGCGACATTAAGGAGGTGATTTCAGGCTCGGTCGGCGTAAAGTGCGGCCTTGTATCCCGTGGAATGGCAGATCTCTACGTTCACCCGACACGACATCTTAAGGAGTGGGACACTTGTGCTCCTGAGGCGATTCTTCGAGGAGCTGGTGGCCTAGTAACCGACTGTGCCGGAAAACCGCTATCATACGGTGACCACGACCCGCATCAGCATGGTGGGATCTTTGCCGGAACGCCGGCAGCTTGGCATCGCGCACAGCCAGTCGTACGTAGGATTGCTCGATCCATGTTCGCAGATGTAGCTGGAAGCTAAAGAGGATCTATTGAACGAAGATACTGGCGATGTAAAACAACAGCGTTCAACAAACGTGACATGGGTTGAAAGCGCAGTCACTCGAGAGGCACGCGAAAACCGACGTGGGCACCGAGGTGCGGTGCTCTGGTTCACAGGCCTTTCGGCGAGTGGCAAAAGCACACTGGCGACGGAAGTCGAAAAAGAACTCTTTTCGGAAGGGTGTTTTTCATACGTGCTAGATGGGGACAACTTCCGACACGGCCTCAACGGCGATCTCAATTTCTCGCCTGAAGACCGTACGGAAAATATTCGTCGCGTGAGTGAGGTGGCAAAGCTATTCGCAGAATCGGGTGCTCTTGTTCTGACGGCGTTCATCTCTCCGTATCGTCGCGATAGAGATCGGGCGCGTACCCTCGTGACCCGGCCCCAGGACTTCATCGAGATCCACGTATCGTGTCCTGTAAACGTTTGTGAGGCCCGAGACCCCAAGGGGCTCTATAAGAAGGCTAGAGCAGGTGAAATCCCTAACTTTACCGGGATCGATGCTCCCTATGAAAAACCGCGAGAGGCTGAGATCACTGTGGAAACTGACGTTCACGATGTCAAAGCCTGTGCCCGACAGGTAATCGGATTTTTGCGGACACATGAATACATCTCCCAAAAGCCGCAACCACGCTCAAACAAAGGCTAAGAACGTGAGCGGCCCGATCGAGCCCTATGGAGGCAGACTCGTTAACCGAGTCACCGATGACGAAGCACTGACCGGTGAGACTGAGGTATTACCCACAATTCAGATCACTCCCCGCATCTTAGCGGATCTCTATATGATTGCAGTCGGTGCGCTATCTCCGCTTGAGGGGTTCATGGATTCTGCCACATATGAGAGCGTCCTCGAGACCATGAAATTAACAAGCGGGCTCCCTTGGTCGATCCCCGTGGTGCTACCGGCAACCCAACAAGAGGTTGCTGAATTCCACGTCGGTGATAGGGTCGCTCTAATTGCACCCGATGGTACACTAGCCGCCAAGTTAGACGTAACAGAAGTCTTCGAGCATGACTTCGCCCGTGAGGCTCTGAGTGTGTACGGGACTGAAGATGCCGCACACCCGGGAGTTGCTGCACTTCAAACATTTGGACCGAAGTGCGTCGCAGGCTCCATTCACTATGTATATGCAAACGACATCTCCGGTTTCCCATCCGACAACCTGACACCAGCTGAAACACGCGTTCGATTCGATGAAGCAGAATGGGGCACAGTGGTCGCCTTCCAGACACGGAACCCGATTCACCGGGCACACGAATATCTCCACAAATGTGCACTCGAGATGGTAGAGGGATTATTGATTCATCCGTTGGTTGGAGAAACCAAGCCCGATGATCTCCCAGCCGACATTCGTATGGAATCCTACCGAACGATACTTGACCTGTACTATCCAAAAGATCGTGTGCTTTTGAGCGTCCTTCCCGCAGCCATGCGTTACGCGGGTCCGCGCGAAGCGATTTTCCACGCCATAATCAGACGCAATTACGGCTGCACCCACTTCATCGTGGGTCGCGACCATGCTGGAGTGGGCAATTACTACGGGTCCTATGATGCACAGGAAATCTTCGATGAGATTGATGCCGACCTGCTCGGGATCGTTCCCCTTAAGTTCGAACACGCTTTCTGGTGCACTCGCACGGGTCAAATGGCCTCGAACAAGACGAGTCCTTCAACACCCGAAGAGCGCGTATTTCTATCTGGGTCTGAAGTCCGAGAGATGCTATCACGGGGCGAGCGTCCACCAGTCGAATTCACGCGACCGGAAGTCGCGGACATCCTCATGAAGATGTATTAGAACAGCCCTACTGAGACCCCCAACCCAATAAGGAAAAAATCCGCGTCTGATACAAGCGACCGAACCCGGCTCCCTTCCCTATCGTCCACGATACTTCCCTCGACCAGATATTCCGTCTGATCATGCATCCGGTACTGAGTGTCGAAACTGATGAAAATAGGAACCCCACGGCTCTTTAGAACGTGAATCTTGACACCGCCCCCAATCCCATAACCCATAACCCAATCGTTAAAGTTGGTCGTGGATGAGCCTTCCAGGTCCTGCCCTCCCATGGCGAGTCGGGTATCCGTATAAAAATAGCCAACTCCAAAGAAACCATTCACGTAGGGACGAATTCGGCCTGTTGAGAAGTCGACTTGTGGGCCAATACCGACGGACAGGATGTTATTCCGTGTCGTCAAGTGCGATGAAACACGGTCCGTTTCGTCAAACAAGCGAACTGCAATTATCTCTTTCCCATAGTTTATAAAACCACCCGCCAAGCGAATCCCAAACAAGGAAGAGATCCGCCCAGTTGCATCGAACCCGACCTGGAAGTGCCCTCCGCCGGGAGGAACATTAGCCGCAAAATCACCTTGTAGAATCGCGGCACCCAAGTTCATTCCAAGCGTTAGCCGTTCCGTTCCACCACCTTCTTCTTGCTGCTCTTCACCCTGGGGGTTCTGGCCATCGACAGATCCCGGAAACACGGTGACTAAGACCAGAAGCACAAAGATGCGACTTGTAAGAAGGTGAGTGTGACAATTGTTCATCATTAAACTCGGCATATTTCATCTAGAGTTCGATAGACCCTGTCAGATAAAGGACAGCCTCTCCCCCGATCGCCACACGATCTCCGAGGTACTGGCATGCGAGTTGACCACCTCGAGCACTAATTTGACGTGCGTCCATCCAAGTGTCACCACGATTAAGCCGCTCGGCCCAAAAAGGAATGAGCGTGCAATGCGCGGATCCAGTCACTGGATCCTCTGGAAAACCATCGAGAAGCGCTGGACTGAAGAATCGAGATACAAAGTCCGAGCTAAGGCCCGGCGCCGTCACAATAATGCCAAGCCGATCAATCGTTCGGAGGCGGAGAAAGTCCGGCTTAAGTTTTCGCACATCATCTTCCGTTTCGAAAACAACCAAATAATCACGCTCAGCCGCCAGAACCTCCACTGGTTCTGCACCCAGACCTTCTATAAGCGCTTTGGGAGCCTCCTTAGAAAAAGCGAGTTTGCTGGGAAAGTCCAGAACTAAAAGCCCGTTCTCGCCACGGCGGACCGAGAGCGCCCCGCTCCGGCTATCGAAGCTTACGGCTTCCTGCGATGGTTTAAGGACATTGAGAATGACCCATGCAGAAGCGAGCGTCGCGTGTCCACAGAGATCCACTTCTGCTACAGGCGTAAACCACCGCAACCCGTATCCACCGTTCTGAGCAACAAAGAAGGCCGTCTCTGATAAATTGTTCTCCGCTGCGATCCCCTGGAGTACGTCGTCATCCAACCACTCATCAAGTGGACAAACAGCTGCAGGATTGCCACTAAAGAGTTTGGTTGAGAACGCATCTACCTGGTAAAGCGGGATCCTCATGTATCCTCCATTGTCCATATCAATTTGAAAGGCACGTCAGGTGATTGTGAGAATGGTTACAGCAGATTGTCGGGATCGTCACCAGCCATTCCCCAGAGCCCGTTGAATGCTTTATGAAATATACGGCGTTGTTCACATATATGCGCATTGGGAATACTTTTCCGGAACCATAAATTACTGAGGTCAAGAGACACGGAGATGAGACATGTCAACTAGATTGGTGGCGCAGGAGTGCATTCCATGCCGAGGGGGAATCCCTCCACTTAGAGGCACCGAGTTAGCCCAACTTGCCGAGGAATTGGGATCGGACTGGGAGATCATCGACGAGCATCACCTGGAAAAAGAGTTCGCCTTTCCAGATTTCGTTACTGCACTCGCGTTTGTGAATCGCGTTGGAAACCTCGCTGAGGAACAGAATCACCACCCTGATCTTATGCTTTCTTGGGGGCGAGCCATGGTCCGTATATGGACACACAAGATCGATGGGCTCACCGAAAGTGATTTTGTATTCGCGGCGAAAGCCGCGAAGCTGTTCGAAGAACCTCTATGACCAGTCTTTATGCTGAGAAGCTCAAAAGCACTTCGCGTAAAGCGTCAATATCAGACGCATCGTTATAGACGTGAGGAGATATGCGGAGCGCATCTCCCCGCAATGAACAGTACACACCTGCTTCTATGAGTTTCGCCTGCAATGAATCAAGGTCCCATCCTTCTGGAAGTCGAACGCCGAGCATATGCCCTGCCCGCCAGAAGTCATCCTCCATGGCCCAACCCTTCTCTCTAAGCTCATTCGTAAGATTCTCCAGAAGAGCGATACAGTAAGCGCGAATATCGGCAGGTTCCCAAGCACTAATACGGTCCAGAGCCTCTATCATCATTGGGACCAAAATGAAGTTGGCTGTCTCTCCCACGTCGTAACGAACAGCCCCAGGACGATACTGATCTGTATAATCGACGAGAGCCTGAAAATCCTCCGACCCTTCTCGTGCAAAACAGTTCTCTTCTAGAGGAATCCCATCGTCAAAACGCTCACCGAAGTGTCCCAAAGCCATCGAATATGGCCCAAGCAACCATTTATATCCGACCGTAATGAGCGCGTCTGGCTGAATCTCATCTAAATTGAATGGAACCGCACCAATAGATTGAGACCCATCAACAATCAGAGCTGCCCCCACCTCTCTCGCACGCTTTCCGACGGCCACAAGATCAATCCGAGTACCATCCGTCCAATGACAGTGCGGAAGGGCTACAACAGCAGTCCCCGGCCGAATGGCATCAAGCAAACGTTCATTCCACCGTGCCGCCGATGGCGGCGGTCCTGGTCGGCGCACCGTAAACAGCTCACACTCATTCTCCGCCGAAAGCCGTCGCCAGATATAGACGTTGCTCGGGAACTGTTCCTCAAGAATGACAATCCGTTGACCTCGACCCAGTGGGAGGTTGCGAGCAGCAGCGGTCACGCCATATGAAGCTGACGGCATAATCGCGACTCGCTCTGCCCCCCCCCCGACCAGCGCAGAAAAACGTGCGCGGAGATGATCACAACCGGAAAAGAACTCACTACTAGGAAATGGCGTTGGAGATCGTTTGGTTTGGAGGCCAGCGATGCCAGCCATCTCTACGGACCGGGGAATCGGACCTAAATACGCACAGTTGAGGTAGTGCGTACTGTCATCGAGCTGAAACTGATCCTTCTGACATGTGAACGGTGCAACCTTTGTGACAGTCATATTCAATCCTTAGTTGCAGCCATAATACGGGAACGAACTCGCGTTCGATCAACTTTTCCGTTCACCGTATGTGGTAGTTCTTCAACAACAAACAAGCGTCTTGGAGTTTTGGGGCTAGAGAGCTGATCACGAACCCATGTGTCCACTCGGCGAGTCAGGTCTCTCCCATCCCCTACTATAACGGCGGTCACCACCTCTCCCCATGTATCGTCCGGAATGCCGAGCACACATACCTCAACCACATCGGGGTGGCGGAGCAAGGCAGCCTCAACCTCGTCAGGATCAACGTTAACTCCTCCAGTAATGATTTGGTCACTCCGGCGGCCAGCGACACAAAGGCATCCCGAATCATCGAAAAACCCGAGATCGCCAGTCGAAAACCACGACACCGGGTCGCGTGGAGTGTCTCCTCCATACCCAAGAAATAAGGTTGATCCAGACAATTCAATCTCCCCATGAGCCGAGCTGCCGGCGCTGGTAACCTCTGGAGAGGCAATGCGGACATTAATACAAGAAAGAGGTGGGCCGACGGACCCTCCTCCTCTAGCCACCTCAACGGGTGGAGCGACCGAAACCTGTGACCCCGCCTCCGTCATCCCATACGTAAGCGCGATTGGCCACCCTGCTGAAAGGGCCCGCTCTGTCAGTGAAGGGGGCGTGGCCGCACCGCCAATCAGTACGACCTCAAGGCTTTGTGGAGGCGATGGCTCTATATCGAGTATGGCCTGTAGCATCGCGGGCACAAGTGACACGTGGCTTGCCTTCCACTTTTCAATTGCCTCAAGGACACGTTTCGCTTTAAAGCGGGACGGGCCAAAGGCAAGAGTAGATCCGGCTCGAGCTGTGCGAAGTAAAACGCCGAGGCCTCCGATGTGTGACCAGGCCAGGGTTGCTAACCAGGTGTGACCTGTACTGAAGCACAAGCGTTTGTTCGCCTCATCTGCATTTCGCGTGAGCGCTGACCATGAGTGGCAAACAAGCTTCGGCTTACCGCCGCTGCCTGACGTCCACATAGCTACATCCGTACCATCCGAAAGCGCGAGCGTGGAATCTTGAGAATTGGTATCGCTCGTGCGGGACCAAAGCGATACTGGGTCGAAATTTGGCAATACAATGCGTCTTTCACTCCAACCATCACTGACCCAATCCCACCCCGCAGGTGACAGAATAAGCGATGGATTTACTGCATCGATGAAGACATCTCGCTCGGCTGGCGTCCAACTCGGATGGCCTAGAACAAGAGGTAAGCCAGAGGTCGCTATCGCATGCACCGCCAAGGCTCCAGCAGCCTCGAGCCCGAAAACATGGGCAACTGGTCGTCTCAACGTTTTGACCGAAGATTTGATCTCCGCAGCGAGCTCATCTGATGCAACCGAAAGTTCACCGTATGTCCAGGACCGCTGCCCTGCTGTCAGTGCCGGTTCCTGGAGTCCAGCTGCAGGGGTGATCAAATTCACCAGATACAACCCAGAGCGAACAAGAACCCATAGGCTCCAGTTGTCCTCGCGGTCGCAGCTAATGCTGAGTTCAGTTCCCGCGGATCCTCGTAAGTCCACACAATCCTGAGTGAAGAACCCACGGAAACCAGAGCCCCCAAGCTGAGTAAAACGAGGATTGGCCAATCAAACCAGACCGTACCAAGGACGGGTACGGCCGCGGCTATGAGAAGCAGAAGCGTGTATTCAATTTGAGTAGATCTCTTACCTATAAAAACCGCAAGCGTGCGCTTACCCGCCACACGATCAGTTGAGTGGTCACGTAGGTTATTTACGACAAGGATCGCCGTGGTGAGAGCACCAACGCCAAGGCCTGCAAGGAGAGTGCCATGATTCCAATTTAAGGCCTGCACATAATATGTACCGGCGACAGCGATGGGCCCGAAGAAGACCATCACGAACAGATCGCCCAAGCCATGGTACCCGAACGGCCATGGGCCGCCAGTGTAGCAAATACCTGCCGCAATCGAAGCGAGGCCAATCGTAACGACAGGCCAGCCTCCTCTCCAAACAAGGTAGGTACCAATGACAATAGCCAAGGCAAAGGACAGGACTGCACCTCCGCGAACCGCAGCCGCTGTGAGTTGTCCAGTCTGAGTCATCCTTGGATCACCGAGGCGTGCCTCAGTATCTACCCCGCGAACAAAGTCGGAGTAGTCATTTGCGTAGTTCGTCCCCGCTTGTATTAGGATCGCTGCAGCCAGTGCTGCCAGGAACGGGAGAAAGATGAACTGGTCATCCGCCCACGCGAGCCCACTGCCCACTAGAACCGGACCTATAGCAGCGGGAAGAGTCCGTACCCGGGCTGCTGCGATGCCCGCTCGAACTTTTGTAGTGCTTTCCACGGCGTTTATCCCCGGAAGAATTTTGGTTAGGGGCGCCACGGATATTTTCGAAAGTCCGGGGAACGCTTTTCGAGAAACGCGTTCCGTCCCTCCTGCCCTTCTTCAGTCATATAGAGGAGCATGGTTGCGTGTCCGGCTAGCTCCTGGAGACCAGCTTGCCCATCGCAATCCGCATTGAAAGCTGCTTTGAGAAAACGAATTGCAAGCGGGCTCTTACCAAGAATCTCCCTTGCCCAATCCACTCCTTCCACCTCTAGGTCGGCTAACGGAACGACCTTGTTGACCAATCCCATCTGCTCGGCTTCCTCCGCTCCGTATTGGCGGCAAAGGTACCAAATCTCGCGCGCTTTCTTCTGTCCAACAGACCGCGCCAGATAGGAGGATCCAAATCCACCGTCAAAGCTGCCCACCTTCGGTCCTGTCTGACCGAACACAGCGTTATCTGCCGCGATACTGAGATCACACACGACGTGGAGCACGTGGCCACCACCAATCGCATAACCGGCCACAAGTGCAATGACGGGCTTCGGCATTGACCGGATCAAGCGCTGAAGATCAAGCACATTGAGACGAGCTACACCATCCTGGCCAACGTAACCGGCCTCGCCCCGAACCCGCTGGTCCCCTCCTGAGCAGAAGGCCCACTTACCATCTTTTGATGGACCGTTCCCCGTGAAAAGGACAACACCAATCTTTTCATCATCACGAGCATCATGGAATGCCTCGTACAACTCGAAAAGAGTTTCGGGACGAAAGGCATTTCGAACTTCGGGACGATTAAATGCTATACGAGCAATTCCTTCGGATTTGTGGTAGGTGATATCCTCGTAACCCTTAACCTCCTCCCAAGTAACATCACTCACCGGTAACACTACCGATTCACTCATATGTCAAGCTCTCCGTTTCTATACCGAGGTAATCGCGTTTAACCTTCCCTCTGTCCCTCCACCCTATAAAGAAGACCTCGCCGCCGCTTGTGCGCACTGGACCGTGGTCTCCCGATGGTCCCAATTCTCGTATCTATCGACCTGCGCCTCTACAATCTTAAGCCCCGGCACTTCTGGTTTTTTGAGTTCTTGGCGTAACTCATCAATAGATGCGACGAGACTGTGGGGGATTCCAGCCGCAGCGGCAACACCAGACAACTCAACCTGTTGCGGCATTACCAGGTACGGCGTGAAGGGAGGGTCGTACTCCCGAATTGGGAGCATGTGGAATATGCCTCCGCCCCGATTTTGGACTACGATGAGTTGCAGCGTAACCGAGATAGCTCTGTCAGCAAGAAGCGCACCTACATCGTGAAGTAGTGTTAGATCTCCGATCAAGGCCACAGCTGGTTTCCCGCGCGCGATCGCAGCACCAATGGCGCCACTAACATTCCCGTCTATCCCGCTTGCGCCCCTGAATCCTATGGTTTTTAAGGACCGTTCTCGAACTCCCGCGAACGCATCGACATCTCGAATCGGCATTGAGTTTCCGATGAACCATGTTGAGTCGGGTGATAGACCGTCAGCGATCGTAGCCGCGATTGCTCCTTCGAACCATGTTTGGTCTAACGTCGGAGCGACGGCTGCTGCCGTAGCAACGTCGACACGTCGCCATTGATCAAGCCACCCGTGACCGGTGTCGGCGGCAACGATATTAGCCGCAGCTCTAAGTGTCGTTGTGGGATCGGCCACCACATAGTGGGTCGCCGTGGTCAGGTGGTCTTTCCACAAGTCGCTTCCATCTAACACAATTTGCCGAGCACTCGCATGCCTTTTGAGGAAACGGAGAGTCGAAGCTGAGGTCGGAGCCCGACCTACCCTAACAATCACGTCAGGGCTCAATGCAGCCGCGACTTCTTCATCAGAGAGGCTCAAGTCGGCGTATCCCATAGTCGTCCCGGTCGCCTTGGGTGCGAAACGAGTGCCCGAGAGAGGATCGCCGACTACAGGACTTCCTAAAGCAGCTGCGAGTGTAAGTGCCGATCGCCCAATCGCCGAATCATGATTGGGTCCACAAACGATGAGTGGCCGTGTAGCACCATCGATCAACTTGGCTAGCTCATCGCCTGATTCGCAGCCGCGCCGTGCTTCAACCCGACGGACATTTCCTTTCAACAATATTTCCGGGTTTTGAGAAATCGAAGAGATGTCTCCCGGGATCATCGTCGGATCAAGTGGCTTTTCAAACTGCACATTAACCTGTACTGGACCACGCGGATTTCCGACTGCCGCAACCCAAGCCCGTCGCGCAGCGTCGCGAAGGTTATCCAGAGCATCTAGCGTAAGTTGTGGAGTAGAAAGATCGAGTGCGAGCCGCGGATACTGACCAAACAGGTCTACCTGGTCGATGGTCTGATTAGCATCACAGCCGCGGAGACTCGCTGGTCGATCAGCTGTCACCAACAACAACGGAATACCACTTTGGCTTGCTTCAACAACAGCTGGGAACAAGTTCGCTGCAGCCGTACCTGAAGTTGTCACTACTGCGGCCGGCCGGCCGGTCGCTGCTCCGATTCCGAGAGCTAAAAATGCGGCTGAACGCTCATCTACATGCGGGTGGATCCTAAACCGCTCATCCCTTGAGAACGCTTCGACCAAAGGAGCGGATCGAGACCCTGATCCTACACAAACTTCAGTTACACCGAGATTCGCCCATTCGTCGGCGAGCGATCGTGCCCATAAGACATTCCGATTGGGTACGTCAGTCACGGTAGGCGCGCCACGCCTAAAGCGTCTAACATCGTCTGAAATTTGACTCGTGTCTCATCCCATTCGGCGAGAGGTCGCGAGCCTGATACGATACCAGAACCGGCGAAAAGGCGAAGTAACGGACCACGACACACCGCTGACCTAAGAGCTGGTGCAAACTCGCCATTCCCTGCTACGTCAAACCACCCAACTGGGCCCGCATACCATCCGCGACCAACCAACTCTTCTTCATTCAAAAGATCCAATGCAACCGTTCCCGGCTCTCCACATACGGCCGCTGTTGGATGAAGGGCTTCTACCAACGAGATGATGCTAGTCTCAGAGGGCACTGACGCGTGCAAGTCGGTTCGAAGGTGTTGGATTCTTGGTAGTCGGAGGAGGGCAGGAGCAGGCAACTCTTCCACATGAATTCCAACCTCAGATAAGTGCTTAACGATATCTTCTACCACGATCGTGTGTTCAACTCGGTTCTTATGACTGCCTAACAGTTGTCGGCCGAGCCACCCATCAGATTCAGGGTCAGCCCCACGTGGTGTCGATCCTCCAACAGCCATCGTGTGGAACACATCGTCATGGAGTGAACAAATGAGTTCGGGGGCAGCTCCCAATAAAAACTGATCCCGTGCAAACTGCCTTAGATACACGTGCGATAAGGGATTCGCGGTTCGAAGTGCAGCGAGGACACTCACCGAATCAGGGACCTCGGCCAATGTGACGTCCAGTGGGCGTGCCAATACAACCTTACGGACGTTCCCTTCGGCGATTTCTTTCAAAATGCGGTTTACCCCCCGTGACCAAAATTCAGCCACAACCGGTTCTGCAAGGTCTGTAGCCGAGGGTACGGAACTGGAGACGCCCCCTTTCCTCTCCAACTCAAGGAGCTGTTCCCTAGTTTTAGATGCACGATGCCGAAGAACACCGATCGCCTGATCTCGTGGCATGTCTTCAGGAAACTTCCGTGTGACAGTGAGACGAGCACCACTACCATCTGCCTCTACTTCAAACGCAGGAAGGGTGAACCGTGCCTCCGGAAAAACCTCCCAGAACCCGGGCTCAGCATCGTCAGGAGTACAGCGATCGAACGCCATTCCTCCATGAAGTCGCGGCCGATACAAGTCGCCATCGCGATCTGACACCCAGTTGGTCCCATATAACTTCTCGGCACTCTCGCTCAGCCATTGGAACAACGTGCTCTGCGTACCATGGTAGCGTTCTCGGCTATCGATCTCCGCCACGGAACCCACGTACGCAATCCAATGTGGACCACTCTGCCAGAATCCACGGACGCCAGATGGAGTGCTTGCAAGAACAGTTTCAGGTTCAAGACTGCTTAACTGTACTGTGACGCTGGCGAAGAACGACCCGTTCAAGCCTGTCGTAGCAAGTGTCTGCTCCTTCGTGGACTCTGAGGTTCTCACGAGACACTCGAGGCAGTCGACGCAACCCGGTGTGTGATCGCGTGCAATTCAGCTGTCGCTTCAGGGCTTTTCGCATAACCGCCAGAGAGCAACAGTGTCATCGGAACATCCCAATCTCTTGTCATATCGATTACGATGCGTTCCCTCATTTCAAGCCCGGTTAGCGTCAATGAAAGTCGACCGAACCGATCCCCCTCCATAACATCAACACCAGCAAGATAGAACACGAGATCGGGTTGGGCCTGTTCGAACGCCTCCGGCAGGTATCGGTTCAAGGCATCTATATAGATGCTGTCACCTGTACCGTCGGGAAGCCCCACATCTAAGTCTGATTGAGTCTTTGGAAACGGATAATTCCCCTCTCCATGCATTGAGAACGTGAACGTGTCAGGGTCTGTCGCAAAAACTGCCGCCGTACCATTTCCTTGGTGAACATCAAGATCGATTACCAGAGCTCTTCCAATCCAGCCACCGCGTCTTAGTGTTCGCACGGCAACTCCAATATCGTTAAGCACACAAAAACCCTCTCCGTGATCAGGAAACGCATGGTGTGTTCCACCAGCGAGATTGGCAGCCACACCATCTTCAAGCGCCATCCAAGCTGCGTTTAGTGTCCCGCGCACGGCTAGACGTGATCGGCGAACTAAGGCCAGAGACCACGGAAGTCCAAGTCTGCGTATCTCCGTACGTTCGAAAGACCCTGTCTGGAGCTTTTGGAGGTAACTCGGAGTATGTGCAAGAGCGAGATCAGACCAGCTGGCCTCTTGGGGCTCGACAATATCACCAGCAGTAATCAGCCCATCACGTTCAAGAATTTGGCGAAGAGCGAGGAACTTGCCCATCGGGAATGCATGCCCGTCTGGTAGTGGAATCTCATAGCCCGGCGAGTAACTCACTCTCAAACTGTCATCTCGACGGTACAAACAAAATCAGAACAATCGCAGCTGAAACCGAAACAACCGACCCGGCTGAGGAAGGCCGCATTGATCGAATACGACAGCATCGGTCACGTTATCAAAAGAAATTGATGCCTGCACAGCGCGGAACCAACCACCTAAGCTCCATTCTCGGCTCACGAGCAGATCAAGGCGTTCCGTTCTGGGAAGGGCGGTATCCATCTCTCGTTCCGGATTCACACAAAACTGACGGCCAACGAGATCGACACTTGCCCTTCCTCTAAACCCGGCGAGTAATGGGGCAGCCAAGTGAACGGACCCAAAAAGTTCAGGCTGATACTCCGCACGAGGCTTACGAAGAGGGTTCGCCTCATCAGTCAAACGAATATTTTGCCAGGTAACGTTTCCACCCAACTCCGCCGCACTCCAGCTTACCGTGCCCAAGAGTTCAAGCCCCGTAGCCCTCACACGATTACGATTTTGACGCTGGAACCGCCCATCCCCAAGGCCCCTCCTTACAATAGCATCCGAGAAGCGTTGATCGAAGATAACTGCTTGGGCCTCGAGCCTACCCCCTAGTCCAACCCCCGTACCCGTAAGACCCGCTTCGAGTGCACCGAGAACCTCCGGTTTAAGATCGGGATTGGGAACGAACCGGCCGAGAGCGCCTGAATAGAGTTCCCGTAACGACGGGAAGCGGACCTTTCGGCTCATGCCTACGTGAAGACGGGTTGCATCCCCCAACCAAGCGGACCCACCTACACGTGCCCCCCAATCGTTGATCGGATTTCGAGAGGGTCTGCCACCAGTCTCAGGTGTACTGGCGCCATCGAAACTCACCCCTGCGCTCAGGTTTGCGCGCGACCAAAAGCCCGACCCGGACTCAGCCACGGGCAATTCAACCTCTGCTCCGAGACTGAAGAGTTGTTGTCTGAATGCCGAGAGGCTTTCACTCGGATCAATCTGTTCGATGTGTCGTGTGGCCGCCCAGGTAAACGCAGTTCGAAAGATTCCCGACCCAATTTCATGATCCGATAGCACCCGAAGCGTAAAGGTTCGGTCGTCGGCGAATTCCTGTTCAGTAACTGTTTGATACGCCAACGTTTCAAACTCATCGATCTGACTTTCGCCCAGATCGATGCCTAGGCTGACCTCAAAATCTCCTGTTCCAAACGGGGTTCTACCCCATGCGGTGCCCGCTGATAACGCAGTCAGAAAGCGCTTGGTATCGGGAATACGCCAACGTCGAGGTTGAAGGACATGAAGCTCGGGCGGCACCCCTTTTTCTGCCTGATAGCCAAAAGTTGACAGTGAAATCCATGCCCCTGACGCTGTCTCGTAGCGACCTGTCAGGAAAGCACTTGAGTGCTCCAGGTCACTGTTGAGCTGTGTGCCCACTCTTGAAGCGGCTGATTGGGTGACACCTCTCGGCATCGGGACGCCATCTCGTGACCGGGTTCCACCTCCAGCCTGTAGCGAGACCCCCCCATTCTCAAATCTCCAGGCTCCTCCAATCCGACCTCCAAGAACAGTACCACCAGTCTCATCAACCGCGGCCTGAAACCCGTTCAGTCGCGCATCGAGGTCCACGTCTTCCCGCGCTATATCGATCGCCACAACTCCACCTAGGACATTGGGCCCATGGAGAACGGAAGAGATTCCACGGAAAAATTGCACCTCACGGGCTGCGTCTACAGGAATCAACGATAAATCGCTTCGGGCATCCCACCCAAGAGTAAGAGGAATCCCATCTACCAGGACCGCAACCTGGCGGCTTTCCGTTCCTCGAAGCGTCAACTGTGCTTCGCCCCGGGAGTTTGTGCGGACTTGTACAAACGGTAACTCGCGCAGCGCTTGAGCGAGCAGGGGCACGGCCTGGACACGGGGAGATTGGAGGTCCAGGCGTACCGCACTCCCTCCCGATGTGCTAGCGACCGGACGCGTAGCCCGGACGCGTAGCTCCTGCATCTGGAAAACGGTCGTGTCACTTGGCAGGGTATCCTGAACCTGACCAAGCATACCAATCGCTCCAATCATCAACCCTAAAACGGCCAATAAATAGGCTTTTAGCCAACGAATCATGCCTCTATCCCAGCATCTGACTTCCTGGCAGCTGAAATAGAGACACAAAGGGAAAAAATCGCTGCAATCATCGCTCCAGTCCCCGCTACATCACCGTATTTGACAAAGAGCGTTTCTACATCGGTAGTATAAACATCAGCAACAAAGGCCGCCGACCTGAACAACTCCGTCTCATGGGATACTCGCCCCAGTGGATCCACGATTTCAGAAATTCCCGTATTTGATGAGCGAGCAACCCCCATACGAGTCTCAATTGCTCGCATCACAAGATGTGCAGGGTGTTGTGATAAACCACTTGATCGACTCCACCATACCTCACGTCCAAACCACGAATCGTTAGTAATATTGACAAGAAAATCAGCGCCGTTTCGACGATAGTGACGGGCCAGTGGTGAAAAAATGGACTCGTAGCAGATCATTGTCCCAAAAGATGCTGGTCCACGCTCCGCATCGATTTCAATTGGTAATACCAGATCTCCCACACCAAACGAGCCACTCATGTAAGGGATCCCAGCAAGCCATTCTGGCGGGATGAATGGCACTCGCTCAACCATCGGGACCAAAAAGCGTTTGTCATATTGCGAGACCCTGCCCCGTTCCGGATGAAAGTGAAAAGCCGAATTAAAAGGAACAAAGTTGGCGTTCAGTTGGTTTTTAACACCTAGCGCCCCGACAACAACATCTGCGTCGAGGGACTCTGCGAGAGAAGTCACCCAATAGTCCACCGCGGGACTACCCGCGAAGCCAAACGAGGGAATCGGATCTAGGTACACCTGAAGCATCGTTTCGGGAAACAACACCAAGTCGAGGGACTCTTTCTCAATCCACGGCCTCACTAAGGCCTCACTGGCTCGCAACGCACTATCCGTCGCAACGGCTGGATCTTCAAGTTTGATGTGTTGTGGCACATTAGGTTGCACCACACCTACGCTCGCTACTGGGCGCAGTTCAAGATTCCTTGACCGAATCAGTGAATATCCGATCGCAAGAGTGAAGGTCAACGCAAGCGCCAGAGCTGGTCGCAGTAACCGGCCAATTCCACCTGACCGATACGCCAGGAATCCAAGGGCAACGAGGGTATTGATCAGTGCCAACCAAAGCGAGAGTCCACGTGATCCAACAAGATCTGCCGCACCAATGAGCCACGGGTAATTCGTAAGCGTGTCTCCGAGTTGCATCCAAGGGAAGGCTATTTGTGGAAGTGAAGCTCGGAGCCACTCGTTGGCCGTCCAAAATATCGGAAATACGGCCCAAATCGGCCATCTCAATCGTACCCGAACTGAATGAACGGCTGCCACCATCCCTGACATGAAAAAAGAGAGGATGATGATCGGAGCCAGGAAAGCGAATAGTGCCATCCAAGTGTAAAAGATCAACGCAACTAATAACCAATGAAATACCAGGGTATAGTAGACGAGACCAAAAAAGAATCCGCCAATCCGAGCCTGTCGGTGGCTTTCTGCCGTATCAGGAAGTTCCTCGAGCCACACAATTAAGGGGACGAGTGCCACAAAAGAAGGGACCAAAAGGTGAAACGGAGGATGGGCCAAACCCATGAGAGTGCCGGCGATAAGAAGATACACAGACCGGTCCGGTAATAGTCTCTCTCTCCAACCCTTCACTCGGCGTTCTCCAAGGCAGCATCGAGTGCGCACTCAACCACACCCAAAGTCTCTTCAAGGTCCTTTTCCGTGTGGGCCGTCGAGACAAAACCCACCTCAAACGCCGACGGCGCGAAAAACACACCATCGTCAAGACATGATTGGTAGTAGCGACGAAAGAGTTCAAGGTCAGAGGCCTGTGCGTCTGTGAAGTTGTGCACGGGCCCATCGGTGAAGAACACACCCCACATCGAACCAATCGCGTGCCCACATGCAGGGATATTCCGTTTCTCCGCAGCGGCCAGAATACGTTTGACTAGCTGGTTTGCGATGGCTTCAAGATTCGCAAAAGGATCTATCCGTTCAAGCTCGTCAAGTTGTGCGAGACCTGCAGCCATACCCAACGGATTCCCGGATAGCGTCCCTGCCTGATATACTGGCCCAGTCGGCGCAATCCACTCCAACAAATCTCGGCTCCCCCCATAGGCCGCGACGGGCAAACCGCCGCCAACCACTTTACCGAGGGTAGTCAGATCGGGCACAATCCCAAATCTTTCCTGAGCACCTCCCCGTGCCACCCGAAACCCAGTCATTACTTCATCGAAGATCAAAAGTGTTCCTTCCCGCGTACAGCACTCTCGCAGGCCAGACAAGAAGCCATCTCTTGGTAAGATCAGGCCTGAATTCCCCATTACCGGTTCAACAATAACTGCTGCAATTTGCCCGCGGTGGCGCTTAAAAGAAGCCTCCACCGCTTCGCAATCGTTGTAGGGCACTACTACGGTAAGCGCAGAAACGACTTCGGGAACACCAGGGGAGTCGGGAAGAGCGAGCGTTGCAACACCTGAGCCGGCAGCCACCAGAAAAGAATCTGCATGGCCATGGTAGCAACCCTCAAACTTAAGAATCAGGTTTCGGCCTGTCGCGGCTCGCGCAAGCCGAATCGCGGACATCGTCGCCTCAGTCCCACTGTTCACAAAACGGACCATTTCTAGACCTGGAACCCACTCAACAACGCGCTCGGCCAGTTCAACTTCCCGCTCATGACAGGCACCAAAACTCATACCTTCAAAAGCCGCCTCCGTTACCGCCAAAGTGACTCGAGGGTGGGCATGCCCAAGGATTAATGGGCCCCATGACAGGACGTAATCTATGTACCCACGGTCATCAATATCGAAGATCCGGGAGCCCTCTCCCCGTGAGATAAAGAGAGGGTCGAGCCCAACAGAACGAAAGGCGCGAACCGGCGAGTTCACACCTCCCGGCATCACACACCGTGCCCGATTCACCAGATCGGCAGCACGTGCAACCTTTTGACTCACGCGCCTACCGTACCGTCGAACGGAAGAAGGTTTTATCGCTGGTCACCAAAGTGCTCCATCAGAATCAGTGACACCCATCTCACAGAGTTGCTGACCATCATTGTCCACATTGCTCATCAGTCGAGAAAATTATGGCGTCGGGCGGACGGCTGAACCGAAACAGGGAATCTGCCAGTACAATTTCGGGTTCCAGGTTTGACAATGTGACTGTGCGAACGGTCTCATTCTCTTCCTGAATCTGGAACCGTCTCACTAAGCCATCCGAATCTGCAATCCAAACAATCACATTTAGGTACCGTGAAGGACCTTTCGGAGTTAGCGACACGAGGTGTGTGGAAACACCAGCCACATCTTCCAGCCCCATGTATGAACCCGTGTAGTTTATGCGAGCTTCGGACAAAAGTCGGCCCAAAATATCCACACTACCAACCTCTACGCCGTGACCAAGCGCTGAACTGACAACTTGGTCCGGTCGAACGGATGGCTCAAACTGCCAAAGGCAAGTTCCGTCAGCAATCAGAATGTCGTCCGGTGGATCCTCGAAATCCATCCGAAAATTCCCGCGACCGCGCTGTGACCAGACACCTCGTCCTTCTTTACTGCGATTGAGGAGTGGGACATCGATACGCTGTACGAATCTGGCTCGGAGTGAACCCAGACGAGCGTACTTCACATCGGCAGATGCTAATAACGAGTCCACATCAATCTCTTGGTTATGCCGCCGAGTCAACGCAGGGCCACTCCCAGTCGTTGGTATCTGATCAATCTCAAAAGAAGCGTTAGGATTAGCCTCAAGTTGGGAAACACCAGCACCAATAAACATTCCCACAAAGAGAAAGAGTACTGCCGGAGAATCACACACACTCCGACACCAATACCGGGTCAATCGACTTGCGCGCCTCATTAGATCACTCGTCTAGTAGAGCTTCATCTAGATCGGCGAGCGCTACTAAAACCTCGCGAGGCTTTGAACCTTCAGCGGGCCCGACCACGCCGGCCAGGTGCAGTTGGTCGATGATTCTAGCCGCACGTCCGTATCCGATTTTCAAACGCCGTTGAAGGAGGCTCGTGGAACCCGCAGAATTCGTAATCACGATCTCGGCCGCCTGTCGGAATAATTGGTCTCGATCGTCAAGCGCAGCGCCAGGCATGCCGGCCCCTGACTCAACCTCCTCGATCTCTTTGACCACATTGAGGATGTCCGGCTCTTCCTGCGTGGCTTCGGCAGCGATTTCCATCAATTTGGCTTGCTCACGGTACCAATCCAAGAAGCGTTCAGTCTCTCCCGAGGAAATAAAAGCCCCCTGAATCCGTATCGAATTCGACTTGCCTGGGGGAAGAAATAGCATGTCGCCATTCCCGAGCAGGCTTTCCGCCCCGTTCTGATCCAAGATTGTCCTGCTATCAATCTTTGACGCCACACGGAATGCGATCCGACTCGGAATATTGGCCTTAATAAGACCCGTCAACACGTTGACGGATGGTCGTTGGGTCGCGATCAGCAGGTGAATTCCGACGGCACGCGCCTTCTGTGCTAACATTGCCAAGGGTGTTTCAACTTGTGATTGAACAGTCATCATTAGATCTGCCAACTCATCAATCACCAGTACGACGTAGGGTAACGGCCCTTCTTCGTAAGGTGGCGGGATATCGTCCGAACCACGCTTTGGCAGAAAAAGATCCCGATCTCCGAGCACACGCTCGTTGAACTCACTCATGTTACGGCAACCGTTGGACGACAATAGCCCGAATCGACGTTTCATTTCGTATACGGCCCATTTGAGGACCGACGCAGCTTCATCGTTATCCGTAATCACTGGGTGACGCAGATGAGGCAGATCGCCATAGACGGAAAGTTCTACCATCTTGGGGTCCACCATCAAAAGCCGGAGTTCGGCAGGCGTATAACGACAAATAAGACTTGTGATGAGGGCGTTTATACAGACTGATTTGCCTGATCCAGTTTGCCCTGCAATCAACAGGTGCGGCATACGAACCAGATCAGTACAGTAGGGCTGGCCGGAAAGATCTCGACCCAAAGCGAGTGGGAGAGCCACTCCAGTACGGCGGTAGGTCCGACTCTCAAGCACTTCACGAAGTTTAACCATCTCCGGTGCAGGGTTCGGGACTTCGACCCCGACAGCCCCTTTCCCTGGAATTGGCGCCACGATTCGAACAGAATCAGCTTTAAGGGCAAGTGCAAGGTCGTCAGCTCGTGCTGAGATCGATCCGACCTTGACACCAGGCGCGGGAATAACTTCGAACTGTGTGACGACTGGACCGGTCGTCCAGCCTCCTATCTCACCGGCAATCCGGAATGTTGCCAACTTATCAATCAGCACATCTCCGAGCCGTTCCAGATCCCGCACACTGATACTACCGCTGCCCCTTCTCGGTTCATCGAGGAGTTCAAGTGGTGGCAATGCCGTCTGATCCAGGTCTCCTGGATCTTGCAGCTTCGGTTCCGAAGAGACTTCTTGTTCTTTCCCAATATCAGACTTAGTGGCCTTTTGGTTACGGGTTTTATTTTTCGTAGCTTTCGGTTCTATATCCTCTTCATTCACCAATTCTTCAAAAACATCCGGTTCAGGCTCCGGGACAACCCGCTCCCACGGTGTAGTTTCGACATCTTCGGTTCGGTTCCAGGCCACGAGTGCCCGAACAAACGCAACGATTTTACTCAGTGCCCGTCGCCCCATGTGAATTGGTTGCCATTTGGCAACCAATTCACCACCGGCGCCGATGCTGCGTTTAGCCATTCTTCCGCTGCCAACGACGGTCCGTGTAAGTGACCAACCAAGCGTGAGCACAAGAGTCACGAGAAGGGCTGATATAGTGATTAGCAGAGCACCTAACCATCCGAACGCGGCTTGAAGGATGGAACCAATGGTGACGGCCAGCCAGCCGTTATCAGGGGTCGTCGCTCCATCTCGTGCAAATACAACCCAAAATAACGTGGGTAAAACCAAGAGTAGTCCAGCAGGGAGCAACGAAGCACGCAGAGCCCGACCACGATCGCCCCAACCGAGGAAATGTGTTCCCCAGACGAAGGCTGAGACAGCTAGCAAGGGAGACAGCGGCCCGCCGAACACAAAGCTAAGATTTCGATGCAGCAGAGCCCCAAAAGGACCAATCCAGTTGCGACCATCAGTCACTTCGGGCGAGACAAGGGCAAGGCCTACAAGAAGACCGAGCACAATGAGCCCCACACCCAGTGCCTCACGTCGCTGTCGTTCATCCAGCATCAGCGTCCTCCTCCCCACCCTTCACAAATGCGCCATCGTACCATATCGGCACGACGGACAAGTCGTCGACTTTAGCGCAGGGCACCAGATCTTCATCCAAGCCCAGATCGCACAACGCACGACCAGCATCAGTCTTCGCCAAGCTCTCCGGTGTTGGTCTTCCAAGGCTAGCGGCGAAAGTGCATGCAGCTTGAGCCCCGTCCCCCAGTCCGAGACTCGGCGACCGCTTTAGTATCCGCTCCACAAGATGGCCCGCACACCATGCGTCGTCCATGCCGATTCGTCCATTACGACCAGAACAGATGATGACGATTGGGCCACTCTTGGTGTCCGTAGGATTGGATAAAACCCGTCCTACCGCACCGACGTTCCGAAAACAAGCGATTCGCAACTCACGTGCGTCTGTAACCACTTCTATAGCCGCAGTTCCATTCGTCGTTGTAAAAATTAGCGATTCACCAGCTACTAGTTCTGGGATGAATTCACGGGGCGAATTTCCAAAATCGAACCCCTCGGGCGGGAGTCCGTTTCGTTCACCACAGAGTAGAGATCCCCCAATTTGATCTGCGGTGGCTCGAGCGGCCGCGACCGAACCGGTGGGGATCACTCGCTGGCTTCCAGCTGCTAGTGCTGTCGTAATACTGGTAGTGGCACGAATAACATCGATGACTACTACCCTGCTGTCAGCAAGTGAACTCGGGGCTAGCTCCTGCGGAAGCCATAGTACCTCAAGAGCAACCATAAATTCTCGAACTCACCTACGCGTCAGGAATTGTTCGACAAAACCCGTATTGAAATCTCCCGATACGAAGTCTTGGTGAGCCAGCACCTTACGGAGGAAAGGTATCGTCGTATGCACACCCTCGATCACAAACTCTTCGAGAGCATGGTAGGCACGAATACGCGCCTCTTCTCTCGTCTTTCCGCTTACGATGAGCTTTGCCAACAACGAATCATAATAGGGTGGTACGACGTATCCAGCGTAAATGTGTGTGTCGACACGGATCCCAGGCCCCCCAGGTGCATGAAAAGATGTAATCGCGCCAGGTGACGGACGGAAACCGTGATCTGGATCTTCGGCATTGATGCGGCATTCAATTGCATGGCCTCGTAAGGTGGGGGTCGCTTCCAAGCTAAGTTTTTCCCCTGCTGCCACACGAATCTGTTCTTTAATGAGATCTGTACCTGTAACAAGCTCAGTAACCGGGTGTTCAACCTGAATGCGCGTATTCATTTCCATAAAATAAAATTCGCCATCGACATCAACCAGGAACTCTACGGTACCCACACCATGGTATGAGATAGCCTCAGCACCGCGGATCGCTGCCTCTCCCATAGTCCGTCTCATCTCGGTGGTAACCGCCGGACTGGGTGCTTCCTCAACTAATTTCTGGTGCCGGCGTTGAATTGAACAATCACGTTCTCCGAGATGAACGATTTGGCCGTGACGATCCCCTATGAGCTGGATTTCGACGTGTCGAGGTTCATCAATAAGCTTTTCTAGATAGACCGTGGAGTCCCCGAAATTCACCTCAGCCTCATTACGTGCAATGGAAAAACCACGTTTCAGTTCATCGTCGCTAAACGCCGCCCGCATACCCTTTCCACCGCCTCCGGCAGCTGCCTTAATCATGACGGGATACCCGATACGGCGTGCTTCTTCCAATGCCATATCCTCATCCTCTGTGGGCCCATCTGACCCTGGTATGACCGGCACGCCAGCCTCAATCATCGTGAGACGCGCCTCTGCCTTTTGTCCCATGCGTTGGATTTGCCCGGGCGTGGGACCAATGAATACTAGTCCCGAACGTTCACAGATTTCCGCAAACTGTGCGTTCTCTGCTAAGAAACCATAACCGGGGTGCACAGCGTCGGCACCCGTGATCTCAGCGGCCGCCAAGATTCTAGGCACGTTAAGATAACTATCTTTACTGGGCGGCTCCCCTATGCAGATGTGTTCGTCGGAAAAGCGGACGTGGAGAGAGTCTCGGTCTGCCTGTGAATACACAGCAACTGTTCGAATGTCGAGTTCTCGACACGCGCGTATTACTCGAAGTGCAATTTCGCCCCGGTTGGCGATGAGGATCTTACGGAACAAGGTGGGGGACTCGGTCAGTCCTAAGTGGGGTCAACACGGAACAAAAGCGCACCAAACTCAACAGGCTCAGCGTTCTCAACCGCAATCTCCGTTATCACGCCAGACACCTCTGACTCCAACTCATTCATAAGCTTCATCGCCTCGAGAATGCATAGAGTCTGACCCTTCTCTACGTGGTCTCCTACCGATACGAAGGGGGGGGCATCTGGGGCCGCGGACCTATAGAACGTACCTACCATTGGTGACGTCACTTCAAACACATCCGTGTCCCCTGTCACTACTAGCCCTGTACCGGAAGCCGGCGCTGCTAATTCGGGGCCTTGAGTATGAGAGGCGACAGAAGCGGCGTGGGTCGCCGCACTTGTCCGGACACCCGCAGATTTTTGAATCCGAACTCGCTTAGTCAGAGGACTCACTTCTAGTGACTCGATGTCAGAGTCCTCGACCAGTTTTATCAGTCGCTTTATCCAGTTAATGAGACGCTCTTCATTCATGAATGCACTCGCGTAATATACTTGTCTTCAGTGCGATCAACTCGAATCATTTCGCCTTCCTCGACAAACAAGGGCACCTGTACCACTGCGCCTGTCACAAGTTTAGCTGGTTTCGTCCCCCCCTGCGCTGTATCACCCCGCACGCCAGGATCAGTTTCGGCGATCTCCAATTCGACAAACTGTGGAAGTTCGACCGTAAGCACGACACCATCTCGGTTCAAGCCTTGGCACTCCATATTCTCCTGAAGATATAAGAGTTGATCCTCTCCAAGCTGTTCCCTGGACAGAGGAATCTGTTCGTAGGTCTCCAGACTCATAAAGTAGAACAGGTTGCCATCAGTGTAGCTATACTGTATTGGCCTCCGCTCAAGCCGAACTTCCTTGATCTTTTCACCCGCACGAAAAGTCTTATCCGTGATTCCTCCAGCCATCACGTCCTTCAGTTTCGTCCTAACGAACGCACCTCCTTTACCCGGCTTCACATGTTGAAAATAGGTAATCTGGTAGAGAGTGCCATCTAATTCTATGACCAACCCGTTTCGAAAATTTGAGGTATCAGACATCGTTATGATCAAATTGGTTGTGTCCAATTAACACAAACTGCCCAACTCCGACGCTCAGGTAAGTCACCAGGAGTTCCTACTCACAATTCGATGAGCGCACGCGACAAGCTGGTCATCCTGCGAAAACCGGACGGTTCAACAAGAATGTCGTCTTCAATCCGTACACCACCACGCGCCGGAAGATACACCCCGGGTTCTATCGTCACCACATTTCCAACTTCAAGGGTCTGCTCCGAACGCTGAGACAAACTGGGACCTTCATGTACCTCAAGGCCAATTCCATGTCCCGTACTATGACCGAAATACTGATCGACTTGGTGAGCCATCAAGGCTTCTCGAGCTACCATATCCACAAACCGACACAAAACTCCGGGCCCGACAGCAGCACACGCTTGTTCGTACGCGTCAAGCACTTGGTTGTGAAGCGCTACCTGCCAATCTTGAGGAGGACCAATGACAAAGTTTCGGGTGATATCGCTGCAATAACCTTGAAATCGTGCTCCAAAATCAATCAAAAGTAGATCTCCGGGCACCACACAACGATTTGAGGGAGTAGCATGTGGAAGTGAGGTTCGTGGTCCTGAAGCCACTATCACTTCGAACGGAAGGTGTTCGGATCCCCCTGCACGAAGTTCAGCCTCTAAGTAGCCGGCGACCCGTTGTTCACTGGGCCTGTCCGTCCAATCAATTCCCGTCAGTGTTCTTTGGAGAGCGGCTTCTGCCGTCGTAATAGAGTGCTCGATCCCCTCTATTTCTTTCACATCTTTTATTCGTCGGAGTCTTCCAACCAAATCCGTACTTGCAACGAGTGAGAGTTGAGGGAACGCCTCTTTAAGAGCTTTGTACTCAGAGACTGTAACATACTCAGACTCGAATGCCACTGACCCGTTTACGGAGGTAACCGAGTCTTCGATATTGGAGATCCAGCCTCCACTAACAATTCGTATATCGAACGAGTCCTCCACCTCACTCTTAGCCTGTTCATCATAACGGAAGTCAGTGATGAGGATAGGGTTTCCAACCACTGGAACCCATAAAACACCGGAAGATCCGCTGAACCCAGACAGGTACCGAACACTCGCCCAATACGTGAGGATGGCCGCTTGACAGCCGGCGGTCGCGATCTCACATGCAAAGTTACGACAACGGTCAGCGTAGCGGCTCACTCCGTCAAATTCTCCTCAAGATACTCAGCCAAAGCCTCAAGTCCGAACAGATAGCTTGAGCTCTTAAATCCAGCGATTACACCAACGGCCAAGTCTGACAACAACGAATGGTGACGAAACGGTTCTCGCGCATACACATTCGACAAATGAACCTCGACAAACGGTCGGTCTGAAGCCGCGAGCGCATCTCGGAGCGCTACACTAGTGTGAGTGAACGCTGCAGCGTTCACCAACCATCCGTCCACTTTTTCAGTTTTCATCTGCACCCAGTCGACAAGCTCTTCCTCATCGTTTGACTGGAAGAACAATAGTTCAAGACCCCGGACAGCACCTTTCTCTCTTAGTACAGCTTCAATGTCCGCCAACGTGTCAGTACCATAATGGACCGGTTGACGCTGACCCAGGAGATTGAGATTGGGACCATTCAGAACACCTATTCGCATAATTCAGTTGCTATCTTTCTTGAACCAGGCTAACCAGCCACTCCACCCCTTAAATCCTCCAAACCTCGATTTGACATCCTTGTTGCCAAGATGATCTCGGATCGAGGGTTCGTCAGCGCTCGAACCTTGATCGGACACTCCAGGCTCTCTGACCTTAGATTCTGCGCTGCAACTTTGCTGCATCCTCAAAGGTGTCCCAGCTAAACCAGAAGCGTTAGCAACTGATTCTGGCACAGGAATTGGTCCGCGTACAGCTTGGCCTGAGACCACGCGTTCCCCGCGTGATTCTTCAGCGCATTGGTGTGCATGCTCCAACTTGACGGCGAGTTCAGAGTTGTATGGACTGCGAGAGATCAGGCGTTCGTAGACCTCGACAGCCTCAGAAAAAAATCCCTGCTCAACATAGAGAGACGCTAGCGTTTCAGTATCTAATACCGCGTTGGTTGAGCTAGGAGGGGCTGGAGAATATTGTGCAACTCGCATACGGATTGTGCGAGTTTCCTCTTCCCCATGAGACATTGTCTTCGCATCATTTCGCTCGCTGTCCACCGATGTCTTACTCCAGTCAACATCAAGGGCCTCGAGCCAGCGGGTTGCATCACTATTTTGTGGTCGTGACATCTCAGCTGAAGCACTATCTGTCTGCACCGAAGCTCCATCGGGCCCAATCTCGATCAGGACCGTACGCGCCATAAGATTTTCCGAGTCGATATGCAGCACGCGTTCCAAAGCACGTCTCGCTTCGGGGAGTCGATCCAGTTTGCGCAGCACACTCGCGTAGACAAGACGAGCATACAGGTAATGCGGGTGTTTCTCCAGGCCATTTTCAATCACTTCTAGAGCACGGTCAAGCTGACCGGTTTTTTGGTAAAGATCTGCAAGACGGGCAAACGTGTGGGTCTGCGGGGCCTTTTCAGCGCTCTCAATGAGGCGTCGGATCTCCTCTAAGTGGTCTTTCAAAGCAGTCGCTAGCACCATCAAGTAAGGACGTAGATACCTGCACTAAGGGACGAATGAAAGATACCGACCACATTTTTTTTTTGTCAACGCATGGTATACGAAAATGGAATATTCGTTGCCCACACCTCGGACCACAGATACGTTTTTACAAATGTTCGACACGATTTTATGTGACTAGCAATCAACACCTAAGAAAACAGCCATACATTGCTTGTCCTGCGGTTTGAGGGGCAATGATCTCACTGGCCGCGCGATTCACTTCAATCCTGAGGCAGGGTCAACGTCCCATGTTCATGCGAAAAATGCGCGGGAGCGCAAAATACGTGATGAGTATCCTCGCAGTTGCCTTCGTTGGGTGGCTCGTATTTGAGGGTATCAATGACATGCGAGGCGGAAATGTTGGGGGAGACATTAACCCGGTGGTTGGCGAAGTCGCTGGTAATGACATTCGCTACAATGCCTGGAACAGCTTCCACCAAAACCAACTTGCAGTAATGCGACAAACTGGTCGCGTCATGACGGATGAAGATCTCAGAATTGTCGAAAATCAGGCGTGGGAGAGTCTGATCAATGCAACACTACTTCAGGGCGAATTAGACCGCCTCGGAATTCAGGTCACAGATTTGGAAGTGCAACAAGCCTTCTTTACTCAACCACCGCAAGAGATGATGAGTCATGCGGCATTCCAAACAGATGGCCAATTTGACATCAATAAATACCGCCGATTCTTTACCGATCCATCAACCGATGAAACTCAGCTGCTCCAAATTGAAAACTATTACCGTTCACTACTACCGCGCGCAAAACTTCAAGCCCTTGTGGAAAGTGGGATCTACGTTTCTGACGAAGAGGCATGGGAATTCTTCCGAGATACAAACGAGACGGCACGGGTACGATTCGTACATATTGATCCGTCCGAGACCGTGCCTGACACGGCCATAACAGTCTCCGACTCCGAGATTCGGACGTTCTACAACGAGCATCGTGAAGAGTTCATACGTCCCGCATCCGCTCGCACAAATCTGATTAGCATTGCCTTACGTCCGTCTCAAACTGATACAGCCTCTGCACTGGAACGAGCAACGAGTCTCGCTGAACGTGTTCGCGCAGGCGAACTGTTTGAGGATGTCGCTGCAAACGAGTCCGCCGATACGATTTCGGCAACAGATGGTGGCTTCATGGGACACCGAGCCCGAACAGAGCTTAACCCCGCTTTGGCCAATGCTGCGTATGCTGCCAGAATTGGTGAAATTACGGATCCAGTAGAGACGCCGTTTGGGTTCCACATTCTACGCGTTGATAGTCGGACAACCGACTCACTATCGCTCCGACAAATCTACATTCCAATCGAGATGTCACCGGCGACCGAAGATTCAATATTTGACTTCATGGATGAACTAGAAGGAATCGCCTTGGCCCAAGGGCTCGTCACAGCCGCCGATTCCCTAGACTCTTCGATAAATTTAGATGTTCAACTCACTGCTGGAGTCAGCTTTGTACCTGGGGTAGGAGCACTTGGCGTTGCCCCAGATTGGGCACTCGAGCCAGAGACTGAGATCGGAGAGATCTCCCGGTTCTGGGAGACCCCGACTGGCTTCCATGTCTTCGAGCTTCTTGGCCAAAGCGATGAAGGGGAAATTCCACTCCAAGAGGTAACACCGAACATTAGGACCCAGCTCCTAATCGACAAGAAAAAGGAACGGGCTGCAGAGATCATCAACGGTCAGCTCGCTAATACCCCCAATGCTACTCTTGAAGCCGCCGCAACAACGCTGGAATGGGCCGTAGAAGAGACCAACACGTTCCGCCGCGGAGATTTTGTTCCGGGGCTTGGCCAAGGAACTGAAGCCATCGGAGAAGCCTTTGGGTCAGTCATCGGAATACGAAGCAACGTAGTAGACGCAGGCGATGCCATTGCTGTCATTGAGGTTCTTGAGCACCACAACGTGACCCGGACCGAGTTCGAAAACGTGAAGGAAGTCCTGCTTCTACAACTCCGGTTTGAGCGCGCACAGCAATACGTGCAGCGGTGGATGGCTGCCTTACGGGCAGAAGCCACCGTAGAAGATCATAGGGCCAGGCTCCTCAACCCCAACGCTGACTCTCATGAGGGACACGCGCACTAGCTATCCTTGGGATCAACCTATGAAGATTGATCCCATAGTTTACGGTCGCACAAACTCAAGAAAAAACATGAGTGTCAGGAAACGTCAGTGTTTGAAGCTGGCGGGCTATGTACATCATCTTGGACTGGTGCCGGTGCCGGTGCCTGTTCAGCATGCACGGTCTGTACGGTCTCTTGGGTCGGCGAGGGATCGCCCGTGATCTCCGTCGGTATATCCTTGACTTCCTTGATTGAACCCTTGAACTCTCGAATTCCTTTTCCGAGAGAACTCCCAATCTCAGGAAGACGCTTGGCCCCAAACAGTAAAAGAATCGCCAAAAACACGAGCAATAGTTCCCATGGACTTAAACCTAACATCGTACACTCCTTCGTTGTCTTTCTTCTTCACTGCCTCAACTAGAGGAGTGATCGGGCAAACCACGCTATCAATAGTATACCTACTACGCTCAAGAAGTTCGCGCGTAGGATTAGTGGACCGACTGTAAGTGCGATTACGTTGAGGTCCGCACTCACTGGTCCCAGTGACGTTTCTACACTGGTGATAAAGAACTGCTTAGCTGCCGATGCCGGCAATGTCAGTGTCATGAGCTTAGTTAAAAGCGAACCGATAATAAAACCACAGACAACCACCAGGATATTACGTCGAACTGAACGCTCCGGCCTCCCTGCTAAATCTGCCACCTAGTGCACCCTCTCCACCACATAATCGGCTGCTAGCTGAAGACTCACCAAATACTCGGTTTCAGGAATTCTGGCGAGGCATTCCCGCGCCAGTTCGGCGTGCCGTCTAGCTTCCTTACGTGCCACATCAATCCCCCCCGAATCTGACACAAGGTCGATCACAGCGCTTACATCTTCCACTGTTGGCGTCGGATTGTTAAAAAGTTCCTGAATCGTACGCCGCTCACGGAGCTTTAAAATAGGGAGAGCTGCTATCAATGGCAGCGTCACTTTGTGTTCTTGAAGATCCTGCCCTCTTGGCTTTCCCGTCAACTCGGTCGGAGACAGGTAATCGAGGAGATCATCGACCATTTGAAACGCCATGCCTAGGTGATATCCGTAAACCCGTAATGCCTTACGATATTTGGGTGCCCCTGCCATAGCCCCAAGCTCGCAGGCGGCCGAAATTAGCGACGCTGTCTTACACTCACACAAACGATCGTAATCTTCCCGATTGAAGTCCAAGCCTCCGTGAAGGACTAATTGCCGCATCTCTCCGATGGTCATCTTGTTGGCAGTATTTGCAAGAATCCCTATCGGTTCGAGCTCACCTAGAGCCGTAATCTCAATCACCGCGCGAGAATAAAGATAGTCACCTGCGATGATTGCAACCTGGTGCGTCCATCGTTCGTTAACGGTCGGCATACCACGGCGTTTGACAGAATGGTCAACCGCATCATCGTGCACGAGCGTAGCCACGTGAAGGAGTTCCACGATTGCGCCTAAAGTGACTGCATTTTCAGAGGGGTTCCCTTCAACACCATTCGCAAGTAGTAGGAGCGTAGGTCGGAATAGTTTTCCACTTCGAGAAAACAAATATCGTCCGACTTCGTCAAGTGATTCGAACCCAGAAGGTGCCATGTCTATCAGCTCGCGTTCTACCTCACAGAGCCGATTTTTGACGGGAAGGCGGACCGCTTCGAGGTCTACGGCGACGGTAGGGAGCATACTCTCCTCAGCGAGGTGGAAAACACGCAAAGAATCTCGGCGCCTATTAAGCGAAAGACAAGACTCTAGCCATACTCTGAGTTCGCTCGGGCTGACATCAGGGTATTAAAACCTCTTTACCGATCCACAGTCTGCTGATCATAGTCAAACTTTAGATCAGGAGCGTCTCGGAGATTCACGCTCATTTGGAAGATGAAGTTTCCATTAGGTGAGCGCGCAAATAGAAACGTTGCCATCCAGCGGTGCAAATCCCTATCCAAGGTAATAAGATGTTCCCCAAATTCTTTGTCCGAAAGGTTATAGCTCGTACGCCACGCAAGCCGCCAATTGGGGGTTGGGTTAAGGGCTAAAGTGGCGTTCAGCGACTGACGCTCAAGCGCTTGCTCCGATTCTCGACCTCTTTGGAGCGAATACGTTAAAGAGAGTGTCCAGGGCCCTCCAGCCCTCAAACCCGGATCCAGAGGATCCGCATTTTCATCGAAAGTCTGAAGCCTGTAGCGAGAGTCAGCGACTCCACGCAGTCGGTTCCTTGGATCGACCCGAGGTTGAGATCCACCACCGCCAAGACCCAATAATCCCCCCAACCCAGTCGCTGAGCTGAAAGTGAAACTTCCAGTGAGTTGTGAGAGAACGGGCGAAAATTGCCGTCCACTACCGACACCATCAAAGAGGTCAAGCGCAAAATTGAGCGAGAGGCCACGCAAAAGATCTGAGTTGACCCGATGGTTCCACCTGTCCGTCATCAGCACGGGTTCGTTCTTTTGTGAAAAATCAAACTGTAGCGGACTCGAATTAATACCCAAAAGCACAACGTTTCGTTGCTGCTGGGATCGCCTTGGTGCTCCATTTGGCTCACGTGACACTTGGCGCGGCGAATCAATCGCCAATGAGTCGGATAACGGGGTAGAAGCCGAGTCTGCAGTCGCTCCCGCAAGATTAAAATCAGCCAACGAATCTCGGACGATTGCTATGGAATCGCGATCAAACGGCCGGCCTTCGAGAAGCGCTTCAGCCTCCTCATCAAGGTCAACGTCTTCTCTGAGTTTCGCCTCCCACGTCTGATTGAGTGTAATACTCAATCGATTCTCTTCCCTCGCGTGCGAAATCGGAAAATCTGGAATTGTGAGGAGAGATTCTTCGGCCTCTATTGCCGGCGAATAGGCATACGAGAACCGAGGAGAAATCTTGTGCCGGATACGTGTGAAAGGGCCAATGCCTGGGTAGAAACCGAACACATCTGTTGACAGATTGGCGCCGACTCTGAGTCGCATTGGTGCCGCCACGACTTCGTTTCCTGTGCCTTCCGAGCTAAATGTACTAGCCGACACGTTCACCGTTGGTCGAAACGTTGTGCTCCCAATCATATCTACCTGATAGTCAGCCGTTCCTCCATAATCGACACGCGTCTGTGAGGTTGAAGCAGGGTCTGCCCCAAGAGAATCAAATGGAGTTGTTAAGCGCCGATTGTAGTTCGCATTGCCGCTTACGCCGAACGATCCGATTCGAAGCCCTGCATTAGCACCACCTCTGTCATTCGTCACGTCATCATCTTCTTCCTCCGTTTGCATGAGCCGTGAGACGTTGAACCCTCCGTTAAGAACGACGTTGTTGAATGGACCAGCACGATTGCTAGGTGCCCTGAAAAGCGTGACCGGAGAAAACGTCATCTGAACGTTAGCGGGCGTAAAATCGACTCTGCCTCTCTGAGCGCCGAGGCTCTGTCTTCTATTAGCACTCACATTTAGTGAGGCAAATGAGAAGCGGTGCTGCAGACCTAAATCGGACGAAATACGCTGCGTCTGAAGCGTGGGATCAAAACTTTGCCTTTCGAACTCCCGCGTATTTGAAAGAAAAATAGCATTTACACGGAGACGCGTTACTGGCGTAATGTCGTGGCGGTGTCGGACGCGAAACTCGAACGTCTTGGAGTCACCAAAACTGTAGCTTGCCATGATGTTTCCGTCGAAAAACTTCTTGACGGCCTTGTAGCGAAAAGCTGAGTTGACACGCGTGAAACGACCACTGAACCAATCAACCGTGGTTTGAGTGTCCATAAACTCATTGATAGCAATGTAGTAGCCAAAATCTGTAATACTCCGGCTACGAGCGTTTGAGTTGGAAAAGATGTCAGTAATGCCAAACTTTGGAGGGAGGAACCCGCTCCGTCTCTCATCTCGGATGTCTTGCGCAAAAAATGGCAACCACGCGATGGGGACATTGTGAATGTAGAGCGTTACCGGCCAAGCAACGACGATATCGTTCGACACCACCTTGAGTTGCCCAGCGCGAAAATAGTAGTGTGGCTCATCAAGTTCACAGGACGTGAAGTTTCCCTTTTCAACAAACACGGTTCCCGTGCCACGAGGAGTAGCGTCACCGCGGACAAACCACTCTGCACCCTGTTCTGAGAACGAAGTCCGAGCGTCCATAATCGTGCCTTTTTCCTGTGACACGTCGTAGATGACGGAGGAATCACTTGTGACATTCTGATTCTCGCCTTCAAGCGAAATATTACGATGCGCTCGAATGATCTGAAGCCCCGCCGAATAGGCAATGCTGTCTGCATCAAGCACGGAAACCGAATATCGAGCTTGTGCTTCCCGCCGTAGGCGAACGATCTCGTCTTTTACATCGAGTTCGACCTCCCGTCCACGATACTCGATAACCCGGAAACCTGGCATTTCCGCGAGCCGAGAAAAAAAGTTGTCCCGATCAGGAAATGGGATGCTATCCTGCTCAACATCAATCGTATCTACTGCAAGCGAGTCAACCTGGACCGGTCCCAACATGGAGTCTGCCTGAGTCGGTCCTGCAGTATGTGACGAAGTTGAGTCACGGGTGAGTGTATCCGAGCGTATTGGGAGAGAGACACTATCCGTATCAGCCGTCGCGAAGAACCGTATGTCGGCTAGGGCCCCTGATGCCGCACGCGCGGTTTCTGCCCCTCCTATCCCCCCAAGAAGAAAGGCCATCGAAAGGGCCCTCCAAATGAGTTTGGTCCTCAGTCAGTGCTCCCTTCACTATGTATAATCTCAGTTCTCTCATTTCGTCGGCTACGAAGCACTTTGGCTATAACGATCGACAACTCATACAGCACGATCATCGGTGCCATCATGGCGAGCATTGTGTAGGGATCAGCCGGCGTCAAGAAGGCTGATACCACGGCCATGGCTACGATTGCATGTCGTCTATATTTGGACATTCCTTCCGGGGTAACGACACCTAAGAGCGACAAAAATACGAGAATGACGGGCATCTCAAAGATGAGGCCAAACGCAAGGATCAACTTGGTCGCAAAATTCAGATACTCCCCAATCATGATCACAGGTGTCAGCTGTTCACTGTAGAAACCGAGGAGAATCTTGAGCCCGAACGGAAGAACGAAAAAATATGCCATCGCGACACCAGCCAGGAATAGCAGGGTGCCCGCTGCAATCGATGGTACGAGAAAGCGTCGTTCATTTTCGTATAAGGCCGGCGCAAGAAAATGCCATGCCTGATACAGCAACATCGGGAAGGCTAAGATTAGCCCGACAATAAACCCTAACTTTAGTGTGATAAAGAAGGGTGTTACGGGGCTTGTAAAACTGAGACTCTCATTCGGAAGCAGATCGCGAATGGGAGCCTCGACAATCTCCAGAACATTGAATTCGGCGACGGAGATGAGTCCCAGCACAAGCCCAACCAGCAGCGCCAGCACAGACCATATGAGTCGAGACCGAAGCTCCTCAAGATGATCCAGAAACGGCATTTCAGCCTGTGTACGACGACCCGTTGTGATACCCTGTTTCACCGGATCAGTCTCCATTTGACGTGAACAAATCCACTTGCCCAGCCACTTTGTATCGCGCTCTTCGAACTAATTCACGCACCTCTTCCATAAACTCTGTTGTGTCCTGGAAGTTTCTATAGACGCTTGCAAACCGAACGTAGGCAACTTGATCGATATTACGTAACCGGTCCATCACGAATTCACCTAGAGTCAAACTGGGCACTTCGCGTGAATCTAGCTCCTGAAGCGCTTCCTCGACTCCATCTACCAACGTTTCAATCTGGGAGTTCGAGACAGGTCGCTTGGCACAGGCGACCTGAATTGATGAAATGAGTTTGCCGCGATCGTACGGCTCGTTACCACCACTCTTCTTTTGAATAAGCAGAGGCTCTTCCTCAATCTGCTCATACGTCGTAAAGCGGTGGTCACAAGCGAGACATTCTCTTCGGCGACGGGTTGCACGGCCCCCTCGACTTGTGCGCGAGTCTACGACGCGATCTTCCGGGTGGTTACAAGAAGGGCACTGCACAGCGAGTCTAACCTTCCAGCATCAAACGCAGCGTACTCTAACCGCTGAGCTTTTCGAGCTCCTGGCGAGCCAGCATTGCTTCAGGACTGTTCGAGTAGCCGCTCGCAACTTGAGTGAAGAGCTGGCGAGCCAATGCCGTATTGCCACGCGCCGCCTCGATGACCCCTCTCCTGTACAAGGCAGCAGGCGCCCGGTTTGAATCTGGATAGAGTTCCGTAACACGCTGGTATTCGGCAAGAGCACTTCCCACATCCTCAGCATCTTCAAACGTCCGAGCGACGTAGTATTGCGCGTCTGGGGCCAACTCATGATCCCGATTTTCGATCAGAAAGTTTCGGAATGCCCCACGCGCCGTTTCAAGATTGCCTCTGTTGTACATCTCAAGCGCCATGGCGTAAAACTGCGACGGCTCTTCGTTTCCTGCCGCTCTACTTGGCTCGGCATCTGCCATTGGTGCCCTTCTAGCAGCCGAACTGCGTGACACTTGTGCCTCGTAGAGATCGTTGAGCCTTTGGTTATTTTGCTCTGTAATCTCAAGCACTTGATCGAAAAGATCTTCGAGCCGACCCACACGCCGCTCGAATTCTCCGCGGCCAGTCGTTTCACGACGGACCCCCGCAGCATCCAGACTATCAAGTCCGCCGCGAATCTGAGCGAGCAGTATCCGCTGCCCCGCTCGAATCTCCTCGAGATTCGTCTGAACGGAACTCCTCATCGCATCTACATCAGCTTTGGTCGCACAACCGGTGGCCGCCATGCTTAGCAACAAGGCAGCCACCGGCAACCGCATCAGATATCTCCTGCAGTAATAACGAATTCGCCGCGTCGATTCTGACGCCACGCGGATTCATTACTACCCCCGGACAGTGGACGGTCCTCACCAAAAGTGACGACATGGAACCGTGAAACATCGATACCAATGCTAGTTAGATAGTCTGACGCCGCCTGCGCCCTTCGCATCCCAAGCGCCTGGTTGTATTCCAGTGAACCGCGCTCGTCGCAATGTCCCTCGATCGTAAGGCGCACATCTCCGTGCGCTCTAAGAGCATCAGCCTTACGCTGCAAGGTCGCTGCCGCCTCATCGGTGATCGTTGCGACATTGAAATCGAAATGGACCCGCGCCGTGAGAGCATCAAGGGTATTTGCACGATCAATTATAGCAGGAGCTGACTCCGCACAGCTTGTGCCCGGATAATCCTGCAAGACCCGCTCGAGTACTCGTCGAGCCCCTTGGTAGTCTCCCCTTTCCATTGCAACCGTTGCTCGATCGCAAAGTCGGCTGGCCGCCGCTTCTGCCCGCTCCGCACTGTCATCCACGACCGGAGGCGGTGCAGGTTCCGGTTCGGGTTGCACCGGTGCCGGTTCGGGATTTCCGCTACATGCAACCGCAAATAGCGGAAATAGCACCATGGCAGCCAATCGGTGGCTACGCTGCATTAGAATCTCCTTGTTGGCTATTCGAGAAGATCGACCTGGCAAATGTTCAGTACTAAACCAGAGAAAAGGGACCGCCCAGAGGCCCGTCCCACCCCATGCGCTAACCTACTCAACCCTGCTTCCGCCGCAAGCAACAAGCTTGGATTCAATATTTCCTCACCCACATCGAGTCAAGAACCTATCGGCAGTGAGGGCGACCAATCAGGCAGATAATCGAGTTGCCCCGATGTCAGCACACGGCTCCTCCCCGTCACAGTATCCAAAATCCATATCGTCCGTCCTCGCGCATCGACGGACTCAAAAACGAGATGGCGACCATCGGGCGCCCAACTTGGAGCCTCATTTTGCCCGCGTGACGTCAGCATACGGCGATCTGTTCCGTCCGGGTTGACCGTGAATATCTGGAACGAACCCCTGTTCATCGCTGCGTAGACGATGCGACCACCATCTGGTGACCAATCGGGTCCAACTGCGTTCGTCCGTTCATTCCTTACGTACACACTAATTCGTCGCGGCTGACCCCCGGCAACGGGCTTAACATACACTTGCGGTTCACCCGTGGGGTCTGCTTCGAACGCAAATCTCCGACCATCTGGTGAGAAGGTTGGATTAAGCGCATCTCCCCGCGTATCCGTGATCTGGCCAACACCCTCTAGGATCACCTCGGCGCCAGGTCCAACCAGTTGTGCGTATGCTAGCCGTCCATCGGGGACGTAATTGGGTGTGAGGAGAAGCCTACTACTCGCAATTTCACGTTGGCTTCGCGTAATCCGATTCGTCTCCAACAACGTAAAATACCCTAGATCATCCTGGATCGTATACGCTATCCGAGAGCCGTCCGGAGAGAAAGCGGGTGAAAATACGTTAAACTCTTCAGTCGAGATTCGTTGAGCGTTCTCACCGTCACTATCGATGACCCAGAGAGCCCATGTTCCGTCGTTCGAGCCGCGACGAAAGGCAATCCGCGTTGCAGCGATTCCCTGCTCTCCATCTGTAGCCCACGAGACAATTTCGTCAGTCACTCGATGTATCGCCATCCGGAAGCCATCCGCGGCAAATTCCGGAAGACTGAATGCCTGAACACTCTTAAGGGTTCCGTATACCACATCATGAAGGGCCACACGTAAAATCGGTGAATCCACGGGTCCAGACACATCTGATGTCACCAACCAGACAGCACCGAGTTGATTCCACAAGGGATAGTTTGGCGGTCCCTCCGAACGCAGCGAATCTGGTACAGAAATGATATCAAATCGATCTGACAAATAGAGGTCTCGTCGGACAATCTCCTCAACTTCATCAGCAAATTCAGCCAGACTTGAATCTGCCATAATCGGCGAAACAACTAGTGCGGGTACATACCCTGGCTCATACAGAAGCCCAAGCCGCACCGCACCCGACTGGAAGTCCTGAGCCACCATGGGCGGTGAAGATACGACTGCCACGATCACGGCGAAAAGCGTTAAACGCACCGGCTGAAGAACGGTAATCGACACCGACATGTGCTTCTTACACATCTTCATCTGTCTCCCAGTTTGGGGCCGACTAAAACCGGTCGGTTAAATGTTTGGCTCAACGTGCATTTGGATCAAAATAAAAATTTACCCTCATCTGCTCCGCCGGAAACGCCTCTGGTAGCGGCCCAAACGCCTGATCACGAGCTGCTGACTCAACAGCCCCATGACATAAAAGGTCGAATGTCGAACTTCTTGAATGGAGGACCCATTCGATATCCGACACACGCCCATCTCGGTGGATCGTGAACGCGATCTCTGCCCTAAGATCGAGAGCACCCGCTGGAGGTCGCCAATAACGTTGGATCTGGCGAATTATGTTTCGATTATAGGCTGGAAACAAAGAGTTGGCACCATCGATTTGCACATTTACAGCTTCTTCACCGACTTCCTCGGTCCGGGCCGGTTCAGGCTCCGGCTCACGCTCTACCGGCACTTCAACTTCAACCGTTGGGCTTTCGGTTTGTGGACGCCGTTCGGGCGTCGGTTCCGGCGGCGGCGGACGATGTTCTTCCTCCGCCATTTCCGGTGGGGACGGATCGACACGAACCGGAGCATCTTCGGGTGCAGCTGCAACCATGCGGACACGAATCGTCTCAGGCATAGGAGGTGGTGACGGAGCCATAGTCGCAAGGCCCGCTAGAGCCACGAAAACACCGTGGACCCCTAAGGATCCGAGCACCGCATGGCGGGGGGGCGGATCAGCACTTCTTTCGTTCCGGCGACCTCGGGGCATCACGGACCAATTAGTCTTGACCTCGGACGACTTACCTTCGTTCACGGACTGCGCCTACGCTCAGGGTTAGCAATTATATTCACCCCGCTGGCTCCAGACTCTTGGATTCTTCCCAACACTCGTACCACAATTTCAAACCGTAGGTCTGCATCCGCCTTGAGGAAAACTTCATCCGATTCATAGTTCTTAATCAACTGTTCAATAGTTGCATCAAACTCATCAAAGGTGACGGGGGCATCATCGACATAGAGTTGTTCATTTTCATCGATTGATACGACCAGTGCCTCAGATGAACTCAAGGGCCCTGCAGCTGCTTCCGGCACCTGAATCTCAATGCCGCCTTGAAGGATTGGCGCCGTAATCATAAAGATGATCAGAAGTGTGAACGCGACATCCACGAGGCTTGTCACATTGATCTCGGCGACAACACGGATGCCATCCTCTCCCTGCGTGAAACGGCGTCTCATGCAGGTACCTTACTTCGCCAGATCATAGCCGGTTCTCACGTGCCAAAGTCCCAATGAACTCACTAGCGAACCCCTCCAACTCAGTCACAAAGAGACGCAGTTTAGACGCGTAGTGGTTGTAGGCGATGACTGCAGGGATCGCTACAGCTAGCCCTGCTACCGTCGTGGTAAGGGCCTCAGCTATGCCGGGAGCCACTACCGCAATGTTTGCTGACCCCTGGGAAGCGATTCCGATGAACGAGTTCATAATTCCGACCACCGTCCCCATTAGCCCCATAAGAGGGCTCACAGAGCCAATGATCGCGAGCCACGTCATCCCATGGCTAAGTTCATCCCGTTCCTCCGACAAGTTTTTCTCGAGAACGAGCCACAAAGCATCTAGCTGAGTCGGAGTCAAACCCTCTTGCTGACGCGTTCCCTCCAAAGCTCCAGGTCTTAAGTCTGAGAAGAACGTTACTCCTTCACGAAATACGCGTGCGAAGGGAGAGTCTTCGAGCCGCCTGAGAGCATCATGTAAATCCAGCAACCCCCTAGCACCCTCGACAGCATCGACGAAACGATCTGCTTGTTCGTTAACCGCTCGCAGTTCGCGCCATTTCCAGATGATCAGGACCCAGGAGACTAACGAGAAGACTAGTAGTATAAGTAAAATCAACCTCGTTGGGGTCGTCCCTCCCCACAACACATCAAGTGGAGAATCGATCACACGTCCCTGGGCTTCAAGAGCGGCTCCTGCAAGCGCCATCATGACGTCTTCCCTGCGATAAACTCGTAGGTCTCAGTCAAGCCCGATTCCATAGTGTGGGTTGGCACCCAGCCGAGGGCATGCGTTTCCTTACAGTCGAGTGCATTACGCAACAGTTCGCCGGGCCTTGCTTTCTCACGCTTCACTAAAACTTCCTGGCCCGAAATCTCAATCAGCGTGCTGGCGAGCACATTGACGCTCGACTCAACACCCGTCCCTACATTAAAAGCCACATCATCGATCCCGGTCGGCTCTGGCAAGTCGACGTGTGTCGCGAGAACATTTGCTAATGCCACGTCCCGCACAAATACGTAGTCTCGGGTTTGTTCACCGTCGCCAAACACAATCAACTCTTCCCCATCGCGGATTCGTTGTGAGAAGATCGCAACCACACCTGCTTCTCCACTTGGGTCCTGTCGAGGCCCATACACGTTGGCATAGCGAAGCGCCGCATATTCCAAACCTTTCAGCTTTCTAAATGCATGCAGATAGTACTCCGAAGTCAGTTTACTTATACCGTACGGAGATAGGGGCTGTTTCTTAGCGCTTCGCGGAATGGGCAAGTCCATTGTTTCTCCGTAGACAACACCACCGGAAGAGATGAGAACAAAACGTCGCACTTCGAACGCCAACGAACATTCCACGAGATTGAGCAAACCATCAATGTTTATTGAAGCATCATAACGCGGCTGCTCGACCGATTTGCACACATCGATCTGAGCTGCATGGTGATTGACAACGTCGAATCCTCCGTCGCAAAACACATCGTGCAACTCGGGAGCTCGAACATCCATTTCGATGAGCGTAACACCAGAAGGCACATTGGTGGCACGGCCCGTACTGAGGTTGTCTAACGCGGTGACATCCCAACCGTCAGACAAGTATGCTTCGCAGACATGTGAACCTATGAAGCCGGCACCACCTGTTACCAGCACCTTACCAGGGCTCATTCGCTCCCTCCTCGCTCCACTTCCCCGCCCTAGACATCCCGTCTAAAACGAGATGATATTGAATAGTGTCTCTTACCCTAGACGACTGTCTACGATCCCGCGAGCTGTCACTTTGCTTGACACGGAAGAGGTTGAAAGCAGCGGCTCCAAACTGTTCAAACATGCTTGACCGTCAGGTTGTTCCGCTAACCAACGCGTAGCTTGTGTTAGGCCATGCAGAATCTTGTTGAGCGATGCTCTACTCGCCAAGCGCACTTCCTCTTCAACATCCACATCTCGCGGTCCAGGCGGACGTGATTCAGAAAATGATCGTTCAACGAGAGAAAAGGCAACATCTCTCATCTGGCGGATAGTTGGTCCTGCTTCGCGACTCCGATACCAATTCCAATACCGCTCCACATGCCTTCCAATGATCGCTTCCGCTCTCTCTCGTTCTACCGTACGTGCCACTTGTGTTTGATCGACTACACGCTGTAGGTCATCCACGTTGTACAAGAAAAGATCAGGCGCTTTGGTGACTGCAGGATCCACATTACGTGGAAGGGCAATATCGAGAATCACCAGGGGAGAGCCTTCTAAGGCCCTACCGTGAGCATGATATGGATGGACAAACGCCGCATCAGAATCGGTACACGTCACCACAAGGTCCATATCAACTAGACGCCCCAACGCTTCAGTGCGGCCCAGAGGGATCCCGTTCACCGAGCTACCTACTCGCTCAGCTCGAGCGGGGTTTCTGCTCGACACATAGATCCGGCGGACCCCTTCAGAACGCAGACACTTCATTGTCAGTCGGCCCATTTCTCCAGTTCCCAACACAAGTACCGTTCGACTCTCGAGTGCTCCGAACACCTTGCGTGCCAAGGCAATAGCTGCCGACGGTATGGACGCGGCACCTTGGGAAACCGCTGTCGTTGAACGTACTCTTCCACCAGCTGCGAGCGCTGATTGAAAGAGACGGTGCAGCACTGGACCAAGCGATCGGGCATCACCAGCATGATACGCCGAACTAACCTGTCCTTGAATCTGCGGTTCACCAATGATGAGGGAATCAAGACCGCTGACAACACGGAATAAGTGGCGCGCCGCTTCAAGTCCCGGGGAAACTTGAAGATACTGATTAGCCTCTTCACCGATCTGCGTCGCCGCACACAGTCTCTCCCGAACGACGTGTTCAAGTAAAATGGAATCGGTCCCTGTCACATAGCACTCAGTGCGGTGACACGTGGAAAGAACAACACACTCTGATACGCCCGACTGTTCAACCAGTCGATCGACCCATGCAGACAATCGTTTGCCGCTCAGGGCAAACTGCTCGCGCACCTCGATAGGTGCAGCCCGGTGGTTCGTTCCCACCATGAGTAACGAAGCTTGCACTGGCCCACTAGCTAAAACTGTACCCGGCACTTCGGGGCTCACAAAAAAAACTCTGTGGTCGGCCCCATGCTACGGAGTGCGAGAAAACCAGTGGCGCTCGCAAGAAAAGCCACCATCGAAACGCGAGCGGCGCGAGGGCCGAACCCGCCAGAATACCAGCGGACCCCAAGCGCTGCCGCGTAGGCTGTCCATGTTAGAAGACCAAACCCTACATCTGGATCCCCAAACGCCAATCCTCTCCCATACGTCAGTGTCAAGCTCCAACCCGCCAAAAGCCCGATCGCGAGAACGGAGAGCCCAACTCCCAACCCAATCCGATTCATCCGATCAAGACTCTCAAGCGAAGGAAAGTATCGAAACACGTTGCCAAACTCCTTTTGTTTCAACGCGCGAAACTGGAGCCAATACATCGCCGCAGCAACGGATCCTAATAAGAGACTAGCATAGCCCGTGAGAACAGAGACAACGTGGGCGACTAACCATGAGCCACGAAGTTCACTTGTGGGTTGAGCCGGCACGGGACCAACCCATGCGCTCGCAGCCAGAAAAACGAGGACAAGAGGCAGAACCAACAAGCCCGCTGACGATCGATCGGCTGTCCGGGCTACTAAGAAAAGACCAACCACCAACGCCATCGCCAAAGTCGCGGCCGCCGGCCCAAAACCAACTAGAGGTGGTGTCTGGAACGTGACCCAGAAGACCGCCAACGCTGTCGCATGCAACACCGCTGCGCCAATTCCCCAGAAAAGCGAGCGAGATCGATGCAAGTCGCCTCTTCCTCGAAAACCCAAGAGCTGATGGATCCACGAGATTAGATATCCGACGACTGCAGCCGTAATGAAGAGTCGGATCACCATTACTTCAGGTTGTGCCTCCCCAACTATGGTCCCACAGCAGAACAACGGTCGCTTCGCAAATCAGAATGGTAGATCGTCTTCCCCTGCCACAGCCTGATTCGAAAACTCTGAATCTTCTGGTCCCTCAGACATTGAAGGAGCATCGGTGTAGGTGTCGCGACCGCTGCCGCCTAGCATGATTAACTCCCGGGCACGAATCTCGGTCGACCACTTCGTTACACCATCTCTATCCTCGTACTTCCGATATTCGATCTGTCCCTCGATATAAACCCGATCACCTTTTTTCACGTACCGCTCGATAATATCGGCCAGCTTGTCCCAGCATACGACCCTATGCCACTCCGTCTTCTCTTCTTGCTGACCAGAAGAACGATTGGTCCACTGGCGGCTCGTCGCAATCGATAAAGTTGCAACCCGTGTCCCAGAATTTGTAGATCGGATCTCAGGGTCCGCTCCGAGATTGCCAATGAGTATGGCCTTATTCAGACTACGTGACATTGCCTTCCTCGCCTTCGAATGGGGCTTCACCGCATAGGATATCGAACATAGATAAGCTCCTAGGGAGGGTCAACGAATCAGCAAAAATTGCATCAGAACCGCATCTTCCACTGGGTTCGTATAGTAGTTTCGACGAGAGCCTACGATTTCAAAGCCGTGTCGACTATAGAGACTCTGTGCGCCATCATTGGATTCACGCACTTCTAGAAAGAACCGGCGGAGTGCACGCTTACGCCCTTCTTCGACCACAGCATGAAGAAGCAATGAACCCACACCGTTTCGACGGGCTCCTCTATCGACAGCCAGATCGCCAAGTTCACCTTCATCGCCAACGAACCAAACGGCAGCATACCCGATAATACACTCGTTACTATCAACAGCTGAAAACAAACATGCGGAGGGTTGTTTTAATAGGCTAAGGAAGGTGCCTCGGGTCCATGGAGTGGAGAAGGATTCTTCTTCAATCGCCGTCACAGCCGAAAGGTCTTCTTCGATCATGCATCGAATTCGGACCCCGTCACGCTGTCTATGAAACGCCACTTCTGTTCGGTCGGTGTCGAGCTTCCGTTTACACATTCCGGTCACGCTCGCGTTCAGCACCCGAAGCGCGCAGATAACTCGGCTCCCATGCATCGAGATCGTCCAGGCATCCTTCGGGGAGCCGTTCTGCGAGCCACAACAGGGCTGCTGCGGGGGGCACCTTTAAATCACCCGACAGAACTTTAGCTCCGCTAGCTTCGATCAGATCCCGATGCTTTAATGATCCTTCGCCGGCAAACACCCAGACCATGGTCGGGTCGAGTTGTGACAAGACAAGTTCGACAGGACAGACTAGCGGACCTAAGACTGGCTCCGAAAACGGACCATCATCGTAGGCCTCTGCGTACACTTCACCGCGGCGCGCATCGAACAGAACGCATACGTATGGATGCTCTACCGTTGCTGCCACGGCACGCAGACTGGAGTAAGCGTAGAGGGGCACGTCACGCCTGTGACACCAACCCTTCGCAAGTGAAGCGGCAATTCGGACTCCAGTGAAAGAGCCTGGACCCGAACCAACAACCAGCCGGTCGATATCGCCAGGTTGGAGGCTTTCCCCGGAAAGCAGTCTTGACACTTCCTTAAGAATTGTTTCGGAATACCCTACCCCGAGAGGGAGGGTTGATGCACCAAGAATCTCATCGCCTCGCCCCAGTGCGACACTTCCAATCGTGGTGCTTGTATCAAAAGCCAGTGTCAGCATCAGGACGACCTTCTCGCTCGCGCATACACCCCGGGGTCTGGAATCGGCGGAGCAGCCCCAAGTGATTTGGCTTCAATCACTCGAGCCCTACCTCCTAAAACCACCTCGAACCACAGCTCCCAACGATCTGGCGGAAGTTCATCGGCGGCTCTATCCGCCCACTCCACAAACACCGTTGCTCTCCCCGACTCAAGCTCGTCCCACCCTAGCAGCAACAATTCTGCGGTACTCTTGATCCGATATAAGTCTGCGTGAGCGATCGGGCCGTGCTTGCCGTAATACCAGTGAACCAAGGTGTATGTTGGGCTCGTGACACCCAGAGACACTCCAGCACCCTCGCAGGCTGCCTGCACAAGGGTTGTCTTTCCTGATCCTAAAGCACCAAAGAGTGCCACGAAAACCGAATCGCGCGCGGCAGCAGCGCCAAGCACTTGACCCCATTGCCGAAGCGCACCTTCGTCGAGCTGAATTCGTGTCATTCGGACGTAGGCCCAGTCGGATTATGTTTTGAGCGAGAAGATTGCCGTGGCCAAACCCTTCCACCCTTAGCCTTAATCTCGAGTAATTCGTCCCTGAGTCGAGCCGCAACCTCAAAGTTTAGGGCAGCAGCAGCTTCCCGCATATCTCGTTCGAGCACCTCAATCATCTCCTCGGCAGAAAGCTCTTGGTACGATTCTCGTTTTTCACGGCCGGCCGGTTGGGGTTCACGCGCATCCGCTACCGTAGTCGTGAAGCGAATCTCCGACACTGACTTCACAATAGATCGTGGCTCAATGTCGTGTTCTCGATTGTAATCAGCCTGCACTTCTCGTCGACGTTCCGTTTCAGTAATGGCACGCCGCATGGAGTCCGTCATCCGATCAGCGTATAGCACGGCAGTACCATTAAGATTCCGTGCGGCACGTCCAATCGTCTGGACTAGTGACCGATCTGAACGAAGAAATCCCTCTTTGTCCGCATCGAGAATTGCCACTAATGAGACCTCCGGAAGGTCAAGCCCTTCTCGCAGCAGGTTGATGCCAACCAAAACGTCAAACGTTCCGAGTCTAAGGTCACGCAAAATTTTCACACGGTCGATAACTGCAATATCTGAGTGCATATAACGGACTCGGACACCTCGTGCCGCGAGAAACTCAGATAAGTCTTCGGCCATTCGCTTTGTGAGGGTCGTCACCAAAACACGCTCATTTCGCTTCGCTCGCCCATGAATCTCGCCAAGCAAATCGTCCACTTGTCCTTTAACGGGGCGGACTTCGACCTTCGGATCCAAAAGGCCAGTGGGTCGGATCAGCTGCTCGACAACTACTCCTCCGCTTTTGCGAAGCTCGTAATCACCAGGAGTCGCACTCACAAAAATGGCGTTGGGCACCAACCCTTCCCACTCTTCAAAGGACAACGGCCTATTGTCGAGTGCCGAAGGCAGCCGAAAACCGAAGTCGACAAGTGTCCGTTTACGACTCTGGTCTCCCTCGTACATTCCGCCGATCTGGGGTATCGACGCATGTGACTCATCAACAACTACCAAAAAATCTTCTGGAAAATAGTCGAGTAAACAGTAAGATCGCTCCCCAGGCTCCCGGCCATCCAAATGGCGACTGTAGTTTTCAATCCCAGGACAAAACCCAACCTCCGCTAATATCTCAAGATCAAACCGAGTCCTTTGCTCAAGCCGCTGAGCCTCTAATAATTTTTCTGCCTGCCTGAGTTCTAACAGCCGTTCCTCTAGTTCTATATATATGGTCTCACGAGCAGTCTCGAGCCGAGACCCCAGTGTTGCATAGTGAGTGGCTGGGAAGATGGCCGTTTCAGAAAGACGAGTGATCGTTGCTCCAGTTATAGGATCGATCTTAGAGATTCGCTCGATCGTATCGCCGAACAATTCAATTCGAACACCTTGTTCTTCATAGGCAGGCAGAACTTCTATAACGTCGCCACGGACCCGGAAGGTTGATCGCACCAAGTCCAGATCATTCCGCGAATACTGTATAGCGACGAGCGAGGCCAAGATTTCCCGACGGGAGATCTCATGACCTTCGTGCAAGGTCAACATGAGTTCCTTGTAGCCTCGCGGATCACCGAGACCATAAATCGCTGATACTGAAGCGACAACTATGACGTCGCGTCGCTCCATCAGAGCCGAAGTCGCTCGCAGTCTCAAGCGGTCAATATCTTCGTTTATCGAAGCGTCTTTCTCGATGAATGTGTCCGTCGCGGGAACGTACGCCTCTGGCTGGTAGTAGTCGTAGTACGAGATGAAATACTCAACAGCGTTTCGCGGAAAGAACTGGCGAAGCTCTCCGTAGAGCTGGGCTGCCAACGTCTTATTGTGGCTCATGACAAGTGCAGGGCGACCCGCTTCCGCAATCATCGCCGCCAAGGTTACCGTCTTCCCACTTCCAGTAACCCCCAATAACGTCTGCCACTTATCACCCCGAGAAAGACCCTCAACGAGTTCGCGGATGGCGTTCGGTTGGTCACCGGTAGGTTCAAACGGGAGTTGTAGATCGAAGCTCGGCATCTATCGTCACGTAGTCGGAAACGGACCGCCGGGCGTACGGCTGGCCGACAGGACAGTATGGCGATTCATCACTTGCTCTGGAAGGCTATTTCTGAGCTGTATGATCATTCCAGCGTGAGGGTGCTTTCCCCAAAGGACTCTTTACGCTGAACCGATATAACGCCTTTTACGCGCTGGACTTTCCGCGTGACCTTTTGAAGATGCTTAAGGTGTTCTACTTCGATAACGAAGAGACCTCGCATGCCACCCTCAACTGCCTTGATATCGGCTGATTGGATGTTCGTACCCGTTTCGGTAACAGCTTTTGCGATGTCAGCGAACAATCCATGACGATCCGTACCTTCCATAAAAATCCGTACGAGAAATCGGCGATCGCCATCCGAACCCCAGTCGATTTCGACCCTCCGCTCCGGGTCATCGGACAGGTGGAGCACATTTGGGCAATCAGTGCGATGAACAGAAATCCCTCGCCCCCGGGTTATGTACCCCATCACATCATCACCGGGTACAGGTTGACAGCACTGTGAATAGCGGATCATCAGGTCATCGAGACCTTGAATCTGAATGCCTTTGTTCCCACCAGACCAAACCTTGTCCACGAGCTTGTTCAACGGGCCCGGCAATTTCTCAGACTTATCTGGCGCAGAATCCAGCGACATTGCACGAGCCACACGCGTGAGGCTGATATCGCCATGAGCTACGGAAGCGTAGAGTGCATTAACGTTGTGGTGACCTAATGTTTGCGCCGCTTTCTCTACCACGGCCTCGTTAAGCTTGCCACGCCGGTAACGTTTCCACTCTCGCTTGATGATATCCCGGCCCAGACGAGTAGCAGACCCATACTCTTCTTGGCGAATCCACTGTCGAACGGTATGCCGCGCCTTGCTCGTCCGGATGAATCCCAACCAATCTCGACTCGGAGTCTGCGCTTCCGAAGTCAGCACCTCAACAGTCTCTCCATTCTGGAGAGCCCTGCTTAGAGGGATTATTCGTCCATTCGCCTTTGCACCTGAACAATGCAAACCAATCTCGGTGTGCACAGCAAATGCAAAGTCAATTGCTGTCGCACCTTTGGGTAACTGCTTTACATCGCCAGCAGGCGTGAATACAAAGATCTCATCCTGGAAGAGATCGATTCGGAGAAACTCCATGAACTCCTCCGGCTCACGCGTCTCGTGCTGCCATTCAAGCACCTGACGGAACCAAGAAAGCTTTTCGTCAACTTCATCACCGGGCCCTTGAATCCCCTCCTTATAACGCCAGTGAGCCGCGATCCCATACTCAGCCGTTCCGTGCATGTCACGGGTGCGAATCTGAATTTCATAGAGGGCACCCCCAGTTCCAAAAACTGTCGTGTGGAGACTTTGGTACATATTTGACTTCGGTGTGGCTATGAAATCGTGCAATCGTTCCGTAAGTGGAGTCCATTTGTTATGCACCACACCAAGTGCGTGATAGCAATCACGTACCGTTTCAACGATGACGCGCATGGCAAGGGTATCGTATACCTCTTCGAGGGGCTTATCCCGTTCGATCATCTTTCCATAGATAGACCAAAGGTGCTTCGGTCTCCCGGTAACTTCGCATTGGATCTCTGCTACCTCCAGCTCCTTCTGAAGTGGTTCCACCATCCCGCGGATCATTTCTTCTCGATCTCGGCGTTTTGATTTGACCGTCCTCACCAGCTCCCGATAGGCCTCAGGCTCAATAAACTTGAAGGCAAGGTCCTCAAGCTCCCACTTCAGTCGGCCCACTCCCAAGCGGTGGGCCAACGGAGCATAGATTTCCCGGGTCTCACGTGCGATACGCAACCGTGACTCCTCAGGCATATGCTCAAGCGTGCGCATATTGTGGAGCCGATCAGCCAATTTGATCAGGATGACCCGTGCGTCGCGTGCCATCGATAAAAGTAGTTTTCGATACGTCGCTGCTTGACGCTCGGCAATAGACCCAAATTCAAAGCGTGCAAGCTTCGTGAGGCCATTGACGATCGTTGCCACCTCATCACCAAACTCACCCCGAATATCGTCTACGGTCGTATCGGTATCTTCGACCACATCGTGAAGAAGTGAGGCTACGATACTGACGCTATCGAGGTCGATCTCAGAGAGGATCTTCGCCACTTCAACACAGTGTGTTACGTAGTCCTCACCAGAGGCCCTCTTCTGCCCCTCATGTTTTTCCACACTATACTGGAACGCCAAGGCGATGAACTCTAGATCGAGTTCATGTTCGAAACCTTCAAGGACGGCTAAAAAGTCTTTAGGCAGGATCGAGCGTGGCCCCGAACTTCGCGTCGGTGATTTTCTTTTCTTTTCGGCGGTTTTCTTCACAGAGGACTCCGGACCCCAAACTGCGCAGATCCTGCTCAGATCATCGATACTGTAATATACACAAAGTGCGATTTCGAGTATGGGTAGCGATAGAACCCACACTCGTGGAAGTTTATGGAAGCATTGTCAGCTTAGGAGGGCTCGTGCACATCCGGTTCATTCGCATAACCATCATGACGATCGTCAGTTTAACGCTCCATGTGCCCCTACAGGGCCAATCCATACTCCTTCGGTTGAATTCCGAAGAGGGGGTCGTGAATCAATACATGATGGGATTAGAAACGTTCATGGATATACCTATGATGCCGACTGATGGCCCTCTCATGAGAGGGCGCGTATATCAGACACAAACCATCCTGAGTTCGGACGGAGAGGTGTTTGAACTCCAGACCAAGACAGACTCAGCAGACATTTCGATGCCGATGTTGCAAGCGATGGGACAGACTATTCCAGACATCGCGGGACAGTCACAAACGATGAAAATGGATACTCAAGGTCGCATGATAGAGCTAATGCCATCTGCATCTGAAGTTCTCGATCTAGGGGCTGGCACCTGGTTCACACTCGAACTGCCTGAGAACCCAGTTAGTCCAGGAGAATCGTGGGATGCAAGTATTAATGTGGATGTACCTACGGGGGTGGGGGGCTCCATGACCTTAGACATGAATATCACCTATACGCTTGTGAGCGTATCCGGCCACATCGCCTCAATTGATTTCGTCGGCCCAATCACCATGGCTGGAAGTGCTCAGGGGATGGTGATGGATGGTACGGGAGGCTTATCTGGAACAATGATGTTCGACGTGGAAGGCAGACGAATCGAGCGTTCAGAGACCATCGTAAATCTGGACATGAGCGCGGCGGGCATGCTGATGGCGATGAATCAGTCCGTGACGATGCAGTTGCTCCACTGACCTTGGGAAGTCACTGCGGCGGGACAAACTAACTGCTCAATCCCCTTCTCATAGCTACGATGCGTACGTATGAAAAACAGACCTTACACCTCAAAAGCGCTTGCGCATCGGCAGATCAATGCGGGACGCATGCAATGGGCTGCGGTGGACAGCCCATTGGGGAACGCTACCATCTCGTGGGTAGCGAAGGAACGTGTCTGCGTCCGCCCCCCCCACTGCGATCCGTATTCGGTGTCCTTCCCGAACTAGCACCGATGTTGCCCACAGATCGAAACGGATTTCCGCAATCTCACCTGGAACGAGTGGAAGGGCATCATCTCGGAGTTCGCTTCGGTGGGGTCCGTATTTTCGGTACAGTGGTTCGGCTTCTGTAACCGCACGTATCACACCGCGCAATTGACCCTCGGTCACGTAGGTGACACGTCCGTTTGGAGCGACAATTTCCAGATAGACGATAAACGCAGCATCGGGTGTCCCTGAATCTACGAAAAGTGTCACGAGCGGGTGCCCAGTAATTTCGACATCGGAAGACATAGGATCACTCGTGTAAGTAAGGAGCTTCCGGTCTTCTTCAGAACGATCAGGATACACGACATCGCCTGCCCCACCATTGGTGTACCAACGGTTGCGGACCCCGGTCGTCGCACTGAAATCAACCGTATACAGATCGTTGGCTCCGGAAACCATAGGGGTATCCACCCCCAGACCCCCGGCTTCCTTGAAATACCACGTCTTTGTTTCAAACCCATCGGGAGGCCATATCTCAGTCGTAGTCCAGTCTCCACTACCTAGTGTATAGTAGCTAATCTCCGTCGGCGTTTTCTCTGAACCTCCTTCCTTCAGATGGCTATCAAAAAAAAGCACCATCTCCGCAAATTGGTCTTCTGGATTGGGCTCGACAGGCTTTTCCTCGAGGTTGAACGGGTCTGCATCATTCTTCGCCCCGTGGTCCCAGGGCCCAATTAATACCTGCTGCGAGTTAGAGATCGTATTGAAGCGACCTAGGGCACCATTGACCGTCCCTGCATCTTGCCACCCGACCCGAACAAACATTGCAACGCCCGAAGATTCGATCTGAGGTAGATGTCCAGATGTACTGCGCCGGTGTCCCACATTTGTTTCACCGAATGGACCGAACGGATCATCTCTAAACTCATATTCGAGCGCGGCTTCGAAAGGCACGGTGTTCGCCTCATGCTCCGACACGGCGCTGGTGAGCAGCGAGTAATCCGTATCCGCATCTACCGGCTTCACCCCACTGATCTCCCTTAAGAGTTGCGCACAACTGGAGCCCTCGACTTCAGAAAGCGCGCACATATCGTTCAAGTCCATTAGACGGACACGGTTTGACCAATCCGCGAGGAACCCGACAGTCAAGATTCCTCCAGGGAAAATCAAATGGCCGAAGTTATCAAAGTCGTTGAAGAGCGGTGCGATCGCCTTCACAGCCGGATGTCCGTTAACAGCTAACATCTCAGCCGTATTCCCCGCATAGGAAACACCGTAGGCGCCCACACGACCGTTCGACCAGGGTTGGGCTATTATCCAATCTACGACTTCGCCGTAATCGCGGACTTCATCCTCAGCCATCTCAAAGCGCCGCATCCCAAACGATGCACCACTGCCTCGAGCATCAACCAAAACGAGCACATAGCCTGCCGAGTTGAAGCGATGGGCCTCCTCAAAGTTGGATCGTTCGTCGATAGCAGCTCCTATCCGATCTTGCGCTCGCCAGTAACGAGTGGCCCGAATTACGGTGGGGAGTTTCATACCCGGCTCAATCCCCTCCGGCAACCACACATCCACCGCGATTCTAACCCCATCCCGCATAGGTACGTAAATTGCTTGATTACGCGAGAGATCACTGCTTGTCGGCTCAGACTCGGAGCACCCACCGGCACACACGAGCATTAATAAGATTGCCCCTGTAGCCCTCTTAGTGCCGGTTTTAGTTGAGGTCATGCCATGACTCACCATGCAATAGCATGACCATCCCTCCGCGGATCCGACCCCCCTGCCAACGCTCCCGTTTCTGTGTCTTGGTAGACGGCCTGAACGCCACCTGGGTTACCCGGATCCGCCAAGTAATGTCCACGATCAGCTAGTTCAGCATAAACGGACGGTGGAAAACCACCTTCAAGATACGTTACAGAGTCTTCCGGTATCGGCACACGACCCCCACCCCGGTTGACCAACATTCGCGGCGAAGCAATCGCAAGTTGTACGTCCATCTCCCCGGCCGTGAGCTTTGTGATTACCTGCCCGACTGTCTGTGGGATCGTGTACCCGCCTGCCGCTCCGACGGCCGCCACAAGTTTATCATCTTTCATTACGACACAGGGCGTCATCACACCCTTAGCCTTCTCTCCACCTTCGAGATAGTTCACATGTCCCTCTTCGAGGACGAACCCAAATGTGTGTCCATTGTTAAGGAAGATTCCAGTGTCTCCCGCGATAACACCACTTCCATAGACACTCACGAGCGATTGTGTGAACGCGACCGCATTCCCCCAGCGATCTGCTGAAGAGAGACTGGTCGTTCCGAAGAACGGGAACGGATCCCCCGAGAAAGAAGCGACACGGGCGGGATCAATTTTCGCCCGTTGCTCGTCCGCATAAGCCTTCGAAATGATCCGGTCGACTGGTATATCGGCTTTTTTGCCTGTGTTATACCGGTCATCATCAATAAGGGCGAGCTTGAAAGCTTCAAGCCACAGATGTGCAAACTCAGATCCATACAGGTCCATGTTTGACAGGTCAAATCCATCCATAATGTTCAACACCTGGAACATCGTCATTCCACAAGATCCCGGTGGCATTGCATGGAGTGTGTGTCCCTGGAATGTCGTCGTAATTGGCTCGCGCCACTCTACTTCGTATTCCTCCAAGTCGGCTTTAGTAAGATGTCCTCCGTTTTCAGAAAGAAAACGCACAATTCGATCAGCCAGTTCGCCTTTATAAAAATCATCAGAACCCGCTCGTGCGAGATGACGCATACTGGCAGCAAGGTCAGGTTGCTTGATGATCTCACCCATACGTGGTGGGCGGCCATTCGGCATAAAGACAGCAGCTGTCGATGGAAACTGGGAAAGCTTGTCCGCACTCGACGACGTATGCAGTTGATCAAACTTAGAGATCACGAAACCATCTTCTGCAAGCTGGATGGCGGGCTCGAATACATCTCCCAAACTCATCGTCCCGTACCGCTCGAGAGCAGCAGCCCACCCTTTGAACGCACCAGGAACAATTGGAGCTTTATAGCCCGCTTCAAAATCATCCAGTGTCATCGTCTTGTCGGAAGATGCGCTGGGACTGCGTCCCAGCGCATCTAACCCGACGACACGGCCTTCCTCAGCCAGATAGATCAGCATGAACCCGCCGAACCCACCAAGCCCCGACATGTATGGTTCGGAAACGTTGAGTGTGGCCGCTGCCGCCACGATAGCATCGATCGCATTTCCGCCTTGCATCATGATCTGCGTACCAGCGAGCGAAGCATAGTAATCTGCTGCTGCGGTTACACCGCGACGGCCCCAAACGCTCTGGTGCGCCGTACCAAGCAAACCAGGGACATTCGCATCACCCGTCGGAGCCCACTCCCCGATTCCATCTGAAGTCACGCCCCCAGATTCACCTGAACCACATCCAAGGAGTGTCGAGCCTGCTGCTGCGGTAGAGGCGGCGAGAAAGTCACGTCTTTTCATGGAGCTACTCCGGCAAAGGTGAGTCAGACCGGAATCGTAGCGCAAACGACCTTAATCACTCAAGGCCCCAAAAAAACAATGAATTCTTCCATGAGTACGAGGGGCTCCCTCTCGGCACCTGTCTTACGTTAACTTGGGGGGTGTCAATTTCGAGCTATGATGTCACTCACGGAGGTTCACAATGCTACCCCGCCCAATTATAAGTCGTTGTATATCTCGCTTACAGACTGCCCTCATTCTGGGACTGACGGCATTCGCCAATCCCGTCTTCGCAACCGCGCAGACGATATCCGGAGCAGCAGCCGAAGCCGTTTCCACACTAGAGTTTCGCGAAATAGGGCCAGCCATAATGGGGGGACGTGTCTCCGACATCGCTGTGGTTGAGAGTGATCCGCGGATCTTCTACGTGGGCCTCGGAGCCGGAGGTGTCTGGAAGACCATGAACGACGGAATGACTTGGGACCCGGTTTTCGACAGCCAGATTGCGCCATCAATTGGCGCCCTCGCCGTTGCACCTTCAAACCCTAACACAGTCTGGGCCGGCACAGGAGAGCCACAAAACCGCCAAAGTTCACCATGGGGAATTGGAATATTTAAATCTAATGATGCGGGCGCCACATGGTCCCATATGGGGTTAGAAGATACCCGCCACATCAGCCGAATAATGATTCATCACTCCAACCCCGACATCGTCTATGTCGGGACAGTCGGACACCTATGGGGAGCCAATGAAACACGTGGCGTTTTCCGTACAACCGACGGCGGTGAGACATGGGACAAGGTGTTGTATGTAGATGAAGACACCGGAGTAATCGATCTCGTAATGGACCATGCCGACCCCAACACGCTTTTCGCAGCCACCTATCAACGGCGGAGAACGGGCTTCGGGTTCGCAGCCGGTGGAGGGGGATCAGGTATCTGGCGCACAACTGATGGTGGCGACACTTGGATCCGACTCGGAGGAGGGCTGCCTAATACAGAGATGGGCCGCATTGGATTAGATGTTTACCGTCGCGATGGGAACCTGGTGTACGCAGTGGTCGAGGCGGAGGAGGGGAGCGGCGTGTACCGGTCAGAAGATCGCGGTGAAACATGGGAGATGATGAGCCCTCGTAATCCTCGACCTATGTATTTTTCCTTGATACGAATTGATCCGAACAATCCGGAGCGAATCTATCTGGGTGGGACTCAGGCATCCGCGTCCGACGATGGCGGGCGAACTTGGTGGCCCGGAAATGCGACAGAAAACATCCATTCGGATCATCATTCGATGTGGATCAACCCAGACAACTCAAACCACCTGATCAACGGAAATGACGGCGGGTTAGCTTTCTCCAGGGATGGGGCGAAAACATGGAGATCCATCCGTAACATGCCTATTGGTCAGTTTTACGAAATCGACGTGGATATGCGCGATCCCTACTATGTGTGCGGCGGGCTTCAGGACAACGGGAATTGGTGTGCTCCACACCGGACCCAATCTACTTGGGGAGTTCGCAACCGCGATTGGACACATGTTTGGTTTGGTGATGGATTCCATAATCATGCTGACCCAACCGATCCCAACATCCTTTTTTCAGAGTCGCAGGGCGGGAACATGGCGCGCATTGATGTCGCTTCACGCGAAGCGCAATCAATACGACCTGTCCCCCGACCCACGGCGGGTGAAGAAAACCGAAATTACCGGTTTAATTGGGACTCTCCCTTCGCAATTTCACACCATGACCCAGCAACGATCTATCTCGGTGGAAATCATCTGATGCGTTCTAGAGATCGAGGAACGACGTGGGAAGAAGCGAGTCCAGACCTCACGAAAATGATTGACCGTGATACTGTCTCAATCATGGGACGTCTCGTCACGGATGAAACCCTATCTCGCCATGACGGGATCTCATCATACGGCAATATTACTGCGCTCGCTGAATCAAAACATTCTCCCGATGTCCTCTATGTCGGAACCGATGATGGAAACTTGCAAGTTACGCGAGATCAGGGCGTAACATGGACGAACGTAATCGACCGAGTGTCCGGGGTGCCGCCACGAACCTACGTGAGTCGGATTGAAACATCCTACGAAGTGGACGGCCGAGTGTATGCCACCTTTGATGGGCACCGCAATGACGACTACTCCCCGTATACGTTTGTGAGTAATGATTTCGGATCCACCTGGCGAAAGATCACTAACGGCCTCCCAGAGGGGTGGTCTGTCAACGTGATCCGCGAGCACCCGGAAAACTCTAGCCTACTGTTTCTTGGCAATGAAATCGGCTTGTATGTGTCAATTGATGCAGGTGGTTCGTGGGGAAGAATGCAGAATAATCTCCCACCGGTTGCAGTAGACGACATAGCAATTCACACACGTGAAAATGATTTGGTGCTCGGCACACATGGGCGGAGCATCTGGATCTTGGACGACATCACACCGCTCCAGGAGTTATCGGATCAAGTTCTTGCCTCTGCCGCACATTTGTTCGGGAGCCGCCGGGCAACGATCTGGTCGATGGGCATGGATTGGCCGTTTCAACCTGCCACATTCGTGGCAGACAATCCGCCAAACGCCGCTGCGATCCGATATTATCTGCGCGATCCGGTCGAGAGTGGGACGACAGCAACAGGACAGAACGGGGAGGGGGACAGTAGCACACTCGTCACCGTATCTGAGATCGGCCCAGACGGAGCCGTCAGTCCGATGGGTGTCCGAGGGAGGAAACTTGAGTCCATGTGGGACCCAGATTCCACACCACTGCGACTAGAAATTCTTGATTCTGCTGGCGATGTCATCCGTACCCTCAAGCCTTCCAACGAGGTAGGGGTCCAGCAAGTTCTGTGGGACTTTAGACTTGAACCCGCCTTTGAAGCGTCGAGTGAGGGAGGCGGATTCCGTGGGGGGCCACCAATGGGAGCGGGTCCCCGCGTACTACCCGGGACTTACATGGCCCGTCTAACCGTTGGTGATGAGAGCCACACGCGGGAGATTGAAGTTCGGCTTGACCCTCGCCGTAATGCCTCTCGATCCGATCTCGTAGAACGTCAGAAGGCGTTGATGCAGGTGTATGCATTAGCCCAGCCGATACGCGATGCCGCACAACGGTTGACCGCAATGGACCAACGGATGAACGAAATCGAAGAACTTGTCGCAACGGCCAATCTGGAGGCGGAAGATAAAGCACAGATTGAGGGCGACATCGAAGATTTGTCTGAGACTCTGGAAGAACTACGCGAAGATTTTTCCGAAGCTAACCGGATGGGACGGCAAACGGGTAGCATTGAGAATTGGTCGGGTCGCCCGAGCGCGGATCAGTTGTGGTCGATCGATCAGACTTGGGAGGTGATGCCTAAAGTGATCGAACGCATCAACAGTATGCTGACGAACCGCATGCCAGCACTTGAGGCGCTGCTAACTAATATTGGCGTGGTGCCATCCCTAGGCGAACCGGTTCCTATTCCAAGACGTCGATGATTTAAGAGTAAGTACAATGACGATAGGACTATCTGCTTGGGTTTGTTGTGCAGCCTTAACTTTATCTCAGAATGTTCTGGCTGGAGGCGGGCACAAGATTTTTGCCCTTGGTGATTTTACGCTGGAGAGCGGCGTTGTATTACCCGATGCCAAACTTTCCTACGTGACCCACGGCCAGCTTAATGCAGCGAAAGACAATGTCATCTTGCTGCCGTCTTTCTATGCTGGAGATCATCACGGATATGATTTTCTTATCGGTGATGATTTGGCGTTGAATCCTGAAGACTACTTCATTGTTGCTACCGATATGTTTCAGAACGGGCTCTCAAGCTCACCTAGTAACACACCTCCGCCGTTCAATGGGCCGAACTTTCCTGAGATAGCAATCAGGGACAACATCGAAGCGGGTTACCGGCTGTTAACTGAAGGGTTTGAGCTGGAAAGCATCAATGCTGTAATCGGATTCTCTATGGGTGCGCAGCAGGCGTTTCAGTGGGCGGTGAGTTATCCCGACTTTGTAGATAATGCTGTTGGTTATTGCGGCTCAGCCGTTGAGTACCCACACGGTGTTGTGCGACTCGAAGGTTTTAAAACGGCGATCATGG
>CAYZOT010000011.1:0-86690 GCA_964480515.1 uncultured Gemmatimonadota bacterium
TACTTCGAAGATGATCCTAGCACTCAAAAGGCGCAATACCAGCGCGCCAGTTGGCAATATTGGGGGTTTAACAGGATAGCCGCCGACCGAAATCTGCCCACACCATGACTAAATAGTTCGGATATCTATAAGAAACACGGGCAGATTGGCTCAACTAGACCCGCTCACACGGGTCGAGACACAACTTTTCTTCGAGTCCCACCCTGTTGCAGGAAGAGGAATGCTGTCAGGTAGATGCCAAACGTGACCAGCAGCAGGAACTTGAACCCCATAACCATCGACACATACTCGCAAGCCCCACCCACCACAGCCCCCAGCATATTTGAGCCATATGCCTGGTAGAGCTTCTTTTCCTGCATAATCAGACGCGCAAAAATGATGCTCGCAAAATAGATCGGCCCCAAAAACACTAACACGGCCAAGATCTCACGTAGTAGCGGAACATTGGTTGCAAGCAAGGTCGCCGGAGAGGTCAAGTATGCGACCACAAGGCTGACCCCCAAGAGCGCAAACAACAGGTCGATCCGGTCCGTTTTTAGCTTGGCACTCGTCAAATTACCCAAAAGCACTAGAACAAGGATCCCCGCGAATACCAGCACATTCACCCACCAGGTAGACCCAAAAAGTATTGAAAGCGTCACGATGTTACTGGCTTCAACCAAGAAAAATCCCGCCCCTAGTAAGAAGTACGGGACCCGTATTCGTCGTTCACCCCTTGGCAGTGTCAGAAGTGGGAGGCAACCGAGTATGACAATGATCGCGATGAACAGCCGATAGTGCGGGGGGATCGTGGGTTCTTTCAGATACAGAAACGGCCAGTCATCGGTCGCCACCCGAACCGAATCGTTTTGAGCCAGTGATGTATTACCACTCCGAGCCAAAGGTGCGAGACCTTTTCGGTTTGTATAGATGGCCCCGTATGTGTAGGGCGTTCGGGGGAAAAACGTCTGTGTCTTCAGGTCGAACACTTCATCTATCGTTCGCACGAATCGTTCGTGAAGCCACTCACGTGCTACGGAAAACGTAAGAACAATCGCACCACCTGGCGCCAGAATCTGTTTCACCTGCTGAAATGATTCTTTGGTGTAAACGAAGTTGTCGAGCCGAATCGATGAAAAAGAAGAAAGGAGTTTGTGACTGTCCAGAAATCCGAAAACAACGAGAGCAAACTGCTCTTCGGTGTTTTGGAAAAAGGAACGGGCATCATCGTTAATTACGGTGACCCGATCTGACTGATAAGGGTGTTCGAAGTGGTATTCATAGCCCAAGTCAAGAATCGCCGGGTCGATATCGACAGCATAGATCTCCCGATCCGTGTTTCTCAGTGCTGCGCTGACGTCGTTTCCGGTTCCACTCCCCACGACAAGCACCGGACCTGGCGGAAGATCCGAGTACGCAGCATACGGCGTGTTATAGAGGTCTTCCCAACTTTGCTGAAATGGGTGATCTGGGGCTTCGGGGCCCAGATTAAGCAGCATTTGGTGGAAATCACTGTTAACCGTGAGCGAATACCCGACCGGCTCCCCAAAGTCCACTGGGCCCGAGGGATCCTGGATCTCTTGAAGCGGCTCGAACCGGATTTTGTAATAGGGGGACCATACGAAGTCGTCGCTGACCGGTGCAGTGACAACGAACACGGCGACAACGCTCACGATGGCAAGCGCATAGTCCCTGGCTGATCGGTCAATTCCCAGCAATAACAACACAAATCCAGCAAAAAACCATGCGACTGGGCTTAACCCAAACGCAGAGAGTAACGCGAACAGTAAAATGCCGAGGATGCTGCCAAGGATCTCCACAGAGTAGGCAAACAAGGGCGGTCGTCCCTTAAATAAATTTCCGATCCATTGCCCGAAGATCACAAACACAGCGGCCGTCGACACATAAATGGCACCCAGCATCAACCATAAGGGGATTTCTGCAGCTGAATCGGTTCCGCCCAGAGGAGGGAGGAATGGCGGCCTGCCCGACCAAATGACCAAATCTTCAGCGCCGACACTCGATAGGTGAAAGCCACTCAAAAACACACTGAGCAACACACAAGCAGCAATTGCTGGGGCTAATATTGGGTGCATTGAGAAGCGGAATCGGGCGAGCAGTGCACCGGCACCAAGACCGAAAATCGCGGCCAGCAATACGAAATTGGTGTAGTAGGAGATGATCCGAATCGAAGCGCCTACCCACCGGATGAGAACCAGCTCCCAGAACAACATCGAAGCCGATACGACGAGCAGCTTAAAGTAGGGCCTCTTCATTTTCACCTAACCATCATGGCTACAAGCGCTGTTCAATCACCACCACCTAATTGCCCATCTGACCAGCGTTTTCGATCAAGTTGACCCGTTTACGATACGCAACACACAGTATAAGGTACAATTGCATTTCGACGTTGTGTTCCGTCCCGACTGTAAGAGGGGGCTTTTACTTACGGCGCTCCGGTAAAACTGCTAGCAATTCGGAGGACTGGGAACACATGGTGGTGACTAAGGCGAAAGGATTTTGCACGTCGTCTAGCCAGTAGACCGTAGCAACTAGCCTGCACCGTTTTGGAATGGAGCCTCACTCGGAGAAAGGTCGCAGCGGATGATGAATGCCCCAGACGAGATTCGCCTGCTTCATGGTTGTTGGGTTCCAATGCGAGATGGTGTACGCCTGTCAGCCGACGTGTACTTGCCACGCTCCGGCGGGCCCTTCCCCACCGTCGTGACGCGCACGCCCTACGAAAGCGGACGAGATGTCTTCGTGGAGTTGGGGGTCTATTGGGCCGAGCGCGGGTATGCATTCGTTGTCCAAGATTGTCGTGGACGATTCGAGTCTGAAGGCGTATTCCATGCGTACTTTCCCGAAATCAATGACGGCTACGACACCATAGAATGGGTCGCCAACCAATCATGGTGTGACGGAAAGATTGGTACGTGGGGGCGAAGCTACGGTGCGTGCACGCAATGGTTGAGCGCACCGCTCGCCAGTCCTCACCTTACTTGTATGGCGCCGCATGTAATTTGTGACGACTATTTTGGCGACTGTCACTATACGGGCGGTGCGTTCCAACTTCTGCTCTCACTCGGCATCGTGGTCGTGTGGGAAGCGAGCCTGTCGATTGGTGCCGGCTCCCAATCGGGACGCTTGTATTCGAACGACCGCTTCTGGAGCCATCTGCCTCTGATCGATATGGACGAACTTGCGATCGGCCGGAGGTGCGCATACTGGCTGGAATGGTTGGAACACTCCACCTACGATGAATACTGGAAGAAGCTGAATACACTTGAGCGGCACGACGCTGTTCATGCCCCCGCCTTTCACCAGTGCGGTTGGTACGACCCCTACGCGGGCGCAGGACTGCGCAACTTCAGTGGCATGGCCCAGAATGGAGGGACCGAAAGAGCACGTACACAACAACGCGTCCTCGTTGGCCCTTGGTCTCACGAACCTCCAGACGAACCGGCAGATGGAGAGATGGACTTCGGCCCCAGCGTAATGCTCGACATCAAAGAAGAAGAACAGCGCTGGTTCGACTGGCAACTGCGAGGTATCGATGATGGGATCGCTGAAGAACCTCCAGTCAGGATCTTCACAACGGGCACTAATCGCTGGATCTTTGCAGATGAGTGGCCTCTCCCAGATACCGAGATGATTCCGCACTTCCTGCACAGTAATGGCCGGGCCAACACAGACGAGGATGACGGTCGAATAAGCATTGATCCACCCAGTTCAGAACCACCTGACCAATTTGAGTACGACCCGCGTAACCCAGCACCCTCGCTAGGCGGGAACGTATCCTCGCGGCTGATCACGGCCCATGCAGAGCAGCCACTCAAGGCCGGGCCCGTGGACCAAGGCCCGATAGAACGTCGAGATGATGTCCTGGTTTATACGTCGGCCCCACTTGAAAGCAATCTCGAGGTTACAGGACCGATTGAGGTGATCCTGTACGCGGAGTCCTCCGCGCGTGATACAGACTTTGTTGTCCGGCTCACGGATGTGAATCAAGCGGGAAGATCACTCCTCATTTGCGAAGGAATACTTCGCGGTCGTTACCGAAAGGGACTTTCGACAACCGAGTTGCTGGAACAGAATCAGGTTGACGAGTTTCGAATTGACTTGTGTCCAGCCAGCCATGCCTTCCTCGCTGGACACAGCATCCGAGTACATGTGACCAGCAGCAACTTCCCCCGATTCAGTCGCAATCTTAACACGGGGGAAGACGTGGCTACGGGCACTCGTATCCTAACGGCTCGTAATACGGTCCTTCACACGATGGAATATCCATCCCACATCCTTCTCCCTATATCAAAAAGATGAAGCTGCGAATACGCCCCATCTGTAGCGCTAGTCTTCGAGACGGAGGGGCCGGGGAACCTCCTCGAATCTTTATAGAAACGGGTTAGATGTCTGCTCTTGATTGGTCCATCGTACTAGGCCTTAACGGGGCAATTATCGCCTACGGTTTCTACCGCGCGCGAGGCACCAGCACGAGTGAAGAGTGGTTTTTAAGCTCACGGTCACTTCCATGGTGGGCGGTTGGACTATCCCTCTTCGCAACCAACATCGACAACTCGGAGTTTGTGTCAGCCACCGGGTCCATCTCGAGCGAGGGCCTACATTTCATCTCGGCGCATACGTTTGGTGGGCTGATCGGAGCGACCATCGCAACGTTCATAATCATACCTGTAATCTACCGCGCGGGTCTTTACACCAATTCTGAATACCTTGAGCATCGCTTTGGTCCTACGACCCGTGTATTAGGCGCGCTTATCCAAATTCAGTATCGCACCAGCGTACTTGGATTGATGATTTGGGCCGTGCATTTGACGCTGGTGAACGTTGCCGGACTGACCGCATCACTCGCATGGTATCTCATAATTGGACTAGTAGTCCTGTCCGGCATTTACACGGCCTGGGGCGGATTGCGAACCGTGGTTGTCACCGACGCGCTTCAAAGTGTGGTGATCCTGCTCAGCGGGTTCATCGTTTGCGTGACCGTCTGGCGGACGGTAGGCGGCTGGGACGCAATGGTCGCCCAACTCGAGAGCCTCGGAACGTCCGCCCAAGGCATAGCTCCGGGGATGGCCGCTTCAGATCTTTTGCACGTAAGTAGTTTTCGCGGCCGGGAGGGAGGGACGTCGCCCATCGTCATCTTCTTTGCGTGGATCCTGATTTCGTGTGGATGGTGGACAGGGAGCCATACATCTACGCAGCGCATGCTCGGAACGAGATCACTGTGGGACTTGAAGATGGCGGGCGTATTAGCAGCAGGAATCAGTATGGTTGCGCTTGTCTTCACTGACATGCTGGGACTCTTCGGCCGTGCACAATTCCCGGACTTCGCTCCCGCCGATGCCATGTACCCTCACCTCATCGCCACTCACGTCGGAATTGGTCTAAAAGGAATAGTCATTGCCGGAGTTCTGAGTGCTGCGGTCAGCACCTTCGATTCTATGGGATCGTCAATGGCGGCTGTGTTCACACGTGATATCTACGCGCGTTTTGCGATTCGAGACCGCGACGACGCACACTACGTGCGCGTGGGTCGATGGAGCACGGTCGCCGTTTTGGCTCTTGGCTTCGCGTATCTCCCCTTCATTATTTCGGCCCCGACCATGCTCGCTGCGTTTCGCTCACTCACATCGGTGTTCGTCACGCCACTCTTTGTAGTCTACCTGGCAGGGGCCGTCACGCCAGTTGGTCGTCGTGCAGGCTTGATCGGGTTATTAACCGGCGGGGCATATGGTGTTTTAGGATTTGTCGACCGAGAGATCATGAATATTTCATGGCTTCCGAATTGGCTCACAGGACAATGGGAAGCCTTTTTATGGGCAGTCGTTTTCACTGGAATCGGGCTCATATGGGGGACCATTTCGTCACGAGGCAGTGAACACCTCGAATCTGCACAGAGAAAACCTGAGACTGGCTGGCTCGCAGCAAGTTCTCAAGGACTCACCGAAGTGCGAGAACACCCGTTCCAGAAACCACCTTCATTGCTTCTGCAACCCGGCTTGTACGTAGGCCTTCTCGCGCTGGTCTCCGCCTATTTGGTTTTTGGGGTCTTCTGGTAGTTTGGGTGGGTATCGAGATCCGGGAGGATAGGGTTTATCGGTCACCTCCAACGAGTTCGATTAACATGATGAAACACGAAATGCACGGTAGATTACTATGCAACCACTGGAACGTACCAAGGGCGTATGGAATGTTCCTTGAATAAGCCGACCTCTGAGATTCGGATCGCTGCCGACGTAGGCGGTACGTTCACCGATCTCGTTTTCCTCGATGAAAATGGCCGTCTAACCACTCGGAAGGTTCCATCGACACCACCGTATTTTGATCGGGCCGTAGCAGAGGCCCTCGATACCAGTTTCCAGACTGAGGGAATCGAACCCACTTCGGTTTCTACCGTTTGTCATGGAACAACGGTGGCAACTAACGCGGTGCTCGAACGTCGAGGCGCCCGAACCGCGCTAATCACAACACGCGGGTTTCGGGACGTGCTCGAGCTGAGGCGGATTCGAGCTCCACAACTATATGACCTCTTCTTCGAAAAGTCCGCACCAATTATTCCGCGTAACCTGCGGTTCGAAATCAGCGAGAGGATGGGTGCTGACGGAGAAGAGCTAAAACCAATAGATGAATCAGAGTTGGACCAGATCGCACACGCGCTAGACGAGGAAGGGATAGAGTCGGTCGCCGTCTGTCTAATCCATGCATACGCCTTCCCAGATCACGAGAGACAGATCGGCGACTTTCTTCATGAACGCTGTCCAGGGATCCCGGTTTCATTGTCGCATGTTGTGTTACGACAGCGACGCGAATATGAGCGGACCGCAACCACCGCCGTGAACGCATACGTTCGCCCTGTCATGCGGGGATACCTCGACCGGCTGCGAGCCTCCCTCACTACGCGTCGAGTGCAAGCGCCGCTCTCTATCATGCAATCGGCCGGCGGCCTGACTACCGCCGACGACGCAGCTGCACGGCCAGTCTTTGCCCTAGAATCTGGCCCAGCTGCAGGCGTGCTCGCGGCTGCCACCATCGGCAGCGCTTCAGAGTTGGTCAATCTACTCAGCCTAGATATGGGTGGAACAACTGCGAAAGCGGCTTTGATCGAGGGAGGAAAGATCCCCTACAGTGCCGAATACGAAGTCGGAGCAACTCTTTCCGCCGGAAATCGGCTCACCGGGGGGGGGGGAGAAGTCGTTCTAGCTCCTAGCATTGATATTGCTGAAGTGGGTGCTGGCGGTGGGAGTATTGCTTGGCTCGACATTGTCGGAGGTCTGCGAGTTGGACCACAGAGCGCCGGTGCCCTGCCAGGTCCGGCCTGTTACGGGCGCGGAGGGAGTGAACCCACCGTGACCGATGCCAATGTCGCGCTCGGATACGTCAAGAGTGGACCACTCGGTGGAGGAGACATAGTAATCGACGCGGATACTGCATACTCGTCGATCAAAGAGAACATTGCCAAACCGCTCAATATGGAACCGGTTGCGGCTGCACATGGAATTCACCACATCGCGAACGCGCAAATGTTGAGAGCGCTCCGCGAAGTCTCCGTGCACCGCGGCCGCGACCCACGTGATTTCACCATCGTGGCTTTCGGTGGCTCAGGGCCAGTACACGCCGCGCACCTCGCCGATGAACTCGGGTCAAACCAAGTGCTGATCCCTCCGCGACCCGGTGTATTCAGCGCCGTCGGCCTATTGGCCTCTGGGATAGAGCATCATGACGTTCGGAGTTGTCAGATCGTGGCAAACTCGGAGGCGGTCGAACCAATTCAGATGCTGCTCGACGAGATGATCAAGCCAATGCTGAACCAGTTCGCAACAGAGTCCATTGAACCCGATACCGTTTCTTTTCAGCCGGTCTTTGATATGCGGTACACGGGAGAGCCATCGGACATTCGAATCGAAGTCGATCACCAAGGGCAACTTGCAAAAACTGTGGACCTGGCCCGAGCCACGTTCGAGGAAGAGCACCACCGGTTGTATGGATATGCGGGCGAACCGGGCAGCGCGGTCGAGATTGTTGCGATTCGGCTTATTGGCCGAACGGAGGGCGGAGGGGTGAATTGCTTTAGCGAATACCAAGCAAAAAATACCCCTTCAGGCAGCCGAGTGGCCACGTTCGAACCAGCCGATGGTGCGATCGAAGTACCTGTGGTCTCGCGTACTGGTCTTCACGAAACACCAGGGCCTCTGCTGATTGATGAGTATGATGCGACAATCGTCGTACCTCCCGGTTGGGTAGCCACAACGGATCCTCTCGGGAGCCTCATCCTGACCAAACCCATGATCCCATGACGAACACGCGCACCGACTTTCAACCATCTATTGACCCGATCACTCGAGAGATCATCGGCGCAGCGCTCGCCTCAGCAGCAGAAGAGATGGCCGTGGGACTTCACCGAACGGCCCGATCAACGATCGTGAGAGACGCACTCGACTTCTCTACTTCCTTGTGCAATGCCAGCGGCGAACAAATCGCTCAAGGAACAACCATTCCGCTGCACTTGGGTGCGGTCCCCTATGCATTGGAAACAATGTTCATCAAATACGGTGATGACATCTGCCCCGGTGACGTTTTCATCCTTAACGATCCGTTTCAAGGGGGGATGCATATCCCCGACATCTTTGTGGTCAAACCAATCTTCGACGGAGACCAACGAGTGGCGTTCGCGGTAGCGACAGCACACCACCTTGATCTTGGTGGGAGAGTTCCCGGAAGCTCAGCCTGTGACAACACAGAAATCTTCCAGGATGGACTTCGAATCCCCTGGTTGAAGCTGTATGACAAGGGCAGGCTTCGGCAGCCGATCTTAGACATCATTCGTGCCAACGTTCGAGTGCCAGATATGACAATTGGGGACCTGCGAGCTCAGCTGGCCGCCTGTCATACCGGCGAACAGGCCATCTTCCGAATAATAGAACGCTACGGCACCGAAACGTTTATAAACTGTGCCCAAGATTTAATTGATTACACCGAAGCCCTCGTGCGCGCGGAAATTGCAGAGTGGCCAGATGGTGAGAGCACTTTCGTTGATTATATGGACAGTGATGGCTGCGGTGGCCCTCCCGTCAAAATCCAATGCAAGATCAGTATTGAAGGTGACAGCCTAACGGCTGACTTTGAGGGTACCGACCCCCAAGTTCCAGGCGCAATCAACAGTACGATCTCCTACACGGCTTCCGCCGTTGCTCTCTGTACTCGGGCTGTAATGAAGATGGACATTCCGAATACCGCGGGCATGTTTCGACCTCTGAAGGTCATCGTGCCACACGGGTCGGTGCTCGATCCGAAAATGCCCGGCGCTTCTTCCATGCGAGGGGTAACAGGATTTCGAAAAGTCGACGTAATCATGGGAGCCTTAGCAGGTATCGTTCCAGAACGCGTACTCGCCGCATGCGAAGGCGGAAATTCTCTAGTGATAATCGGGGGCGAGCGGAAAGGCTCTCATCAACCTTACGTCTACTACGAACTTGTCTCGGGGACCTGGGGAGCCCGGCCAGATCGCGACGCAAACGATGGACTCTGTAATCCTGGTAATGTTGCCGGCAACATCCCGATCGAGGAAGCGGAATGTAATTACCCAATTCGTATCGAGCGCTATAGCCTTTGCAGGGACACGGGCGGAGCAGGACGGTACCGCGGAGGCATGGCCGTCGATCGCGAATGGACCCTTCTTGAGGGTGACGCTCAACTCACGATTCGATCCGATCGGCGAGACCACTTACCCTACGGTCTCGCGGGGGGAGGACCCGGTTCCGGGTCCATAAACATCCTCCGTCGAGCCGATGGAGAGGTTGAGCTCCCAGTCATGGTATCGACTCCAATGGAAGCCGGAGAGACTATTTATCATCAACAGCCCGGGGGAGGTGGCTTCGGCGATCCATTCACTCGCGAACCGGATGCCGTGGCAATCGACGTGCGGGACGACCGAGTATCCGTCCAAGCTGCCCGCGATGAATATGGAGTCCTGCTTGATCACAATGGTCAGGTCGATATCGAAGGAACAGAGGCGCTTCGCAATGAACGCTCAGGGTAAACGGCTCGTTGCGAACACATATTCGTCGCAGGGCTACGTTTCCCCGCTCTCCGCGATGGGTACCGACGAGATCAACGCCTATCGTGAGCACTACGAATCCTACAGCACATCAATTGAAGAACATCTCCAAACCCACGACGCTCGCGATCACTACTTATGGCTTGCTGAAACGCACATGTACTTACCGTGGGTTCATGAGTTAGCCGTAAATCCCGTAATACTGGATGTGATTGAGGCGATTCTGGGGCCTGACCTTCTCCTCTTTGATTCTCGCTGGTTTACTAAACAACCGGGTGATGGGACGTTCGTCTCGTGGCACCAAGATGCAAACTATTGGGGACTTGAACCGAATCTGGCATGCACCGCCTGGCTTGCGCTGACGGCAAGCACGGTGGAGACGGGTTGTCTGCGTGTGGTGCCGAATAGTCACCACAAAACTGATTTTTGGCCGCACAATTTTACCGATTCCCCCCAGAACGCTCTGGCACGCGGACAAGAAATTTCAGTCGAAGTTGACGAATTGAAGGCGGACGATCTCGTGCTTTCCCCCGGAGAATTTTCTCTTCATCACCCCTCAATCATCCATGGTTCGCGGCCCAACACATCCACAATACCACGGATCGGGATCGCTCTGCGCTACGTACCTGCACAAGTGCGACAGCATGTTGCTGACCCGCTCGCCATGTTGGTTCGCGGCAACGACACGTACAGTCATTTTGACTTGATTCCTCCACCCACGTCGAGCGATCTCGATGAAATTTCTCGACTGCGCAAGAACTGTGTTGAGCGCGTCTACGGAAACTTGAGTTCAGTCGAATAATAGAAGAACAAGCGATTAAGAGACCTTGAATAAGTCCCGACTAAAGACGATCCGCGACCTTCCCACACCGGCCCTGCTTCTCGATTGGCCTACCGCCCGGCGTAATATCGAGTGGGCCGCTGCATTTGTCGCAGATAAACCGGTCCAACTCCGACCACACTTCAAACATCATAAATGCGTCCCGCTTGCTAAGGCGCAAATGGAAGCTGGGGGCTGCGTAGGCATGACCACGGCGACGGTTGCGGAGGCAAAAGCGCTCGTGGAGGGGGGTATAACTGATGTATTGATTGCCAACCAAGTTCTATCGGGGTTGGATCAGCTCGTGGAGATTGCCGAGAGAAGCACTATCCGTGTGCTCGTAGACGATATGGCGAATGCACGCCCCATCGCAGAAGCTGGGCTAGCAGCCGGGTTCGATATTGGGGTCCTTGTAGAGGTAGATATTGGCACCCACCGGTCTGGAGTCCAACCAGGCGAACCCGCCCTCGACCTCGTACGTAACCTGATCGACATGCCCGGCGTTCGATTCGATGGACTGCACGCTTACCACGGACACGTCGTAAACATTTTGGAGCCCGACAATCGGGCCGAATCAGCACGATCCACCATGCAGTTGGCCATCGATACGCGACGATTGGTAGAAAGTGCCGGCATTCCATGTCAAATACTGACCGGCGGGGGCGCCGCAACCTATAAAACAATCGGGGATATGGACGGGGTAGATGAGCTACAGCTCGGATCCTACGTGGGCATGGATTGGTCATATAAGGAGCGCGTGGGAGACGATTTTGAGATTGCCTTTTCTGTCCTTGCAACGATAATCAGTGTCTCAACTCAGGGGGTGGTGCTGGATGTCGGCGTCAAAGGGATAGCACACGAGTCTGGTCCACCGCGATTCCCTGATCACCCGAGCTTCGAGATTCCGAGGTTCAAATCCGAAGAACACACGATCGTCAAAGCCGAAGGACACGGTTTGTCCGTGGGCGATCGGATCCGATTAACTCCAAGTCACGGTTGCGGCACATGCAATCTATACGATCAAATCGTGATCTGTGACGGAGACGAAGTACGCGATATCTGGACCACTTCGGCGAGAGGGTATTCGATCCCATCATGAAATCTACCCAGGCTGATGTCGTTGTCATCGGTGCCGGAGTCCTCGGAACGAGTTGTGCATTCCACCTCGCCGATGCGGGTGTACAAAACGTCGTTGTGTTGGATCGCGGCACTATCGGAGGCGGGACGACACAATTCGCAGCGGGGCAAACCGGACACCTGCGTAGTGATCGGATCTCTCTTGAGTTCACAAGCTATTGTGCGGACTTTTTTGAGAACTTCGAGGACAGAACCGGGCACGCAGTGGATTTTCATCAGTACGGAAGCCTCCGCATTGCGTTAACGGAAGCATATGTGGCCGATCTAGAACAACGAGTAGAAGCTGCCAAAAGCATCGGCCAAAAAACTCACTATCTATCCGTACCTGAGGCATTGAAACTCGTCCCATCCCTCCGACTCGAACCTACCGCCCGGATCCTCCTATCACCGCGGGATGGATTCGTCGAGCCAAGATCTGTCGCAGTTGCTTATGCCGCCGCCGCAATTGATCACGGGGCGCGTGTACTTACAGGTACGGCAGTCGAGGACATACTGACCAGCGGGGGGCGTGTGCGAGGCGTACAAACCTCTATTGGCGTGATTGAAACGGAAAGGGTTGTACTCGCGGCTGGTGCGTGGACCCGGCTGCTCGGTGAACGGTTCGGGTTAAACATTCAAGTTGTGCCCGTTCGCCACCAACTGTACGTAACGGCACCTTTGTCCTCTGTGCGTGAAGATCAGCCGATCGTGCGCATCACTGAACCTCAACTCTATGCACGACAACATATGGGCGGGTTAATGGTGGGGGGATACGGATACCGACCGATGAGCTTCAAAATGGGAGATTTCCCAGAGGACTTCGAGATCCCAGCGCTGTCTGCAGACCACATTTATTACCAGGAAATGCACGAGGCCGCCCTACCCTTCTTCCCGGACCTTGAAAATGTGCCCATCGTCGAGCAGCGTCGTGGCCTCCCGACGATGGCTCCGGATGGGCAGTCCATCGCCTCAAATATCGAGGGTCTCGACGGACTTATCGTCGCATCAGCTTGTTCTGTCGGTGGCGTGCACCACTCGCCGGGCATCGGGCGGATCGTTGCAGACATTGTCACAGATCGGCCAAAATGGTTGCCCGCAGATCGTCTCTCTGCGGCCCGGTTTGGAACCGAGTTCGACAATGACGCACATCTGCGTGAAGCCTGCGAGGCTGTCTACGCTCGGATGTACCGCGATAAGATATAAATTCTCATTCCTTATCCAACTGTACCCACCCCACATCGAGACAATCCCACCGATGGCCGTGAATCAAGTTGCGCTCGATCGCTTGCAATTTTTGTCCTGTTGGTCCTTCTTCATCGACACACTACCAACCGGCTTCGACAAGGAGTGGCCATGCTACGAACCACTGCAGTTGCTCTCATAACATTTATCGGTTTGTCGACATTCACCCACGAATCCGTACATGCCCAAAGTCGAACAACGCTAAAGAATGATTTCGGCATAGAATTATTAGGTAAAGCAGCGATCTACAGTTTTTCTTACCAACGCATGGTTACACCGAGTGTGGGGTTGGAGGTTGGCCTTTCAGCACTGGGGGGAAGCGGGGCTGGAGTTGTGTTCCTGCCGATTGGTGCAAGGTATTATGTGATCTCGAAGAATTTTTCTCCATATTTCACAGCTGGTATAACACCCGTGTTTGGCACGATTGATACGGGACCAGACGACCTTTCCGGCTGGACGAAATACGGATACGTAGGACCCGGATTCGAATTTCGTTCCCCAGGCGGGTTCCTGTTTCGGGGAACGCTTTACATGCTTTTCGCAGGCGATGGCTTTTTTTTCTGGCCAGGACTTAACGTGGGTTTTGCCTTTTAGAACGGTCCCGCTGAAAACGAAATCCATGGAGTCACTTTATGCAGCATATGACAATCAAACCCCACATTCGTGGCACCACTAAAAGCAGATATGGTGTTGATAGATTGACCATGCGATTCATACTTCTTCTCAGCTTAACGCTGATCCCCGCGATGCTAGCAGCCCAAGAGGGCCGCATCGCCTTTCGTCGTTCGGTTCAGTTCGACTTCGAAGTGCCTGAAGAACTAGAGAAAAGGCTCGAAGAAAGAGGGATGGGGGATCAGATTCCTTCTCAGCGTTCATCCGAACTGATTCTTCTGTTCAACCAGTCCGAATCAGTCATGATTTCGGCCCCAAGACCCGAACAAGAAGCACCGATGAGAGTCGCCCGTCTGCGGGGGTTAGGAACGCGTCTCCGGATGGGGTCAAGTTCGCGGAGTGACCAAGAAACATTATTGCACTCCTACGTGAGCTTTGAGGACGGAACGATGGCGGAGACGCGAGAATTCATGGGACGTCATTTTTTGATCTCGGGTACAAGACCTACTTACAAGTGGAAGCTGACGGGCGAACAGCGCGAGTTTTTGGGACATGTGGTCCAGAAGGCAACGGCCGAACACGATGGTTCCCCGATCGAGGCTTGGTTTACTATGGAAATCCCCGTCCAAGCCGGCCCAGGTCCGTTCGGTGGACTCCCCGGTATGATTCTCATGGCTTCCATTGACGAGGGACGCACGGTTTATACTGCGACAGATATTGATCTGACCAAGCTAGGTGAAGAGACGATCCAAGCTCCGGAAGAAGGGAGTGAGGTGACCCGCGAAGATTATGAACGAATTGTCGCTGAAAAGCTCAAAGAGGTCAGAAAGCTTCGTACGGGCCGGGTCCGAAGGCCTCCTTTCTAGTCACAGGCACCTGCTTCATATGATAAACATCTGGTCATTCTCTCCGTCAACATGGAGAGCCATACTTGTCTCAATGTTGGTGATGACCCTACCAGTCAATCCGGTGCAGGCTCAAGTCGAATTTGACGTCACAGGCGTAGCTGCAGATTCCGCCGGTGTGGGTGTGGGTGGCGCTATGGTAGTGGTCCTCGCGATGCCCGATTCCGTTCTTACGGAATGGACTCAGACCAGCGGCGACGGAGCTTTCACCCTCCAGGTATCTCCAGGAGAATACATCCTTCAGGTGACGTTGATCGGCCATAAGACAGTCCGACGGAGCTTCTCGGTGACTGACAAAAATGTCGCAGTAGGAAGGATCGCTCTAGAGGTCTTGGCGGTTGAGATCGATCCGCTCGTTGTAAGTGTCGAACATGTCCCATTCATCAACCAGCGTGACACGCTTTCCTTCAACGCCTTAGCGTTCGAGACTCGCCCCAATGCCACGGTTGAAGATCTCCTCCGCAGGCTACCGGGTATAGAAGTTGAGAGTGATGGGTCGATCAAAGCACAGGGTGAGGATGTACAGAATGTGCTCGTGGACGGACGTGAATTTTTTGGGAGCGATCCTACAATCGCAACCAAAAATCTCCCGGCGGACGCAATTTTACAGATCGACGTGTACGACAAAGAATCGGACATGGCCGAATTCACTGGAATTCCCGACGGTGAAGAGGAACGCACAATCAACTTGGGGCTCAAAGAAGAGGCTCGGCGCGGCTACTTCGGAAAAATGTCTGGTGGGCTTGGTACCGACGTAGGGAACACGGAACCCTTCCAGTCACCTGTGGCCGTCGACATGCCACTCGAGCTGTCAGACACTCGAATCCCATACGATGGAGCACTTAGCATCAATCGGTTTTCACCAACCACACAACTGGCACTGCTTGGGAATGCGAACAACGTGAACAAACCCGAGTTGCGCCAGGTAGGCGGTGGCGGGCGTGGAGGCGACGATGGGCCCATTCCAACAGGTGGCGAAGGATTCAACGAAAGTCTGGGACTCGGACTCAATGCGAGTCGTGAGTTCGGGGCGAAAAGCTGGATCAGGACGAGCTACTTCTTTGGGATGGCCGAGAACTTGCTCAATCAAACTCTCGAGGAAGAGCGCCTCCTGGGATCCGAAGTCGCGTCACTCATCCAAGGAGCGAGTGAGAGTGATTCCGACAACCTAAATCACCGACTCAACCTAAATTCACAAGTCACATTGGCGGACGGACACGATCTCAGAATTCGAGGAAACCTCCAGGCCGGTTCCTTGTCCCAATCTTCTTCCAGTCTTCAGGACCAAACTGTGCTGGGACAACCGCTCAACAGTGCAGCCACGAGTTACCTATCTGATCAAGACCAGTTGGGAGCAGATGGACGGCTGACCTGGAGAAAACGTCTTAATGAGTCAGGCCGAAGTATTGTGGCGGAGGCCCGGGTAGATTTTGGCGACTCAGATCAACTCGTCGACCTAACCTCAATGATTGAGAAAAGTGACCCCGTTGGCCGACCCACCAACCAAAATCTCATTCAGGAACAGGAAAGTATAGGTCAGACCCTTCGCCACTCTGTTCGTCTATCTCTAACCGAACCGCTTGGCCGTCACCAGGTTCTGGAAATTTTTGGCGAGCGAAACGCGATCGATGAAAATCAAGGTAAGACCGTCTTTGACCTTGAAGATAACACTCCAGTGTTCAATCCGATCCTGAGTTCTGAGTTCGACCGGACATACACCTATCTACGTGGTGGGCTCCGCTTCAACCGGAACAGTGACAAGACTCGGATGGTTTTTGGGCTCCGTGTTCAGAACTCCGATCTCAAAGGAGTTGTATTGGATCCTGAGACAGACGCTGAACCGATCGCGAGCGGGTTCACAAATCTGCTGCCACTAGCTGATCTCCGGTTCCAATTAAAGGAGGGTCGTAACATCCGATTCCGGTATACGACCTCAACGCGTGAACCCTCAATGGCAGAGTTCCAACCGTTCACTGATAACCGTGACCCGCTCAACATCTACACGGGGAATCCTGACCTAGAGCCAGAATACCGTCACCGACTGAACGGCGAGTATCGGCTATTTGACCAGTTCAGCTTCGTAAACCTGTTCACATATGCGGGATTAACCATCACCAAAGACAACATCTCACAATCACGACTCATCGACACACAGGGTCGACAAGTCGTGACACCAGTGAATTCGGGGCGAGCGTGGTCTGCAAACGGAGGCCTGAATTTTGGCACTCCGATCCGGTCTATGGGTGCAAGGATCGAACTGGACTATCGGTTTACTTACGCCCATGAATCCGCTTTCGTGAACAGCGCGAAGAACGAGAGTCGGATCCGACAGAACGCCATCAGCTTGAGCATCGAGAACCGGGATAAGGCTGTGTTCGATGTCCGTGCCGGAGGAGGGTTGGCGTTTAACAACGTAGACTATTCGTTAAACCAAGAACTCAATCAGAAATATATTAACCCCCACCTGTTTGCCGACGCGTCGTACTATCTGAATTCCTGGACATTAACCACCGGACTGAAGTTTCAGGGCTATGACCAAGACATTTTCGGGCCAAACCTAAACGTGACGTTATGGGAGGCGTCAATCACACGACTGATCATGAACGAGCGAGCGGAAGTTCAGCTGGGAGCATACGACCTCCTCAGCCAAAACCAGGGCGTGAATGTCACCAATTCCTCAAGCTTCAATCGGACGGAACGAATCCAGTCCTTGGGCCGGTACGTGATGCTAAGGTTTAATTACCACCTCGGATCGAACGCAATGAAAGATCGTAGAGGTGACAGAAGCAGGAAACGATAACTACATCTTTCTCTCTTAGTCCCGTCCCAGAAGAAAAGCCGCGATTCCATCAGCCGCCTGTTCGATGCAACGTTCTCCTATCTCACGACTCATCCCTCGAGCATCCCCAAGGACCCCATTCGGAGTAACCGACCGGAAACCATCTTGGAAGATTCGGTCAGCTAAGGCTTCATCAAATTCCCCCAGGTAACCTGCTTCTGCCCGATCTTCCTGAACCAGTTCAGGTCTAATACATAGCATCTCAGAACTCTCAGCGATGTCAGCGTGTCCACCCACGCGATCAGAAAATGCGGGCACCTCAGAAGAAACTGCACTTTTCCAGAATTCGACAAAGCCAACTAGGTCGGTATAGGCATCAACTTCACAATTTTCTTCCGCAGCAGCACGGAGAGACTCCAACATCTGGGCGAGGGGGGCGAAGTTTCCTCCGTGTGAAGGTACAAAACAGATGCGCTTGAACCCGTGCCGTGAGAGACTAACAGTATAATCGACACATAAAGCCTCAAGTGTCTCTTGGCGTAGAGAAAGTGTCCCCTGAAAAGCCATGTGGTGCTCTGAACAACCAACGCGAATGGTTGGAGCGACGAGAGCGTTTTCCAATCGACGCGCAATTTCAAAAGCCAGTCGGTCACCACGGGCCGCATCAACCAACAAAGGGAGGTGTGGGCCATGTTGCTCAACGGCACCAACTGCAACCACCACAGTGGTATAGCCGTCTTGCAGCGCTTTCGTAACTTCGGGAGACGTTAACTCTTCCAACAATAGATTCTGTTCAGACATTCTTCATTAATAGGGTTTGTGTCTTCAGTTACTTCGTGGACGCATCTTACTACGTGCTATTCGAAGCACTACCCCACCGCCACCGTGTAACCCCGCCCTCTCACTCACATCGTTATTCAAGTCTCCCCGAATTAAGCGATCTACTACCCCAGGGAGGACAGCAGGCCCATCGGATCGCGTTCCCTTTCCTGTGATGATGTGCACCACTTTTCCTTTAGAGTTTTTCCTGTGTGAAGCAAGAAAATGGCGAACCCGAGCGTCTGCTTCTACTCCCGTCAGGCCATGAAGATCGAGGGTGGCAACGGGAATCTCACACTTCAACCGAAGGATACCGCTCAACTCTGGCGTAACTCCTTGGTCCTTATCGGTCTTTCGTTTTTTACGTTTTCCCATGGAATCCTGAATAAAGGAACTATGCTAAAAGCGGGCGACCGGTCTCGAACCGGCGACCTTCAGCTTGGGAAGCTGACGCTCTACCAACTGAGCTACGCCCGCAGGCCGGCCAAACTCGCCTAGGGCGCAGCAGCGATCAAGGGCAGGCTCTGCAGCAAGTTTGTGAACGGAGGGCATGGGGCGGGAGGGACTCGAACCCCCGACTTCTGCGATGTGAACGCAGCGCTCTAGCCAGCTGAGCTACCGCCCCCGGAATTGTACTGCGACGTGACGGGCGACAAGGTCGATCGAACAACTAAGATCAGGACAAGGTTAGCGACGCCATCGCCTTTTTCATTTTCGCCAAGGCGTTAACATTTGGGCAAACACATCTGCATTGTCCTGAAGAATCTCCTTAATAGACTTCTCAGTGTTGGCACGTGTCGAAATGTAGCACTGCTCGCAGGTGTTCTGCTTCGTGAAGTTCTCAAGCATGTCTTCCTGCGTGTCAAAATACGCCATCACCATTGCGCAGGGCGTTAACCGGCCGTCCGGATTTATCACAATGAATCTTCGTCCAGCCTGACAACCACCAATCCCACCTTCTGTAAGAAAACTGTGAAACTTCCAGAGCACCCGAGGTTTCGTATATACCGGATATCCTTGGTTCTGCAGGTCAACCACTTCTTGTATGCTCTCGGCGAGACCGTCCAATCCATCGCCCTCAATCAAGCCTGTTCGATCCTGCACGCGTAGATGGGTATAGACCGAGAAGTTGATGGGAACCCCCCAATCTTTGGCGACCCGTACCATGCCACCAAGATCTTTATAGTTCCACGCGGTGATACAGACGTTGAGGAGGATATCATCCTTCCCCGTCTGTTTGGCAATCTCAGGAATAACCTTTGCCATCCGATCAAACAGTCCAGGGATCCGGCGGAACTCGTCATGACGTTCGTCTGGAAAATCCAGGGATGTGGACAACTGATGCATCCCGCTATCCTTGAGCCTGAAGAACCGCTCTGGAGTCAAGTTCGATGAGTTCGTCACCACAATCATCCAGGGGAGTCGCCCCTTGGTAGTCATGGCATCAACAATCTCATACACGTCGCCCCTTGCAAGCGGCTCCCCTCCGGACGCGTGCGAAACCACCGGCCGTAGTTCCTTGCAAATGGCTGCATAGTCTTCTGCTCCCAGTCGTTCTTCTTTGACTGGCCCACCCCAGTTGCAATGCCAACAGTTCGCGGTACACGAGTGGGTAATCTCGAAAGAAACAGAAAGTGGCTTGTTCTGAATCTTGTTTCTAATCCCACGCGCTAGCATCTGTGCGGCCATGCTGCCGGATATGTTAGGCATCCCCACCCCTCTTTTCTCGCAAAAACCTGCTCATATTTCCCCGTGACGACGGGCCTTCCACCGGTCACGCACGTGCGGTACAGCTTTAACCGCGTAAAGTCCGAAAATCACGGCAACACTCATAATCAGGATCCAGTTCGGGACGTGGAAAGCTGACCCGACCAAGGCGAGAAGGTAATAGCGCGGAAAACGCGCGACCACCAACGCCACAAGGTATTTCCATAACGGGTACCCGATCGAGAAACACAAGAACTTGAATGGAAAGAATGGGATTGGCGTAAACCCTGTAACCACAAGCGTCGCGAAAGGCCATTTCATCAGGTAGGAAATGGCTTTTCGGTAAAACCTCTTTTCTTTGTAACTCTGGATATTCTGGAGGTTAAGAACCGGTACGAACACTTTGTGGTCCATGATTCCAGCAACGATGGTTCCTGCTGTTGCCCAAGTCGCTGACCACCAAAGATTGGCGACCTTCCCAAAATAGATCAGGACGGGTTCATGTGGAAAAACCGAAATCGCCGTGTTGGCAGGAATCGAATAGAACGCAAGATATGTATAGCGGTCGAACTGAAAGTCACCAAACATCAGGATGGATGTAACAATCCCTATCAGAACCATCAGTCCACCGAAAAACCATACAACCGGACCTAGCTTCGTGACCGGCTGAACGTCCGACAGCTCGTAAACCATTAGCCTATCCTGCCCAAATTGGATCTCCGCAGTAACTTGTTCATAGTCCCCCGAAGCGAGGCACGGGCAAGATAGTGGAGATTGATCACCTTTGCTCCTCGTTTTTAACGGTGGCCGATTACTTGCGCGGTCCGAAAGTGTAAACCTCGACAGGAATAGGAGGGTCCCATAGAAGAGAAACGGATGGATTGCCCCAAGTGTGGAGAAGGGGTGGGAATCACCGACCAAACCTGTCAGAAATGCGGCATCGCACTTTCTTATGAACCAGGCGAAATAGGGGTTCACTGCGCCGCATGTGGCACTGAGATAGGGGCTTACGTGGAAACCTGTACAAATTGTGGTGAAGCTGGATACCCAGCGCTTCGACCACGGCGTGGCAGGAAATGGAAAGGCTCTAAACCGGAGGGCCTCAATAAAGAGTGACCACCACTGACGAACAGCTCGACCGGACGTTCGTCGTCCTTCATGAGCCCCAAGACCTCGTGAACATCGCACTCGTAATCCGAGCCATGAAAAACATGGGGCTCAGTCAACTCCGATTGGTTAGGCCAGCAGAGTATGATGCGTGGCGTGTAACTGGCATTGCTCACGATACCGAAGATGTGGTTGAGAAGGTTGAGGTTTTTGACGACATCACTACAGCTCTAGCCAACTCCAAGTACGTACTTGGAGCGACAGCTCGCCGTCGTTCTACTCGCCAAGATTGGTGGAGCCCTGAGGACGCGGCACAAATTTTTTGCGACCGAGGCGAGCCCTTCGCATTCGTTTTCGGGAGAGAGGACAGAGGGCTCCCTAACGAAGTCCTTGACCTGTGCCATGGACTCGTGTGCATCCCTACGAATCCTCACCATTCTTCTATGAATCTCGCGCACGCAGCGTTAATCGTCTTCTACGAGTTGCGTAAGGCTGTGACTGCTGCCGCAGGATTAGACACACAAGACAAATCCTTCAAAAAGAGACGACAGACTCCACCAGTCTCACACGAAGAGTTAGAAGATTTTTTTGGGAAATGGAAAACTGCGATGGAAGAGGTCGGCCTTTTCCACGGCCTTGATCCAGTACCCAAGATGCGGAGCTTTCGTGCAATATTTCAGAGAGCAGATATGGATCGAAGAGAACTCGGCCTGATCAAAGCCTCAGCTTACGAGATCATAAACTTTTCAGGGCGAGAGAAGAAGAGAGCAAAAGATCGGGCCAAGGCAGAATTAGAGGAAATCTAGGATAGCTAACCTCGACCGGCACTCCTGAAAATGAAAATTACTAAACCTCCGTCACCACTACGAACCTCAGGTGAAAACGGCTGGATCAGATTCGCTTTCGAAGTGTCTCTATTAGTTCCTGGTTTGACTCAGTCTTTCTCATCAAACCTAAGACTTCGGTCATAGCCTCAACCGGCGCATAGTCGCTCAGCTCGCGACGCATAGCCTGAGACACAGCGAGCGTATCATCGTCGAGTAGCAATTCTTCTCGGCGCGTCGCGCTCGCGTTCAAATCTATCGCCGGGTAGATCCTTCGGTCAGCCAGTTCTCGCGTCAGGACGAGTTCACTGTTTCCAGTTCCCTTGAATTCTTCGAAGATTACCTGGTCCATCCGTGATCCCGTGTCGATAAGTGCTGTTGCGATAATCGTCAGTGAACCACCACCCATTGAGGGAGCAATGCTGCGTGCGCTCCCGAAAAACCGTTTTGGCTTTTCCAGTGAGTTTGCATCCAATCCGCCTGTCAGAGTGCGACCGCTCCCCTGCTCCGTCGTATTATACGCTCGTGCAAGACGTGTGATTGAATCGAGGATTAACACCACATCTTGGCCCATCTCTGCCAGTCGACACGCCCGTTCCAATGTCATCTCAGCGACTTGAACATGTCGCTCAGCAGGATGATCGAAGCTTGATGCGACCACTTCTCCTAGGCCTGTCGATTCCATCTCGGTGACTTCTTCTGGTCGTTCGTCGACAAGAAGGATGAAGATGCTGCACTCAGAGTGGTTCTTGGAAATACCTTCGGCTATGGCTTGGAGGACCATCGTCTTACCAGCCTTCGACGGAGCCACAATGAGTGCACGTTGGCCACCACCGAGCGGGCAAATCAGGTCTAGGATTCGATTTGTGTAATCAGGTTGCCCTCGTCGTTCAAGCCCACATTCAAGCACGAGTTTACGGTTAGGGTGTTGAGCGCTGAGACGACTTAACTTTGGCCGCGTCCCCAACTCTTGAGGAGGACACCCATTGACTGTATGAAGGTATCTCAGGGGTGGGCTCTTCCCGGGACGCGGAGACTTCCCCACCTGCCCACATATCTCATCACCACTTCTCAGGTGATATCGCCCTACAAGTTTCGGACTGACGTAAATGTCTTCATCGCTAGGCGTATATCCTGCCTGTTGGCGGCGTACAAATCCAGCTCCATTTCCTAGGCAATCAAGGAGACCAAGATACGCATCTTTAGGGCCCTCTAAGACCTCGGGCTGACCACCTTGTTGGTTTTGTTGGTGGTTTCCGCTTTTCTTCGAGCGTCTGCCCCGACCCCGTCGTCGTCTAGAACGTCTCCTACTAGCGCTTCCTTTTGGCTTGTTCCGTTGGGATCCTGTTCCGCCGGCACCTTGGCCTCCCGCTTGAGCATCTCTGGGATTGCGGCCGTGGGTCTGGTCTCCACTAGAGTGCGCCCCTCCGGACTGTTGGTCCCGATCGGAGTTGCCTGATGTTTGTTCACTCAAATCATTAGCTCTTCCGTTTGGCTCTTATCACATCGAGTCCGACCGAACTCAAGATCGCAAAATTGCGCCCCCCTGAATGCCCCAGAAAGAAAAATCGTTCTGTTAGGGGGCGTGTTGATCCAATCGCGACGAATGAATCTGAACACCTTCCTGGGCTTCTTCACCGCAGGGGAACTGCCGACGCCCGAGTTTGCTTAGGCGGATTCACACTCCGGGTAGGAGGCTAACCCACGAGCTAGGGCCGTCGGCTGATGCCGCGAGGCACCACAAGTATGGGGATACTACGCCCGTCGCGCCAGCGCGCTGTGAGGTCATCTGAGATGGTGGCGTTTCCTTGATGCCACAAGATTTGGAACCCTTGGCTTTTACGGTGTATATTCTTGCTTCCTTAATGTGAGCGGGGATCTGGTCCAATTTCGCCGCGACTCAGACGGTCCCCTTCAAATTATTCTTATCAACATGGAGCGTGGTGCATTGATGAAACGGCTTGAATTTATGCGCGTGACTTTCGTCTTGACGCTAACGGTATTGGTCATTGGGTGTGGCAGCAGCGAAACGGATTCCGATACGTCTCCGCCGGATCAAGTACAATCCGCGAGGCCAACCGCAAGTATCGTGGCAGCAGACTGGATCACCGTGGATGAAGTTGCCAGCACTGTCGTGATCGACCTTGTGGCAGGTCAGACGGATGCAAACAACAGGTGGAACTACAACGGCTTCGCCAGGGGCGAGGCTACGATTGTTGTGCCAATGGGCTTTGCCGTAACAATCCACTTTGACAACACAGATCCCGTAACCTTTCATAGCGCCGGAGTGCTCGATGCGACGGATAGCTTCCCAGCTATCTATAGCGAATCGACAGCGGCGGCGTTTAATGGGGCAATGACAAGCAATGACACATCACTTACGGAAGCTACGCCACCTAGGGGTGGAACCGAATCGATCATGTTCACAGCTGAAACAAGTGGTGAATACGCGCTCGTTTGCATGAGTCCTGCACACGCGATCACTGGAATGTGGATTGGCTTTGAAGTCTCCAATTCCGGGGAGTCCGGGCTGAAGATGTAGAGTGGACCGATTCTTTCACGAGAGAAAATGCGTTTGTATGCAAGGGGGGGGCACCACTCTTCCCCCCTTTTCTCAACACGACCCAGAATTCCGGATCGTGATTGCTCGTGGACGTCACGCAGCATTTCGTGCAGAATAGGGATATGAACTTGATACGGCGCACGCTGCTCTGGGCTTCAACAAATACTTGGATCGCCTCACACCTTCCTCGTCGTAAATTTGTTCAGCGCGCCGTCCGAAGGTTTATGCCTGGTGAAAGTGTCGGAGATGCAATCACGGAATCAGAGCGACTCTACGAACAAAACATCCCGACGATAATCACGATGCTTGGAGAAAACGTCGAGACGCGAGAAGGAACGTGGCAGATTGTGAATGAGTATTGTCGTGCCATGGACTGGGCACGGGAACGGGCACTCGATATCGAAGTCTCGATCAAGCCGACCCACCTTGGTCTGGATATGGACGATGCCCTCACGTTCAAGAATGTATCTACACTGGCCACTCACGCAGAAGGATATGGGACTCTGTGGATAGACATGGAGGGTTCGGCGTATACCGACGCAACGTTGGAGCTTTTCCGAGCACTCCGCGCGGAACACGTTAACGTAGGAGTGTGTCTTCAGGCATACTTAAAAAGAACGGCCGATGACCTTGAGTCTCTACTTCAGATCGGGCCACGAATCAGGCTCGTGAAAGGTGCTTATGCCGAACCAGAAGATGTTGCGTTTCCGCAGAAGGACGATGTTGATCGAAACTACCTGTCGCTCGCAGAGACTCTTATTAATCACCTGGAACGAGGTGGAAATGGCTTCCTTGCTTTAGGTACCCATGATTCAGCGATGATCGACCCCTCAGTGGATCGGGCACGGGAAGCCGGCCTCGGACGAGACCACTTTGAAGTTGAGTTCCTATACGGCATCCGCCGGAAAGAGCAAAAGAGGCTAGTGGAGCGAGAGGTTCCAATTCGTATTTTAATAAGCTACGGTGATGCTTGGTTTCCTTGGTATATGCGGCGATTAGCGGAACGTCCAGCAAATATCTGGTTCGTAATGCGTAGCCTAGTCCGTTGAGTTATTTAATTGAGCACCCGCAAACAAATAGACGGTTTGCCCCACGTTGATATGGCTGTGCAGAGTGAAACACGCTGTGAATTTTATCAAAAGCGACGACTAGTCTCTGTCGTCCAGATCCCAATATGTCGTTGACACGGAGGTAGCTGCATGAGTCATATCGAGTCCCCTACTTCAGTTTTTTCTCCAGATGCCCTCGCCGGCCGTGTCGCGTTTATCACTGGGGGGGGAAGTGGAATTGGGTATGGCATCGCTGAGTGTTTATCGGCAGCCGGAGCATCGGTTGCAATCTTCAGTCGAAATGAACAACGGGTGCAAACAGCAGTAGAGCAACTATCAGATGAATTCGAGCAACCAGCGCTTGGGACAGTAGGCGATGTAAGAGAGCCCGAATCCCTGGAACGAGCAGTACAACAGACACGCGATGAGCTAGGATCAGTCGACATATTGATCAACAATGCAGCGGGCAATTTCTACGCACCGACGGCAGATCTTTCACCGAACGGTTGGCGTTCTGTCATCGAGATCGATCTCTTTGGGACCTTCCACGCATGCCGGGCAGCATATCCGATCATGTCTGAACAGAAGTTCGGTCGTATCGTTTCAGTATCTATGACGCTGCACTACCGTGGATGGCCGCTGATGGCACATGCCACCGCCGCCAAGGCTGGCGTTGATGCCCTCACGCGAACACTTGCACTGGAGTGGGCGCGAGATGGGATCAACATCAACGCAGTCGCTCCGGGTCCCATACCAACCGAAGCGGTGAAAAAGGCCTTCGCACTGCCTGACGCTGGCGGGGTGGACATGTTTGGCGAACGGGCCATGGCTGGCTTTGCCGAAAAGTTCATCCCCGTGGGTAGACTGGGACACCCTCACGACATCGGGCAGATGGTCACCTATCTGTGTTCACCTGGTGGCGATTGGGTAACCGGGGCTGTATTTGTCGTCGACGGAGGAGAGTCGCTAGCGAGTCCGCGCATGATACCAGATGGTTCGAGCAAGGCTATAAGCTAGGGAGTTGTGGCAGTGTCCGGTGCTTCAGCCATTAGGCACCCATCCCTCTCCTTCAGTTGCGCTGAGAATCGATCACCCAGATCGACCTTGCCATATAAGTCGGCCCGTAAGTAATCCCCTGTAACTCCAACGCGTCGCTCATGGGTACCTTCCACTACGAAGTCAGCGATGGAACCGACACGACTCTTTTCGTATGCCCGGCCTTTCTCCACTCCGATCCCACGAAGTTCACGCGACCGGGCCGCTACTACGCCACCCAATACTGGGTTCGGAAGCGATGCCGCGACCGTCCCATCTCTCACGGAATACGGAAAAACATGCAGGTAGGTGTAGGGTAGTTCTTCCACGAGGCTTTTCGTCTCTTCAAACTCCGCATCCCCTTCTCCCGGAAAGCCCACAATGACATCAGCACCGAGGCCAAATGGTCCAATGGTCTCGGCAATTTCAAGGATACGAGTTCTATAGGCTTCACGACTGTGCCACCGACGCATCAGGCGCAACACCGCATCTGACCCGCTTTGCAGGGGTACGTGGAGATGCGGAGCGAGTTGGCCACCTGAACAGGCCAGAAGATCAAGCAGCCTCTCATCAATCTCGGTTGCCTCAATCGATGAGAGGCGAAGCCGCACAGGTACAGCCTCAAGGATCTGTTCACATAGCTCAGCAAGCGTCGTCCGAGGCTGAAGATTGTGACCATAATGTCCGATGTGTATACCCGTTATTACAAGCTCCGGATGGGATTGAGCCAATAGCTTCGCTTCCTTAACCACATCCATGGGGCTTCTAGACACGGAAGATCCACGAGCGATGCGGGTCGCACAAAAAGAGCATCTCCGGTCACACCCATCTTGGACTTTGAGCCAAGCACGCGTTCCACGGGCATTTCGATAGAGCGGTTGCGGTCCACCGTCGAGCCCCGCCCGAAGACCGAGCGACATGAGTTCGGTAGCCACGAGATTTGGGTCATGACCAGGAACGACCGCATCAACTTCGCCCATGGCTTGATAATCAGCCTCTCGAAAGGAAGTAGAGCATCCCGCTGTAACAATACGGATTCCTGGATGTCGACGACGAAGTCGACGCACAAGGTGGCGTGCGTTCGCATCGGCTTGATTGGTCACCGTGCAAGTATTGATCACCGCGACATCAGCATCTGCGGAATCCGACACCGTTTGAGCACCGCGCCCTTCTAGTTCTTGCCTCATACGCTCGGTGTCGTATTGATTTGCCTTGCACCCAAAGGTGTGGTACCAAACAGTCGGGGTGTCCTTCACGGGCCAGTTCGCACGTTCTTTAGTGGAATGGAGGAGGAAACGCCTAAGCATTCCCGGGGTAAGTAATATTGGTTGAGTACTGTCTAACCGCTACGTGTCAAGCATTTAGGTAGAGAATAACAAGACAGATCAGACTTCAATTATGGAAACCGCTGGACTCCGCCACCTCGCATTGTATCTTCTGAGGGAGTGGAGTTCGCGACCGTCAGGTCGGGACCAACGTCAAGGAGACCACGGAGGACTTGAGTATGTTTCGTAGCAATCGAGGGCTATTAAGCGCCCTTACTGTCGCAGCCATTGCACTGCCACTCGTGGGTTGTGGTGAGGAACCGGTTGCTCCGGAACCCACACTCGACAATCCCGCGACGATTCGGGTCCGGAATAATCTCGATGGGGCTGTACTATTCTTCTACGAACGTGACTGTGGAGCTGAGGGGTGGAGCCAGGATTTGTTGCCCAACGATCCCGTAGAAGGAACAATCCAACCAGGAGCTTCGAGAGATTTCACGGTTGAAGCTGGGTGCCATGACCTTTGGGCACAGCACCTTGAGACAGTTGACCCGGGCCCTCTTGTCGACAAACAACTATTCAACCAGTCCGTGTCACCGGTTAACGTATTCATATGGAATCTGGATAGCATTGGGGCTGAGAGCGGGCCGGGTTAATCTCACAGATTAGCGCCATCGAAAAACGTAAAGACAACTGTAGGAGCGGGCCGGGATCACCGCCCTGTTCTTGTTACTTCTTCTACAAAGTCAAGTCTGCGAGTTGCAAGCAGTGCTGGCATCACGACGAGCGTGGCAATCAACACGCAAATCATTCCCAATGTGAGCAGGCGGCCCATAGAGGCCATCCCTACGTGAACTGAAAAGGCGAGATTTCCGAAGCTTGCAATCGTCGTCAGGCTTGCAAAAAGCACCGCTCGACTGGTCGAGGACTTGAGTGGGTTAGGAGATGAGGGCCGACTGCGCGCATGGTGCATCATGTGAATTCCATTGTCGACACCAACACCCAAAAGCAGTGGAAGCGCAATCACGTTGGCAAAATTGAATTGCAAATCGAATAAAACCATGAGAGCACCTGTCCAAATCGCTGCCAGTACCAGCGGTCCGACAACGATGGCTGCGTCCTTGGCACTACGAAGCAGAAAAATGAGTAAGACCATTGTTATCAAACCCGCCGCGAGGAGTGCCTGTTGAAACGCAGCAACCGCGACGCGGCCAGTTTCCACTTGACTAACCGCTTCCCCAGTTGCTCCTGGGTCGGCCGAGCGAACCGCTTTCACGAAGCGACGCGTTTCAGCCGTAGTAGTTAACGGGACGGCTGAAGTGATCTCGACTCTCTGACGGCCGTCTTCGGCAACCCATCGACGTTTCAAGTCACTCGGAAGCGTCGCTTCAGACACCGGTTCAGCCTCTGCCGATTGACGCAATCTAATCAACCCATCCTTAAGTGAGCCCATAAGTGCTGTCTCAAGTTTCGCGAGATGGAGGGACTGATCTAATGGCTCCCAACCCTCACTGTGGCGCTCCCAGCGACGCAGCACGTGGTAAAGCTGTCGAGCGATCATGCGCTCCTCATCGCTCCCAACCCAACGAATCTCGTTGACAGACTTCGCGAGTTGCGCAACAACGTCTGATCCACTGACATCCGATTGTGTCGTGGGTACAGGAGACGGCAGCTGCGAGGCCAATTCACGTAGCAATCGCCTTTTCGACGACTGCTCACGTGGCACAAAATCCGCCAACCTAAGAGTGCTTCGAACTTCAGGAAGAGCATCGAGCTTTTTAGCTACGACGCTGGCTTCGAGCGCATTCTCTGTCATGACAGAAATGGTCAAAGGTTGTGCCATCGAATCGCTTGCGAGGGTGCGATAAGCGGTCATGGACTCGCTGTTCGGGTCACGAAGGTTGAGCGGATCGTCATCGAAGGTTACGTGAGGCAATAACAGCAATGGGACTGCCGCTGCTACAGTTGCCATGAAAAGGACGACCTTTCGAGAACCATCAATTTTTTTGGCGAGTCTCGGCAACCCTTCCGACACAAGAACTGCGGGGGAGGTTGATGGGAACGTTGCCATAAACGCAGGTAGAACTGTCAATGTAACGAAAAAGCTAAAAACCATTCCGACTGCACCGATGAGCCCCAATTCAGATACGCCGGTAAAATCGGTGGCAATAAACGTCAAGAAACAGGCAGCCGTCGTAAGCGCAGACAACGCAAGCGAAGGGCCAATCTCCACGACTGCGTCATCCACAGCTGTTTCGTTCGTGGAACCAGTGGCCAAGTGGGCACGATACCTCATACAAAGATGAAGTGCGTAATCAATTCCTAGCCCTACGTACAAAACGGCAAAGGCTACGGAAATCAGGTTCAGTTGTCCGATTGCAAACGCAGCAAACGCGGATGTTGCCACCAAGCCAGTCACGAGTGCCGCTAGGCAGCCTAGGATCAAACGGATCGACCGGAGTGCGACAAAGAGTATTAAGGCCACGGATCCTCCAGCCAACAATCCGGTTTGCCTGACGCCTTTGACAGCCGTTTCGAGTTCCTCGGTTTCAATTGCGACTTTGCCTGTGAGTTGAACTGATACACCATTCCGTTCGGTGAGTCCGAGGTCGCGGCTCACTTGCCGAATGCGGTCCATGGCCTCTCTCCCTGGAACCCTATTGGCAAAAGCCATTCGAGGGCGTGCAGAGATGATTCTTCTCCGCTCAGAGGTGACCGCTGGACGGCCTGCGAAAAGGATACTCCATGGTACCGGTGCAAAACTGCCCTCAGTAGCCGCGAACGTAGAAGCAGCCAACAGTCCAAGAACTGGTGCTAAACCGCTCTCCTCTCCTGAATTGTACGAAGCCGCGCCAGTATCTCTCGCAACCGAATCCAAAACAGTGGCCAGCCCCTGGAGTGTGAGATTTTGTTCTAGGGTTGAGAGAAGACCCGAGGCTGTATTAACGCGTTCTACCAAAGCTGACAGTGTGTCTGGGTTCAGATACCAAAGCCCGTAGCTGTCAAAAAACGCCCCTCCATCTAGTTGGTATACGGACTCAAAAATCGTGGTGTCGGCTTTGAGGGCCGTAGCAAGCCTGCGCGCCCCATCGTCGGCGAGATCGGGAGTGTCGGCCTCAACTAGAACAACAAGTTCATTTTGTAAGCTTGGAAACGCCTCTTGAAAATCGCTATATATCTGTCGCCAGCGTAGTTCATCTGAAACGACGCTCGAGGTGTCGGTAGTTACACCCAGTGTCCGAGCCGTGTAGACGAGTCCCCCGATCGTGAGTATACAAGTGATCAAGAGGACAGCCAGACGTCGTTGACGGACCATCTGCGACCAGCTGCGGAGCGCTTTCGCAACTAATGTCTTGTTCTCTACACTCACAGGGCTCTTCCTATGTTGTGCAAGCTCAAGAGCCCGCCGGCTCGTTGACGTCCCTCGCTGAGATCCAGCACATGCATCTTGCGAAGATGTCGCTACCAGATTCTAGTAGCGGGCCAGCTTAAGAACGAGGCGCAGTTCTTATGAAGTGTCCTTATGTTTACTATACGACTATACAAAAATCGTAAAATCGAACAGCAATTGATAGCCTTGATTAAATAGTTTCAGAACAGTTACGGAGGGAATGATGAACCAGCAGCTTGTCCAAGTCGCTGAAGCGATGGGCATGAAAGGCAAGGGGATTTTAGCCGCGGACGAAAGTTCGGGGACTATAAAGAAGCGATTTGACGGTATTGGCGTCGAATCGACTGAGACCAATCGCCGTGACTATCGCGAGATGTTGTTTCGAAGTACGGATGCCTTACGTGACCACATCTCAGGGATAATCCTTTTCGATGAGACCCTCCGACAATCGTCGGATGACGGAACACCCCTAGTTCAAATCATCTCTCAAACCGGCGCGATTCCAGGGATTAAAATCGACAAAGGCGCACATAACCTTGCGGGAGCGCCAGGCGAGAAAGTTACAGAAGGGTTGGACGGTCTTCGAGAACGGCTCGCCGAATATTATGAGCTTGGGGCCCGCTTCACGAAGTGGCGTGCCGTAATTGACATTGGTCGCAGTGGTGATCGATCCATTCCGAGCATGTACTGCATCGGAGCAAACGCGCATGCGCTAGCTAGAATGGCAGCACTAAGCCAAGAACAGGGGCTAGTGCCCATCGTTGAGCCGGAAGTGTTGATGGATGGGGACCACGACATTGACCAATGTTTTGAAGCCACTGAGGCCACCCTAAAACAAGTGTATATGGCACTCTTTCACCAGCGCGTTGCACTGGAGGGATCTGTCCTTAAACCGAACATGGTCCTATCAGGCAAGCTTTGCTCAGAACAGGCCGGAGTCGATGAGGTTGCAGAGAGGACAGTTCGATGTCTAAAACGGGCAGTCCCTTCGTCCGTCCCCAGCATCGTGTTTCTGTCGGGAGGTCAGTCCGACATTGAGGCAACAGCACACCTCAACGCAATGAACGCCGCTTACGATACACCCTGGAACCTAAGTTTCTCGTTCGGACGCGCACTCCAAGCCGCACCGCTCCAGGTATGGGGGGGCAGCGCCGATAATAAAGAAGCTGCGCAAACAGCATTCGCGCACCGAGCCCAAATGAATGGACTCGCTACAGAAGGCAAGTGGTCAATGGAGTTGGAGGAGTAGAAGGGTCAAGCCAACAAGAAAATTTTCGCAACTTTTCCGGGTCAACCAAGGATCTCAGTTTGAAAGACACATAGTCGCGTTGAAACGAAGGGGACTAGCGGTCAGCGATGCTCCCTCAAGAGGACCAAATAGCATGCATAGCGGCCGCAAAAGCAGTCTTTGTATCTAACTCACTGTTAAGCACTCCATTTTCAACGCGTCTTTGGCCAGCCACATACACACTTGCGATGTCTCGAACATCTCCTCCTACGAGCCAGGCATCCAAAGCGATCTCAAGCTCCTGTCCGCGTATTGTAGGCCCTTCTTCGTCAAGTGCGATCAAGTCGGCCCTGCTCCCACACGACAACCCAGCGGTACCATAGCCAGCAGCTCGACGGCCACCATCCACCAACCATGACCATACAGGTACACCGACACCTTGTTCAGTCGCCAAACGTGCCCGCTTTCGATCACGAAGACGCTGACCATATTCAAGCTGACGAACCTCATCGATCGGGGACACACGCACATTGCAGTCGGAGCCAATCGCCGCAAACCCGGTGGCGTGAAAGTGTTCATGAGCCTGGAAAATTCCATCACCCAAGTACGCTTCAGTCAATGGACACAGGACCACGTTTGCAGCAGCCTCCCGGATGACGACTCTTTCTGCATCAGTAGCGTGAGTCGCATGCACGAGATTCCAACGTGGACCAATCGGCACCATGTCGCCCAAGAGTTCGATCGGAGTTCGACCGAAGCGCTCTCGACACTCCAGCACCTCACGCATCTGTTCGCTTACGTGAATATGGATTGGCACGGATTCGCCGAGAATAGCCTCGGCACCTTCTACGAGGGGAACAAGATCTTCAGGGGGTACCGCCCGCAACGAATGAGGGGCAACACCATTTGCAACATCACCCATAGCTTCGAGCGTCAACAGAAAGTCTTCGACTGAATCGTGGGCAAATCTTTTTTGTTCAAAAGAAGCTGGAGCGCCGTCGAAACCGGACGTCCGGTAGTAAACAGGGAGCAGGGTAAGTGGAAGACCAATATCGTTTGCCGCTGTAACAACAGCGTCTGTCATGGCCGAACTTCGACCACCATCCGGCTGGTGGTGCAAGTAGTGGAATTCAACAACGTGCGTGAACCCGTTACACATCATCTCAGCGTATGTGTAACAAGCAATCGCATAAAGTTGTTCAGGTGTAATAGCATTAGCCAGACGATACATTGCTTTGCGCCAAGTCCAAAAAGACTCTTCCCCATACGCCGCCTCTCCTCGACCCGCTAACGCGCGTTGAAACACATGTGAGTGCGCATTCGTCATCCCCGGAATCGCAATGAAACCATCATACGGGGGGCCGCCGGGAACGATTCGAACAATGCGGCCATCGGGTCCGATCTCGATGGTACGATCCGTTTCGAAACCTTCCGGACCTAATATCGCACGAAACGTGAGTGAGCGACCGTCAAACATCACCCAGTTACACCATGCGCTTCAGAGATCACAGGTGAACAAACGTTTTTAAACTCTCCACACATTTCTCAACTACCAGACCCTACAGTATGCAGCACCATTCTTTGTGAGTCCTCCCATTACGCTTACACAAGCAAACGAACCATCATACCTTTATTCCTACAAATTCAATCTAAGCATCTTACAAACCACCCCCTTCGACCCGCCTTACGCGGTTCAAGACGATCAGGAGTTTCAGATCATGCGTTTGTTTCGTCTTCACTTTGTGATGTCTGTCATGTTCACGATTGGGACTGCACCTCTCTTTAGCCAGACCCACAGCCAGAGCCTCAATAGGATTGATGCTGCTTCCCTCATCGGCTTTGGCACCGCAACTGTCGCCTCTGGAGATGAGGTTTTTGTGAGCCGTCCCGGAGACTTCGTTGGCTTCCCAATGCCGGGCTCGGAAGCAGGCAGTGTCCACGTGTTTCGACATGGAACAAGCGGTTGGGAAGAGGTTTCAGCGGTGTCGGATCCTAGTGGCACTTACGGAGATGGATTTGGGGCAGCCATTGCTGCCCTTGGAGATGTGCTCGTTGTGGGCGCACCAAAGAAAAATGAGGGGCGTGGTGGCGCCTACATGTTCCTACGTGAAGACGATAGGTGGACTCTGGTCCAAAGCCTTGAAGCTCCAAACGGAATGCCAGGAGACGCTTTCGGATCTTCGATCGCTATCCAGGAAGGCGCTGGATTGATTGGGGCGCCAGGTCGTGGAGAAAGTGGATCTGTATTCGCCTATGTACAGACTCCGAACGGAGTCGATGAGTTTGAACTTACAGGATCCGTGGCAGGTAAGGATTCTCACTTCGGTGCGTCACTGAGTATGGAGGGAAACCTAGCGTTGATCGGCGCACCAGGGCCGTTTCGACTCCAGACTGCCGGCTGGCAACTACCACCTCCAGCATTCCAAGCCGGCTCCGGATTCGTGTTTCAACGCGAGGGTGATGGTTGGAAAGAAGCGGCGCATCTGTCCGCATCCGGTGGAATTTCCGTTGGGCTTTCCGTGCTTCTCGTTGGCGGTGAAGCACTCCTTGGTTCCCCAATGGCAAACCGAGGTTCGGGCGGAATATTCCGATTTACAGCAGACGAGGCGGGTGCTTGGTCAGAAGCTGGACAAGTGAATCCAGAAGGTCCACAGTCCCAATTTCCATCCTTGTTTGGTTTTACGATGAGTCGTGCGGGGAATCGATTGGTCGTAGGCGCGCCAGGAATCGGCCAGTTCGGTGGGGGAGCTTACGTGCTGACACGTACTGAGGCAGGGGGGTGGACGGAAGAACAGTTGCTCACGGCTGATACCAACGGGCTTATGGGCTTCATGGGCAATTCGGTCGCAGGAGGCGACGAATTTATCGTAGTCGGGGCGCCTGGCTCAGAGTTCTTCGAGGGCATCGGCTTCGTGTTCGCCCTCGATAGCCAAGGCGAATGGAACCAGACCGAATCGATTTTCGAGGCTAATTCCGGGCACAAAGCCGTAATTGGGGGTGAGCAACGATGCGGAGATGATGGTGTAGTTGCGGGTTTCGGGTGTCAGGATGTTGAACTCGTATCCTTCATGCCGGTTAACGAAGTTGGCGGTGCGCGGGGAATCATGGTTAGCGACATCTGGGGTTGGACGGATCCAGACACCGGGCGCGAGTATGCGATCTTAGGACGGTTTAATGGCACCTCCTTTATCGATGTGACGGATGCCGAGAACCCTTTGTATTTGGGCAATCTTTCGCTAACTGAGGGTGCGACACCCAACCTGTGGCGCGATATGAAGGTGTATCAGGACCACGTCTATATCGTGGCCGATAACGCTGGGCAGCATGGCATGCAGGTGTTCGACTTGATGCGGCTACGCGACGTGATTAATGCACCGGTCGAGTTCGATGAGGACGCACTTTATACCGAATTGCATTCAGCCCATAACATTATAATCAATGAAGAATCAGGCTTCGCGTACGTAGTGGGGGGCAGCGGTGGCGGAGAAACTTGCGGCGGCGCCCTTCACATGATCGACCTGCGTGAGCCCAAAAACCCAGTCTTTGTGGGTTGCTACGCTGACCCCGAGACGGGAATGGCCGGCCGGCCTGGTTCCACGCACGATGCACAATGCGTCATGTATCGTGGTCCCGACCAGGACTATGCAGGGAAGGAGATTTGCTTCAACGCGAGCGAAACCGCTCTTGGCATTGGCGACGTATCCGACAAGGATAATCCGACACCCATCTCGAACGTCTCTTATCCAAGTTTGGCTTATTCGCATCAAGGTTGGCTATCTGAGGATCATAAGTACTTTTATCTGAATGATGAGCTTGATGAACTGCAGGGAGGCATCACTGGTACACGAACCCTGATTTGGGATGTACAGGATCTTGATGACCCTGTCCTAGCCAATGAGTTCATCCAAGATAACCCAGCGTCCGATCACAACCTTTACGTACGTGGCCAGTTCATGTACCAATCGAACTATGTGAGCGGGCTGCGGGTATTCGACATTTCCGATCCTGAAAATCCTAAGCTGGTTGGGTTTTTCGACACTGTTTCAGGAAGCCCGGACACGCCTGGTTTTGCCGGCTCGTGGAGCAATTATCCATTCTTCGAGTCTGGAAACATTATAGTGTCGAGTATGCGCGAGGGGCTGTTCGTGCTCAAGAAGCGCCAACCCGAACTTGTGCCGTAGGGAGTCTCCTTGACTAGCGAATAGCGATGGCCCACGGCACGTGCAGTCTCAGTGACGTCATGCCACCGCGAATCACACGTCGAAGTCAGTCCAATTAGGCGAGAAGTATTGTACCAAGCGCGAATATTGCTGCCGCTTGAGTCGGTTCAATGACAGGAAGGTCAACCGCCTCCTCTAGCTGATCGCGGTTACTAGCCATCCCAGAGCAACCGAGGATGAGGACGTCAGCCCCATCTTCGTCACGCAACAGTTCGGCAACAAGCCTCATCCTGTCGAAAGCTAGCACTGGATCAAGGAGTTCCGTAACTCCGAGACCAATCGCACGATCGCCGGCACACCGTGAATCGAACCCTAGTTCACGGATTTGGGACGCATGGCGTGGAATCGACTGTTTGAGGATTGAGATCACACCGAACCTTGATCCTTTGCTCATGGCAGTCAGCATCGCAGATTCAGCTATTCCAAAGACCGGCTTTTTCGAGATCCCACGGGCCTCCCGAAGACCTGGGTCACTAAAACATCCGATCACGAATGCACTAGCTTCATCCTGGCGCGCCCGAATCAGATCGCAGATCGGAGTAACGACACTTGCCACGTGCTCGTCCGTTTCGATCCCCGCCGGCCCATTCTCCAAAGTCACGCACTCTAGAGCAGGTCCGTTCGGTATACGGAGCCTCTCTACAGCCACGTCCATTTTAGCCGTTACGGCCGTGGTCGAGTTCGGATTGATGATGACAATGGGTCCCATAGTCTCCCTAAATCGCCTTCGCGAACATTTGCCTGTCCATCATCATGGCGGAACGTGGCCAAAATTTTCGGCTATCTCCAATTAAGAACGGGGAGACCTAATGTTCGGGCCACCTACGTGCCTGGACCCGATCGAGCGGCTGCAACCCACGGGACACTCGATATGCGGTGCGCTCGGCAAGGTCAAACTGGTCACCCGGCGCGAGGAAGTAGAACTGCCCCCCGCTATCGAGCATACTCTCGTGATCATAAATGGCCACATACGACTCACCCACCACTTCGAACCGATCACCACGCACGACAATCGCGGTATTCTCATCGATACCAATCCCGAGGAGTTCCGGCCTGGCTTGGATGACGTCGATAAGATCAAACTGACGGTTTCGGTAAAGCAGGTGCTGGTCTACAGCCGTGTTGCGCAGGAAACCAAACCCCTCCTCGTGATCACCCATCATGATCGTGTTGGTGCGTGTGTCCCCACGCGCCAAATATGACCCCTGGATGGTCGCACCAGCTGAAGAACCTCCAATCACTCCGCCCCGGTCCAAAAGTGCCCACAACTCTTCCTCAGTCCTCGTTCCTAGATAGGAGTCAGCTAACCGCCATTGTCGTCCGCCAGTGAACCATACGCCTGAAGCTTTTTGGATTGCATGGACAAAAGCGTCAGTCTCAGCCTCTTCACGATCATAGGTGTGAAGCAGGGTAAGGTTCCGTACTCCAGCCTGATGAAATGGTCGTAATCCTCCGAAGGACTGGTCATAAGATTCAGCGCCTCCTGCGGTCGGAATGACAACGATGTGCGCATGAGGGCCACCGGCCAGTTGAACAAACCGATCAACAATCTCCGAGCTTCTCATACCCCCGCCTACAACAACCAAAGATCCATTTGGTGGCCCAATGTCCTGGGCTAGGGCGACCTCTCCGAGAATCTGGATGCAAATACAGGTCACAATGGCAAATCGGATAATTCGTCGCATCACTCGTCCTCTCGCTACGGTTTGATCAAAAGTGAGTAGGATTATGGACCCACCCGAAGTCCATCAATTTCATCGGACCCCAAGAACCTGCTATCGATATTCATGTACCAACTCCGTTTTCGTGGGATCCGTAGTCCGTCTTGGGATGAAGTTAGTCCTTCGAACACCAGGTACTCGCCGTCATTGATACTCTCATCGTGGTAGAAGCGACATCCGACCAGTTCTGCCGTACTCGGATCGAAGTAAAAGTACCATGTGTCGCCGCCAACCATAGGTTCATAGGTGAGCCGAACAGCATTCACCTCACGCCCTTCGAATATCGTAGCAGTGACTTCCGGATCGAGATAGGCACCCGGATCTCTAATCTTCATTGGGATTCCAGCCAAGAAACCATAATAGCTTCGCCAGAACACTCCGTTCTCGCGATGGAGCCGCATGCGCTCCATTGTCTCCCTGCTCAGATCATCTCGCCCGTCTACGGTAGCCGACCATTCGCTTCCAGACACCTGATATTCGATCGTTGAACCCGCATATCGCCCTGACAGCATGAACTCGGACTGATCCACACCAAAGTTAAAGTTAACAGCAACACGCTCTTCACCTTCCGAGTTAGTGCCAGCCCAAAACATGCCTAGCTGGCTACTACCCCAAACTCCGTTTGGGTCGTGGAATTCAACCGAACGGGCGACAAGCTTAGCAGCTGGGGTCTCTTCGATATCCTCAGAAACGTCCGTTTTATCCGAGATGGAACAAGCCACGAAAAGCCAAGGCAAGATCACCCAACAACGTGGTGGAGGGCGGTGGGCAGTAGCATTCATCCATCGATTGTACGATTTCGTGGCGGTCTGACCAAGTCGTCTATGTGCCGCACAACTAATCACGGCTTGTTACAAGCGACTCAGATGGCGATTTTCGGACATGCGCGGCCGCAAATTGTTCCTAAGTGGCCCGTTTCAACTTTGACCCAACTGAAAATTTGGAGAGATTTCATGCGCTACATATGGACCCATGCGGCTCCTATTAAGGTGGTCGCTTCTCTTGGTCTTGCAGCCCTCATCGGAGCTTGCGATGCCGAGACCGAGCCAGATTCAAGCAATACAGACACGCAATTAGATGTGGTTGAACAGGCACCCGCACCCGACGTAATTACCGATGTGAGAGAGATTGAGTGGGCCCCAGAGCTTGAAGTGAATTTCGATGAAATGGAACTACAAGAGAGTGGTCTCTATATACAAGTTCTCCAGACAGGAAGTGGACCGGGAGCCGGTCATGGTGATGAAATGGGGGTCCATTATACTGTCTGGTTCCCCAATGGCAGTAAACTCGACTCGAGTTACGACCATTCACCTCCAGATCCGCTGCCCATGGTGCTCGGGGTAACGGGTCTCATCGATGGCTGGGTAGAGGGAGTAACGGGAATGCGGGTCGGAGAGCGCAGAAAACTTGTTTTACCATACGATCTTGCCTACGGGGCTGCGGGACGACCGGGAGGGGTGCCTCCTTACACACCACTGACCTTCATTGTCGAACTGGCTGAACACGTTCCGGCAGGCGAAGGATGATTCCCGAAAGTACTGGTATGACAAAACGTTATATTCGATATGCCGACCCAACTGACGTAAGCTCCACACCTCACTGGGGCGTACTCGAGGATGGCGTCGTGGAGGAACTGGCGTTGGAACCGTTCGACGGTGAACAGCGGACCGGAACACAAACGCGCCTAGAGGAGGTTCGCCTACTCGCACCCACTACTCCGTCTAAAATCTTCGCAGTAGGGCGAAACTTTCGCAGCCACCTTCACGGGCACGAGGCGCCATCCGAACCTGGACTTTTTGCTAAGATGCCAAGCTCGCTCATTGGTCCAGGCGATCCGATCGTGATTCCACCAGATGCCGAAGATCTCCATTTTGAAGGCGAACTCGTAATTGTGATTGGCAAACTGACCCGTGATGTCACAACCGAAGAAGCATCGGAACACGTGTTTGGTGTTACCGCGGGGAACGACGTGAGCGAGCGAGCGTGGCAGGATCAGGATCTGCAGTGGCTTCGTGCCAAGGGGAGTGATTCGTTCGGACCTATGGGACCAGTTCTCGTGAGTGGCGGAGACTACGACGACCTACTCATCGAAACCCGTGTGAACGGTGAGACTCTACAATCTGAACGCTCGAGAGATCTTATTTTCCCCGTCGAGGAAGTGATCAGCTTTGCCAGCCGGTATTTCACGCTCTTCCCGGGTGATGCAATCTATACGGGCACACCCGGCTCAACATCGGCGCTTAACCCTGGAGATCGCGTCGAGGTCGAGGTTGAAGGCGTCGGGACACTGGAAAACCCCGTAGTCGCAGCGTGATACTGACGTAGAAAAGCACTCACTTCCCTGCTCCCTTATCAACAGGAAAAACTGAATGCATTTGCACGTTCGACCATTCTGGATCGTACTACTCGCGCTGAGTGGAGTATATGCTGATGCTACAGGCCAAGATGCCCGAACGACGGCTCATATGGTGTACACAGAGGAGCAGGCCACACGGGGAGAAGACGTGTTCTGGAATATCTGCTCCGAATGCCATTTTGAGGACGACTTCGCGGGACCCTTCATGCAGTCCTGGAGCGGGGCGATGGTGAAAGATCTCATGGACGAGATCAAGGCTACGATGCCCGAAGACAATCCGGGCGGACTAGAGGACTCCCAGTATCTCGATGTCATCACTTATATGTTTAAAATTAATGGTATGCCGACAGGTGACACGGAAATAAGTGCTACGGACGCCGGGACAATCGAAATCGACTGGCGACCCTCATACGATGAGCCGAACGATATCAAACCATACGACTAAAGACTCGTATTACGGCTTCCTCGAGGAAATTTCTTGGTGCCTAGAGGTTGGAAACGATATCACTCGTTCCAGCGCCTCAGATCTGGCCGTATCAAAGTGGAACGTATGTGAACACCTCGAGCATTTGATGCTCGCAGACCATAAGATCGTAAAGTGGATCGAGGACGTGGCCTTAGCCTCAGATTGTGAGCACCGCTCCGAAAAGCCTAAGGAAGTCGGCACTCTGATCCTGGCTTCAGGGCAAATTCCCCGAGGTCGCGGCCCCGCTCCAGAGGGGACCATCCCAAAAGGAGAATCGCTCGCAAGAGTGATCTCGAGACTGGAAGATGTACGAACCCTCATAGGCGGACTCGCGGAATATCTCGACGCAGTCGATACGTGTCTGAACACACTACCACACCATGTGCTCGGGCACTTCACACCGTCTCAGTGGTTACGGTTTCTTCACGTTCACCACATACACCATGCCAAGATCATCAACGACATTGTCCGTAAACCGGCTTAAAACCGCTCTACGGTAACCGGTCTGTTACCGACTGTGGTGCGGGACCCTCAATTGTTTCGGCACGTACCCTACGGATTGCAGCAATCCCCTCGAACAATAACCAGATTTCAAGCACGAAAATCGCCGCTCCTAACATGAGTAGCATGATTTGATTGTTCGAGAAAAACCGGGACAGGTTGATTAACATCGCCCATGTCGTAACGAAAAGTAGGAAAGTCATGGGAATCATCGTGACCCAAACCGGGCGCTTTTTTCTCATCAGGTAGAGTGAGACGAGAAGCAGGGTTAAGCCTGCCAGAAGCTGATTTGTTGTCCCAAATAGCGGCCAAATTCGCATCCCTCCAGCCCCACGATCAAGTCCGAGCGCAAGCAGGGCACAACTGACAACGGCGACACCTGTAGCCGCCCAACGATTCTGTACAATTTTCACATTATATTCAACGCCAAGTTCTGCGATTATGTATCGCTGCAGTCGAATGGCGGTGTCGAGCGTAGTGGCAGCGAAGCTGATCACAACGACTGAGGCGAAAATAACGGCGACACTCTCCGGGATACCGACCCCCGAAGCTAGGACGCCAACGCCGTTGACGAATGCAGTAACCGCACCTGTGGTAGCTCCTTCCCAGCTCCCATAGTGCTGTTGCCAGAGCACCAGACCCTGCGCTGCCCCTACATCACGGCTTAGATACACAGCAAAACCGGCTGTGCAAGCGATAATCGACATAACAGCGAGTGAGCCCTCACCGATCGCTCCACCATAACCCACGTACCGAGCGTCCGGCTCCTTGGCTAGCTGCTTAGAGGAGGTGCCCGATCCGACGAGCCCATGAAAGCCACTGATGGCCCCACAAGCGATCGTAATGAAGAGTAACGGGAACCACCCCGAGGCATCTGCTGGTATGTTCTGGTTGACCGCGGGTGCTACAACTTCAGGGTTCAGCATAATGACCCCAGCCCCGATGATCCCTATCGCCACAAATAATTGGTGTCCGTTTACATAGTCCCGTGGCTGAAGCAGAAGCCAAACGGGCAAAATCGACGCGACGAATGTGTACGCGAACAGGATCATGATCCAACCGACACGTTGACCGTCCAAGCGCGCAGCCTCTGCCGCCACGCTCGCATCTCCATTTGCCGCTGCAAGCTGGGCCTCCGTCGGCCCAAACCCAATCAAGTCAGGCAGAGTGAACGGCACCTGCTCTCCAAACCAAATCATCACATAGAGGGTGATGAGCGCGCCGATCGATGGGAGCAAAATCCCCGCACCTGTTCGGTAGATCAGGAACCCAACTAAAAGCGCAACAACCAACGATCCCCACACCGGCATTACGGCACCAGGGTTCGCCATGAACAGATTGGCAATAATTACTGCGAATACTGCATTCACCATTAACAACAAGAAGAAAATGATGAGGAGGAAGAGAACACGGGCACGCCTTCCAATAATCGATTCTGCCAGCGTCCCAATGGATCGCCCCTTATGCCGATTCGATATCCAAAGCGCTCCAAAATCGTGCACGGCACCCGCAAATACCGTTCCGATAACTACCCATAGAAAAGCCGGTAACCAGCCCCAGATAACTGCAATACCCGGCCCGACGATAGGTGCTGCCCCTGCAACTGACGTGAAGTGATGGCCGAAAAGGACGTGTTTATTGGTCGGGACGTAGTCGACCCCATCCTGGAACTCGTGTGCCGGCGTGATGAAGTCAGGATCCAACTGGTAGATCTTATTCGCGATGAAGCGCGAGTAGATCATGACCCCAGTCAGAAACGCTAACAGGCCTACAACTAGCAGGACGATCGCACTCATCTAAAAGCCTCCATCGGAGTCAGTTGCACGTTGATTTTTCTCAGCTCTTCCACACCCACGGGGTCCGAATCCTGTAGCGTTACACAGTGAATGGGCCAATGTCCTAGATGTTTCGAGATTCTCGCAAGGTGTATCGCCTCGCGCGCACGTCGTTTCGTGAGGAACGGATCTTCGACACCACCGTTCGTCGGTGAAGGAAGAACCTGGTTCACAATGACGCCCCCCAACGGCACTTCATGTTTTGATAATGCCGCCATGGCCTTCTCGGTTTCCCAAATTGGGAGTCGCTCAGGAATGACTACGAAAATGAACGCGGTCTTGCGAGGATCCGTAAGAATGAATCGGGCCCGGTAGAATCGTTCACGTCGATCCTCAAGGGCACTCAATAAAGGGTCGTTCTCATTGACTTCGATCGCCTCCGAACCGGCCACATTCTGCCACATTTTGGCCAGCGATTTGACTTTTTTACGTCGCTTAATAAGCCCACTCATCCAAGCCGTCATCAATTCCGGCAGCGAAAGAAGACGCAGCGTCTGTCCAGTTGGCGCCGTGTCGAACACAATTCTGTCGTACTCGTTAGCTTCGTCTTCTAGGATTCGCGTGAAACGATCAAAGAGCGCCGCTTCAACGGCACCCGGCGCAACACGTGCAATGTCGACCTGTCGATAGACTTCACTGAGCAGACGGGGGGGGGCAGCCGCAGCAACTCGCTCCTTTACTCCATCAATATAACGGTCGGCTTCATGCTCGGGGTCGATCTCCATCGCCCAGCAATTATCCTCAACCAGTTTCGGTTGATTGCCCAACTTCGCCGCGAGTACATCGCCGGTCGAGTGAGCGGGGTCGGTCGATACAAGGAGCGTTTTGTGACCGCGGCCAGCCGCGTCCAGTGCTGCGACCGCGGCCATCGTGGTCTTGCCCACTCCCCCCTTCCCTCCGAAAAAGAGGATCGGGGTATCGGGTAGTGAGTTCGAGCGAGAGGTGGGATCAGGGGACGAGGCTAGCAACAGCGAAACCCCCCTTCGGGAGGGTGTTCCAATCCCATCCGAACGTGCCAATCATGAAATTCTTCGATGAGCGATGGATACAGCTCTAGCATATAAAACTGAATAGGGTTGGGGACGCCAAGCAGATCTGAGAACCCCATCAGCATAAATACGTCGTGCTGACGCAGGTATTCACGGTGTATCGCCGATCGATATGGAGCAATGTACATACCCTCGTATATATCGCGCGCAGCGCGCAACCAACGGCGGATGGAACCAAGCGTGGAGTGCATTGACATGCCTGGATTATCGTCTTCGGTGGGCACAACGTCGAGTCCATCTCAAAAGTACTAACTCGCCATTGAGTGACATGCCGCCCCATGACCGAGGTGCGGTATGCTGTCTTCTAGTATCTGATTTCATCACGACCAACTGTCATTCCGATATGTCCAACCTTCCGACCCATCGTCCAGTGCTCTCCGCTCCCCGCTGTCATTCCAAAGAAAGGGGTATTAACGACCACAAGTCGCCCATCGTCATCCACGGCCCCCTCAAGGGCCGTGGTCGCCACCACCTCTGCCACGAAAAGTGTGCGGACTGGCGGCACACGAAGGATGTCGAGAACTCGGCATTCCAAGTGAATTGGAGCCTCCTCAACCGTAGGAGCATCAACCGAGTCGGCCTGCCCTCGCGTGAGCCCGGCGAGTGAAAATTTGTCCGCAACAAGTGACGAGTTCATGTCGACGGTGTCGAAGCGCTCGACCAGGTCGGCGGTAGGGATGTTGAGCACAAACTCGCGGTGAAGCTGGAGCAGACCGCTTACGATGTGTTCATCACCCGCACTTACGCCAACCTGGGGCGGGTCTCCGTTCAGAACAAAAGACCATAGGACAGAGATCTCGTCGGGGTCGCCTGGGCGCCCACGAGCCGTGACCAACACTGCGGGCATAGGGGGAAGCATCGGGCCAGCCTCCGTGAGGGCCGCTCGGGGGCCGAACATCGGGGCTCGATCCGGCACTTGGCCGGGCATGGCATCGGATGACGATTCCCGCTCATCTGTCTTCTCGCAGCCGACGAGCGTTCCGAGGAGCGTGGACGTTGCGGCATACCCCAGGAAGCGCCGCCGGTCGAGATCACTCATCGGACGTGGTGCGGTGTTCTAGGTACTCCGCCCACCATTCAAGTTGAATCCACATGCGGTGTACCATCCGCCACGGCGTCCACCCGCCATGATACGATTCTGGGTAACGGACGAACTTCGCGGGCACCTGTTGTTTGCGGAGGGCCACATACATTTGTTCAGCCTCCTCAATCGGTACGCGGTGATCATATTCACCATGCACAAACATGGTCGGAGTCGTAACACCTTTGGCGTAGATGATAGGAGATGAGCGAAGCAGATTTTTAAGCCCACGCTCTTCCCATGGCGGGCCAAAGAATTCACTCTCCTTGGTGCGTGGAATGTCCGCGACACCGTAGTCACTTACCCAATTAGAGATTCCTGCACCGGAGATCGCCGCGGCAAAACGATCCGTGTGCGTTATAGCCCAGTTAGTCAGATACCCGCCATAAGAGTATCCCGTCACACCCATGCGGTCGGTATCAATCTCATAATTCCCGATCGCGTGATCCACGCCAGCCATCACGTCTTCAAAATCATTGAATCCCCATCCACCCCAAGTACCCCAACGGAAATCTTCCCCATAACCAGTTGACGCTCTGGGATTTGTATACAGCACCATGTAGCCCCGCGCCGCCAACAACTGTTGATCGAACGAAAAACTGTTGCCGTACGCTCCATGGGGACCGCCATGGGTCTGGAGAATCATTGGGTGTGGGCCATTTGCAGCCTCATACCCAAGTGCTGGGAGCATCCAGCCTTCAATCACAGTCCCATCCGCACTCATAAACTGGAGTCGATCAGGAGTCGAAAGCTCGAGTTGGGCAAGCAAAACATCATTGACCGCACTTAACCGAGTTTCCCCACCATCTTCCTGATCGCTAACCCAAATGTCACCCGGCTCACGGGGAGCCGTAACACGGTATGCGATGTGCGCGAAATCACGCGAAAAAGAGAACTGGCTGAGACGTCGGTCCCCCATTGTACGCTGTTCAACCGCAGTGCCCGTCTCCGACACGCGGAACAAGTGCGAATTGCCTGCAATTCCGGCTGAAAAATAGATATGGTGTCCGTCAGGACTCCACGATGGCGCCCCTGGAATGAGATCCCATTCTGCAGTCAGGTTACGTAGCCACATCCCATCGTTGGCGCGAAAAACAAAGAGATCCGTAGGCGCCCCTCGCTCGCGACCTTCTCGAATTACCACGTCCAGACCCTCATTCCCTCGCACGACAATCTCTTCGCCGTCGGGAGACCAGGAGGGGCTGGAGTAGTTGTACTCATCATCTGTGAGGCGAGTGACCCGACCCTGTCGGTCTAATATCCATAGGTCAGAACGCTCGTAGGAGTGTTCGTCTCGTTGATGGGCGTCGGCTGTGAACGCCAGTCGATTTCCATCCGGACTCCACGTGATCCCAGATGCATCAACACCTAAGTCGGTAAGCTGGATCGCTTCTCCACCACTAACAGTTAGAAGATGAATTTCACGGGGCGGAGTAGCGGTTGGGTCCCTAGGATCCGGCAAATACCCCCGGCGATCGAACCGATAATTCATCCAGTCATAAACTCGACCGTCGAACCTCTCCACCGTCTGTTGCTCGAAATCGGACACAAATGAGGGGCTTGGTGTTGTGGTCGGAGACGTAGGTTTCGCAAACGCAATCCAGGAGCCATCTGGACTGAATGCCGGAAAACCCGCAAGGCCCTCGATCTGGAATGCTTCACCAGCCGGCTCATCCATATTGAGGAACCATGTAGTGCTAACCATCTCTTCGCTTGGCCCTGAGCGCTGTGAAGTAAAGGCTAGTAAGGAGCCATCTGGACTCCAACTGGGCGAAGAGGCACTGAAGCTGGGGCTCGTAAGTCGGATCGGCTGACCTAGTCCACTCGCCTGCATGAGCCAGATTTCATTGTGCCGGCGATTCTCGTTTTCAAGGACGGAGGTCACGACATAGGCAATGCGCGATCCATCTGGCGAGAGTGCAGGGTTTCCTGCGTCTTTGAGTTGATAGTAGTCCTCAAGTGCGATCGGGCGCCCCTGCGCCGAAAGCGAAACAAGAATCGAACATTGGGCAGCGATGAGCAGCCAAAACGAGCGGAATATGCGAACTCCCATGGTAACCTCCGATAAAATGGGATTCTTAAATGTTCAGCCTGCCACCCGAATCGGCCAGATGGCGCAAGGTGATTTCTACCGAGGAACCCGATATGCTAGCAGCAGATTGCCGGGCATCTCACTGAACATGTCATACCCAGAATTCACTAGTATGACGCCCCGCGCCACCACCGGCCCTGGGCCATCGATCGAACCTCCGCGACCAGGCACTCCGTTAACCGTATCAAATGCCTGTGCGGTATCAACATCCCAAAGTACCGATCCGTTGTCGGTTGAAAAGGCGCGCATATGTCCATCCAAGCTGCCCACAAGAACCGCGCCCTCAATCACAGTTGGAGCCGCCGAAAAGAGTGGCAAACACCCCGGACGACCTTCACAAACACCTGCATCCGGTTCCGCGCTCCATAGAGTTTCACCGCCGCTAAGCTCGATGCCGTATACGCCCGGAGTGGCCGGATCAGATCCGTTCTCTTGTACGACTTTGCCCGATCGTGGGTCACGAATTACGGCAAATGAATGATCTGAGTTTGGGACATAGACCATTCGGCCATCGGAGGCTAACCCCCAATGAATGCCGCCGAGTGCGCTCCCTCTACCTACGCGCTTAGCCCAGACCAACTCACCATCGGTGTCAGGGTCTAGCGCCCAGACAATCCCCGACTTCTGACCCGCAATCAGAAGTTGCGACCCATCTTCAGAGGTCACGAGGATAGGAGCCATACCAAAGTCAAAATCCGGACCTGCCGCATTCGGACAGTTTTCAAAGTTGCGACGCTGAGTGCAGGCCATATTGAACGCATCGTTCTCGGTGGCCTGAAATGACCATGCAACCTCGCCACTTTCCATCTCGAGAGCGATCAGAGCATCACTTGTACTCGTAGTAGGGCGTGTATAGTTCTCCCCAGTACCCACGTATAGTAGACCACGAGAACCATCGACCGTCGGACTCGACCATACCGTTGCACCCGACGGCGCGAAAATCTTCGTACCCAGTTCATTCTTGCCGACTTCACGCGGCTCATCCGCGATCGTCCAGTACTCCCAAAGCCTCATTCCATTTTCCGCGGAGAGAGCCACGACACCACCACTCGAAGTGCAGCACTCATATCGTGGGTTTCCCGCAGTAACGAGTTCCATCGAGGAGATGGGCACAAAAAGCTGCCCATCGTGGATGGCAATGCTCCCCGTGTTTGTATGGTCCGCATGTGTTCCCGTCATTTCTCGCCAGAACAACTCACCGGACGTCACATCTATTGCATAAACATTGGTGCGAAAATCCGCGAAAAAAGCGGTCTGACGACCCTCCGGACCTTTCCCTATTGCGATAGCTCCGCGAACCGCTGCGTCGGCTGGAAACACCCAGTGTACACAACCTGTGTTGATATCGATGGAATAAACTTCACCGTACGCTGAGCCCACGATTATTCGATCATCTATCACAGCTGGTTTCGACCGCACTTGACTGGCATCAGGGAAACCAAATGCCCAGGCTAACTCGACATCGTGGAGATCGGCTGCGGTGAGCCCGGCACGCTCTGCATCGACGAAGCCTGATTCGGAAGATTCGCCCCCCCAGCCTGACGAGTACACGGTTCCGGGGCCTCTCGGTGACGCCGAGCAAAAAGCCGATGAAGGAAGGCGAGTTTCCGTCAGAAGTTTGCCGGTAAGCCACTCCGAAACGGCAATTCGTTCGTCAGATGAAATCTGATCACCATGCCTTTGCATCCGTCCGTCTTCGAGTGACGTAAGGATAGCGCGTGGTGTCATCGCGCTTAGACCGCTTAAACGAGGGGCCCGAGCCGATTCTTCGCCCATGTGGCATTCACTACACGTGGCCGTGAACACAACAGCACCCACACTTCCATCAAAATTGGGCGCTCTCAGAAGAGAGCGTCCTTGCTGTTGTGCGGTGAGCGGATCGACCGAGAGAACAGTAGCAACAGTCGCGAAACTCAGGAACAAACGCCGCATCAACAGTACTCCTTGGTAAGACGGAAAAGCTTAATGAACCGGGAAGAACATAAAACTTGAGGCAGGGATTCGTCGACGGACACTTCAACTACTTACCTACACACACCGTTGAGACTTGATCGGACGGGAGCGTCTACAACTTGCCTGAGACGTTGTACTCCCATGAGGCAACAGAAAGCTATTTTTCTTTGATTTGATCTCTTCGGACCAGATCGCGTCGAAACGGCATTGTAAGCATTCCGCGTAAATCTGCCCATTCGCTTTGTCGCATGTTCTCAAGACCGAGCTGGATCTCATCAGCGTCAGCTCGCAAGCGAAAACTGCCGAACAGGCGATCCCAAAAGGAAAAAATGCTCGAATAATTCGAGTCCGTTTCAGGCTGATAGGATGAGTGGTGAACCCAATGCATCCAAGGCGTAACGATTAACCACCGGAACCAGGTATCGACACGATTTGGCATACTAACATTGCTATGATGAAACAAAATAATTGGCAGCAGAACACTCTCATACACCAACACCTCCCCAACTGTCATCCCGAGAATCGGTATGACAGCCAAACGAACGGTTGACGACAAGATGATTTCTCCCGTATGGAAACGGAGAGCTGTACTGGCGTCCATAGCTCGATCCGCATGGTGCACGGCATGAAATCGCCAGAGAACCGGTATCTGATGATTGAGTCGGTGCCAGAGATATTGCCACGCATCAAATATCACGACAGCGAGAGTTAGCCGGACAGCAGTTGGGAGCGCGAACACGTTAAGCAAACCAATTCCGTGCTCCCGAGCCCACTCAGTCACCAACAAGGTGGCACCTGCGAAGACAACCGCCACGATCGCGGCGTTCCCAACACCCAAAACCACGTTAGCCAGACCATGGCGTACCCTGTTCACTCGCCCCTCAAACATCGGGAGCACGCCTTCAATAAGCCAAAGAATGCCTAGAGCAGTAGCTGCCCCAATAGGTTTAACAAACGTCTCAACGTCGAGCATATGGGGCTACCGGGCCGGAACCACTGCTTCTGCCACACTCACTTCAGCTGCTTCAAAATAACCGAGAGCCACTTCACCCGGCCTAGTGAGATTTTCAACATTGCCACGTACGCTGGCGGGCGGGATGGAGAAAGGGTTCCCCGAGCCTAGTGCATTTTGTTCGAACATAGCAAAGTAGTAATCAAAATCGTCTCTTGAGAGAGCAATTTGACGGATCATAACGTGCTGGCCAGTATCGAATACAACCTCATCATTCGGTTGGTATCCGAGTATGACCTCTCCATCATAAAACTCGTCTTTCCCAATCAGGTTGACCACATTCCCCGGGTCTGGCGACAGGATATTCTCTTCACCGACGAGTTGTTCCCATAAATAGTAGTTCACAATTCCTGACGGATCGACAAAGTCGATTGTGGCTCGAAAGCCTGCACTATCCGTGAGTATCGACTTCTCTGCGAACTCGAAATAAAGCGAATCAATCGAAGGAACACTCATTAATCTTGCGGTTGAGCGATAAATATCGTCTTGCCACTCTATGCGGAGCGTGTATTCGGTCCCGATCGTCGGTACCAAATCTGAAATCTCATACAACCCCGGGCCGGTCTCCCCAAATGGGAACACCCCTCCTTGATCGTCAGAGACCACAACCTCAGCACCGGTCGCAGGAGGGGTTTCGCGGTTGCTGAAAAACGCATCGGTTGTCGACAGGTGAATACGCTGTAACCCGCTCGGATTTTCCTTAATCAGTTCGATACGCCCTTCAACGACCAGGCGGGGTTCTCTCTCCTCAATATCAATCTCTACAATCCGCTGACATGCGCTGCCACTCATGGTGATAACCACTAAAGCGACCCAGGGCTTGAGATCAATTAGTCGGCGGAAAACCTTAAGTCGTAAGAGCATCAGAAAAAGAACCTGTAGCTTATACTCGGGACAACCCCAAAGACTGCTGTTTCGACAGCTTCCGTGATGAAACGCGAGTCCTCTCTTTGACGGAACGCCAGAGCTTGAGCATTGAACCGGTTATACGCGTTAAAGACACCAAATTGTAGCTCGCCTCGACTTAACCTCTTGGTGAACGAAAGATCTAGCCGGTGATAGTTCGATAAACGTTCAGCATTCCGAGAACCGTATTCACCCAATAAGACCCCGGCAAACTGGTATCGTGACAATGGATAAGTTGTAGGAAGACCAGAGGAGAAGATGAAATTGGTCCCGAAGCTCCAACTGTTGTTTAGATCGTAAATGGCGGTCACAGACAAATCATGGGGACGATCATAGGGCGAAGGGTACCAATCCCCTCCATTGACTCCCGGATCTTCAGTTGTCATGCCAGGCGTCTTTTGTCTCGAGCGTGATAGAGTGTAACTAGCCCAGCCGCGAAGACGGCCCGTGTTTTTTCGGAACAACACCTCGAACCCATATGACCGTCCAAAACCCTGCAACATGATGGTCTCAAGATACTTATTGAGGACGATATCGCCGCCATCAACATAATCCACGAGGTTACGGCTGTCCTTATAATAGAGTTCGGCTGACAATCCGTATGTCCCACTCCCCAACGTGCGAGTGAAACCCACGGCGAATTGATCCGCAACCGATGGATCCACATATGGGCCAACAGGATCCCAAATGTCGAAGGGCGTTGGCGAGTTAGTATTGCTTACTCGGCGAAGGTACTGGCGAGTCCGCGAATAACTAGCCTTGAGTGCCGACGAATTTCCAAGGCCAATCCGAAGTGATGCGCGCGGTTCAAGGCCCCAAAACGATTTGATCGTCTCACCCTTTTTATATTGAACACTGTCAACGACCACCCCACGCTGATACCGGCCAAGGCGCGGACGGTAGACAACTGGAGCATTGTTTTCATACAGAAATACGGTTTCGGGCCCTCGCCTCATGAAACCTGACCCTCGCATACCATAGCGAAGCGTTAATTGGCCGAGATCTAACTCGTGCTCTATATAGGCTTCGGGCGAGGCTCCACTCTTATAATCAAATTGTTCTTCAATGACTGCCTGCTCTAACATTAAGACGATGTTACTGGGTTGAACTTCGTAGTCCCCAAAAGCAAAACCAAAATCAAGGCGACTATTCGGCATAAGTTGCCATGACTCATCAATTTTTACAGTCATGCTTCGGATTTTTGAATCCAACAAAATCGCAGTTCTATTGGTTCCGATTTGCAGGTTATAGTCATAGTCACTGTAGGCTACAGTCACATGCGAAAATACCGATCCAAAACCTTGATTCCACCGCAAGGTCCCTGCGCTGTTTCCCCATCCAACCGAAGCAATATCTGACAGCTTGAACCGATCACGGCCAAAATATCCCGATAACATCAACCGGCCAGTGGCGCCTATCCGGTAGTTGGTTTTTGCGTTCAAGTCGTAGAAATACACGGCGCTTTCCTTGACGTCCGGGTCATTGGATAACCCGAGGAATAGGTCAGCGTAAGTTCGTCTCCCGGCTACAAGCCATGAACCCTTGTCACTGAATAACGGCCCCTGGAGTCGCAGACGACTTGCTAGAAGCCCAATCGTACCCGTGCCCTCAAACTCTCGTGCGTTCCCCTCGCGCTGCTGGATGTCCAGTACTGAAGAGAGCCGACCACCGTATCGAGATGGGATTCCACCTTTATATAGAGACACGTTGTCGACTGCATCGGAATTAAAAACAGAAAAAAGACCGATCGCATGTGAGGGCGTAAATACTTGTGAGTCATCTAGGAGAATGAGGTTCTCATCCGCTGCTCCACCCCGCACATTTATTTCAGAGGTGAAATCACTGACTGCCGATACCCCCGGATAAAGGGTCAGAGCACGGATGGGGTCTGCCTCTCCAAGTACTACTGGAATCTCTGATATGGCAGGCACATCGATCCGAATGACACTCATCTCGACACTATTTGGATCTACATCGGACGGTTCCCGATCAATCGAAACCGAAAGATCTGCCAGTATTAAAGGTCTAACCGCTAGCTCGAAGTCGAGCGTGGCCGACCGTTCTACGGCTACAGTTTGCGTCATCGCCTCGTAGCCAATGTTCGAGACGGTGATGGTATAAGTTCCGCGGCTCAGCAGGAGAGAATAGAAACCGAAGCGGTTAGTCTCAGTTACAAAACCACTTTCAACCACCTGAATTCGAGCATTTCGAATAACTTCGCGATCTTCACCTGATCGAACGTATCCCGTCAGCCGGAGACGCTCGATTTCCTGCGCAAATACCAGATTGGGGCATAGTGAAAACGCTGCCACAACCATGAAAAGCCCGAAGGCTGCACAGATTTTACGGAGAGTTTTCAATGGTAATTACTTGTGAAGTGGTATCGGTGTGAAAAGATAGCTTGATTGGCTGCCGTAGGTTCGCTAGTTCGGGATGGAAAGTACCTGTCCGGGGTAGATTCGGCTCCCAGTCATCTGGTTGGCAGAACGGAGCCGCGTAACGGTTGTATCATGACGTTTTGCAATCTCCCATAATGAATCACCCTGCCGCACTCGGTATTCCCCGCCATTGTTGATACGGAGGTTGTCCACGTAGTGGGCATATTGAGTTGGAAAAACAGCCACATGATAGTGAGGCGGCCTTCTTTCTTCAGACACCTCCAAAACACCTGACCCCTCCAACTGGATGAGAACTCTCGCAAGCCATGATCGACAGGCCGGATTGCTCGGGCGTCGAAGGTCCAGAGCCATTCCGGTCGGGTGGACGGATCGCGGTGACGCGTTTCTCGGCTGCCTCGACGAAGGACGGGTCAAACTTGTCACGACGAGCTGTTCACCGCATGCGTTTCGGTACTGGCTACCCAGTCTCGTGATAAATAGTGCGACCTCGGGGCGTGCATACGGAAACGAGATGCTCTTCAACCAATAATCCTGGCTGTTCGGAATTCGCACCAGATATCCGGCTTTGACAAACCGGTCGACCTGGGCAGGTGTTCCGATATAAGTGAAATCGTGCTGGCGAGCGACCCGGTTCTGAAGATCAAGTGATCGTTCAGACCCTCGTAGGCTTTGGGCTTCCGATGAGGAGAAAGCGCCCGTAAGGCAAATTACAATCAGAAAGCTCTGTGTTAGAACACGCGTAAGAACAAACTTGATAGTCACTCCTCCCTCCACCCGTTGTTCCACCCCACTGTGACCGTTTGTAATTATAGCAAAATTGGAGCGCCGGCGCTCCTCAAGTTCTTTGGGGACTAAAAAAGGGCCGTCGAGCGTTCGAATCGAGCGCTCGACGGCCTCAGATTAGCGCGGATTTATGTACGACAGTAACGGCACTGCCCATTCGCCACATAAAGAACGCATTTGTGCCCTTTAGTTGCGCACAAACCCATCGCATTTCGGTCGAGGTGACGCCGATCAGTCTTTGTCGCCCCGTTGGATTTTACTGCAGCTTCCCTACCTACTTCCTATAGAGCATCAAGAAGAGTAGGAGTGCAATAAGGCCCGCAAGACCGTTGTCGCCAAACTCACCAACCATCTCACCGATATTCGAAGTGATCGAGGTTGATTCTGGGAATAAGATGTCGACCACAACGAGTGCGACGATAACCTTAATTCCAAAATCGGTCAGCGAACTCGCGAAACCTCCAAGAGTAGCTATAGCACCTTTTATACTAGCCACAGATAGTTCCCCCTTTGTTTACCTCTGTTTCATAGGAGACGGAGGTGACGCTAATCGGAAGCGATTGCGACCAAGATGATGAGTGTGATGAGTCCGACCATTCCTCTATCTGTGAATTGGCCGACCAAATCAGCGACGTTACCAACAATGCCGGTGGTACCTGGGAAGATTACGTCCACGACCACAAATGTGACCACTAGCGTAAGTCCCAGACTGACGACCGACTTCAACCAACCGCCGATGGTACCGAGTGCAGCGTCGAGGTTCATAGTAGAGCTCCTTTTCGGTTCTTGAGCCGAAGGTGGCTGCGACCCGTGAGATGAATCCGATCCGTAAGATGAATCTGATCCATAAGATGGAGGCGATGAATCCGATCCATAAGGTGGAGTCGATTCGGTCATCGGCATAGCTCCAATCGGGCTTAGATTTCATACGGTTGGCCAAAAAGCCTTAACCGCCTTGGCTGTATCCGCCACCCCTAACGGGGCCAAAATGTACTGTGCAAATCCGATAGTCGTCAAGGGTCCGGCCTGGATTCGGGTCAAACCATCAAAGTGATTCTTCTTCTATTTTCTCTTTCTTTTCCGGTGGACGGGGACGATTCAATCGCAACGATACTCCCCCAAAAAAGCTCGACCCTGAGCGTTTCACCTCATGGGAACCGTCATAAAGATAATTGAGGAGTGCTTGGTCGTAGGAGAGGCCTGCTTTCGCAACGAGTTCCATCCACGGCCCATACGCTGTCTCGTCTGGGGCTTCCGTACCACCGGCCCAGACGGTCACTCGGGAGTCGTAGCCACGGTACTCTTCGCGTCCACCGGTTGCCCCCTTGAGTGGCATATAGATCAATACGCTATCGGTCATCGGGAGTAAGAACACTTCGGGATCGAAATCGGCCCCATAACGACGATAGCGTGCATAGTTTCGTTGATTCATTTCAAAGACGTCGCGATTCGAATTGATGCCGGCAGTCATGTAATCGCGGATCGTGAATGCGGCTTCCTTATGCCGAGGAAACTCAGGATCGTCCACGTAGCCAAAACCAGGCATGAACCACCCTTTATTGAACCCCCAATTACGTTCCGTGACCCGTCCTTGGCGCACCAATCCAGTGTAACCACTGAAGAGTTGCACAACCTGATGACTCGGATAGCCATGCGGATTGAGGAATATGTCTGGGAGCCATGTCTCCCAAATTTGGCTGCGAATTGGACCTTCCGGATAAATGGAATGGGCCGGATCAACATTGCGTGCAACATTCTGGCCAAGCGATCCCAGATACCCTGCGTGAAGGATGTAGTCTGGAGTAATCCTATAAAGGTCGTAGGCAAGTTGCGCACCATCCGGATTAGTGAACGGGTGGATGACTACGTTCACCTTGTCCAGTTTGACGCGCTCTTCGGGGTCTGTCAGAAGAAGTTCGGCGTGGCGGAGTACGTGACTCGTCGATGAAACCTCGTTGGCATGTTCTCTGGCCGAGTATACAACGGTCGGTTTGAAAGTTGTCGCCTTTACGTGTGACCAATGACTCGCAGTTACCGCCGGCATAAGGTCCATGGCCCAGATTTCTTTGCCAAGGTACGACCGACCGACCCGATAGACCGACGCTTCATCAAAAGCGTCCGCCATCTTGGCAATCATTTCGTGTCCTTCGGGGGGTGGGATCGGTGTTTCCCACTGAACAATACGCTCACCGTTGTAGGACCAACCGTCAGGGAGAAGTTCGCGCCAGTCGGGTAAGGGGGCAGGTATTCCGTTGGCCACAAGAGTGGCCGTTCTCCGTAACTCCGAGTTCTGCTCGTGAGTCCATTCGGCCCATACTTCCATCGAGCCCAGTCCCCGATAAGCAAGAGCTGATGAGTACAAACCGGCCGCACGCAGGTTCTCAATCTCACTCATCGTCGCTTCAATCTGCTCAGCAGAGACCATACTGCGATCTACATTTTGAGGTGTTGCGACTGTGATGAGACTGTCACGAAGATCAAGCTCCGTATCGACACGAACGCGGAAGGCCAAGTGACTCAACCCTGGTTGACCATCGCGTACTTTCGCGAGCCTCGCAGATGGTCGCGCCAAACTTGTCTTGGGAATGTCGAGACGGACTTCATCCACTTCGCCCAAGGAATTTTCGTACTCAACGACGACAGCCGGTCGGGATGTAGCAAAACCAGTGAACCGGATATCAACTGTCGCTGCGGTACCATCCGACTTCGGCCGCATAATCGGTATAATCCGACCGGGGAAGGTCAGCCCCTGACCGCGTGAATTTCGCCCTAGGATTTCAAAGAACTCAATCGTGGCAAAGTAGATCTCTTCGTGAAGAGCATCCATCGGGGCATGGATCTCATTATCAATGCCGAGCCGATAGTCCGGCTCGCTCATCTGCATCTCCACCGTTAGTGCCCCAAAATACGGCGCATCACTGCTACCACCGTTTGGGATCCCATCGTGTCGATCCATTACATAATCGTAGATGGCTGGCAGTACATCAGCCTGATAGTAATCCCAGAACATTTCAGGATCTGTAACGATGCGGTCGTCGACGAGTGTGCGGTCACCTGCCGTCGCACGGAGCCATCCAGTTGTCACGCGTACATGTTCATAGTCGCGAAACCGATCAAAATAGGGCCGCAGAACCCATTTGGGGTCGAAGGTGTCACTCAGGATGACCGTACCATCCGCACCAGTCACGTGAACCTGGTATGTCGGCCCTTCGGTTACCTGCTCAAAACGGATGTTTTCAAAACCAAAGTCTCGAGCAAGCACTTCATCGATAGGGAAAATTTCGTGGAGCCACCGAACGGGGGTATTGATCGCTTGCTGCGGCCACTCATCGGGAGGGTCATTCCTCCGAAAACGGATCAAGATCTCACTGACATCGCGGTCTTCAATACGTGGTGCGACAACTTCCTCAAGCCAGGAGTACCCCTGCTTAAATGCAGAAAGAATTTTCACTTCCGTATTGGCCGCGTCCGCACCTGCATCGAGTAGCTCTTGACGCGCATCCATCGCGATTTGTTTTCGTAGTTCTGGAGGTTCACTCAGCCGTGCCTCAACTTGAATTGGTCGGCCAGTTGCGGCTGCCGTGACGACATGCTCTCGAAAGAGTGCCCAAAAACGGTCCACTTCCGAAGCTAGGACCCGCGATTCCTCAAAGATTGGTGCGGCGCGCTGAACATCTCGTTCATCGATAATGACCTCGATGTCTTCTGTTCCTAGTACGGTAGACGCTCGATTCTGCAGGTAAGGGGCCAGCCCTTCGTCGGCTTTTTCCACAGACATAAGGACGCGCGCCGAGGCGATTTTGGTTTCTGAGAGTCGCTGGCCGATTTGGTCAATTTTGTACATGCCAATCGCGGCCTGACCAACGGGAGAGTATCCCGCGAGCGCATCCCAAAGATCCTGTTCAACTTGATCGACCGTAGGGCGATCCTTCCCTCTGACAGAGAGATTAGGAAACGTTAGTGCAACCTGCTGAAGCGCACGCGAGGCACCAGCAGCGTCAGAACCACTCACGACAAAAGACGACTTCGAACCGAACGCATCTGGAACAACTTCGATTAAACCTTCACCAGGCGCCAAACTCTCAAGATCGACCAACTCACGGTCAACCAGCTCGTCGGTGAAGGGATTTTCGGTGCCCACCAATACCATGGTGGGTTGCGAACTTGGGAGTTCTAGTGTCGCCGAAGGTTCCACGAGGGGGACCGAAAATCCAGCAGATTCGAGCCCTAGACGACCGGCCAGATCCGGCAGGTTTGCGACGCCAACGGCACCTGGAACCAGCACCACATCAACACGGTCCGGAATTGGGTCACCACCCATCAAGCCATCTTTTGTGTACAAGTTCGAAAGGTCAAGATCACTCTTCGTGCCTGCTCCTGGTCGGGCCGGGATCGGGCCGGGAGGATCCAATTCGGCTTGACCTGCCACACGAATCACTGGACCACCCGTCAACCGAACTTCAAGTGAGCTCAATCCAGGATATGCGAGCGGCGGGTCACTAGCTTCCGACCCTTCGCCTTCATCTTCTGGTGATAACGCACTACCCGTCGGACCTGCGTCACCTAGCGCTCTCACAGCGTGCGCTGCTGCATCAACGTCGGACTCGGCCACCAAAACTTCAGCGACAACTCGTACAATACCGTCTCTACCAGATCGAGCACGCGCTTGCGTCAGCCGAATCACACCTCCCGAAATGTCTGCGCTTTCTAGCACATCTGACAGGTCATCGCTGACGGCGCTCAGTTTTGCTGTCGAGAGGGTACGGGTATGAGGTAGCACGCCTGCGAACATTCGTGCGGCAGCTAGAAGCCCATGGTCATCACCACCCACCACCACAACCCAAGTGCGACCATCAACATTTCGGATGGTTACCGCCCCTTCACCAGCATCTAAAGAGGTTGGGTCAACACCTGGTGAAGCCAAGCTGGACGCCGCTAGCCCGGTTCGTCCGATTACAATCACAATCCCGTCCGCCGATTCTCCCCTTTGGATCGGAAGATTCATAGCCATCGTCTCAAAGCCCAAACGAGCGGAAATTTCCGAAGCGGCTGCCGTCTCTGTAAGCGTAGGTGATTCGCCAAGAACCAATGACGCGTTAACCAGATCGGGGACATTATCTCCGTTTGTATCCAGCACGAGATTGCCCATATCAAACAGAGTGGCGAGGTCGGTTGAGGGGCTCTGAGCGACCAAACTGTTTGCGGTAGTAGCCCCAACGATCATGCTTAGAGCAAAGGTCAGAATGAAAATGATACGCATCGAATAATTCCCATTTTCAGTGCCGTCCACCGCCATCACCGAGGCGATCTCCTCAGGTTTTCGGGGATCAAACAGTTCATAGTCTTCTTGCCGCATCGCGTCACTCAAGACGATAGCCGTTGTTCTATATCCGAATTATGCGTGCCCCACTGACTAAACCACTTCCTCAAGTAGAGCTGCGTTCGAAGAAAATTTGATGGTTGCGAAGACGTACCGTGCCACTCGTCTTGGAAGCGGACCATCACCGTGGGGACACCAAGATACTGAAGTGCTTGATAGAACTCTTCGGTTTGCCCCATTGGAGTGCGAAGATCTTTTTCGCCAGTCATAAGCATTGTTGGAGTTGTTACACTGCCGACATAGAAGATCGAGGATCGATCCATCCACTCTTCCGCATTTTCCCAAAACGGCGTCTCGAAAGTGCGCGTGTAACTGATCGCATCAGAGGTTCCCATCGCAGACATCCAATTGACGATCGGACAATTTGCCGAGGCTGCAGTAAACCGATCAGTGTTTCCAACGATATACGTCGTGAGGATGCCACCACCTGAACAGCCATAGACAAATAGGTTGTCTTCATCGACATACCCTGTCGCAATCACTTCATCTACCCCGGCCATCAAGTCCTGCATATCGACACCCGGGTAATCATGGTTGATCGCGTTCGCGAACTCCGTGCCGTAGCCGGTGCTGCCTCGTGGATTAGTGTAGAGCACTACATAGTCATTGGCCGCATGCTCCTGAAACGCGAAGTTAAACCCTCCATTGTACATCCCGTGTGGCCCTCCATGGATTGCAAGCATGAGGGGGTACTTGCGGGACGGGTCGAAATCTGGAGGCTTCACGATCCAACCCTGGATCTCAAAGGGATCCGACCTGTACCAGATTTCTTCTACTGCGCCCAAGGTCACACCGTGCAATACATCAGCGTTAACCTCGGTGAGACGAGTTGGATTGGTGGGGTCATCGAGGTTGAGCCTATAAAGATCACCAGGTTCATGCGCGCTGGTGATCGTTCCGACAGCAATGCCGTTGTCCGAGAACGACGACAGCGTTAGCAACTGTTTCCCCTCAGTGAGCTGCATGACGCCACCATCTGTAGATACGAAATGGAGACTCCGATACCCTTCGCGCGACACGCTGAAATAGAGTCCCCTTCCGTCAGGAGACCACCGGAGACCACCGGATTGTCTATCGTAATCTCCGGAGATGAGGCGGGAGCCAGACCCATCGTGGTTCATTAGATAAATGCGCTGATTCCGGTACGTATCTCGGTGTTTATCTCCCGCGATATATGCGATGAGTTTCCCATCTGGTGAGGGCACGGCATTCCCGTCTGGTCCCGGACGGTTCGTCAGTTGACGAATCGTTTCAGCGGTGACGTTCACCGCGTATATCTCTGATTCCTGCCAATTCTCAGGCCGGTCCCAATCGTCAGAGCGATATGAGCTAAAATAGATCTCTTTGCCGTCAGGACTCCACGCGATATCCGAATGGTTCCATTCACCGTTCGTTAACTGTCTGGCCGTACCGCCCGCGGCCGGAACCACAAATAGGTGTGTCCACCCCGTGTCGATGTAACCCTGTCGATCACGCTTGTAACCCGCCCGTTGAACGACCTTCGGCTCGCTCGTCCAATCTGCCCCCTCAGGGCGTGACGGGAGTTGAACACCCGCAAAATCAGCAGAATCATCAACCCGACTTGTAAACGCAATCCACTGTCCATCTGGTGACCAACGCAGGTTACTCGGACCGTTATCTAGCCGTGTGATTTGGCTTTTTGCGCCTTCAGCGTCCATCCAACGAACGAAAATCTGTGAGCCGCGCGGGTCACCTTCAGTCGTGTACGCAATACGCGTACCATCGGGTGACCAACGGGCTCCCGAACCCTCCGACAGAGTTCTATTTCTGGAGCCATCGGCATCGATGATCCAGAGTGAGGACTTTCTGCTATCATTTAACTTGTCCACCCAGCTTCTCGCGTAGATGATCTGGTTTCCATCAGGGGAGATCTGGGGATTCGATACAGACTCCATGTCCATGTAGTTCTCAAGCGAGAGTCTACGCGTATCTGTATCCTGACCAAGGGTCGGTATTGGGAAAGCCATACTGACAGCGAGCAAGGTGGTGAAGAAAGGTCGATTGTATTGCATTGTTCAACTCCGGCACTGGGCAACAGATCTTCTGTGTCGAACAGGGGTATCAAACGTACGAAAAGGGTGCAGACCCTTACAAGAAGCCCCGAAATCCTGATTGGTCGAGTTCGGGGGAGCAGCGTGATTCAAAAGGTCTCCTCTTGCGCGTTGTCCAAGAGAACGCGTGAATCAGGTAGCGACCGCTCACTCCATCCATAAGAAGGATCACAAGATGCTTGGTAATGTGCTCATAGCCCGGTTCGCGATGGCCACACTCGTCACAATAGCGCTGGCGACACCCACCCTCGCACAGACTCGCTACGATGGGCAAACAATCGACGAGGAATACACGCAACTCATTGCTGAACACCTACAAGATTCGCGCATCACCACCGAGCTGGTGGATCATCTTCCAGCCTCTGAGACGGTTCCTACGCCACTAGACTTTCATGGTCGAATCATTGGAACGCCGGGCGAGCTTACCTACTCCGCTGACATTAACCGGTACCTGCGCGCTATCGCTGATGCGTCACCGCGAGCTGAAGTCTGGTCTATGGGCCAGTCAGAAGAAGGTCGCGAGATGGTCCTCATGGCCATCGCGGATGAGCAGACGATGGCGGACCTCGACACGTACAAAGGTTACATGCATGAGCTGACGGACCCACGCATCACGTCTGGCGAGCGTGCTCAGGAACTCATCGAGCACATGGCCAAGCCCATTTACTGGTTAACAAGCGGGATGCACTCAACCGAGACAGGCGGACCTGAGATGCTTCAGGAACTCGCCTACCGCTTGGTAGTCCAAGAGACCGACTTTATCCGAACTATCCGGGAGAACACCATCACCTTTATTACGCCCGTGATTGAACCGGACGGCAGAGAAAAACAGGTCGATCGCTACTATTTCAACAAAAACCGGCCGGAGGGCGAAGTACAGATGCCTCTTATGTATTGGGGCAAATACGTTGCGCATGATAACAATCGCGATGGCATGGGACAGTTCCTCGCGTTAACGAGGAACGTCACAAAAGTACAACTTGAATGGTTCCCGATCATCATGCATGACCTTCACGAAGCACAAAACTACCTCTATGCCTCAACCGGGACGGGACCATATAACGAAGCATTCGACGCGATCACAATTGGAGAGTGGTGGGTCCTAGCAGAAAATGACGTGCTTGAAATGACCAAGCGCGATGTGCCTGGAGTATGGACCTACAACTTTTATGATGGTTGGACGCCCAACTACATGTTCACTGTTGCCCACGCCCACAACGCAATCGGTCGATTCTACGAAGTCGCCGGGTATGGACCAGACAATCGAACGCTTCGCGTCGGCCAAAACACGACAAGTCGCGAATGGTTTCGCCCTAACCCACCTCTTCCAACGATCGAGTGGGGCCCAAGAAACAATACGAATATCCAGCAGTCCGCGGTCCTCATCTCGCTCAAATATGTCGCGGACCATCGAGAGTGGTTCCTCGAGAATTATTGGCTCAAGAACAAGCGATCGATTGTTAAGGGAAAAGAAGGCAACGTTACTGGGTGGGTGATTCCGGCTAATCAACGAAGGAAAGCGGACGCGGCAGATGCCGTCAATGAACTCATGCGACAAGGTCTCGAGATTCACCGGGCCGAAAACGATTTTGAGGTTGGGGACATCGAAGTGTTAGAGGGCGACTATATCGCACGAGGTGACCAGCCCTTCCGTACTTTGGCAGAGATGTATTTTTCGCTCCAACAATTCTCGCTAGATAACCCACGTCCCTACGATGATACCGGCTGGACCTTCCAACTCATGCGAAATATTGAACTTTTCGAAGTCACAGATACGACTCTCTTCGAACAAAACATGCGCTCAATTATTTCACCGGTGCTTGCGAATGGTGGGGTGCGTCGACAAGGCGATCACCTGCTTGTTGATCACACCACTGATAACAATCTCATGGCATTTCGCTTCCGGCATCCAGATGTACCCATGTTGGCGGCCGAACAAGATTTCGAGATGCACGGACATGCGTTCCGTGCCGGGGCATTTATCATTCCGAATGCGGACCGAGCCACTCTTGAACCAACTCTTATTGAACTAGGGCTTTCTGCCTGGGCCACAGACGGAAGACCGAACGTAACTACACACGAACTCGACGTGCCTCGCATCGGATACATTCACTCTTGGCAACGAACGCAAGACGAGGGTTGGGTCCGCGCAGCGCTCGACAACTATGGTGTACCCTACGATTACTTCGCCGACCAAGAGCTCCGAAAGGGAGATCTACGGGCACGGTACGACGTCATCATTTATCCGCACGTGGGTGGTAATGTGCGATCCCAAATCAATGGAATCTCGATGAGAGGAGAGTTGCCACTTCCATACAAAAAGACGCGAGAGACACCCAACTTCGGCTATATGGATGAAAGCGACGATATTCGGGGCGGGATGGGCTTGGAAGGACTCCTACAGCTGACCCAATTTGTTCGTGAAGGCGGAACATTGATCGTTGAAGGGTCGACGAGTGCGATTCTCCCTGAACTGGGAGTTACACCTCAGGTTTCCATCGAAAACCCCAACGAACTCATATCGCCTGGATCCATCCACCGGGGCATCATCGCAGACAAGGCAAGCCCTATCTCATACGGCTACGACGGCGACCAGTTACCTGTGTACTTCAAGGGAGATGTCGTAATGTCCGTCAGCCAAGGAGGGGGGATGGGACGATTTAGACGGTTCTCCAACCGGAATAGCCCTTGGCAGAACACAACGCCCATGGCGAATCGCCCTGAGCTTTCACCCTTCAAGGAAAACTCCACCAGTTCCCGTGACCCAGGACGCACCGATACGGAGTCGGGAGGAGGGCGCGCTAGCGATAATGACTCGGGCGAACAGACACCCCGCGTTGTCTTGAGATTTCCCCGGCAGGCCGACCAAATGCTGCTCTCCGGAACCCTCAACGGTGGCGAAACCCTCTCCGGCAGAGCACAGGTCGTGGACGCACCGCTAGGCGATGGACACATCGTCATGTTCGCGATCCGACCCTTTTGGCGATGGCAGACACAAGGGACATTTTTCCTGGGCTTCAACGCCATCCTCAACTGGAACGACCTCGATGCAGGTACGGATGAATAAGGGGGTCGCGGCAATCGTCCCTTACCCTTTGCCTGAACACCAAATAGGAGCCAGACTTGTTCGATCCGATGGAACCTACTTACGACCCTAGATGGGGCAGTATTATGCGACGCACCCTCTTTATTGCTGCAATCTCAATCTTTTTGAGCGCTGGATTTGCTGCGGCGCAAGGCAAATCAGCTGTTACAAGTGTGGAACCATTCAAAGTCGGGACGTTTGAAGTAAACGGAGCCCCCCGTGTCGCCTTAGTTCTACGTGACGAGTTGATTGTCGATATCGAGGCGGCGAACCGGTCTCTTGAGAGGAATATGGCCTACCCGACAATTCCGATGCCGACCGACATGCTTGATCTGATCGGCCGTTACGAATACGGGGTCAAGCTTCGCTTGTACGAGATCGTCAACGACTTGGCCGGCCACAACAAGTTAATAGGGAACGGGCGACCCAATTTTATATACGACCTGCAAGAGGTTCGTACACTTCCTCCCATCATGTACCCTGGGAAGATCCTGAACGCAGCAGTCAACTTCTACAGTCATGTCAACGAGACGGGCACCCCTGAAGAACGAACGGAAGCACGACGCCAAAGGAGAGAAGTGCGCGGCGTACCGTACCTTTTCCTCAAACCCTCGCGCGGCGCAGTCATCGGCAACAGCGATCAAATTGTGATCCCGCACGGCCGTGATCGAACCGACTGGGAAGTGGAACTGGGAGCAGTGATCGGTCGTACGGCTAAATATGTCTCGGCGCCGGACGCACAGGACTATGTCTTTGGGTACACCGTTACGATCGATGTTTCTGACCGGGGCGGGCGGCCACCGGGAGGGAACCCAATGACATCTGATTGGTTCGTGGGAAAAGGACACGACACGTTTGCCCCAATGGGCCCATGGATCGTACCCAAAGAGTTTTACGGCGACCCAATGGAAAACCTCAGGCAAACGCTTCGTGTGGGTGAAGAGCAAATGCAGGAGGCGACGGCAGGCGACATGATCCATACGCTGTGGGAGGTGATCGAGTATGGTTCCTCAGTCATGACCCTTTTCCCGGGCGACGTGATTAACAACGGAACGTCAGGGGGTACGGGCATGGGAACCTCAGTTAGAGGTGCACAACGATTTCTGCAGCCAGGTGAGGTCATCGAGGCCACGATTGATGGAATCGGCACCCTAAAGATACCTGTTGTAGGAGAAGAGGAGCCATCTGGCGGTACTGGCGCCCGCTTGCCACCCGTACGCACATACCGACCAAACTAAACGCACGTCTTGCTCTTCATAGACACCAATGAATGCGGTCGATGTCTCCCCGAGGTTTGGCGTGACCTCCATGGTTGCACCACTAAGGCGTGTTGCTATGCGCTGGCCAGGATTAACCATGGCCGAGGCAAATCCCGATCTGTGGAATTACACTGAGCACCTAGATTCTCAGTGTCTAAATAGCCAATACGAAGCTTTTACCGAATTAGTGAAAGACTCCGGAGCAGAGATCGAATGGATCCCAACTGAAAATGATGACCTGGCTGATTCTATTTTCACTTACGATCCTTCGTTTGTGACCAGCGAAGGAGCAATATTGCTGCGAGCTGGTAAGAAGCTTCGTGAGCCAGAAGTCGAATTGCACAAAGCGCTTTATGAACGACTCGGAGTGCCAGTGATCGGAACCATTAAGGCCCCCGGCACTGTCGAAGGTGGCGACTGCTTCTGGCTCAACGAATCTACGCTCGCTGTTGGCCGAGGCTTCCGTACTAATGACGCTGGGATCGACCAGCTTCGCAGCATCATGGCCCCCCAGGGAGTGGACTTGGTAGTCTTTGACCTTCCTGTGTGGAAAGGTGAAACGGCTTGCTTGCATCTGTTATCGTTGATTAGCCCTCTCGACTACAACTTGGCCCTAGTCTTTCGACACTTGATTCCGGTCGCTCTAAATGAACTTCTTCGCGATTACGGTATCACCTGTTTAGAGGCCCCAGAAGAGGAGTTCGTGACTTCCCGAGGACTCAGTCTCAACGTACTCGCCACCTCGCCGCGAGTATGCATCGCTATAGATGGCTTCCCAGCGACCACACGTCTCATGACTGAGGCGGGGTGCGAGGTCACGACCTTCCCAGGCGACCACCTCTGCATCCCCTGTGAGGGAGGACCGACGTGCTTGACGCGACCAATTCTCCGTGATTAATCCTCCGGAGTTCGTCGCTCCCTTGGTCTTAGTCCGTCCGCGTTGTGATCAATCATAGGACAAGCAGATCGCTCATCGCTTCGTCGAGGAGGGCCCAACCTCGTTGCTCAATGCCTGCTTGGCATCCCCTTACGCGGCAGCCGCTCATCCGCCATGGCGGCATGATAGACGAACGACGCCACGATGACCGCATTCTTCATGAGGTCTTCGATAGGAAGTGTGTCGAAGAAGTCGAGGTTCGTGTGACCCCCTGTGCCCCCCACACGGGCCTGGAGGAACTGAAAAGCCGGCAGCCCCACGTCGTCAAACGCAATATGGTCCGTGCTTCCTACACCCTGCAGTGAGATCGTCGTCATGCCCATGTCGTAGAACGGTTCCATCCACGCCTGGAACGCCTGCCGGACATGCTCGTTCTCCTGCAACCAGATGCCGCGGTACTGGCCTGGCCCGTAGTCTTGGTTGAAGTAGGCTGAGAAAGTCTCGTACTCGGGTGTAGTGCCGACGTCGGGAAGATTCGGGTCACCGAAGTGCTTTCGTACGTACGCGCGCGAGCCGTACAGACCCTGTTCCTCACCGGACCAAAGCGCCACCCGAATCGTCCGGCGCGGCATCGCGCCGATGGCCTTGAGGATACGCATGGCTTCGAGCATCACGGCCACGCCGGAGGTGTTGTCGCTCGCGTTGGGGCTTGCATGCCACGTGTCAAAGTGCGCTCCGAGCATGACGACCTCGTGCGAGAGATCGCTCCCGGAAATTTCACCCAGGACGTTGCTCGCCTGCTCCACGGAGTCTCCATGACGGTTGCGGACCTCGACCTCAATTGCGACCGGGATTCCCCGTCGCAGGACTCGATACATGCGATTATAGTGCTCGGGCGTAACCGCGACGATTGGCACGGAGGAGAGAGTAGCCTCTCGAGACCATTGATCGATCTTCGCGCCCGGACGAGCAAAACCTCGCACGGAGCCAGGCCAGCCGCTGTTAGATTCAAGGACGACCGCGACGCCCTCCTCTACGTAGAACGCGAGCCGCTCGGGTGCAGTAAGCACGTCAGGGTTGCGGGACGGATCCGGGTACAGCCGGGAGAAGTATGGGTCGGGTGCCGGCAGCGGCACGACGTCCTCCGCGAGGCGCCGCATTTCCTCGTCGGTCCTCCGAGGCGTACCAGTCGCGAAGCGTGTAAGGTCGATCGTGGCCGGAGGCGTCGAGAGCACCGCCATTCCTTGGAGCCGACCCCGGAGTGTCTCAAGGTCCTGCTTAGTGCGAACATCTGCGATGATGACCCGGAGTTCCTGCTTCCCGTCGGTACCCGGGGTATGCGCGATCGGGTATCCGACCATGGGCTGATAGTCCGGCTCGATCAGGTGCAACGAGACATATTCGTTGTCCCAGCTCACCCCGTAGTCCATAAACGGATCGCGGATGATGTTTACCAAGCCGATCCGCTTCATCTCATCGATCGACCAACGCTGTGCACGATCCATCGCGAGAGAGTTCGTCAGGCGCGCGCCGAGCACGTCGGTCATATACGACAGGGTATTCGCAAGCTGTGAGCGTTGCAGACCCTCTTCTCGGATGTGGGCCACTATATCCCAGTCGACAGGATAGGCAGCAGGGCCACCTACATCAGTTAGCGTTCGTGTGCTCTGGGCCGCAGCGTCGGTCCAGCCGGCGATAAGCATGACGGACAAAGTCAACAGGATACGGGGCTTAGAGTATGTCACGGATCAATTCCTAGTTGGAGCGTTGGGCACGTAGTCTAACTTTAGAGGAGCCGTGACTCCGTGCAACGGCTGCCCAGTAGCTCTCTGGGATACAGGACACTGAGCTGGCAGGTTCTGCGGAAGACAGCGAATCTCATGTCTGTGCGATCCGTGGCTCGTTGGAAGCAACGACTGGCTGGCGACGAGCGGCGATTCGTTCGCCAAGCTGGACAACCACGTCGAGACTCGCGCGCGTTGCTTGCAGCGATCAAGTTGGTCACATCAACGCTAGCAGCCAACTGCACCTCTACCACTAGCTACGCCGTCGATGACGGAACTGAAGGAGTCTGGGAAGTATGCGTGGATCTCGACAAATTCTGGTCATTTTCCTTTTGCCCATATTGCCTGTGCTCTTCAGCGCATGCGGCTCCGGGGCCGACGATACTACGGCCGCTACAACCCCAGGGGTGCCAACATTCCAGGTGGATCCTACCTGGCCTCGTGAGATGCCCAACGATTGGATTATGGGCTCTGTTACAGCGGTTTTCGTGGACAGCCAGGACCACATCTGGGTCACACACTTACCCGAGACACTTACCCCTGAGGAAACGTCTGCAGTACAAGATCCCCCGATCGGAACGTGTTGTGTGCCAGCTCCGGTAGTGATCGAATTCGATCCTCAAGGAGAAGTGGTTCAAGCGTGGGGTGACCCTTCCAACCAAGACGTGTCCGAATTTCCAAGAAATGCGCACGGGCTCTTCGTAGATCACAACGACTTCGTCTGGGTCGGAAGCTATCGACATCATAGGGTTATGAAGTTTACCAGAAACGGTGAACTTGTAATGACCTTGGGTATGTACGATGTGAACGAAGGGAGTAACCACCCAGAACTTCTCGGCGGCCCATCCGGAGTTTGGGTCGACCCCGATACTAACGAGGTCTTCATTTCTGATGGATATCGTAATCGCCGTGTGATTGTCTATGATGGCGACACAGGTGCGTACCTCCGCCATTGGGGGGCTTATGGAAACCCGCCTGATGATGATTACGGATTTGGAGCGCGAGATCCAAACGACCCGCCCCCACCTCAATTTTCAACGGTTCACGGCCTTACCGGTTCGCACGATGGTCTGATCTACGTTGCAGATCGACGTGGAAACCGAATCCAAGTATTCCAACAGCATGGCGAGTTTGTTGCGGAGAAAATTGTCGCTCCAGGCACCTTGGCATCTGGTTCTGCGTTCGTGATTCAACTGTCTCCGGACTTAGCACAAAAGTGGCTCTACTTAGCTGACGGGACGAATCATAAAGTGTGGACGCTACGGCGTAGCGATCTCACCATCGTGGGAGAATTTGGCCGAGGGGGGAGACAAGTAGGACAGTTCCTGCGACCTCACGGAATGGGTATCGACTCACACGGTAATCTCTACGTGGGCGAAGCATCGACGGGCCGAAGGGTCCAGAAGTTCACCCTACAACAGTGAGGGCATCGGAGAACGTGACTAGGGGAGCCAATCCGGCGGCTCGTCAAACCCCGTAACCGATTGAACGGCGCCGTTTTTGATCGCCGCCGTTAGTGAGTGAGTCTTGCCAGAATACGGGTCCGGAAATGGTCTTCGAAGCGAGTGATGGCCTGTTACTGAGTTGTCGAGATTCGGCGTTAAGGCGATGCCGACCGCAGCACATGCCACCTCGAGGCTTGGGTACCCTGACTCAAAGGTGATTGTCCACGATCGAACTTGTATCGGACTTTCAACGTGATCACGATTTGCGCGGAGTCTGAGCGACCAACCCTCACCTTCACACACTACCCACTGATCCTCACCTTGATCTCGGTAGACACCCTCAGTCTTAAAACGCCGCGTAACAACTTCTAGGCGTTCTCCGAGAAGACCGGCAAGGTCTACGAGGGGCTCTGAAGGTCTCAACCGGCTGGTAGCTGCTTACCCCGTGCCCAGAGGGCTCCGGCCGCTTCGAGATCTGATTCTAAATCGGACAATTCGCCATCAATTAATTCTCGAAGCTCTCGGATCAAGCGCCCAAACTCACCTTCAGCGATTTCAAGGTTACGCCGGTGGGTCTCGGTAGGCGTTTGACGAGTGTCCCAATGTCCCTGAATCACTCGGTTAACGCGATCTTCAATTGAGGGGACCGAAGACTCATTCAGTCGTGGCCGAACCCGGTCGCCAAAGAGCTCGATTTGAAGCCCTTGGAGCCTCTCAGTAAACGCGTCAAATCTTCGGAACAGTGCAGGGTCCGCGTCCGGAGTCTCGGTTAGCGCAGCCCGCATGTCGCGAAACCGGTCAACAATACGTTCCAACTCGGCCCCAGCCTCCGAAACACGGCGAGAAAGTTCGCTCGCCTCTTTTTGGAAAGCGACTACCGATTGGAAATCCGTACCCGGCGGAGCGTTCGAAATTGGCCTAACTTCGAACCGCTGTGGCGAGCTTATCGATCTCACGCCGGCGCTCGAAACGAGAACAAGCTCAGCGCTATAGACGCCTGGCGCCGCAAGTGGACCCTGTGGAGGAGATACCCACGGCGGAACAAACACCCCGATCGATGGAAACGCGCGCCGAATAGAGCGTTCCGACGATGACTGATCCGGCGGTGGGTAGCGAAGGTCCCAGCTCACGCGGTGGAGACCAGCACGGCTGGGGCCCTCAACCCAACGCACCAGTTGTCCTTGAGAATCACGCACGATGACCAGCAACCGCGGGTCGCCCTCTACCTCTTCCTCCCTAAGCACGTCATAGCCTGGGAAGGGTACGTCACGTCCCTGTTCTCGCAGCACACGCTCTGTCTCCCGCCGCTTCTCACGCGCTGTGGTGGCCGTCTCTGGGAGGTAGTACGTGAATGCTGCCCCGAAATCGGGATTCAAGGCCGTGTAGTCATCACTACCTAAGGTTGGTTTCCCACGAGCCTGCATAGGAACAAAGGGCACGTACCACCATGCGTCTCGCACTGGGAACAGTGTCCCGTCCTGGGAGACCGTAAGCGCGCCTCCGGCAATATCTCGCAGGGGACCATAGTCGTCGAGCACGTAAAAGCCTCGGCCAAAGGTCGCACCAACCACGTCGTTATCACGGCGCTGGATCTCAATGTCGCGGAATGGGATAGTAGGAGCACCACCGCTAAGCATGTACCAGTTCACACCTCCATTCGGGCTGACGTATAGTCCAAACTCGCTACCGAGGAAAAGTAAATTGGGGAGCACGTGATCCTGCTCAATCACCCAACCGATGGTACCGTCGGGGAGGTCCCCGTTGATCGAGTGCCACGTGTTTCCGTGATCATTACTCTCAAACACGTAAGGGCTGAAATCACCCTTCTTGTGGTTGTCTCCAACCGCAAAAACCGTGCCAGCGTCATGCTGTGAGGCCTCAACATCGTTTATGAAGGCGCCTTCCGGGAGGCCGGAAGGGTTGGCCGCCCTGCGCCAGGTTGCCCCTCCATCTTCCGTCACCTGCACAAGCCCATCGTCTGTTCCAACGTAGATGATTCCCTCAGAAACAGGCGACTCGGAAATACCGGTTAACGTCGCGTACTTGGACATGGCGCCGTTGTCGATAAGGTCATCAACACTCCATACGCGCCCCATGAACTCAAGTTCATAACGGTTCACATTGGTGGTAAGGTCAGAACTAATTGGGGTCCAAGAGTTTCCACGATTGTCGCTTCGCCACAACCGCTGCGAACCGAAGTAAAGTCGGTCCGAATCGTGGGGACTAATCAATATCGGTGCGTCCCAGTTCCACCGTTCTGGAGAATCGCCGGGTTCTGGCTGCGGTTGGATATCGAGCGCCTCTTCACTGGTCCGATCGTACCGGTACAGATTCCCCTGCTGGGTTTGCAGATAAAGGATGTTGGGATCCCTAGGGTCGATTTGTACCGCGTACCCATCCGCGCCCATCGGTGCATACCAATCGCGGTTCCGAATCCCTTCTACATTTGTTGTTCGTGAAGGCCCCCAGAGCGTACCGAGGTCCTGTGCTCCACCGAGCACGTTGTAGAACGGCTCTGCGTTATCCAGCGCAAGTTTGTAGAACTGCGAGATCGGAAGATTTGGGAAATGACGAGCCGTATGACCTTCATCGAAGCTCTCGTAGAGTCCAGCATCGGTCCCCAGGAGCATGTGGTTTCCGTCTTGCGGATCTATCCACATGGCATGGTTATCGCTGTGCTTGGCAGCCCCAGTCTCCAAGTACCCGAAGGTCGCTCCACCATCACGTGTTACCTGGATGAAAACATCCATTTGGTATACAACGTCAGCATCTTCGGAGGAGGCTTCTATCTCTTGGTAATAATGCGGACCGGTCCCACCCGAAATGTACGAGTTCCGCTTTTCCCAACTCTCGCCTTTGTCGAGAGACCGGTAGAATCCTCGTTCTTCTTCGTTTGCTTCAATGGTAGCGTAAACGACCTCAGGGTTTGCGGGTGTTACGGCGATTCCAATTTTCCCCAAATCACCCGTCGGCAATCCCGTCTCAATCTTGCGCCAAGTCTCGCCACCGTCCGCGGACTTATAGACCCCTGAATTTGGCCCCCCGGCCAGGTGGCCCCAAACCTGTCGCCGCCGCTGATATGCGGCCGCATAAATCACGTCCGGATTACCAGGGGCAAACTCCATATCGGTCACCCCCGTTCTAGCATCGATCTCGAGCACCGCACGCCACGTATCCCCACCATCGCTCGTCTTGTATAGCCCGCGATCACCCCCATCTGACCAAAGCGGGCCCTCTGCAGCCACAAAAACCACGTCGCTGTCACGAGGGTCGACCAAGATCTTCCCGATGTGCTGTGAGTCTGTAAGACCCATGTTCTCCCAAGACTCACCACCATTTCTGCTCCGGTAGACTCCATCGCCCCACCCAACGTGTCGTCCGCTCACGTTTTCGCCCGTCCCCACCCAAACCACGTCCGGGTTGCTAGGATCAAGAGCAATATCACCAATCGAGTAAACCGATTGATCGTCGAAAACTGGGTTCCAGGTGACACCAGCATTCGTCGTTTTCCATACGCCACCTGATCCGACTGCCAGGTACCACGTGCTACTCTTGTGCGGATGCACGGCAATGTCGGCGATCCGTCCACCCATAACTGCCGGCCCGATCTCTCTCAGAGTGAAGCCTTCAACAGCCTCCATAACGATTTCGCTTTGGGGAGACCGTGCTTGAGCTTCAACCGCCCTGGGGCCCAACAAGGTGTTGACGGCAATAAGCAGTGTGATAGTTAGCGTCGAGGAGAGCTTGCCCATAAAAAATTCCTTCCAGTCATCAGCAGGTATTTCGAAACCTCAGCCTAGCGATCCTAGCACCCAGGAAAAAGACGTCTCTCGCGTGCGGTCGCGTCGGCTGGCGGATTTTGATCGGTAGAGTGCACCTTAATAGCTACGAGTGTTCAGCAGACAGGCGATCGCACCATACACATATCTGAACACGGTAAAGGCGATTGATAGAAGGAGGAGGGTGTCATGTTATCCGTAAAAGGGCTAGCGCTAACCAGTGGAATTGCGATGGGGGCCTGCGTACTCATCATGGGCTTGAGCAACATGATTTGGCCTCCGTACGGAGCAGCACTTCTAGAAATCCTGGAGTCCATCTACCCTGGATACACAAATACGGGTGGTTTCGGATCGGTCATCGTCGCAACACTCTACGCAGCGGTAGACTGGGCGATTGCTGGAGCGATCGTTGCCTGGCTGTACAATAAGCTCAGAGATTGTTGCTCGTAGGGAATGCTATAACAGGTAATCAAGGAAGTGCTCGGAACGCGGCCCTCAGGGGTAAAGGCATTTGTCTACACGCCCAAATCTTCACAGTGATCACTGGGCCCCCGCTTTCATCTGCACTCTTAACCAGGACACGTCTAAAGTCCGCTCACCTGGGAGGATGAATATGAAGTGGACCCTGAGTATGATCGGGTGTCTTTTGCTCACGGTCGGACCCCTCGCTGCACAGAATGTGTCCCAGTATCCGAGTTCTTTTCCCGGAGGATATCCCTCCATGAGTAGCGGAGGTGGGGCAGGGAAAATGTATATGGAATCCTACTTTCCCCCGCCTGTAACGGCCTCACCCTCATATCCAGCCTGGTCACCAGACGGTGCATCGGTCGCGTTCGCCTACCAAGGCCGCATCTGGCAGGTGCCCATCGAAGGAGGCGTGGCACAACAGTTAACCTCTGGGCCAGGATACCACTCTCAGCCTAGTTGGTCGCCCGATGGTCGATCGATCGCATTTGCTGCCGACGTAAACCTGAACTTCGACATCTACCTCCTCGACCTCGAGAGCGGTGTCGAGCGCCGCCTAACGGAGAATCCGCATCTCGACCTCCGGCCACGGTTTTCGCCGGATGGGACACGTATCCTCTTCACAACCGGCCGCGACGGCACCTTCGACCTGTGGATGTACGACCTCGGGCGGGGGTCCTCGGAGTCGGTGGTCGCCGACCCACAGGCACAGGACATGGTGGGCGACTGGATTGGCGACACGGGCGACATCGTCTTCGTCTCCAAGCGCGGCGAAGCAGCCCTGGGATCCGGTTCCTTGTGGCGCTGGAGCGCAGACACAAGAGAGTCGAGCCTTCTCATCCGGATCGAGACCAACTACCAAGCCTCGCCGGTCGTTGCTCCCCACGGAGGATCGGTCGCCTACATCACCGATGCTTCGGGCACCAACGATATTTATCAGGTCCCAACGGTTCGGGCGGGGGCAGCACAGGACCGCTCCAGCCCCGGCATCCAGCAAGTCCGGCTCACGCATACGCCGACCGACGAATACTTCCCTTCCTGGTCTCCGGACGGCGAACGCCTTGTCTACTCTCGAAATGGTGGACGACCCGAAGAGGAACGAACCATCGACCAAGGGATGGGCTTTGAGTTGTATACCGTCGGGCGCGGCGGCGGTGTGCCCCGCCGCATTCAGATCGAGGAGTACGCATGGTCTGATCCGGTGGGACAGGTGCGGGTACGCGTCAGTGCCGCGGACGGAGACCTACTTCCGTCCCGCATCTACCTCAGCGCTTCCGACGGACGCAGCTACTTTCCGCGCGGAAGTTTCCCGCGCGTCCTGAGCGCGGACGGTGATGACTACTATTTCCACACCGACGGCAGCTTCGCGGTCACTCTCCCTGTGGGCGACGCCGAGCTCGAAGTGTGGCGCGGATTCGAGTACGAACCGGAGATGCAGACGGTCGACGTGCGGGCCGGCGAGTGGACGACCGTTGAGGTCCAACTCGATCGCTGGATCGACATGGCCGCGAATGGGTGGTACTCCGGCGACAACCACATTCACCCCAATTACGGAGGTCACGAACGCATCACACCGCTTGATCTCCGCAACAAGGCTCAGGCTGAAGACCTCAACGTAGCTAACGGGCTGATCGCCAATTACTGGGCCAATAGTCGAGTTGAGGACCTCGAACACTTCCTCGGTCACCCGCACCCCCACGGAGACGAGCGGACGATCGTCTACTATAACGAAGAATACCGGCCAAACTTCTTTGCACACATGTCGCTGCTGAACCTCGTCACACTGGTGACACCATTCTACATCGGCTACGAAGGAACGGCGTACCGCGAACTGTATCCAACGAACGCGGCGGTGCTTGAACATGTGCATGAGCAAGGCGGGATCGGCGGCTACGTGCATCCATTTGGGCTCAGCCATCGGGACCCAGGCAACACCCAACCGAGTGGCTCTCGCGAGTTACCCGTCGATGCGATTCTTGGCCTCGCTGATTTCGTGGACGTCGCATGCATCTGGAGCGATGAACTCGGGACTGCCGAAATCTGGTATCGACTTCTCAACACCGGATCGAGGATCCCAGCTACGGCTGGTACCGATGTCATGAGCGACATCTGGCGACACCCCGCAGTCGGGACGACGCGCTCTTATGTCTATACCGGCAGTGAGACGCTCGACTATGACGAGTGGGCCGATGCGATGGCAGACGGGAAGGCATTCGTGACCAGTGGACCAATCCTCACGCTCGATGTTGAGGGACGAGGAATGGGCGAAGAGTTAAGAGTTTCGGGAGGCGAGACGGTAGCCGTAGCCGTCACAGCCCGGTCACTGTTCAAAATGCATACGCTTGAGATCGTCCAGAACGGGAAGATCACGCACACATTCGATGCCACAGGGGACGGCAAGTCATTCGACGTGAACATCGAGGTCCCAATTGACGGAAGCGGGTGGATTGCGGCGCGCACACTCGGCCCACCGCAGCACGGTGCTATGGACAGCTACTTGTTCGCACACACGAACCCGGTGTTCGTGATCGCGGACGGCGAACCGATCCGTTCGAGCGAGGACGCGACGTTCTTTGTGGCCTGGATCGAGGAGACGCTGAGTGATCTCCGGAGGATGGATCGCTGGGACGACCCAGCCCATAGGGACGAAGTCCTCGCCACGTTTGAGGAAGGGCTCCGCCTGTACATGGAGCAGGCGCGGGAAGCACCTAGACCATAGCTGTTCTGGGTGCCGTCAGCTGCGCGACGGCAACGTAGCCGCAATCTCCTCGGCAGAGCGTAGCGAAAGCGCACAGAAGGTGGGCGTGCCATTTGCACACCCGCCTGAAACCATCGTTGGGGCACCGATCACGAAGAGGTTTTCATGGTCGTGGGCCCGGCCGTAAGAGTCTGTCACACTCGTGCTCGGATCCTCGCCCATTCGACAACCTCCTCCAGGATGCTCCATGGTATATCGAACATTTGTGGACATGAGGTGACCGTCTCCCGCTCGTGCCATCTGCTTGAAGATCCCTTCCATCGTCTCATGCGTGTGAGTGCGGAGATCTTCAGATTCAGTTGCGTCCTTGAAGTCGATTCGCGGTAATGGATCACCGAAGCGGTTTCGGGCATGCGGGTCGAGAGTAAGACGGCTATCACGGTCTGGGATCACGTCATAATAGCCGCGGACCCGGGCCGTGGCTCGCTTCGTGCGTCCGCGCCAATCATCCATGATCTCATCACCAAACTGGATTTTTCCGTCGGTGTCCCGAAGGTGGGCCTCACGCCCCACTGTCGAATCCCAAATACGCAAATCATGACGAACATACTTGTCGATTGGGCCCGGCCTTGCGTACATCCGAGATAAGAGAGAGTTGGTTTGAAAGGCCCCCGGGTAAAGCTTGAATGGAAGATCAATGAATCCTGCCATATATGGGTGGCCCGTCATGTAACGACCTACCATGCCAGATTGATTTGCAATGCCATCAGGGAAACGCACACTCTGCGATAACAGCAACAGATGTGAACTCCACGCATGCCCAGCCGCCAGAATGAATGTTCCAGCTCGAATCTCCATTGGCTCATCCGGTGCGTTCCGATCAACACCACTGGCCACGGCAAGTCGGTCGGACTGAACGTCCAGTTCCAGCTTACGGATCAGGGTTTCGGAGATCAGGTGCACCCGACCCTCTTTGATGAGCTCATCAAGGGTTACATCGGGGGTGTATTTTGCCCCCGTCGGGCATACGTGACAGGTATCGCATCGACGGCAGACTGATCGCCCATATTCCGTCGTAGTAGCCTTCGCCCAAGGCTGCGTCCAGAATGGGATACCGCTGCTCTCTCCCCATTCCTTGAGTCGCTCAAGGTTGTAAGAGAGCGGGAGTGGAGGCATGGGATATGGCCCGGATCGCGGATCATACTCTGATGGGCCCGGTTCACCGGCGACACCGATCCGGTGCTCAAACTCGTGGTAATAGGGCTCCAACTCTTCGTAGGAGATCGGCCAGTCCGTCCCGACCCCATACAAGGACTGTTGCCGGAAGTCTTCGGGAGAAAAACGCGGGCACGCGCTATCCCAGTGCATTGCACAACCTCCAACCACCATCGAGCGGTACATCAGACCCTCGCCAGTCTGATCCTCTATGTGATCGTCAATCCAGGGATTCTCCCCGTAGTCGATGAAGCGGCGACGACGCCCAAGCCGCTCCCGCACAGGGGTGGTTCGACCCCCAGCTTCGACCATAACAATCTTCGCGTCCGTCAACTCGGAGATTCGTGCTGCAGTCAGGATTCCCGTAATACCCGAACCAATAATGCAAATGTCGGTTTCGATTCGGTTCGTCACGGCGCTCTGCTGGAAAGGGTCGGGGGAATTTGGCTGGCAGTGTCAATTGACCGGCACGTCAGTTTATCGATCTGAACACCATAGCAGCGGTTATTCGCATCAACCGACCTGAAATAGTGAGCCATGAGCGCCACAGCTACGTGTTCCGCTCGTGCCGGTTCAGGAAATGAGGCATCTTGGTCACTTATCTCTTCCGCGAGGATGGTTCGCTGCTGGTCGACCGTTGCTCTCGCGAACGAGACCGCGAAACGCTCTTGAGCAATACGCTCTAATCTCATCAACTGTTTGGACCATTCGGGCCCTCGATCCTCCGGACCGTAAGGGATGATCCAACCGCCATATGGGTGCACGAGTTCAGCGTTCGGTTCAAAAGCCGCCCACCAGCGTTCAAAGGAGCGTACCGCCTGCTCAAGATCATCGGATTCAAGTGATGCCGGTAACGCGGCGACGGCAATCGCGCGCAGAAGGTCCGGATCTAACGCCTCCGACAACCCCACATCCGGGATACGCTTGGCAAGCAGTGCCGCAGCTTCGTTCCATTTGACTTCATCGCCAAGCATAAGAGCCGATACGACAGCCGCGGAACGCTTAAAGAATGAACGACGATCAGGAGTCATGCCGCACGGTAATATGATTGACCCTGACCGCGCGACCCTTGGACCATCAAACAGGGCAAGGTTGCGGTTGTGCATCAATCAGGCGGCGGTGACTGACCAATTAGTAGCCCCACAGGTAACTTTCTACACCTTGCTCAGACCTAGGCATTGGCTGTATCTCCGCAGAGCATAACTCACCACGAAACGGAGTGACTCATAACTATGAAGCGACTTCTACTCGTCGGGTTGGCGGCAGCCCTTGCCGGTTTCCTGGGAACTCAACTCGTGGAGTTGATACCAGGCGAGGCAAACCCAGCCGAACTCTTACAGGCTAATAGGACTTATGAGTTAAGAACCTACACGGCGGCTGACGGAAAACTCGACAATCTCTTGGCACGCTTCCGCGATCACACTATGCGAATCTTTGAGAAGCATGGGATGACGAACCACGGGTATTGGCTTCCTCAGGATGAAGGACTAAGGCAGAATACGCTGATCTACCTTATATCCCACGACTCGCGCGCTGCTGGTGAAGAGTCTTGGCGTAACTTTGGTCAAGATCCTGAGTGGCAGCGTGTGTCTGAAGAGTCACAGCGCGATGGGCGTATCATAGCAGGCCTCGAGCGCATCTGGCTCGACCCTACCGACTTTTCTCTGATGAAGTAGTCCGCTAGGCCGCAGCTACTGTCGAAAAGGGGCGATTCCTACTGAACGTCCTTCAGCGTGATCCGGAACACGAGTGTCGAATTTGCCGGAATGGACCCTACCGAACTGGCGCCGTACCCCAATTCGGGCGGAATGACAAGTTTACGGGTGCCTCCTACACGCATCCCCTGGACCCCTTCATCGAAGCCTGCAATCAGTCCACCAGTTCCAACGGGGAACGCGGCATTCGATCCGCTATCGAATAACGTCCCATTAGGTAGCCACCCGGAATAGTCGACTACTACGGTGGTTCCGGCCGCAGCTGTTAGTCCGTCACCCACAACAACGTCTTGGAAATATAGACCGCTAGCTGTACGGGTCATCGTAGCAAGATCAATCTCGAGTTCCGCAGCGAAAACAATCTCTTCGGGGTTTGGTCCCATCCCAGCATCAGACCCACACGCAACGAAAACGAGAGCGAGGAGCAGAGTTCTATTCATCAGATGATCCTCCACCAATTTGGCATTGTTTCAAGTCATTTTCCTCGGTAGGTGCACCCGGACGTGCACGTCTCACGGACCTCGACGGCACTTAACGCGGGAAGTGTCGGTTTTAGTTGACGCCAAATCCAGATTGACACGTTTTCGCTGGTCGGGTTGTCCTCAAGTCCGGGGATATCGTTCAACAACCGATGGTCGAGTGAGTCACGAAGAATCGGTTGAAAGACCCTCTCGATCTCAGCAAAGTCCATAACCCAACCCTTATCAGGATCGAGATCGCCTGTGACGTAGATCCTGACTCGAAACGAATGGCCGTGGAGTCGCCTGCATTTATGTCCCTCCTCGACATTCTTTAGCTGGTGAGCAGCCTCAAAGCTAAAATCTTTCCAAATTTCCACGGCCATGATCAGTCGATCCCAATATATTTGTGTGTTTGCAGACTCAACCTCCACTGCGGATGCTCAAGGCAGTATGCGATCGCCGCCCTAGTATTCTCCTGCACGTTCGGACCATCCATCGGCTGCAAGAAAAAATGTCTGAAGCTCAAGTCCTCGAACATCTCCGGCAGCGCGGTCCGTTGGGGATAAACAAGTTTGAGTTCGTCGCCCGATACGAGTTTGAGTGGTGCCCCCTCCTTCGGGCTGACACAAATCCAGTCTAATCCGTCCACAAAATCCTGCGTCCCATTGGTTTCGACCGCGATCTCAAACCCTCGGTTGTGCAGAGCTTCGATGGCGGGCGCATCCAGTTGGAGAAGTGGTTCGCCTCCCGCGCAGACTACTAGTGGTCGCGCGCTGCGCACTCCGACGGCCGGCCAACAACTCCATGCTGCCCGGGCGAGTTCTTCTGGAGTCCTGAACTTGCCACCCCCCGAGCCATCCGTCCCAACAAAATCTGTATCACAAAACCAACAAACGGCTTCTTCTCGATCTTCTTCTCGACCCGTCCATAGATTACAGCCGGCGAAACGACAAAACACGGCCGGGCGGCCTGTATTAGCCCCCTCGCCTTGGAGTGTGTAGTACATCTCTTTGACTGTGTATGTCATTTACTCATCCGGCCGGTTCGGCAATTTTTTGATACGGAGCCGGATCCTCGATTCCTACCGTTGCAAAGCCTGTGAGACGAAGCTGGCATGAATCACAATCACCGCAGGCGGCTCCAGATTCATTCGGATCATAACAGCTTCGTGTGAGCCCATAATCGACCCCGAGATTCAGACCGCGTCGAATGATTTCATCCTTAGTCAAGTCGATCAGCGGCGCGTGTATCCGAAGGTGCTGCCCCTCCACACCTGCTTTTGTTGCCAAAGACGCTAAATGTTCAAACGCCTCTACAAACTCGGGCCGGCAATCCGGATATCCGCTGTAGTCTACCGCATTGATCCCTATGAAAATGTCCGAGATGTTTAGGGTCTCGGCCCACGCAAGCGCAAATGACAGAAAAATTGTGTTCCGTGCAGGGACATATGTAATCGGAATCCCAACACTCATCTCTATTTCGCCACGCCCTTTCGGGACCTCTATGTCATCGGTCAGGGCCGAACCGCCGAATATGGCGAGATCAATGTCGGCCACAACATGCTGTTGAACCTTAAATGCCGCTGCAATCTGGCGAGCCGCCTCCACCTCAAGCTCATGTCGCTGACCGTAACGAAAAGTTAGCGCATGTGCTCGATAGCCAGCTTCCGCAGCCAGCGCTAACGTGGTGGTCGAGTCCAGTCCCCCACTAAGGAGGACTACTGCAGCACGACTCAATTGGGCACCCTCCGTATCTCATCCTGAGGAGATTTTCTTTCAAAGGAAGCAATTCCCAACCTCCTGCCCAATCTCCTTGTTTTCGTTGAGCGTAGAGACTTGATTAGACAGTAGTTACACTCAGGGTTCAAGAGGGGGAACAATGACAATGACGCCACCGGCAAGGCGCGGCAAACATTATGAGGACAGGGAAATCGCACTCGTGTATCTCATTGCCCGATCACAGAAAGCAAAAGAAGTGCTGGCTGACCTTCTGGAGCGATCTGAAGATGCAGTGGACATGCTATGCCGGTGGATTGAAGGTGCTTCTTTTCCGCTTTTCCGCCTGAAGCAGGGAACAAGATCAATCGTCAGGTGAAACGTGTGGAAAAGATCATGGGAGCAAGTCGCCGCAGTTCCATAGACTTGGACCATTAAAACATTACAGGGTTGCACTCCCAATTCTACGTGCGCGTCGCCAGATCGAATCTGGCCTGTGCTTGAGGGTCAGTAATGCGATATATCGGGAATAAGTCGAAACTACTGAACTTCATTACGGATTTTCTGGATGATCTTGAGTTAGATGAAGGTAGGGCTTTCGACGCATTCTCGGGCACAGCCACGGTTGGTCGTTTCCTTAAAGAGCGAGGCTTTTCGGTTGAGTCTTGCGACGTAATGGCGTTCAGCCACGCATATCAGATGGCGTACATCGTTGTCGATGACCAACCGCGATTCCAAGAGGTTCGGAACGACACCGATTTTCTCGCCGCACGAGCCACCAAAGATTTCGCCTCAACAGTGGAATCACGGTTCCCTCAACAAGAAGACCTGTTTTCCGACATCTCCGCTGAAATCCGACCGCTGGAAGAGGTCTTTGTCTATTTAGACTCCTACTTACCGCCGTGCTCATCGTTTATTACTAAGAATTTCAGTGCGCCAGTCGATGGGGCATCAGGTGACCAGCGCATGTACTTCACCGAACCCAATGCACGCAGAATTGATGCGATTCGCACCAAGATCGAAGAATGGAAAGACGACGGAGCTCTATCGGAGCATGAGTACTTTGTTCTATTGGCGCGACTATTGGAGGCTGCGGACTCAGTTGCAAACACTACTGGCGTATACGCCGCTTACGTTAAGAAGTGGCAAGGGAATGCTTTACGTCCGCTGCGCCTGACACCACCCCCCTTAGTCGTCGGTACTGGTCGAGATTGTCAGGCACACCTTGGGAAGGTGAACGAAATCGTAGAAAATCTCGGCCCCTTTGATCTTCTTTACCTTGATCCTCCCTACAACACTCGCCAATACGGTAGCTACTACCATGTCCCGGAAGTTATTGCGAAGGGATGGTTCGATCAGATTCCTGAACTTCGCGGAAAGACCGGATTAATACCTGACGAGCATACGAAGTCTGCTTGGTCCACTCGTAACGGGTGCGTGCCTGCACTTGAGGAGCTCATCAGACAAATCAATACGAAGCACGTGCTAATGAGCTACAATAGCGAGGGGATCATCCCTGAAGCAGACATTGAGCGAATCTTCACAACATACGGTGACCCCACAACGTTCCGGCGGGTGGATATGCACTACAAGCGGTATCGGTCGGACAGCGACAGTAATGAACGGAAGTATAAAGGGGATGTTGTAACTGAGATGTTGTACTACACGAGGATCAGGTAACCCGAGAAATCGCCCAGCGGGATCGGATCAGCGGCCGCCTCCCTCCGGGACCGATCTGACTCCGTCCGGCTCATCGACGACGAATCCGCGGTAGTCCAGAGGACGCTGACGCGGCCACGTCTCATCCAGCGTTTCGGCCTTGTACAGTCGTCCGTTCATCACGACCTGTTCCACGGTCAGCGTGTTTCTCAAGTCTTCTAGCGGGTCCGCGCCGAGGACAACCAGGTCGGCGAGCTTGCCCGGCTCGATCGACCCGAGCTCTGCCTCGAGTCCGATGCCGTTCGCACCGAAGATCGTGGCGGACTTGAGCACATCGTGGTTTGACATGCCGCCGGCGCCGAGCATCCACATCTCCCAGTGGTATCCCAGCCCTTGAAGCTGTCCATGACTGCCGACCCCGGCGAACCCGCCCTCGGAGACCACATCCGCGAGGAACCGCGCGTGCTCTTCGAACACGTACTCCTCGTCGACCGCCCAAGCCACAGCCCCAGACGCCCCGGCTCGTCGCCGCGTCCGTTCGTCGAGCGTCTCGTGCGGTGTGAAGCGAGCGAGTCGCTCGTTTCCGTGCACATCCTCCTTCGTGAACCAGTAGATCTCCCCCATCGGTCCGCCGAAAGACACGATCAGCGTTGGCGTGTTCACGACGCGGGTTTCCGCGAATAGACGGACGACGTCCTCGTAGAGCGGATAGATCGGGAGGTTGTGCTCGATCCCCGGATATCCGTCCAGTGCGTGCGTCAGATCGAGTTGGAAGTCTAGCCCGGCCTCGGTCGTCGGCATCAGCTCGAGTTCGCGGGCGGCCATAACGAGCCACTGCCGCTGCTGTCTGTTCCCGGCGAGGTACATCTTGAAGGTCTTCGTGTCGTAGTAATCCGCGTAGCGCCGCAGTACGTCGCGCGCGTGGTCGAGGCTACGGATGCCCTCGCCCGGCTGGTAGTTCCCGAATACGCCGGGGCCGGTCGAGTAGATTCGCGGTCCGAGCGCCCGTCCCGACCGCACGAGATCCGCATACGTGAGCACGTCAGAAACACCCGTCTGCGGATCGCGCGTCGTCGTCACTCCGAACGCGAGGTTCGCCAGGTACCCCCACGGCTGGGGCGTGTGAATCCCCCCGGGGGGCCGCAGGTGCGCGTGTGTGTCGACAAAGCCGGGCATTACGGTCTTCCCCCTCAAGTCCCGGACCTCGGCCCCATCGGCCGAGAGAGTCCCCGTCGGCCCCACTGCGACAATGCGGTTTCCCTCGATGAGGACATCGCCCCGGTCGAGGATCTCATCGCCCCGCATCGTGAGCACCCGCCCCCCCTGCAGCAGGAGACGACCCTCGGGCCGATCTCGGTCGACCTCGAGGCGAACCCGCACCTCGGTCGGCCGGTAGCCCTCGGGCTCATCCTCATCGTCGGCGCCCTCGGCCTCCTCACCCATGTCCGACTCCGTCTCGGTCTCCTCCTCCAGACTGTCCGCCACTGCCTGGGCTCGCGCGAGATCATACCGGAAGTAGGCGTTGCCTAGCGCCCACACGACGGTCCCTCCATCAGCGCTCCATGAGGGGAACTCGCCGCCGAACTCCGTGATTCGCTCGACGGGCATCGAGGCGTTGTCGGGGTCCTTTACGGACACGGTGGGCGCCTCGCCTACACGTGGCACGGTCACCGTATAGAGGTCATTCCCGACGCGGGCGAGCGCGCGATCGTCGACCGGTGCCATGCGGATCGCTGACGCGTTCGCAGGTTCTCCGCCTCTCGTAGCGGAGAACCCGGTCACCTTGAGGTGTTCCTTCTCGTCCGTCCCATCCCATCGGATCGAGAGAAGGCCGCGCGAGAAACTGTGCAGATAAATCCGGTCGGGCTCGACCGGCCGCACGTGCGGGCCGGACCGTCCGTCCGCGTGTGCAACGCGGGTTCCGGCACCGCCCGATACCGGATACCAGACGATGTCCGTCTGGCTCCCCACCCCACCGCCGACACGGGCGCGGACGGGCGCATCGAGCAATACGATCCGTTCGCCATCCGCAGACCAAGCGGGCGAACGAAAGTACCGGGCTGCCTCGGAGACCTGCCGGGCGTCCCCGTCCTCCGCCGACACGACCCACAAGTGGCCGCCCGCCGGCTCGGCCCAGCTGACCACGGCGAGCGACGTACCATCCGGTGACCACGCAGGGTGCAACAGCCCGCTC
>CAYZOT010000012.1:0-79567 GCA_964480515.1 uncultured Gemmatimonadota bacterium
GGCTTCATCTCACCCGCTTGGATCATTCTTTGATAGGCGGGCCTACGTTCCCCTTCCGCATCGTAATGGGGCGAATGACTTCCTTTGATTAATCCGAGGCACTGAACCTTCGTCAGCTCAATAGGTCGCGAATCGGTAGTTCCTTCGTCGAACCAGCAAAGAGAGCCGGCACTCGCCCCACCTAGCACGACCCCTCGATCCCAAGCCTTCTGAAGAACCTCGTCAATCCCTTGAACTTTCCAGATCGCTTGTTGGTTTAGCGTATTACCTCCAGAAACAACAATTCCGTCCATCGACAGGAGAACGTCTTCAAATGTCTCTTTCATTCGGTAACTATTGATGAAGCTTGCCTGTACGTAGGGTTCAACCTCTAAGGGCGCACAGTTCTCATACCAACGGACAATACCAGACTCACGGTCGGCAGACGCTGTGGGCAGGTAACAAAGTCTTGGTCGTCTTTTCCCCGTGAGGGACGCCATATATTTAATGAACGTGGTTCCGAACCCTCCCCCTGCGATGAGAATTTTTCGCCCCTGGTCTTGTGCGCCCGACCTAGGGCTCAGACTGTTCAGGGGCAAACTTCCGGTCCCAAGACCGAGGGTACCCAGTGTAGACGCGGCGAGAAATTCGCTTCTCTTCATGTTTCGTTCCTTCCTGAGATCAACGGGTTAGGATCAAGGCACCTGAAGACTAGAAGAAGATGCCAGCATTAATCAACAACCGCAGGAGATGTTCATGAAACCCACGAGAATCATTCTCGCTTCTCTCATCCTTCCATTCATCACTTATGGCTGCGATACAGGCAAATCCGACACCGATGCCGTGCTATACGAAGGTGCACGACTGATCACGGGCGATGTGGCGGAACCCATTGAAAATGGGGCCTTTGTAGTTGAGGACGGACGGTTCACTGCCGTCGGCACCGTTGGTTCCGTAGACGCTCCAGCCGGAGCTCAACGAGTGGACCTGACGGGAAAAACCGTCATGCCTGGCGTAGTGAATGCACATGCTCACCTTGCCTCTCCCCGCCCTGATCGGACAGACCAGCTCCAACATTGGGCGTACTACGGGACGAGCGCGATTTTGAGCCTGGGCCTCGACGATGGAGATGTGGGCTTTCAAATGCGAAACGAGGTGCCCGAAAATGGTGCCCGTTCCCAAAGCGCGGGCCGCGGAATCACCGCACCGGAAGAGGGTCGGTCAGAAGTCCCGTTCTGGATCACAACGGAAGAAGAGGCAAGGACCGCGGTCCAAGAATTGGCCACTGAGGAAGTCGACTTCGTGAAGATATGGGTCGATGACCGGGGCAGTCAGTACGACAAGCTCACGCCAGCGCTGTATGGAGCGGTGATCGATGAAGCGCATGCTCACGGACTCCGTGTGACCGCCCATGTATTTACGCTCGAAGATGGGAAAGGGTTACTTCGCGCTGGGATCGATGCCTTTGCTCACGGGATTCGCGACCGAGACGTGGATGATGAATTCCTCGAACTGTGGGCTGATCGTCCAGCGGTAGTCTTAGTGCCGAACCTTCCAGGACCGGGTGTGGCCGTCGACCTCAGTTGGCTTAGTGGAACGATCCCCACTGAGCAACTCGCAGAGATGCAGGCCGCACAACAGGACCGTCCAGCTGCGCAGGAGTCCTTTGGTATCCAAGCCCGGAACCTTGATCGTTTGAACAAGGCCGGCGTTACCATCGCATTCGGTACTGACGGGAGTTCACCATGGACAGCGCACCAGGAGATGGAAGATATGGTGCGAACAGGTATGACTCCGGCCGAAGTGATTGTGGCCGCAACGAAAACCTCCGCGGAACTCATGCAGATCGAGGCAGGAATGATTGCTGCAGGGAAACTCGCGGACTTCGTCGTATTGAACGCAAACCCGTTCGATGACATCCGGAACACACGAGAGATCTCAGAGGTCTACATCGGAGGCGAACGGGTTGATCGTGCAACATTGAGCGGAGGGTGGACCGGAGGCGGCCAGTAAGTTTATCCGGCCCCGTTTCGATTTCGAATAATCCTCTTGATATACCTCTCGGAGGGGTGATATCAGATGCGAACATCTCTGATATCACCCTATCCAAAACGGCCGGCCTAGCCGTAAGGGTACCACCCTTACTCACGATGGGAGCAAACCCTAACTAATCAGGGCAACCTGCACTCCTCAACTCTCAGACTATTTCCAAGTTACTTCCATCGCGAAAAAGTGATCGAATACGGCCCGTGAGGGATTGTTGCGAGAGTCTTGTTCTGGACTTCGAATGTAGAAGTCTAGTTGCATGGCTGCGGGATTCACGGCACCCGCAGCGGATATCTTACTCGAGAGCGGGTAATTCACCCGAAGTGTTTCTCGGTCACGCATTCCCTGAGTCACCATGAAATGGATCTGATAGTCCTCGTAGAGTAGCTGTCCGTTTAATGACGCGTGCCCAAACCCCCAGCCTGCGACGTAGAGGAGACTCTTGGGCCAGTTCGCGTCACCACAACCCGCATCTCCATGTTCGTAAAGAAATGCAGCTATGCCACCATCATGGCACGGATTGAACTCATGGAACTCGTCGATCTCCACGACAAACTCGCCCTCAGGGAGTGTCAGGCGAGCTATGAATTGCCCGGAGTTATGAATTTCGTCAACATCAACTTCGACAGTCCCTTGAATCGGACGAACTGAAGTACCTTCGTTATCGATGTGGTCCCACCCGGGTGGGTCGTCGAGACCTCCCACTTGATAGACTCGGCCCGCCGAGAGGATGAACCGTCCATCGTAGAGATCATGCTGCTCGGGGGCATAAACGGTCATCTCGGCGTCAGGCTGCCTGCGCGGCGTGACCTCCTGGGCCAAACCCATACCGGTTACCGACCCCATAGCGGCAACCAACAGTACAGCGAGTCTCAACTGTCTCCTCATCAAGCCAGCTCCATCAAAGATCGCCCGGAAAATCCTTTCCCGCTTTAACTGGCGGGCCATACCGCTCATTCGTGAGCTACCTCGAGTCCTTGTTTCTCTTAAGGACTGATTTCCAATAGCCACCACCAAGGGTGAGACTGATACCAAGAAGCACAAGGGCCGTTAGCCACCCTTCGGTGGCCATCTCCCGGTCTCCCATTACAGACTCATATGTTGCAACGCCTATAACGGCCACCAAGCAAATTATGAGAGCGATGGCCAAAACCCTTTTCCCTTTTGAGATCGTCGGAACTTCATTCATGTGAGCCCTCTTCATCTCCTTCCGAAGTCACCTCAGACTCAACGCCCACATTCTTGACATGCTCGTCGAACCAACCAATAAAACGCGCCCACATGTCGAGCTTATTCTCGATAGCTCGCGGCGTATGTGACTCGTACGGATAAACGTAGAGGACCGCAGGTTTACCGAGTGTGGTAAGAGCCTGAATCATCCGCTCTGACTGGACAGGGAACGTTCCCGTATTGTTGTCATCTCCTCCATGGTACATAAGGAGCGGCGTATTGATTTGATCCGCCTTAAAGAAAGGAGACATTTCAATATAAGTATTGGGTGCCTCCCAGATGCTTCGCCGCTCAGCTTGAAAACCGGCCGGAGTGAGTGACCGATTGTAGGCACCATCCCCCGCGATCCCAGCCTTGAAGTATGGACTGTTGGCCAAAATGTTGGCTGTCGCAAAAGCGCCGTAGCTGTGCCCGCCATGCCCGATTCGATCGATGTCGATGACTCCAAGCCCATCTACGGCTCGGATCGCTCCATACATGGCGTCTACCAAGTGTGCGATATAGCTGTCATTGTAGTTCTCACCAATGATGGGGATATCCGGGTAGATCAAAGCATATCCCTGGGTAAGCCAGATATTGGACCAGCGCAACCAACTCATATGAGTGAATGCGTTCCGGTTGCGAGCCCGTAGAGTTGCGAACTCGTATCCTTCTGCCTCTTCGTATTCCCGCGGATAGGTCCAGAAAATCGCTGGCACTTTCTGTCCTTCCACATAGTCGACCGGGAGGGACACACGCCCTTGGACTTCTACACCATCTCGTCGAACAAAATCGAAATCGATACGACGTGCATTAGTGATGGCCGGGAATGGGTCAATATTATTAGTCAAGTTTTCCGTCGAGCCATCTCTCTCCCATAAATAGCTGTCCGGAAAATCTGTATTTGACTCTCGACTCACGATCATCCGGTTCAGGTCAGGATCAAGACCAACAAGCGGTTGTTCAAATGAGTCCAAAGAGCTCTCAAAGACGCGCTGACTCGATCCGTCCGCGAGGCTCACTCGGTCCACAAAAGGCTGAGGACGAAAATCGGGGTTGACTCCATCCCCGCTTAAATAGGTCGCACTTCCGTCCGAAGAGACGGGCGCAAAAGAAAGACCGTTGCCGGTACGGGCGGCCCACAAATCTCCGGGTTGTCCTACGGGATCATCGGTTTCGTGAAAGTCGACCAGCATACGTAAAGGTTCCAGAGTTGAGTCAAGTTCCCAATAAACCAGCCCTGTCTTCCCATCCTTAGAGATCGAACCGAACGCACCGCTTCCATCCATCGTATAAGTGACCGAATTGATTCGGTCTTCGGTCTCCACAACCACCTGTGCTTGATCCATATCAAAAGGGGCGGTTAGCAACATGACACGATCCGAGCGGGCACTATCCTCACCTTCGTTCGATGCCTCTTCGTCATCTTCCCCTGCCCTGGCAAGGAACGAGAGTCCCGTGCCGTCGGGGCGCCACGCGAAAGCCCTTGGCTTGGAACCACCATTTGAGTTCGGCGAATTTCGTCCTTCTTGTAAGGGGCGTTCATTCAACGTGGCTAGGACAGTCCCCTGCTTATCCATAATGAAGGTTTGGCGCGGGAAACCCCGGTAGGCTGTTCGAAAAGAAAAGGGACGTTCAATCACCGTCGCGAGAACATGGCCCCCGTCGGGGCTGACAGAGATCGACTCGAACATCGCCGGGTCTCCAATGAGACGAGCAGGTCTTCCCTCTACAAACTCTACCAGTTGGCTTCGGGTATAGTGTTCAAAGAGAAACTCATCATGAGGGTCTCTCAGGAGATTTGGGTAAGTCGGAGTCGGGGTTGGCTCAGCCCGTGTTCGCCGAACCACTGGTCCAGTAGGTATAGGGTTTCGAGGTGATTCGGCCCCGCGATCGGAAGGAACAACAAGGGTGAGGACCGTCCCTTCCGGTGTCCACTGAAGCATGTTGGACGGTTGAGTCCCCTGACCCCGAGCGTTTGTCCCGATAGTTGCAAGGACTCGCTCGCTACCAAGGCTTCGAGCATCCCCCGTTGAAGGGTTGGCCACCCACGCTTCAGTTCCAGCGGGAAGGTGCGCCAGGAATGCTATCTGAGCTCCGTCGGGTGACCACGTGAGGTCACTCACGAACGCACCCTCAGGGAGAGTAACGTCGGTAAAACGTTTCTTGCTGAGGGAATAGAAGCGGAGTCCATAGATCCCATAGGTATCCAAATGCCAGAGTCGATCCGTTTGGGGTCGCAGCTCAAGCTCCGCCAATCGATACGTTTTTCGGGACATCAGGTCGAGCGTAGAGAGTTCCGTGACCCGTGGGACGACAAAATGATCTCCATCGGGGCTCATATAGTTCAAGGTCGCGTAGTTCTTGTCCGTCTCGAATAAGCGTTCTATCGACTCCGGTGGAAGTACATATTGGTCCGCGTCAGGGTTTTCCGACTTACTGTCTTGCGCGAACGTCACGTGGGGTTGCATTGCCCCGAATAACACCACGAGCCCGAAAAGAACCACGCACACCCAACGCTGGCGTGCGACATCTCGAATCTTAGACACCTTTACCTCCTGCGATGGACCGCCCATGATGGTGAGCGCCCTATTCAGTGGTTTCAGGATTTGACCAATGACGTAGGGCTCAGACGAACGTAGTAATTCTCCAGGCTATTAGTAAGAATGGGTGGACAAGGACAATACACTTGGACTCAAGAATCCCGATTCAAATTGACCGACTGGCCAGCATTACCCTTGTCGCTCTAGCCATCCATCTGCCGACAAATGCCCAAGCCCAAGAGGGTCGTTGGAGGTTGGACACTTCAAAGCCTCTTACCTATTTCATTGCAGAGGGCTCAACGGTATCGGGGTTCCAACCGGGAGACGAGATTTTGGCCAAGTGGGCTATCGAGGCCTGGGGGGGACAAATAGATCCTTCTCTGACGCTCGTACCCGGACCCGAAGAGTCTGCGACCATCCGTATCTATTGGGTGTCTGCGGGATCCGGGCTCTATGGTGAAATGCGAGGGCGACGAGTGCAGGGAAAAATGGCAGCAGATCTTTTTGTCCACCCGGACACTGATTACCTCGGACTCGAGATCGCCCAAAAAGCACGATCCGACCCACTCCTCAGAGCTACTGTCATATACTTGACCTGTGTCCATGAGTTAGGACATGCGTTCGGCTTGCCTCATACGAGCGACTTTGAAGACATTATGTACTCATTTCAATTCGGCGGAGATTTTGTCGCGTATTTCATGCGGTTTCGCGAAAAACTTGAGGCACTAAACAATATTCCTCACGTTTCTCCATTCTCCATTAGAGATACGAAAAGGTACCAATCGTTGTATTCGCCAGGTAACCGCAATGAGATAAAAGTGGGTGGAAGATCTCGGCCCCATGAATAGAAGGACGGGATTGTGGATCACTGTAATCATTTGGTGGACATCATCCTGTATTTTCAATTTTGCTATCAAGGCTAACCATGATTCAGGCTTAACGACCAATTCAATTGCGAAAACGCCATTTGAGGGTCATGCCTAAACTCTGCATTGAAAAAGAGGTGACCAAATGAAACGAGTCAGATCAACAACCTGCCCTATCAAGATCGGTCCGGGGTTCGCGTTAATCCCGTTTCTATTTTTCGGTCAACCTTTATTCGGACAAGCGCGGGAATACGATTCTACCCGTCCATTTGGTACTCTTCGCGAGCAGGCGAAGGTTCAACAAACCTGGCTCGAAGAACGCCTGAATACGAACCTGCCCATGCTCATGCGAAAACACGGGGTCGATATGTGGGTCCTCGCCATGCGCGAGTACAACGAGGACCCCGTCTTCCGTGCCCTCGTATCGGCAACAACCTTCGCAGCCCGTCGCCGAACCATTTACATATTTTTCGACCATGGACCAAACGAAGGAGTTGAACGACTCGCACTAGGGGGAAGTTCTCAAGGTGGTGCCTATGAAGCGGTTCGAGCGACCGCGCTGGCTTCAGACGGTCGAGAAGCGGAACTTTGGGGGAAAGATCAGTGGGACCTATTTGCACGCATGGTTCGCGAACGGAACCCACAACGAATCGCCGTAAACATCTCGCATGACATCAACTTTTCAGATGGATTGACGGCAGGTGAGTGGGAACAAATGAAGGAATCATTAGGGCCCGATTTAACAGAACGCGTAGTCCGCGAACCCTTACTGGCCCTTGATTATCTTGCCATGAGAGTTCCTGGCATGACCCCGACGTACCGTCGGATGCAAGCCATCGTTCATCAGATCATCGGAACGGCTTTTTCTGAAGTTGTCATCGAGCCCGGAAAGACGACCACAGCCGATGTGGTATGGTGGATGCGCCAACGAGTTCACCAGCTGGGACTCGGATCATGGTTCCAACCATCGGTATCCGTACAACGTCGTGGCGTGGACATGAGTAACGAAACAACTCCAGTGATCAAACGGGGAGATGTCCTCCACTGCGATTTTGGGCTTGTGGCTATGGGGATGGCAACAGATACACAACACATGGCCTACGTCTTACTTCCGGGAGAGACCGAACCCCCTCTAGGGCTTCAGCAAGCACTCGCCAACACCAACCGCCTCCAAGACATCCTGTTCGAAGCGACTGCGGTTGGCCGAACCGGAAACGAGATCCTCAAGGATGTCTTGAGTGTAATGCGCGCGGAAAACCTGAACGGGACCATGTATACCCATCCCATAGGTGACCACGGTCATGGGGCAGGCCCCTTGATCGGTCTATGGGATTACCAAAGCGGTGTACCAGGCCGAGGCGATCCACCCGTAATTCCAAGTATGTGGTTCTCTACTGAAATGCAGGTTACAACTCCAGTACCTGAGTGGAATGACCAACCGGTCCGAATGGCCCTAGAAGAAGAGGCAGAAATTACCGAGGGAGGCGAGATGCGATGGGTGCTCCGACGACAGACAGAGCTACATTTAATCCACTAGTCTTTCCGTGTTCGTGCCCAAATGCCGCGCAAATCCGGTCCTGTTTTCTCCAGGTTCGCCGTGGAGTACACTCGCGCGCCGGATATCTCATCCTTCATGAGCGTCATAAACACTCCTCCGAGGCATAGCATAGCTATCAAGTTAGGGATGGCCACTGCAGCGACTGCGATGTTGGCGACTACCCAGAGACGATCCACGTCCGTGACCCCTGCGACGATCACTCCAGGTACAAAATACAGCCAACGGAGAATTCGAACGGGGCGCACTCCGACCAGGTTCACGAGACAGGTTTCGAAGTAGACGTAAAAACTGATTTGAGTGGACAAACAAAACGCGGCAATGGACCCCGATACGATGATGGATGCGACAGAGAACGGGAACACTTCCGTAAACGCCGCCAAGAGGAGTTCAATCCCCGATGCCCCACTGGCCATAGCGCCTGTTGAGAGGATCGCCAGTGCCGTAATAGAACAGATCAAGATCGTGTCAAAGAATACCTCAAATGCGCCCCATACTCCTTGTTGGAATGGGTGATCGGTTTGCGCGGTGGCGTGCACCATCGGTGCCGACCCCATCCCAGCCTCATTGGAGAGCATGCCACGCGCCATACCTTGTTTGATCGCGGCACTCACAGCGATCCCGGCGGCCCCCCCAGCTCCGGCCGTTGCGGAGAACGCATGTGAGACAATGGACGCCAGAACCTCTGGAATAACTTCAAAATTAATCGCTATCACAACGAGCCCACCCACTAAGTACGCCACCGTCATGATCGGAACTAACCGTTCCGAGAAGCGCCCGATCCGCCGCAGGCCACCTAAGACGACCAGGGCCGTAATCAGCGCCATGGATCCAGTCACGATATACGGATCAAGACCGTAGCTCACCAACAGAGCACGGCCCACCGTATGCGATTGTAGCATCGAAGCTGCGAACACCGCGTTGACAAGCATGCCGGCGCTGAACAAGAGAGCGAGAGGAGTCCAGCCAAGTCCACGGCGGATCGTGTATTGAGGGCCGCCTCGAAACTGCCCGTCTGGGCTTCGTTCTCGATAATACACGCCCAGAGTGATTTCGACCGTCTTTGACATCATCCCAAAAAAGGCCAAGATCCACATCCAGAAGATGGCGCCAGGGCCCCCTACCGACAGCGCCGTTGCTACACCCGCCATATTCCCCATCCCCACCGTACCGGCCAGAGACGTAGCTGCAGCCTGGACGGGGGTCATCATCTGTCCCCTAATCTTACTGGGGGCGAGACGTCCGATCGTGTTTCGAACTATGTAGCCCAACCCCATAATCTGAAAGACGCCCGAACGGAGCGTGAAGAACACCGCAACACCTGCGAAGAAACCCATGGTCCAAGGACCCCAAAGAAAAGAGTCGATGACCGTCAATCTCTCGAGAAAAAATTCGAGCATGAAACCTCACTAAAGAAACTCCGCCCAACGCCACTAGGCCTAAGCATCCACCTCATCCTATGGGGTTCACAGATCGGAAGACACCCAGTGCTTCTGTACTGGTTTCCGACTACGTTCAGCCTCTCGCCGCAATCTTCGAGAAAGTCGGCGTCGAGGTCCTCCCGTGTTCACCTTTAACACCTGAACACGGGCACTCTCGAAAAGACTCTAGCCCCTATGAGACTGGATCGATGACCGAGACAGCGATGCAAGACCTGGTAGTCCACGGTGACATCGCACTCGCGGACGGAACTGTTCTTCGAGATGGCTGGCTTGGCATCACGAATGGACTAATAACAGGCACCTCTGCAACGCCCCTATCTGGCAAACAAATCGTCCGTGCTTCCGGGCACTTGATTCTCCCAGGGTTTGTAGATGCACACGTCCACACCCGGTCTTGTGTCGATGAAGGAATTACCGCCACAACCAGAGCGGCAGCGGCGGGTGGAACTACGACCATCGTCGATATGCCGTTCGACAAGCCAGCGCGACCAGTCAACTCTCTCGAACGATTCAAATCGAAGGTGGCAGACATTGGAGACAAAGCCATCGTCGACGTTGGCCTCTACGCCACCTTCCCTCCAAAAGGTGATTTGGATATGATCGCCGCCATGGCTGAAGCCGGGGCCGTGGGGTTCAAGGTTTCAACGATCGAAGTCGACCCCGTCCGATTCCCTCGTATTCCAGACGGACGCCTGTACGAAGCCTTCCAGGAAATCGCCAACACCGATCGTCCCGTGACCGCGCATCAAGAGAACCAGGAAATCATACTTACACAGGCTGAGGCTTTTCAGTCTCACGCCCATAACACACCCATCGATCATGCCCTAAGTCGTCCACCTGTAGCCGAAGCAGAAGCCGCAGGACGACTGCTTGAACTGGCTTATTGGACTGGCGTCCATCTCCATATGGTCCATGGGACATTACCTCGCACATTCGAACTCATAGAATGGAATCGTTCACAAGGGGTCCAAGCATCAGGAGAGACTTGCATTCAATATCTCCTCCTCAACATGGACGCCCTACGTGAACAAGGCGGTCGGATGAAGTGCAACCCTCCATTGCGCTCACAAGAAGACGTCGAAGGCCTCTGGGAGCAGGTGAGCTCGGGGCTGGTCGACATCGTCACATCGGATCACTCTCCTTACCCCCTGCATCAGAAGGAGTGTGAGGACATCTTTGAGGCTTATGCTGGAATGCCTGGAGTCGAAACATTGGGGACACTCCTGTACAGCGAGGGAGTTACGACGGGGCGAATTGGGTTGACACGATTCCTAGAACTCGTATCGTCGGGACCCGCAGACCTGTTCGGTTTCGGACAAAAAGGCCGCCTTCAAGAGGGGGCCGATGGAGATTTCGTCATCTTCGATCCAAATGTGGAGTGGACCCTAGACGAGAACGCGATGCATTATGCCGTAGAGTGGAGCCCCTATCATGGTTGGCCTCTCCGTGGACGGGTTGTCTCGACGTGGTTACGTGGCCACCTCATCGCCAATAACGGTGAGGTCATCGGAAAGCCCGGCATCGGACAATTCACAAGCCCAACACAGGATTCAATTTGACACCATCGAGCCCCATACAGCTTCAAGGTGTTCTCCCGATCCTTCCCACTCCATTCACAGATGATGGGGCTATCGACAAAGTCAGCCTTAGGCGTCTGATTGACTTCGAACTCAACGTGGGCGTCCACGGCGTGAGCATTCTCGGCTTCATGGGAGAAGCTCATCGCCTATCAAACACAGAAAGGAAGCAGGTCGTGGAGACGGTGGTGAACCAGGCTGCCGGATCATTTCCTACATGGGTAGGCGTCCTGGCCTTCGGCGCGGCTGGCGCTATCGAACAGGCGCGAGAGGCGCAGGATCTTGGAGCACACGGCGTGTTTGTCGCCCCCATCGGTGTCCAGAACGACGAAGTGATCTTCGATTACTATGCTTCAGTGGCTAACGCCCTCGACATTCCGGTCGCGATCCATGACTTCCCGGAATCATTTCGGACAACCCTGTCACCGAAGCTTATCGCTCGGATGGCCAACGAAATCGATGGGGTAAATTACATCAAGCTTGAGGACTATCCCGTTCTTGCGAAGATGAGTCGCATCCAAGAGTTAGCGCAAAACTCTATCGGGATCTTTGGGGGCTTAGGCGCCGTCTATTTCCTAGAAGAGCTCCAGCGAGGCTCAAGGGGAATCATGACAGGATTCGCGTTTCCCGAGGTGCTCCTAGCCGTGTACGATGCTTTTAGGGCGGGAGATCGCGAGCGAGCTGCTGCCCTATTTGACCATTACGTGTCGTTAATCCGGTATGAATTCCAGCCAAAGATAGGCTTGGCTTACCGAAAGTTCGTCTATCAGAAACGTGGCATCATCGACTCTACCTTCATCCGCCCGCCAGGTCTTCAGATAGATGATTACACGGCTACCGAGCTCGTGGCGATCATCGAACGAGTAGGGTTAGATCTCAATGTTAGTGGAGTAAAACCGATAGTTATCCCTCCGCAGCCTTGACCTGAACGCACCACAGGTTCCCATACAAACCTATGGGGAATTGGACGTAGCAGTGTCCTCAATTGCTCCAATAACAAGGCTAAGCAAGGGATCTATGTCTCTTCCAGAGATCCAGCGAGCTACGACGATGAGGTCGTTCACCGGGTCGCAATAAACCATGTTGGTCCCATTTCCGAGATGTGCCCAAGCTTCTTCAGGGGCGCTCGGATACCGTTTCTCTCCTGCCTCATCGGGGACATTCAAGAAAAAATTCATGAACCCGTACGTGTCATTCGCGGGCCCTGGCGTCATGGCGTGTTTGAACCATTCTTCTGACAAGAGTTGGCGGTCACCCCATTTCCCCTGTCGAAGAGTAAACAAGCCGAATCGCGCTTGGTCACGGGCACTCAAAAACATCCCTCCACCCCAGTGTCCACCGCCACTAACTGATTGGACTTGTCGACCATCGATCGTGATCCACGCATTCCGGTAGCCATTCCAGCGCCATGTCGGAGACCCTCCAATCGGGCCCATCACACGCTCCTGAAGAACCTCTGGCAATGCACGTCGCCACACATTCGTAGCCGCGAGAGCGAGTATATTTACGCGGGTGTCGTTATACTCAAATACCGTTCCCGATGGATGTCGCTCTCGGGTACCCCAGGTTTGACTATCTCGATCCGGACGATCGGCCCAATCCGGTTTACCCCAGAGTGTCCCTTCCCAATCGGACGTTTGTCGAAGCAGGTCATCCCAAGTGATTGTTCGATTGTGAAGCGATTCAAACATCGTAGTAGGGTCGGGCCTCCCAAAACCTGAGCGGTCCATCCCAGGCTCTCCATCTCCCTCGGGAACATCCGTGGGCGCCATGTACTCTCTGACGGTGTCATCCAAGGAGTTGATGAGCCCGTCGTCCCAGGCGAGCCCCACCATTGTAGAGAGAAAAGACTTTGTCACACTATGCGTCATATCTACTCTCTTGGTATCACCCCATTCGGCTACGATATATCCGTGCCGAACTATCATTCCCGCCGCTCCTCCTCGAACCTTAAATGGGCCGATTCCATGACCTAACGGTTCCCGACCGAAGCTTTGTGTTTGCGACAACTCCTGATCTCGCTCAACAGACGTCTCGTGACTCACTGCATATTCGACTGCGGCCTGGACACCTGCGGCGTTCATCCCCACCTCTCCTGGAATTCGATGGTTCCAACCATCACCACGCGCAGGTACATATTGAGCGACTGAAACCATCGGGGAAAAAGCGCTCATGGCGACAACTAGGACCGTGCCGTGGGGCACACAATTAAATCGATGGGAATGTTTCATAGTCTCTCGTGGGCTAGTTGTAGTAATAACGACCTTCTAGGGGAACCTGATTTATGCAGCAAGAGAAGTCACAATCTTCAGCATTCTTTATCGTGAGGATCCTCTTCGGCGGGATTTTGATCGACGAGTTTTATTCTGGGGAAGCATAATGAGAAGAAGAACTCCTGCGAACGCGAGGAATGGAACATCACCAGTCAAATGTCCCGCATGAACGGTATCTCGATTCGCATGGAGCAACATAATCCCCGCATGAACGAGACTCGACCATGCCGCAAAAAGAATTAGGCTCCGGTGACGAACTGGGTCTCGTGACGCCCACACCAAGAACACCCCAAGCGTCGCGTAGATCCCTAAAATCATCTGCTCGTATGCTGGATGACCTGGTTCCCACCGCCAACCGGACGGCCACAGCTCCATCAATGGCGTGATCGCAAAAATGAAAGTCAAGCCGACGATCAGGAGCGCGTAGCTCAATGGTGTTTTCGGTTGTTCAGCCACAAAACTCCCTTGCATCAATTCCTACTTCACGGATGATTCGGTGGGACGGCTGTCTCACCTGGGATCGCGAACGGAAATTATCTTCTTTTGTTCTTGACCACGCAATAGAGTAGCACTCGTAACTCTTAAAACCTCACACACAGATTTCTGCTCAGAGAAAAGGCCGAATCAACTTAGCGGGAGGGCCGGCACACCCGCTCTTCGAGCCACGGGCGCGTTGCGTTAATTGCAGCAAATCGATGACTGGTCGCCTGCTTTACAAAATCGGGCAACTCTCCATAGGTCTCATCTCCGTCCTCAAGCACGAACAACGGGTCATAACCAAAACCATTACTGCCTCGAGGCGTTTGAGCGATCCGACCTTCAACCCTTCCCTCAAACACTGCATGTTCTATGTCATCCGAAAGTGCGATAACGCATCGATAATGAGCTCCCCGGTCAGCCAGGGGCACTCCTTCAAGAGCATGAAGGAGCCAACGATTATTTGCTTCATCTAAACCATATTTTTCGACCCAGTCGACCGGCGCAAATCTTTTCGTCCGAACGTTGGGAGCACCCCCTAAAGCGTCCACGCACAAACCAGAGTCGTCCGCGATGGTGGGAAGGCCCGACCGTGAATGGAAGTATTTTGCCTTCGACATAGCATTGAGTGCGAAAGATCCAAAGGGCTCAAGTTCAGCCTCTTCATCTACCTCTTGTAGCCCGAGGTCATCGGGACTGAGGAACCGGAGTGGCAAGTCCGAAAGTAGCCGTTCAATCTCTCTCGCCTTGTGTGCATTGCGGCTGGCGACAAGGACAGGCGGGTCAATCTTTTCAGTCACAGGCTTTCAAGCCAAAGATCTTTTTGGTCATAGGGCCGGCGTTTCATTAGATATCCACCCATGGCAACGGCTGCGAGTCCATTGCCAATTAGAATAGACCACCAAGTTAGCTCCCGTAGGATCCAACTTTCGAGCGACACTGCCATCACGATCAGTGAGAGGTCGAGTGCAATGGATACGCAAAGCAATTGGAGAAAAAGGAACTGGACAGTGGCACCTACGTCGAAGTGGACCCACATAAGAACCCCTACCATCATAAAAAAGGCGAAGTGCCATAGCCCATAGCCTAGCGCTGGCATGAGAGTCACATCGACACTTCCGATTCCAGTTCCAACTCCTCCCTGAAAGAGAATCGTCCCGAGCGTCGCTGGCGTATAGAGTGGACCTCTTAAGATGACATCCAATATCAAGAACCAGACTCCGACAACGCTTCCTCCGACAAGTCCAGTATAGAAACCCTGTCGAGTCACTTCATTCGGCCTGAAAAATCTCATCAAGCTTCGAAGGTTCAATTGAACGCTAGACCGCTCCATGTGCAGGAACATAACGGCCCCACCCACTCCATTCACAAAAAGCACTGCGGGCCAACTCGGGGCGGAAAAAATAAGTTCCTCGGGTATCCCACTCACACTCAAATAAAAACCCGACGAGGCAAACAAAAGACCGTAAGTAGCTCCAATTAACACATCCAACGGGAGGCTCAACCAACGAATAAAAAACACCGCAAATGTGCCCAGGCCACTCCAAGCAAGAAAGTGAATGACGAGAAATCCTATAATCGCAACAGCCATCGGAACCGTGAACGTCTGCCGTGTTATAGCAGCCCAAAGGAAAGCAGGTGTTTGCAGTGGATCTCGTTGCCCCAAATCATAAAACACAAAGAGAAAGACCACGACGAGTCCTGCCAACAAGCCCGCAACGAATCCGTCACGAACTCGACAGGTCGTTTTCATCGTCCTGACTTTGGACCCTCGGTCGACCTCGTCGCCTCCCAGTCCTGTTGTTCCTTGACGGCGCGTGCGACCTCGTCTTCACGTTGGCGACGTCGAGCCCGGAAAATCCCACCTCCAATGACCACAAGGAGGAGATATGGTGTGGTAGCCATAAGAATAAACATCCACATATAACCTTCTTGGGATTGCGGGCTAGTTTGCAAAATCGCACGGAAAGGCTCGCCAGAAGTAATCAAGAGCGAGAGTTGGTTGATCATCAGATTGTTCTAAAACTTGTCCAGCACCAAAAGAAGCAGGAGCACTGGGAGATAAAGGATCGAATAACGAAACAAGCGTCGTGCACATTCCGTGGAGATCTTCCAGCTAAATCGTGCCGCATACCAAACAAACCCTACCCCCAACAGTACAGCCCCAATGAAATATATGGGACCAGCCAGTCCTATCATCGTCGGAACGAGGGTGACTGGGAGTAGCACCAGAGTATAGATCAGCGTCTGGTGTCGCGTTTGCACTCCTCTTTCATCTCCAACGGTCAACATTTGGAGACCGGCCGATCTGTAGTCCTCGCGCAAGAGCCATGCAAGAGCCAAAAAATGCGGAAGTTGCCACAAGAACATAATCATGAAAAGCGCCCAACCTCCGGGTTCCAGCCTGCCGCTCGCGGCTGTCCAACCCCCAAGGATTGGGAGTGCTCCTGGAATCGCTCCAACCACCGTCGAAAAAGAATGAACACGTTTAAGGGGTGTATAGACGAAATCGTACATGGTGAAACAAATGGCGGCGAGTATCGCTGTCAACGTGTTTACCGTCAGGGCCAAGTACACTACCCCAAGCCCAGCCAAGAGCCCCGAGAACACTGCGGCCGGGATCGCCGCAATCCGACCCGTTGGTACCGGTCGACCACGCGTGCGAAGCATCAGAGCATCAACATCTCGCTCCAAAACTTGATTCATCGCGCTTGTCCCAGCCGCCACAAGCGCGATACCCACAATCGCGTTCACAAACAGGAAAGGTTCGAATCCAGCTCCGCTTCCAAGGGAAAAGCCAGCGGCAGCCGTTACGAGAACTAGGGCTGTTATGCGGGGCTTCGTCAGCTCGAAGAAACTTCCGACGACTTCCCCCCACGACCTCTTCCTGGAAGCGTCAGAGGCGTCCGCCTCCAAGCTAGACCCGAAAGGGATATCTCCGGTACTCACAACACCTTCGGCATCTACTCAATCCACCTACACGTACTCCATCATAATCACGATGATCATGATAGCTACTGCTGGTAACGGGGCCACCGCTACCAACCGTAATCGGCGCGGCTCGAACTTCAAGTGCATGTAGTACATGGCCACCAAGACTGCTTTCCATGCGGCCATAACCAACAATGACACAACTATCACCCACTTGGGGAGGATTTGTAAGAGAGCCACTCCCACCTCGGCTACAGTTAGGACGAAGAGGTACAGCCAGATGAGCATGTACTTTGGTGCCTCATGCTCATGATCGCTCGACGCGACACTCGCCGTGTGCTCGCCAGCTTCACTCATTCATTCACTCCATGTGCTGTTTGGTCCAAAATCTCGAACACTCACACTCAAATGAGATAGACGATTGTAAAGAGAATGATCCATACTAGATCCACGAAGTGCCAATAGAGTCCCAGCACTTCAATACCATGCGTGTTGTCTGCGCCCCAATGGCCTCGGTACGCGCGAATCGTTGCCCAGCTGAGACAGACGACCCCAAGGAAAACGTGGAAGCCATGAAAGCCGGTCATGGTAAAGAACGTTGCACCGTAAAGCCCCGCCTGAGGTGTGAAGCCGTGACTACCTTCCCAACTTCGATGAAGGATGAGTTCCGTGTACTCGTATACTTGTACCCCGAGGAAGAGTGCTCCCAGTGCGGTTGTGGCCAAGAGGTACGTCTTAATCCCCTTCTGATCACCAGCCTCCGCGGCTGCGAAGGCCTTAACCATAGTAACCGAACTGCAAATAAGGATAAACGTGTTGATCGCGGTAACGGGAACGTTCAAGACTACATTTGGTTCAGCCCAAGTGGCTGAGGCTCCAAAACGTAAAACAACGTATGAGCCAATCAAGCCCGCAAAGAACATGACCTCCGAACACAGGAACACCCACATGCCCACTTTTTGGGTGTATACATCCAGTCCCCTCTCGGGAAGCCGGGCTGCGGTCGCGGCGTGTGCCATCTGGTCTATTTCCTTTTCACGTATCAGCGAGAGTCCAGTCTTTCAACCGGCTACTTGTCATTCCTAGTGAGAGCCACCAGCAGGAGACACTACATCAGGTCGCTCGTTTTGAGCTAACCAATCCTTATCAAGAATATCTGGGTGACTGTACTCATGGGGGCCATGATAAACCACCGGAATTTCATCCCAATTCCCATGTCTCGGTGGTGAAGGGGTCTGCCACTCGAGGGTAGTCGCATCCCACGGATTCCGACTCGCCTTTTCTCCTTTGAAAATGCTCCAGAAGAAATTGAATGCAAAAATGAAGCCTGACGCGTACAGCCCAAACGCAGCCACTGTGATGAGTTGATTTGTGTCTTGGATCCCTTCAAGATGAGCGTACCCAGTTGCATCATAGATCCGTCTCATCATCCCAACCATACCCAAACCGTGCATAGGGAAGAACACAAGATTATAGAGCACGAACGTAGTCCAGAAATGGACCTTACCCCACTTCTCGCTCATCATCCGCCCAAACATCTTCGGGAACCAGTAATAAATGGCTCCGAAGAGCGCAAAGAGGCTTCCTCCAAAGAGAACATAGTGCAGGTGAGCGACGATAAAATACGTATCGTGGATATAGATATCGACAGGTGTCGCAGCCATAAACACACCTGACAACCCTCCGATCGCAAATAGCGCCACAAACGAGATCGCAAATAGCATCGGAGTGTGCAACTTCAAGTTCCCTCTCCACATCGTCCCCATCCAATTAAACGTCTTGATCGCGGATGGGACTGCAATGAGTAGCGTCGACACAGTGAAGGACAGGCCAAGTGTCGGGTTCATTCCACTCATAAACATGTGGTGACCCCACACAATAAATCCTAAAAACGCGATCGACATGATCGCCCAAACCATAGCCTTATAGCCAAAGACTGGTTTTCGGGACCCTGTAGCAAGAATCTCCGAGGTAAAGCCCATGGCCGGCAAAATGAGGATGTAGACCTCGGGGTGTCCGAAGAACCAGAACAAATGCTGCCAAAGCAAGGGCTGCCCCCCACCTTCCGGCAGGAAAAATGAGGTTCCGATGGTCTGATCAAACAAGAGCATAATCCCGGCAGCCGACAGGACTGGCATCGCGAGAAGGGCCAAAATCGCCGTAACGAACAAGGCCCAAATCGTGAGAGGCATACGGAACCAAGTCATTCCCGGTGCCCGCATATTTATCGTTGTAGTTATGTAGTTTACTGACCCAAGGATCGAAGACAGTCCGATGAGGATCAGTGCCACTAACCACATGACCTGCCCTAACTCGACCCCGGTCAGATCGGGGCGAGCACTCAAGGGTGCGTAAAGTGTCCAACCCGCACCTGCCGCTCCACCAATCACCCAAAAACTTGCTAAGGTAATAATTCCGGCAGGAACCATCAGCCAAAACGAGATCATGTTCAGTCGGGGAAACGCCATATCGTGAGTCCCCAACTGGAGCGGGATCAGATAGTTAGCGTACACACCCACCAGCATAGGCATAATGGCAAGAAAAACCATAATCGACCCATGCATGGTCACAAGAGCATTGTAAAACTCGGGCAATATGTACCCACTTGCGACCATTGATTCCGGAAGGATACCACCGCCTGGAATAGGCTGATCCGGCCATGCGATCTGATACCGCATCATCATCGCAAGGAATCCTCCCACCGCTAAAAAGAATAAGGTGAGAAACAAGAACTGGATCGCAATGATTTTATGGTCGGATGAAAAGATGAATTTCCGAAGAAACGACTGTTCGTGCTCCGCGTGTCCCGTCGCTTGTCCGGGCGCCTCCGCTACGATCGTTGCCATATCAACCTTTCTCGATCACTGGGCCACCGCCCGGCTAGCCTGCCAGGCGTCAAAGTCGGCTCGTTCATGCACGGTCACAGCGGCCTCCATACGATAATGACCGAGACCGCACAGCTCGGCACATGCGATCTCAAACTCACCCGTTTGAGTTGCATCGAACCAAACTGGGATTCTCATCCCTGGAACGGCATCTTGCTTGACGCGCAGTTCCGGAATAAAAAATGAGTGAATCACGTCTTCCGCCTCAAGATAAACAATCACAGGCTCACCAGATGGGAAATGGAACTGGTTGAGAACCTCAAAATCATCTTCCGTACCCAGTATTCCATCTGCGCCAGGATATGTGATGTTCCATTCGAACTGTTTCGCTCTTACTCCAAATTCAATTGCGCCCTCCGGCATGTTCGAAGGGTTTTTGATGTCGGCCCAAAGTCCAGCCGAATAAACTCCCAGGACCACGAAGACCAAGGCCGGTACTACAGTCCAAATCACCTCAAGCTTATTAGATCCGTGCGTATAATACGCCTTATGTCCTGCACGACTCCGATACTTAAAAATAAACACGATAAGTCCGGCTTCGACGAGGACGAACGCGATTCCGGTGATGACGAAAATGATCCAAAACAGCTGATCAATCGCCACACCGAAGGTCGAATAATTGGGGGGCAAGGCCCAGTCCACGAGTTCTCTCCTAGCTCAGGCTAGCGGTTATAGGGAGGGGGACGCCTCAGCGACCCGCCGCTCCATTCAAGCTCACGCGGTGGTGAATACCGTCTGACTCGTGGTGAAGCACCAGTGGTTCATTCATCGGCACTTCGGCACCCGCCATATCCGCACTGTAATCGAAGGCGATTTCAGCTGTGGTTTGTGCTGTCACCGTTACGCTGGTCGTCATCGTGCCATACTCCTCGTGCCATGCCGTCACCGTGTAGGTGCCAGCAGGCACATTGGCAATCGAGAAATTCCCGGTCGCATCCGAAGCAGAAAAATAGGGATGGTCCACGACTCCAACGTAGGCATTCATCCACCCATGAACATCACAGCGGACTGGCACCATAACTTCGGCCATATTGAAGCTCTGGTTACTCGTAATACCAGCGCGGGGCTGACTGATATTAAAGCCCCGGTTTTCAGTCGGGCTGGCATTGATGTTATGAAGAAAATTATCATTATTTGTAATGGCGATATTTTGGCCAGATTGGACTCCAAACACATGCGGCTCGTATCGGCAATTCTCTTGATTAAGAGAAACCGACCCCGATGCTGCTGGTCCCCCACTGACTCCTTCACTCAAGTAAACAAAAACATTGGCCAATCCGCCACCGGATGCCAACACGTTGTTGCTCATAGGCCCGTCCCCACCATAACCCGCCGCACAGTCGGGTTCTCCCGACATATCGACCGGTGTCATGGCTGGAGCATCACCAGCGAAGTTCACCATACCCGAGATCGTACCGACCGTCGCCGGATCAATCTGGACGGCTGCCTCGGGAGCTTCTCCCCCAGCCGTATCACCACCACCGCCACCACCACCGCCGCACGCGGAGAGGATCCCCGCTGTAACCAACGCTACCGACTTACGCCACCGATACGATCGCATCTGTTCCTCCGTGATAAGTGCAGATTTGCTCTAACATAAATGATGGAACCCCGTCGTCACCCTCGTTCCCTATCTTGCGCCCGCCGAACGAGAACGAGCCCAAGCGCTCCAGTCAAGAGTATGGCGATGAGTGGAGCCACAACTACTGTGCTCGAAGATGGCTTATCAAGCAACATATAATACCACGAACTGATGGAGCTCCGCTTCCCCAACTCTCCGCTCGAGCCATCCCAAGCTAGGAAAGCGACGGGAATCGCAGTGCCTTCTTGGAAGTTTAAGCCATCCCCTTCCATCGTGACTACTCGTCGCAAATAGAGTGTCCAGCGGCCACTTTCCCAAGTCGCGCTCCCCGTAACGGGATCTTCGACCAGTTCCTCAACCGAATCAAGTCCCCGACCACGACCCGCCCTAATCCCCGATTGGCCATTCCACGTCCACAGATACACGGGGTTCCGTGCATCTCCCATCAAGAAATATGGTCTCTCAGTCCCCTCCGGGACCTCGAACGGGAATTGGACCGTTAGAGCATCCGGCGGTCGCACCAGTGGAGCCTCAAGACTGTCCACAACCAAGGAGTCACCATCTAAGTCAAGGGCATTCATAAATTTGACTTGCCACTCATCCCAGGCAGGATCTGGACTCTCCGATGGATCATGCCATTGGACACGAAGGGCGATATCCACCCCATCGTGTAAACCTTGGACGTATACTCCATCGACGGTCGGAGCAAAATTTCGAGGAGGTTGGATCACTTGGCCAGCGAGCGGGAAATAAAAAGTGTCCACTCCTTCCCACTCCGCCTCAGACCCATCTATCGGAAGAGTCCCCTCCACACGGGCCACTCGGACAACATCTCGCAACGTCGGCATCTCCGCCGAACCCAAGCTCGCGATGTAATGTGCTAGTTGCCAAACTTCGTCAGGACTGACCACTCCCGCATCCATCGCATCTGACGCTGCCGGCATTGGAGTACCATCCAAGCCTGTGAGAACTCGCGCGTGGATGTCTTCGACACTCCCACCGCCGTTGAGATACCAACCTTCGGTTAAATCTGCTGCCCGAACCGGGAAGCCTCGCCAGTCCTCAAGAGTTGGGGCAGACGTCCCTTCCCCACGGCCACTCGCTCCATGACACGCTTGACATTCTAAGGTGAGGTAAGCCTGTGCCCCTGTTTCTATGGCCTCCGAACCTCCTCCGGGATCGGACCCGAAATCAAGAGATTGGGGGGGGCCACCTTGCCCAAAAAAGCGTGACAAGCTCTTCACATAAGCTATTACATCTTCGGTTTCCGAACCCGACAGGTTTGGCCATCCCGGCATTGTTGTTCCAGGCAGGCCTTCCTGAATAACCAGTCTCAAATCGTCATCCGTGGGTAGCTGCCCACTCCCTGTCGTTCTGATCTGATAACGAGCCTGAGAAAAATCTCGCGGACGAGGAAGCATCGCGGTCGCGGCGGAACCATCTCCCAAACCATCTGTCCCGTGGCATTCCGCGCACCATTTATCATATACGACTTTCCCAGCCTCTACATCCTGACCCAAAACGACGGAGAATCCTATGAGTAGACCTGCTATCGAAACAACCACGCGCCGCACAGTTTTTCTCATCAATGCTCCTCCCCTTCTTCCTCTTCCCAGGTTCGGGGTGAGAACCCGGTTTGATCATAGAGGAATAGGATCACTGACCAGATCTCATTCTGATCTAGAATGTTTTCCCAAGCTGGCATAGCAGAGTCCCAAGGGGTCCCTTCTTGTGGAAGACCCGGCCCCCCTTTTGCAACTCGCCAAAAAACGAAACTCTCCGTGAGCATCGGGAGGGTTCCACTGTTGGTGAAGTCCGCTGGAATCGGATTAAACATTTGCGCAAAGTGTCCGGCACCATCGAGAAGATCTCCGTGACATGGAACACAATTTTTTACATATATCTCTTTCCCAACTTGCAGGTGCTCTTCCAGTGACCCGCTTTCGTGTAGCGGGTTTTCAAGCCCTGTGAGCTGCAGCGGGAGACCTCGGAAAGTGATTTCATTAGGTGGAGCCGGGTGAATCGCCCGAAGGGTCGCAGGTGCTGCGAAGCTTGGCTTCACGTTCTGATAAGCTAACCAACCGACCATGATCGGAATCACGACCATAAGAACCCCTCGGAGGTTTTTTCGGTCATGCGAAACCATCGCTTCTTTGAGAGGCCCTCGAAATCTCCCCCAGCGTCCCTCCTCGGCACTCATGTAGAGAAGTACTCCCACAAGTACGGTAACCATATATTGTAAGATCACCGAACTGGGGACTGGAGCACTAGAAATACCGATGATGGGAAGTGCATACCCGATGAAATACTTAAACACCACGTAAGCAACTGCGATCACTATCGCGCCCTGCCAGAAGGGTTGTTTTAGAAGACGCTTCATGAGTTCCTCTGGCCCTCCTCCCACCGCCTTGCGTCCCTAGTTTCCATCGTCATCACTCTCTTCTTCTCCACCCACCGCCCCCACCGTACCCGTCGCCAGGAATTCGATCAACACGTCTAGTTCAACAGGAGACATCATGTCACCAAAGATAAGTGGCATGGTCCCGGCGAATGCTTCGAAACCTTCGGCGATCGATGCGTTCGGATTCACGATCCCCTCTCGAATGAATGCGTGATCTTGTCCAATAAGATCGCCGAAGGGGGGACCGACTTCGCCCCCTGCACCATCCATCGCATGGCAAGCTAGGCACCCATTGACGGTGATCAAATTCAGGGGATCAATATCACCCGGATTCATAGGAGCAGTCTCAGTAACCGCCACCGCTTTGGCCGCCTCTGCTGCAGCAAGTGCACCACTAATATCATCAGCTGTGACCGTAACCTCTCCACCCTGACTCTCTAAAAATGCCACAAGAGTCCAAAGCTCAGGTTGTCCCAGTGTACGACTCTGGTCCAGCATAATCGGCTGGAATCCTTCAACAATCGTAGCTAGCGGATTCACTAAAGATTCGTACAGATACTCTTTACAGCTAAGTCCTAGGTTGCGAGTCGTACAGACCGTCCCCGCCACACCAAGCAAATCAGGCGCACGTGTACCTAATCCGTGGCAAGCTGTACAACCTCCAACGCCCAGATACACATTCTCACCGATTTCCGCCAACTCATCCGGTGTCATGTCGGGATTGATCACGATCAGTTCCGGTACGGCGGAACGAACTTGTGGGATGATGTTCGAAACAACGGTGAAGACCCCTAGGGTCATCACCACCGTCATTAAAATTTTAAAGTTAGCCTTCCACATCTATCTTCGTCCCCAATTCCTCACGTTTCCCGTATCCAATCGTTTTCGTTTTCTACGCAACACGTCCTACCGTGCCATACTAGTGACCCGACTCTGCGGAAGTGGCGTCGTCATACGCCGACTTTTCCGCGAGCCCTCCTAACCAAAATATCATTCCCACCAAACCGAAAAAGATCAAAACGCACGTACTGATCATCGTTGCAGCGGGGCCAAGGGCTGGCGTGAAGGCCTGCTCACTCGTGTCCCTAATCACTTCGTAGACATGCCAATGTTGACGAATTCCACTTCGGGCGAAGCCCATGAGTCCCATGAGCCACGTGAAGGTCACCGCCAGAATAAGCAGTGCGTACTGAGATCGATCTGGCATCTGGCCCCATCGAATCGCGCCACGCGATTTTGCACCTCGAGCCATCGCTATATCGATGCCGATCACGAACAGGATCGTGACCAGAACGGCAGCCACCTGATAGACGGAGAATCCGATTCGGATAATCGCGCTAACGAAATAACCGTAGATACCGTAGAACAAGACCACCAATGCTGCGACAACGAATGCAGCCGCCTGCAGCATCGTCCCCATCTTCGCCCAGGACACTACCGGTTCCTTGTTAGCTCGCCGATACATCAAGAACGAAAGAAAGGTTGTTAAAATCATGAGGTTGACCGCCGTGTTCTTAGCGCTCATCACTCCAAGAACCCCCAAGAACGGATGGTGGGTTCCTCCCATCGCCGCAATCTCATCGCGGTTCGCAATCACAGTGTTTGGTGTCGCCCAGACAATGACGCCCAGCACCAACACCAGGAGCATCCACTTGATGTAAGGCTGGAATCGTTCAGCACCAGGTATACGTCCCATCCCAATCCAGAGATAATAGTTACCTGTGAGGAAAAGGATCCCGATAAGAAAGGCCTGGATAATCCAGAGCCAGCTCATGAAACCACCCATCATCGTGATGCCCATCTGCTGGCTAAATTCGTAAATTTCCCGCCCCAGCCAATATCCTGCAAAGGGGAGGACAATAAGAGCGCCAATCGCAATAAAGTTCCCGGTATAGCCCATCCAATCGTAGTGCGCGCGTTCTTCGTCACTCTCCGATGTCAGGAACCGATAAGCAGCGTACGCCCCTACGATTGCTCCCCCAAACACAACATTGGCTATCAAGCGATGGATGTTAATCGGCATCCACGTGGCATTAGCAATTGCACTCCAGACCTGCACCGTTTGTGGGGCTGTATCGGGAGTCACATCCGCGGGTGGGCTCATCATATAGGTGAGCCAACCGTTTGCGATGAACATGACGATTGTCCCCCAAACGTTGAGCATGATCCCGAGGAACCAATGGACCTTCTTCGCCACTCCTTTCTTCCACGCATCCCACCCGTAGTAGTAGAGATAGAGGGTGAACGATTCGAGGAAGAACATCCCTACATACAACCACATCGAGGGCGCGAAAATTGCGGTCAGATAAGCCCAAAATCGGGGATATAGTGTCGAAAGGAAGAATACAAGAATCGCGCCCCAAATCGCGGTTGCACTATAGGCCACCAAAAGGAGCCGAGTAAATTCTTTCGCGAGCTTGTCGTAGCGCTCCTGTCGGCCAAAGATCCCAATCGCCTCGATTACAACGGCGAACATGGGCACACCCAGCACGAAAGCCGCAAAGAGGAGATGGAGTTGCGCAGCCATCCACACTGCATCTCGCCGGTCCATCCCAAAAATCCCAAACTCTCCATAGTCCGGGCCTGCAACTTGGGCCAACAACGGAACAGTGATAAGCGTCCCTATGGCAAAAAGAGCTAGCCCGCGCTTTAAGCCTGACATTTTTTTCGACGGCTCACCCGCTCCCTTGAGACTCATCTGTTCTCCACACGCGGTCGTGTTTCAGCGACCCCTGAGGTTGTCTCTACGTTCCTGAGCTTTCCTGGCCGTCCTCGAGCGAAGAAGGGCATACGTTTCGAGAAATCGATCGGCATCCCTTTTCTCACTTCACTCATAACTTCAAGTGTTACAAGGTCATACCCAGCCTCTGTCGCGAACTTCTCAATTCTATTCCCCACAACACCCCGAACAAATGACGGGATGCTACTCAGTCGAGCTTCAGCTTCGGGTGACCAAGGGAGGCCCAATGTCGGAGATTCGCCATACATAACATCGCGTGTAACGGGGACTATCGGAGCCACTCCAGGCGCTGGTTCATAGGCGCACGAGAGGTCGGGACCCAGGAAATCGCCGTCCACCGCATAGGCGCGTGCCCGACACCCTCCGCACACTTCGCGATATTCACATCGTCCACACTTTCCGCCCAAATCTCCATTTCTTAGCAATTTGAAGATCTTCGCATCTTTCCAAATGTCTCCGAAAGTACGTGCCGTCAGGTCGCCCGCAACTTCCGGCATATACGGACACGGAGTCACCTTTCCTTCCGGCGTTATCCGGCAATACTGGACCCCACAAGGACACCGTGTTTGGTAGTGCAGAAGCGAAGAATCATGGTCTCGTTCGTAAACGTGTCGCATCAGTTGAGGTTGACACTTTGACCGGACCATCATCCGTCCCCGATACTCTCGTTGAAGATCGCACAATTGTTCTAGAATTTCCTCATTTTCGTCAGGTTTCAGACCTCGCATCCCTGCTCCTCGACCTGTTTCTACAAGGAAATAGACATTCACGCAGACTGCCCCCTTCTCATCCGCCCAGGCGATGATATTCTCGAGTTCACTCCGGTTCCCTTTCGTCACCGACACCTGCACGAGAAAATCGAGCTCATGCCGACCCAGACGATCAACCGCTGCAAGCGTCTCACCGAGTGCACCCTCACCGTGCCGAAACCTGTCATGATACTGTGGGTTCAACGAGTCAACACTTAGTGCAACCCCCTGCACACCCGCGGCCATGAGAGACTCAATCCTCTTGTCCGTAAGCCCCGTACCATTAGTACCGACTACCACTGTCGCCCCTTGCCGTGACGCATAATCAGCGACCTCTTCAAGATCCTCCCGGACCAAGGGTTCACCTCCACTCAAGATCAGTAGAGGACCCGGGTTCACTGCCAGAATCTCATCGATGACACGGAAACAGGCATTGGTGTCTAACTCATTATCGGCCTCATGCCACGCACCCGCCGAGATATAACAATGAGCACAGGCCAAGTTGCAGCGGCGAGTGATATTCCACGCTATGACGTGTGGCATTGCAATGTTGGGGTCTCCCCGCGGACTATCGAGATCCGGGACGGTCTCCTGTAGTGGACCCACGCCGACAGCGTGCCCAGCGTCCATGGACAGATTCGTACCCAACTGGACTCCGCTCACTCGTCCTGTGGTCCTTCCTTAGAAGTAGACTCCTGGGACGCCTCGCGCGCGAGCTCGTCTTTCGCAAATTGCTGCACGGCAGCCTGAGCTTCTTCTGGAGACACCATCTTCAAGTCCACCGGACAATCCGCAGCCTGTTCCTCAATATCACGAATTGGGCAACGTGTAGCCCCGGACGCTTTGGCCTCTTCGATGAAAGCTCGCATTTCATCGCTCAAACCATCAACACCCGCAGCTTCTGCCTTTGCCTGTCGTGCCTTGAGCTCATTAAACATGACGAGCATCGTATCTAGGTCGAACTCATCAGCCTCAATCATCGCATCTTTATTTTCATCCATAACAGCCGACGTTACCCGCCACAGGCTTGCATTGCGCGCGAACTTTTCAACCGTATTTCTCGCCAGGGGACGGGCAATCAGAGGCACTCGACCCAGCCGATCAAAGGCTTCCGAGGTCCATACGATCGGGTCACTGACCGTTCGGTCACGGGCCAATTCGTTATCTGTTACAGGGCACCTTGAAATCACCGGCAGCGGTTCTTCGAATTGGTCGGCATCGCAACTCTGGACCACGGTCCGTTTCATCGCCTCGCCAGCCTTGACCTCAGCCAAGGCAAGTTCTTCCGCATCTCCAATCCCCATGATGAGTTGCATGTGCGTTGGGAGCAGTTTTTTAATCGCTTCATCTAAACGTTCATTCGTCACTACCGGAAGCTGGTCACGGTTCCATATCTCCGAGGATCCTGCCTCTGAGACACCATTCTCATTTGTAGCTCGAACAATTTCATCGATTGATGGCGCGGCACCATTTTCTAAAGCCGCCCTTGCTATCTCTGCAGTCCCATTCCCGTTTGAAATTTCCGACGAAGTTTTGTTACCGTTGATTGAATTCTTGCGTTCATCTTTCGGGTTGGGCACGAAGGCTGCCGCGTATCGACTACCAACCCCATGGTGTTCAAGAACGAACTCTTCGACAGCCTTACGTGCGATACCCAGCGCAAACGGGGGAACACGTAAGATTCGGACCTCCGCTTCTGGCGCCCACTCGAGCCCAGCCTCGCCATCTTCCTCAATCCACGGAACTTCTTCCGGGTGTACATTTGTGGTTCCGATAAGAAGCAGATTCGTCTCAACGAGCCGCACGAGATTGTCTGCCTGAGAGCCGAGATCAGTCCCTTCTATCCGATGCGAGCCATGGCGCGCCACAACCAGGAGCGTCGGATCAATTTCAGCTGCCCACTTGAGTAACACGTCAAATGGTTTTCCAATCAACACTTGTGTTTCTGTTTCGACATCAGGGTACTCACTTGCCATAACCTCAGCCCGCTTGAGGTTCGCCTTACAGAGACGCAGCAACCCTTTATCAATAATGTTGTTATGAAGTTCTTCTTGCTCTTCGAACTTGAATACTTTTGAGGCCTGTACGGAGAGCACATCCTTGATGTTATGAAAAACGACATGGTGATATTGGACGTCGAAGGCGCTTCCGATGTATAACTTGGCCCCATATTCACGGGCCATTTCAAGTGCAACCCTCAAACCCTTATAGGAGTACGCAGAGCCATCAATGCCAATAAGCCAATTCCCGCCTTTAAGCGGACGGTCATCACGTACGATCAGAGTATCTTTTTCAATCCCGCGAACAGCTCGCGCGACAACACCACCTAATTGGCTCTTTTCTTGACGCCCGAGACCATGTGCACCGATCACAACCAAGTCATAATCACGCCCTGAAGTCCCGGCGAGCTTATCTTCCTGCTCTTCCTCTTCTGCGATCAAACGACCTGTCTCGTTCGTCTGAACATCTGATCGCTGTTTATCACTACCATCATAGTTATGGGCGATATTTGGATCGAAACCAATAAGGCTTGGGAGTCGACCACCTCCTCGATTCGCCTCATTGATGATTTCCTCGTAATTGATCCCTTCAAGGAGCTGGCGGGTGGTGGCGACACCGGCCGAGCTGCACCGTTTGTGCAGTTGGTCTAGGAAGCTGTCAGAGATGAGTTGTAATCCCTTTTCGATCAGCTTGTCATGTATCTTTCGTTGCCGTCGGATCTCTTGCGGTTCTTGAAATTGAGCGGGGAGTCCAATTTCAAGCTGCCGAAATCTAATGTCGTGAAGTCTCGCCGCATAAACATGCGACCCAGTAATTTGACCATCTGTTTTCTGGCAAAGTTCGATCGCCCGATCGATGGCCAAGTCAGATTCCGTCGAGTTGTCGACGGGCACCAGGACCTCTCGGTACATGGGACTCCCTGTTGCGACCGCTAAGCGGTCGGTTTGAGACACTTGTTCCACTGATAGTTCGCGGCTTTTCCATGCTGATTTTAAGCACGACTGCAACCTTAAAGAGCTCCCGTGCGAGAGGAAGTTGCAGTTGCATCCGAGGAAAGTCAAACGCACCAAAATACCCTATATCTGCACGCCCATATTGACCTTTTCAAGACTCCATGCATCACGCGTTCGGCCATCGCAAATGACGAGTCCAACGACTTGAAAATATGAAGATCAACAGTCCCATGATTGTTATCGAAAGAAGAGGCAATCCCCATCCAAGGATTTCTCCAAAAGCAGCCCCCGACACAGACCCTTGGAGTCCACTTCTAAGCGGAGTATACGGGTTCCACATGGCGAGCGTTAAGGTCCAACCCGACACGGGCGGGCGAAAAAAACCAGCATAATGAAGAAGTCCTAAAGATATCGCCGCACCTGCCAAAGCAGCCTCTGCAAGAGATCTAACCATCGCTGCGATCAGGGGTCCAATCAAGTTAGCAAACAGAAGTGCAATGGCGACACTCATTAATGCCCCAAAAAAACTCGAGAGGCCCGCACCTGTAAACAAAAGGATCAGAATCGCCGGCAATGTTTGGAGAAGATCAATGGAAGTCTCTGCCAACGTACGTTCCCAAAGCCATCGCATCGACGAACAATTGGTCCGAAATATTTCGTCTAGCCAGCCATCTCTCGCATCGCTCACTGCCGGAATAGCCGACCCAAAGGTTCCAAAAAACACTAAAAATACCCCGTAAACGGCTACGCGATGAGGTGCAGCCGCGTCACTCATGGCTACCGGTGCCAGCAGGAGTAAGGGCAGAACTACGTTCCAAAGGAAAAGTCGCCGCCGCCGCAACGCCGACTGCCAGGAGAGGCGCCAAATCGTCATCGGTCGACCTCGTCTAACTGTTCTCCCGTGACTTGGAAAAAAGCATCCCGGAGCGTAGGCTTTCGAATCTTAAGCGACCGAACCTGCCCTCCTGCTTCCAGGAGCCACTTGAGAGCTTCTGGAGCAGCCACTTCCGGAACCTTAACCGTCAAAACGAGTGAATCCTGCCCCCACGACACCTGTTCAATATTTGTTGGCGGAGGACCCAGTTCCTCCAGAGTTGGTAAACCTCCTTCCGCAAATTTAAGCTCAAGGAGAGGTCCTTTGCCTGTCTTCGTAAGAAATTCACTCGGTTTCCCGATGGCACGACATCGACCCAAGGCCAAAAAGGCCACTCTGTCACAATAAGTCGCCGCAAATTCTGGATCATGCGTCGACGCTATAATCGTGCGACCTCGATACCGGTGCTCTGAAATAGCGTTGGCCAGTATGATTCGACCCGCAGGATCCAACCCAGCCAACGGCTCATCTAACAAAGTCACCCTAGCATCCATTCCAAACGCAATCGCAAGACCTAGTCGCCGCCGCATACCGCTCGAGTATGTACCCACTGGCTTTTCGCCAACGTCTCTGAGATTAAAACGGCGGGTCCAGACATTAGCCGCTTCCGCGGAAGCACTCCGATCTAACCCAGACAATTCAAAGAGAACCCTCGCGTTCTCTCTACCGGAAAGCCAATCGCGAAAAACCGGACGGTCAATGGCAAGCCAGCGGCTTATCGGTCCCTCACCTGAATTACTAACGTCGTTTCGGGCACCTTCTCCGTTAGCTAGGACACGAAGAAGTGTTGATTTACCGGATCCATTTGGCCCTAAAAGACCGAGCACCTCATCTGCCCGAACCTCAAGAGACAGATCTACAAGCGCTTCAGTACCATCGGGATATTCATAATCGAAGCCGTGGATCGCTGTGATCACCGTTGATCCGGCCTCTATCGAACGAGCAGAGGTGTCACCTGTCATAAAGGCCGCGCCTGGAGCTACAACTCACGGGATAATGGCCACTCCATCTTCGTAAACCGTAATCGCATCGACTGGACATGTCGCACATGCATCTAGAACTCGAGACCGTGACGCTGCTTCTGGATTTGTCAAAACGGCTATCCCATCTTCATCAAGGTCAAACGCATCCGGCGCTTCCTCGATACAGTCGCCAAAACCAACACAAAGATCGCGGTCAATGACGATCCGACAATCATGCACAGCTCGCTGGATTTGCGGGTCGAACTCTGGACTTTCGATCCTCTCAGACATGCTTACATACCCTCGAGGCCTAGATCCGATCGAGCTCTGTCCATAAGGTCTGGCGTCATCTCGGCCAGTCCATGCTCTTTCGCATACTCATTGTAGATCTTCTTGACCATACCTCGAACAAAAGTTGGTACGTGGTTGAGTCGTTCAACCGCTTCCACGCTCCATTGGACAGGCCCTGCGGGCGTTTCCGTTGACTCTGCAAAAGCGTCATCTCGGCCCGATGAGACTTGACTGCGAATCCCTTCCATCGAGGCTTCAGGCACTGTACGACCCCCAACCTGTACACCCAATGAACTCACCAGTTGAGTTTCCATGGGATTCGCCAGCATTGCGGTCGATCGTTTACATGCCGGACACCGAAAAACAGCGGCCAACGTACCGTCACCGGGGACGGTACGATCTTCGAACTCCATCTGCCGGTCGCAGTCCACGCACAGGAATTTCATGCGTGCGCCTCCGCTCTCTTACAAATATCTGCTATCGAGCCGACCAGTCTATGGATCTCACTCTGCAATTTTCCCTCCGTGTCTAGCCAATCCTCTACCGACCCATCATCGGCGGCCGCAGCCAATCTCGGGCTAAAGGGGATTTGACCCAGCAAGGGAAGCGAAAATTCTCTAGCGAGTTCGGAGCCAGCTTGGCCTTCGTACAAAGGAGCTAAAGCTCCACATTCGCCACAGGAAGTTCCCGAAAGATTTTCTACTAGGCCAAGTACGTCCAATCCTCGATGTTCAGCAAAATGTAATGAACGCGCCACAGCATCTTGTGATGCGGCAGAAGGGATCGTCACCGCAATCGTGCCCAACATCCCGGGCACCAGCCCATGGAGCTCAGCCAACCGACCCGTTCCCGGCGGAAGATCCACGAGCAAAACATCAAGCTCACCCCAAACCACATCCGAGATGAATTCTCGTAACGCTCGACGTTCCTGAGCTCCTCGCCAGACAAATCCTGCATCGATCGGCTCTCGCCACGTCAGGGCCTTGTCTTGTTCAATGAGAAGACTCATCGATATAACCCGGAGTCCACCACTGGTGACTGCGGGCAAGGTCCCATCATCAGTCTCCTCCAAAGGACAAGATTGGAGGCCCAGAAAACGAGGCATGCTCGGGCCATTAAGATCTGCGTCTATCACTCCCACTCGCAACCCATATTTCGACAGCCCAGCAGCTAACAGAGCGGACAAAAGGCTCTTCCCCACTCCTCCCTTCCCACTCATTACGCCAATAACATTCCCGACACTCGCTAAGCGCGCATCGACTCGAACCTGTTGCTCTGCCATCTGATCAGGAAGATTAGATTCATGTTCTTGGACTTCGTGATACGTGCGAATTTGCATAGTATGCCTGAGTGTTGAGGAGCATCTCAGAGGTCCCAGCCCGCCCTCGCTAGTAACCAGAGATTAACCAATACAATGATAAGTGCAGCAATGTAAAACGTGGAAGAGAGTACGGCCCCTTCCTGTGGGAGGAACGCGCCACGTAGAAGCGTGGGTATCCGCAGCGCTCCGATCACCCACAGTACTCGGGCCAACCATACGTTACGCCAACTCCACAAACCCCAAAACACCACACTTGCAAGTACACCTCCGGCAACAAGCCACACGCCAACTGGCCCTCGAGAAGGCAGGCTCCCGTCTCTATGGAGCACCCACACTGCGGCTTCGTAGAGGATTGCCACGTGCACGTAGAAAAAGGCCGCTTGGCGAAATTTTGCCTCATGGGATGGCGAATGCACACCCTTACCAAAGGTCCCTGATGTCAACTCTTTCACATTATCACCTTCAGCGAGACGATAAGGCTAGTCACGGTAAGCCACCATAAAGTTTCGCGGGGGCAAAGTGTATCGTACGATATGTCCTCAGTCGAGGTTCTCCACCTGTCCGATGCAAGGCGATGCCCGATGTCAATTATAGGATTCCACCGATTCTTGATCTCAACTGCAATCCTGTTTTGCGGAGGTTTTGCAATCTGGGAGTTTTTAAATTTTTCCACGACAGGCAGCACCCTAACTTTTCTGCTTGGAGTTTTCTTTAGTTTGGCAGCGGGAGCGTTAGGATACTACTTGGCCAACCTGACTCGCTTTTTGGACGGCAAACAAATCCCAGATCGAGGCCGAACGAACATAGAGGAAAAATGACAGGCGAGCGCAAACCGCTCGGACTATACGTGGCAGCCGTCGTCTTTTTGCTTGTGATCATTTTCGTCGTGAGCGCCTCTTTCGTGCGCCCCAAACCCCTCAGTTTCTCCCCGACACCCATTCACCCCCAACCCGCTCGGAAGGGGTTCGTCACCGATACTGTCACTATCGATGCACGAGACGGCTCTCAGTGGATCTTCTTTAACTTCGAAATGGGAAGCGTCATAGAAAACCCTCTTCCCAATGGTTGGGATCTCGCAATCAATCGGTTTCATATGGTGACAAATGGAGGGACTGATTACGCCGGCGCTGGGGGCGCATTGGCGTTGACCTTGCCCTGGGACTCTGTCACTCAAGCCCCTCGTAGTGGCTACACGATGACAGATGGGCGCTTGGGGGACGCTGCTCCGGCATCCACTCCTGCCCTTGAACGTTGGTACGAATACAGCTTCTTCGCTCACACATTAGCGCCCAAGAACGAAACTTATGTTATTCGGACGGCTGTCGGACGCTACGCAAAACTCGAGATCGTCAGTTACTACTGCCTCGAAGCGACACCTGGTTGTATGACGATGGTTTACGGGTACCAAAACGACGGAAGCCTTCGCCTCACACCCTGAACTCTCTCGCATTCTCAACCATCGCATCCGCACCAGAGTCCTTCAAGCGGTGAGCAAGTCGTTCGCCAACTTCCGCCGCCGCCTCCATATGCCCACGCTCTGCCCCTACTATTGGATCCAATATTCCTTTTACATCATATACAGCGGCGGAAAGATGGACGTCTTCATTATCAACATTTGCTCTGGACGCAATGGGGACTTGGCATCCTCCCTCAAGACTGGCTAAAAGACTTCGTTCCGCCGTCACCTCTGCTCGAGATTTTCGATCTTCTAATGGGTGTACCAATTCTCGAATCCCAAGATCCAACAGCCGCCCTTGGACTCCCAAGGCACCTTGTCCAGGGGCCGGCAACCAATCCGTTTCTAACGGGAACATATTTGAAGACCATAAACCCAACCTTCTCAGCCCAGCGACAGCAAGAATCAACGCTTCAAATTCACCCGTTTCCAACTTCTTCAAACGCGTGTCGACATTGCCTCGAACATCCAGTACGCGGAGATCTGATCGGATGGCCTGGACCTGAGCTGATCTTCGAAGAGATGAGGTCCCAACTCTCGCATCACTCGGCAAGGCATCTAGAGACCTCTGCCCCATTGGGACATGAGGCCCTACCACCAAGGTGTCTCTTGCATCCTCGCGTGGCGGAACGGCGACAAGCAACGTGCCCGTGGACTCTTTTGTTGGAAGGTCCTTGAGAGAGTGTACCGCAAGGTCGATGGTCCCCTCTACCAGGGCAGACTCTAGGGCCGAAGTGAAAACCCCTTGCCCCCCAATCTCCGAAAGCGGCACGTCACGGTCACGGTCGCCAATCGTAGTGGTGGTCCAATACACAACAGACAGATCTGGCCAAGCTTCCTTAAGCCGCATTCCGACCCATTCAGCTTGTATCTTAGCCAGGCGGGAAGCCCTCGACCCGACCACGACTTTTCGGACTATTCGATGGTGCCCTTCAGACCGATTGGTCACGGGTGACGCTCACTTCGTGTAGTATAGAATAAGGATAAAGCTCAAGAGAAGTGCTACCCAAATGACCGAACCTGCGGTAGACCATGTCCTACCCATAACACCGGTCACTCCGAGGTGCTTCCGAACTCCGGTAACCGTTGAGTTCACTCCCGCCAAAACCGTGTTAACTGTACCGGTTCGCAAGAAAACAGCGACCCTGGCTACTGCCAGCGCAGCACGTGGACCTAAACGCCTGTACACCCAATCAGTGTCGAGATTAACTGACCGCAACTCGGGCGGATAACGTCCCGATGACATGAGCCAAACAACTGCCAACATGGCGAAAAATAGAAGTTGAAGCTGGGCCACCACATGTGCCGTTGTATAGGGCACGTACTCTACCGGATAAGGCAATATGGGATAAAGAAAAGCACCTGGGAATGAGCCGTTGAAAATGCAGAACGCCGCTGCAATCGTCATCGCAATCAACATGCTTCGTGGTGCCTCTTTGCACCGGATGCCGGAGTCATGTGCGAAAAAAGCAAAGAATGGAATCTTGATTCCTGCGTGCTCCACAACACCGGCAGACGCAAAAAGAAGTGCGAGCCACACTCCTCCATAGCCTTCGTGAATCGCAGCAGAAATCACCATTGACTTACTGACAAAGCCACTAAACAGCGGAAAGGCCGAGATGGAGGCTGCCCCTACAAGGCATAGACCTGTTGTTTTCGGCATACTCTTGTAAAGCCCGCCCAGATCGCTGCCATTGACTTTTCCCGTCCGGTACAGAACAGCTCCCATCGACATCAACAAGAGACCCTTGAACAGTACGTCATTGAAAGCATGGGCAACCGCACCATTCACAGCGAGCTCGGTCCCAATACCAATCCCGCAGACCATAAAGCCAATCTGATTGATCATGCTGTAGGACAAGACCCGTCGCAGATCGTTTTCGATGACCGCATAAAAAATGGGAAAGACTGTCATGGCTGCACCAACGAAGATCAAAATTTCGGTTCCGGCGAAGCCACGAGCTAAGGCATAAACGGCAACTTTTGTCGTGAAGGCACTCAAGAAAACGGTCCCCCACGGGGTAGCTTCAGGATAAGAATCAATGAGCCAGTTGTGGAAGAGGGGGAACGCACACTTGATCCCAAATGCAAGGAAAATCAGGGTTGTTCCCAAAGTCCCAAGACCTAAGTGGTCGAACGCGAGTGACCCAGTCGTTCGATAGTGAATTAGAATCCCGGTAAGCATCAGAACGCCCGAACCTACCTGTACAATCAAATAACGAATCCCAGCGTGATACGAGCGTTCCGTGCCGCGAACCCAGATCAAAAACACCGAACTCAGCGCCAGGAGTTCCCAAAAAACGAAGAGCACGATCAAGTCGCCTGCCATGACAGCCCCAACAGCTGATCCTGCATAAATCAGGGCTGCCACGTGTTCCATACTGTTTTCCGATCGCATGGCGAAGATAAGTCCGATGGTCGCCGCGATATGGAAGAGGTAGCCAAAAATCCGACTCAACCCGTCAATCCGAACGAGAGTGAGCTCGTACGAAAAGATGCCGACTTGGCCAAACTCCCCTGTGCCAAGACTGACGAAGTACAGGAATCCGAGTATTGGTAAAGCGAGGATATATGCCTTCTGTATGCGCCCACTTAAGGCAGGCACCAAGAGGGCACCTAAGATCATAATTGCAGCCGGAGGAAGACTACCGATCATAGTAATCCTCGGGGCGCATCAAAATTTTTCGCAATCCCTTCGAGATGACCACTAAAAGAGCCACCCCCACAAAACCATACAAAACGTAGAACTCAGGAAGATTCTCAAGTGGATGTTCGGCGTGACGTAATTCATGGGCACCGATCAAATGTTGAACGAGGTTTACTATGTCGAGGATAACCACCACAGCACACCCGAAATAAAACCCGCGCATCACCAATCGAATATTCTTCGGTTTGTCGAAGAATGCTTTGTCTTCGGCCTGTCCACCGCTGCCATCGTTCGTGTGGGTCCAGTCAGCTGCCATACTCAGCCTCCCGCAAGCGGAAGAAGGAGCTGGTAAACCCCATCCGCGAAAAAGAACAGTGCAATACAGCCAATCGCCGTAAGCGACAGGGCAATCACACAAAACAGTGGCGCTTCCTTAATCGGGGCCCCTGGAACACTGTCAGGCCCGCTCGAGAAAAAGCCTCTGATTGGGATAGGGATCAGGTAGGCAATGTTTAGAAGTGAACTCACCATAAGGATAGTAACGAATACCCATTGTCCAGCGTCGACCGCTCCTAAGGCTAGGTACCACTTACTCCAACTCCCCCCCAATGGCGGAACACCAATTACGCTCAACGCTCCTATAAGAAACGCAAACATGGTGATCGGCATCGTCCGCCCCAGCCCCCGCATATCACTTATCTCTGTTTTATGGGTGGCAAGATAAATAGCCCCTGCACAAAAGAAGAGTGTGATTTTACCGAACGCATGCATGGCAATATGCATACTTCCTCCCACCACACCCCAGGAGTTAGCTAAGGCGGCGCCCAAGACGATATATGAGAGTTGACTAACGGTGGAGTAGGCAAGCCGCCGCTTGAGATTGTCCTGAGCCAAGGCTACAAACGAGGCTAAAATAATTGTTGTCCCAGCGGCATACATCAACCATACGTTGGCGCCCGAAGCACTAAGAAAATCCAGGCCAAAGATGTAGACCACAACTTTCATTACCGTGAACACACCTGCTTTTACTACGGCAACAGCATGGAGTAATGCACTCACAGGAGTAGGGGCTACCATTGCGGCGGGCAGCCAACGATGGAACGGCATCAGAGCAGCTTTTCCTGTACCGAATGCGTAAAGCGCGAGGAGGACGAGAACCATAGGCCCCTCAACATTCCCGGCCAGAATTCCTCCCTCGGTGAAATCTAGGGTTCCGGCCATCACCCACGTCCAGACAACCGCAAGCAAGAGAAGCCCCACAGACGTACTAAGCAGGATCGACAAATAGGTTCGAGCACCCTTCATCGCACCCTCTGTTCCATGGTGTGAAACCAAGGGATAGGTCGAGAGCGTCAATATTTCGTAGAAGAGGAACAGGGTCAGCATGTTACCCGCGAGTGCTATACCCATCGCCCCGAATATTGAGAGCGCAAATGACGTGTAGAAGCGGGTTTGGTGTTCCTCGTGATGCGCTCGCATATAACCGATCGCATAAACTGAAGTCACGATCCACAGTCCCGACGCCACCAAGGCAAACAACATGCCGAGAGGCTCAAGAGTGAAGGCGACCGGGAGCCCAGGAAACATCTCAAACCACGCGAAAGTCGGCCGCTCCCCTGCCATCACTGCCGGAAGCAGCGACACAACTAAGGAGAACAATGTCACGCCCGTTAGCAGAGTCACCATCTCACGCACATTGGGACGTTTGCCGCACGCCAGAATCAGACCGGCCCCAACGAGAGGAGTCAGCAGAACAAGTTGGATCAGCGTAGAGCTACTCAAGGGATCACCCTCAGAAGCACCTCTGCCGCTCGTCCCGCCACTCCCGCCGAGGTAGAAGTCATGACACCAAAGAAGAGCGTAGCTCCCACCAAGACCCAAGTTGGTAGCAACATAGACAGGGGCGCTTCACGAGCCTCGCTAGCTCGGGCGCTCGGCTCTTTGAAGAAGGCCGTTTCAATTACCCGCCAAACGTAGATCACGGCTAACAGCGAACTGATTAGAACCATGACAGCAACAAGCCACCAATTTTGCTCCAATGCCGCCCTAATCAAATACCACTTGCTAATAAATCCAGCCGTCGCCGGTATGCCGATAAGTCCCAGCCCCCCCACAGCCCACGCTGCCATGGTGAAAGGCATTTTACGTCCGATACCCGCCATGTCTTCGATATCGACAGATTTCAGTCGCAACATGACGCAGCCCATCGCCATGAATAAGCCACCTTTGATCAGCGCGTGGTTAAATAGGTGCACGATTGCAGCGACAAGGCCAGTGGTACTCGCGAAGCTAATCCCCAACACCATGTAACCAATCTGTGCAACACTCGAGTAGGCGAGCATTCGCTTGATGTTTGTTTGGAAAATAGCGACGGTGGAGGCCACAAAGATTCCCACCAAAGAAAGGAACATCAACACGCCACCCAAACCCAAGGTCTCGAACGCAAACGTCACACCAAACACACTGAAGACGAATCTTAAAAGGATGTACACCGAGACTTTTGTAGCTGTTGCCGCAAGAAACGCCGTAACAAGTGAGGGAGCATAGGCGTAGGCGTTCGGGAGCCAGATGTGGAGCGGGAACAGGGCCATCTTGATCCCGATCCCCACGGTGAGGAAACCGAAGGCAACCAAGGCTGTCCGCCCACCACCGGCCATAACAAGCCGTTCAGCCATATCCGCCATGTTAAGGGTACCGGTCATCATGTACATGAGACCAATCCCGATCAAGATAAACGTGGCCCCAATAGTCCCCATGACCAGATACTGAAACGCGGCAGGTAGCGCTTGCCTTCTCCCGCCAAGTCCGATCAACCCATAGGACGACAGTGCCGAGATCTCAAGGAAGACGAACACATTGAACAAATCACCCGTGATGGTGATGCCAAGGAGACCTGTGAGGCAAAGCAAGTAAAGCGTAAAAAAGAGGTACTGTCGGTTGACAGGAATTTCGTCTAGTGCGGTGTCCTTGAGACCTGCGGAGGACAACACGATCGCGCCAATGCCTGATACGAACAGAAGCACAAAAGCACTTAAGGGATCCGCTCGATACTCAATGCCCCACGGCGCAGCCCAACCGCCCATCTCGTAACTGACTAAACCTGTCTCTAAAACCTGCCTAAGTACCACCACCGAAATTCCGAACGTGAGCCAGCAGACTAGAACCGCAAACCCCCAAACGAGCGCACGCCGGCGTAGAAGGATGCACAGAGGCGCTGCGATCAACGGGATCACAATCTGGAGTGCGAGCAAGTTCTGTTTGATCACGTGAGTTTTTCTTGGGCTAAAATCTCATCCTCTTCGATCGTTTCGTATGCTTCCCGGATTCGTACAATGAGGGCAAGCGCAACGGAAGTCGTAGCGACTCCAACCACAATCGCGGTAAGGATGAGCACGCTCGGGAGCGGGTTTGTATAGACGTTAAACCCTTCGTTCACGATAGGGGCTGTTCCTCCCTCAACTTTCCCAATCGTGATATAGAGCAAGAAGACAGAGCTCTGGAATATGTTCAGACCGATCACCTTCTTAATCAGGTTCCGCTGAGAGATGACGATGTAGAAACCGGTCATCATCAAGAAAATGACAACCCAGTAATTGTACAGGCCGAAAACGTTATCCATCACGCCCGACCACGTCCCGCGAACGTCGAATAGATCGCGATCATCACACTGGCAACAGTAATCCCCACACCTAGTTCCACAACAAGGATTCCTAAATGTTGACCTTCAGCGGGGTGAAGAGGATTCAGCGCACCATAATCGAGGAAATTACCTCCACGCAGCATGGTTAAAACACCGGTTCCCGCATAGAGAAGAACACCTAACGAAACCAGAATCTCAATAACTCGGGGTGGCGCTACTCGCCGTACTGCCGCTAATCCATAGATCAAGCCGTAGAGAACAAAGCCCGCGGCAAAGATGACTCCTGCTTGGAACCCGCCTCCAGGCCCATAGTCCCCATGGAATTGGACGTAAAGGGCGAATAGGAGCACATAAGGCAAAATAACCTTGCTCACAACACGAAGGATCGTGTGATCAGTCATGCCTACTCACTCTCACGTCACTACGATGAGTTCTCTTCCGAGATCGACTCCCTCGCAACAGGACGAATACGACAATCCCTGCCGTAAATATCACCACGGTCTCACCGAGTGTATCGTAACCTCTATAGCTGGCGAGAACTGCCGTAACAACATTGGGTATGTGTATGTCTCCCTCGGTACGTTCAATATAGGAAGGGTTCGGATAACTATTGGCCGGGGAATCCGGGTCTCCGAAATGTGGCATATCGAGAGTTCCGTACACCAATGCCGCCCCGGTAATCCCAACGATCACCAGCGGCAACATCGAAGATCCCGACCGTTGCTTAGCTCGCGTTGTTGTAAGGCCTAAGGTCGCGAGCGCCAACACCGTTGAGATTCCAGCCCCCACAGCCGCTTCCGTAAAAGCAACGTCAGGTGCATCGAGCAACAGCATCCACGAAGCTCCGAGAAAGCTATAAATCCCCATCAACATGACGGCGGCCCAAAGACCACGCATACGCACGACAGCAACAGCCGTTACGCATAAGAGGAGTAACAACAGCGCCGTGACCACCTGAACTTCGAGGTTTACTAGCTCGATGGGTCCTCCTCCTGGCGATCCAGTTTGGGTTTAAGCCCAGCCTCCAAAGCCGAGTTCGCTAGGGCGTGTGTAGCCGTAGGGCTTGTCAACCAAAGGAATAAAAGAATCAGCAAGAGTTTTACCGTGATCAGTGACATCCCCGCATGAATTGCGAGGCCCGTTAAGACAAGCCCTGCACCAAATGTGTCAGTCACTCCACCAGCGTGCATGCGCGTAAAAAAATCTGGAAAACGGACCAGCCCAATTCCGCCAATCACAATAAAAATTGCCCCAACCACTACAATGAGATCCCCCACAATTGGCCCCATTAAACTGTCTCGCCCTCATCATGATCGCCAAAATGTCCATACTTCGAGAATCGTAAGACGGCGATCACTCCAATGAAATTCATCAATGCATAAACAAGTGCGAGATCAAGAAAATCCGGACGACCTGAAAGGAATCCAATCACAGCGATCAATAAGACCGTTTTAGTCCCAAACGCATTGAGAGCCAAAATACGATCGAACACAGTTGGGCCCGCCCATGCTCGAACCAATGCCAATCCCATAGCAACTAAGACGGCTCCCGTCGCAACTGCGAGCATCACTTCGTACTCTCCAATCGCGACACACGTCGACCCATCTCCCCACTCAACACCCCATCAGCGGCCTCGCGGGTCAGAGCATGTACCGAGATCATGTTACCTTCGGTATGGATGGACACGGTCCCAGGGGTGAGGGTAATAGAATTCGCATAAATGACATGCCCAACGTCGGTTCGCTGGCTTGCCAACACTTCAATGACTCGCGGGCTGATAGACAGTCGTGGCCTCAAAATTCGAACCGTTACGTCAAGATTCGCCTTTGCAATCTCCCAGAAGAGCCAAGGTAGGTAGCGAAACAAATGAAGTGGGAGGTGGATCGGTGCTCCTTCCTCGTCTACGATCTTCATTCTGAGCGCGATCAACAGAACACAGGCACACGACAAGGCTCCGAACGCTAAAAGCAGGGGTGTGAAGTGCCACGACCACAGCACCCAGATCCCCCCCAGGACGAGGATAAGCCCAATAGTGTGCTTCACGAACGGACCCTAGCCTGCAAACCTATCTGTCTCGACGGGGAGACCGAGGCCGGTATAGAACAGTTCACCCCACTTACCATTGCGACTGTGCTCCATCAACAATTTGTTGCACAAGGTTTTCTAAGGCCACAATAGTTCCCTGTTCGTCCGTCTCGTTGTCCGGCCGATATTCTCCCGCACCGGTGACCCCTTGGTTTTCCCATATGATCGTATTATTGGCGACATCCAAAATTTGAATCGAAGCGCTGATGGTAACACGTCTCTGGAAAACGTCTGCCCCGACCCCGGCTACCGCATCGAAATTTACAGCCTCGTCTGACCAGCGACGGATCGTCGCTTCGATGACAGCGTTGGCCTCACTCTCCGAGGCCAATCTTAGACCAAGTCGTTGTCGAGCCGCCTCAAGTAACTGTTCCGTGAGAGATTCCGACAGGCCAAATTGTGAACTCTGGTTGTCTACCGGGGCGACATATACCGTTCGTATATGATTCGGGAGGCCTCCACCGCCCGAAAAGCTATAACACCCAGCGATCAAGCCAAACACGGAAAGGCTAAGGATTTTTCGGAAGGTCATATATGCTCGGTTCAAATGGTTTTGATTGCATTGACGAGCGAACCAGCTTCCACCGTACGCGGCTCTCTCCAACCACATCGCGGTATTGGACATCCCCGGGCCAATTTGGATCATTGGCCCACGTGATTTCGAGTCCGCGATCGAAGTGTCCGTCTTTCCTATCTTCCACTCGCATCAAACGATCCTTCGACAAATAAAAGTACCGGTGCCCCCCTTTGTCCCCCAAATATTCCAGGACCTCAAGGTCATCTGCCTTGAACCCACCGAGTGGCGGTGAACTACCCGGGCGAAAGAGACCTCCCATCGCGTATAAGAAAGGACTGTCAGGAAGCGTGATATCTGAAAGGTCTCCTTGTGTGGAGAGAACCCCGTCTACAAGAACAGCTGTTATTGATCCTTCTCCCGTCGAAAACAAATCGAGCCGAAAAGAATCTGGGGGATTGATTCGTGCCGAACCATCACCTCGCAAACGCCCCCGTTCATCAACGTATTCCCATTCGAATATGACATGGGTGGGTTGGCTGATCCCTGTCATATTTGTTAGACGCGTCGCCATTTCGGCCGTATCAGGTAGCGGGGAGCCCCTTTGCAAGGCACCTCCACACGCCGACAATGCCGTAAGCAGCATCAAAACCGAATAACTCGAATACTCTCGTATCACCAAAATAAAGCTACGATCGTGGTCCTCAAACAGCGACTTTCTCGAGTGCCTCGCGGAGGTCGACCGGCAGTCGCCTTGTTCGACCTTCATCATCTGTACACACAAGACACGTGCGTCCCGTCGCAATCGTAGTCTTTTCTTCATCCACAAGTCGATAGCCAAAAACAACTTCTCGGCTTCGCACTCGCTCGACCTGCGTATAGAGTCGCAGCGAAGCGTCGTATTTAACCGGAGCAGAGTACTCGACTTCGACACGCGACACAGGCAACCAGGTGCCACCCCGTTCGAGTTCAGCGTACGCCACTCCGCACTCCTTCATAAGCGCAGTGCGACCAATCTCAAACCAAACGAGGTAATGGCGATGGTGCGCCCGTCCCATTTGATCTGTTTCGGAGTATCGGACTTGAAAGTCCAAAACACTGGACACCGCTCCCGCCTTTCCTGTGCTAGAAATCAAAAATAAGATCCGAGTTTATTGAATAGCCAAACTCAACGGTTTCTTCCATATCAGCTACAGGGCTCAACCTGCACTGTCAATTGGCGAACGCAGCTCCTGTCAACTGTGACAAGTCGATTTGACGGACACCTGGACCCACCCAACCTTCTCTCAATGCCCAACCGAACCATTGTGATTTCAGATATCCACTTGGGTGCGGCACCCAAACGTAATGAGCAGGCATTCCTGTCATTTCTCGATCAAGCTCCCAAATGGGGCGAAAATCTTTTGATCAATGGAGACCTCTTTGACTTCTGGTTTGAATACCGTCAAGTCATCCCGCGTGGACACCTAAGCACTTTGGCAAAACTTCGTCGCCTCGTCGACGAAGGGATGGACATTCAGTTTGTGGGTGGGAACCACGATGCGTGGGGCGGCAGTTTTCTTGAAGAAGAGGTGGGCCTCGAGATCCTGAAGGCACCATATCTTGGCACCGTAGGAGGTCGTAATGCTTACGTTGCTCACGGAGATGGGATCGGAGGATCAGACTGGGGCTATCGATTACTCAAATGGGCATCACAAAGCAGACCGGGACGAACGTTATTTCAGTGGGTTCATCCCGACATAGGTGTACCATTAGCGCGACACGCAAGCCGTACAGAGGAATTGGAAGCGACCGGGTTACCAACTGAAGGTTCACGTGCTGGACACCTGGCGACGTATGCCCAAAAGTTGCTAGAAGAACTTCCGGACCTTGACCTCGTAGTTTTCGGACACGCACATAAACCAGAATTGCGGGAAATATCACCTGGCCAATTTTACTTAAATGCTGGCGACTGGATCCATCACAATAGTTTTGCGATTGTGTCTAGCGCCGAAATCAGACTTGAAACTTTCCAGGAATAGTTATGGAAAGTCCAGCTTGACCTGAAAACCCACCCCCACAGAGCCATCCGGAGAGCTGGTTATCGCTGGCTCAAAGTCCCACATCTGCGTTGAGACCCATGCGTCGATACCGCACATGAACGCGACAAAACCAGCGATCACAATCCAGTTCTCTCTCTGTAGAATACGCGACTTAACAATCTCATCATTGGCTGGGTCTGCGCGGTTCGCTTCGGCCAGGCTAGCATTCGACTTAAAAACCATGACAAGAGACGCCACCTCCGCGGTGAAATAGATGGCCCCTCGACCAGGGCGTCCCACCTTAATGTGCCCCCATCCCGGGAGGATTAACGATCGAGCAAACGCACCTAGCGGTGTAATGGGTGGGATGGTGTCTTTGGTCACAGGTTCCGCCCCCTCTTCTAGAGACGGACGCTCTACCCTACTACTATCGCCCTCTACCACTTGGCCAAGAAGTGGTGACCCCGAGAGAGCAAATATGAGCAAGGCACCCGAGATGGCGGGAACGTGTGGGAATCGAACCCACCCAAGGCGTGTGAACGCCTCGTAACGGTTTTGAAGACCGCAGGCAACACCAGTCACCATCCGCTCCCCCTCCCTTGGAACCCTGCTCAGCTTTGCAACACCTAACTAAGTGCCGACGTAGGCAATGACTTCTATTTCCACCAACGCGTCTTTCGGCAGCGTCTGAACGGCAACGGTTGACCGTGCCGGGTATGGCTTCGTGAGCCGACTCGCATAAATCTCATTCACCGCGACGAAGTCCGCCATGTCATCGAGGAAAATCGTCGTTTTTACGACGTTTTCAAAACTCAGACCTGCAGCCGCGAGGACAGCATGGAGGTTGTCCATTGCTTGCTCAGCCTGACTCTCCACATCCTCTCCTACCAAATCCCCAGACGCAGGGTCCAACCCAACTTGACCGGCTGAGAAGAAAAACTTCCCTGCCCAAAAACCCTGGGAATAGGGTCCGACGGCGCCTGGCGCATTTTCGGTGTGAACCGATCCATTCTGCATTGACATTTCATGCCCTTTGTTAGATTCGAACAGTCGAGATCACCGATTTTCGGAAGTCTCAAATTACTGTGCGATCTTGCATCGCAGCGGTGGGAACCGGTAACCTCGCCCATACGCCCGCACTTTGCGGCGAGATATTAGCCCGAATATGAACTAACAATCGGGCGCCGAACATACATTGAACTCTAGAAGAGTGCCAAAGAAAGTGCCCCAGGCCTCTGCTCGCCGATCCGCCCTACGCCTCATCCGAGACGCAGCATTCGGAATCGCGCTCTCCGTGCAAGAATACTTTGCCTTTTTAATTCGCCTATGCCGGGCGTGCACTAAGGGGCCGTTCTATCGACGTGACATCATACGGCAAATGGACACCATCGGTGTCGCCTCCCTTTTCATTGTGATGCTCACCGGCTTTTTCACTGGCATGGTCCTCGCCCTTCAATCTGCCGTTGAAATGGAACGTTTTGGGGCTTCCATGTACATCGGACGTCTAGTCGGCGCGACCACAATTCGGGAATTGGGACCTGTCTTAACTGCCCTAATGGTCACTGGCCGTGCAGGCGCTGGGATGGCGGCGACTATCGGCGCCATGAAAGTCACTGAACAAGTCGACGCCTTGCGTACAATGGGGGTCGATCCAATTCGAAAGCTCGTTTTGCCTAGATTGTTCGCCGCCCTCTTGATGTTACCGGTCTTAACCATCATCGCCGACTGTCTCGCGATTTTTGGTGGCATGCTGATAGCAACCGTCAAGATGGATCTAACCGCTGAGCTTTACTTACGATCCGTGTACACGACGTTAGCTCACAGTGGTTTTGTACTTCGATATATCCCGATAGACCTTCTACAAGGTCTTCTCAAACCCTTGGCGTTTGGCGGAGTCATGGCGGTCACAAGCTGTTTCTACGGGCTCCGAACAGCAGGGGGAACGGAGGGGGTCGGCCGAGCAACGACCCAAGCGGTAGTGATGAGTTCCATCTTGGTACTCGCGGTAGACTATCTCCTGACGCAAATCTTAATCGTCCTCTTCATGCAATGAACAGACCGGGGAATCCACCAAGAGAGACTGAGGGGCATTCCATGGGAGAGGAAAGATTAATGGAATCACGCCTGGAAAACCCAAAACATTCACTTCACCAAAACACATACGAAACCGTCGAGTTCCGAAACGTGTGGTTGTCATTCCGTAATCATACGGTCCTGCGCGGAATCACTATCGGAGTAGATCATGGAGAGACTTTATGCTTACTCGGAGGATCCGGCGTAGGAAAATCAAGCATTCTCCGACTTATCCTCGGGCTCATACTCCCCGATGAAGGGGAAGTAATCGTAGAGAGCCAAGACATAACTAACGTATCCCGAGAAAACCTCCTGAAGTTACGCGAACACATCGGGATGGTTTTTCAAGGTTCCGCACTTTTTGATTCGCTTACCGTATTTGACAACGTGGCCTTTTCTCTATTTGAACACACAGAGATGGAAACTGGCGAAATTCGCCAACGGGTCGACGAAGTCCTCTCATTTGTCGATCTTGACCCGAAGAAAGTTTTAACATTAATGCCGGCCCAACTCTCGGGCGGGATGAAGAAACGTGTGGCGATCGCACGAGCCATTGTTCATCAACCAAAGATTTTACTGTTCGATGAGCCGACGAGTGGGCTAGATCCAATCACCACGCGGGTTATCGATGAACTAATCCTCAAGCTAAGAGAAGAACTTTCCGTCTGTGCTGTGGTAGTAACACATGACGTACAGTCTGCGGCTCGCATCGCGACAGAGACAGCCTTGCTTCGAGATGGTAAGATTATCTTCAATGGAACTCCTGCTGAGATGTTTGCATGCGAACATGAATACGTCCGTTCGTTTCTCAGCTGAGGACTTTTTTTACACGCGATAGCTTCGCATCGAGGTGACCATGCAACGATCGAACGCCATCACATGGGACCAAGTCCGAGTAGGTGTCGTACTCATCGTCTCCCTTATCGTCCTCGCGTTCGGCATCTTCTTCATTGGACAGATCGGCAACGTCTTTGGAGAGCGTTATAAACTTGTCACATTAATGGAATCAGCTTCGGGTCTGATCCGCGGAGCACAGGTACAGGTCGCCGGACAAAACGTAGGACAGGTGGATCGTGTGGAGTTCATCCGGCCAGAGGATCGCCCAGTTTCTGGTGAAGCTGTTGCGGTTTGGATCGATGTGAGCGTGACAGTTCAAGACCAAATTAGGGATGACTCACGGGCACGCGTGCGAACAGAAGGTTTGTTGGGCGATCGATTAATTGACATCGAGCCGGGATCGGCGGGCAAAAGAGTCCTAGTTGAGGGTGACACTATCCAAGGGGCCCCAGCTATTAGCTATGAGGAACTCCTGGGACAGGCGGCAGATGCGGTCCAAAGCCTAACGACATTGTCCGACGACTTAACAGAAACCCTGAGCAAGGTGGCTTCAGGCGAGGGGAGTCTTGGACAACTTCTAGTAGACGATGGACTCTATGGTGGGATGCTCGCACTGAATCGAAACCTGAACGCTATTATCGGGCCAATATCGTCGGGCCAAGGGGCATTCGGCCAATTGCTTATGGACGATGAACTCTACGACCGCCTGGTTTCCGCAGCAGCCGGCCTCGATTCGGTCACACACTCTGTAGTGACGGGTGAAGGAAGCCTAGGACGATTAATCGGGTCCGACTCTTTATATCTTGCACTTATATCTTCAGCCAACCGCGCGGATTCACTCTTATCGATGGTGGAGGGTGGAGAAGGCTTGTTGGCCCAGCTTGTAAGCGATGAGCAACTCTACGAAGAACTCTTGAAGACTGTTGTAGACCTAAATGCTTTCCTTGCCGATGTTCGCGAGAACCCCGAAAAGTTTATTCCCGCCATCAAGGTTTTCTGACGACCGCAACATATGGATAGAGACACTTAAGCAGAGCCCTTAGCATCGTGTAACTCATGTAGTGTCTTCAGGCCTACAACTTCCAGTTCTCTTCTTCCAGCAGGGAGTACAATATTTGTCGTATCTCCTATTTTTTTTCCTAACAATGCACTCCCAATCGGTGACTCCATTGAAATTTCGTTTGTTTCAAAATTGATATTGTCCCCCAAGGTGATCACAAAATCTTCAACCTCATCATCCTCGACATCCCGTACACTCACATGGGAGCCAAAACCCACTCGATCGTTGGGAACATGTTCCACATCAATTTCGCTCAGATGCGACATCCGCCATCCCAAATAGTCAAGCCTCGCCCGTACGAAACCTTGTCGTTCTAAAGCGGCGCTATACTCTGAGTTTTCCCTTAAGTCACCTTGTGCGACTGCCTTCTCGATCTCTTTGGGCAACGTAACGTTAAGTTCATGAAGCAACGCCTCAGCCTCATCGCCCAGTTTTTTTTGAAGTTCTTCCAGCATCTTCCCTTCCTGATCATTCGATCGGGTATAAAAAAATGCGAGGCGCCTCATGACGCCTCGGCTGGGATGGAGGCGGCGGGAATCGAACCCGCGTCCGCGAGCCCATCCACCACGGCCTCTACGTGCGTAGTTCGCGATCAGTTTCTCATCCGCGCCGGGGTCACGAACTCCCCGTCGCCGACCAGTCGCAACGCGGCTACCACCGCAATCTCGTCACCTCTGCTTGCGACACGCTTTGGTGACCAGCCCGATTTATCGTCGCCCGCTAGGAGTTCCTCGGGCCCAGCCCTCCTAGGGACGGACTACGTAAAGTTACGCAGCCAGAGCCAAACCGTCGTTGGCATCTAAAAATTTTCCCGGTGTTTAACGAGGCCCCGAGCACCTCGGCACGCTTCCGCGGCTTCCAGTTCACACGTCGAAGCCAGGTCGCCCCCCAATTCTCAATAAGCAAAACAAAAAGCCGTGCATTATATCACACGACTCATAGTACACGGTCGGTTCTCACGTGCTTCCGCGCAAGTTACCCCTTCCCCGGTACTCAACGGGGCCCTCTTTTTTCACAGTCTCAAAACACTCTCGACACTACCGTGGGCTAAGAACGCGCCCTTCTTCTGTTCTCTTCGTCACCCCTTCCTGATCCAGATACCCAAGCAATGGAATGAGGTACTTCCGAGAGACACCCAAAGCCTCCTTGAACACAGTGGGAGGGACCGGGTCTCGATTGGCCAGCAAATCTTGAACAACAACTACCATCCGATCAAGTTCAGCCTTTGCCACGTGTATTTCGGGAGTTACTGCTTTCGTCGTACCCTGCTCCTGGAGGAGCCGAAGCAAATCATCAAGTACAGGACGTGAAAGCTTTAAGTCTCGGGCGAGATCAGTAACTCGTGGAGGTTGCAAGCCGCCAGAGACAATCATGGCCAACAGTCCATCACACGCCTCAATCTCCTCCTGGGTTAACTGGGCCCCTTGATCAGGGAGTGACACGAGTGGGCCACTCTCTTCCAACCTACCACTTCGCAAAAGTTGACTGATGGCGCTTTCGATAAGTTCGGGAGCATAGTTGGGGATCAATGCCGACCTTAGTGCTTCCTTCGACACGCCCGTAGCGCGCCTATTGTTTTCGTGGAGCCCACGCATCGTTTCTTTAACCGCTTGCAGTGCCATCTCCATCGTGTCGGGCGAGAACCAAAATTTTCCTATCCGCTCGCATAACGCTCGAGAAGCGGCCTGATCGATCTCGACACTCGAACAACCTACCCGAAGAGGAGCATCTTGTATCGGAAGACCTTTAGTGCCCGCAAGCTTAACCGCACCTTCGAACGAATCAGCATTTGGTCCTTCTAGGATGCGGTGCCACACTTCGACATGATCCATCCAGCTGCGTGCAGGGTCCAAGTCCGCAATCCGGGCACCTCCGATGGTCGCAAGTGGCGAATAAAAGCGAAGAATGGCCCGGTCTCTCGTACGCGCGAGCAAAGGTGATTCTAGCGCCAATACGGCCCACCCCTTGCTCCCCGCAGGAATTGGCTCGCGTTCAAACGTTAAAGCCCGAGCCATAACTTCCCGCGTACCCAAGTAAACACGGATACGTTGTCCGTGCTCGAGAGGCTGACGCGCCTTGGGTAGCATTTGCACCCTAACGCCAAGACGATCCAAAGGACACCAGGCTGAATCAGCCACGAGTACACTACCCCGCTCAGCCTCGGTGGGCGTCGCACCAACGACTGCGACTGCACAACGGCGGCCTGCTGTTGCCTCTTGTCGCTTATCCCCATGTACTTGAAGCCCTCGAACCCGCAGAGCTTCTCCACCGGGAAACAAGCGTAAACTGTCGCCCACTTGCACAGCACCACTCCAAATGGTTCCCGTCACCACTGTGCCTGTACCGTGGATTGAGAAGCCACGGTCAACAGGGAGCCTAAACAAATCGTCCGTGGGTCGAACTTTGGCATCTTTGGCAGCAGCTTCGAGGGCCACTCGAAGGTCGTTTAGTCCTTCTCCTGTTGTCGCAGAAACAGGTACGACTCTCCACGCTTCCTGTCGCTGGTCCTCCGCCATGAGTTCGTGAGTCGTTTCAACTGCTAATGCTAGCCAATCGTCATCTACTTTATCACGCTTGGTAAGAGCAACCACGCCGCGCGAAATACCAAGCAACCGTGCAATCGCAAGATGTTCATGAGTTTGGGGCATAGGTCCTTCGTCCGCAGCAATAACCAGAAGCAATACGTCAATGCCCGTAGCCCCCGCCAACATATTCTTCAGGAAATCTTCGTGTCCGGGGACATCGACGATTCCAGCTTCTAAATCCGACGCCAAACTGAAGGGAGCAAACCCGATATCAATGGTAAGTCCACGTTCCCGTTCCTGACGCCAGCGATCTGTCTCCACACCAGTTAAAGCTCGAACCAACGCTGTCTTACCATGGTCGACATGCCCGGCAGTCCCAATGACTACACCACGACGGTCACTCACTTCTTACAAGTCCCTTGCATCATCCCAAATCTCTAAGGAACGGAAGTGATTTCAGATTCGCACCCTCGGTGAGATGGTATCGAATGAAGTCTGCTAGCCAACGAGCCTGTTGCCCACCGTGAGTTTCGACTGATCCACCACCTACGAGTGCACGAAGATCGCGGATCTCGGCGGACCTCATACCTGGTCCGTGGGGGGCACAATCCATGCACTGTAGTCCTCCAGCACTGAAGTCGAAACGTGCACCTTCAAAACCAATCGACTTGCCGCAGACCACGCATTCATCGAGTTCAGGCCTAAAGCCTAATGTGTCTACGAGGGCCCAGACATATTTGAGGCCTGCGTTACTATTAGGGCCTTCACTATTGTGGAGCCCTTCGAGTCCATCAATAAGCGTTCTATATAAGTCATCATCACGATGCTCTGGTGCTAATCGCATAACCATCTCACAGAGGACCGATGCGATCGTAAATGAATCTAGGGACACTCCCAACTGTCGATATTCTCCAATGGGTTCAAAGGATGACAGTGTGTGCAGTCCCCTGCCCCGCTTCGTGTACAGAGTCGCCTGGCCTTCTACGAAGGGTTCAAGAAGGCCACCAAATCGACTTTTGGGCCTAAGTGCCCCTCGGGCCAGCGCGGAACAAGGTCCCAACTCATAAGTCATGAGTCGAAGGATCTTACTCGTCTCGCTATAACGATACGTGTGGAGAATTACTGCACGCGTCGTCGTCAGACCCACCGTAGATATGCCTCCGAAGGCAGATTAATTGCGGATGATGATATCCGTTGCCCCAGCCCCCACCGGGATCTGATCGACAAACAAGGCATCTGAATCCAACAATACAAGTCGCCCCTGAGCCGCCGCCTCAAAGGTGGCACACAAAAGCTCACCCGTGATGAATGCCGTCATAACCCAACAACTAAGATCTGACCCATCGCTATCCTTGGGTTGAATCGGATTTCCTGGGCCACGATCAAATTCGCCCGTGAAGAAGTTGAAGGTTAAGACATCTGTCTCGTAGGTATCAGGGCCTTTTGTCCGAACAATGTATAACAATCCGTTACGCCCCGGTTCCATTGAGATTCCGTTCCCTCCGACATCATAAAGGTCTCGGATACCACGGTCTGACATGTTGATCAACGCCATCTTACCATCACCTGCAGGCTGAAACGTCACCGGGTCAAAACTTCCACCCGCGAGAAAAACGAGTTCATCTTGTGCGATAAGTGCTTCCGTGGCACCGAAAGCTCCCGTGATTTCGAGCTCATCAAAAAAGTCGCCATTTCGAAATTCATAGAGTATCATTTTGGGTGGGCCTAGAGGCGCAAAGGTCCCGGCATCGTCATCAAGGTTAGCATCGATACCGATTATGAAGTCCCCTGCTGGCATGGCACGCACCATAAAGGTCCCAGTCTCTTCTATCATACGTTGCGCCTCGCTCTGACCTGGGAAGGCAATGTATATCGCATCCTCTGCTCGAGCCGGCACGAACGCTCCTATAGTAGCTGCGGCATCGAGAACGATGGTCGGCTTGCCCGCATCCCCAAGCGGCCCAAGATCCCCCGGGAAAGTGGTGATCGCCTGTTCCCCCGTAGAAAAAGAGCCAAAAATGATTTGGCTCCCACCGAACTGACTCGTGCTAGTCACCCACACATCTGCCACGAAATCCAATGCTTCACCGTCATAGTTTGCACCCAGCTGAATAGCCGTCCCAAATGTTGCGAGTTGCCCATCGATAATGTTGAACTGTTGAATCGTTTTGGACAGCGAATTGAGTACCACAATCTCAGAGTGTGACGGACCGGGTTCCGGCATATCAGGATCTACTGCCGAATTGTTACAACCTATCACCGTCAGAATTATCACTATAGCCGACACCCACTTCCATCTCCTCACCATCTCTTCGTCTCCTCCTCCACAGAACTCAACTTTCCAGGGGCGTGTTTGTCAAAAGTTTTATCGGGTGGGGTACCCGGTAAGCGAGCGCGCGACCCAGTCAGTATTCTAAGCCCAACCTCTAGACGACGCCCGGGTTCCGGGAACAATTCCATACGTTCGTACACAGACCCAAGTGCATTTAGCATTCCTGCTTCCAGTTGAGCTCTCATACCCAATAACTGAAACGTCTGACGACCACGAATATTGACTAGAACATATCCGGGCAACTTATGTGGGCCAAAAATGTTTGTCCTCCTACTTCCGGTGACCGTAATATCCGCCGACACCCCTCGCCCCTCACCTTGGTAATACACAGCCAAACTGCTTGACAGTCCAGGCTCATAAGGCAAAGGAGTGGAAGTCGCGTTATCAAATGTTATTCGACTATTCTGCCATGTCCCGGCAAACCGCACATTCCATTTATCCATGGGCTCCCAAACCCCAGCGAATTCAAGACCCTTAGCATTGAGTGTTCCAAGATTACGGGGACTCCAGATACCCACTACACTAGGCAACCAAACGATCGGGTCACGTGTAGAGCGACGAAAAAGGCTCGTCCGAAGCTCAACCTTCTGTTTTTTCCACGTAATTCCAACTTCACTATCGAGTTCTACATATTCTGGCGTCAGTGTCGGATTAGGGAGGGCACCCATCATCGGCTGGAGAAAGAGGTCCGCCAAGGTTGGCAATCGCCGTGCCTGAGAAGCTCGACCATGGACCGTCCAGCCAGGCTCCAAAGACGCCTCGACACCCACAGCCGGTAAAACCGCCACACCCTCCCGAGCGATATCAACCTTAATCGCGGAGAGAACAGTGATCGCAGACCATATCGCATCGGAACGCGACGCACGCACTCCAGCCGTCCAACGAGTCTCTCGGTTCAGCCGACTTCCGTGAGCACGAGCAAAAGTTCCTTCCCACCTGACGTCAGTCTCAGCCGGCAATTTCATTTGGCCTGTAGAGACCATGTGTTCTACCGCCAGGTCTTCACGCCGCCCTACACGCCCATCCTTGTACTGGGTGCTCGCCTTTGACCAAGCTAGGCTTATACGGCGACCTGACTGAGATTCCCACGTCGCCGATACTAAGGACCGTCGCTCATTCCAGCGTGCTGCGTCCCAAGCGTAATTCCCCATTCTACCGGGAGTGCCCCGCTCTACCGCATCCGTACGTGCCACTATGAAAACAGGGATTACACGCAGTCTTCCGCGTGCAACTACATGGCGAGAAGTACGATCAGCATTTGTTCGCTGTTCCATAGGGTGATCAGGGGCAATTCTGTTCCGGAATGCGTAGTCGTTATCCACTCGATCTGCACTACCGTATATCCCAAGACTCCCGATATCTCCCTCCCAACCCAGTTCAACATCTGAAGCCCGACGTCCCAAGGATCCAACCACTCCGCGCACTGAAACGCCAGGGCGCGGATCCCGGCTCTTGAGTTCTATTGTGCCACCCGTGCCACCTGACCCAGCCCTAGCACCTGCTCCCGGCATCAGCTCTAACATCTCGATGGACGACGAGGGCATTGTTGACAGGTCAATTACCCCAGTGAGAGGGTTAGCGAGAGGAACTCCATCTAGAGTGACTCGCACGTCTTGGGCACGGCTACCTCGAATCGTGACCACCTCGGCCCCTCCGCTTCCTCGCCCCCTAACTTGGACTCCAGGGAGGATACGGACCCAATCTGCTAGAGTCTCCCCAAATAGGCTCGCATGCCTTCTCTTGAGCGTATAAATCCTGTGAAGCGAGGAACGCGGCACCCTCGCTTGCAATTCGGGGAGAGTATGAATCAGACCTTCACTTCTAACACTGATCGAGTCAGGTTCAGCTATCGAATCTAAGCGCGCAGGCTCCTGTCCAGATACAGGAGAAAGTCCACTAAAGAGAGTCACTGAAAATATTGCGACACCCCTCATCACCCCACCATCCCCATAGTTTTCATTCTATCGGCAACACGTAATAACCCAGCCCCGGCGTCACTTTTACTTGGAGATTACACTCATAAGCTTCACTTAAGGTCGAAGAGGACAACACTTCTCCTGGTTCTCCCCACGATAAAATGCTTCCCCCAGACACGAGAGCCATCTTGTCGGCATGTCGACTTGCGAGATTCATATCGTGAGTTACACAAATTATTGTCACTCCCGACCTTTGAACCAAATACTTCATAAAGGAGAAAGTCCATAGTGCATGGTGTAGATCTAGGTGTGCGGTAGGCTCATCGAGGAGAATGACATCGGGTTCCTGCGCAAAAGCCCGTGCAAGTTTAGTCCTCTGTTGCTCTCCTCCAGAGAGTTCTGTGAGGGCCCGATCTTGCAACCCCTTTAGGCGTGTTTGTTCGAGAGCCTCATCCACAATCCTACCGTCTCGTGCGCTCAAAGGCGCCCAAACTCTCGCATGAGGATTTCGACCCAACTGTACGTAATCTCGAACTGTCAGAGACGAACCAGTCGGTGTCGGTTCTTGGGCCACGACCGCAAGGCGTCGAGCTAGAGCCTTTCGATCCCATTCGTGGAGTGGCCGTTCGAGACACTCAATCGAACCGTGTGTTGGCGTGAGAATCCCACCCATAATTCGAACCAAAGTGCTTTTTCCTGCCCCATTAGGCCCAATGACCGCCGTAAATTCATGAGCATGAACATCGAGCGTAATTTCCCTGAGAGCCCTAGTGGGCGCCTCGGTATATCTATACGAAAGATTACGGAGAATGAATGCAGGTGAAGAGGACACGTCAGACATAGCTTCGCCTGAGCAGTACAAGAAAGAATGGCACACCTAAAATCGCAGTCACAACTCCAATAGGGAGTTCGAGTGGACTTAACGCGGTCCGTGCCACCGCATCAGCTAAGATGAGCGAAATACCCCCACCCAAGGCAGCCAGTGGGATCAATAACCTGTGGTCCCCACCCCACAACATTCGTATCGCATGGGGGATGACGAGCCCAACGAAACCAATTACACCGGCAGTACTGACAGTCACTGCGGCCAAAAGTGAAGCTATGAAATAGACAGTACGTTTAACTTTTTCCACTTCTGTCCCAAGGTAAGCCGCCGCCTCTTCTCCGACCGAAAACGCATCGAGATGACGAGCCAGTCCAAATGAAATCGCACCTGAAACCAACACACAAATCCCAAGTATCAGATTCCCGTTCCAGCTTGCCCGTTCTAAACTTCCCATAGTCCAGAGTACTGCAGAGCGGAGCGTGTCTTCTTCAGCAAGAGATAGAACAAGCATCATAACAGCACCGCAAAATGCTGCTACGACAACACCCGATAGAATCAGTACGTACGTGTCCAAACGGCTTGCAGAAACCGCGACCCAAAATACAAGCATAATCGAGAGGAGGGCACCAATTAAGGCGAGGGATAACGTACCTAGTGGGCCCAATATCCCCCCTAGCACGGTAAGAGCCACAACAGCTCCTAGCGCTGCCCCTGACGAAACACCAAGTAGATAAGGCTCCGCTAACGGATTCCGAAGAAGTGCCTGGAAGAGAACTCCAGATATCGCCAATGCTGCACCAGTGAGAGCAGCACCGACGACACGCGGCAAGCGAATGGAATTGATAATGAGAGACGTGACAGGATCCGAAGTTTTTCCAGAAAAAACCGCCCACACCTCTCCGATTGAAACCGGAGCAGCGCCCACAACAAGCCCCAAAACTCCAGACAGTAGGAGTAGACACGCCAGCCCCAACATCCCCAAATGGGGTCTTTTTAACCGTTGCAAGGAAGGGGCTCAACTAGAATTCTCGGCAAGACATTTTCTTGAACTAGATCGGGATGGATAGCGCGTGCCATTAGCCAGGCCGCATCGACTACTCGCGGACCCAAGCGAGAAACGAGATCTTGATCTAGAACCGAGACCCGCCCTTCTTTCACTGCCGGCACACGATTCCAACCGGACCTCTTCGTCAATGACGGTTCGACTAAGGCGGGTGAAACTCCTACGGGAACTAGAATCAGGTCCGGATCCCGATAGATAATGGATTCGAGACTAACTCTAGGAGCAGAACTCGATTGATCAGAAAAGATGTTTTCTGCTCCCGCGATCCGGAGTAAAGAATCCAAGAAACTTCCTGCCCCAATCGTGATCGGCGGCTCAGCCCATGCATCCCAATAGACTGTGGGCTTATCACTTTGGTGCGTTGCCTGCACCACTTCTTCCAGACCAGTTCGAATCTGTGTAAACAATTCTGCAGCCGCTATCGGGCAACCCACAAGATCACCTAGCAGGGCAATATTGGCTTCTAAATCCAAGAGTGTATCATGGCGGAGGGATAGGGTACTCACACCCAAAGACTTGAGCCGCCGAGCTACATTACGGTTTCCTTCTCCATCATATAGCAGGACGACATCAGGCTCGACGGAGAGTACGATTTCAAGCGAGGGGCGCATGCCGTCTCCCACATCTGGAATTGTCCTCGCAGTTGGAGGATATGTACCCCAATGCGTCCGTCCGACGAGTCGATGAGCGGCACCCAAGGCAAATAAGATCTCAGTAACGGCAGGGACCAGAGAGACAATCCGCGAGGGAGGTTCACCCCAGAGACTTTGAAAACTCGAGTCCGGGGAGAGGGTTTCCGGACCTTCTTTGGTCGAGAGTAGAAACACATACCCAAGCGACCCGAGAATAGCCAAGGGAACGCATAGAGAAAAAACCTGTTTTATCGACCTCATCCCCACTCCTAAATCAAGCGGGGGGGGCCGGCGACTGGTTTTCAGTGCTCAGGCCTGCCCCGCTCTTCCCACGAAGAGTCTATTATGGGGCATGGAGGGCACGTCTCCTGGCTCGAGGCTCTCACCGCACTCCTTCCAGATTCCTCTGTGGACAGGTGCGGTGGGCAGAGAGATCACTCCTCTTTGCCTCTTACAGTGGCGGGGCCGCATCGGGTTCACACCGAATTCCGTTGGCCCATCCATGGCTTTTTGTAATCCGATCTAACCTGTGTCCGTCTAGCAAGCAGCCGCAAGTTGAAGAACCAACCTGAGACGTCCTTAGGGTTCAAATCTCCCAAAGTCCTCGGGCCGAAGGTTCTTTAAATAATCTCGGAGTGGTTCTTCCAGCGTTTTGGCTTCAGCCAAAGCATCATCTACTAAGGTAGAAGACATGGCTTCACCATCGAAACTCGCCTCTTCTACCTCGATAGATGACATCTCAAGCAAAGCCTCATCTGCGTAGATTGGAGCCTCCGCCCGCAAGGCCAATGCCACCCCATCGCTTGGTCTGGAATCAATTGATACATACTCTCCATCACGATGAAAGACCAATGATGCGAAGTAGGTATTATCGATAACCTTAGTAATGAGGACCCGAACGAGTTCACCCCCTAGAGCACGAACCACCGCCGAGAAAAGATCATGCGTCAGGGGGCGCACCAAATGGATTCCAGCCATTTCCATCGCAATGGCCGAAGCTTCACCAGGGCCAATCCAAATCGGGAGAAGACGTTCTCCGTCTTTTTCCTTCAAGATGACAACCGGAGTGCTCGCCGTCTTGTCCACGCCAAGGCTCGCGACCCTAAGCTCTTTCATTCCCTGCTCCACTACCCGCAATCCTTACTGCGAGAACACGGTCAGGTGCCCTGATCCCACGAGGAGAGATAATGCTCCTGCTGTTCCGTAAGACCGTCAATCTCAATACCCATACCAATCAACTTCAAGCGAGCGATCTCACGGTCCAGTTCCATTGGCAACCTATGCACATCTTTTGACAATTTTCCACCAACTTCGCTTAAGAGGTATTCCGCAGCTAAGGCCTGATTTGCGAAAGACATGTCCATTACGCTTGCGGGGTGACCTTCGGCCGCAGCCAAATTGATCAATCGCCCCTCTGCAAGAATCACAACCTCTTTCCCGTCAAGTTCGTACCCTTCGACAAATGGCCGGAGAGGCCTAGGGCCACTGGCGATTTTTTTCAAGCCGGTAAGATCAACCTCGACATCAAAATGGCCCGCATTCGCCACCATGGCTCCTTCTTTCATGAGCCTGAAGTGCTCTTCCCTAACCACGTCACGGTTACCCGTAAGTGTGATAAAGAGGTCTCCCAAAGGGGCAGCCTCAACCATCGGCATCACGGGGAAACCATCCATAGTGGCTTCAAGAGCACGCAAGGGATCAACTTCAGTTACAATCACTTTTGCCCCACCACCGCGTGCTCGCATTGCGACCCCACGACCACACCAACCATAACCGCCAACCACCACGGTAGCACCTGCAAGTAACATGTTTGTCGCCCGAAGGATGCCATCTAGGGTTGATTGTCCAGTTCCATAGCGGTTGTCAAATAGATGTTTCGTGAAGCTGTCATTGACGCCAATGACAGGAAATTGGAGCACACCGTCGGCCGCCATTGCTCGTAACCGAATAATTCCGGTCGTCGTCTCTTCAGTAGACCCCCGCACATTGCCCAGGATCGAAGATCGCTCCTCACCTGTAAGCGAACTAACCCAGTTGCGCATGACCGGGTGAAGGTCGTCAAGTCGATCCAGCGCAATCATATGGAGTGCACCAACCACATCCGCACCATCGTCCATCGTAACCATAGGTCCATGGGCTATCGCAGATCGGACGTGGTCATAGTACACGTCGTTATCCTCACCATTGACCGCAAAGACTCCTACACCGCAACGATCAACGAGGTATGCGGCTACGTCATCTTGGGTCGACAATGGATTTGACGCACAGAGAACCACGTCAGCCCCGCCCACCTTGAGTGTTTCCATCAAGTTGGCCGTCTCAGTAGTAACGTGGAGACACGCCGACATTTTCACGCCCTCAAAAGGACGTTCCTCAGACATTCTTTTGCGGATCTGTCGGAGGACAGGCATGGAGCGTTCAGCCCACTTGACCCGTCGTTCTCCTTCTTCCGCAAGAGAGATATCTGCGATATCGCAGTGGTCCGTACTCGTCTCACTCATAGGACTTCAATCCAATTCCAATTTAGTGTTCAACCGGCCAAAGCTTCGGCCCGGTCTGTTTGCTCCCATGAAAAAGTGCCGTCGACCGGCTCTCGGCCAAAGTGACCGTAGCTCGCCGTCGGAAGATAGATAGGACTACGAAGCCCAAGGGCTTCGATGATCGCCGCCGGACGAAGGTCGAAAACCTCTCTTACACGTTCTGCTAGAAGTTCGTCTGTTATGGTTCCCGTACCAAATGTGTTAACCATAACGCTCACAGGCTCCGCCACTCCGATCGCATAGGCAATTTGTACCTCTACTCGATCTGCAAGACCGGCTGCCACCACATTCTTTGCGATCCAGCGTGCGGCATAAGTCGCTGACCGATCCACTTTCGATGGATCTTTCCCTGAAAAAGCACCACCACCATGCCGGCCAACACCTCCGTAGGTGTCCACAATGATCTTACGTCCGGTGACACCGGCATCACCCTGCGGTCCCCCTATTTCGAACCTTCCTGTTGGGTTCACATGGTAGGTTATTTGACCCGGGTCATAGAGTGACTCCGGTAAAATCGGAGTGATAACCTCTTCGATTACCCTTTCTCGAATTTCATCATTCGTTGGTTCTGGATCGTGCTGGGCTGCCACTACAACCGTTGTTACACGTACTGGACGACCCTCTTGATATTCGACACTAACCTGCGCCTTACCATCCGGTCTCAACCAATCGATCTCTCCCGTCTTCCGCACCTCAGAGAGGCGGCGTGTCAGATTATGCGCAAGCGTGATTGGAAGTGGCATCTTCGATTCCGTCTCGTCCGTGGCATACCCAAACATCATCCCTTGATCTCCCGCCCCTCCAGTATCAACACCCATCGCAATATCTGCAGACTGCCGATCGATCGATGTAAGCACTGCACAGCGATCCCACGCGATCCCATGTGCTGCACGGACATATCCAATGTCTTTAAGAACGTTCCGTGCAATTTCCGGGATGTCCACATAAGTCGATGTAGTAATCTCGCCGGCTACCATGACTAACCCCGTAGTCACCAACGTCTCACACGCTACACGTCCGTCCTTATCCTCCGATAAGATTGCATCAAGGACTCCGTCAGAGATCTGGTCCGCGATCTTATCCGGGTGACCCTCAGTAACCGATTCGGAGGAAAAAGCCTGTATCCCGTTTTTCAAAACGTTATCCCCAATTAGGGAATTCATACTCAACTGACCCAATACTGATTTTATTGGCCGCGAATACTGACAGCTAATCTACCAAGAAGCAATCTATGCAAGAAGGAATGAGGACCACCAACTTTAGAACGGTCCTCGTTGATCAGGTGCAGCACGTACTGCCCACTTGAGGTGTGCTTCGGTCTCATTCGCTGCGCGTTCCCAGGAAAATTGACTCGCATGAGACCGCCCCCCCGTTCCCATTCGTCCACGTAGAATCGGGTCATTGAGCACCTTTTCAAACGCTTGTACCCACGGATCGACGATTCCGTGTGGAACGAGCAAGCCCGACTCTCCAGCTCGAACAGATTCGCGCAAACCAGGTGAATCGCTCGCAATCACAGGAGTTCCACAAGCCGAAGCCTCCACTATTGTGATCCCCCACCCTTCCTTTGGTGACGGGTATGCCAAAACCCAGGCGCTCCTTAACCGCCGCAGTTTCTCCGCTTCATCTATGTAGCCTACAAAATCCACCCGGTCCTGGAGACCAAGTGATTTTGTGAGCCCTTCTAGTCTATATCGGTCATTGCCTCGTCCAGAAATCACTAACTTTGCATCCACCTCCCTATTGCGAAGTTTTTCTAAGGCTTTGATCAGGACATCAATACCTTTGTAACGCTTTAAGCGACCGACGTAGAGTATCGTGGGGACCGTTTCCCGCCGGGCTTCCTGGTCCGGGCAATAGTATTCGTGATCAATACCGGGCAAAATAATGCTCACCTGCTCTCCGGACACACCTCGTTCATTGAGGTCAGCAGCAGTACTTCTTGAGATCGCCTGAAACGAACAGTTGCGGTAAACCCTAGGAATTGCCCGCTCACTCGCCCACACGACTGAGCCCATTGCGAAATTTGTTTCACGAAACACCGTCGTACCGAACAAGTGGGGGACGAGTGGAACAACCGGGCAACGCGCCCACCAGGGGGTAAACAAAGGCACCTTATTAATATCTTCTACGATTACATCTGCCTGCCACTTACGGAGTAGCCGTTGAGCCGCGACTGGCGCTCGATAGGCGTAACTGTATCTCCCTCCCACTCGCAAAAACGAGACATTGTCAATCAAAGCAGACTTTGGCGCCCCAGCCCAACCGCTGACAATCGCGCGCACTTCATGTCCACGCTCCGCAAGACGGCCAAAGATCTCATGCAAGTGGAGTTCAGCCCCTCCTGCCTCGGGGTTCTCAATATCTTGCCAATTGAGCAACAGAATTCGCAGCGGACGGTCAAGCGGAACAGCAGGGTTCACGGGCGTGATTCTTCCGTCTCTTTGAAAACAGCATCAAGCACACCGTTCACGAATCGTGGACTGTCTTTACCCCCATACATTCCCGCCAACTTTACCGCTTCATGAATAGCCACTTTCGCTGGCACATCCTTGAACCAGTGTAATTCAGCAATACCGATGCGCAAGATATTTCTATCGATCGCACCCAGTCGTTCAATTCTCCAGTGCGAAGCGTGTTGGGCAATCAACTGATCGATGCGGTCGAGGTTACCTCCAACCGTCTTGAGGAGGCGGTTGGTGTGTGGGCGATAACGGTCCTTTATACGGCGATGTTCTAAGACCTCTCGTGCGTACTCTAAAGGCTTACCGGACCCGGCAAGTTCCCAACCATAAAGTAGGTGGAGCGTCCAACTACGTGACCGCGAATGAACGTGAGGCACTTAAAGTTCAGCGAGTGTTAGGTGTGCGTCATTGCCGGAGAAGATTTGCCATCTCCAACGCTGCTTCAGCCGCCTGGACTCCGGCGTGACCAACACCGCCCCCTGCTCGGGCCATGGCTTGTTCCATGTTTTCTGGGGTTAGCACACCAAGGCCAATCGGGATTCCAAACTCATCTTGCACTCGAGCCAGTCCGTCTATGGCATTCTGGCCAACCATATCGAAGTGCGCAGTTTCTCCCCGAATGACACAACCCAAGGCAACAATCGCGTGGTAATGGCCTCCGATCATAGGAAGGGAGTATTGGTCGCAGGCCCGACGGGCCGCCAAAGGTAGTTCCCAGGCGCCAGGCACGAATACAACATCAAGATCCTCTTCGGCGACACCGCTCTCCGATAAGGTTTGACGTGCTCCTTCGAGCAGTTTGTCCGTGACCATAACGTTGAATCTGCTGACAATGACGCAGATTCGCAGTCCAACGCCGGAGGGGTCACCCCTATACTCGGTCATCGTTTCACATATCGGAAAGTGTTCGCCGCCTCTGTAGCAAGAGGCAGCGAGAGTCGTCTCAAACCGACTCGATCATGTGCCCCAGTTTCTCGCGCTTGGCATCAAGATAAGGACGCAAGCGTTCGTTGTCCTCGGCCATATTGAGCGGAACCCGTTCCTTAATCTCCAGACCAAACCCTTCGAGACCCGCGAGTTTCTTTGGATTGTTCGTAAGTATGCGAATCGAGCGGAGGCCTAGATCCACAAGTATCTGAGCTCCGATCCCGTAGTTTCGAAGGTCAGGTGGAAATCCAAGAGCCTCGTTAGCCTCCACCGTGTCGTGTCCCTCGTCCTGGAGTGCATAAGCTCGGAGTTTATTAAGCAGACCGATGCCACGCCCTTCCTGGTCAAGATAGACGATAACACCCTCACCGGCCTCCACTACCTGTCGCATGGCAGAATCGAGTTGACTACCACAGTCACACCGTTGTGAATGGAACACGTCACCCGTCAAACACTTGGAATGAACGCGGACAAGTACATTTTTTTTATTTACTACGTCACCACAAACCAATGCGACGTGTTCTCGACGATCCACATCATTGCTGTACCCGATAATGCGGAAATCACCCCAAGGAGTTGGCAAATCAGCTTCTGCCACTCGCTGGACCAAACTTTCCGTTCGCAACCTGTATGAGACGATTTGGGCCACAGTAACAAAAGGGATATCGTGTTCTTTGGAGAACACTTCAAGATCGGGACGCCGTGCCATCGTCCCATCTTCCTTAAGGATTTCGCAGATCACCCCGGCAGGACTAAGCCCAGCCAATCGAGCCAAATCCACGGAGGCCTCCGTTTGACCAACACGCTGCAATACGCCACCAGGTTTTGCTCGCAAGGGAAAGATGTGTCCTGGCCTCATGAAATCCATCGGTTTCGTCATCGGGTCGACAGCAAGCTGGATCGTTCGTGCACGATCAGGAGCCGAGATCCCCGTTGACACCCCAAACTCAGAGCGGGCATCGATTGAAACCGTAAATGCCGTTTCGTTAGGATCAGAAAGCTTCCCATTTGTCATTAGAGGCAAATCCAAACGGTCAGCGATCTCTTCCGAAAGAGTGAGACAAATCAACCCTCGAGCATGTGTGCACATAAAGTTGATCGTTTCCGGCGTAACTAAGTTAGCCGAACATACCAAGTCACCTTCGTTCTCTCTATCCTCGTCATCAGCAACAATGACAAGGCCACCCTCCTTTATCCGTTCAATGGCAACTTCGATTGGGTCGTACTGGAAATCACTCATTATTAAATGTTTTCCTGTTTCATTGACGGTAACGAAGCGAGCATCTTTATTATCCTTTAAGATCAAGATACGGAGTCACGGCTTGGCCAACATACTTCGCAATAATATCAGCCTCGACGTGCACGCGGCGCCCTTCCCTAAGCCCGCCTAGTGTAGTGTGGGACCATGTATAAGGGATAACCGCAAATCGCGCGACTACCCCCTCAAGGCTATTCACCGTCAAACTAACGCCATCAACAGCCAAGGATCCTTGTGAAACGGTGACACTTGCGACCCTATCAGGAAGCCTCACTTTCAACATCCCAGATTGGGCATTTTGTTCGACACCTAGTACGTCAGCTACTCCATCGACGTGCCCCTGAACCAAATGTCCCCCTAAAGCATCACCCGCACGAAGGGCTGTTTCTAAATTGACAAGATCTCCTCTGCCCCAGGCTCCTATCTGAGTGCAAGCGATGGTAGCCTTTGTGGCTTGCACCCAAAAGGATTCGTCATCCACTTCCTCTATGGTAAGGCAAACACCTGAAACCGCTACAGAATCACCCAAGCTCAGGGCAGGGCCGATCGCCTCACCCTTGATCTCAAGACGAACACCATCGGCGGTCTCTTCTCGTGCTTGAATCTCGCCAACAGCCTGAACAATTCCCGTAAACATGGTCTGTCTAGACCTGGACTAAGGTTTCATAAAGGCTGCGATGATCTAGCACAATTCGTGTATCTGGACCCAAGGGGTTTCGCTCAACCGGTTGCCAATCTTCCATTTTAGATGGTGGCACATCAGGAAACGCGGGGACTCCACTTTCACCAAAGAATACCGGTGCGACAAAGGCATACATTCTCTGGACAAGTCCAGCTCGAATCACTGATGATGCCACCCTACCTCCACCTTCGATGAGGATCGATAGGATCTGCCGAGACGTCAGTTCCTTCCAAATGTGATCCATACTCAATAACCCATCTTGGCCACGCGGAACCTCAAGTACTCTTACCCCAGCAACACGAAGCTCTCTCGCAGGGTCTTCACGTCGATCCAAATCATCGGCTCCTATCACCCATACAGGTGCCTGTTCGATTGTGCGGATGAGTTGCGTATCCACTTTCATTCGAAATTCGGTATCGAGAATGATACGAGCCGGTGGCCGCCTCGGAGAAATGTCGCCACGTGCAGTGAGGAGCGGGTCATCGGTCTCAATTGTATTTCGCCCAACAATGATGGCATCATGGGACGCGCGGAGCCGATGCGCCGCCTCAAGCGCGCGCGCACCTGTTACGGGGGTCCGTGTACTCGGAGCACCAAGTTTCGCGTCTAACGAGATCGCAAGTTTAAGCGATGCGAAAGGAATGTTCGTCAAATGAAACCAGAAAAATTCTGCATTTAAACGACGCGCCTCCGGCGCCTCCAAGCCCACTTCCACTTGTATGCCTCTCTCGAGGAGGACTTCAGCTCCTCCACCTGCCTCTGAACTTGGATCTCGACACGCCATCACCACGCGACGAAGACCAGCTTTCAGGATGACTTCGACACATGGTGGCGTTTTCCCTTCATGACGACAGGGCTCGAGTGTCACATAAAGAGTCGCCCCCTTTGCCTGACTCCCTGCTTCCTTGAGGGCGACCACTTCGGCGTGGTCGGCCCCGAATCTCGAGTGCCAACCTCTCCCTACAACAACATCCCCGTGAGCAACTACCGCACCAACCAAAGGGTTTGGCGACACTTGTCCCCACCCCCTACGAGCCAAGGCCAAGGCCTCTCGCATATGCTTCAGATCTTCGGTCCGGCCAGGTAGATCTCCCGCGATCAAGTCGAGCCGATCTGAACTCAAAAGCCCTCCAGTCGAACGTTCCCCTCTCCCTCAATCAACTCTCCACACTCGAACACAGTACAGCCAGAACTTTTGATTGAAGAAAGAACCGTGTCGACGTCCGGCGGATGGACGATTGCCATCATGCCAATTCCCATATTGAAGACCCGAAAAAGCTCCGCCACTTCTGTACCGCTTTCGTCTGCAATGACCCGAAACTCGTGTGGCAATTCCCAAGTGTCGGCGTAGACTACTGCATCCGTAGTCTCTCCGAGTATGCGATTTAAGTTCCCCGGGATTCCACCACCCGTTACATGTGCAAGCCCTCGGATTGAACCAGCCTCGAGGCTCGACTCCAGCACCGGGAGATAGGTCTGATGGGTACGGAGAAGGACATCTCCCACTGTGGCATCTAACCCAGGAAAGGGATCTGTGACTTTTAGACCCATTCGATTAAAGAAAAGCTCCCGTACAAAACTATAACCATTTGTGTGTATACCACTTGATCCGATTCCGAGGATCTTGTCACCAGGGCATAAGTCGCGAGCAGCAACTTCTGGAAACGCTACCTCGCCCACGATAAAGCCAGCAAGATCGTATTCTCCGGGCGCGTAAAAATCCGGCATCTCTGCAGTCTCGCCCCCGAGCAAGGCGCATTGATTCGTACGACACGCCCGAGCAAGACCAGACACCACATCCGTTACGACATCAGGATTCAAGGTCCCACAAGCCACATAATCCATAAAAATGAGAGGCCGAGCCCCTTCCACAAGAATGTCGTTTACGCAGTGATTGACGAGATCAGCTCCAACGGTATCATGCCGGTTCGCCAGGAATGCCACCTTCAGCTTAGTCCCCACACCATCCGCGCTCGCGACCAACTCCCGTCCCTCTGTTGATCGGAATCGGCCGCCGAAAGACCCCACATCGGAAGATACGAACTCTGTCCGCGTAGACCGCACCAATTCAAATAGGGCGCCCTTTGTCTCCTGAGCAGCATCGAGATCGACACCAGCATCACGGTACGTAAACCCTTTGTTCATCTCTCACCCATGCGTGAAGCGACCTTAAACCGAGTCAGATCGACTAACTCTTCGACTCGTTCTTCCACTTCTTCAAGTGTCAAATTCACCATACGGCCTGGGCCAAATGCCTCGCACGTAAAGGAACCGAGGGCACACCCATATACGACAGCCGAACAAATTCCCTCGCGTTCCAATGACCCAAGGCGTGCGATCTGGCCAAACATTCCACCGGCAAACGCATCGCCTGCGCCGGTCGGGTCCTTCACTTCCATCAAGGGATACCCGGGCGCAAGAAAAATGTCATCGCCTGAAAAAAATGCGGCGCCATGCTCTCCCTTCTTAATGAGAACATACCGTGGCCCTTGCTCTTGGATCCATTTGGCTGCTCCGACCAGGTTAGAAACCCCTGAAATCTGTCGCGCCTCTTCGTCATTGAGGGTAATCATATCGATACGTGATATGACATCCATTAATGGATCTAGTGAGCCAGAAATCCAATAATTCATTGTATCACATGCGACGAGTTCTGCCTCATCAATTTGATCGAGGACGAACAATTGGAGCGTAGGATCTGCATTTGCGAGAAACACCCAACGAGCAGAACGAGCCTCTTCGCTTAGTACTGGTTGAAAATCTGCAAAGACACCAACCTCAGTATGATTTGTATCACGAGTGTTCATATCAGCGTGGTACGTACCACCCCAGCGGAAACTGTTCCCGTCCTTTTTCTGAAGTCCGGCGAGATCTACTCCTCGGTCACGTAAAAAATCCAACTCTTCTATTGGGTACTCATCCCCTATTACTCCTACTAAGTGGACTGGCGCAAATAGCGATGCCGCCGCACTGAAATGAACCGCCGCACCGCCTACAACCCCGTCAGCACAACCCGAAGGAGTCTGAATATCATCCAATGCAACCGTACCGACTACCAAGATCGAAGACTCGGAGGAAGTCATGCACCCTCTCGGGACAAGGTTCGTGGGGCAGTCAAACCCAACACATGGAGCCCATTTCGGAGTGTGATTTGGACAGCTCGCGCCAGTTTAATTCGAGCAGTCCGCTCGGGACTCTCGACTAAAATACGGAGCGCCGGATCAACATTCCCTTGATGGTACCACGAATTTACCAGACCAGCCGTTTCTTCTAAATAAGCACAGACGATATGAGGGGCTCGCATTTTCGCCGCGGTCACAAGAACCTCAGGGAATTTCATGACCGCCAGAACAACTTTACGCTCCGCATCGGTACTAAGAAGACCAAGGCCCTCAGAATCAATCGGGACCTCTGCTTCGTTTATCCCACCTTTTTTAAAGGCGCTACACATCCGCGCGTGTGCATACTGAATCTTGTACACTGGATTTGTTTCTGACGTATCCAGAGCTAAGTCAAGATCAAAGTTGAGGTGCACTTCCGCTCTCCGCATCAAGAAGAAATATCGAGCGACATCCCGTCCGGTTTTATCCACGAGATCCCGTAGAGCCACAAAAGATCCCGCACGTTTACTCATGGGTGCCACTTCCCCCCCACGCATCACCGTAACCAACTGAATTATTAGCACTTCTAGAAGATCAGGCTTGTCCAATGCTCCCAAAGCTGCTTCCATACGTTGTTCGTGCCCTTGGTGGTCTGCACCCCACACATCGATTGCTAAATCAAAGTCCCGTTCTGCCTTATCCAGATGATAGGCCAGATCCGGGAGGAAGTAGGTGAAGGAACCGTCCCCCTTGATGAGGACACGGTCCTTTTCGTCTCCGAAATTCGATGTTCGGAGCCAAGTAGCTCCCTCCTCTTCGTATATCAACTCGCGGCCCTTCAAAAGCTTCAGAAGATTATCGATGGCTCCGGACTCATAGAGAGAACTTTCGGAGAAGAAGCCATCCATATGCACACCAAACGCTTCCAGATCGCAACGTTGTTCCTCCCGAAGCATCTCAACGGCCAAGTCTTGAATCTCCTTCCGCCGATCCTTGGGGTCGAGTGCATCGAGCACCTCTTCACCCACAGCCTCACTAATGGAACGTGCAACATCTACAACATAATCCCCGTGGTACCCTCCCTCAGGAATCGAAAACGGCCTCCCTTGAAGTTCATCAAAACGAGCACCTACCGACTCTCCGAGAAGCAAAATTTGTCGACCCGCATCGTTCACATAAAATTCACGGGTCACTCGATCACCAACTTGCTCCAGTAGTGAAGCGACAACATCTCCTATGGCTGCTCCACGACCATGCGCCACGTGGAGTGGGCCCGTTGGGTTGGCAGAGACGAACTCCACATTTACCCGTTGACCACTACTTCCACCTACGCGGCCCCAATCCTCGTTGGCTTCGAGGACCTCTACCACTCGCGACCAAATTGATGCATCGACAAGTCGAAAGTTAAGAAATCCAGGACCGGCCACTTCGATGGCGGCTATACCAGCTTCATCAAGATCGATGAGGCATTGGAGCCTCTCTGCCAATTGACGCGGCGCGATTCCAAGGGTCTTAGACAGAACCAGCGCAGCATTCGATGCCCAATCACCGTGTTCAGGATCTCGAGGCCTTGTTACTTCCGGATGGAATTCCTCAGGTGCACCGACTGCGGAGGCGGCTTTCTTAAGGGCGGCGGAGATAAGTTCCGTACCAAAATTTTCTGTCACGAACTCGAGCCCTTCTCTGCCTTTGTTTCCTTCTTCTTATTCTTGCTCGTACCCTGTTGGGTTCCATCGTCTTTTGATCCACCGCTCTTAGTTGATCTTTCCTCGCTCCGTGATCCCTTTTCACGCGCAGCGGTTTCAGTCGGGCTCCTATAATCCGTTGCATAAAAGCCCGTCCCCTTGAAGACAATGCCACCGCCGCTCGATATCAATCTTTGTACACGTCGTTTCTTACACTCTGGACACGTACGAACAGGAGCAGCTGAGATTTTCTGGAAACGCTCAAACTCATGATCGCAAGCGCGACATCGATATTCGTAGGTCGGCATTCCGATCCCTCACTAGTGCATGGGGTTAGCTTCGACGATCATCGCGGCTGATACTCACCCCACACCCTGCGAAGAGTGTGACTGATTTCGCCGAGCGTGACTCGTTTCTGGACCGCGTCTACGAGAATAGGGAGAAGGTTATCATCTCGAGACGCCACTTGCTGAATTTCGTCCAAAGCTCCTGCTACGGCTGCCTCATCACGAGTCGAGCGTACAGTCTCGAGTCGTTCTCTTTGCTTGCGGGCCAAGCTAATAAAATCAGGCGCCTCTGGGATTAATGATTCTTCTTCATCTTGGTACGTATTCACTCCTACCACTTCAAGGTCTCCACTCTCTATCGACCGTTGGTGAAGATAGGCACTCTTATGAATCTCTTCACGCATGTACTCAATCGCCTGTGTCGCTCCACCGCGATTCTCAATCTCCTCCAGATATGCGTATCCTAGATTTTCAAGCTCTTCCGTTAGCGCTTCAACGAAGTACGCACCTCCCAACGGGTCGACGGTATCCGCTACCCCCGACTCCGATGCGAGAATCTGTTGCGTGCGGAGGGCCAATCGAGCAGCCTCGGTTCCTGGAAGAGTAAGAGCTTCATCGTATCCGTTTGTGTGCAATGATTGTGCACCTCCGAGAACCGCAGACAAGGCTTGGACCGCGACTCGAACCGTATTATTCAAAGGCTGCTGTGCAGTCAGTGATGAACCAGCTGTCTGTGCATGAAATCGCAATCGACAAGCGTCATCCCTTGCCCCAAATCGATCGCGCATCAACTCCGCCCACATTCGCCGTGCGGCACGGAACTTCGCCACTTCTTCAAAAAACACGCGGTCGGCAGAGAAAAAGAAACTCAACCGTGGTGCAAATCGATCCACTTTCAAACCACTATCAATGGCACGTTGCACATACTCGAGTCCGTTTGCGATGGTAAAGGCCAACTCCTGCGCCGCAGTTGCCCCTGCCTCTCGGACGTGGTAGCCACTAATTGAGATAGGATTCCACCTAGGGAGTGTGGCAGAGCAGTACTCGAATACGTCGGTAACAAACTTCAGGCTGGGCTCAACGGGATAAATGTATGCCCCACGAGCAATAAACTCCTTCAATACATCATTTTGAACAGTTCCTCGCAAAAATTCGTGTGGTATGCCTCGTTCTTCGGCCACACCCACATACATCGCCAAGAGTATTGGTGCCGTCGCGTTAATGGTCATCGATGTTGACACTTTGTCGAGCGGGATTCCATCAAAGAGGCGGTGCATGTCTTCGATCGAGTCTATGGCCACACCGACTCTTCCCACCTCACCAAGGGCCATCTCATCATCAGAGTCGTAACCCATCTGTGTAGGCAGATCAAAAGCCACAGACAAACCCGTCTGTCCAGAATCAAGCAAATAATGGAAGCGTTCGTTCGTTTCGGAGGAAGTACCAAACCCAGCATATTGTCGCATAGTCCATAAACGCTCACGATACATCGTCGGGTAGATGCCTCGCGTATATGGAAACTCTCCTGCGAGTCCTAGTCTGGGGTTTTCTTCACTAGGTCCGTAAAGGGCATCAACTTCGACTTCACTCGTCGTCCGAAACACCTCTGGTCGCCCCTCCTTGTGCGCAGTACCAGATCGTAATTCCTCACCTTGCTGAGGCTCATTTTCACTCATCGATCGTGCTCTCAAAGCTGACTAGCAAATCATCCTTATCAACAGTCTGACCAGGTTTAACATGAATCCGTCTTACCAAGCCAGCACTTTCAGCCTTTAATTCGTTTTCCATCTTCATTGCTTCTATTACCAACATACCATCCCCAGCTTCAACTTCTTGTCCTGAATCGACTAGCACACGTACGATCAATCCTGGCATTGGTGCGCGAACCTCGGGAGTGTTTGACCTCGATACCATGCCACCGCCGAGTTCTCGGATCACCCTGCTCCGCTCATCTTCAACAGTGACCTCAAACGTCCTACCGCGCGTATGGATTCGCCACCCCGCCCTGGTCCGTCGTACGTGAACGCGATGACGCATTCCATCGAGTGATATTTGCGCTTCAGTAGAACCCGCTGAATGAAGAGTCGCGCTCATGTGTTCACCCTCTAACTCAAAGCTCTCATCATTAAGAAGAACCTGAAGTTCTTCTCCATTTACTCCGATGTAATATCTCATCAAATTTCACGCGCTTGTCGCGTGATCAAACTCATACCAGAAAGCCAAACCGCCATCATGCCATATGACTTGATCACCATTCCCGACCTGCCTGCACCCACGGAGAGAGCTGTCGATTGACGACTTTCTTGTTGTTGATCACACGGAGTGATGCTTCATGGTCCAAGTGGTTTTCGCATAGGACAGCCGTCGCGATTGCCACTTTTCGCAAATCAGGGGGGACCGACCGTAAAAGTTCTGGGTGCTCCTGTACGTATTCAATGGACAGAGTACCCGCCCGAAAATCTTCCTCGCTCAGGACTGAAAGATGATAAGCTTGGGTTGTTTCAAGACCATCGACCCAAAGCTCTTCGAGTGCCACTTGCATGCGTTCAATAGCTCGCGCCCTGTTCTCTGCATGCACGATGAGTTTCCCCAGCAGGGGGTCATAGTGGAGCCCGACCTCGAATCCCACTCGGATACCACCGTCCCACCGTATCCCGGGGCCCATCGGAATTTCTAAACTTTCTACTCGCCCCACAGAGGGCAGAAAATCCTTCTGTGGATCTTCTGCACTGATCCGGCACTCCAATGCATGGCCGCGTGGAGAAGGAGCATCTAACCCATCCAGTGCCGGATAGCCAAGCGCAATGCGAAGCTGTTCTCGAACAAGATCAACTCCAGTAATCATTTCCGTAACCGGGTGTTCTACCTGAATCCTTGTATTCATCTCAAGGAAGAAAAAATCAGAACCTTCCAAAAGAAATTCCACGGTACCTGCCCCCAGATATCCTACAGCCTCTGCTGCCCGCACTGCGACTGCACCGAGCCTCTCCCGTAACACTTGGTCTACACATGGAGATGGTGCTTCTTCAATTAATTTTTGATGCCTTCGTTGGATGGAACACTCTCGTTCACCCAAGTGAAGTGTTCGGTTCTCGTCGGCCAATATCTGGATTTCAATGTGTCGTGGGCCTAGAAGAAACCGTTCCAAATAAATCCGGCTATCACCAAAGGCACCCTCTGCCTCACGTTGTGCTCGCTCGAACGCCGCTGTTAGATCGGAAGGATTTCGTACAACATGCATCCCCTTCCCACCACCACCAGCAGCCGCCTTGATCATTATCGGAAAACCAATCTCTTCAGCCGCTTCCCTGGCAGAAGCAATGGATGACAACTCACCGCTACCCGGCACAACGGGCACTCCCGCGGTGACCATCCGTGCACGAGCACGAGGCTTGTCCCCCATCTCTTCAATAGCCGTTGAGGGTGGGCCAATGAACGTTAGATTGGCATCCTCGACTGACCGGGCGAACTTGGCGCTTTCAGCGAGAAACCCATAGCCGGGATGGATGGCTCCAGCGCCAGTATCCGCGGCAGCTTTAAGGAGGAGCCTCTCTGAAAGATAAGACTCCGCAGGAGTAGCACCTCCAAGTGCAACCGCCTGATCTGCCGCAAGCACATGAGGCGCCTCTTGGTCAGGTGACGAGTATACCGCAACAGATCTCAGCCCTTCTTCCCTGCAGGCACGGATTACACGGAGAGCGATCTCACCTCGATTCGCGATTAAGACTGTGTCAAACATCTGCGTCAAAGGGGGATGTTGCCGTGCTTCTTCGGCGGGTTTTGATCGCGTTTTTGAACCAAGGCCTCAAGGCCCGATATTAGACGTTTTCGAGTATCTCTGGGATCAATGACATCATCCACATAGCCCCTAGCAGCAGCCAGATATGGATTGGCGAATCGATCCCTAAACTCTTGTTCAAGTTCACTGGTCCGACCCTCGGGATCATCCGCTAGAGCAATCTCCTTTCTATACAGAACCTCCACAGCTCCCTTTGGTCCCATAACCGCGATTTCAGCTGTCGGCCATGCAAAATTCAGGTCGCCTCGGATGTGTTTCGATGACATCACATCGTACGCACCACCATAAGCTTTTCGCGTAATAACTGTCAGTTTCGGCACGGTCGACTCGCAATATGCGAACAACAACTTGGCCCCATGGCGAATAATCCCACCATGTTCTTGGGCAAGCCCTGGCAAAAATCCGGGTACGTCTTCAAATGTTATCAGTGGGATGTTAAACGCATCACAGAACCTCACGAACCGGGCCGCTTTAACGCTCGCATCGATATCAAGTACGCCAGCCAGCACAGCAGGCTGGTTTGCAATTATACCAATCGAGTGTCCTCCCAATCTCGAAAAACCGACGATGATGTTCTGTGCAAAGTCTTTATGCACCTCTAAGAACTCACCTTCGTCTACAACTCTTTCGACCACCTCATGCATGTCGTAAGGAAGTTTCGGCTCGTCCGGCACAATACTGAGCAGTTCCTCATCGCCCCTATCAGGTCGATCGTTGGTACTTTGGAATGGTGGGTTTTCTTGATTGTTTTGGGGCAGATAGGAGAGCAACGACCTGATCTCCTGGAGAGCCATAACTTCCGTTGTCGAACGGAAATGGGCGATCCCCGATCGACTGGCGTGCATCGCAGCTCCACCCAACTCCTCGAAGGTCACGTCTTCATGAGTTACGGTCTTCACAACATTGGGGCCCGTCACAAACATGTGGCTTACCCCATCTACCATGAAGACAAAATCCGTGATCGCCGGAGAATAAACCGCACCTCCTGCACACGGCCCGAGTATCGCACTGATTTGAGGAACCACTCCAGATGCCATTGTGTTGCGAAGAAAGATGTCCGCGTAACCTCCGAGTGACGCGACTCCCTCTTGAATCCGGGCCCCACCTGAATCATTCAATCCGACTACAGGTGTTCCATTCTTTGTCGCAAGGTCCAAAACCTTCACAATCTTCCCGGCATGCGCTTCTGAAAGAGAGCCACCGAACACAGTAAAATCTTGGGAAAAGACAAATACCGAGCGACCATCGATGCGACCGTACCCGGTGATCACACCGTCTCCTGGAATCCGCTCTTCAGCGAGCCCAAAATCATGGCACCCATGCTCAACAAAACGATCGAGTTCTACGAAGCTTCCTTCATCAAGAAGAACTTCAAGACGCTCTCGAGCTCCTAATTTGCCGCGTTCGTGTTGACGCGCCAACCGCTCCGCTCCGCCACCTTTTCGTGCATTTTCTGCCCGGTTTTCAAGCTCTTTGAGCTTCTCTTTCATACTCATCGTGGAATGGTGTCTCGAGGAATACTATCCTGAGGAATTGTATCGCGAGGCGCGAAAGGCGATGGGGCCGCTTTTGCATAAAATAGCCACTCCATCAGTTCCGATCGGTCAGCTAGTTGCAGCTGTTTATTACGTAACATACGGACCTCGGTCTTTCGATGGACGGTCGATTTTTCAGGATCCAAATTGAAAAATCCAGTGACTCCATTGATTCCCTGCGTACCGGCGAAATAGCCAGCCAAAGCCGCGGAAATAGGAACCCTGCTTGCTTCTAACGCAGCGATCAGAACCGAAGCAGCATCGTATCCTAGGCCAGGCAATATATTGTCACGCAATGCTTTACGGTACCTTCTCTCATATTTTACCTTAAACTTTTCCCATTGGGTTCCAGGACCCATCCGATCAACCCACAACCCCACCACCTTGTAGTCTGACGAAAAAGTCTCAAGGCGGCGCAACACCGTAGGATCTGCCCAAGCTTCACTGCCAAGAATAATGTGCCTATATAGGCCGTAGTAGAACAACTGTGGAGCCAAGGAAAGCACAACTGGTGGAGTCGGAGCGGGCGCATAGATGACATCCGGACCCGCTTCGGCAATGGCTTCGATCGGTTCTTGAAACGTAGTAAGAGTCGGATCGTAAACTTCTTGGGCAACAACAACACCGCCAGCGGCTACAATCGCATCTTCAAACGCAGAGACCGCTCGACCCCTTCCCCTCTTCGGATATAAAATCCCTACGCGCTTGAGCCCCAACTCTTCTACCACCCAATGGGCGAGATCCGCCGCAACATCGAGTTCCCGCGTAACGAAATCATAGAGAGTGTAAACACTTGTATGAGGACGCTGAACCTCCGTGGCCGTCGGACTAATGATCGGCAGCTTGGGGTCTCGGCGTGTTCTCACTGCGGCCGCAAACGCTTCTGAGCCCATGGGACCAATTATCCCCAACACCTTCTCCGACTCAAGTTCTGCCATGATCGCAGGAATTTCGTCCGCAACAGACCTATCGTCCAAGATAACCAATTCAAGATCAAATCCATCGCGGTGTGATCGTTCGTAGTCTTCAACTGCCAACTCAATCCCCTCTCGGAGCCACTCGCCGACATCCGCCAATTCGCCAGTCAACGGCAAGATAGCACCAAGCTTAACAGGCTTAGCCAGTGGGTCTTCCACTACCGATATAAGTGACTCCGCCCTCTCACGCTCCGGTCCAGGTGGACTTCGTTCAAGAACTTCAGACACAATCCGTTTTGCTTCTTCAGTATTTCCAGTCACCACTAGTAACTCGGCCAGATAAACAGATACGACAGTAGCCGCGAGGGTTTCGAGTGGTGCGGTCGACAAAACTAATTGGAGTTGTTCTTTCGAGAGGGTAGAAACCCAGCGACGAAAAGTATCCAAATGATTTCGACTAAGAACACCAGGGTTTTCGAGAGAACGTTTGACGGCCTCAAATTCCCTACCGGTGTCTCCCAAGACCTGAATCCAGTGCTCCAACACTTGGTCTCGAAACGATCCTTCAGAGACTCGCCGAGTCAACTCCTCGTACCGGTCGACAGAAGCCCCCAGCAAGCCTTGAGCTTCCAATGATCGACCCGCCAGCCATAGTGCACTATCGGCGAGAGCAGTGACCGAAGCTTGATTGCGCCAGGAAAAAAAAAGCGAATCCGCCCGGGTTAAGGCAATTACATATCGACTCGCGTCGTATTCCCGCCAAGCGGCGGCCAATGCATCCCGTCCACGATCCACATCGGGGATGTTTTGTTTGGGATCAGGTGTCGGAGATGACGGTTTGGGAAGGGCACATGCTACACCCAGAATCAAACTGCATAGTGCCCCGACGAAGACCCACCGGATTCGTAACATAATGGAACCCTGCCTACCCCCTCGTCAGCCTGCAGCCCCTAACGCCGAGTTAGTCTTTTGAGTTTTGATCCTCTTCAGCCTCTTCCTCCGCGGCCTCTTCAGCTACCTCTTCGGCAGCCTCTTCCTCCGCAGCCTCTTCCTCCGCAGCCTCTTCCTCCGCAGCCTCTTCCTCCGC
>CAYZOT010000013.1:0-79445 GCA_964480515.1 uncultured Gemmatimonadota bacterium
GATCCCGTTCTCACTCTGGTGGTTAGAGCGTTTCCTCTTTGGTCCTTTCGAGTGGCTGTGGCGGTCGTTGTCCTATCTGAGGTTCCAGGCCCATGCGTAGATAGGGAGGAAAGCTAAGCCTGACGTTTACCGTCAGCCTTCAATCCTTAATGTGAACAACACACTGACGTGTCGACCCACGATGTCGATGTTCCCACACGTAAACACCCTGCCACACCCCCAGTGTAAGCTCGCCTAGATAAACGGGGATCGAGAGTGTCGTCGAAGTCAGCGCTGCTTTGATATGCGCTGGCATGTCATCTGGACCCTCATGCGTGTGCGTGAAATTCGGATTGTCTTCTGGCACCAACTGTTCAATCCAACACTCGAGATCATACCGGGCGGACGGGTCGGCATTCTCTTGGATTGTGAGACTCGCCGATGTGTGCTGGATCATGATTGTACAGAGTCCTTCCTCAATCTCTGAAGTAGCTACTACCTCCCGTATTTGATCCGTAAACTCGAACAAGCCTTGCCCCGTGGTGCGGACCTCAATTATTCGAACCATCGGAACCTTGGCTAAATCTCAGTGAGCAATTCAACCGCACGCTCGTTATCCTCAAAACAATTATAAAAATGCGGCGAAAAACGCAGGAGCGAACCGCGATGATCCGCGATGACACCTCCTTTAGCCAACCCGGCAACCGCACCGGCGGCATCCGGGTGCTCGATAAGAACGAGGGCGGACCGTTCCGTCCGGTCAGGGGACTGGTGAAGGGAATATCCTTCCGCCTTGAGACGATCCCGCAGATCTGCGGACAATACTTCGTTCCGTGCTTGAATCTCATCAATGCCGGTTTCTAGCATGATGGATAGACCACCGGCCGCTGTGTAAGCAGCTCCTGTTGCGGGAGTTCCAAGCTCAAACCGCCGTGCATCCTTCCTCGCAACCACATCTTGGATGTCAAATTCGAACTGGTTTTCCACACCGAACCAGGACAAAGTTACTGGGTCGATAGAAAGGTCAGATCTGACGTATAGGTATGCCATTCCGGGGCCTCCACACAACCATTTTAAGGCACCTCCAGCCAAGAAATCCACACCTAACCCCCGAGCATCAATCGCTAATTGTCCATTTGACTGATATGCGTCCAAAAAAATGTACGCCCCTGCAGCATGGGCAATCCTGGTTAGCTCTGCGGCATCTTGGATCGTACCGCTCGTAAAAAACACATGCGAAGTAACTAAAAGGGCTGTGTTTTCGTCGACGGCTGCCTCGATCGCTTCAAGTGGGACGCGCACACCGTCTGTGCTGGGCACAATCTCCACATCGAGCCCGCTCTTTTTCTGGGATAGGAAGTGATGTCCTACAGTCGGAAAATCCAACTCGGTCAAAACGACTTTATTCCGGTTACTGCGCTTCAGGTTGGAGAGTACTGCAGCGGACACAGCTGTGAGGGCTGCTGACACGCTCGGCATAAGCGCGATTGTGGGCAACTCTACTCCAATCGTTTGGCCAAACCCCGCCCGCACCTCATCAAGTTTTTCAAGCCAAATCTCGTACCAAGCACTCGCCCCGAGCTCATTCCATAGTTCCTCAAACTCGGATCGTTCCGCCATCGAACGTCTCGATAGTGCGCCAAGTGAATTCGAGTTCAGGTAGATCTTTCGATCCAGAATAGGGAATTGGGCCCTTAGCTCATCAAAACGGCCGTCAAGGGGACCCGCAGCCGAGTCAATATTCGTCACCATAAGATCACCTGGGCTGGCAAAGGGGTGGCTGCCTAGAATATCCTCCCCCCCATGGTTGATGATCAGCAGCACCAAAAACCAGGGACGGAAAACCTCGATGCCTCAGCTGGCAGTGACGCTGAGGCTGGTCCGTTACTCGGATTTGAGGAAAGTCAGACTCTGGAAAGATATGATCGTAAACACCCTGGACAGGGTGGAGACCCAAAATGCCCAAGGTGTAGTGCGACCATGATCCGCTCTGTCGAGCTTCACCGTGCCCCACGCTCTGACAATTCTCCATTTCGAATTCGTCTCGTGTGCTCGTCCGACGATTGTATGGTGTGGACTGTATATAACTGGTAGTCAAAGAGTTGTCGCCTCGAAATCTTTGGCCCGAAATCTTTGGCCCGTAACTTCTTTCGATCGATCAGAGGCTAGGTACTCAAACACACCCACAACTTCATACGGTTCCGGTAAAGTTTCGGGATCTTCATCCGGGTAAGCTGCTGCTCTCATTGACGTACGCATGCTTCCGGGGTCTACCGTGTTCACGCGAATGCGGTCTGTAGACAGTTCACCCGCCATGATCTCTGACATCGCTTCAAGACCATTCTTGGATACACAGTATGCACCCCACAAGGAACGACCGTGATCACCAACCCCGGAAGAGACGTTGATTAGGGAACCTTGCGTTTCCCGCAGGTAAGGGATGATCGCACGGGCACAAACGAATGCGCCGGTGAGGTTGATCTCGATCACTTTTTTCCAAATATCCAAGTTCGCCTGCTCGATACTCAACCGCTCACCCAGTACTGAGGCATTGGTGATGAACACATCGATGGGCCCCAGCTCGCTCCGGGTACGCGAAATCCAATGGTTCACTTCGTCAGGGTCAGTAACATCAGCTACCACCCCAATACATGCACCACCTTGTTCTCGCAGTGTTTGAGTAGTCACTGCCATCGGATCGGCCTGACGTCCACAGATGGATACGGCACTCCCCGCCTTGATGAAGCACTGAGCCAGCGCGGCTCCGAGCCCTGCCGAACCACCAGTAATCATGACAACCTTATTGGCTAGTTCCATTTGATTTTTCTACGCAATCTTAAGTCCAAATACAAGAATCACCTCAAATTAGTATGTGGTCGAATCGCCCAAATCGGACTAGCCTGTCGGGCGCCTTGTCCCTTATATATTCGTTCAACCCAAAGTCGCAAACGACAAGGTACAGGCAAATGTGTTTGCGGGAATTCCAGGCATTGGAAGGCCTTCCCTCTTGCGCAGGTCAGGGTAGATCCCAAAATCAGATGAGGAAATATAACGACCACTCCATGTGACCACATGAGCTCAGATATCCAAATCGCAGTTGAAGGAACACCAAACCCTAACGCGGCCAAATTCGTACTCGACCGCAAGGTTCCTAGTGAAGGGAGCGCTAGCTATTTCGACGCAGCATCTGCTCAGGGTACGACTTTAGCAGCTCGGCTTTTCGAGGTGGATGGGGTTCGCGCACTTCTAGTCATCGACAACTTTATTACCGTGACAAAGATGGACGAATTCGAATGGCCAAATCTGGTTGATACGTTAGTGGATACGATCAAAGAGGCTTTGCACCTGCTAGACGAGGTTTGATCACAGGACTGTGATCCTTTAGTGAGCCTCGAGAAAACACGACCCCCTAAAACCAACGTCTTCTGCGAAAACACCTTTCTGTCGAAAAAATCACCAAGTCCAAATCGAGATCAGATTACAATCGACCAACGAAATTCCCATTGGCAAGTACCGAGCGATACCGGCTGGCGCGTCATCACACGGGTACGCCTCGATGCCACGAACCCGCTCGAACTCAATGTCGTTGAGTGAACGGATGTTATCATAACCTAGCCGCTTAGCGGGGCGACCATTCAGAAAAACTACGCGATTGCGTCTGAATCGGATCGTGAGCTCACGCTTAAACTGGAAAAGCGTTCGAAACATCTGGTACCGCTTGATCTCTGGGTATGTCCCGAAGTATCCGTCCTCAATCGTAGCTCGACGCTCGTAGAAACCAGACGTAAGAAGGTACGGATCACGCCCCGTAATCTGTACCTCGAGAGGGGCTACTGCGATGGCATCTGTGATTAGTTCGACCCGATATTCCGCCGTTTCCTCGGTCAGAACCGAGATCTTCTCTTCACGAGATGCGTAGGCGATGTGATCGACAGTTAACTCATACATTCCGGGTGGAATCGTGGGGAATGCAATGCGACCCAAAGAGTCTGTAACTCCGGAGAGAGGAATCGGAGACCACGTAACCTGAGCACCCTCAACCGGTTCCCCATTCGCAGCTGCTACTATAGAAAATATCAAAAAAGCGCTCTTCCCCAGGTCAACTTCAAGGTCAACAAACTGAGACCGTTCAAGCGCAACTTCATGTTCTTTACCGCGAATTGACGAGTATATCGCACGGACTCTCACATCATGGAAAGCGGCGAGGCCACACGCTTGGTATCGACCTTTTTCGTCGGCCTCTACCGTCACCATTTCAGGGGTAGAACGGCCGCGCTCTGACTGATAACGAATCAGGACGCTGGCGTGCGGAAGAGGGGTACCGCTCTCTTTATCGCGGACTAGACCTTCTATCCCAACTTCAAGGTCAGAGGTCCCCATTCGCTCACAGATTCGGAGCACTCGTTTCTTTTCCTCATCCTGGGCCATTAGTAGTCCCGGAAGGGTAAGAAATAGCGCGCCCACTAGAGCAAAACGTATGTTGGGTCGGCGCATGCTACCTGTTCACAAGGAGTTGGGTAAGAAGCGCATCGCTCGCGCCACCGAGATTCGTGTGGCCGCTATTGTAATTCCTCAGCATGACGACGCCCCACCCACTCTCAGGCTCAAACACGAGGTTGACGTTGTATCCAGCTACCGATCCACTGTGTCCGACGAATCGCACCTCCGATCCATTTGGCAGCGTGACCCGATCGACGAAGAACCCCAAACCGTAACCTGGACCGTCAGGAGGAGTTTGCCAGCGCATAACCTCTTCGCGCGTCGCTGGTTCCAAGAGTTCGAACTCGGTGTAACCCATCACCGCAGCACCGAAGGTCGCCAGATCTCCAACGGTCGAGTACACACCACCGTTGGGGACCTTATACCCACGGCCCTCATGCTCAAGAGCGGGAGTCCTAGCATCCACAACTCCGTCGGCAACAAATGGTGACCGGTTCGCAAAGCCAACGGACAACCGTCGTGAGAGATCCGGGCCGACGATGAAAGTGGAAGAGTTCATTCCCAGCGGCCCAAAAATGCGATCCTCCACTAACTCCATGAATGAAGTGCCGGTCATACGCTGGAGGGTGTACCCCAAAACACCGTAAGCAATGTTCGAGTATTGATACTTTGTCCCAGGCATTGTGTAGTACCGGGTGTGGGGAATTGAGGTGAGGATCTTGTGTCCCCAGTCCTCAATCGGACCCGAAGCCGCTCCCTCCAGTTCTGGCTCTCGAATGAGTCCCGCTGTATGGCTTGCGAGTTGTCGATAAGTAATTGGTTCCATCCCCGGTGGCGCATCAGAAAAAAGGATGACCTCCGGGAGTGTAGCTTCAATGGGATCGTCTAATGCTAAAACGCCGTCCTCCATCAGATCAGCCATGAGAACAGCCGTGAACGATTTCGATATCGATCCCGTTCGATAGATCGTCCGCACCCCCGCCGGAACGCGCTTGTCCGGGTCAGCCCACCCAAATCCTTGTGCCCAGAGCACTTGGTCTCCCTTGAAGACCGCAGCTGTAATCGCACCGATGCCATCGGCTTCCACATCGGCAGCCACCTGTCGCGCAAACGCATCGATAACATCCTGGCTCTGCGCAGTCGCTGGTGTTGCGATACCCGCAAAGAGAAGGACGAAGCCCAGGAATCGTGTGATGTCCCAAACTCGCAGGGTCGAAACGATTGAAGAGTATTTCATTGCTCTTTCGCTCCAAGGAGTTGGGTAAGGAGCGCTTTGCTCGCGCCACCGAGATTCGTGTGGCCGCCATTGTAATTCCTCAGCATGACGACGCCCCACCCACTCTCAGGCTCAAACACGAGGTTGACGTTGTATCCAGCTACCGATCCACTGTGTCCGACGAATCGCACCTCCGATCCATTTGGCAGCGTGACCCGATCGACGAAGAACCCCAAACCGTAACCTGGACCGTCAGGAGGAGTTTGCCAGCGCATAACCTCTTCGCGCGTCGCTGGTTCCAAGAGTTCGAACTCGGTGTAACCCATCACCGCAGCACCGAAGGTCGCCAGATCTCCAACGGTCGAGTACACACCACCGTTGGGGACCTTATACCCACGGCCCTCATGCTCAAGAGCGGGAGTCCTAGCATCCACAACTCCGTCGGCAACAAATGGTGACCGGTTCGCAAAGCCAACGGACAACCGTCGTGAGAGATCCGGGCCGACGATGAAAGTGGAAGAGTTCATTCCCAGCGGCCCAAAAATGCGATCCTCCACTAACTCCATGAATGAAGTGCCGGTCATACGCTGGAGGGTGTACCCCAAAACACCGTAAGCAATGTTCGAGTATTGATACTTTGTCCCAGGCATTGTGTAGTACCGGGTGTGGGGAATTGAGGTGAGGATCTTGTGTCCCCAGTCCTCAATCGGACCCGAAGCCGCTCCCTCCAGTTCTGGCTCTCGAATGAGTCCCGCTGTATGGCTTGCGAGTTGTCGATAAGTAATTGGTTCCATCCCCGGTGGCGCATCAGAAAAAAGGATGACCTCCGGGAGTGTAGCTTCAATGGGATCGTCTAATGCTAAAACGCCGTCCTCCATCAGATCAGCCATGAGAACAGCCGTGAACGATTTCGATATCGATCCCGTTCGATAGATCGTCCGCACCCCCGCCGGAACGCGCTTGTCCGGGTCAGCCCACCCAAATCCTTGTGCCCAGAGCACTTGGTCTCCCTTGAAGACCGCAGCTGTAATCGCACCGATGCCATCGGCTTCCACATCGGCAGCCACCTGTCGCGCAAACGCATCGATAACATCCTGGCTCTGCGCAGTCGCTGGTGTTGCGATACCCGCAAAGAGAAGGACGAAGCCCAGGAATCGTGTGATGTCCCAAACTCGCAGGGTCGAAACGATTGAAGAGTATTTCATTGCTCTTTCGCTCCGGTTTCAGTCGTCAATGGCAGAGACATTCCACTATCGACGAAGTCATTTTTTATGACGGACCCTCACCCAGCCCAGTAAAAAGCCGCTATTCATCATGTTCGATCACGGCTGAGTTATAAGCTCGCGTGAGTCGCTTGGGGTGGCCAGGGTTAACGGGAACCTGGCGAGGAATGCCTGACCCTTCTACTGTCCCGACGCCGGTTTCGGGCATTCTTAAACATTGATCCAAAATTTATCTAGATATGTCACTTCTCAGAAAACTTATTTTCCGAATGGACGGCGCCGCAGATAGCGCCAAAAAACAGTTTGAGAGCGAATTGGGAGCAATCTGGGAAGCGGAATTTTCGATCTTCTCAGGCACTTCCCCTCAATCACCTCGGCTATTGATCATGTTTCGAAATCAGGACAACGTGACCATCCCGCAACGCTATAACCAGGCGCCTCCCGGGATCTCGAAAGTACCTCGTGAGGCTGTACAAGAACTCAGTGAAGCAGATCTTCGTGAGTTACTTGCGCGATCCGTGAAAGTATGAACGAAAAAGCCACAGATCGCCCAACAGAACTCTCACGGCAGTTCATGGATGAGGGTATGATACGGTGGGAAGCGTACGTTTCTGGTGGACAACCGAATACGGATGCGGCAGCTAAAATCTATTTCGTCTGCCTGGAAGATCCGTTCGAACGGCCTCGCTGGGTGACCCACACAAGCCGCAGCGTCGCCGAGGCTACGCGGGCTCTATCTGAGATGAGCGACACCAACCTTGTGGAGGTTTTGCAGGAATCTCAACCCCTCGATTAGACCTAGCCAACCGTTATGAGAGTGTCCAACCGAACCCCCGATATTCCATCTGTTCCTTCGAACTGATGCTTAACAACCACATTAGTTGCGCCCGGTTTGAGGTTGAAAACGTTTGCCATATAAGAAAGCGTAGTCGGCACCCGTCCGGGACAACCTTGGTAGCCAGAAACCAACGTGATTACAATCTCAATGTTGTCCCTCCGCTGCTTCACCTTTCCGTTCAAAGTGTCACAGCGTAAACGACCGACGATCTGGCCACTCACTCTAGCGGTGTTATATCCAACCGATACCCGCGAAAATTCAGGCAGCGCCTCACCTTCAACCACCACCGACTTCATAATACTGACCGCCGGATCGACACCCAAACCAAGACAGGCCGTTATGCCCAAAGCAATCACCGAAAGCGTGAAGACATAAAGGAAGGGTTTGGGACGCACGGGTCACCTCGAATTCTGTAACCGCGAGTGGTTCGCGACAGTCAGATAAACTTAGGGTGACCTACCCTAACACGCACCCGGGCACCACTGGGAACGCTTGCAACCACTACAAGACACCATGACGTTCTGTCATTCACAGTTAGCCTTGTCCACATGTGAGCATTCATGATAGACCCTCACAACTCTCCCAAACCACCAAAACCGAAGTTGCCTAAAAAGCGATTTCTCAGTTTACTGCTTTGGGTCGGAACGATGAACAGCCTGGGGACCATCTCGTGCATACCACGGGATCATTCCGATTCAGAATCCGATCATAGAACAACCAACGAAAGAGGGCGAATAAGTACGCCAGAGGTATCCAAGTTCAAGGAAACCGCAACGCATGCGAGACTCCTAATGGATCCTCGATATCAACAGATGCGAACTGCCGGGCTACATGGACAACTCGGCACCGTGACACAATTCAGTCGAGAGTTGGCCCATACTGAGTGGGCTGCAGGTGATAGTAATGCGGCATACTGTGTAGCTCTCCACCCAGCGTATCTAATGCTATACGGGCTTCGTGACGCAGAAGCAGCCATAGCATTCATGGACGTTGTTCTGGAAGAACTGGCTTCAGGCTCCGCTCGGATGGAAGCGGGACTACTGCTTGCCAACTTCTTTGCACGAGCGGGACAGCCAAATCGCGCCCAAGCATTCGTTGATGCGTGGGCGGAGACAAGGGGGGAAGAAAGGCCCCACGTCGAGTACGACCATGTTCAGGCACTCCTTGCAATAGCGTCAGGGAATCCCATGTCAGCGATCGCTCGTCTTCGCAAGCTTCACACCGGTCCAAGCAGATGCGGTGTACACGCAAATTTCGATCTCGCCATCGCCTACGAAGCCTTGGCAGAAAGAGATTCCGCGATCGCCGCGTTTGAACGCCACCTTAGTAACCAGTCCGGTAAAAAAAGAGCGATGGAATCGTTTTCTGTGCCGTATTCGCTAGGCCGGTTAGGAGCGCTATACGAGTGGAAAGCGGTTTCGGGCGCTGAATCGACTCGAGAAACGAATTCAAAACATGCGCTTGCCGCCTACAAGCGCCTATTAGAGCTATGGGCCAAAGCAGACCTAGAATTCAACGCAAGAATAAACGCCATTCAAGAGCATATGAAAATCCTGGCGAACTAGATCTTGCGTCTCCCTTCGGTTCAGATTCTAGCAGCGTATCTGGGTTCAGGGGGTGATTATAAACGCGACACCCAGAACCAGCGGCCGATTGAGACCTGACCAAATCGGAGCCGATGTGCTAACGTCGAGGGGACAAGAGAGCCTAAGGTCACGATTAACAATGTTAGAAAAGCACAAAAAAATAACCTGGAGGAAGTATACTGACCGCTGCCAAGTGAACCACTGGTTGGCCCTCTTCGCGTTTGCAGTCGGAACACCCAGTATCACTGCACAGGTAAACCTTGTTCCCCCAAACCAAGAGATAGCTATTTGTGCAGGACAGACCGATCCGGAATTGACCGGTCTTGCAGGCCTAGTTCGTGAATCGTCCGACGAAATCATCATCCCTGGAGCGCGCGTGCTTGCCAATTGGGCCGATGCAACAGGGCAACAACACACCGCAACTACCGAGACTGATCGCGACGGCACCTATTTGCTCTGCGGTTTACCAAGCAGGCAGGCACTATCCATTCGAGCCTCGTTTGCCACCTCCGTCTCGACGCCACGTGAGGTGACGATCGAGCCGGGACCTCCGGCAGGATGGGACTTCGAGATCGGGGTAGCACAGACCTTCATCCGCCCGCCAGGTCTTCGCACTCCTGGACGTATCGTCGGACAAATAACGGACCGTAACTCCGGTCGTCCGGTTGAAGCCGCCGCCCTAGCACTCGCGGGTGAAGATCAACAAAGATTATCCAACGGCAGCGGCCGGTTTTCTTTCGACGACCTCAGTCCTGGCGTATATCGACTCGCCGTCGAGCATTTAGCGTATGAGACCATTGACCAGCTAATTAATGTCCCTAGTGATCACACCCTTGAGGTGAATTTCGAGCTAACAGCTGACCCGATCGAACTCGCACCACTGGTGGTCACAGCAGTGCGGGACAAGCGCTTAGAACTTCACGGGTTCTATGAGCGTAAAGAACTGGGAGAGAAGATATCGAATGGAGTCTTCGTAACTAAGGAAGATCTACGCCGGGCAAATTCCCTCAGGGTCACACACTACTTAAGTCGTCTTAGTGGAGTTCGAGTCGACTGCACCGGGTCTGCCAACAACAATTGCACAATTCGCATGACGGGCGGCAGCCCAAGTTTGAGCCGCCGGGCAGAGTGGGGTTGCGTGAATGCAAACGTATACATCGACGGTATACGCGTCATCCGAGACAATCAGAACCTACAAGACTCGATCGACAACTTTGTGTCCACCTCAGATATTGCAGGTATCGAAGTTTATCGCGGCCCATCGGAGATCCCCGCTGAATTTGGAGGTTCTGTCGGCCGTTGCGGCGCAATCGTCATCTGGACAGGGGTGAATGGCTGATCTTCACCCACGTTAACGCCAGATATTTCTGTCGGAAGCAGTCGGAAAAGCGTGCAGCGCCGTTGCCTTGATCCGAACTGCAACACGTGTTCCAACCTCAACAGATAATTCTCGGGCCGCATCTCGAGTCACGAGAGCCACAAGCTCGGGAGGGCCCTGCATTCGCAACCTCACTAACCCGCCCAGATCTCGTCGATCCGTGATCGTCGCGTAGACAAGGTTCCTCGTGCTCAGTTCACGATGAGGGGAACTGGGTGGCCCTAATACTAAGTCTTCCGGACGATAGACGAGTTTTACAGGCTGTCCAACCTTCGCCTCGCCAAGGGCAAGGAAGGACGTTCCGTCTACGTCCACCCTCACCATCCTTTCTTCCGTCGCTTTCGCAATCCCTGCAAGCGTAAACTCAGCCCCAGTGACCCTCGCCGTATATACATCCGTCGGATTTTCGTAAATGTCGGTTGGCGTCCCGAGCTGCACGAGATGACCCTTTCGCATCACACCGACTCTATCGGCCATATGAAAAGCTTCAGTTCGATCATGCGTAATTAAAAAGATGCTCGCGGCGCGCTCTCGGGCGACCCGTTCAAGATCCGTTCTCAAATCAAGCTTCGCATCTGTATCAAGGTTTGAGGTCGGTTCATCAAGAAAGAGGACCTCCGGGTCCAAAACCAGCGCCCTTGCGAGTGCCACTCGTTGCGCCTCCCCTCCGGACACTTCTGACATATGGGCGGTTCGCACATCGGAGATGGCGAGTTGGTCACATATCGAGTGTATTCGTTCTTGTGATGTGACCCGTGAGATACCGCGGAGCCTGAGACCGATCCCAATGTTGTACTCGACAGTATCATTCCAGAAATGGGATTTCTGAAATACGACAGCTGATGCCATTCGAAGAGCTTGTTCACCCATTTTTCCTGACTTGCCGTGGAATTCGACCCGCCCGGCAGTCAACTTTTCAAGCATAGCGAGAGTTCGCAATAACGTCGATTTTCCTGCTCCGTTAGGACCAAACACGGCAAGAAGCTCGCCACGGAAGAGTTCGAGATGATCAACCTCTAGCACAGTGCGATTTCCGTAAACCTTCCGCAGCCCTTTCCCGATAAGAAGTGGGTCGCGTTGGCTCATGCGATCAACGGTCGCCGCATCGACCGTCGGCCGAGGATCAGCAACAGGACATTAACAAGAAGAGCGATAATCATAAGGACGACACCCATCGCAATCGCAACTTCAAAATTTCCACGGCGCGTCTCGAGTACGATTGCAGTTGTCATCACACGCGTTTCACCGAGGATATTACCTCCTACGATCATCACGGCGCCTACTTCGCTGATGATCGCACCAAATCCTGCTGCGACCGCCGCCACAAGCGATGTTCGCACTTCGCGGAGCTGCAGCATGATCGCTTGCCAACGGCTCGCGCCAAGGGAACGCGCTTGAAGCGCTATGTCTGGAGGGATACCCTCGACAGCCGCGAGACTGACCGCCGCAACATAGGGTCCGGCGATCACCGCCTGCGCCGCAATCATGGCAAGCGGAGTGTAAAGAAGACCGAGTTCGCCTAATGGCCCGGAGCGGGACAGAAACAGGAAGACCGCGAGACCTACAACTACCGGAGGAAACGCAAGTCCCGCATTGATCAGTGCAACCACTGGCATCCGGCAACGGAAGTTCGCAAGACCGACAGCTACCCCGATAGGGAGCCCAATCACGACGGCTAAACCTAGCGACAACCCGCTGATCTGGAGCGAACGCAGGATTACGTTCCAGACGTACAGGTCACCCGAGGTGATCAATCGAAGCGCTTCAAGAAGAGGGTCCACCAATTGAAACTGCAGGACCTAGTACATCTCCTCAAGATCAGGGACAGACAGCACCGGATTTGTTGACCCCCGAACTAACGGTCTAAAAAGAGGTTCTTTCGTGTCATGATGCCTGAACTGGAGAATCACTTCCTGGCCAGATTCCGACGTTAGCCAGTCCACAAACACCTGGGCTTCGCCTTTACGTAAGGCATCTTCCGGTCGGATCACTGAATAGAGGTTTAACAACGATTGGTGCCTCTCAAAGAGCGGCTTGAGGTCAAGAATGTCTTGTAACACTGTGAAGGTGGCACGATCAGAAATCGTATAAGCCGCTCGCTCACTCGCAATCTGGAGAGACGTCCCCTGTCCTTGACCTGACTCCATATACCAGGGTCCGAACACGTCAATTCGAGCCGCCTTCCATAAAGCGAGTTCGCGATAATGGGTTCCCGAACTGTCCCCTCGTGAAACAAAAAGTGCTCGGGATTGAGCGATCGCTTCGAACGCGGCGCCTGGCGTATCTGTTCCCGCAACTTCAGCCGGATCAGAGGCGGGGCCAAGAATAACAAAGTCGTTATACATGACTGGGACGCGTTCAACAGCATAACCTTCCTCAATGAAATGGTCCTCAGCCTCAGGGGCATGGATGAGGAGAACATCGGCGTCACCGCGTCGGCCCAACTCAAGAGCCTCTCCACTTCCCATGACAACCGTACGAATCCGAATCGCCTCGTGTTCTTGATTGAATTCCGTGATCAGCACCTCAAGCAGACCTGAATCATACGTGGACGTGGTCGCAGCAAGAATGACGGGAGTGCGTGTGTCGCCGCACGCGGCACTTGAAAACGCCAGCAAAGGAATCAGTAACAGCGACAGTAGAGACCGCATCAACCAATACTCTCAACATAAGCGGTCGCATCAACCGCAATGACTCGATCCACGTAAACAAACACAGGGTTCAGTTCCAGTTCAAGGACGTTGGGGTGTGTTATCGTCATCTGCGTCACTGTAAATGTGGGGGAAGCATCACCAGAGGATATGCTCTCGCTGGCCAACATTACGCTGGAACTCGTCAGATTCCTCGATAAGTGGGTTCGCGCTTCTCTGCGAACGCCTTTAAGCCCTCCACCCAATCTTCCGATGTCATACAGGCAAAAAGCGCTTCTGATTCGAGGCGTAAGGCTTCATCCGGTCCAATCGATTCCGCACGATCAAGCAATCGTTTAGCAAGCCGCATAGCTATGGGGGCATTTTTCGCCAATGAAATTGCGAGATCGAGTGCAGCCGGAAGCACTTTACCGGCTGGTTCAACCTGGTTTGCGAGACCCCACGATAGAGCCTCTGTAGCCCTGAAAAAACGGCCGAGAAGGATGAGTTCAGCCGCACGCGCGTAACCGACGCGACGTCTCAGAGTATACGCTGTCCCACCTCCGATGAATGTACCCAGCGTTACTTCTGGAAGCCGCAGCTTGGCATCTTCGGCCACAATCACAAAATCACAGGACAAAGCCAATTCAATTCCTGCTCCGATCGCGTGCCCGTTCACTGCAGCAACGATTGGTTGAGGGAGTGTTTGGAACGCTCGAAATACACGCTGGCTTGTATCGATGTACTCGTGCCGCTCCTCGATGGTCGGCTCATCCCCGTGGTGTGCCTTCAGGTCGGCACCGACACAAAAACCTCGCCCCATACCCGTAACAACAACAGCCCGAATCTGTTCATCTGTAGCAACATCTTCGAGCTCGACTTCGAGTGCCTCATACATCGGCAGGCTAACTGCATTAAGCCGATCAGGGCGGTTAAGACGGAGGATCCGGATTTGATCCTTGGTCTCACACAGCAGCGGAGACTCCATTGAAACAGTCACCTTCCTTCTTATTCAGTCGTCGTCCGTGCCCGTGCTTTCTTAACGTACATGTCAAGCCATCGGTCAGTTTCCCATAGAACATGTAAAACTGACTCTCGTGCCGCATAACCATGGCTTTCGCCCGGTAACATCACGAGTCTCGCCACTGCTCCCAAACCTTTCAGTGCCGCGAAGAATCTGCGTGACTGAATGGGATATGTACCTGAGTTGTTGTCATCTTCTCCATGGATAAGGAGGATCGGTTCGTTAACCTTCTCGGCATGCATAAATGGTGACATGTAGAAGTAGATGTCTGGCGCTTCCCAGAAGAGCCGTTGTTCTCGCTGGAAGCCAAACGGAGTTAGTGTGCGATTGAAAGCACCGCTCCGAGCAATCCCAGCTCGGAACAGGTCAGAGTGGGCAAGAACGTTCGCTGTCATGAAGGCACCGTAGGAGTGTCCGCCGATCGCAACTCGGTCTGGGTCGACGACGCCACGCCTCACACCCTCGTCGATCGCCGCTTGTGCGTTGGCAACCAACTGCTCCCTAAACGTATCGTTTGGCTCCTCATTGCCTTCTCCCACCACCGGCATCGACGCATTATCAAGAACCGCATAACCTCGCGTCACGTAGGGGACGGCACCCGAGAAGTTGATCCGAGTAAACTCATAAGGTGAGTCATTCCGTTGTCCAGCTGCAGCTGCGTCCTTGAACTCACGTGGATAAGCCCAAACGAATGTGGGGAGCGGCCCATCCCGTTCTTGTTCGTAGTCTGCTGGCAAATAGAGGGTCGCGGAGAGCGGGATTCCATCCGAACGCTGATACTGAATCGCCTCTTTGCGGACATTCGCGAATTGTGGGTACGGGTGTGGGAAGTCTGTAAGCGGGTCAATCTTTCCGCTCTGAAGGTCGCGAACAAAGTAGTTGGGCGGCTCATCCTTTGATTCCCGGCGAGTGAGCAGCCTCCCTTCATCCAGTACGGCCACGGCCCCCTCATAGTAGGGGGCTTGCGACCTAAACAATTCTTCTTGATCACCAGTAGAAAGATTGCGCTTCCTAAGGAAAGGGCGGTTCCCCTCGACAGATGCACCAGTACCTGCCAAGTAGATGGAGCGTCCCCGGTCCGCAGTCATAAGAACAGACGTCCCGCGATCAGTCGCTCGGGACATCGGGATTCCAGGATCGTTATAGCGATCCTCTGTCGAAACATCGAAGATTACATCCATGCCACGCGGGTCATCGGGTGTAATTCGATACATCCGGCTTTCACGCGTCAGCCACCAATTCTCGTTGACCAACGCAAAGTTTCCTTCCGCCCAACGAACCCCCACAAAGCGTAACGGTAAAGATGCGATCCGCGTTGGGTCGCCAACAAACGGAGCCGCATGCATGAAAACAGCGTCTCGTAGTTCCGCGTCTCGAGAAGCATCGCCTTCATCCTGTGCCTCAGCCCAATACAACGTCGCGTCAGCGTCGGGGCGCCATGTTATCGAACGTACACCGGTAGGCACGGAACCATAAACGGTAGGCACTTGATCCTTGAGAGGGAGACTCGCCACTTCGTGTTCCACCATGCCTTGCATGTCCCAAACCTCAATTCGATTGGGAAAGCGGGCAGCCGGAACGATGTATGAGAATGGCCGGTGTATAGTCTGAACGAGGATGTGTTGTCCGTCAGGTGAAGGGTGTGCCGACCGGATGAGTTCCGGCTCTCCTGACGGCGTCACGTTCCCATCCAATGAGACAACCGCCACCTGAGACAGACCGTAAAACTCGAAGAGTTCTTCGTCGTGACGGTTTTTCAGTAAATCCTGGTATGTCCATGCCGGCGCGGCTTCACCTTGGTTCTCTTGCACGACAGGACCCGTGGGGACAATCGGCGTTGCAGGGGCAACTCCTCGACTACGGGGGACTGCGAGCACAACCAATGACTGACTATCCGAAACCCAACTGACAGACTCTCCAAACACATCGTTGATTTGCACACTCGAAATCCGGCGGGCAACCGCTGACTGAACATCAACCAGCCAGAGCTGAGTGGCATCCTCGGTTTCGTTCGTGAAGGCAATATGGTTCCCATCTGGAGCCCATATAGTGTTTCGGATTCTCGGGTTTGCTGGGAGGCCTGTAACACGATGTGATTCTCCATCAATCACCTGGAGCAACATCCCCGTCGTCGTTACTCGCGCACGACTAGGACCGTTCGTACGCGGGTTGATCCTCATCCCAGCAAGTCGAAGCTCAGGCGCAGCAACTTCAGCGATTGACTTCAGGGACGCAGATTCACTGATCAACAGCATTGTCTCATCGGGACTAAGACTGACACCTGGCGTGGGCGCTGCATCCACAAGCGCCACAAGCTCAGCGGCTGGAAGTTGATATCGGTCCGCTCCCTCTTGGGCCGTCAGGCTAACGAAAGAACCGGAGAGGAAGACGAGTATGAATGCGAGGTTACGAGATCGAAAGTTACGATTCATGGCGAGGCTCCAACTTGATTGCGCGGATCAAATAACAACTACGCCATAGTCTGAAGCTCAGTTATCCTGCGCAAGATGACCCTGATCGAAATGCTTCTACAGATAGTCGCCGGTTGACCACAGCAGACTCTAGTCTGATGTTCGGCGCAATGGAAACTCTCGATGTTGCATATGCCGACGCACGACCAAAAGTGGGCAAGACTGATGCGGAACGCTTGGCTTCCGTGTATTGGAACCGGAACACCACTGCACGAGAACTTCCGAGTGAGCGAGACCGGGTATTCGAACTGACCGCCACTTCCGGCGAACTCACATTCCTCAAGGTGTCCAATGCGCTCGAACCTTTACCGGTGCTTGAGACACAGAACACCATGCTCGAGACACTTGCAGACGCCCAGACCTGCTACCACTTCCCAAAACTTCTACCATCAACTGACCAGACGCAGATTATCGAGACAGAACTGGCCGATCGCCGTCATTTCGTGCACTTGCTTGAAGAAGTGCCTGGCATATCTGTGGGAAATGGCTATCAACAGAGCCCCGAACTCCTTCGACAAATAGGCCGAATGCTCGCGATCGTGGATCGAAACCTTTCGGAAAGTCAGACTGACGACCGGGCTATGATTTGGGATCTGCGCGGGGCTCGGACTCTTATCGAAAAGAATTTGCACCATGTGACCGACGATGATCGCCGCCAACTCCTGCAACGTTGTCTCGCTCGATATGACGAACACGTGGTGCCACGGTTACCAGAACTTCGAGAAAGTCTAATCTATAACGATGCGAACCCAGAAAATCTCCGAATTGACCCTTCGGGACGGGGAACGCCTAAAGTTATCGGCCTCGTCGATTTTGGAGACTCACTGAGATCGTGGACTGTAGCAGAACTCGCTGTTGCGTGTGCTTATGCGGGGCTCGATAAGCGTTCACCGATCTCAGCCTTCTGTGATCTGGCACGCGGATACGTCTTGGAGTACGTGCTAACGGAAGCTGAGGCCGACGTGGTGTTTGAATTAGCGCGGATCCGCCTCGCACTTAGTGTTACCGTGTCTGCTGTGCGGGCGTCCCAGGACCCTTCCAACGATTATCTCCGCATCAGCGAAGGCTCTGCCTGGAATCTCCTCGAACAACTTTCCGATGAATCTGAAGAACTCGCACACTACCGTTTACGCGAAGCGTGCGGATATCCTCCATGTGCTCACACCGAGAGAGTTGTTGCCATCCTAAAAAAGGCGTCGAAGGAAGCCGGAGCAATTCTCAACCCTGACCCCAGAAATGCCCCAACCGTCACGATCGATCTGAGTGTGGAGTCAGGCGAAGATGCCAGCATGTTCGATCCCAATGACTCCACAGAGTTTTCCCGACACGTGACCGGCCTTATAAAAAATCATGAGGCAGCTATCGGAATCGGTCGATTCGATGAGGTGCGAACATGCTATAGAAGTGAGCCCTTTTGTTCGCCTACTGATGGTGCGGACGAATGGAGGACAGTTCATCTCGGAATCGATTTATTCGCCCCGGCGGGCACGCCTGTTTCATCTCCACTGCCCGGTCGTGTATGTAGCGTACTCGATAATGCAGGACGTCTCGACTATGGTCCGACAATCATCGTTGAGCATGAGATTGATGACGAGAGTGGCCCAGTTCGCTTCTGGACATTGTATGGACACCTTACGTCCGACACACTTGAAAAAACCCAAGTGGATCAGAGAATCCAAGCGGGGGAAGTGATTGGAGCGATCGGAAGCCCGCCACAGAATGGTGATTGGGCCCCGCACCTACATTTTCAGGTTTTACTAGATCGCTTAGGGTATGAGGGTACGTTTCCGGGCGTCGCACTACCAAGCCAGCGGGAAACATGGATCGCAATCAGTCCAAACCCGAATCATCTGCTTGGAATTCCGGCCGAGACAACCGCTGAGCGATCGCGACAGACTTCAGCACTTCTGGAAGATCGAGAACGCACCTTAGGACCATCTCTAAGCCTTTCCTACGCAAAGCCACTCCACATCGTACGCGGCCGTGGGACGGTTTTGTTCGATATCGATGCACAACCATACCTGGATTGCGTAAACAACGTAGCGCACGTGGGCCATTCCCATCCGCGAGTAATGCAGACCGCGGCAAAGCAAATGGGAACACTCAACACAAATACTCGTTATCTGCACGAGAACATCCTTAGGTACAGTGCACGACTCACTTCACTTTTCCCGAAACCGCTCGAAGTGTGCTTTCTCGTTTGTTCTGGGACTGAGGCCAACGAGCTAGCCCTACGCATGGCTCGAACGCATACGGGCAAAGTTGGTGCGGTCGTCTTAGACGGGGCCTATCATGGAAATTCAAGCTCCGTCATCAATCTTAGCCCCTACAAGTTCAATGGGCCCGGCGGTAAAGGACTCCGTCCCTGGGTTCGGGTAGCAGCAATGCCCGACTGTTATCGAGGTCAGCATCGCGGCGAGGAAAAAGAGGTGGCCCCTCTCTACGCTGCAGAAGTTCGTCAGGCAGTTGAAGCACTTGAATCGGAGCCAACCTGGTTTGGCGACCAACCCCCGGGAGCAGCCGCTTTTTTTCATGAATCGCTGCTGAGTTGTGGTGGTCAGATCCCGCTTCCCGAAGGATATCTTCGCAAGGCATACGAGGGGGCTCGTGCTCAGGGAGCCGTATGTGTAGCCGACGAAGTTCAAGTTGGGTTCGGTCGGGTTGGCTCGGATTGGTGGGCATTCGAAGAACAGGGAGTTGTACCCGACATCGTGACCCTTGGTAAACCCATCGGAAATGGACACCCTCTAGGTGCCGTAATAACGACGCGAGAGATCGCCGACTCTTTCGATAATGGCATGGAGTACTTCAACACGTTTGCGGGCAACCCAGTTTCCTGTGCCATTGGACAAACCGTGCTTGATGTTATTGAGGAAGAAGGGCTTCGGGAGAACGCAGCCCGAATTGGGACGCGACTGTTAGATGACCTTGCCACACTTGGTGCAAGATACCCATGGGTTGGTGACGTACGCGGTCGTGGATTATTTCTCGGGATCGAGTTTGTCCGTGTAGCTGATGAAATTGAGCCCGACGCGTCTCTCGCCGACAGTATCGTTCAGAAGATGCGTGATCGTGGCATCCTCTTGAGCACGGACGGGCCCGATCACAATGTGATCAAGTTCAAACCACCCCTCACCTTCTCTGAGTCGGATGGTGATTGGCTCATCTCAAATCTTTCCGAAGTTTTCGCCGAAACGCCTTTTTAGCTTTAGTGGATTTTAAGCGCCGGGGAAAAGACACCACCGTCTAGAATCATCATGGTTCTGACAAGGAACCACTTCCAGCAATTTGAAGGTATAAGAAGACAATTAGGCTGGCAGTTCTTAGATGCGTCGTGCCTAACCCGGGCAAGGTGCGTACCTTTTTAACAAGTTCAAAGTTCACGGGGACTCGCATGGTAGCATTGTGCGAGCGGGTGGATGGGCGGCATCTAATACTGCCACTGACGAGTGATACAATGTCACAAAAAAGCACCGGAAGCACCCCAAGTCGTCGTCATTTTCTAAAGAGTGCTGCTGCTGGCGCTGCTGTTGCGGCCGTCGCGACTCCAGCCTGGGCCCATGGTTCAGAACAAAAGGGGATCGCTCTTACAGATCTGGCTAACATTAGTCGGAATAGAATCGCGATAGACGAAGATTTTTGGCATTTGGTTAAGCAACAATTTCCGCTGGCTCCCAACTTCACACTCATGAACGCGGCCAACCTTTGTCCCTCTCCATATGCAGTCCAGGAAACCGTCTTCCAGTACACAAGGGACATTGACCAAGACGCTTCTTTCCAAAACAGGGCAAAGTTTTCCCAATTGGGTGTAAAATCACACGAGGCGTTGGGAAGGCTTCTCGGTGCCTCAAGCGACGAAATCGCAATTACCCGCAACACATCCGAGTCCAACAATACCGTGATCAACGGACTTGACCTACGCGAAGGCGATGAAGTGGTTCTTTGGGAACAGAATCACCCAACAAATAATGTTGCGTGGGAGGTACGGGCAGAGCGATGGGGTTACAAGGTCATTCATGTTTCGACACCACCAGCTCCTGAAACTGCAGATGAACTAGTTGCCCCGTTTGAACAGGCTATCACCGATCGAACACGTGTGCTTGCCTTCACGCACGTCTCAAACATCTCGGGTGTCCAGCTACCAGCAAAACGTTTGTGTTCGATCGCACGTGAGCGCGGCATCCACGTACATGTAGATGGAGCACAGAGTTTTGGGGCCATCAATATCGATCTTCATGCTATGGGCTGCGACTCATATACAGGGAGCGCACACAAGTGGTTCTGTGGACCCAAGGAGGCCGGCGTCCTTTATATTCGAGCAGATCTGGTGGATGAGCTATGGCCTAGCATCGTCGCGCCGGGGTGGGAAGGTGCTTTAGCGAGCGGCACAGCAAGCAAATTCGACAACTACGGACAGCGAGACGACGCTGCTGTCGCAGCAGTAGGAACAACGGTCGAGTTCCACGAGGCGATCGGTCCCGCTGCGGTAGAGGCACGAATACGCGCTTTAGCAACAGCCCTCAAGAAGGAACTCCGTGCACGTTTACCTAGTGCGAGATTCCACACTTCTGACGTGCCAGGACGAAGTTGCGGGGTCGTCATCGTGAATCCGGGCAGTGATTCCGATGACTACAGTGACGCTTATGAACGCCTCTATACAAAGCACGGAATCGGCTGCAATCTCTTTAGAGCCGGAGCAGCCTTCCCCGGGTTCCGACTATGCCCTCATGTCTATAATACAATGGAAGAAATGGGGCAGGTTGCAGAAGCCTTAGCCGCCGAAGTTTGAGTTAAGCGGCACCTTATAGTTCGCCCCGAGCCCCTGCCTCTACAGCGTACGCACAGGCTCGGGCTGTAAGCGCCATATAAGTCAGAGATGGATTCTGACACGCGGATGAAGTCATTGCAGCCCCATCGATGACAAACAGGTTGGGAACATCCCAAGACTGATTGAAACCATTCAAGACAGATGTCGTACGATCGCGACCCATACGAGCAGTCCCCATCTCGTGGATGCAAAGCCCAGGGGCTGTTAGATCGGTCGCCAACTCAATTTCGCGTCCACCCCCAGCATCAAGCATTTCCGCTGCTCGCTCCGCAGCGTCTTGCATCATGATCCGTTCATTCTCACCCCAAGTACAGTGAATCCGTAGAGTTGGAATCCCCCAGGCATCAGTTTGCTCCGGGTCTAACTCAACGTAGTTATCCTCCCGTGGAAGGCACTCCCCCCAAGCACCCAACTCGAACTCCCATGGGCCGGGCTGGGTCAGTTTCTCCTTGTACCCAGCCCCAAACCCCGGCATATCGAGTCCCCGACTCCATCCGCGGCGGGCGGACCAGCCTTGGTAGCCGTAACCACGCAGGAAATCTGAAGTGGGCTCCGTAACGTTGCGGAACCTGGGAATATATATGCCGTTCGGACGTTCTCCCGTGTACTTGTACGCTTCCCAGCCACGAAAAGTGGCCTTCGCTCCAGTGCTCATGGCGTGGTCCATGAGATATCGACCCAGAGCACCGCTCGAGTTAGCCAACCCATCAGGAAAATCGGCAGACTTTGAGTTAAGGAGGAGCCGAGTAGACTCTAGCGCAGAGGCGCCTAAGAATATGATACGACCCGAAAACTCCAACTCCTCATGCGATTCACGGTCGGTTACACGAACGCCAGTCACTCGCCCCTTGGATGGATTCCAAATGACACTGTGAACAACGCTATTCGGTCGCAGTGTCATTAGGCCAGTCGCTTCGGCTGCAGGCAGGGTAGCGTTTAGCGAACTGAAGTAGCTCTTGGTCGAACAACCACGGTGACACGGGCCACAATAATGGCATGCCTTACGCCCATTATGGTCTCGAGTCAGCACCGCCGTGCGCCCTATCGTCATACGACGTGTATCGCCAAAACTCCTGGCGATCGCATCGCGGACCTCCTCTTCAACACAGGTCATTTGCATCGGAGGGAGAAACTGGCCGTCCGGAAGTTGCGGCAAGCCTTCAGCCCGTCCGCTAATCCCGGCAAACGCTTCTACGCGATCGTACCAAGGAGCAAGGTCTGCATATCGAATTGGCCAGTCGACCGCGATCCCTTCACGAGCATTCGCCTCAAAATCGAGATCGCTCAAACGATATGACTGCCGCGCCCACATGATCGAACGCCCACCAACCTGGCGGCCACGGATCCATAGAAATGGCGCATCAGGTTCAGTCGTATAGGGATTGTCAATGTCGTTTACAAAAAACTTCCGTGCCATCTCATCGCAGGCGTAACACTCCTTCTGGACAGGCTGTTCTTTCTCGAGGGCCTTGCGATCGTTCCACCCACGGTAAGGCATTCGGTAGGGCGGCACGTGTTCTACATAATCGCGCTCGGGAATGACCATTGGTCCGGCCTCTAACACAAGGGTTCGTAGGCCAGCCTCAGTGAGTTCTTTCGCGGCCCAGCCACCGGTGATCCCCGAGCCCACGACGATAGCATCATATTCTTCCTGGCTACGGATGTAGGGGGCGGTCATCGGCCACCTCCTACCCCATACTGATCAAGGAGCACACAACCCTCAAAAGCACCTGGAACGATCCGATATCCAAGCGTCCTGAGGCCTGTCTCAGAGGTAAAATACCCGGCCAAGGTGAAACGCTTCATGTCATAGAAGAAGTGTGTGGTTTCGTCGAAAGTGGGATCTCGGCGCAATTCATCGAGTTCGGTGTCTAACTTGGCGACGATCGCCATCTTTTCTTCAGTGGAACAATCTGTGAAATTCGTCCCATACTTGTTCTTACTTAGCGCATCGACCGTATCAATTCCGTCGAGAAATCGGTTTTTTTCATCTTCGTCCAGCCAACCGGTGACGATCACATCAATGAACTCGTCGATCCCGGCTACTGTGGCCCCTGGAGTGTCGGTTTGTGGAATGATCACCTCTGCAAGCGCAGTAACTAGGCGATTCTGAGCTTCCGTCAGAGTGCGCTCCTGGCGGCCACCAGCCGAATCCATGCCTGCGCGAACATCACGAGCCCATTCCACGATTTCCGCAAATCCGGTGCGCGGGATGACTAAGGGAGCCCCAGCAGCTGTCCCGAGAATTCGTAATGCGCGTCTTCGTTTCATTACTCCTCCAATCGACGAACTCACACTAGACACTCATATTGTATAATATGGATCGACGCCACTTCGTTCACAGATCACTGGGAGCCGCTGCGTTATTGACGTATGGTGGCCCTATTCCACTCCCCGCGCTAACTCCAAGGTTCTCGGCTATAGATCGCTGGGGCCTCCAGCTCTACACCGTTCGATCTCTAATGGCTAGCAATGTCGAAGAAACGCTTGCCCATGTAGCACGCATCGGGTATCGAGAGGTCGAGTTTGCCGGGTACTTCAGCCGTTCGCCGCAGGAGATCCGCATGACGCTCGAAGCGGAAAATCTCGTGGCACCGGCCATACACCTTTCGCTCGAAGAGTTCCGCCAGAACCTCGAGCCAGCTATCGAGGCCGCCACGATTATCGGCCACCGGCACCTCGTTCTTCCGTTCTTGGCGGCAGCCGATCGTCCAGACATCGATGGATATCAACGGCTAGCAGGAGAGATGAACAGATTCGGGGAGGCATGTCATGAGGCGGGACTTCGGTTCGCATACCACAATCACGATTTTGAACTTCGTGCAATAGAAGGTGTGGTACCACTCGATGTCCTCATCGATGGCACTGACCCAGATCTGGTCACCTTCGAAGTTGACCTCTACTGGATGGTGCACGGTGGTGCAGACCCGCTTGACTACTTTACGCGATATCCCGGTCGTTTCGAGCTTTGTCACGTCAAAGACCGAACGAGAGACGGAAAAATGGTTGACGTCGGCAACGGTGTCATCGATTTCGCCGAAATTTTCAGGCACGCCGAAACGGCGGGCCTGACACATTACTTTGTAGAGCATGATACGCCGGATGACGCACTCGAATCCGTGCGAACCAGTTTCGAATACCTGGCCTCTCTTAGGGTCTGAGTATGTACCCCACATTTGGAAAAGATTCAGGTCATGAGTGATGTAAGTCGGCGCGACGCACTTCGGAGAGTAGGAGCAGCATCGCTCGGAATTTTCATACCCTCTGGAACGAAGGAAGCAACGCTTGCCTTGGGCCAGCCCACCAACGCTCGGCATATTGATCGCGAAACGACGGCAGTCGCCCCGAACCCGCCAAATGGCATAAAACAATCGGTGGCGCGCTGGTGCTTCGAGGATATCCCTTTGGGCGAGTTTTGCGCCGAAGTCGCCACCATGGGACTCCCAGCTATGGACCTCCTGAAAGTTGACGAATGGGGGGTTGCCCACGATCAAGGACTCATTGTTTCGTGCGGAGATGTTGAAGCCGGCACAATCGAAGACGGTCTAAACGAGCCCGGGAATCATTCAACAATAATCCGCGCTTTTGAACGATATATTCCACGAGCAGCCGAAGATGGCGTCCCTAACGTGATTTGCTTCTTCGGAAATCGACGTGGAATGTCCGATACGCCCGCCATAGAGAACTCGATTGCGTGCCTCCGCGAATGTGCACCCATCGCCGAGGCCGAAGAAGTCACAATTCTGGTTGAGGCACTGAACTCGAAACCGGGTGGGCATGCCGATTACATTGGCGACACCATGAGTTATGCGCTCGAAATCATTCGTGCTGTAAACTCCCCACGTGTAAAGATTCTCTATGACATCTACCACATGCAGATTATGGAAGGGGATATCATCCGCACGCTCTCCGAGGCTCGTGACTGGATCGGACACTATCACACTGGAGGAGTCCCAGGACGCGCCGAGATCGACGAAACACAGGAACTCAATTACCCTCCAATTGTTCGAGCGATCAATCAGACCGGTTTCGATGGATTTATGGCACATGAGTTCATCCCCCGGAGCAGTGACCCACTTCGTTCACTGCACGACGCAGTCGCGTTGTGCACAATTTGATTTCAGAAATTCCGCCCAACGCGGAAGGGTTATAAAACTAACGAAACTGGCTCTTAGTCTAAGCATTAGAGTCATCATAAGAGGGAGCACATGGACTCACCTAGAGACGTCGAACGAGCAAGCGGATTTACTCGACTAATTCAACGGCTGGTGGTCCTTAAAGAAGGAGAAATGAAGGCGCTGCTCCTCTCGGCTGGATACTTCTATTTCGTGCTCTCATCCTGGTATGTGCTCCGGCCAATCCGCGACGAGATGGCGGTCGCCGGCGGTGTTCGTAACCTACCTTTGATGTTCCTGGGCACGCTCATTCTGATGATCATCGTCAACCCACCTTTCGCGGCCTTGGTTGGAAAGTTTTCACGAAATCGGTTCGTGTCGATTACGTACCGATTTTTCATAGCGAACCTCATCATCTTCTTTGTCTTACTGAAAATCTTGCCCCCAGAACAGCAAATTTGGGTGGGTCGCGCCTTCTACTGGTGGGGGAGTGTTTTCAACTTATTCGTCGTCTCAATTTTCTGGGCTTTCATGAGCGATGTCTGGAAAACGGATCAGAGCAAACGCCTTTATGGGTTCATTGGGGTAGGAGGTACGCTCGGGGCTATTACAGGATCAACCATCACAGCGGGGTTTGCCCAAGTGGTGTCGACCCCCGCCAATCTCATATGGGTTTCGATCGTCTTTCTAGAAATTTCGGTGTGGGCGGTCCGCCGGTTGTCGACAATCTTCGAATCACTTCATGAGGCTCGCGGAGAGAAGATTGTGGCACATGAGCCGGTTGGTGGCTCTGCATGGTCGGGAGTGTCTCATGTCCTCAAATCTCCCTATTTGCTTGGCATCTGCCTCTATGTGTTGATTTATACAATTGTCGGCACGGTTTTCTACTTCGGACAGGCTGAGATTGCGAGTCAAATTGCCGATCGTGGTGATCGGATATCTTTTTTCGGTTGGATTGACTCAGCGACCAATATTGTAACAGTCATCACCCAAATGTTTCTTACAGGCCGCTTCATTAAATGGGTCGGTGTAGGAGTGACTCTTGCAGTGCTTCCCTTCATCGTCCTTGTCGGATTTACAACCCTAGGAATCTGGCCTGCCGCGGCAGTGATCATCGTGGTCCAAGCGCTTAGGCGCGCGGCGAACTATTCCTTAGCACGGCCAGCTCGTGAAACGTTATTCACGGTTGTCAACCGCGAGGACCGATTCAAGGCAAAGGCGCTCATCGACACTTTCGTCTACCGTTTTGGTGACCAAGTCGGCGCCTGGGGTTACGCAGGGCTAGGCGCGTTGGGGCTCACCATGTCGGGAATTGCTTTTGTAGTAGCACCCGTCGCGGGGGTCTGGCTCATGATCGGCTATTGGTTAGGTCAAAAACAGACCGAGATGGGAGGTGACTCCCAACGTCCGAGTGCTACGGGCACGGCAACTGCCTAGTCGTTTCATGCCCGACTTGCGGGACGACCTCTTCGGACCAGGGTCAGAAATCCGTGTTATTGGCCACCGGGGAGCCGCTGCCTTCGCGCCCGAGAACACACTTCCCTCGTTTCAGCACGCAATTGATGTGGAGGCTCATGGTGTTGAGCTTGACCTCCATTGCAGTGTGGATGGGCATCTCATCGTAATCCATGATCCTACGTTGTCCAGAACCACCGATGGGACTGGCCCTGTTGAGGAGCGCACACTTCACGAGCTCCAAACTTTCGATGCTGGATATCAGTTTACCATGGACGGAGGGAAGACATTCCCATTCCGTGGGCAGGGAATTCGGATTCCGACACTTGAAGAAGTGTTTGAAGTCGTCGGAACGCGCCCCGTCGTGACAGAAATCAAATCTGTGACCGCCGGTCATGCCATGGGTCGATGGCTTAGAAACAACCGTAATCGTGAGCAAATTCTCGTGGGTGGGTTCGAGCGAGAAGAAGTCGAGCCTGCAGGCCAATACGCCCGTTGGCGCTGTGCATATCAAGATGAACTGCGCGGATATGTACTCTTCGGGAAAATCGGCTTGGGGCGCTTCTTGGTTCCTAGCGGCGTGAACGCTGCGATGGTTCCGGAGAAGCATGGCATGATCCGCATCGTGTCTCCCGCCTTCATCCGACGTGCACAGGCTGATGGCATCGGAGTTTTTGTCTGGACGGTTAATCGCCCCCAAGACATTAGACGGCTCCTAGCCTGGGGCGTGGATGGCCTCGTAACAGATGCGCCAGGCAGAGTCCACCGTGTCCTGGATGAGTTTGAGTTAGAAACCAAAACCACAGAATGAATGCAGCACCCAAGGGTCGGACCATCCTTCATGTCGATATGGATGCGTTTTATGCGGCTGTCGAGATTCGTGAAGATCCGACCTTAAAAGGTAAGCCGGTTATAATCGGATCCGACCCGAAGAAGGGTGCGGGTCGTGGCGTCGTCTCGACTGCGAGCTATGAGGCACGTCAACATGGAGTGCATTCGGCCATGCCTATCTCACAAGCGTATCGCTGCTGCCCGAGTGCGGTGTTTCTGCGACCCCGGATCAAATTGTACAGGGAAGTTTCCTCCCAAATCTTCAACATTTTTCACAACTTCTCGGATCAAGTCGAAGGGTTGTCGTTGGATGAGGCATTCATCGATGTGACAGGCAGCCAAAAGTTATTCGGGACTGGACCTCAAATCGCAACTCGCATAAAGGAACAAATTCTAACGAGTGAACAACTCACCGCATCCGTCGGAGTTGGAACAAACAAATATGTGGCCAAGGTGGCGAGTGACCTCGACAAGCCGGACGGGCTGGTGGTCGTCCCTGGGGGCATGGAGCGCGATTTCCTTGCGCCACTCAAGATTAGCCGTTTATGGGGTGCGGGGGGTAAGGCCCAAACAAAATTACGAACCCTAGGGGTCAAGACAATTGGGGATGTCGCCAACCTCAACCCCACGGTTCTCGAGACTGCTCTAGGCCAAGCCATGGGCCGTCGTTTTCATGAGCTAGCTAATGGGCATGATCTTAGAAGCGTCTGTACAGACAAGAAACAGAAGTCGCTGGGTAAGGAAGTCACGTTCTTCCACGATGTAGACGACCGACACCAGGTTGAGACGACCCTCCTTGATCTTTGTGATACCGTAGCCCAAAACCTCCGTCAGAAAGGTTTAGCCGGACGCACCATCCATGTTAAACTCCGCTGGGAGGGTTTCGAGACCCATACACGTCAGCGCACGTTGAAGCGACCTGCCGTTACGACGGAAGACATTTGGCCCGTAGCCCGGGCACTTTTTCGTGAATCCGATGACAAATCTCGCCGCGTGCGGCTGATAGGAGTAAGCCTGTCAAAGTTCAAACCGGTTGAAGCAGATCAGTTAACATTTCTCAACCAGGAAGGGTCCCCCACGAAAGAAACCGCCGGGAGGCATCGGCTAGCGGAAAGCGTAGACACACTGTCGGATCGATTCGGACGGCGCATTATAACGAGAGCAGCCCTCTTAAACTCAAAAATCCAGGAATAACGGCAACAACCGTGCCGAAAGTCATGATCTCACCGTGCACCGACTCTGACACCCAGCAAATCTGCGAGGTGATCAATGAAGCATCGAAAGCATACCTCGGAGTGATTCCCGGTGACTGTTGGCATGAACCCTATATGTCGCTTGACGAACTCCAAGCCGAGCTGGCGGCGGATGTATCGTTTGTCGGGTACACAGCACATGGTGAACTGCTCGGAGTTATGGGCTCACAAGCTGTTCACGGCGTGACACTAATCCGGCACGCCTATGTCAGGACAGACCATCAAGGACAGGGTATCGGCCACGAGCTCCTGACCCACTTGCTTTCACAGGTGTCTCAATCGGTCCTAGTAGGTACATGGTCAGCTGCCACCTGGGCCATCATCTTCTACGAACGCCATGGCTTTAAGCTCACATCTCGAAAAGAGACTCGTCGGTTACTGCACCGTTATTGGTCAGTCCCTGAGCGCCAGATACAAGAGTCGACGGTACTCGTCGGCCCGGAATGGACCGAATCACCTATCTAGGTGTTCGGGGCATGTGACCGGTGACATTTACCATAAGAAAAGGGTCTAAGCGCAAACTAGTAGCACCTCATATAGCTTCTGACATAAGATAAAGACGCTCGGAGTTACAGCGTCGAACGAGAAACGTCACTTCCTTCCTAATGAGAGGAGACTCACGAAGATGGTCCCAAGTCGTGATGAAGCGCTGGCGTTAGTTGACGAATACACGGAGAGCCCACGTCTCCGACGCCATATGCTCGCGGTAGAAGCTGCAATGCGTGCATATGCACAGAAGTACGGTGAAGATGCTGACCTATGGGGTGTAACCGGGCTCTTACATGACTTTGACTATGAGCGCTGGCCCAACGATGCTCGGACACCGGACCAGGAGCACCCGACAACGGGGGTAACCATTCTCCGCAAAAAAAATGTGGATGAGGACATCCTTCACGCGATCATGGCACATGCTGATTATACTGGTGTTAAGGCATCATCGCTCATGGCACGGGCACTTCGCGCGGTCGACGATTTGACCGGGTTCCTTGTGGCATGTGCACTTGTTCGCCCTACCAAACTTCAGGGGATGAAAGCCAAATCCGTTCGCAAGAAAATGAAGGACAAAGCGTTCGCCGCAGCGGTGAGCCGGGAAGAGATGCGACAGAATTGCGAGGAACTGGGTGAGGATATGAGTGAACACATCACATTCGTCATTGAAGCGATGCAGGAGATCGCAGGGGAACTCGGCCTCAGCGGAGACGAAGCAACATGACCGGAACCACAATCATAACGATGATTCTTGTCCTAGGCTTTGTCTGGGGCGGTCTCATTCTCCTAATCGCAACTGCGGTTCGTAAAGAAAGCGCAAAGCACATGGTCGATGGGGGAGAAGACAGATAACAGGCTCTACGGTGCGCATAAAGAGTGCCCTCCCTATAAGCCTTTCACCAAAATTCTGCGACATAATCGGTGTACGTAAACAGCACGTAGCCAGGGTCTTGCTGTAGACCACACGCCTCATTCACGAGTATTGATACGAGTCGGAACCTCTGTCAGGGGCTGCGCAGCGAAAATGAACTGGATAGCTTCCCCGTCCGATGCCACGCCGTGATGATATATCTTCGATTCTCCTCATAGGATCCGGGCCGATTGTGATCGGCCAAGCCTGTGAGTTTGATTACTCCGGAACACAAGCCTGTCGTGCACTTCGTGAGGAGGGGTATCGGGTAATCCTGGTAAATTCAAATCCTGCCACGATTATGACGGACCCTGACATTGCCGATGCAACATACATCGAGCCATTAACGGCTGAGTGGGTCGAGCGCGTAATCGAGGTCGAACAGCCCGACGCGCTTCTTCCAACGATGGGTGGACAGACGGCACTCAACTTAGCACTGGAACTTGCTGAAAGTGGCGTATTAGAAAAATACGGTGTCGAATTAATTGGCGCGGATGTGAGTGCCATCAAGAAGGCAGAAGACCGTGAAAAATTTGCGACTGCGATGCGTAAGATCGGGCTCGAACTCACTCACGGAGGCTTCGCACGCTCTGTAGAGGAAGCCGAAGACATCGTTGCTGAAACGGAATTTCCCGCCATCATCCGACCTTCATTCACACTCGGAGGGACGGGCGGAAGCACCGCATTCAACAGTGACGAGTTTGCTGACTTGGTGCGGACTGGGATCCGTCATTCACCGATCGGAGAGGTCCTGATCGATCGGAGTATTATTGGTTGGAAGGAGTTCGAACTCGAGGTCATGCGCGATCGGGCCGACAACGTTGTAGTCGTGTGCTCGATCGAAAATTTCGATCCAATGGGTGTCCATACGGGTGACTCCATTACAATTGCCCCTGCCCTCACCCTTTCAGACTGCGAGTACCAAGCGATGCGCGATGCAGCTATCGCGTGCATTCGGGAGATCGGCGTAGACGCTGGCGGGTGCAATATCCAATTCGCGGTTCACCCGACTACGGGTGAGATGTTGGTAATTGAGATGAACCCGCGTGTTTCACGTAGCTCTGCTTTGGCCTCGAAAGCCACCGGATTCCCAATCGCACGCATAGGGGCCAAGCTCGCCGTTGGATACCGACTTGATGAGATTCCCAACGCCATCACCGAGGTTACTCCTTCCTGCTTTGAGCCAGTCCTCGACTACATCGTCGTTAAGATTCCTCGTTTTGCGTTTGAGAAGTTTCCGACGGCCGACCCCACTTTGGGGGTTCAGATGAAGGCGGTGGGCGAAGTAATGGCGATCGGTCGAACCTTCCAACAGGCGTGGCTTAAAGGCTTCCGTTCCCTCGAAAATGATCGTGCTGGATGGCTCCCAAGTATCGATTTCGAAGATGACCGACTGCAGGATGACAAGCTCGACACCGTTCGTATGGCAATCCGCACTCCGACACCGGAACGAGCGTTCCAGCTCTACCGAGCAATTGCACTTGGAATGAGCCTCGAGGAGATAACGGAGACGACCGGCATAGACCCTTGGTTTCTCGCACAGCTTGAATCGCTGGTGCGCGAGGGAGAGGCATTCGCGACCGCCGACGAAATGACCGATGAACTCCTGTTGCATATGAAGGTGCTCGGCTTCGGAGATGGGGAGTTAGCACGCCTCAGAGGCATGGACGAGGATGATGTCCGTAAAGCTCGAAGAGCGGCTGGGCTAAGACCTGTGTTCAAAACCGTCGACACGTGCGCAGGCGAGTTTCCTGCCGCCACTCCATACTTATACTCGACCTACGAGTTCGAAAACGAGTCCATTCGTTCGGATCGACGAAAGGTGATCATTTTAGGGAGTGGTCCGAACCGAATCGGACAAGGGATTGAGTTTGACTACTGCTGTGTCTCAGCATCGTTGGCCCTACGAGAAGAAGGGTTTGAAACGATCATGATCAATTCGAACCCTGAGACTGTTTCCACCGACTTTGATATCTCAGATAAGCTTTACTTCGAACCGCTTACAGTCGAAGACGTGCTTGCGATCGTCGAGCAAGAAGACCCCGAAGGCGTGATAGTTCAGTTTGGCGGCCAAACGCCACTGCGTATCGCCCGCAAGCTCGAACAGCTTGGGGTGCCCATTTTAGGCACGAGTGTTGAATCAATTGATCGAGCAGAAGATCGCCGAAGATTTGAAGTGCTCTGCCGAGAACTTGGAGTGCCAGTTCCTGACTGTGGAACGGCGACAAATGTGGAAGAAGCGGTGAAGATCGCACAAGACGTTGGTTATCCTGTACTTGTGCGCCCTAGTTATGTCTTGGGTGGGCGAGCAATGGAAATCGTCTACGACGAGACGTCGCTCCGCGAGTACTTTGTTCGCGCCGTGCAAGCGTCGCCGGAGCATCCGGTTCTTCTTGATCGCTTTTTGGAAGACGCGTTCGAGGCCGATGTAGACGCCGTCTGCGACGGAGAGACTGTATTGATTGGTGGGATCATGCAGCACATCGAAGAAGCAGGGGTGCATTCTGGAGACTCGGCATGCGTACTTCCTCCATACTTACTCCGCGACGACGATATGGATGCGATGCGGAAATTTACGCGTGACTTCGCACTTTCACTCGAAGTCAAGGGCCTGATCAACGTCCAATTTGCCGTCCATGATGGCACCGTCTATGTGATCGAAGTTAATCCACGCGCTAGCCGAACCGTCCCATTTGTAAGTAAAGCAACAGGCGTCCCACTTGCCCGAGTCGCAGCACGTGTATTAGCTGGGACGCGACTGGCAGATATGAAGCTCGGTGACGAATTGATCCCTCAGGAAGTGGCTGTAAAAGAAGCGGTTCTTCCCTTCGATAAGATTCCCGATGCAGACACGATACTAGGACCTGAGATGCGGTCCACAGGTGAAGTAATGGGCCTTGCTGACAGTTTCGGTCTGGCTTTTGCCAAGTCCCAAATATCCGTCTATCAAGGACTACCAACGACAGGCTCCATCGTGATCACAGTCCACGACCGTGACAAACCCAACGTTGTTCCAATTGCACGCCGATTTCATGAATTGGGCTTCCGTATTCTCGCCACAGAGGGAACCGCCTCATATCTCATCCGCCGTGGAGTACCGTGCGAGCGTACATTCAAAATCCATGAGGGCCGCCCCAATCTACTCGACCAAATCGTGTCGGGAGATGTTCAGCTTCTTATTAACACACCACTCGGGAAACACGCGCAGCACGATGACTACGAGATCAGACGAGCGGCTGTTACTCGGAAAGTGCCCTATACAACAACTCTCTCTGCCGCAGCAGCCGCAGCAGATGCAATTATTGCACTCCGGCACCGAGAACGCACCGTACGGAGTCTTCAAGCCCGATCTTAAGCGCGGAAGAACTCAGTCCCAACCGCTTTCGAACACTTACGATTATACATTTTCTCACACACCCTCCTCTAGTTTTACTCCTTTCTCTTCTCACCAGTCGATAGAAAATCACAGCTTACCTGAATAGCCAAGGAACCCAGGCGCTCTTGGATAAATTGCATAGTTATGCAGTTTAATGTATTTTATAATACGCCATCGATTTGAATATCAAGTCGACCGGCACTTCAAACAAAAATGGAATGTAGGAGGCATAAATGGCGAGTGCGGGCGTTAAGAAAGTCGCCCTGGCCTATTCCGGCGGGCTCGACACCTCGGTGATGATCCCATGGCTCCGAGAGCATTACGAATGCGCAGTCGTAGCAGTGGTAGCCGACGTAGGTCAACGAGAAGACTTCGACGCGATTCAAGCAAAGGCTTTCGCGACAGGAGCCATTGCCTGCCACGTTGTTGACCTGAAAGACTCGTTTGCGCGGGAATGCGTGTTTCCGGCACTCCAAGCCGGCGCAATATACGAAGGTCGATACCTGCTAGGGACCGCCTTGGCGCGCCCCGTTATTGCTGCAACACAAGTAGCGGTAGCGCGCGAGTTTGAGTGCGATGCGCTAGCTCATGGCTGCACTGGAAAAGGGAATGATCAGGTCCGATTTGAACTAACATACCAAGCATTGGCGCCCGACCTTAAGGTGATCGCACCATGGCGAGAGTGGGAAATCACTTCCAGAGAAGAAGCGTTCACCTATGCACAGTCACGTGACATCCCGGTTCCAGGAAGTCCAACGAAGTTATACAGCATTGACCAGAACCTGTGGCACACGTCGTTCGAAGGCGGCGTTCTTGAAGATCCAGCCCTACCAGCACCGGATGATCTCCGTGACCTCACGGTCAGTTTAAAAGAAGCCGCCGACGAGCCTGAAGATGTTATCATTTCGTTCAATCGAGGACGGCCAGTAGCCATAAATGAAACTGCGCTAGAGCCTGCCCCTTTGATCTCCTTACTTAACCAGATCGCGGGTGCACATGCCGTTGGAAGGGTCGACTTGGTCGAGAACCGATTGGTTGGTATGAAAAGCCGTGGCGTATACGAAACTCCCGCCGGGTGCGTGCTCTTAGCCGCTTTGGCTGATCTTGAAGCACTCACACTAGATCGAGATACGGTCGCCTTCAAACGCTACGTGTCGTCGCGATACGCTGAACTTATCTATCAGGGGCTATGGTACTCACCACTGCGTGAAGCGCTTGATGTTTTTATGGGAAGTGTACATGAAACCACCACCGGAGAGGTCACAGTACGCTTGTATAAGGGTACAGCTCAACCGGTGGCACGCACCTCCCCTCATTCGCTCTATCGCGAGGACCTGGCCACCTTCGACGAGGATGCCGTATACGATCAGGCAGACGCTGGTGGATTCATTCGTTTATGGGGCCTTCCACCAAGCATTGCAGCACGGACAAAAGCCCGCGCCGCGGAAGTGCACAATGCGATCGACTCCGATGGAGCACAAATCGTTAACGCCGGGCCCGTCCCCGGCCTCCCATCCGACCTCACTTCTCCTCAACGACCATCTACAATCGGACAGGAAAAGGTGTGAACCACACCTCGGACGATGGTTCTGCAATGCAGACACATAGCGAAGATGGTTCCCTTTGGGGGGGGCGTTTTAGTACACAGATACACCCAGCCATCCATGATTTTACGGGGTCGCTTCACTTTGATCGTCACCTAGTCAGACACGATTTACTCGCGAGTTTGGCTCACGCACGGATGTTACGGGAGCGTGGCATCCTGTCGACGGAAGAAAGCGACCCAATACTCGTGGGTTTGTCTGAGATGCTATTAGAAGTTGAATCTGGGGCTCTCAAGGTTGAAGGCCCAGATGAGGATGTTCACACTTGGATCGAGCGGGAACTCGTAGATCGAGTGGGGGACGCAGGCAAACGCCTCCACACAGCTCGAAGCCGAAATGACCAAACTGCTATCGCGCTGCGTCTCTACGTGCGTGAACGCCTGGAAGACATCCTTGCCGGCGTCTCAGGTTTTCAACGAGTTCTCACCGAGCAGGCATCGCAACACCACGAAACCTTCCTCCCTGGCTATACACACTTGCAACGTGGTCAACCAGTAAGCCTAGCACATCACTTACTGGCACATACCACAGCACTAGAACAGGATGTTGAGCGCCTCCAAGCCACACACACCTTGGCGGGCGTATCTCCTTTGGGCGCAGGTGCCCTTGCTGGATCATCTTTCCCGATTGATCCCGAACGGTCAGCGGAACTTTTGGGACTAGATCGGACATTTACCAACAGCATGCATATAGTCGGCGATCGCGATTATGTGCTCGATGTAGCGTTCGCATGTTCGGTCTTACTTGTGCACCTGTCACGGTGGGCCGAAGAGATCATTCTCTGGTCGACCAGGGAATTTGGATTCATCCAATTGGACGACTCTGTGTCGCAGGGCAGCAGCATCATGCCACAAAAGAAAAATCCTGAAGCAGCAGAAATCTTGCGCGGAAAGTCGGCCCGGGCCATCGGTAACGTGACAGCCCTTTTAACTCTGGTGAAGGGACTTCCATTAACCTTCAACAGCGACTTTCAAGAAGATAAAGAGCGTTTGTTTGATTCGCTCGACACTACGGACTGGTCGCTGGCGGCCGCAATTGCGATTGCGCGCGGCGTGGAATTCGAAACTGGAGCTATGGAAGATGCTCTTAGCGGCGGCATGCTCACTGCCACAGAACTCGCCGACCACCTGGTGCGTCGCGGTGTTCCATTCCGAACAGCTCACGAACAAGTTGGCCAGGCTGTTCGATCCGCAGAGATTGAGGGAGTGGAACTATGGGAGCTCTCCATAGAAACCCTCCAAAACTGCTGCCCTCAGACAGACGACGAAGTGCATGAGATTCTCAAACCACATCGAGCTGTCATCGCACACGATTCACCCGGTGGGCCAGCGCCAACACAAGTGCTTAAACAGCTTCAGGCAACAAATCAAAATCTCGACACACTGGAAGAATGGCTGCAAAAGCGCACTGATTCTCCAATTCGGCGTGCCCATGATAACCAGCAACTCCTTGATGAGATTTTGACATGACACCACCAGGGCGTCGAGCGCGCGAAAAGATGATCTTCGAAATCATCCAAAAATGGCCAATTCGGACCCAGTCAGAACTGGTTAACGCCCTCGACCCTATGGGTTTTTCGGTGACCCAGGCCACAGTTTCTCGAGACATCCAGCGACTTGGAATCGTGAAACGAACAACGGGCGACGGCAAAATCCGGTACGTACGCTCAGGGTTTTCCACGCCACCTCCGATCGCAAAGCGAGCGCTCAAGACTGCTCTAAGTGAGTTTGCTACTCACATTGATACTGGTGACGTATTGCTCTCGATTCGAACGCAGAATGGTTGCGCCAACGTAGTGGCTGAAGCAATCGACGTGGCCAGCCTAGAGGGTGTTGTGGGGACCATCGCTGGCGACAATACCATATTTGTGCTTGTGCAGAATACGTCGTACCGAACCGCCGTCATGCAAGAATTGAAGAGCCTAGCTGGCACACTTTGAGGATCTGGACTCGAATAGCAGAGGCTCGTGTCATACCCTAATGCCAATCAAATAACTTTCATAGAAATTCCAAGAACCCATTTCATTATTGAGGGCACGAATGCTTAAGAAGCTATTCACATCAACCGTAATTGTTTTAGTTGGATTAGGACTTGCCTTTCCCGCAGTCGGTCAGAGTCTCGATGACGTACTGGCGAAGCATTATGAGGCAATCGGCGGGCTTGAGGCGTGGATGGAACTTGAGAGCATGGTGACTTCCGGCACTATTTCTCTTGCCGGTGGGATGGCGCAAGGTCCGTTCCAATCCCACCAAAAACGGCCCTCCATGACCCGGATCGAGATTACGATCCAAGGCATGAACATTGTCCAAGCCTATGATGGGAAAATGGCCTGGCAGATCATGCCAATGACAGGTTCAACCGAGCCCGCAGAAGCAGATCCTGCGACAACAGCCAACCTGATAGAGCAAGCGGATATTGACGGTCCCCTAATTGGGTGGCGAGAAGATGGCCATTCAATCGAAGTCGTGGGAACAGAGATGGTTGATGGGATTGAAGCAATCCACTTGACTGTTGTCACTCGTGAAGCCCCAAGCCATTTCTACCTTGATGCGAACACGTACCTACCAATTCAAATCAAGACCATGGTAGCGGGAATAAATAACACCACAAAGTTGAGTGACTATCGCAATGTGGACGGGCTTTTATTCCCATTCTTGGTTGAGGCCGACACTCAGATGGGCTCGCAGGCAATTATATTCGATGAGATGCAAATCAACACACCCATTGATGATCAGATCTTCTCGATGAATCCCTAAGACGCACCGCTCATAATCGGGCGACCAGGGTATACGTCGGGAACAACATTTCCATCTCGAACGACCGCGACCCCTTCGACCAACACATGGTAGATACCCTCAGATGATGCATCGGGATCAGCATAAGTGGCACGGTCAATGATCGTGGCGGCATCGAACAATGTCAGATCCGCGTCAGCGCCAACCTGAACCCTTCCCTTCCTAGCCATCATAGGTGCAAACCCTTCGACACGTTTTGCCGGATGAATGGTCATCTTGGCTAACGCATCCATAAGGCTTAGCACGGACCGATCACGCACGTAGTGTCCTAAAATTCGCGCAAATGTCCCAGCTCCACGCGGGTGCACCGCCTCGTACAGATAAGGAATCCCATCACTTGCCACCATCACATCGGGCTGAGCAACAATCCATTCGTTAGTCTCTTCGCTTCGACCGTGGATGACCACCCAACCACCCTGTTCTCGATAACGGCGATAACTCTCACCATTAAGCCGTTCTGTGGTTCCAGACCATTGCAGGCGGCTATACGCTTCCTCCGTTTCGTCATCCCAGGAATCGAATAGCGCTGATTCAATTCGCGTCGAACCCGCAGTATACGGATAGGCCTCGGTCGTAATGTCGATTCCACTTTTACGAGCACCACGAATCATCTCCAGCGTTGTACGTGCCATTTCGTCCGCACTTGAATTCATGTGGACAATGTGCACCGCTGCGCCGGTCGACACCGCATTAGAAATGACCTCTTGGAATGCGCCTAGTGTACCCCCTGAGTTAAGGCCGCGGAGGTGCACATATGCTGGCGCATTCCTAGATGCTGCTTGTTGGAAAGCACGATAAATCTCAGTCCGCGATGCACCGGGCGTATAGGTGATTCCAAACCCAATTCCGAGCGCACCCTCGTTCAGTCCTTGATTGATCAAGCCGTTAAGCTCGAGGATCTGATCATCGGCCAGTTCCTCGTATACTGCTTCGGACGCGAGCGCACTCTGTTCGCCCGGGCGGGCGATGATAGGGTGTCCGGCATCAATTCCAGTGAGAAGTTTAATCCGCGCACCAGCGTGACTCACAGTGGCTCCGTAGTTAATGATCGCCTGACCCTCTCGCGAGGCGATCCACTCGGCTACAGGATAGACACCAATCTCCATCTCAAGCCCGGTAGTCACACCATCCTGAGCCTGCAACCGTGCACTTACCGAATCTTGACCGTGTGCATGGAGGTCAACGAAACCGGGAGCAACAACGAGGCCCGATGCATCAATTGTGTCCCGCCCCGTAACCGTAGCTTCGGTGACCCCTACAATCTTTCCGCCTGCGACACTCACATTACGCGTAGCATCTAGGCCGGTTTCAGGGTCCATCACACGCCCGCCCAAGATAACCAAATCTGCTGTTCCCTCACCCGAGCTATTCGCACTGAAGTTGCCAGGAGAGTCACAAGCCACAAAAGTCGCCAAAACGGCAAAGACACAGACCTTTACCAAAGTTTGTTTCATCATGAGAAGATCTTTCCTGGGTTCATGATTTGCTGAGGATCTAAGGCCTGCTTAATAGATCGCATGGTTGAAACGGCTTCACCGTGCTCTGCCAGCAGATAAGGCATCTTGCCATAGCCCACCCCGTGTTCTCCTGTGCACGTACCTCCCATTTCAATCGCTCGCATCACCATCTTTTTATTCACGCTACGCGCCCTACTCATCTCTTCTTCGTCATCCGGATCGATAATAAAGCTCACATGGAAGTTTCCGTCGCCCGCATGCGATACTATTGGGGCAACTAGCCCTTCTGAGTCGATGTCTGAACGGGTCGCTAGCATGCATTCCGCTAGACGGGAGATCGGAACACAAACATCGGTCGCCCACCCGCGGCACCCAGGACGCAGCGCCAATGCGGCATAGTAAGCTTCGTGGCGTGCAGTCCACAGCTTGGTTCGATCCTCCGCCATGGTGGCCCACTCGAAGTCAGTGGCTCCCAAGTCCGAGGCAATCCCGGCGACAGTATTTGCCTGCTCTTCAACCCCTGCCGGCGATCCATGAAATTCAAAGAAAAGGGTGGGTTGGACAGGATACGAAAAATCTGAAAACTGGTTTACTGCATCCATTTGCACCTCGTCCAGCAACTCGGCTCGAGCGACTCCAACCCCCATCTGCACGGTGAGAGTCACTGCGTCCACTGCATCTTTGAGCGTGGGGAAGGAACAGACTGCGGCTGAGATTGCTTCTGGTATTCCGTGGAGCCCGATTAGAATCTCTGTGATCACTCCTAACGTCCCTTCCGAGCCTAAAAACAGCTTCGTAAGGTCATACCCTGCCGAAGACTTCCGCGCCCTACCACCCGTTCGGATAACACGACCATCGGCCAAGACAACCGTTAGTCCAAGAACGTTTTCACGCATCGTTCCATACCGAACGGTCGTGGTGCCAGAAGCACCCGTTGCAGCCATTCCACCCAGACTTGCATCAGCTCCTGGGTCGATCGGGAAAAACAAACCACTTCCCTTGAGATGTCCCTCAAGCGTCTTGCGGGTCATCCCTGATTCTACGCGACAGTCCATATCCTCCGGGTTCAATTCGATGAGCTCTGTCAGTTGGCTCGTCGCAATACATACACCACCTTGAACCGCCTGCACATGACCTTCAAGTGAAGTGCCAGCCCCAAACGGAATGATCGGCACAGCATGGGCAGCACAAACGCGGACCGTCGCAGCAACCTCCTCCGTTGATCGAGGAAACGTCACAGCATCAGGCATTTCAATCGGATGAAAGGACTCACCTGCCCCGTGTTGGGCACGGAGTGCTTCCGTCATGGAGAAGCGATCACCCAATAGCGCTTCGAGCTCACAAACAAGCGGTTCGGGGAATGGCATATTCACAGCAGTAGTAGTTGTCGTCATGTTAGAGATGGTGCCCCACATAGTGGGGGTTCGTCAACGTGTAACTCCCAACACCACCCAAGATAAGAACACCTGGACCCTTGACCGCATTGGACTTGCCCCGGACCTTGGGTACATGGATACACGCGGAATATTTTTATTTCTCCATCTTGTCGGACTTGCCATCTGGTTCGGGGCAACCTTAGTCCTTGCCCTCCTAACCATACGAGCGAAGCGCACCGACAACTGGAGCGTAATCTCCTTCGCATATAATGCGAATTCTCAGATTCTGAAGGGACCCGTCCTGGTCGGAATGCTACTTAACATTGTGTCAGGGTTCGGTCTAACCGCCATCGGAGGGTTTGGCTATTTTCAGCCCACACCCAACCACTGGCTCTTTCAGATGCAGCTGCTGGGTATCGTTGCTTTCGCTCTCGCGTTGCTGGTCCAAATTCCTAATGCGGGGCGTTTGGCCAGTGCTGCGGAAGCCATCGCCAGCACGGGCGAAGAGAGTGCATCGTTTCAGCAGTTCAAGAAACGGAATGCGGTGGTTAGCTCCCTCAACGGGCTGATCCTGTTGTTAGTAACCTTACTGGGAGCGCTCCGACCCGGCTGATCGGGGAAGTTACTACTGCGAACCAAGTCCAATTCTGGACAACACTGCAAAGTGATCAGACATCTCGAATGACCGTTGGGCTGCAACGGTATCCGCTAGCTGGCTCTCGGACATGCCCTGAAGGAAGTAGGCTAGGTAGTATTGTGCGGGGATGCTCGACTCGGTCGAAGGCTCTCGCCACTCTTTCCAGTCGAGCAAGTAATCGATTTGAAACACATTCCACAGTAGTTCGCGTGACCGTGTGGAATTGACCCAAGTGGGAGAGAGGGTATTCGGCATCTGATCAGCGAGGTTTACCGTATCCACCGTCTCCTCTAGCAAGTCATCGACAAGCTTGAATGCAAGCCCGTGTCGAACCAAATGTGGTTGCAAACCCCATTTCTGGTATACGGGAGGCGCGGTCGCTGCAAAATATACTGGCCGATCACCCAACGACTGTTGAATGATGTGATACACCATGATATCCGGATAAAGAATCACTCCATCCCGAACTCTCGCTTCCACCCAGCGTGAGATACTAAACGTGGTGTCGGGTGACACTGAAAATGCCGGTTCAAGACTGTCGATCTCTTCGTCGTCCCATGCGATGATCGACCGGGTCGGCTCTGATGGATTAAGCTCTTTATACGGTCCTACTGCTTTTTCCATGTCAAACATCCGCTGGCAAACGATCGTCGTAGGCGTATCACTCGCTGATTGTCCGGCGGCACATGGACTTGTGAGCTGGCGGAGCTGCTTTGGATACCATGATGTACCGAGGTAGGAGTGCACGATCACCGTAACATCCCGACGGATCCCTTCGACCTCTTGGAGATACCAAAGCGGAAACGTGTCATTGTCCCCATTGGTGAAGAGCACACCATAGGGTTCCACCGATTGGAGGATGTTGTACGCCCAGTCCCGGGCTGCAAAGTCTCCTGTTCGATCTGCCCGCCCATAGTTGAACAGAAGCGGGATCAGAGCAATAGCCAGGATAGGTGAGGCCTTAGCTAGGTTCGGATGAAGCGGATGACCTCCGGCTTTTATGCTAATCGACTCTGCCAGTTGGGTCCAAAGCGATACCAATCCTATGCCCGCGTAGATCCCCCACATTTGGAACCCAATGATGTAAAAATAATCACGTTCGCGGACTTCATGTCGGGCAAGATCGGGAATTTCGTTCATGTACAACGAATACCCATATCTGAAATTCAGATAATAGACGAGGAGAAAAGTCACCGTAAACAACAAGGTTCCCGAATAGACAAAGGTCTTCCGATCCCCCTTCAGGTGGGTCCATAACCCTAGAAGAGCAAGGAAAAGAAACACCATGGATGCAGCGAGGCGTGGACCCGGGTCCAATGTTCGCGCCCATTGCCAATCGAAGTACTGCCAATAATTTGCCATCTGTGCCCGAAATGAGGCTTGGCGCTGAGTTACTGGTCCCGGGCCATACTGGTCCCGGATGAGTGATAAGGCGAGCGGTTTACACTGGACGGCCCATTTTTTATCGCCGAACCGATCTTCAATCCGCGTAGGTGTAACGGCCGAGATAAGGCTTGGACACTCTGGGTCAGCCTCATCAATGATCGGGTTTTGCGCAGAACGAATTGGGACAAAAAGCAGTTGAACCGAATAGCCAATCACTAGGAGTGCGAGTCCGCACCCAACCACCAAAGGCTGGAGCACAACTCGCCATCGGTGCCACAACACGAACAGCACTAAGGCTAAACCGGGCAAGAGCGACATCGAATGGTTGGACCACCCGAGCCCAAGCAGAAACGCGATTAAAAGGAGAAGTCGAGTCCCTCTGACGGTATCCGCATCGTCTTTCCAACGCATAGCCAAGTAACTGACCACGGCCACAATGAATAGTGAGAGGGTGTATACCTTCTCATTGAGGTTTGATTGACTCCATACCGTGAAGGCGGTGGCTCCAATCCAAACAGACGTGATGGACGCTACAAGCACCGTAGTCCGATTGAGCCAGAAGTGAGCGACAATCCTCGTCACGGCAAGAAACCAAAAGAATGTGGCGCCTGCAGATAGCACAGCACTCAGGAGGTTAATTCGCAGTGCGACAGGTAATCCGGTCCACTCAAGCAACAATGACCACACTCGACCCGTGATGACAAACAACGGGTTCCCCGGGGGATGGGGCATCCCAAGGATGTGTGCTGTAGTTACGTATTCCGACGTGTCCCAAAATCCCGTCGTCGGAGCCATCGTTATTACGTAGAGGACCCACACTAATAGGGCTGTCAAAAAGCCCCATATGCGAATCGTGAATGGGCCTACTTTTTCGTGCTCGATCTCGTTCATTGAAACCTGTTACGCCGAATGCGTCTCGGTGTTCATCGCGCGTTGGAGGGGGTCGCGAAGTTAGTCGGATCGCTTCGAACGAGCGAGTCCCTTACCAGTAGTTCCACACCATTCCTAGTATGCCAAGTGTTTTACGTGGAGTCTGCCACTCACAAAACTGGAGATCTCCTGAACACGGTGTAGTCAGCAATCATTCGGTTATAGTGGAGACATATTCAAAACCGTGTCATCACCAACACTACCCCACAGCCACGGCAGCTCCCTCGACTACTTCGGCGATATTAGGTAGAGCCCATTCGAGTGTCTCTTTTTCGATTACAAGCGGAGGCGCGAAGCGAATCACTTGTTCGTGTGTCTCTTTTGCCAGGATACCTCGCTGTTGGAGCGCCTCACAGAATGGGCGTGCAGTACCAGAACTTTCCTTGATTACGACTCCAATCATTAGTCCGCGGCCGCGGACTTCTGCAATATGTGGCGAATTAATGGACTTAAGCTCACCCATGAACCACTGACCGAGATCATTCGACTGATCAACAAGGTTTTCTTCTTGAATAACCTCAAGCGCGGCGCGTCCAACAGCCGCACCAAGAGGATTTCCACCGAAAGTAGAACCGTGATTTCCAGGCGTGAACACGTCCATGATGTCCGAATCAGATAAGATGCCTGATACAGGAAAGACTCCTCCGCCTAGAGCTTTACCAACTATCATGATGTCGCCGCGGTGACCGTCCCAATCACCACAAAACATTTTCCCCGTTCGTCCAAGACCCGTTTGGATCTCATCATTGATCACGAGCACGTCATTGGCTCGGCAAATCTCCACACAACGACCAAAATACCCGTCTGGCGGCACAACCACACCCGCCTCTCCCTGAAGTGGTTCAACCAAAAACCCTACAGTTTTAGGTGTAATCGCGGAAGCAAGAGCGTCAGAATCACCATAAGGAATCACCTGGAAGCCCGGAGTGAACGGTCCGAAGCCATCACGAGAAAGTGCGTCCGATGAAAATCCGACGATCGTGGTTGTACGCCCGTGAAAATTTTGTTCGCAAACAATGATTTCTGCTTGACCCTCTTCAACACCCTTTGCTTCATAGCCCCATTTGCGGGCAGCCTTAATCGCAGTCTCAACAGCTTCAGCACCCGTATTCATGGGCAAGGCTCGTTCAAACCCCGTCACATCACATAGGCCTTGAAGGAAAGGTCCCATCTGGTCGTTGTGGAAAGCGCGTGAAGTGAGGGTCAGCTTAGATGCCTGTTCGGTTAGCGCGCGCAAAATCTTCGGATGACGGTGCCCCTGATTCACCGCCGAATATGCACTCAACATATCCAGATATTTTTTACCTTCTACATCCCAAACCCACGCACCTTCGCCCCGATCGATAACTACGGGAAGGGGGTGGTAGTTGTGAGCGCTGTACTGATCCACTTGGGCAATGTAATCGTTGGTATTCATCATTCCTCAGATTGATCCGGGGAAACTGGTTCAATGACCTTGTCCAGCAACCATCAACTGCAAGGCGCCCAACCCAGAAGGGGAGTCCGAGCGCCAATTATGTATAGTTATGCAGTGTTATGTATGTATAATAGTCTAGGAGTGCACGGGTGGCAAGTTATGGTGACGACGGTTTACACCTAAGGTTTTCACTGAAAAGAAAGCAAAAGTGCTCTTCAAGCCCTTACTGCTTCATCTGGAATGGATGATTAGCGGGCGGCGAGGCGATCCGCTCGGGCCACAATCGGATCAATCTCATCACGGTGTGCGCGGGCATAGGAGAGGGCTTCTTCGAGCGCATCACTTCGAACACCGGCAAAACACTGCCCAACTGCAGCACTCATCGCTCGCGATGGCCCAGCTGAGGCGGCAATCTCCCACACTTCAGGTCCCCCACGCAATGCGGAGCGACGCCCCGCGAAGGTCTCTCTGAATTCAATTTTCGGATAGCGGTCGAGAGCCAACCATTCCAATATAATTGTTCGGATACCCTCTGATGGCGCCCAGCCTTGTTCGTAAAAACGTTGTTCCAATGCGGACTCAACTTCTATTGGCAGCCGGGTACAAAGAGGGCGTGGTAAAGGCATGTCTACAATGTATACATTTATCGTAAAAATGACTAGTTACAGAAAAGCGCTCGTTACGAAAGGTCTCCCTTAGTAAGTTATCTTAATCCTCTCGGATACTTTCGAGTCGTCTCGACTTCAAGACAAACAGGGCAGGTGGCGTGCCGTTAAATCGACGCATTTCCGACCAAATTGATCAGCCGAAGGATAAGCGTGAATATGTTCGGAACCTGTTTGCCGGCGTTTCTTCAAAATACGACTTAACTAATGACGTCATGTCATTGGGACTGCACCGCCGTTGGAAACGGCATCTTGTTGCGCTTGCCGGACTTCAGCAGGGCCACAATGTACTGGATCTTGCCGCAGGTACCGGCGACCTTGGACGGGAGGTTCTTGCTGTGGGAGCACGAAACAAGCTTGATCTCAACGTAACCGCGGCTGATCTGACTCCAGAAATGATCCGGGTGGGCCGAGAACGAACAGGTTCACTGGGAACAAAATGGGTAGCCGGGGATGCCATCGAACTACCCTTCCCCGACGAATCGTTCGATCGCGTACTGATAGGATACGGGCTGCGGAACTTCACGGAACTCGAGGCTTGCCTAGGTGAAATTCTTCGCTGCCTCGCTCGAGGTGGCCGACTGTTGACACTGGACTTTGGCCATCCACCGATGCCACTTGTGCGGAGAGGTTATTACGCATACCTAAATGCCTCGACACGCATCGTAGGCTGGGCGATCCACCGTGATCCGGAGTCCTACGTGTACATTCCGGAGTCACTACGGAAGTTCCCCGGTCAACGGAAAGTGGTGCGCATGATGCAGGCGGTTGGTTATGAGACCTGCGGTTTCGAAGAATTACTATGCGGAACCATGGCAATTAACTTTGGCACCCGACCTGCAAATTAACTAAAAAGAAAACTCATTAAAGATTTTCCCCCGGGAACAACCGTCACCCCGGACAGAGGCAGGTCAATTTGGCCCTTCACCCTCACTCTTCCAAACCGTGATCTGCCGTTGTCCTCCCTCCGCTTCTTCCAACCGAACCGTCAATGAGTCTCCATCCGAAATTCGGAGATCATCACGCATGTCCTGCGGGATCGTGATACGCCCACCACTCCCCACACTTATTGTTGAGTAAGATTTGGTGCGAAAGATCGCCATCTCGCCTCTCTGGTAGACCCATAGCCCGATCGTTATAGGGATCCCAGCATTATGGCGAGCAAGGCTCCCAGAGGATAGTCCATGGGCGAAAAGGGAAAAGTACTAGGCAACACTCAACATAACAAAGGAAAACAGAGCCTTCTTCCTCTTTCTCTTCAGGAGCCCCCCCCCCACAACTAGCTACCCGTTGCCACCCTCGAATCACCACTGCACGTTGAATTGGCACCTTACCTACGTAAGAGGAGGAATCATGGTAGCGCCGCGTCAATGGGTGACAACGCTGCTTGCAGCTGTCGCGTTCGGATGTCTGGCCACAGGCATGGTCGCTCAATCCGCTAACCAAAATCAAATTATCGCACTCGTGGGCGGACAACTCTTAGATGGCTATGAAGCGCCACCCATTCACCACGCTGCCATCGTAATCGAGGGAAACCGCATCGTCGCTGTGGGACCCGCTTCTGAGGTCGACATCCCACCGGATGCCGAAATCATCAACACGGCGGGCAAGACAATGATGCCGGGGATGGTAGACGCCCACGTGCACATTATGATTCTCGGGCATGGGAATTACGCAGACTGGTTTCCCTGGTTCGAGGGAAACGACCAACTCGTTTATGAAACATCAGCCAAACAGTTGCTCGCCGCTGGCGTTACTGCTGGTGTTGATCTCTCCGCACCCATGTCAAGTCTCGAATTTCGTGATCGAGCGAATGCCAATGAGGTGCCCGGGCCCCGTCTGTTAGTAAGCGGACCGTGGATCAGCCGTTACGCATGGGACTTCTTACCCGACGAACTGACGGCGATAGTAGAGAGTCCTGACGAGGCCCGTGATAAGGCGATAACGCTGATCGATGCCGGGGTGGACGTCATCAAAACTTGGATCGGGATTACAGAAGAAGACATGCGGGCTATCAAATCCGTCGCTGCCCCTGCAGGAGTTCCAATCCACTGCCATGTGTACGAAGAAGAGGTGGTGTGGGCAGCAATCCGTGGTGGATGCGATGTGCTCCAGCATGCCGGATCAGGTGGGAGTGTCCCAGCATACTCAGATGAACTTGTTCAGCACATAGCGATGGAAGGGATTCCGGTAGTCCAAACTATATCGCACCGCATCTGGATATATCCTGCCACCTTAGAGTTTCCCGAACGTCTCTACGATCCAGACATTTTGAACAGTTTTCCCCCAGTGATCCGAGATGAGGTTCTGAGTTCGTATACCAAACACGATTTTTGGCGCCGAAGTTACTTTAACAACACGCCACGCCAAATCCGGAATAGTAAGAAGGCGGCCCGTCAGTTCATTGAGGCGGATGCTTTGATGGCGATGGGCACTGATACCGGATCACCACTTAATTTCCACGCTGAGTCGGCATGGCGAGAAGTATCAGCGCTTGTCGAAATGGGGATGTCAGAGATCGAAGCGATCTCTGCCTCAACTAAGGTTTCGGCGCAGGTGTTAGGGCTCAGAGACACTGGTACGATCGAACCTGGGAAGCTCGCCGACATTATAGTGGTCGACGGAAATCCGCTTTTTAACATCAATGCGTTGGGCTACGTCACTGATGTGATCAAGGATGGCATCATCTACAAGCGAAACGGAGTCCCGACCTGGGAGACCAAGCCAGCGACGACGAATACTAGCGGCCGGTGAACATGCAAAGGTCCTTGAGAATCTTCGCAGTTCTGATGATCGGACTCCTGGTGTTGGTGCTGGGAGTCATTGTTTGGGCGCCACAAAACACTGTGATTGCGGACCGCGATGAGATTGTGGCGATGGGAGGAACCAAGTTCGATCTGGTCATCACGGGCGGTACCATCATCGATGGCACCGGGGCTGACAGATTTCGCGGCGACGTGGGAATCCGAAATGGGCGTATTGTGGAAATCTCAGACAGCGACGATCTGTCAACCAGTGCTCTTGAGGTCATCGATGCCTCCGGACTAATCGTCTCACCCGGGTTTATTGACCACCATAATCATGTTCAGAACGAGGTTCACCGACGTCCGCTCACCGAGAACTTCATCCGCCAAGGCATTACAACGATTCTGCCGTCACTTCATAGCGGCGATCAACCGTGGCCGCTCAGCGAATACGTGGCAACACTCCAAGTAGCACCCAACATTGGCTTTTTTGCAGGACATAGCTGGACCCGGAAACAGGTCCTAGGAATGGCGGACCGTGCACCAACCCCTGAAGAGCTCGAAAAGATGAAGGACTACGTTCGAAGCACCATGGAAGATGGTGCGCTCGGGTTCTCCACAGGCCTCCTCTATGTACCAGCCAACTATGCCGAGACAGAGGAAGTCATCGAGCTTGCCAAAGTCGCTTCTGAGTACGGCGGTATCTACTACACTCACATGCGAGATGAGGCACGACAGCTTCTTCCCGCGGTCCGCGAGGCGATCCGGGTCGGAGCCGAAGCCGATATGCCCGTTCACATAAACCACTTTAAGGCCATGGGCGTGGACAACTGGGGGCAGACTGTCCAGTCGCTGGCTCTCGTCGATTCCGCGCGCGCCCACGGAATCGACGTGAAGGTTGATCTCTATCCCTATATGGCAGGAAGTGCCGGTTCAAGCGTTCTCTTCCCACAGTGGGTCCTGGCTGGTGGCCAAGACTCTTTCCGTGTGCGCGTCACAGATCCGACAACCCGATCACGAGTTGAGAAGGAGACAGAGGATTGGATGCACCGTGATTGGACGGGAGGTGACCTGTCACGTATTCAGTTCCGTCGCCTCCGTGCTTTCCCTGGATACGACGGAAAGAGGATGTCCGATCTCGCTGCAGACCGGGGGCTCCCTAATAACGATAAAACGGGAGTTCAACTCGCCATTGAACTCCAACTCGCTGGAGGATTTAGCGCCATCTATCACTTTATGGATGAAGCAGACGTCACACGGATCATGCAGCACCCGTTCGCAATGTTTGAGACCGATGGTGACCCGGTCGGATACGGTATCGGTTTTCCCCACCCACGTAGTTATGGAACCTTCCCTCGAATCTTAGGCCGATACGTTCGTGATTTAAACGTGTTAACGCTCGAAGAAGCAATCCGAAAGATGACGTCGCTTTCGGCTGATGAGATTGGTCAGCACGAGCGAGGGCGACTCGCGGAAGGAATGTTTGCAGACATTACAATCTTCGATGCAGATCAAATTACTGACCGTGCCGACTATGTGGACCCCCACCGCTATTCCATCGGTATCCACCATGTAATCGTAAATGGCGTGCTGGTAATCCACGAAGGATCAGTCACGGGGGCTAAACCTGGCCATGTTCTGAAAGGCCCTGCGCGCATTCGGCTGGAGACCAATCCCAACTGAAGCTGACCGTTTTCGATAATGCACTTTCATGTGACTTGTAGGCTATGCTGGCCAACAAACTGCGGCTCTTTGCTTGCCGGTCATCGCAACGCCCGGCTATCGTTGCGTTCCGTGACCGGGACTTAGAGCGGTTCCGGTCTTTAGTATCTATAGCCTTTCGGCCCCTATGACTCCCGAATCAACCACTGACTCCGGCCACACACCCGATCTTATGAATAAGCTCGTGTCGTTATGTAAACGCCGCGGCTTCATCTTTCAATCGTCCGAAATTTATGGCGGCGTGGGGTCTGTCTACGATTACGGACCCCTCGGAATCGAACTTAAGAACAACATTCAGCAAACATGGTGGCGCGATATGGTTTTCCGCCACGACAACATCGTCGGGCTTGACGCTGGTATACTCATGAACCCAGAGGTTTGGGTAGCGAGTGGGCACGTCGGCGCATTTACAGACCCATTGGTAGAGTGCCGTAACTGCCACCGTCGTTTTCGTGTCGATGAACTGCCTGAGATTGAAGCAGAAAACCCAACCGCTCAACAGTGCCCCGTATGTGGTACCACGGGTGAGTTCACTGACCCACGCCAGTTTAATCTCATGTTCAAAACGTTCATGGGCCCCGTCGAAGAAGAATCGGCCACCGTCTACCTTCGGCCAGAAACGGCTCAAGGGATTTTCGTCAATTTCAAAAACGTACAGGAAAGCGCACGTCAGAAAATCCCGTTTGGGATTGCCCAAGTAGGGAAAGCATTTCGTAACGAGATCACACCGGGAAACTTCATCTTTCGCACTCGTGAGTTCGAACAGATGGAAATGCAGTTCTTCGTGAAACCAGGAACTGAGGATGAGTGGTTTGAGACTTGGAAAGAGCGGCGTCTGGACTGGGCTCGTTCACTGGGCATTAGCGATGAACGACTTCGGCTTCAAAAACACGGCTCCGGTGAATTAGCACACTACTGTAAAGATGCCTCTGACATTGAATATCAGTTCCCGTTTGGTTGGCAGGAGTTTGAAGGAATTCATAACCGGACTGATTATGATCTTCGCAGCCACCAGGAACACTCAGGCAAAAAACTCGAGTATTTCGACCAGCCTGCAAACGAACGTTATACTCCATACGTCGTAGAGACGTCCATCGGATTGAGCCGCGCCCTACTTGTCGTTCTGGCCGACGCGTACGATGAGGAAGAGGTTGAGGACTCGACTCGAGTGGTGCTGCGACTTAAACCATCCTTGGCACCTATTCAAGCAGCAGTTTTTCCTCTCGTCAAAAAGGATGGCATGCCTGAAACCGCCCAGAAGCTCGCAGAAGATCTTCGTGGAAACTTCAACATTTTCTACGATGCTGCCGGATCAATCGGTCGACGATACCGCCGGCAGGATGAGACAGGCACCCCGTTTTGTATCACTGTCGATGGACAGACTGGGGAAGACCAAATGGTCACCGTACGCAACCGTGACACACTAGATCAAACACGGGTCCCGTTGTCACAAGTCTCTCAATATCTGTATGAGGCTATCCATGCGACGGACTCTCACGCTTGAAACGTCGTGAGGATTCACACGCTAGTTTACTCAAGCTGTAGGCGCGGTAGGGATTATGCCGTTTAGCATTGCGGAAATACGTGATCGTGCCAAGGAACTCAAAAAGGCGATCGCCTTCGAACAATACTCCTCACAAGCAGGGCTTAAAGAGCGACTTCCATCTGAAAAACTTTATAAACAACACCAGTTCCTCCTCGCCCCTGGAGTGTTGCCTGCGATTCAACGTCGTTTAGCAGCCGCAAGTTGGGATGAACGGCGTCGCTTGATGGCACTTTTCAACTGGGTGGGGTGCCAGCGCATAGAAGCACAACTCGCCCCTCTCGAAGATGAACTCTACTCCTGGGAATCCATACAAAGCATTTCGCTGGCCGACCGCGAAATCCCGCTCCAAAGAGTGTCAGCCACCATTATGCGTACGGATCAGCGTAGCAAACGCCTTGCCTGGGAGTCCGCGCGTGACAGACGAGCGGAAGAGGCCACGGCACTCCGACTCGACATTCTTCATCGCGAACGGGAAGCCGTAGATCAACTCGGCCTGGGCAGCTACATCGCGTCTTGGGAGCGCCTCACTGGCCTTAACCTGCGTGGGATCAAACAACACGCCCACAATCTTTTGAACCATACCGATTCAGCCTATCGCCAAATGTTCCAGCGCGAGGTTAACGACCGGATCGAGGTGAAGACTGAACCGGCGACTCGTGCCGATGCGCAATGGTTAATCGGTATGCGATGGCTCGCGCAGCCGTTCGCAATCAACCCAATCCTCACTGGACTACGAAGAGACCTTGAGAAGATGAGGCTCCCTCTTCCGTACGACGGTTCGGTTCGGATTGACCTCGACCGTCGACGCTTTAAACGAGTGCAGTCGTTTTGCTCCGGACTCCAAATTCCGGGGAATGTCGTGGCGGTAATCTTTCCTGTCGGCGGATGGGTGGATGTACGTTCACTGCTCTACGAGGTAGGGCATACACTCCACTTCGCCTATACGTCCCCTGATTTAGAATGGGAAGAGCGCAATCTCGGAGACACCGCTGTCACCGATAGTTTTGCGTATCTCTTTGAGTCCTTGACCTTAGATCGGGCGTGGATCGAATCGATAACAGGACTCTCCACTAAAGCTCTTGATGAGTACATGTCGCTGGCGAGTTTCCTTCAGTTGTATCGCATGAGACAGCAGGCGGCACAATTTCTATGGGAAATGGAGTTGGCCACCTCTGAAAACCCTGGTGATCTAGCTGAGCGATACGGGGAGATCCTCAGCGAAACGACCGGCTTTCGCTATCACCCCGTAACATATATTGAGGATGTAAACCGGGGATTTTCGGCAGCACACCGGCTCCGGGGTCGGATGTTGAGTGCTGTAATACTTGACAGCCTGAAAGACCGCTTCGGAACAGATTGGTACCATGATCCCTCGGCCGGAAAGTTTTTAAGGGAAATTTTTTCGGCCGGTCAACGTGACGATGCCACACAACTGGCCCATCAGCTGGGGGGGGGGAGTCTCACGCTGGGACCACTTCTGAGACAGATCGACAGTTGGCCGGTTTGAAGAAATTTGCGTTCGGCGTGGTTGCGGGGGTTGCTGGGGCAGCATATGTGCGATCCATAAAGCGTCGAAACGACGCACTCGTGAGACCGAAAATCCGGAACTCGTCGGGGGTACCGTTACCAGTGAAACGATTCGAGTATAGCGACGGAGAAGAGATAGAATACGTCGACGTCGGGACAGGAGACGTCCTAGTCTGGATTCCTGGGGCGGACGGACCCAAGGAAACGTTTCAATACCAACTCCCCCGATTTGCTCAAAGTTACCGCGTGATTTGCGCTGACATGCGGGAAGCTTTCTCGATAGGCGCCAACTTCGACCGTTTTGTCGAAGATCTCGAGGAACTGTTGAATGATCTGGAAATCAAGCGCGCAGTATTCATTGGGCAAAGCTTAGGAAGTGCAATCGCAATCCGCTTCGCAACGCTCTTCCCCGAGCGAATGCGTGGCCTGGTACTCTGTAATCCACTAGCTAAAATTTCTTACGACCACGTCGGTTTTAACCGCACGATCCTTACCCCTCTGGCGATGTTGACCACTCGGTATCTGCCCACAGGAGTAAGTCACAGGATGGCGCGTTTCTGGAGCCGCCTCGGACTTTGGGTTTTTGATGATTCCTCGGGTCGCGAAGCGCTAATCAATTACGCGCTATTCACAGGCCCGAGAACCGTTCCAGCTAGAGTGTCAGATCGGCGGGTTGATCACCTAAAGGGCCTCGACCTCAGACCATCTTTGAGTGATATCAAAGTCCCGGCTCTCGTAGTAAAGGGTCCACGTGATGTGTATTGTCCAGTGAGTTGGGCAATTGAGATTACGGATGCATTACCCGATGCCAAGTACATATTGATCCCCGAGACTGGACATTGCTCCCATATTTCGCGTCCCGGCGCGTTCAATCAGGCACTCGAGGCTTGGCTATCTGATCTTTCTGATCGATCGCATACGCCCTTTGAAGCACAAACCTTACGTATCAAAGATGACCCAAATCACAAGGAATACTCCCACGGAGATGGCGGATGACCAAGCCTGTTTTCAGCTCTCGAATGACAATGATGCTCGTTATGCTCGGCATGGCGGTCGGAACAGGAAATATCTGGCGGTTCCCGCGAATCGCAGCGTCAAACGGTGGCGGTTCCTTCCTCGTTGCCTGGCTTGTGTTTCTTCTTCTCTGGTCTATACCTCTAATTCTCGTCGAGTTTGCTGCCGGAAAAACATCTCGATCTGGCCCCATCGGAGCTTTTGCAAAACTCTCTGGTCGCGGGACTGCTTGGATGGGCGCCTGGGTCGCATTCGTCTCGACTGCGATCATGTTCTACTACTCAGTAGTCATGGGTTGGACACTGCGCTATCTGTTTGGAGCAATCACTGGAACTGTCCCAACTGAGGCATGTGACACCGGTGTAGTTGGGTGTGTGGGGCCACAACAGTTCTGGGATGGGTTCATTGGCTCACCTTGGCCCGTTGTGACTCATGCGGTTGCGATTGCGTTGGCCGTTCTTGTCGTTCTTCGAGGAGTCCGAGGAATTGAACGAGCTGCACGTGTCCTCATCCCTAGTCTCCTAATATTAGTTGTCGCACTCACGATCCGTGCGGTGACACTGGAAGGAGCCGAGGCGGGCCTAGCTTTTCTCTTTACACCAAACTGGAGTGACCTGACTAACGCCGATATTTGGCTACAAGCACTTACACAAAATGCGTGGGATACTGGCGCAGGTTGGGGACTTATCACAGCCTACGCCGTTTACATAAAGAGACGCGAAGACACAACGCTAAACGCGTTTATGCTAGGGTTCGGGAACAACTCAGTCTCGTTACTTGCCGGGATCATGGTGCTGTGCACCGTATTCGCAATTTTACCCAACGCTGCAAACGAGATAGTTAACGCTGACAATGAGGGGCTCACGTTCATATGGGTCCCACAACTCTTCGGGCTTATGCCAGGAGGTTCGGCGTTTATGGTTCTGTTTTTCCTAGCGCTGGTGTTCGCAGCTTGGAGCAGCCTGATTGCAATGATTGAGCTTGCGGCAAGAGTACTGACCGACGCGGGCATCGCTCGTCAGAAGGCGATTCTAGTAGTGGGCGCACTCGGATTCGGTCTCGGTTTACCCTCGGCAATTTGGATTGAGGTGTTCCGGAATCAGGATTGGGTATGGGGCGTTGGTCTTATGGTGAGTGGTCTCTTTTTTGCAATACTCGTGATGCGACATGGAGTTGAAAAGTTTCGCTCAACATTGATCAACAGAGAGGGCAGCGACATCGTCATAGGACGGTGGTTCAACACCGCAATCCGACTGGTCGCTGTTCAAGCCGTCGTGATCACCGTCTGGTGGCTATGGCAGGCCGTAAACCTCGAAGATCTGCGTGCTACATTCACTCTGATTTCGGAGTTCAACGTTGGCACGGTTTTGATTCAATGGGGCATAGCTATCACAGCGTTTATCGGACTGAACCGCTGGCTTGCCTTGCATGCAGCAGGGGATACCAGTTCCGACACCTGATTGATAGAAATCCCTTGATGTTATGTAGAGCCAACATAAGCACCACGGGAAAATCGAGAGAACGGAGGAATCTTTAGTCGTGGTAACCACGGATGCATTCAAGAGAGCATTGGCCAATCTCGCGGGAGGAGTGGTTCTTGTTACAACCTTAGGTGATCAAAAAGAGGCCAGTGGCATGACGGCAACAGCCGTCTGTTCAATATCGGTCGACCCTCCACTCGTTATGGTGTGCATGAACCACGCTACCACTACACACAGGGCGGTTCACGCCTCAGGCATATTCGCAATCAATTTTCTCGCGGTTGGTGCAGAGAGCCTGGCTCGACGGTTTGCTTCCAACCGTCCAGACAAGTTTCAAGGGCTCGAAACCACAGTCGCCAGAACAGGCGCACCCATCATCGATATGGCGCTAGCACACTGTGATTGCACGGTCGAACAAGCCGTAACGGCTGGTGATCACACGATATTCATCGGGCGGGTCTTAGAAGCCCACACTAAGCCTAGAAACGATTTGCCTCTCCTATATTTTCGGGGAGATTATGGGTCGGTCGCTTCCATTCCCCACGATTTGGGCGGGGGCAAGAAAAGAACTTGAAAGTATTAAAAGGACCAACTGGGACAAATGTGGTACAGGATGCCTAAAGAAAATCGAACAGCAGTGCAATATCACCGCTTTGGGTGGAGACTGTGTAGAGGGGAGCTTCAGGGCAATCTCAAAACGCTAGCATATGGCGCTCTTCGTCATCCTACGATGGCATCCTAGCACATGCCCCTCGTCGGAGGTTTTTCCATTGGCCGTTGGTTTGGCTTCCCTATACGAATCGACTATTCCTGGTTTTTCGTCGCTGCGCTCGTGGTGTGGACCTTTACCTGGAGAGAGTTTCCACGTGTACTCCCTGACCATAAACAGTCGACATATCTGGCGATGGGGACGGTGGCGGCCGCGTTGTTCTTTATATCTGTTCTGTTGCATGAGCTCGGGCACGCAGTGGTGGCCCGGGCACGAGGAATAACCGTAGACAACATCACCTTGTTCATCTTCGGTGGAATCGCTCAGGCGCGCGAGGAAGCTCGACATCCATTCGATGAGTTCCTGCTTACTGCAGCGGGACCTCTTACAAGTCTTCTGCTTGCTGGCATATTTCATACAGCACGACTTGGAGCTGAAGTGATCTCGGCTCCAGCCCCCGTAGTAACAGTGCTCGGATTCCTCGCACTGCTCAACTTTGTGCTCGCCGTGTTCAATATGATTCCAGGGTTCCCCCTAGATGGCGGCCGAATCTTTCGGTCGATCGTGTGGGCTATAACAGGAAATCTTGTCCAAGCTACTCGTTGGGCTGCATGGGGAGGCCGAATTTTCGGTGGTATCCTCATCGTGCTCGGGTTAACTGCGCTCAGTCGCGGTATTCTCTTGGGTGGGATTTGGTCGATCTTGATTGGGTGGTTTGTCGTCAATGCGGCTTCTACAAGTTTTCGCCATTTTCAGCTCAGGCAGCTTTTAGGAGGAATTCGCATCTCTCGTGTCATGACAGAAAGTCCACTCTGTGTCGATGCCGAATCATCTCTTAATGATGCGATCGCACAATATTTCATGTGTAATCGACAGCTGGCTTATCCTGTCGAGATAGGCGGCAAGATAGCCGGCATCATTGATATTGCTAAGGTTGCCGGCGTTCCAGAGCATTTGAGGGATGTCACGCAAGTCGTCAAAATAATGGACCCAATCTCCAAACAAAACTCGGCGCGGCCTGACGAGACGCTAGCTGATGTATTGGGCCGTGCCGAAACTGCAGGCCCATGCCTACTCGTCCTCACAAACCGAAGTGTCGTCGGACTGGTAGATCTCAATGAAATTGGAACGTGGGCAGGGCGGGTGAAAAAATTGGGATTGCTTTCAATATCAGGGGATAAGTGGGGTGATGATGGACCTTTGGGCCGACAGAATCCTAAGGCAGTCGTTCAGCCCCACCTTGAAGAAAGTGTGTAGTTTCGTTTGCGACGCTCTCAATCGATCAAAACACGTAAAGCGCTAGCCCAAGCTCTCACTCCCGAGCTCCACCGATTGTACCCAAACCTCAAAATATCACTTGATTGGGAGACGCCACTTCAACTCATGGTCGCTACCGTACTTTCCGCTCAGTGTACGGATGAACGGGTTAATCAGGTCACCCGCTCGCTTTTCCCGAAATACCCGGACGCTGCAGCGTTTGCGGAAACGAACCTTACGGAACTCGAAGAGGCGATTCGTCCCACCGGTTTCTTTCGTAGCAAGGCGCGGCATCTTCATAAAATGGGAGAACGGTTAGTAGAGACATATGAGGGAGAAGTTCCGGCAACCATGGAAGATCTCCTAACCCTTGCAGGTGTGGCACGAAAAACGGCAAACGTTGTTCTATCGAACGCGTTTGGAATTCACGATGGCATAGTGGTAGATACACACGTGAAGCGGGTCACCCATCGACTAGGACTGACGGATTCGAAGGACCCCGTGAAGATCGAGAAAGAACTGATGACGATACTCCCGCATGAAGCTTGGCATGCATTTCCGTGGCGACTCATTCTCCACGGGCGCACAGTATGCAAGGCGCGCAGACCACTCTGTGGTGAGTGTCCGATTTCAAACCTTTGTCCAAGTAAAGGGGACTTTGACTAAAACCAGTGGCTAACCCCATCGAACTCAAAGAAACTATTCGCATGGCAGGCTACGCGTGTGGCTTTGATCAGATTGGCTTTGCAGCTGCGGTACCGGCCCCACATACCACTGAGTATCAAGAATGGCTTAATCTTGGGTACCACGGCGACATGGCATACATGGCTCGCAAAGACGCAGTCCGACGCCGATTAGATCCCGCCGAAGCACTTCCCGAATGTCGCACTATCATCGTAACGAGCATCGCCTTCGGTCCTGCACCCATATCAGAGCGGAATACAGCTAACCCTAAATCATCAGGCGGGAGACGTTTACCAATCATAGCTCGATATGCTATGGGTCGTGACTACCATGATGTTATCGAAGAGCGGCTTGATTGCTTCGCTGTAGAAATTGAAACGCGAGTGCCAGGTGTTCGCACCAAACGTTACGTAGACTACGGACCTGTCCTCGAACGAGACTACGCACAACAGGCTGGTCTGGGTTGGATTGGCAAGAATACGATGCTCATCAATCCAAAACTGGGCTCACATGTGATGCTGGGCGAGTTACTCATTGATCTTGAATTGCCTCCAGACGATCCATTTGTCCCCGACCATTGTGGCACATGTGATCGTTGTGTGGTTGCGTGTCCCACCGATGCGATCCTACCGAATCGGGTACTCGATGCACGATTGTGCATTTCGTATCTGACGATTGAACTGAAGGGCCCTATCCCAGAAAAACTTCGGTCCGCGGTTGGGCAGCGCGTCTTCGGCTGTGATATCTGCCAAGAGGTATGCCCTTGGAATAACAAGGCCGCAACACCACCGGCATGGCCGTTTGCTCTTAAACCAGGACAAGTTTTTCCGGTGTCCGAGATTTCCACGTGGAGTGAGGAACTCTTGGTACTTGATGACGAAAGCTTCCGAAAACGATACAAAGGGACAGCGTTGGCACGGCCAGGACGTGACGGTCTCTTACGTAACCTGGCCGTAGGCTTGGGCAATTCAGGAGATAAGGCGGTATTGCCGCTGCTCAACCGAATGATGGAGGATCCATCGGAGCTTATCAGAGAACACGCGCTCTGGGCAATTCGTCAGTTACGTGAGACAGAAGAATCTCCCGAAAACACCCTGCACGAGTAAAGCGCTTCAACCATAATTAAGAGTTGTTACGCAGCAATCACCGAATTTTCAATCAAACTTGAAGTCTCCCATTAGTTGACGTACACCGGTTCCCGAGAGAGATTAAGGGGCGATTTTTAGCCTAGGCTAAAAATAATAATCAATATCGATTTCCTCCATATCGCATAGCACACAACCGTGGCTATACGGGAATGTAGATAATAGCACTGTGAAAGCAGAGAAGCTCACACGACGTGACTGGCTGAAACTAGGTGCGGCCGGCGCAGCAGGCCTTTCGGGCGCAACCATACTTGATCTCGCTTCGCGCGGCGGAGCTCGGAACGCGCTTGCGGCCCACGGGCTAACCAGCGGTGCCATTAAACATGGAGCAGTTCCTAGCCACCAGCAGGACATGGGCGTGGTTGGAACGACCGCAACTCAAGACAATTTTGATCCGGGCACCTTTCTAACGCATTTCGATTACGGCGAGGTTCAAATTCGCTCCGATGGGCGAACGGTGAGGCATTGGGATGTGATCGCAGTTGATAGAGATATCCAGATTGCCCCGGGTGTCTGGTTCCCCGCCTGGACTTATAACGGTCAAGTGCCTGGACCGACCTTCCGCTGCACGGAAGGTGACATCCTCCGCGTTGAATTCACGAATGCGGGCTCTCACCCCCACACCATCCATTTCCATGGCACCCACCCAACCGAAATGGATGGTGTTGAACCTATTGTTCAGCCGGGCGAAAAGTTTACGTATGAGTTTGAAGCGAAGCCGTTTGGTCTGCATCTATACCATTGCCACACCATGCCGTTAAAACGACACATACATAAGGGACTCTACGGTACATTTATTGTGGACCCGCCCGAGGGCCGTGAGCCTGCCCGAGAGATGGTGATGGTAATGAACGCGTTTGACAGCAATCTCGACACCGAAAATGAGGTGTATGCGGTCAACACGGCCGCGTTTTACCACAATGAACACCCAATCCGGGTTGGCGTTAATGACCTTTGTCGAGTGTATCTCGTTAATGTGACAGAGTTCGATCCAGTAAACTCCTTTCACCTTCATGCAGGAATGTTCCGGGTCTACAAAACCGGCACACAAATGGATAGATACGAACTCACTGATACGATCATGATGTGTCAGGGGGAGCGGCACATTCTTGAGTTCAACCTGGAGAATCCCGGGAGTCACATGTTCCATGCACACCAAAGCGAGTTCGCAGAGTTAGGCTGGATGGGCGCTTTTGAGGCCGTCGAGAATCTGGCGGCTGACGAAGGTGCACCCATGCACTCCTATGTCTGATCACAAAACCGAAAAAGATACGGTCCAACAAACAATGGCTCAGTCCCCGATTTCCGGACGTCCGCAGGCTAAGAAAACGTCCCTCACTAGCCGGTGGATTTTGGGTCTGTTTCCGGTGGCGCTCCTCGCAGGCATATCAGCTCTTTTCCTAACAAACGATCCTACGGCTCAGTTTCGGGCAGCATTTCCACCAGTCGAAGAACTGACAATTGAACGAGTATCGTTCCCAGAGGCTGGGAGCATGCGAGTTCATGTTGTGAACGGTGGCCCAGAACCAGTCACAATCGCGCAGGTCATAGTCGATGATGCGTATTGGCAGTTCAAGATCGATCGAGACCCGACTGTGCCGAGATTGAACAGAGCAACACTCGAGCTTAATTACCCATGGGTCGAAGGTGAACCTCACCTTATTTCGTTGATCACGTCGACCGGGCTCACATTCGAGTACGAGGTGGCGGTTGCGACCGAATCACCCCGACTCAATGCACAATACCTCACAATTTTTGGACTCTTAGGCCTATATGCCGGTGTCGTTCCGGTCCTTATAGGGCTGCTTTGGTATCCGTTTTTGAGGCGAATCGACCGGAAGTGGGTCCATTTTTACCTTAGCCTCACATTGGGCCTCTTGGCATTTCTGTTATTCGACACTTTCGAACACACCCTTGAGACATCGGCAATGGTCGCTGAGGGGTTCGAAGCCGTCGGACTCATTGCACTCGGCATCCTCGGAGCTGTCGTCGGACTACGCGCGATCGGGCAATTTGGCCGAGACAAATCAGGCCCAACGAGTGGTCTGACCGTCGCGTATATGATTGCTATCGGGATCGGACTGCATAATCTCGGTGAGGGACTAGCAATTGGCGCAGCGTATTCGCTTGGCGAGATCGCACTCGGAAGCTTCCTAGTAATTGGATTCGCGCTTCATAATACGACGGAAGGCTTAGCTATTGTCGCACCCATCGCTGATAAACGGCCAGCATTATGGAACTTTATCGCGATGGGAATGATCGCCGGACTGCCAACCATTCTTGGCGCTTGGGCCGGCGGCTTCTCTTACTCTCCGATCATGGCCACCTTTTTCCTCGCACTGGGAGCAGGGGCAATCCTTCAGGTAATCATCGAGGTGTCGAAACTCGTGCAACGGAGTTGGCCCAAAGGTTTATTTACGCCACTCAACGCAGTGGGCCTAATTCTTGGACTGGCTATTATGTATGTGACGGCACTCATGGTTACGGCATGAGAAAACTCTAACAACACCGCTCATACCTAAATTTCATTTCCTATAAAATATCTCTCCCACACACCCTCAACGCGAAAAACATGGTCCTATAGCTTCTTGATCAACTTCGCGGCGGGCCCAAGGGACTTGGAGAACAGCCAGTTGGTTCTGCCGTCCATACGAGGCTAGCGATTCGCCACCCATCCTTCGTACGGACTAAGTTTGCAGCATCAATTCCACAGTGGCTAAATTCCCCGTTTCGGTGAAAGTCGTACGGGGTCCAGACAGTAGCGATACCTCCATGGATCCTCACAGTCGCATCCCACATTCGCTCGAGCATCGAATTAGACGGATTTGCGATAGCCGCAAAAAATGTCGCTCGATCCATTTTATTCGTGACTGGCCCATCAGCTGTTTCTGCGGTGCTCACAAGTGACACATCATCGATCACGGCGAGCGCGGCTGCGACTGTATCTCTCGCAGCCATAGCATCAAATAACTTCTGAACGGTACCCAATACATGGGATTCTTCTGTCGCCAGAGCGTTTTCCCTGTTCTCGACTTGACCAGCGGCAATCCTTGGTACACTCAGAATTGCGACGACCAAGAGGGTGCTCACCCAAAGATTCTTCATCAAAACTCTCCTTTTAAACATCCATCCTAAAGGTAGCAGTACAGACTTCTTCGCAGGCGCTTCTTAAAACCCCAGTAAATTGCGCTTCAGTTTTCTGAGACCTTGTTCATCCGCCCACAAGTCGAGTTCCAGTGAGGCAAGCTCGTCGACGATGGGCTCCGCATGGCCACTCTTTCGAGAATCGATCGTTTTTATGTAGCTACTACAGTTTAGACATGCATCGATTCTAACATGAGTCCACGTTTCACTGACATGGTTTTGTAGTTTTTCTGCATCGCTCTCGAGACAACCTGCACAGGTAAGACGCGGGAAAGGCCAGGCATTTGAGCAAAGGGAACATAGCAATCGGCGACGACCCAGGCGGTTTGGTTCGTCCTCAAGGATCCCTACGATTGGAAGGTGCCCGCAGGTTGGGCATTTTTGGGCTGGAGAACGTTCCGCGCTTACACCTATGTCGGCCAAACCATGCTGGACTGATTTTCCTTCAGTATTCTTCTTGGCGGCAAGTCCAGCCAACCCATGTACGATCGGTTGCATAAATGATGAAGTGAAAAACTCAAGTTCTTGTTCGCCATACCCTATCTCAGCAGCTAGTGAACCCCATAGTTCGTTACTCGCAAAAACCTCAAGAGCATCCGCGCGGTGCTGATGGTTGTCCGCCAACCCTTGTCCTACAATTCCCAAAAGCGATGGCGCATGGGGTACGAGGTCTTCTATGAATTGGCGTAGATCTTCGTTGAGTTCATGGGTGGGGAGACGCTTAATCCGAATATGGGGCTCATCTATCGCGTGAATTAGATCCAGCCATTCAGGTAATCGTGAATGGAATGCGAGTGGTTCTTGCGCCCTCAAAACCTCCATATAAAACCTAAGAGGTTCAGCCACATGTGGTTGACGTCGGGCCAGGTCAATTGCTCTACGCTCCCAACGAGGCCACAGAGATTTGGTCAGCGCTCAGCCTCTTCTTCAGCCCAACGCGGGTGATGAAGTCGTGCCCAGGCTCGTGTCACCGTGCCTTGGAGCATGCTGCGGGCCGTTCCAGGATACGCAACGGTTCCAAGGTAAATATGGACAATAAGGAACAAGCCACCGCCCAAAGCAGCGAGGTAATGGAGGAATCTGGCCATAGCCAACAGTCCCCGGTCGAACTCGGCCGGGAACCATAAGGCCAGCCCAGAGATGATGAATACAAGGCCTAGGATTATTTGCGTCCAAAAAAAGAGCTTCTGCCCGCCGTTGTACTTACCCGTGTCTGGCACCTTCGCCCTGTTATGTAACGCATAGTGTTTGATCGCTTTCAACCACTGCCAGTCACGCCCCCGCATCGGCATATCTCTTACCCACAGAAAGAACATAGCCACAAGGCCACCTGTGAAGAGTACACCAATCCATGGGTGAAGCACCCGCGCCGAAGTGCCACCTCCTAGAATGGCCGTCAACCAAAAGAGGGAAGAGTAGGAGAAGGCAAACCCGGACAACAAAAGCACAACGAAGGTGACTCCGACGATCCAATGGACCAAACGTTCCCCGTATGTGAATCGGCGGAGTTCACGATCAGTTTTCACGACGTAATCCCGTCGTTAAAACTGGACGATTGAAGAGGGTCCGAAAGGGGCGGTGACAAGGAATCATCATCAGGAGCTTCCGGGCCAACCCCGAGATAATGAAGGACTGTTCCGAGGATCCCCAACCCAAATGCCCACGCACCCAGCTTCTTCACTGCCCCCATCACCTGCAAAGGACCCGGACTCGCAGTTGGGTCCTCTGGAAGGTCATAGTCGGGCATTCGATCACCATGAGGAACAACATACATCATGTGGACACCTCCCACGCCTGCCGGATCGTACACGGTAGCATGCTCGTAGCCTCGCTCCTGAAGCCGGTCAATTTTGCTTTCAGCCAGCTTGACCATGTCCTCTTTAGAACCCCATGAAATCGCATTTGTAGGGCACGTTTTAACGCAGGCGGGCTCGAGTCCGGCATCCACACGATCTACGCACATGTTGCACTTATAAACCTTTTTAGTCTCAGGTTTATAGCGCGGGATGTCGAACGGGCAACCCGTAACGCAATATTGACATCCAATGCAGTTTTCCTGGACGAAATCCACAATTCCGTTTTCGTACTGAATGATTGCACCAGGTGCAGGACATGCGTAGAGGCAGCCGGGTTCTTCACAGTGAAGACAAGCATCCTTCTTAATCAACCATTCGAGCTCGCCGTTAGAATTCTCAACCTCGTTAAACCGCATTAGGAGCCACGTGTCCGCAGAGAGATCCTCATGGCTCTGATAGCTTCCAAAATTCCGGGTCGGTTCGACGCCAAGCTCATTCCATTCCTTACACGCAACCTCACATCCCTTGCAGCCAATACAACGGGAGATATCTACCAGCTTTGCGTACTCCGGCGACGCACCTCGAATCGAGGGTGCCGGGTCCGGGGTTGCAGATATGCGCTTGATTGCAAGCGAGTTTTGCGGGAGAACGGGCGTCATTGCCTATACCTCCTCATCCATTGGGTCCGCACTCGACACGGAAGAAGAACTCAAGACTGCGCCGTTTGCCGGGGCCACCTCTATCGCTCCACTCCGAGAGACCAGGGTGTTAGCACCATCAGCGTCCATAATGGGCTCGATGTTAACGGTGAATGCTTTGAATTCGGGGCAGTTAGTGTTTGCATCTCCTACGAAGGGCGTGAGATTGTTCGCCATAGCGCCCTGGGTGATTCCTTTGAAGCCCCAATGGACTGGGATTCCTATCGTCCACAGGGTACGACCATCCACCGTAAGTGGTTGGATGCGTTTAGTTACAATCGCAATACCTTGAACCTCTCCTCGCTTGGACCACACGCGGACCTGCCCTGCATTTTCGATACCTTTTTGTGCAGCAAGGCCTTCCGGAACTTCTACAAAGAAGTCGGGCATTAGTTCTACCAGATATGGCACGTGACTCGTGACAAAGTGTTCGCGCTCCACAACACGATAGATCGTACAAACGTGGGGAAAGTCGTCTCCTTCAGTAGCTAGCGTTTCACGAACTCCTTGATACCAACGTATGGCCGGGTTCGCTCGCACATCTTCGTGTAATACGTTTCGACTGGGACTCTCCGCCGGCTCGTAATGCTCTGGGAATGGGCCATCTCGAAGATGCGGGCTGAAGATTCGGGCCACTCCTTCCTCTGTCATAATAAATGCGCCAGCAGCATCGGGGGGTGTTGTCCGACCGTAATCTGGCACGTCACCAATCCATTCGTGTCCAGTCCACCGAATCCCTGCTCGTTCACGATCCCATGGTTGCCCCTCACCATCAGCCGATGCCCGATTGTAAAGGACACGGCGATTGGCCGGCCACGAGAAGGCCCAACCATGGTGCATGCCGAGACCAGACGGGTCTTCCGTAGAGCGGCGACGCATCATGTTTCCGGATTCAGTCCAACTACCTGAGTAGAGCCAGTTTCCAGAGGTTGTGGTTCCATCCGCCTGCAGTTCGCCAAAGCCTGATAGAAGCTTTCCAGTAGTGAGATCATACCCGTTGATCTCGCGTGCGAGTTCTTCCAGTGTTGGCTCACGCGGATTCAGGTAGTTCCAGGCCAAATCAAGGATTGGATCATGATACGCGCCCCCTTCCGCCTCATACAGCTCCTTAACACGCCAGAAAAGTTCCGACAGGATCCATGTGTCTGACCTGACTCCGTCGGGCACATCAATTGCTTGTTCTTTCCATTGCGCCCAACGCCCACTGTTCGTGAAAGACCCACCTCGCTCAATCCAATGAGCAGCAGGTAAATACAAGACCTCTGTTTCAATCTCCTCAGGATTCATCCCAGGCGCCTGCCAGAATTCGGCCGAGTCTAGCATGAACGGGTCAATGACGACCTTCCACTCTAACTTTGACATGGCCTGAAGCAGACGCGGCACGTCGGGGCCCGCCAGCAGTGGATTGAAGCCCAACGCGACAAATCCTTTCATGCGACCCTGAAACGCCGCATCCCAAATCGACAGCCACGTCGCGTCACCATGTGGTTTCGCTAGGTAGTCATAACCAAAGTCATTTTCCGGTGTGGCCTTATCCCCGAACCACGCCTTTAGTTGCGAAACCATGAATTTCGGATAATTGCCCCAGTAGTTAACCGTGTCGGGTGCAAGTGGTTTGGGCGTTGATTCACCCAGGTGTTCTTCCAACGAAGTTTGATGTGGCTGCGGGACCTTGAGATATCCCGGTAAAATCCCGGCTACAATGGCGTGATCTGTTGCCCCCTGAACGTTGGCGTGACCACGCAACGCGTTTATTCCGCCTCCCGGTCGGCCGATGTTACCCAAGAGAAGCTGCATGATCGCGGCACTTCGAATGATCTGGCTTCCGACCGTGTGCATAGTCCAGCCGACTGCGTACATAATCGTTCCCACGCGAGCTGCTGTTCCAGTCGAACAGACGATCTCAGTCATCTCAAGAAATGCGTCTTCTGAGCAGCCAGCGACACTTGCGACCACATCAGGAGTGTAGCGATTGAAGTGTTGTTTTAGTAGTTGGAACACACACCGTGGATCTTGGAGAGTAGGATCACGACGCACAAAACCACCTGAGTCAAGCTCATAGTTCCACGCCGTGGCATCATATCCCTCGGCTGCCTCATCGTAACCTGAAAACAATCCATCTTGGAAATCGAAATCCTCACCAACAATAAAAGATGCGTTTGTATGTAGCCGCACATAATCCGCGTGGAACAGTTCGTTCTCGAGGATGTGACGAATGAAACCACCTAAAACTGCGATATCACTTCCAGGTCGGATCTGCAGGTGTTTATCTGCAACCGCCGAGGTGCGCGTGTAGCGTGGATCAACGGTTACGAGTGTCGCACCACCCTCGTCCCGCGCCTCAATGGCCCATTTGAACCCGCAGGGATGGTTCTCTGCGGGGTTTGCACCCATGACCAAAACGACATCGGCATTCTTGATGTCCTTCCAGTGATTCGTCATGGCGCCCCGTCCAAAAGTGGCAGCCAAACTGGCCACCGTGGGGCTGTGTCATATCCGGGCCTGGTGGTCAATATACATCAACCCCAAGGCTCTCATGGTTTTCGTGATAAAGTAGGCATCTTCGTTGCAAACGGTCGCGCTGCCGACCCACGAAATTCCTTCGCAACGATTTACTACGCGTTCTTCTATGTCTCGCTCGACAAACGTCTCATCTCGAGAATCTTTGAACCGTCGCGCAAACCAATCCATGGCATCATCCCAGGTAATATCTTCCCACTCTGACGAGCGGGGGCGACGAATCTTCGGCCCGTGCTCCAGCCGAGGGCTGATTGCAAGTTGCATCTGAGACGCGCCCTTCGGACACAACGTGCCACCGTTGATTGGATTGTCCGGATCACCTTCTACATGGATGACGGTATTCTTGGTGTTGAGGCCGCCCGACCCGTGGACATAAGCAATCGTTCCGCATCCAACCGCACAGTAGGGACATACCGTCCTGTACTCTTTTGCATTTCGGATCTTCAGCTGACTGGTAACTGCGTAGGCGGGCTTCAAGTCGAAACCGAGTCCCGATATTCCGACTCCAACTGCAGAGACTTTGAGGAAACCGCGACGAGAAATGTCCATTGGGCCCGCCACCTCCGTTCCTCGGGGAAGAGACTTAATTATAATGCGACACTGAGGCCAAGCATGCGAGCCGGCGTCACTGGGCCGTAGAATAGGTCGTTAGTGAAATGGTCCAAGCGACACGACAAACACAACGGAACCGCGTGATTAGTCATATGAAGTACACCGTATGGAAATGTCTTCTCCTCGTGTCCTCAATTGTTACCATTTCATCTTGTACTGATGAGAATCCCGCTGCCCCAGCGAATCCGTCAGACCCTGAAACAACCTCTCCCCGATACGATCGTGCGACTTATCCTGGAGTGACCTGGACTGAAGCTGACCCAATCGATGTCAACATGTCCCAGGCACAAATTGATCAGTCGATGAATTATGCCTTTACACCCGGGAGAAACACTCAATCAGTCTTAGTGGTTCGGCACGGTGTTATTGTCGCAGAACGGTATGCGACTTTCCCAAACAATAATGAAAATGGAGAAGATCAAGGGACTGAAAAACGAAACAAGGATAGCACTGCCACTACTTGGTCAACCGCCAAATCAATTATTAGTGCAGTGTTAGGAATTGCCGTAAACCAGAATTTCATTTCCTCCATAAGTGAATCAGCATCGAGCTACCTACCTGCTTGGGTAAACACAGCTAACAACGCTGTCACAATTCGTCATTTGTTAGAGATGAGATCGAACTTAGTTGTGGTTGACCGCCCGGGGTGGATTTATGGCTCTGAGACCGTAGCCGCGGGAATTGGAGGAGATCAGTTAGCCTATAGCTTGCAACGAGAATTGGCAGGGTCACCTGGAACTACATGGTCCTATTCGAACGAAGACTCCATGCTACTTGGGGCTATTATCGAGAACGCGACCGGAATGCACCCCTTCACTTACGCTGACGTAAACCTTTTTTCAAAAATAGGCATGGAAGTTGAGTGGTGGTTGGATACGGAAGGAAACGCAATGACCTACTGTTGTATTGATGCAACACCAAGGTCGCTTGCTCGATTCGGACTATTATTCGCTAGAAATGGCAAGTGGGGCGATGAACAAATTGTGCCCGCACAATGGGTCAAAGAATCGACTGCACCTATCCCCGGAGTTGGATTCTACGGCTATCAATGGTGGGTGCGTGAATCAGATAATATGTATTCCTCACAAGGTCTTCACGATAATGACATATACATTTTTCCAGATAAGGACTTGGTCATCCTGAGAAACAGCTATTATGAGAAATTAGGAGATGGTTCAACGGTGAGAACAGGGAAGAACCGTCATTATACGTTACCCCCAAGTTCTTGGGACGATTTCGCGTTCCTTCAACCAATCATGCTCTCAACCCCCCCCGGATAATTCCGTGAGTCACTCTCACAAAAGGGTATTGATGCACCTAAGGCCCCCGGGTTTTCCCGGGGGCCTTAGGTGTGGGCGACATTGTTACGTTGAGAGCGACAGAGCACTCTCTATTCTTGATCGGTTGTGATCCGGTCTTTCGCTCCAGTGGGACCGTTGTCCCAGTCTTGCGCGCTCGAGATGTTCGGCATCCCCCAATCGGCTCCGTTCCAACCCTGGAAACCATCCATTTTGAAGGTCCAGAGGCCCGTGCTCATATCACTTACGACGATGAGCCCATCTTCATTTCGGATGTCTACACCGAACGTCCCGTTGAATACCGGAGTGCGGTCGGAGTTAGGTGGCCCCAAGTATGTGTCGTAGTGTCCGACCGTAATTGGGTTAGTCGGGTCCATAAGATTGAAAACGACCAGCCCGTCCAAGTAGCCTGACACAAAAACATAGGGCCAGCGGATCTCATGGTTGTGAACAAGGTTCTCCCAGTTGGCTGTCCAAGCAGCGATGGGCCGCCTGATGGCCGGCACCTCGCCCGATAAGCCCGGACGCAAATCAAAAATCCGAAGTGGGGCATACTGATACTCGGTTTCTGCCACGGCGAAATTTCCGTCCGGAGTCGGCGTAAACGTGTGTCCCCCCCGGATTCCCGAGACTCCTACTATCTGGGTTATCAGGGTGGGACTTTGGAGATCTGTGATATCGTAGATGTAGTAGCCACCCGTCCCGCCGCCATAGAAACGATCTGTTCCCGTATCAGGATGATACCCAGCATAAAAATCGTGGTAACCTCGGCGCCGTGTCTCGCCGTCACCTTGATCCGGAACCGGAATCTCTCCCACACGAGAGCTTCCCTTTCCATCGACTAAGGCCCCAAGGTCATAGACCGCCGCAAATGGACCAGAGATCGTTGCGATCAGGTACACATTCATATTGGAGTGTTTGTAGACAAAAATGTTGTGAAAACCACCGGGGAGATCAGGCTCGCGAATGCGTGCCACCTCTTTGACCGTTGAAGCATCCGGCAGTCCCGTAACATCGAGTATTACCGCGCCCATATCTGAGTCAGGCCCACCTTGGCCAAACTGGAGCGACTGAACAACGTAGTAGCGGTCACCCCACTTAAAATGCTTAACGTCCATCCCTCCGGTGGGCTGATGGAGATCCTGATCTTCAATTCTCCAGCGGTAGATGACTTCGGGGCTAGCAGGGTCGGCTATGGAAACAATATCCATACCTTTTGGACCAACCGGTCCATACTGCATGCGACCAACATATGCATACGGCCGGTGTAGTTCTTGCTCCACATCCATGTCGGAAATACTGAGACGAGGGCCGAGTGGAGTGTGTCCAAGAACTTCCATGTTCTGGCTGCCACGTTCGAGCACTTCGACCTGTGCCACAATGGTGGTCGGCTGACCCATGATCAGTCCCAATACCATTGCTGGCAGCATTTTGGTTACGTTGACTTTCATAATCCCTCCATTTCAACTAATCGATCCGCTCGAGGCTGTCACCCGTAAGGGCTCACGTGCCGGGGCTGTTTTATGGATCTTCTACTGTGAAAACCATGGACATGCCTGCTTCCAGGTGTTCGGCAATATGGCAATGTGCCATCCAACGGCCAGGGTTTGAGGCCTCCAGCAAAATGTCGAATGTGGAACCAACCGGTATCACCACCGTGTCTTTCCAGGCCAAATTGTTACTCGGAACCCCATCTTTCGATATCACCAGAAAGCGTTGTCCATGGATGTGAATCGGGTGCTGCATTGGGTGGAATCCACGCCCTTGGTTTGTAATTCGAATCTTGGCCACATCGCCTACAGTGAAACGCCATCGGGTGTCGCGATTCTCAAGTCCTGTCTGGGGATCGCGCAAAACCCACGTAAGATTCCGAGACGTTGACAGGTAGTTCATCATCGGCATCGCATCGTTCCACTCAATGGGTGGATAATAGAGCGTATCAAGTGCCATCACTGCCAACATCGAACTCGGCATGTCCACCGCACGCACCACAAGCTCCAATTCATGGTCAACGGGGCGCCCGAACTCCGACCGAAATCGGTCAATGTCGGCAATCACATCCCCATTTTCCCGCAGTACCTCAAACATGTTTGTATGATTTTCGGCCACTGGTTCGTCGAGTACAGTAATTACACCCACCGTATCAACCTGAGGATAAAACACAGCGTTAAAGTGATCGATTGCCTGGATTGAGTTTGTAAGTACATATGTGCCAGGCTTATCAAAATGGGCATCGACCAAATATCGTTGAGCTGGCGCAAGAACCACGTTCTCCACGAAACTTTCACGCTCAAACTTGCTCACATCAGCTCCCAACAGTTTGAGCTGGACCCCTTCCAGCACGAGGTTGAACGTTCTCGTGTTTGCGACATTCGTGAGATATAAACGACGAACCTCACCGCGATGAACCGTCTCCTCCCACCTTGGCTCTCCATTGACTAACAGTTGGTTGCCAAAACGGCCCATTAGGGTTTGGACCGCACCTTCGCGACCATAAGGCAAGATCCCCGCATCATCGATGAGCAAGTCATCAAGGATAAGAAAATCCTCACCGTTAACGGGACCCAGATAATCAGGGTCTGGGGAGTCAACCATTATATTTCCGTAGAGCCCTAAGTCCTGCTGGATATCTTCGCGGTGGTGAGGGTGATACCAATACAGACCCGCGTCGATGAAACGGACCCGATACATAAATGATTCGCCAGGCTGCACTGGATCCTGGGTGACCCCTGGTACGCCATCAAATTCATTATCGAGGCGAACACCATGCCAGTGAACCGCAGTTGGAAGATCAATATGGTTCGTAAAGTGAACGACGATTTCGGCGCCCTGTGCTACACGAATCAACGGGCCCGGATACTGTCCGTTAAATCCGTACATCGTAAAGGTTCGCGTACCAATTGTTCGGCGCACGAATCCAGCCTCCAGACGCAGCGTATCACCGTTCTCCATCTCGACAATTTCTCTAAACACCGCATCTGGAAGGTCTTCCGGATCAAGATTAGAGCCCGGCAGAAACGGTGTTAAAAGTGGAACGGCTCCCATTAGACCCGGTAACATCATCTGCATGGGTCGCCTCTGTGGAGGCATGCGCCAGAACACGCCGCTGCTGTCTCCCATCGACATCCGATGACCCGCCATCTCTTGCGCCTCGAGTGGCGAGCCTATCGCCATTCCGCAAAGGATGATGACAAATGGGGCCAGAAGCTTTATCAAGAAACCACGCTTAGTAATACTGCTGGCAGCTCACGTCCTCGAAAGGCCCGTGTCCAGCCATCGTATGCATACGTCCCGAAGGAGAAAGGCCGGTCAGTAGAATCGGTCCTTCCCACCGTTCAACCTCGACATTGGCCTCTTCGCTAACGAATACCATGAACTTGTTCCAAGCTAAGGGGGCAGTCAGCGTGTTCGATGCCCCTAAGGCACCAAGCTGAATGTATTCGTCAAGTTCAGGCATAGCGGCCCATACAACATATACGGCACCTCGGCGACGTCGTAGTTGATCCACCTGAACCGTCACGTCGTAAACGTGGTTACCCACGGGATTAACTGTGACGCCAAATGGTGAAGTTGGTTGTGTCAGAGTCATCGACCCCCGGCTACCCGGCGCGCTCTGGGTCGGACGTAAGGACACAAGCTCAGGATCACGCCACGTCAAGTTGACCGGGGAATCCATGCAGGTTTCGTGAATACCAGTCATCCTTAGGGTAGGCACTTCCACCTCGACTGGTCCACCCACGATCCCCAGCCAAATAAGCGGCACCACGCCAATCGCACTTGCTCGAATATGGACCGTTTTCATACCAGAAAGATCAATTCCCGACTTCACCCTTGCAAGCAGACCTGATGTCTGACGGGAGTTTGGTCTTAGCGGTCGGGATTCGATTCATCCTCAACCACTATTTCCCGACCAGATGGCCAAGCCGACCCATGCCTCTCCTCTCGACCCATTTCTTCAAACGATTCGTTGCTGAAGGGAGTCGCAGTCTTGACCGTGAAGTTACCCCGTTTAATCTGATGGGTGAAGCTGTTACGGAGCTGAACAATCAAACCGCTTCTGACTGGAGGGATGAGTAGTAGGAGGCCGAGCACATCGGTGATCACTCCTGGCGTAATGAGAACGATTCCGGCTACGAGGATGATGACTGCGTGCACTAAATGGTCGGTCGGTAAATGGCCGCGCGCCAACTCAGCTTGAACAGCACGCCAGCTCCTTAGTCCCTCCCGCCGCGCCAACCACGCCCCTGCCGCTCCTGTTCCAACTACAATCAACAACGTCGGACCAGCCCCTAACCAACCCCCGATTCGGACTAACAGCATTACCTCAATGAGAGGGACAAGAGTGAAAAGAAAAAATAGGCGCATCAACATCTTCAGAACCCCATCATCGCCCGAACCTTAGGGTCGATCCGCTCTGGTGTCCAAAATGGTTTCCACACCAGGCTCACAACGGCCTCATCAATGCCACCAAGTGACTCTGCCGCATCCTTCGCACCACCCATAATCTGCCCGCCAGCCGGACAGCCTGGGCTTGTGAGAGTCATTGTTATGGTAGCCGATCCACCATCAACCTCAATGTCATAAACAAGACCAAGATCGACAATATTTATACCCAGTTCCGGGTCAACTACTGATCGGAGCGCCGTTTTCACTTCTTCGGCCATGTCGTCGCTTTCATTCGCTGTTCCGGCATCCGTAAGCGTGGATGACGTTTCATCTGGCGGGTCCACATCGCTCGGGACTTCCACTGATTCATCACTCATAAATCGCCCTCTCAGTCATTTTGTTTACTGGCTCACACATCCATTAGTCAGCTGACAAATCCAACTACACTTACGTCCAGTCCATGTCAGGATCGTCCAACGTATTCATCAAATCTTCGATGCTCATCTCCGCTTGAACCCGTTTCCGGCATTCGTCCATAGCATCATGGGCATTGATCAAGATGGTACCCGTAAGCAATCCATTCCTCGCACAGTAAATGACCGAACGGCCGGAAGATAGTTCACCTGATACGATGACACGATCAGGGTTCCCCGTTCGACCGAACACGTTAATGCTCAGGTCAAATACGTGCGTGAAAAAGTATGATAGGTGATCGTATTTCTCTCTAGCTCCGGCCATATTGTGGCCCACGCTTTTCCCATGTGCTTTCGCATGATCCCAGTGCTCCATGCGAATGAGATCTCCCCATATGGGATCAGGAAATCGGGCCACATCCCCTGCTGCATAGACATGGTCCGCATTAGTCTCACCATATACATCGACAATTATCCCGTTTTGAACGGCTAGTCCTGCTTGAGTCGCTAACTCCTCAGCTGGCTTGATCCCAATGCCAATAACGGCTAGGTCGGCAGAAACTTCGTCAGCAGTCTCCATGATGACGCGTGATAAAGTTCCCGCGCCATCAAATGCCGTCACCTTGGAACCCAATAAAAAGTGAACCCCGCGTTCCTCAAAATAAGACTGCAGGAAGGCAGAAACTTCACCTGGGAAAACGTTCGCCCACACTTCTGTCTCGACATCAACGACCGTGGTCTCGACTTCGAGTTTGTTCAACGAAGAAGCAAGCTCCATGCCTATGAATCCAGCTCCCACGAGAACCACGTGGTTTGCTTTGGCCGCGGCCACCCGGAGCCACTCAGAATCCGTTGCTGTACGGAATGTTACAACTCCATGCAGTTCAGTGCCCGGAACCACGAGAGGGCGTGGCTTTCCACCGGTCGCAATGAGAATCTTGTTCCCGCAAATCTCGCTTCCATCATCAGTCTGTACCGTACGTTTATGTGGATCGATCCGGTCGATCCGAACGTTTGTACATAGTGTTATGCCTGATTGTTCTTCAAACCAGTTTGATGGTTTCACCTGAAGCAATTCTCGACTCGCTTCGGGAGCTTGGAGGAATTCTTTTGAGAGCGGCGGCCGATGGTACGGGGGATCAGACTCTTCGGTGAAGACTCCAATCGAGCCCTCATCGTCAAGTGCACGAATGCCATCAACTGCGGAAGCTGCCGTGAGACCACCTCCGATGATGAGGTAATCGAACTCCTGCATCAGAGTTTTCCGCCCTCTCTCTTTAGCCAAACACATCTCGGAAGAGTTCAACTGAAGCGTCAATAGCTGTCTCTAGCTCAGGCGTCGTACCCCCGAACGGATGGATCGCACCAAACGTGTGGCCGGCGCCCATTATTCGAACCAGTTGAGCAGAATTACCAATTGCATGAGTGATCTCTTCCGCGTCACCGAACGGGACCGCCTCATCTTCCGAGCCATGAATCACAGCACAAGGAATCGTCAGGCTGGCCGCACTCGCCAGCACATCGAGGCGTTCACGATTTGCACGCATATCATCAAGCACATTCCGGTCAAGCAACATATCCTGTCCCGTGCGAGCGTTTGGGATTATTACCGTTTCACCAGACTCCCAGATCTCTCGATATCCTTCGTATCGAGTTACTGAAGAGATCGCCGCCCACGTGACAACAGCGCGAACCTGAGTCCTTAACCCTGCCTTCAGGAGACATGTCGCACCTCCACGGCTGTGGCCCAGCAATCCAAATCGAGATGTGGAAGGTAGCGTGAGGTCTCCGAGTTTTCCGTAGACCAAACCATCCAGGATCGCTTCAAGATCCCAGAGTTCGCGAGAGAATGTGTTATGAGCGAAAGCAGAAAGATCATCGAAATCCGTCTCGCGAACGCCTGATCCATCGAAGTTGAAAGACACAACGGTGATGTTTAAGCGTGCCGTTAATTGTTCGCACAAGTACGGAAAAAATCCCCAGTCCTTGAAACCTTTAAAACCGTGACAAACCAAGATCGCCGTATCTGCCACCGCATCGGAAGTCGTCCAAACATCGCCGCGGATATCTGCCCCCGGTGGAGCAAGACGAAACGGAAGTGGTTTTATCGGCACCCAAATGTCCTGAAGTCTATGTGTACGCTTTTCGCCGGGTCACCGGTTGTCGTCTTGTAACCGCCTCTGTGGCAACCACAACGTGTCTTTGTGATCTTCTTGATGGTTGACGGAACGCGCCAACATGAAGAGCAAATCAGAGAGTCGATTTAAGTAAGGAATGACGACTTCAGCGAGATCTGGTTGTTCCGTGAGCAGTTCCATCACGTTTCGCTCAGCACGCCGACAGATAGTTCTGGCCACATGAAGCTGAGCGGCGACGATGGATCCACCGGGAAGCACAAAAGCATCTAGTGATGGCAAATCGGCATCGAGTCGGTCAATCCACGCCTCCAGCTCCTCTATCCGACCCTCGTCGAGAGCCGGGATCGTTCCCTTTCGGAGAGCTCGTTCCGGGTCGGCCGCTGCCAGTCGAGCTCCCATGGTAAATAGATCTTCCTGGAGGGATCGAAGCTCGTCGGAAAGAAGATTCAAAGCGTTTCCGTTTTCAAGTGCAATGGCAACCCCTAAAGCTGCGTTTAGCTCGTCTACGGTACCATATGCGGTAACGCGGGGATCATTTTTTGCCACACGGACACCGCCTAAGAGGGTCGTTTCACCCTTATCTCCACCACGTGTGTAAATCTTCACTTCAGTTCCATCTCTGCCTAAACTTAAACTCCGTATTTGACCTTGCCCTAGAGGCGTAACTTCCCAACTCTAGATGTGGAAACCTTAGGACTGGCTCAAAGGCACAGCAAGGAACCCATCGGATGGGGCTAAACTCGCGAGGCGTTGACCAGAAGAATTCGGGAAAAGAGACCCGATTAAACAAGCTTACCTCCCCCCCTAAGGTGGGCGAAAAAGAGGTTGACATAATCGGGCGGCCTTTATATGCTGCCGATTGCGTTGCGGGGTGGAGCAGTCTGGTAGCTCGTCGGGCTCATAACCCGAAGGTCGCAGGTTCGAATCCTGCCCCCGCTATGTCACGCCTCGCCTCGCACGACTGCGCGGCGAGGCGTTTTGCTCTCCATCCGGCGCAGAATATGATCCGGGGTAGCTCAGTGGCCAGAGCGGGTGGCTGTTAACCACTAGGTCGTGGGTTCGAATCCCACCCCCGGAGTTTTTGTTCGTCGCACTTGCGGCGTTTATGGGTCGGGCTGGGTAGCTCAGGTTGGTAGAGCACCGCGCTGAAAACGCGGGTGTCGGCGGTTCAAATCCGCCCCCAGCCATTCGGAGATCAATAGGACATCTCTGGAAGGATGAAAAAGTGAGAGGCAGTATTCGGTGACGACTCGTGGAGGGGCGTAGCTCAATTGGCAGAGCACCGGTCTCCAAAACCGGCGGTTGGGGGTTCAAGTCCCTCCGCCCCTGTGTCGTTTAAGGTAAGCCGGCTTAACAGCTCGGCTCGCGTAGCTCAGTGGTAGAGCGCATCCTTGGTAAGGATGAGGTCGCGGGTTCAATCCCCGCCGCGAGCTCTGGGACAAGAGGCAGGCGCCCGTAGCTCAGTTGGATAGAGCACCGGCCTTCTAAGCCGGGGGTCGCAGGTTCGAATCCTGCCGGGCGCGTAACTACACCGAAAGTTGTAGCATCGCGCACACAGATCTCACGCGAGCGCTTGAGGGTGCTCGACAAAATAGCCCCCATCGTCTAATGGCTAGGACGCCAGGTTTTCATCCTGGTAATAGGAGTTCGATCCTCCTTGGGGGCATACAAATCGACCGGAATCAAGATGGCCCGTCGATAACATGGGGCCGTAGCTCAGCTGGGAGAGCGCTGCAATGGCATTGCAGAGGTCAGGGGTTCGAGCCCCCTCGGCTCCATTAGTCAAAGACCAAGATCAATAGAGTGAGGAATGATGGCTGCATTGACTGATCAAGATAGAGGTGAAATTCGAGAGTTGGTCGAACAGAAATGGGTTGCTGCAGGACTCTCCCGAGATTGGGGGGCGACTATGGCCCTCTGCACAGAAGATTTTGTCTACATGCCTCCCGATCATCCGGTTCTTCATGGTAAAGAAGAGGCCAAGGCATGGCTCGATGGGTTCCCGGACATCAAAACGTTCAGCCAAGAAGTTGTGGACGTCGTGGGAGACACCGAGCTGGCGGTGGGACGATGCACTGTCGAAATCAGCGTCGAAGTTGATGGACAGGAAGTGGCAGGAGTGGCTAAAGCCCTAGCCTCAATGTCTAAGCAGAGCGGTGAGTGGCTCATGACCGCTGTTTGTTTCAATTGGGATGCCCCTCTATTTCCGACTGAGTAACATCAAGACGTTTGCGCCGTTAGCTCAATTGGCAGAGCAACTGACTCTTAATCAGTAGGTTCGGGGTTCGAGTCCCTGGCGGGG
>CAYZOT010000014.1:0-58268 GCA_964480515.1 uncultured Gemmatimonadota bacterium
CATGGGAGTCCGGTCTAATATAGGCCAATCGTTCCGTGACTTCCTTCAATCGGACATTATCCGAGGCAAGGTGGCTGTTCAGCGAGCTTATGCGGATTGGCGAAGGTACCCTCAGTACATTGTGTCACTTTCAGAAGCTTCAATCGATCTCATCTTTGCACCGGCATATGGCTCGTCAAAGAAGAATGCAACGGATATTCGACTGGCGATTGATGCACTAGAACTTGTTTTTACCCGACCCGAGATCGGAACCTTTATCCTTTTATCGGGCGACTCAGATTTCTCGAGCTTGGTACTCAAGCTGAAGGAATACGGGAAATACGTAATTGGGGTAGGGCTGCAGGAATCTGCCTCGGACATCCTCGTCCAGAATTGCGATGAGTACTATAGCTATAACCGGTTATCCGGCCTTACTGCGGCCGACGAGATCGTAACTGAGAAGCATGATCCATGGGAGTTAACGGGGAAAGCGGTCGCTCGTATGGTAGCCCGAGGCGATGTCATGCGCTCTGATCGGCTCAAGCAAGTTATGCTTGAAATAGATTCGAGCTTTGACGAGAAGACAGCCGGCTATACCAAGTTCAGCCGCTTCTTGGGCGAGGCAGCCCAACGTGACCTGATTCATCTTCGAAAAGGTGAGAATGGTCAGTACGAGGTGTCGCCAATAGAAGATGGAGAGCGATCGAAAGTTGTGAGTTCGTCTCCACCACCCAATGTGAAATCTTCTCCGGATACGAGCCGAAGTCCTAAAAGCCAGCGCGGAGGCAGCCCAACCAGTAAACGCGGGCAACGGTCCAGACCATCATCAACACAAACCCGCAAGGCCTCTGTAACGCGCTCAGGTGAAGATGCTCTTAAGGGTGCTTATGCTTCGCTTGTCCAGGTTGTCGATGCCCTGTCCAAAAATGGCAGGCCGGTTCTTATTTCGATGGCGAAGCGGAAGCTTCTGGAACGAGACTCGACGTTCGATGAGGCACCATTGGGATTTAGCAAGTTCAGTCTTTTCCTCCGACAGGCTGAAAAAGACGGCATCGTCGTAATGAAACAAGCAGAAGATGGTAGCTATTATCTCAGCCCAAGTGACAAGTCTCCATCTCCAATGCTAGGTGAATCCACAAAGTCTTCTGGATCAGGCAAGGATAACCAAAAGAAAGCTGAACCACGAAAAGAAAGCTCTCGCTTATCGGCGGCAACTGCTGCTGCCCGCAGAACTTTGGGGCGTTTTCGGAAGGACTCAACCTCTGAGGTTCCACGAGAAGAGAAAACCCACTCAGCGTCACAACGCTCCGAGAAACAAGCTTCCCGAACTGTTACGGGTGGTGCATCGCGAGACAAATCAGCCAGTAGACATAGAGATGCTCGTAGGACCACTGAATCCCGACCGATCGACCGACGAAGTAGAACGAGGCCGAAAACTCGATCACAAGCCAACATTCGGAAGGATCAAGAACCAGCGAAAAAGATTGAAAGATCGCGTACGCGAGGCGATTCGACCTCAACTCGATCGCGCGTTGGACATGACAAGTCCGACAGTCGCACTGAACCAAGGGGTGAACAGAAAGAGTCGGCTTCGGTGCCGAGTCCGGCGCCTCCTCCCAAATCGACACCTGAGCCTCGCCGACTTAGTCGTTACCGCCAAGGATCACGGGGCCGGGTTACGCAGACGAGGAGCAGCAGTGCCTCGCGTAGCCGAATCGGTCCCATTCCAGACGACGAACTGACTTCTCATGCGAACGATGCTCAGTCTAAAAGACAGGAAAAGGCTGGAACCAAACCGTCTAATGATGTGCGCGAAAAAGATGAAAAGAGTACCCCTGAAGTCAATGCTCAGAGCAGTACGGGGGAGACTGGGCCCATTAGTCACATGATTCGCAATTACGCAGGTGTGGGGAAGCGAACGGCGGAAGTCCTATTTGAACGTTTTGGAAAAAGCGTGTTCGACGTAATCGATAATGAGCCTGATCGATTGACTGAAGTTCTGTCAGAAGGCAGAGCCAAGGTTGTTGTTGAAGCACGGCGAATCGAACGTGAAGGCTGAACTGGCTCGAGTCAGCTCCGGGCGAGGGATAGGGCGGTGGGGTCTGCAGTTAAGTTCCTGAAGGCATCATTTTTTACGGGCCCGGCCGATGAAGTGGCGCGAGCTCTATTGGGTTGTGTCGTGCAATCAGACTGTGGTTGCGCGCGAACTGCAGGCCGGATCGTTGAAACGGAGGCTTACACCGGTCCCGATGACCCTGCCTGTCATGCAGCTGATCGGATTGGTAGGACCCGACGTAATGAGCCCCTGTTTGGTTCACCGGGTACGACGTACATGCACATGAATTATGGTGTCCACTGGTTGTTGAATGCGGTCACAGGCCCGGAAGGCTTCCCGGCAGGTGTTCTAATACGGGCGCTTGAACCCCTTGAAGGTGGCGAGACCATGTACGTACGTCGTGGGCGGACTGACTTGACCAATGGGCCAGCTCGGCTCACTCAGGCTCTGGGAATTGGGCCAGAACTCCAAGGCCATTTACTCGATCGTGTTCCACTCAGGTTTTTGGTCGGCCAAGCCGTACCAGATTCAGCGGTCAAAGTGACCTCACGGATCGGGATATCGCGGGCTGTTGACCGTCCGCTAAGATTCTACGATCGCAGGAGCCTTTGGGTTTCAAAGCGTTGATGCCACGCAGGTGTTTGCGACACGAGAGAATAGGAGTGAAATGACATGGCCGTTCAACAGGTTGCCTCGTACGGAATAGTGTCACTACTGCCACCCTTGCTCGCGATCGGACTCGCCATTTATACGCGACAGGTCTTTCTCTCCCTGGCAGCTGGGATCTGGCTCGGTTTCACTATCATCGCCGGTTGGAACCCGGTCACCGGTGCAGCCGACGCGATAGAGGGGACGATCGCCGTTCTAGGAGACTTGGGAAACGCCGAGGTCATCGTCTTCACGTTCCTGATCGGTGCCCTGATCGCCACGGTCGAGGCAAACGGTGGTATGCGTGGTTTCGTCCAGTGGGTAGAGCGCGCACGTTGGGTTACGAGCCCTCGCCGTGCACAGGTTCTAGCGTGGCTCACTGGGATTGTGATCTTTATTGAATCGAACCTGACGATCCTCGTGGCCGGGTCGGTATCGCGTCCATTATTTGACCGCTTCAAGGTCTCGCGCGAAAAATTAGCGTATATTATCGACTCGACCTCAGCTCCGGTCTGTATTCTCATTCCCTTTAACGCTTGGGGCGCACTCATCCTTGGCATCCTAGCGGAACAAAGCGTAGCAAATCCGTTGGGAACGTTTCTCGTTGCAATCCCGATGAATTTGTATGCGGTGGTGGCCCTTGTACTCGCTGGGTTGACGGTATTCCGCGGATGGGATCTGGGCGCTATGAAAAAGGCGGAAGCGCGAACCCGGAGTGGGAAGCTCGCGTGGGATCATGCGGTCGCGTTCGCCAACCCTGACGAGCTTGCCCCTGCACCAACGGAAGATGTGGTTCTCAAGCCGCGCAACATGCTACTCCCAATCGCGGCTATGGTCCTCTCCATGCCCATCTTCATGTGGATTACGGGTGGAGGAAGTGGCTGGGGGAGCCTGGCCGCTGGTTCCGGATCGACGAGCGTACTCTGGGCCGTATTGTTGGGGCTGGGTATCGCGTGGCTTCTATCTCTTACGCAGGGATCCCTCAATCTAGACGGGCTCTCGAGAGTAGGTATCAAGGGAGCTGGCGGTTTAACTGGAATGGCGGTCGTAATGTGGCTTGCGCTCACACTAGGTGGTGTGACGCGCTCACTTGGAACGGGTCAGTATGTAGCTGGTGTGGTCGGAGACAGCGTACCGTTATTTGCCTTGATACCGCTCGTTTTCGTTGTTACTAGCGGGATCGCGTTTGCCACCGGAAGCAGTTGGGGTACTTTTGCGATTATGCTAGCAGTGGCCATACCTTTATCAAACGCTTTGGGACAGCCACCAGCCCCATTCGTGGCGGCAGTGCTCTCTGGTGGGATCTTTGGTGATCACTGTAGTCCGATCAGCGACACGACAATCATTGCTTCACTTGCCTCTGCGACTGACCACATCGAACACGTTCGCACACAGCTACCCTACGCACTGATTGCTGGTGGTATCGCTGCTATCGGGTTCGGGTTCATTGGTGCGCTTCTGCCATGACTGACGATCGACACCCCTTTGCTGACCTGGGTCTGAACCCTGCCATAGTTGAGGTGGTCAAAGGAGTAGGCTATGTCGAGCCTACCGATATTCAGCGTGAGGCGATACCGGCGATTCTGGCGGGTCGAGACGTTTTAGGAATGGCCCAGACAGGGACCGGTAAGACGGCTGCCTTTACACTCCCCATGGTTCAGCACTTATCAGCCACGCCATCCCTGAAAGCCCCGCGTGGACTTGTGGTCACGCCCACACGCGAGTTGGCTCAGCAGATTAGGCGCGCGGTGACGACGTATGGTTCTGCTTCTTCCATCGAGGCCATCGTAGTCCACGGAGGAACTCGACTAGGTCCTGAACAGGAAGAACTGGCCTTTGGTTGTGATGTTCTCGTTGCTACGCCGGGACGACTCCTAGACCATCTTAAGCGAGGCAATGTAGATCTCTCTTCTGTGGAAGTGTTAATCCTCGATGAGGCTGATCGGATGCTGGATATGGGATTCATTGACGATGTGAAGACCATCGTGAGAGCCACCCCTAATACGCGGCAGACACTCTTGTTCTCGGCCACGATGCCAAACGGTGTCCGGTGGCTCGCACACGAGCTGATGCGTGATCCTGAGGAAGTACGGATTGGCCATGAGATGCCTGCTGAGGGGATTCGTCAGCTTCTTCATCCAGTTGACTGGTCACGAAAACATGAACTATTGCTATACCTCCTGGGTGAGTGGCCAGATGGTCAAGTTCTTGTTTTCACGAGGACACGAGACACCGCTACTTATCTAGCCGATGTTTTGCGTGCCCGCGCTGTTTCGGTCGCTAGTCTCCACGGTGGGAAGCATCAAGATCAACGTGACAAGGCGCTCAAACGCTTCCGCGAAGGGACAACAAGAGTGCTTGTCGCTACGAACGTTGCCGCACGTGGGTTGGACATCCGTGGAATCCGGCACGTGGTCAATTTTGATGTGCCTGAGGACCCTCGTGACTATGTCCATCGGGTAGGGCGAACAGCACGAGGTGAGGATACAGGAGATGCCGTAACACTGATGGCAGCTAGCGATTGGGTAGAGATCCGCGCGATTGAGCGTCTGCTAGAACGGAACATAGAGCGACAACTCGTGCCCGGTTTTGAGCCGGAAGTGAGCCCACCTTCATTAGAAGAGGAGACGAAGGAGGTAAGGAAACCAACGGCGTTACGGCGAGGGATTCGACGCCGCAAGTAGCGTTTCGCTTTCGCCTTCCCTAGGCAAGACCGCATATTTCTTTCGACGCCTGCTTTAGCCCACGGAGGTTCCATGAGTTCGCTCATCCACACTCGCTTGGTTCGTCTTGTCCATGCTCCCTTGCTATTTAGTGCTTTGGTCACAGCCTGTCTGCTAATGGTCTCAGGGGGACTAGAGGGCCAAAGGACAGCTAAGCCGGTACTCCATGGAAGCCACTGGGTGGCGATCACGGGCAAACCACTCGCCGCAACGGCTGGGGCACGCATGTTCCACCAGGGCGGCAATGCTGTGGATGCTGCTGCTGCCATGTTGGCCGCCACATCTACGATGTGGGACGTACTCTCATGGGGTGGCGAGACACAGGCACTTATTTACCACCCGGGCGAAAAACGGGTGATCGGGCTCAACGCGCTTGGCGTGGCACCTTCAGGGGCGACGCCGGAGCACTATCGAGCTGAGGGCCACGAGAATTTTCCGCCAGAGTTTGGGCCACTAGCTGCTGTGACGCCAGGTACCCCTGGCGGGCTTCTGACTATGCTTGCCGAATGGGGTACGCTCAGCTTAGCAGACGTACTCGCCCCGTCGATTGAAATGGCCGAAGGGTATCCGATAGAAGAGGACCCTGTGCGTCGAATCCAAGGTGCTTTGGGTGAGATCCGACAGTGGCCCACCTCGATGGATGTTTACTTTACACACCCCGAAGATGAAGAGAATCCGGGTCCACGAGAGGGTGAAATGTTCCGGCAGCCTGGGCTCAAGCGGACGCTAGAGCGCCTAGTCGAGACAGAGGCTATCGCACTGGCCTCCGGGAAGAGTCGTAAGGAGTCTATACTTGCTGCGTACGATGCTTTCTACAGGGGTGATATTGCGAAAGATTTTGTGGCAGGTGCACAAGCCGCTGGCGCACTCATCACGCTGGAGGACATGGACAACTGGCAGGTGTATATAGAGGACCCCGTCTCTACGAGTTACAAAGGGATCGATGTTTACAAGCTTACCACTTGGGTCCAGGGCCCGGTGATGCTCCAGGCGCTAAACATGTTAGAGCAACTCGACGTTAAGGCCCTAGGGTATAATAGTGCGAACTACATGCACGCCTTGTATCAGGTAATGAATCTCGCGTTTGCGGATCGCGATTTCTATTACGGCGACCCGTATTTTCCGCCAAAAGAACCCATCCAGGGTTTGCTCTCGAAGGACTATGCAAAGGCCAGGTTGGAGACGGTTAATTGGGAACGCAATGATCCGAATGCTAAGCCCGGTGACCCATATCCGTTCCAAGGTGGAGAGAACCCTTTCAAGCACCTACTCGAACGCTGGGGCCAGCGTAATGTGGTTACCACGACGCAAGAGGACGACGAGATGATGCTTGAGCCACAGGGTCGCCAGCCTGGCCGCTCGAGCGGTAAGCTCGACAATGAGGCGCACGCGGCGCTTGACGAGGACTTCTATCTTGGCACGACGTCGATTCAAGCAGCCGACGAAGATGGTTGGGTTGTCTCAATCACGCCATCGGGGGGTTGGATCCCGGCCGTCATTGCAGGTAAGACCGGTATTGGACTCTCGCAGCGGGCGCAGAGCTTCGTTTTGAGCGAAGCCGACAACCCGTATAACGTGATTGAACCGGGCAAGCGGCCACGTGCAACATTGACGCCAAGTATGGCACTTAAAGATGGACGCCCTTTCTTGTCCTTCGCCGTTCAGGGTGGTGATGGACAGGACCAGAATCTTCTCCAATTCTTCCTTAACGTTGTCGAGTGGGACATGAACGTTCAGCAGGCCACGGAGGCTCCGAACATCAACAGCTTCCAAATGAGGGGTTCGTTTGGACAGCACGAGACACGGCCGGGGCGCATGCTACTTCAGGATGCCACGCCACCTTGGGTTCGGAATACACTCGAAGGTATGGGCTACGAACTCACGTTTAGCGAGCGTACATCGGGGCCGATCAATGCGATCTTTTTTGATTGGACCAACGGAACGTTTTGGGGCGGGTCGAGTCATCACGGCGATGATTACGGAATCGCCTGGTAGTGTCCAGTCGAAAACGGTTATTCTGGCACACTGAAACCATGCGTCCTTCGGTTTACTTCGTCTAATTTTGAGATCGATCGCGACCTAAACCAATTCGGTAAATAACGAGGGCGATAAGGAGCGAGAGGGCGAATACGCAGACGATGACGGGGCCGGTAGGTAGGTCGAACTGGAACGAGGCGAATAGCCCGAGCACTGTCGCTACGATACCCACCGCCCAGGCCACCGCCAGCAATTGACCGCGCTTCCTCGCGAACATGAATGCAATGACGGCTGGGATGACAAGGAACGAAAAGACTACAAGTACACCGGCGATTCCCACCGAGGATGTGACCACCACACCGAACAGACCATAGAATACGAAATCCCACCAGCGGAGCCGCCAACCTTTCGCCGCAGCCTCTCTAGGCTTTAGCGAGATGGTCAGAAACTTCTCACGTAGAAGCCAGTGAATTCCGCCGATAACAGCATAGATGATCGCTGTTTGCCAAATCTCCCCCCATGTAACCCAGAGCAACGTACCCGTGAGGAGTTCTTCAACATGCTCAGAGCCTCGTGGTGCCTGGGCTGCGAGTAGAATGGTCACCGCAGAGGCGGTCACAAATACGGCGCCGATCAGTGCTTCTTGCGTTACGTACTCATGCTTAATCCGTGATACACTGAGGATTGCTGCACCAATCAGTGTCGCAGTGACACTAAGGAGGTATCCGGCGAGGGACCCTGGCTCGAAGCCCATTAGGGTGGCACTCGTGAATCCCAGTGCCGCAACTTGCGCTAGTGCTAGATCCACGAAGATCACCCCCCGCGCGATGATGTGGATGCCTAGGTAGGCATGAAGTATGATGAGAACAAGGGCCGCGACCAGCGGTGCTAGCATTAGGTCGGTCATGGGTTACACGATGTCATTGGGCTACTGTAGGCTCTGGCAAGACAAGAAATCCATGTGTCAAACAAGTCAAAGTACGTGCGAGTCCTAAGATCTCCCGCAACATGCTCAGGTACCACCACCGCGACGGCCCCAGCTCGTTGGGCAACCTGTTCAACCTGCCGTTTGCTAAAGTAATTGGCGCCAAACAGTACAGAAATGTCGTTTTCCTGAATGAATGAAATTACATCCCGTACGTGGCCCGGTGAGGGAGGAATTCCGGGTTTGGGCTCAACATATACTGCGCAAGGTATGTCAAACCGTCTGCTCAAGTACGACCAGTTCTTATGATAGCAAGCCATTTCCCTCCCTCGGAAGGGGAGGGCCTGTTCTAGCCAGCCACCAATGTGATCAGTAAGCGGGCGGCCCTCGAAGGTTTGTTCTTTCGCGAAGATCCAGAATTGGTGATCCCGTGCCAGTGACAACAGCACGTCACCCCCTATCATCTCGACCATTTGTTCACCGAAGAGTCGCCGGAGCACGCGAGCCTCGAAATCCTGTGTGCGTGCCTCGTAGGTGGGAGCATTGGTAGGATCTATCCGCTTCAAACCTTGGAGGATGTTCCGTGCGATTTGGATTCCGTTTACAGGGTCGGTATGAATATGAGGGTTCCCGAAGGCGTGTACGTCACCCCCTTCGCGAGACACTGATTCTGGAATGTCGAGTAACTCGACGCCGGCGTAGGCAACCACATGACCCCGTGCACCAGCCATAACTTGTGCGTTGCTCGCACGCTCAAGTAGTCCGGGGACCCATAATTCGAGGTCGAGACCAGTGGATACAAATAGGTCGGCACGCTGTAGCAACCGCGCAAAACTTGGCCTTGGACTGACGAAATGGGGGTCCTCATCACCTCGTGCGATGGCCGTAACCTCAGCTAGGTCGCCAGCCACTTCTAGTGCAATGGCTGCATAAGTCGGAAGTGTGGTGACCACTTGGATCCGGTTTTGTGCGGTGAGTGCCTTTGGCTCCAGGCTTCCTGCTGACAGGCCTGCTATACCTAGTAGTGCTAATAGCTTGGCGAACTTATTGCTGTTCGGCATCTTAATAGGTCTCATGTTTGTGGGGGCCAATTGCCCACACGGTTTGCAACATTAGTGTGTGGTCCCCACCGAAACCGGATCGCTTGAGGTGATTGTACTGAAGACGCAACCGTACCCATTCGCTTTGCCACCACGATAGTGATGGAACTAGTTGGAAGACTTGCGAGTCCTGCCTAAATCCATCCAACCAGTCAGCGCGAACACCCGTGATCCAGCGCTGATTCCATCGATAGCTGAACTGTGCGTAGCCCCCGTTCCCAGAGAGATTTTCACCACTTTCGTCCTGATTTGCCCAATACCATTCGCCTTTGAGCGTCAACTCGCGGTAGCCAGTCCGCTGGGGTGGTGCCCATCGAAACGCAAAGTCTACCCCGAAAAGCTTTGAATTTAGGCCTACATCACTATTTTTTCCTGTCACCTGGGTCGCTCCCACCTGAACCCATGTGCTGGGTCCGAGATCCCAAAAACTCTGAAACCGACCCAGATATGATATGCCAGTCCCCCCTTCGAAAAGCTTGTTATTGGACTTGGTGGCCTCAAGTGTTAGGGTCTGCGTACCTGAGCCAATCTGTGCGCTAGGTAGAGCTAGAGAGACACCAGTCTGAATCAGTCCGTGGTCTCCAAGGAAGGCATGGGTGGCAAGTGGGCGCTCAACCTCTAACAGCGCATGCGTGTGCCAACGATTATAGAGTCCGATCTCTTGTCGAAATTTTCCAGCCTTGATACCAAATGCGCCGGGTAGACCAACCCAGTATAAGTAACCTTCTTCGAGTTCGATGTTGCCATGACCTCCGTGGCCTTCTTCTTCGGTCTCATGCCCTTCGTGTTCACTCGCCATCACTTGTTCCAGTCCGGCAATCGGAAGCTCCTCTTCCTTGCTAAAGAAGATCTTGGTGCGCGTATATGGATCGAGCGCCGACTGGAACGAAAGCTCGAACTCGCGCGGAAGCGCTGTTGTCTCGCTGCCATCTTCGTCCGTTGGCCATAGAAGACCACCGACAAAATCACCCGTTACGCTGATTTCAGGGTTCAGGATGCTGAGGTTTCCCGTTCTACTCTGGGAGTCTGACACGTCGGGTTCTGATTCTTTAGCCTTCTCTGCCTCAGCTCGAGCGGCCTCGCGTAAGGCTGCCAGTTCATCGCTTGGTCCGGTGATCACCTTCTCGGTTTCGCGGGCTGACAAAATGAGCAACAGGCTGTCCACGACCTGTTCGAGCTGCTGGATTCGAGCTTCAAGCGAGTCCGCACGAGATTCTTGACCTCGTGCGTCACCCGGAAGAAGCCAAAGACTGGCGAAGATCGCCAAAGACCATGTTTTTGATAGAAATAAACGATGCTGTTTTATCATCAATCCACCCCATATTGCCAATGTGAAATGGCCGTACAGTTGGAGGTGATCCGATTGTTACGAAATCTCAGAGTTGCCACGCCGGCTTCATAGGCCTGACGCACATTGCAAAGCTAGGAGAGGTGGGTCGGTGGTCCGCGGGGAGAGGGTGTTGGGTGGTCGGGCCTGTAAATCCAAGCGCTCTTCTGAAGAATACCATGATGCCGGAGACTGGGGCCTAGTTCTCCAAAGAGTGTCCCGCCCCAAGAGAGCTGACCGAAGGACTTGGTGATTTGGACGCAGGTGGCATGATCATGAAGCACTGCACAGCTGGCTGGATCGTGCTCGCTCTCTACTTGGTGTGAGCTTAGTCCAGCCCCCGTATCAAGTAGTGGCGGAAGAACGACCGCAGCCAAAACTGGAAGCACCAGCATTACTGCCACCAACTTGCGTCCCAAAGGTTGCCCGTCCATAAGAAAAAACGTAGGCTCCGCAGGCGATCTTACGCAACTTGTGTCGCGTAGCTGCGGCCTCCCGATTGCCCGAATCCCCTGTAACTGAGGTACAATCCCGGCTTTATGCCTACTTGGCCTACCGTAATCGTTTTTGCCGCGCTCTCAGGCGTTGCTGGGTTAGTTGGTGTGTGGCTTATGTCGCGCCACGAGATATGGGCCCGGAATCACACGGCTGAGTTAATAACGTTTGCGAGCGGGTTATTGGTTGCTGGATCGCTCCTTCACTTGTTGACCCGTGCAGGTGAGATGGCCGGCGTTTCTAATGCGATGATATGGGCCCTTATCGCCTTCGTGGTGCTCTACGTATCTGAAAACCATGTTCTGCCCCACCCGCATGCTCGAATGGAAGAGGACTGTGGACACCTCCACGCTCACGTGGCCGGTGGATATGGATGGAACGCGATCGCCGGACTTGGCCTTCATTCAGTGTTGGACGGTGTAGCTGTAGGGGCGGGATTCTCTGCTAGCTATCTTACGGGTAGCGTAATCGTTGCACTGGTCATCTCGCATAAACTGCCAGTGGGTATCGCGTCTATGGGTGTGCTGTACCACGGTGGGGTCGAGCGTGCTAAAGCGGTGCGCTACAGCGCTTCGGTAGCCTTAATCACTCCAATCGCCGTCATAGTAAGCTATGCTTCCTTGCGCGGCGCGGCGCCATCGGTGTTGGGAGCAATTTTGGCAGCTGCAGGAGGATCATTTCTCTACGTGGGCGCGGCGGACTTGTTACCCGAGGGTCAGGCATCTGCTCCTGGCCGTAACACCTTAGCCTTCATGCTTGGCGTGGTAGTTATGGTGGCGGCACTTCTGCTTGTCCCCCATGAGACCATCTAGGAAAACGGAACTGCGCTACTGCGAAACTGGCCCGCCCCGATGGACCTGGATTGAGTTGCTGGGTTACTGCCCCAATTCCATGACGTCCAATAAATCGATACGCCCCGGGGATCTAGGACCGGGAGGGGCATCGGGACGGAGATGATCAGGATTTGCAGGCCTTCGGAGATGCCAATCCGTGGCTCGTTGGTACGCTGCGGCGAGTGTTAGCAAGGAATCCTCACCGTAGGGTGTGCCACCGAGCATCGCTCCAATGGGTCGGGGTGTCCCGACCGACTTCGTCTCAAAGCCGATTGGAAACGCCACTAACGGCAGGCCCACCATGTCGAAGGGATATGGGGCCGTCTGAACGACGGCGTCGCATTGCGTGAATATCTCTTCTAAGATCGACTTCAGAAGGATGAATCGAGCACGCTGTCCGCGAACATACTCGGTCGCTGGCAAAAGAAGGCCATTGATCCAAGGTGACAGAGAAACACCGAACTGACGTACATCATCGCGCAGGTATTCAAGAAATATTTCTGAACGTTCTGGGAGCCGCACATTGTTAAAGCTTGAACTGGTGAGAGTCGTCCAATCTCGCGGAGCTTGCACCTCGACGATTTCAGCGCCTAACTCCTCCAATGTTCGTAACATCTCGCCACGTGCCGCAGTGGTTGCAACGTTGCGTTCATGGGTCCGTTGTGTCCGTTCTCGTGCGAGGTCACGTTGCTCCTCCTGTTCCTCGCGGGCAGCAAAATAACCGGTTTCATGCTCTGGCTCGTCTAGGTAGTCTGGCAGGACTCCAATCCGAAAAGGCTTCCGCAGCGGTCGTTTCTGTCGAGATATGTCAACTGCCGCCAAATAATCCGGAACCGATGGTAGCCCTAGTGTGCGTAGGTCTGCGGGGTCTGGTCCGGCCATAATCTGAAGCATAAGAGCTGCGTCTCGGGCGTCACGCGCTAGCGGACCTACGTGGTCGCGAGTGTAGGTGAGTGGTAGGACACCGTGGAGCGATACCCTTCCCATGGTCGGCTTAATACCGGTCAGGCCCTGCGCGTTCGAAGGGTTTGTAATCGAACCTCCGGTCTGTGTGCCTGTACCGCACGGTGCCATCCTGCTCGCGACTGCCGTCGCGGACCCGCTCGAAGAACCTCCAGGGCTTACGTTTTCCGCGAATGGAGCCCAAGCGTTGACAGTAGTCCGCGTTCCGGTTGGGGTCGTCGCCGCAGTAGTAGCCAACGGACCCATTTGAGTTTTGCCCAGGAGTATCCCCCCGGCATCCTGGAGTCGAGCCCAGGCAGTGGCGTCAAAGTGGGGGGTGAAGTCCTCAAAGATAAATGAATTGGCAGTGGTCCGAACTCCGGCCGTGAAAAAATTGTCTTTGATCGCCAGAGGAATGCCGGCTAGTGGGTGATCGCGTTGTGGATTGACATTCCGTGCAGATTCCAGTGCCGATTCGTAGAGGATAGTATTGAAGGCTTGATATACTCCTTCCCAACGATCAATCTGCCGCAGGTACGCTTGGGTCAGCTCGATAGGAGAGATCTCCCCCCGTCGAATTAGCGTGGCAGCCTCGACTATTGTCAGGTTGGTGAGATCTGTGACCTGCCGCACCTGAATTTGAGGAAGCTTGATATCTTTCCCCGTGTACCTGCCGTTCGTTTGGGTGCCGGCAGGTCGAGTGTTCGAGATTTGTGAGCCCAACAGAGTAGGGCTGATCATCGCCGTTGTGCTGAGGCTCGCCATCCGCTCGAGAAAGGCGCGCCGATCTACCTCACTCAAGGTTCCATACACTCATTTCTGAAGGATAGATCACGGGAACTGGTCCGAGCGCGTCTAATTCGAGTGCCGCAATTTCAGGTGGTGTAGCTCGCAAGAAGCGACGGGCTGAAGCTAGGATGCGGCGTTGGTCGGCCGGCGCGTCGCCATCATCTTCGGGAAGAACAGACAAATCCACGCCTAGCTGTTGGAGTCGAGCGAGGATGTAAGTGTTCAGTTCTTCGTCCGTCAGTTCATGCTTCTCTTGCCGTAGTTTGGTCTTCGAATTTCTCAAGTCTGGGTCCATACGCATAGATTTCGTTGAGATGAGCGGCGTTGATCGGCTACCCTCATCTTCGCGCTCAGTCCAGGATTGCGCCACCGTGTCTGCTTGCCCCTTTGTGCCCCAGTCCTCGCGCCACGTCGTGAGAAAGCGCAAACTATAGTGATAGTTCTCGTTTTTTCATGAATGGAGGGTTGTAGATGAAGCCATCGACCACTCACCCGATATTTGCCGGTACTGTCTTAGCACTTCTACTCGTCTCTCCGGCGATCTCTCAGGACCCTGAGACAATCGCCTCCACTGTTAGCGACATCACATGGCGTCATATTGGCCCCGTAAATATGGGCGGGCGTGTGTCAGCGATCGTTGGTATCCCCGGTGATCCCAAGACTTTTTGGGTGGGGGGGGCAGATGGAGGAGTTTGGAAGACCACGAATGGTGGTACCACGTTCGACCCTCAGTGGCAGGATGAAGACGCTTATTCGGTCGGTGCACTCGCTGTAGCGCCCTCGGACCAGAATGTAATCTGGCTAGGATCGGGCGAAGGGGATCCGCGGAACTCGGTTTCTTATGGATTGGGTGTATGGCGGTCTACGGACGGTGGAAGTACCTGGAAACACTTGGGACTTCGTGACACCGAGCGAATCAAACGCATCGTGGTTGATCCTCGTGATCCTGATGTTGCTTTGGTATGCGCACTAGGACATGCATGGGGACCCAATGAGGAGCGCGGCGTCTTCAAGACGACTGATGGTGGGGAGAACTGGAAAAGGGTGCTTTATCTCGACCCGGATACTGGTTGTTCCGACATCGATCTTGATCTCTCGAATCCTCGTAACGTCTATGCGGGTATGTGGACGTTCCGACGACGCCCGTGGCGGTTTGATGACGGAGGTAAAGAGACGGCACTTTACGTTTCACGTGATGGCGGTGAAACATGGAATAAGATCACAACCACGCCCCAAGAACCGATGGCGCGCATTGGACTGAGTGTCGCTCAGTCGCGGCCCAATATCGTATACCTGATTACTGAGTACCCTACCGCTGGAACGCTCTTTCGCTCCGAAGACCATGGTGAAACATGGGATATGGTCAACGACAACAAGAACCAGCTCAATTTTCGGCCATTTTACTATTCGGATGTCTTCGTTGATCCGAGCGACCATAACACTCTGTTTACGCTGTCGGGCGGGCTCTCCAAGTCCACGGATGGGGGACGCACGTTTGAGCGGATCGCGCGAGATGTTCACGGGGATCACCAATCATTTTGGATCGACAGTCAAGATGGTGAGCACGTGCTCTCGGGCAGCGATGGTGGCATGCAGGTGAGCCATGATGGTGGCAAGAACTTTCACATTTTTCGCAACTTTAGTCTGGCTCAGTACTACCACGTATTCGTAGATGACCGCGATCCCTACTACGTATGTGGTGGGCTCCAGGACAATGGAAATTGGTGCGGTCCATCTCGGATGAACGAGCCCCGCGGGATTCTCCCAGGTCAATGGTACACGGTGAGTGGTGGAGATGGCTTCTATACGGTTCCCGTGCCTGGCCAACCGAATTTAGTCTACTCCAACGCGCAAGGCGGCTATTTTCGCATCACTGACACAAATTCTGGCCAAACGCGTAGTATCGAACCGTATCCTTGGATGGTGGGTTCGCAGGGCCAGTCGATGGCCCAGGCGCGCTACCGATTTAACTGGGATGCTCCGATTCATATCTCCCCGCACGATCCTCGCACAGTCTATTGGGGTGGGAACGTGCTTTTCAGGAGTCAAGACTACGGGCACAGCTGGACAGTGATCAGCCCAGATCTCACTACTGACGACCCAGAGAAACAGCGGGACACTGGTGGAGAAATCTACAATGACAACACGGCTGCTGAATTTCACAGTACTATCCTTACGATCGCTGAATCCGAGATTGAGCCAGGTGTGATTTGGGTTGGTACAGATGACGGAAACGTACAAGTGACCCGAGATGCTGGGACCACTTGGGCCAACGTTCGCGATCGGGTTCCAGGACTCCCTGATGAAACGTGGATTGGCAACGTTGAAGCCTCTCCACTGGAACCTGGCACGGCTTTTATGGCTGTAGACAACCACCGACTAGATGATTTTACACCCCATCTTTTTGAAACCAACGATTATGGCCAGACGTGGCGGGATCTGTCCGCCAACCTTCCCCAAGATGACTACGTAAAGGTTATCCGGCAGCACCCAGAAAACCGAGATCTTCTGTTTGTAGGAATGGAGCGTGGAATCTATGCGTCATGGGATCGCGGTACGACATGGATCGATATCAGAGCAAACCTCCCTCGCGTGTCGGTGCGAGGAATTCAAATTCAACGGCAGTTCAATGATCTCGTCATAGGAACGCACGGACGCGGAGCATGGATCCTAGATGACATTCAACCGTTTGTTGAGTTGAGTGAGGCAATGGAAAAAGATGTCCATCTGTTCCAAATACGTACCGCAACCGACTGGGAGCGTTGGGGGCGTATAAGTAATTTGGGGCAAAGCGCATTCACTGGGGAAAATCCAGATGAGGGAGCTTGGATCCACTTTTATCTGTCAGAAGAAATGGCATCTTCGCTCACCACGCAGACTCCTGGGTTAGATTCTTCCCGGCTTACCGTCCAAATTGTCGATTCAGAGGGCGCTCTTGTTCGCGAACTCCGCAATGAAGATCCGAAGGCAGGGATCAATCGCATCGTATGGGATCTCCAATGGTTTGGGCCGGAGCCGATTCCAGGACAGGGAGGAGGAGGTTTCTTCGGCGGTGCGCAGGGGCCTCCCGCTGTTCCGGGCACGTACACGGCCAAGCTGCTAGTCGCCGGACGGGAATTGACCTCTGATTTTGAGTTGCGAGGTGATCCCAATGTGACGGCTTCTAATGCGGCATACGAGGCTAGGCTTACGGCTGCCATCCGAGCTCGCGATTTGCAGACACAACTAAATCAGATGGTGGGAACTATGAGAGATCTAGATGGTCAACTAGACGGACTCTTAGAGACTATTGGCGGAAAAGATCTTTCAAACGAAATGCAGATTCAAGAAACTGCAACCGAAGCAAAAGAGGCTCTTACGACCCTCGAAGCAGAGGTGGTCCGTCCTCCAGGAAGTATGGGTTACAGGGATTGGCCGCGCGTGATCGAACAGCTTCGGTTCATCGCTCGTAACATGCAGGGACCGCAAGCCCGTCCGACGGAAGGCCAACTTGAGGTGCTCACAGCGGTTGAGGCTTCAGCTGCGGCCCGGGCTGCCGAACTCGCCGATATCGTAAACGGGGTAATCGCTGATTTGAACGACTTGCTCGAAGATGCACCTAAAATCCTCACGGATTGGCGACGCACAGTTAGCTAGCAGGATCGGTCAAAGGTTTGCTGTGATACGGTGCCTGCACTAACCTTTACCGTAACAGATGTGAGGGCGCATTTTTTGAGCCAACAAATGCCTGTAGAGTTTCCTATCTGGAGGCAGACGTCACGCCCCGTGGGGGAAGGCGAACACCGAAGGTAGGCGACAAACCGTTTCCGGAGGGCATCAAAAAATCGCCTCATTTTTGTTTCTACAGGAGGGGGTGACCTACGGGTCCCCCCTTTTGCATCAGCGGAAATTTTTTGAGTGAAGAGAGTCTTATGCAAGTTCGGAAGACCATCGTCCCGGACGCAGTCGGACTCCAGCATCGTTAATCAACGGACCAAACTTATGTCAGAGTTGCCCAATCACGAAGAAGATATCAACGAGCACCTGGCATGCCTTGTGAGAGAACAGCTTCAACTATTGGGGGAGGACCCTAAGCGCGAAGGTTTGTTGCGCACGCCGGATCGGGTTGCAGGTGCTCTCCAATTCCTGACGCGTGGCTATACCCAGACTGTCGAAGAAGTGATAGGTACGGCTCTTTTTGAAGAAGAGCACGATTCAATGGTGATCGTGCGTGATATTGAGGTCTATTCTCTGTGCGAGCATCACCTTCTTCCGTTCTTCGGGAAAGCACACATCGCGTATATTCCAGATGATAAAATTATCGGTCTCAGTAAATTACCGCGCATCGTAGACGTTTTTGCGCGGCGCCTGCAGGTGCAGGAGCGTCTGACCGAAGAAATTGCCCGAGCGATTGAAGATGTACTACAACCACAAGGGGTTGGGGTGGTCATCGAAGCCGTTCACCTCTGCATGATGATGCGAGGTGTAGAGAAACAGAACTCAAAGACAATTACGAGCGCGGTACGTGGCCTTTTCCGTCGAGATCATCGAACAAGGGAAGAATTCCTTAGGCTTGCACACACTCCCAACACACTGTAGGCGTACCCCCGGCAGGTGGTTTAGCCACCCCAGAAAATCATGTTCCTAGAACTTGCTGAGGCACTGGACTGTCCGAGTTGTCGCTCTTCCGTAGGACTTGTGGCATTCGCTACAGAAACTCAGGACCGCAGAGTTATACAAGGGTGGTTGGGGTGCCCATTATGTGAGTTAGAGTTTCCAATCGATGGAGGCTCGATCGATTTTTCGGGGAGCGCTGGTCCAGCCGTGGCGACTGAAGTCGAATCGGATGGCAATGTCCCCTTCGAATCCGGCGAGTGCATCCCGCCCACGGCTCCACTGCAATGGGCAGAATCTCCTTCTGATCAGGTGGTCCGGCTGGCTGCCATGTTGGGTTTGGGGGATCGTGATGGCATGGTGCTTCTCTTGGGGCCAGGCCTATCCAACTCTGCGGTCCAACTCCCAAAACTTGCCGAACGGATTGAAGTGCTTTGCTGGTTCGACAGCAGAAAATCAGTGGAATCGCTCATGACTTTGGAAGAGCTTGTTACTGGAGTGAATCCGATGGTTGGTGCTCTCGTAAGCTCGTGGCCCTTCCGCACAGGCTCTCTCAACGGAATCGCACTTTTGAGTCCAGTGATTTCAGACCTGCCTGAAGTGGAGCGCTGTGCTGGGCAGGGAGCACGACTCGTCGTGATAAATCCAACTGAAGATGATGTGGTAGCACTAGAAGAGAGAAGGTTTACTAGGGTCGCGTATGATAACAGTGCGTGGGTTGGTGAGCGCGACTAAAGTTTGCTCTTCATGGGGCTTGCGTTCTACCTTGGCATTTCTCCACAAAGTGCGAGCGTCGTAAAGTTCATTGGTGACCAGTTTCGGATCAGTTTGCAGGGGGGAGGGGGAAGTATGGTGTGGTGGAAGATCTGGGATAAGAATGGTGCGGGGAACGGTGGATACCCCGACTATTATGAAGAAGGCGTGGAGCTGTCGCGGCAGGAACTCTATCACGATGCTCTGACGTCGTTTCGGTTGGCACTGAAGCATAGGCCGCAGGATCCAGCGACATTAGAACAGTTGGCTGTCGTCTACACGCACATCAGTCTGTATGATGACGCTGTCCGCTCTTACAATTCGGCGCTCGAACTTAGACCTGAAAGTCCTTCGGCTCATTACGGCCTAGCCTTCCTTCTTTTGAAGGCAGGGAATGATGAAGAAGCTGCTTATCATTTACAGGCCTTTCTAGAAAATGCGCGCTCCGACCGTGAAGACATGAAACACGTGGAGCACGCCCGCCGAACACTCCGTAGGCTAGGGGTGCTTGAAGGAGAAGTGGTAGTGCACTGATCGAAAAGGGTGCTTCAATGGAGAGTTCCAGTCCTCTGCCCGAAGAATACCGACCAGGTACCCTTGTCGACCTTTTCCTGGATGGTCTCTCCCGACCGCGATCCGATGCTGCTCGAACCCGCAGCGCGGACGGGACTTGGACTTCGATATCTGTCGACGAGATCGGAGCCAAGGTGCGAGCTATCGCGCTGGCCCTCCGAGGCGAATCGTTTATGCGTGGGGACCGTGTCGCGATCCTTTCCCATAACCGTATTGAGTGGACGGTAACCGACTGGAGCATCATCATGTCGGGGCTGGTTTCTGTCCCGGTTTATCCCGTGCTCCCGGCAGAACAGATCCACTACATTTTAGCTGATTCGGGCGCAAAAGCCGTGTTCGTAGAAAACCAGGACCAGCTTGATAAAGTTCTGTCGATCGCCCCTACTCTTCCGGATTTACGCCTCGTTATTGCGTTTGATCCTATAACATCGCCTATAGAACCCACCCCTCCGATTCTCGAACTCTCCACGCTTATACACAGGGGTAATGAAGTCAGCGATGAAGTGGCGATTAGCTACGAACATTTTGCTCAAGAGACACAGCCTGAGGACCTGGCGACCTTGATCTACACTTCGGGGACGACAGGTGACCCAAAAGGGGTGATGCTCACGCACGCTAACTTTCACGCCAATGCGATCCTCACTACGCGTATCATACCGCTTACACAAAATGACGTCGCATTAGCTCTTCTACCGTTGGCGCATGTGTTTGAAAGGACGGTGGGGCATTACATCATGTGGACTGCTGGTGTCACCGTCGCGTATGCGGAGTCTACGGAAACAGTTGGTCGCGACATGGTGGAAGTGTCACCGACAATTATGGCCGCTGTTCCGCGCGTGTTCGAGAAAGTTATAGAGCGTACGGAAGATGCTGCGCGCCGGGGTGGGGTCGTGAAGTCCAGGATTTTCGACTGGGCACGCAGGGTCGGTGAATTACGTGCAACTCATGAGTTAACGGGGCAATCTCTCAAATTCGGGCTAAGATTCCAGGCGGCCATCGCTGATCGGCTCGTATTTTCCAAGTTACGAGCACGAACGGGTGGAAAGATTCGATTTTTTGCCAGTGGTGGTGCTCCTCTTCCACCAGTAGTGGGCTTATTCTTCTTCGCGGCGAAACTGCCTATCGTCGAAGGTTACGGCCTTACCGAGACGTCTCCGGTCCTCACCTTCAACCCGGTCGATTCGATTCGTATTGGATCTGTCGGACGTGTTATCCCTGGGACTGATATCCGCATTGCAGAAGATGGCGAGATCCTAGCTCGCGGCCCACAGATCATGGCTGGATACTTCAATAAGCCTGATGTGACTGCCGAAGCGATCGATTCCGATGGTTGGTTCCACACTGGAGACATCGGGGTACTGGATGACGATGGCTATCTGAAAATTACCGATCGGAAGAAGGATCTCATCATTACTGCCTACGGGAAGAATATCGCACCCCAAGCAGTTGAAGCTACGATTAAGCGCGATCCTTTGGTTACCGAGGCTGTGATGCTAGGTGACAAACGAAAGTTCCCGATCGTGATTATTGTGCCTGATTTCTCGGTTTTACGAACGGGACTGGACGGCATGGAAGGTGTGGCTGATGCTGCTCTGGTTAGCGATGATCGCGTGGTAGACTTACTCAAGCAGATTGTCCAAGACCGGTGTTCGCCGTTCGCACACTATGAGCGACCTCGTGAAGTCTTGCCCGTGGCTGGCCCCTTTACAATTGAAGGTGGTGAGCTGACTCCTACACTAAAGGTGAAGCGCCGTGTCATTACGGCTAGGTACGCAGCGGAAATCGAAGCCATGTATGAACGTGCGGAAGCTGTTACGACTGAGCACGAGAATTGATACAAGAGCCTGTAAGACAGCCCGCCGTTGTCCTCGTCACAGGGCCTGATCGTGCTACACTCGCGAGCATTGGACGCACTCTCGTCAACGAGCATCTCATCGCTTGTATCAATTTGCTTGAAGGGATGACTTCAATCTACCGTTGGCGTGATGAAATAAGGGAAGAAGCCGAAGTGCTTGGGATCATTAAGACAACGACAGAACATGTAGAGGAGTTGAAGCTTCGCATCCAGGAACTCCACCCATATGAAGTTCCCGAAGTCCTCGTCTTATCTGTGGCCGATGGTTTGGCTGAGTATTTAGACTGGGTTCACGAAGCGGTGACCTAAAGATCGAGTTTCGTTTTATGCCTTATGGTAAGGTCAATCTGGTTGAAAGCCCCAAGAACTGGAATTCTTCATCGCCCAGGAATAACACACCTTCGATGGCCAGCGGTGGTAGCCTCGAGGATACACCCGAAGAAATATTACCGTTAATGATACCAGTGCGGGTGCGAATGTTTCCGTGCAGGTCCGTACCGGAAATACGGAAACTCCATTCCTCTGCTCCCTCCGTGGGATCCAGGGTCTCAAGGACTACACCACTCCAGGCTGCTTCAGTGCCGTGAAGCCAAGTATGCGCAACTGTGGGTTGTTGCTCGTCCCCCGTGTGAAAGAGGAGACCGTTCCCCAGAGAGTCTGCGAGCACGAATGTACGGCTTGTTCCCGCTGTAGGTAGGATGCTAAGAGCACGAGCGGAACGCCGGAAGAAGAGTAGGCCGGGTCCGGCGTTATCCTCAAGTTGCAGGACGCCTAGACCAAGAGACTCCCGCTGCCCGGTGGGGCCTGTCCACACAGATACCGCCTCCCTCGCATCGAGCCGCACTGGCATTGCGTCGGGAGGTGTGAATACGAGGCTCACCATCTGACCCACATCTCCAACTCGGACAGCCATTTCCGTCGTCGGGAGAATACGCCATGCCGCGCGCGGGACTGGGAGGGTATCACGCTCGTTAACGAGTGGCTGCCAAGTTCTTCCGTCTGACCACCATGCGTCATATTGACGTGTAAGTTGCCTTTCTTGGGAGGACTGATCAAATACCCCAAAAAAAGATCTTCCATCAGGTCCTGCGAAGAGCAGGTGGGTAATGTAGCGAGCATCTGCTGGTATAGCGGCCGCATCATCTATTGCGTCTTCGGAATCATAGAGATCCGATTTTGGTGTTGGGTCAGAACAGCCCGAAACACCGGTAAGGAGGGCCAATGTGCTAACCACCAGCCAACCTGAGCGCATAGGTATCGGACGCATCAAGCCGGTGTCACTCGGTCCGCGGGTGTCTGTCCGGAGAGCCTTTCATCGCCGTTTTGTCCAGCCGCCCCGGTCAAGCGGGTTGACGACCCCAAGCGATTGTCCAGTGCATTAAGCAAGCGATTGACACGTCTTTCGTTCACACCCAAGTCTCCTGAGCCACGTCTCGATTGAGATAGGACCTCGACTCGCGTGAGACCGTTTTCGTCAAGTTTAACCCAGATCGAGACGTCATCAACAAATCTGAAAACCAATGTCGAGCACATAACACTTATGAGCCCAAGTTCTTCATCTTTGTGGATGAGATCCCAGGTATGACGGCTCTCTACAAAATCCAAGAGTTCATCCCATACCTGTGCGAACGGGACCTCATATACGCGAGGCTCAGGCCCGTCAGGTCGGCGTGTGTCGGCGGTGTTCTCGCGCAACCAACGGCGTAATGTCTCTCCCAAAGTCGACCTTTTCAGTTCGTTACTCAAGGCTAGGAGTGAGTTGCCAACATGCGTAGTTCAGTTGACCCCCTAAGTCGAAACAAGATAGGTTCACGCGTGCTGGATCTGATCCGTGCGGTCTCTGGTCCCGCGCTTCTGAGATTCGCCTCCAAATAGATAGATAACAGACCATGCAGGCCATAATACCGCTGGCTGGGAAGGGTACAAGAGTTCGACCCCACACCCATTCCCGACCGAAACCATTACTGCGTGTGGCGAATCGTCCAGTTCTCTCATACGTAATAGAACAACTTCGGGCTGAGGGTGTCGATGAACTGGTTTTAATCACAGGTCATCTCTCTCGACAAATCGAAAATTTCATTGCCGAAGAATACCCCGACCTTTCGGTTAGCTACGTTGAACAGAAGGAACAGCTCGGAACAGCACATGCGATCGCGCTTGCCGAGCCACTAGTAAGCAGTTCTGTCTTGATTGTTTTTGTGGATACTCTTCTAGATGCTGATTTCGGCGTTATTCACCAGAGGCAGGAAGCCGACGGGATAATCTGGGTCAAAGAAGTTGAAGACTACCAGCGGTACGGTGTCGTGCTCACCGATAAAACCGGATACATGGAGCGGATTGTAGAAAAGCCCAAAGAGCCTGTATCTAAACTCGCCAACGTCGGTGTTTATTTCATCAGAGACTACGAACTAATGTTTAAGGGTATTCGCCACGTGATAGATCAAGATCCAAATCAGGGCGAGTATTTCCTTACGGATGCTTTTCAATACATGATTGATAAGGGTGCTCGTCTCTATACGGCGGAGGCACGAGGTTGGTTTGATTGCGGCAAGCCGGAAACGGTTCTTGATACCAACGCTGTCATGCTTGAGCGTGGTCACGGAGGACATCGGAATCTGCCTGATTCTGTTAGCGTGGAAGGTGTTGTGGCCGTAGCAGAGGACGCTACGATCGAGGCATCACACATCGGCCCAAATGTGAGCGTGGCCGGGGGTAGCACGGTCCGTGGCTCACGGCTGAAAAACACAATCATCGGTGAGTCGAGTATAATCGAAGACTGTGACTTGGAAGATTCATTGGTAGGAGACGAGGCAGTTATTCGGAGGGCACGAGGTAGGTTTCGAGTGGGTGATCACACGCACATAGAAGGGATCGAAACAGAGCGGGAAGGTGAGTTAGGTTGAATCAAGAGTCCCTTATATATGACTGGAACAAACTTCCGGGCTGTTTTGACTACAGTCAACTGACTGTTGAGTTGTGTGATGAGACACTTCGTGATGGTTTGCAAAACCCCTCGGTGGTTGACCCTCCGATTCAGAAAAAGATTGAATTGCTTCACATTATGGCAGGTCTCGGAATCCATTCTTCAGATATTGGCCTGCCTGGCGCGGGGCCACGGGCATATGAAGCAGTCCACGCCCTCGGAAAAGAAATTCTGACCGCTGATCTGGAGATCCTACCAATTGCAGCAGCCCGCACGGTTCTTAGTGACATCGAACCAGTCTCCGCTATCCAGCAAGCACTGGGACTTCAGTTTGAGGTGGCTACCTTCATCGGGAGTTCGCCGATCCGGCAATATGCGGAAGACTGGGACGTCGAACATATCCTCACGGCTACTCATGATGCGGTTACGTTTGCAGTCAACGAGGGTCTCGATGTTATGTATGTGACGGAAGACACGACTCGCTCACGCCCGGAAACTTTGACCAAACTCTTTACGGCTGCGATAGAGGCTGGAGCTAGTAGGATCTGTCTTGCAGATACGGTGGGACACGCCACTCCATATGGGGTGCGACAACTCGTTCGCTTTACGAGAGACCTCGTCGAACAGAGTGGTGAACAGGTCAAGATCGACTGGCATGGTCATCGGGATCGCGGATTCGGTTTGGCCAACGTGCTTGCTGTGATTGAGGAGGGAGTTGATCGAGTCCACGGTACAGCGCTTGGTATAGGAGAGCGCGTTGGAAATGTGGAGATGGATCTACTACTTGTGAACCTCCAGCTCCTAGGTGTGCACCACCACCCAATCGATCGCCTGGCAGAGTACTGCTCCCTCACTGCGAAAATGTGTGGGACTGAAGTTCCTCATAATTACCCGGTTGTAGGCGAAGATGCCTTCCGAACCGGAACGGGCGTTCACGCTGCAGCGATCATCAAGGCGATGGAAAAAGGCGACCGTTGGTTGGAGGATTCCGTCTATAGTGGAGTGCCTGCATCAATGGTTGGGCGCAGCCAATCGATCGAAGTCTCGCCGGTATCAGGATTAAGTAACGTCCGCTATTGGCTGAGTGAGCATGGGTACGACGATGAAGACATGGAACTCTGTAACGTGGTTTTTGGACTTGCTAAAAGGTGCGATCATACGTTGTCTCAGGAAGAGATTGAATCAGAAATTGAGCGATTCACGGCCGGCACGAGGTCCTGAGGAACCAACGAAAACGTGGTCCTACGATCCTTCTGGATGATGAGTGTCTTGGTATGACAAATTCTTTGGCATCTGGTGAAGAACTTCATTTCCAGTCAAGCGTCTGCGACAGTTGTGGAGGCCTTTTTACCAAATCCGAACTGGATGGTGACCACTGGTGTAGCAAGTGTCGACCGCAGATGCGTCGCCGTTTAGCAGTATGGAGACATGTAGTGGCGATCTTGGTAGTGCTTCCATTCGCAATCTGGGTGATTCGCCTAGAGAAGCTGGATTTTCTGCCACAAGTGGCGTGGTTGCTGCCGTTATCAGCGGCGTACTATTTAGGCTTCCGAATTGGGAAAGAGGTTGTGAAGGGATATACACGTTGGAACCGAAGCCGGTAGGCGGAGCAGCAGTGGGTTGAGTAAGGCAAGATTGGTGCTTGGGCTCCCCATTTCGGCCTTGTTTGGATTGGTAGGCGTTGTGCTAGTCGTGAACACCCATCAGTACGGATGGATAGGTGTGAGTGCTGGGCTCGTGATTCTGGCCGTAGGTTTTATCTTAGGGTTCAGTTGCTTTAAATCTTCTGCCAGCGGTGCTCGCCTAGACAACTGATTTGAGTTGCGGGCCGTATCGCAGTCTCGGAACCATAAGGAGAACTACTTCCCATGGGTTTTGAAGGGGTTGACTATTTTGATCTGGACTCACTGTTAGATAAGGATGAACTGGCCGTACGGGATATGGTTCGCGACTGGGTGGAAAGTGAAGTCATGCCCATCATCAACGAATGCTACATATCACGACAGTTTCCACGGACATTAATCCCGCAAATGGGTGAGCTTGGTTTCTTTGGAGCCAATCTACCTGAAGAATATGGGTGCGCCGGCCTAAAGAATGTCTCGTATGGGCTCATCATGCAGGAGCTCGAACGTGGCGACTCAGGGGTCCGTTCGTTCGTCTCCGTTCAAAGCGCACTCGTTATGTATCCGATTTTTGCCTTTGGCTCTGAGGATCAGAAACGTGAATGGCTACCCAGGCTTGCCAGTGGAGAAGCGATCGGCTGCTTTGGGTTGACAGAACCTGACTCCGGGTCGAACCCGGGCGGGATGATCACGCGTGCCGTTAAGGACGGAGATGAGTGGGTTCTCAACGGGACAAAGATGTGGATCACCAATGGATCGCTGGCAGATGTGGCAGTGGTCTGGGCCAAGACGGAGAACTCTGACGAGGCGAGTTCCATCCGAGGCTTTCTCGTCGAGACGGACCGTAATGGGTTTTCAGCGAAAGACCAGGAAGGAAAGCTATCGCTGCTAGCCTCAGACACATCCGAAATTGTCCTCCAGGACGTACGGGTTCCAGACTCGAATCTACTGCCAGAATCTGGTGGTCTAAAGAGCCCTCTTATGTGCCTAACTCAGGCCCGGTACGGGATTGCGTGGGGGGCTGTTGGAGCTGCAATGGCTTGTTACTGTGAATCGCTCGAATATTCGAAGACTCGTGTTCAGTTCGAAGGGAGGCCGATTGCAGCGACTCAGATACAACAGGTTCGGCTCGCAGATATGCTCACGGAAATCACCAAAGGTCAGATGTTGGCCTTGCGGCTTGGTCGGATGAAGGACGAGGGTACGATGAAACCGCAACAAGTTTCCCTTGCGAAACGCAATAATGTAAACATGGCTTGCGAGTGTGCCCGTGAAGCCCGACGTCTCTTGGGTGCTAACGGTATCTTGGTCGAATATGCTGCGATGAGACACATGTCAAATCTTGAGTCCGTATATACATACGAGGGCACGCACGATATTCACGGACTTATACTAGGGCATGATATTACGGGTTCCCCTGCCTATATCTAGGGTCGCACAGTGTAGGTTCATCGATGGCAATTTTGTTAATCCTACACAGGCATTAACTGCTCTGGGGCACGTTAGGACGTGTCTGATTTCGAGCGGACTGGTCCGCCATAGACTTTCACACCACTTTTTTGAGATCATTTTCACTCCCATCCGCGAGGGACAATAATGTCTTTACTCCGCTACTTAGGTCTCGTCCTCATACTGGCTGCATTCTCTACACCAATAACCGCTCAGCAAATTTCCGTTGAGCAGTATGAAGGTTTACGGTTTAGGCACATCGGTCCTGTAGGAAATCGTGTCACCTCGGTCGCAGGCATCCCTGGTGATCGAACGACGTACTACGCGGGGGCTGCTTCGGGTGGTATCTGGAAGACAGAGGATGCTGGTTTACACTGGGCTCCGGTTTTCGATGACCAGCCCGTGCATTCGATCGGTGCACTCGCCGTTGCTCCCAGTGATGCAGCCATCGTTTGGGCAGGCACAGGGGAGAGCTCCATTCGCTCTAACGTCTCGATTGGTAACGGTGCTTGGAAGTCGACGGACGCAGGGGCAAGCTGGATACACATGGGCCTTGAGGGGACGGGTCGAGTTGGAAAGGTGCTCATTCATCCCAAAAATCCAGACGTCGTATATGTGGCTGCGCTCGGGCATGCGTATGCCGAATCGCAAGAACGCGGTGTGTATCGAACGATGGATGGTGGTAATACGTGGGAGCGAGTGTTGTTTGTTGATGAGGGTACTGGCGCTTACGAAATGGTCATGGACCCTGCGAACCCGCGGAAGATTATAGCAACGATGTGGGACTTGGACCTCAAGACTTGGAAGCGCGATAGCGGAGGTCCTGGTAGCGGGTTGTTCATGACGATGGATGGTGGGGATACCTGGGATCAACTCGAGGGCAATGGTCTTCCGATGCGACGGCTCGGGAAAATCGCCGTTTGCATGTCAGCAGGAGATTCCGACCGTGTGTATGCCCTTATTGAAACAGGAGATGGTGTCCCGCTCGACGGCGAAGTGACCGATAACGGTGAGTTGTGGAGTTCGGACGATGGGGGCCACAACTGGCGTTTGGTTTCGTATCATCATGCCCTAGCAACTCGTCAGGCGTATTACACCCGGTGTGGTGTGGCACCCGACGATCGTGATGAGATCTACTTCCTCTCGGGAAGCTTTAGCGTCAGCCTCAATGGAGGTGAAACACACACAACGAGTAACTTCCTGCAAGACACCTCGTCACCTGGTTGGGACCTTCATGAGGTGTGGAGCGATCCGTTGAACGGGGATCGAATGATAATGGCGTTTGACGGTGGGGTTACCATCACCGAAAACCGGCGAAAGTCGTGGTTCCGTGTTCAGCTTCCCATCGCACAGATGTACCACGTGACCGTGGACAACGCGGTTCCGTATAACGTACTCGGTAACCGGCAGGACGGGCCATCGTTTCGTGGTCCATCAAACACGCGACTGAACGGTCTGTGGGCTCGCGGAATGATTCCGCGTGGTGACTGGCGAGGCGTGGGTGGTGGGGAAAGTGGCTTTGCTACCCCCGATCCGACTGATCCAAACATAGTGTGGTCAAGTGCTTCGGGGTCGGGCGCACGGGGGGGCATTGTTGTGCGTCACGATGTCGAGAGAGGCCAATTTCGTGATGTTGAAGTGTGGCCCGAGTCCACGGGCGGGTATCCGGCCGAGAGCCTTCGTTATCGGTTCCAGTGGACCTTCCCGCTGCTAATATCGCCACACGACACGGAGACCATCTACGTTACAAGTCAACATGTGCACCGGACCCGAAACAGGGGTCAGAGCTGGGATGTGATCAGCCCCGACCTCTCAACTAACGATAAATCGCGACAAACCATTTCGGGTGGCCTCACACCCGACAACATCGGTGTTGAGTATTGTTGCGTGATTTATGCATTTGATGAGTCTCCGATCGAACAAGGCGTTTTTTGGGCTGGGACAAACGATGGGCTTATGCACGTGAGTCGAGATGACGGTGCCACTTGGACGAACGTCACGGCAAACATCCCAAATCTCCCGGTTGATGGTGTGGTCCGTAGTATCGATGCGTCGAGATATGAGGTCGCCAAGGCATACATCACGATTGAGCATCACCAAGTCGGCGACTTTCAAGCCCGCGCCTACAAGACAGATGACTTCGGGCAAACCTGGACCGAGATTACAAATGGTGTCGACAACTACCCAGTCGACTACACACGTTATCTGCTCGAAGATGCCGTGCGACCGGGTCTGCTGTATCTGGGCACGGAGAGTCGGTTGTACATCAGCTACGATGATGGAACGAGCTGGCAGCTTTTCATGCCGGATCTTCCCCCCACACCGTACTATGGGCTTGTCGTCCAGGAACACTTTAACGATCTCGTAGCGGGTACCTATGGTCGGGGTTTCTGGATTCTCGACGATCTGAGTCCTGTCCAGCAACTGACTCCCGAAGTAGCCGCTTTGGATGCGCATTTATTTGCTCCGCGCGATGCGTACCGGTTTAATCCCGTCACTGAACCCATGATTATTTTTGAAGATTGGACGGACGGAGAGAATCCGCCTAACGGAGCCTCGATCAACTATTGGTTGGGTGATGATTTCGAGAAAAATGTCCAGATTCGGATTGAGACGGAGGCGGGTGAAACAGTAAGCATGGTGGACGGGACTAACTTCTCTGGCTTCAACCGAGTGTGGTGGAATTTCCGCGGTCAGGACGTAATCTCGATGAAGCTCCGGACACGTCCTCTCTATGCTGACTGGTTCCCACTAGCCGCCGATGGATTTCGCACCACTGGAGGAGGATTTTTTGGAGGAGGAGGAGGACCGCGCCAGCCTCCGGGTACGTACAACGTTACCCTGGTGATCGATGGCGAGGACCGTGGTAGCCAGAGTCTCACTGTGCTCAAAGACCCGAATTCTGAAGGCACTATGACCGATATTATGGCCCAGAAATCATTGGTGGATGAGGTTTTGGCTGACCGCAACCGTGCGGCGGATCTGGTGAATCGAATCGAACTGCTTCGCCGTCAAATATATGATCTGCGGCCAGTGCTGGAGGCAGCGGGCGATGCTGAAGATGTGCTTGCTGCCGGAGAAGCCTTAGATGAGCGTCTGATCTCGGTTGAGGGAGAGCTGATCCAGCTGAAGGATACAGGTGGGGACGGCGTTCGCTGGCCGGCAATGATCACGGGGAGGCTGTCGTACCTACAAGGCGCGGTGGCCACCGCCGATTTTGGCCCTACCGATCAGCATACTGAAGTGGCGCAGATATTGAGTGACCAAGTGGATGACGTTGAGGCGGCGTTTGAAGCAGTTTTGAGTGAAGAACTTGCTGACTTCAACCAACTGCTTCAGCAAAAAGTAGGGAGGGTTATCACAACACAATAAGTTGAGCTGCCCATGAGATCCTGATTGAACCAAGCGGGTTAGGGTGGTTGCTAAGCCGATTGTCGCATGGGTTGTCGTTGAGCGTTCAACTTGAATTATAGGTAACCAGGGGGTAAGAGCGGGTGGATACTAACAAACTTCAACGGGCGATGGACGAGTCGCCAGCCATCGCCAATATGGGTCTCACCGTCCAGCTATTGGATCAGAATACAGGCTGTGTCGTTATCAGAATGCCCTTCGCCGCTCATGCGGAGCGGGCAGCAGGTATGGGCCAATATCATGGTGGGCCCATCGCTCTTCTCATTGACGTGGCAGGAGACGCGGCGATCGCAATTCATCTCGACGGCTGGGTGCCCACGATTAACCTGCGTGTAGATTATCTTCGACCGTGCACTGGGGCATACTTGGACGCCACGGCTACACTCCGGCGCAGAGGTCGCTCCATCGGGGTTGTTGATATTGATGTGCACGATGAGGAAGGGCGCCTATGTGCAATCGGGCGTGGCACTTATAGCACAATTGTCGATCATAGGCTTCCCTCGTGCGATTAGTTGTATATGTGTATTACGGTGCCATTGCGGAGGTGCGAACAGTACCGCTTGGGTAAAGCTTCCCAACATATGAACTTACCGATGTTGATATGAGTACATCTGCCGGTCCCTTTGAGCCTTTCTTCTTACGGCAAGGCTATGTGGTCCTTGATGGCGGTCTCGCCTCCGAGCTCGAAAGACTCGGTCATGATCTCAATGACCCATTATGGTCGGCGAGGGTGCTATTAGAAGATTCAGAGGCAATTGCTGTCGTGCACCGAAATTTTCTTGAAATGGGGGCAGACTGTATAGGGACAGCAACATATCAAGCGAGTTTTGAAGGGCTCCGCGCACGCGGGCTTAGTGACTCTGAAGCTACAGGTTTTTTCCAACGTGCGGTCGACATCGCCGTTCAGTCGCGTGACGAGTTCTGGGGAGATCCCACAAACCGCATCGATCGACTCAAACCTTTGGTGGCTGCGAGCTTAGGCCCCTACGGGGCATTCCTTGCCGATGGATCGGAGTACCAAGGTGACTATGGACTCTCCGCAGCAGCCATCCATGCATTTCACGAAGATCGATGGAGAGTAATCCTAGAGTCAAAAGCGGATGTGACGGCTTGGGAGACGATCCCGTCGAGGCTTGAGGCACAGGTGCTGGGAGAACTCCTCTCCGAGGCTCGTGGTGTGCACGCATGGGTGAGCTTCAGCTGCCGTGATGGTGAGAGGCTCTGCGACGGGACGCCCGTCTCGGAAGTGGTAAGAGAACTTGACGATATTCCCAATCTTGTCGCGGTGGGGATCAACTGCACAGCGCCAGAATATATTACTTCCTTGCTTTGCCGAATGCGGACTGCCACGGATAAACCACTGTTCGTGTACCCGAATCGAGGTGGCCGATACGATGCAGAGGCAAAGGTGTGGGAAGCTCCTCCCGTAGACATTCCCTGGAGGAAGCTCATTTCAGAGTGGAGGGAGAACGGCGTATTTGGGGTTGGTGGGTGTTGTCGGGTGGGCTCAGCTGAGATACGTATGATTCGTCATGCACTTGAGGTCGGGTAGGTGCACCCTAGTTTGAATTCGTCGGTGAGTGTCGAGTGCCCATGGTGCGGCGAGACTATTGAGCTTCTAATCGACCCGGGCGGCGGAAATGTCCAAAATTATATTGAAGATTGTGAGGTGTGCTGCCGGCCATGGGATGTGTCAGTCGAATTGAACTCAACCAGCGGTATTAGTGCGACTCTAGAGCCGAGTGATTGATTGCCTCCCGAGTTGCTCAACGACATGCTCAAATGATCTTCAGGGAAATACAATTCGAGTTTAAGGAGTTAACAGTAAAGATGAACACAGTAGACATGGGAAAGCTGAGGTATCACTACGAGGGATCTGGCTCGCGTTCTCCAAGTTTTATTGGGGCGATTCTGCTTTTTTTCTGTCGTCCTGTGCATAGGAGGCGCATTGCGCTCCTCTCCATCTGTTTAGGAATAGGAGCCTTAGGGTGTGGTGAAAACGAAGGAGGCGATGTGAGCGTTAACGAAACCTCTGACGAGTTGACCGGGTTGGAGATTGTGGGCAGCAACGCGTTCTGGTACTACGCTGACCTAGATGCGGCGACCAATTTCTACACGCAAACCCTGGGTCTTAAGATCGCCGCAGATTATGGTTTTGCTAAAATCCTTCACGTCGCGGGCACTTCCTACCTGACGTTAGTCGACGGAACGATGGGGATGCATACACCCGATGAGCCCAAGACGGTCGCACTCGCTCTTGTGACCGATCAGCTTGATGAGTGGTGGGAGCACCTCGTTCATCAGGGGGTCGAAATGCGGAACACGTATAACCCGACCGATAATAGTGCCCATGATGGGTTCGTCGCGTATGACCCTGAGGGGTATTATCTGGAATTCGAGCGCTTCAATCCTCACCCTGAGAACGAGCGATTTCTCCCCATGCTTGAACGAGCAGAGACCGTCCCCGCTCAAGGCATAGGTTCGAAGGTTCCCTCTGGTCTGGGCTTCAAGGCGACCATCCTCTGGTTGTACTATCAAGATTTGCCTGGCATGGAAGACTTCTGGGAAGACGAGATCGGCCTCCGTATGGTCGCCGACCAAGGTTGGGCGAAGATTTATAAGACTTCCTCGACCGGCTTTATTGGCTTGGTGGATGAGACTAGGGGAATGCACTCTTACACCGAACAAAAGGCAGTAACTATCTCGCTGTGGACGACCCAGTTGGCTGAATGGTTCGAGCACGTCCGCGATGGAGCCCTTGAGATGCGATCCGAATCGATCGAAGAAGGGAATCCTCGGTACCGCGCGTTCGTTGGCTATGATCCTGAGGGCTACTACGTAGAGTTTGACACGTTCTTGCCACACGAAGATAACGAGGAACTGCTGTTACTAATCAACCGCTGAATTTCGAATTCCTCCGACTATAACCATTGGGACCAGTACAGTACGAGATCGCGGGGACTAGCAAGCGGTTCGGGTTACGGGTGACTCGTGCGGTCGCAGCCGTGGTGGAACCGTCGTATCCTCAGTCTTGTTGCTGCAGTAGGTGCTTTCGCAGATGATCGAAGCTGTCGACCTGAATGCCCCCGATCGCGTCTATCGCGTCCGTGTAGGGTGGCGCACCGGCACCTCCTACAATGATCAGTACGGAAGTCGATACTGCGTCCCGTAATGCACGTAGCTCTGTAGTGATCCTCGCATCATCTTCTGGAAACACCAAACTAAGAGTTAAGACGCGAGCCTTCGTTTCATAGACTGCCCTAGCGATGTCTGACGCCGGGAGATCGGCGCCGAGATAACATATATTCCATCCGGCGGCGGCGGCTGTGATCGCCGAGCCTAAAGCGCCTAACTCATGCCGTTGACCAGCGGGAGTCGCAACTACAATCGTAGGCGCGTCCTCTGCTGTTTCGAGATTTTTAAGCAACCAGTTGCCAACTGATTTTATCACGTCGCAGGCGAAATGTTCGTGCGCGACAGTCACTTCGTGATCCACCCATGCTCTGCCGATCTGATGGAGCAGCGGTACCATTAGATCGTTCAGGTATACAGAAGGTCCCAGTTCTATGACTGTCCGTCGGAGAATGACGGTTAAACTTTTCGAGTCCAGTTCACGGACTGCTTGAAACGCTTGTTCTACAAGAACGGTATTCCGTTCGTCTGGGAGCATTGGATCCGTCTGCGGCGCTGCCGCCTCAGCCGACTGGTCCTCTCGAAACAGTGCGGTGAGCTGATCATCGGTGAACGTCGCCAGCTGACCAATCTGACGCCCACCAAGCGTCAGACGATGAAGTAACTCGAGCCGCTCAACTTCTCGATCGGAATAGAGCCGGTGCCCGCCCGGTGTCCGGATCGGTGCCACCACGTCATAACGTCTTTCCCAAGCCCGGATCGCATGGCTTGTAAGCCCCGTGCGTTGTGCCACCACCGCCATTGGGTGTCGTGGTAGGTCTTCACCGGTGTCAGTCACGTAATCTTCCGCAGTAGTAGTTGTTGGTGAGGGGGCCACCTCCGGGTATCACCGAAAATGGTAGCCGGGAACGAACCGGGTGTCGATTCTATGTGTAAATTAAAACTTAGGCAATAACGTAACATAGGTGCAAGATCACAGCATATAGCTAGACATTAAATATACGACATTTGAACCTATAAGAGGGTGAGAAGGCTTCATGAAGTGCTGTTTTGACTTGTAGGTCGGGGGCATAGTCTGGTTATCGCCTGCTAGTTCTTCTCCCGATCCCATTGTCACTCTTTGAACCAGCTGTCACTCCTCCATTCCCAAAACGACAATTATATATATATTATCTATATAATTACTAGATAATATATTGACGTATGGCTCATATGGTAAAATGTCGATATCAAACAGCCAGTTGGCCCGATTCAAACAGCGAATTGGTGATCCTGCAAAGGGCCAGTCCTAGCCTCCTCACTGAACCCTCTCAAACATCAGATTTCGGACACGAACGCCAGTCACGGTGAAGCCAGTTACTTGAGCGGCCTGATTTCTAACAAAACGCACTTCCGGAAACCACCGCCGATCCCCTGTGAACAAGTCCTCACCAATTGGCGATAGAATCGATGGTGGGTTTCGCCAGTGCTCCGCGACGAGCCGCCCTGACTCCACAAATATCTCGTAGGTTGAGTCTAACTCTGGGCTCCGGTAGTGACCGGAGTATTGGCGCAACTCAGAGTCTGAAAGGTTCGGAGGTTCAGTAGCGTCATCTGGTCCATCCAACTGCACTGGAGCAGGGCCCATCTGATCTTCAAGAAATACCTCCGCAACCTTAAGCGCCCGTCCTGCTGGGTCACAGGTCGAGAAATTACAGAAAACAACGATCGACAAATCTTCCTGGGGGAATCGGATGAAGTTCGTACGGAACCCTGCCCACGAGCCTCCGTGTCCGAAGTGTCTGAGCCCCCTGTATTCTCCCATCGTTAGTCCGTGGGCATAATCGAGGGTGTCACCAGAAGTGAGTACGCCCCTCTCTAGCATCCTATGGATGATCTCTTCGTCTCCAACCTGGCTCGTCTCATAGTTCTTCATCCACAAAATGAAATCGTCCACCGTGGTGTTAAGGGAGCTGGAAGCTAAAGCTGTGAGTTGGTTAATCTGTCGGCGGAATATGCCGTCATCTTGGCCATCAACTGGTGCATAGGATTCAGCACGTCCAGGGACGATCTCCAAGTAGTCGTCTGAGAAGTGTGTGTTCGTCATCCCAAGAGGCTCGAAGATTTGCTCTTGAGTATAGTCTCGGAATGTCATGCCTGACCGAACCTCGATCGTCTTCGCCAACAGGTTATAGCCCGTATTTGAGTAGGCGTATTCTGAGCCTGGTGGGAAGTTGATAGCGCTTTGCTGGTAAAGCATACGGAGGATCTTATCGAATGAGATAACATCGCTGTACTCAACCCCACCTAGTGACATAGTGTGAGGCCAGTCACGAATCCCGCTCGTATGGTGAATCAGATGACGGGGTACAATCGTGGCACCGAAATCAGGCAATTCCGGAACGTAGGCTCGCACATCCTCTTCCAGATCCAAGTGTCCCTGAGCTTCAAGGAGAAGTGCGGCCATGGCACCGAACTGTTTCGAAATAGAAGCGATATCGAATACAGTCTCCGGGGTTATTGGGATGCCATGATCCATGTGGGCGATCCCATATCCTGCCCGGTGCACAACTTCACCGTCCATTACTACCCCTACGGCGGCTCCCGGACGCATCCCGACTAAATCGGAAAAAACGATATCAACGTCTGCGTTTCTTGGACCGCCAGAATTTGCAGACTGAGACTCGGGTCCGGAGACACAGGCAAACAGGAAGGACACAAGAAATAGTGTTCTCTTCATGACGTCATTTTACTCCTGATGGAAGGAAGTGTAGGAATTGATATTGGGGACAGCGGACCCGAATGGTCGCGCTACATCTGGTGCTTGGGGGGGAGCCCCGTGAGCGGTAGGCCGGCAATCTCACGGAGCGCCGCCTCCACGTAACTCACGACCATTTTCGAGCGCCACTGCAGCGTGAAGTCCGTATTGTCGAGCGGAGTCGCCGGTTTCCGGGCGGCACGTGCGGCGTTGGAGATCACTTCTTCGGTGAGCTCCCTGCCGATCAGCTCCACCGCCGCATCTTTAGCCTCGATCGGTGCCGAAGCGATGGCTCCAAGGTAAATTCGAGCGGCTTCAACTCTGCCTGCGTAATCCCGGCGAAGCGCTATGCCGACGCTCAACACAGCGAAGTCAATCGAGCCTCGGCGGCGAAGCTTCCAGAACGACATCTCCACGCCGTCTGATGGAGGGAGGACGATCTCAGTGAGGATCTCTCCGGGTTGTTTGGCGAGGTAGTCGATTCCGTCATCTCGGTAGAGATCGGCCAGCTTGATCTCCCGTTCACCACCCTGGGAAAGTAGTCGAACACGCGCGTCCAATGCGCACAACACCGGCGCCGTATCGCTTGCCGAGATGGCCCAGCAGCGGGGCGAGTTTGGCGCGACCCAGCACACGCTTCCTTCTTCCTTGAGACAGAAATCGATGGACTTGCGCCATTCTTCGTTCTGGTTGTAGTACGTGCACCTCGTATCCAAACACAGGTTTCCGCCCAGCGTGCCCATGTTCCGGATGGCGGGTGAGGAGATAGAGTCGGCCGCGCGCGCCAGGGCCGAATACGCCGTCCGTATGATCGGGGTTCCGGCCACATCCGATAGAAGCGTCATCGCCCCGATTCGGATCTCCCCCCCCGCTTCGCCCCGCACACCGGATAGCTCGGCGACGCGACGCAGGCTCACCACGACATCGGCGGACTCGTGTCGACGCTTCATGTTCGGCCACAGATCGGTCCCGCCCGCGACGAACCGCACGAGCCCATTCGATGCCGCGCCAAGCGCGAGCGCCTCACTGAGGCTCGTTGGCTGGTGAAGCTCGAACGTCGGCAGTCGCATCATAGCTCGGTTCGCCTCACTTCGGTGCCTTCTCGGTCATGGTGCCCGAGCCCTTCCGAACACCGGCCACGTCTTGGTTCACGGCACGGCCATCGCCTCCCTCGGTGGGTGTGGGCACCTCGAGTGGGACGCCGAAGTCCACATCAGGGAAAGAGCTCGGTCCATATCGACCTTCCCCTCCTTTCGTCTTTTCTTCGAGGGCTTTTTGGATCATATGCGGACCGATCGGGACTTGGTCGACGCGTACTCCCACGGCGTCGAAGATGGCATTCGCCACGGCAGGCATAATCGGAAGCAGTGGCCCTTGACCCACTTCTTTCGCGCCAAATGGGCCTTTCGGATCTGGGTCCTCAATGATGTAGGTTGTGCAGGTGGGCATCTCGTACAGGGTCGGGCTCTTGTACTCAAGGATCGATGGAAACTTGTGGACGAGCGCGCTTGAACGACTCTTTGGCAGTCGCCTGAAGACCTGCTCCTCCATCATGGCTTCGCCGAGCCCCATGTAGATGCTGCCTTCGATCTGCCCCATTACGAGGGCTGGGTTGATGCACTTTCCGATGTCGTGTGCCATCCAGAGATGTTCTACTTCGTATAGCCCCGTCGATGGATCAACGACGACCTCGACGATGCATGCCGAGTAGGAGTAGGTAGGCGATGGACCGACGCCGCTGCCGCGATACCGGCCGGGTGCCCTCGGTGGGGCATAGGAGCCCGTGGTGGCCAGCGGTCCGGAGCGAGTCTCGCTGATCTGGACGGCCTCCTGGAAGGAGACCCCGTCGTCGGGATCGCCGGAGTCGAAGACGCGGCCCTCCGCGAAGACCAACCGGTCGACCGGAAGGTCCAGCTTCTCGGCCACCGCGCCGCCGATCTGATCACGCGCCCGGGTGGCCGCTTGGATCGCGGCGTTCCCGGCCATCAGGGTCACGCGCGACGAGTAACTCCCCAGGTCGACGGGCGTCAGGGCGGTGTCCGCAACGCAGAGGTGGATATCGTCGAGAGTGATTCCCAGCACCTCGGCCACGCAAGCCGCGAGCACGGAGTCCGAGCCCTGTCCGATCTCCGCCTGTCCTGAGTAGACGGTGACCGTTCCGCACCGGTCCAGCCTTAGCTGGACCGCCGATTGGGGCATGTGGTTCCAGTAGATCGGAAGGCCCGCGCCCGTCAAATAGGAGCCACAGGCCAGGCCGAGACCGCGACCCTCGGGAAGCCTGCCGTAACGCTCGCGCCAATCGCTCCCCGCCACCACCGCCTCGATGCACTTGCCCAATCCGATGGTCTCGATCTTCAAGTAGTTGGCCGTCGTCGACCCGGGCGGAAGCAGATTGTTGAGCCGGATATCGGCCGGGTCGATCCCTAGACTCAGCGCCGCCTTGTCCAGGTGGACCTCGAGAGCGAAGCGTGGCTGCGGTGTCCCGTGACCACGCTTGGGACCACAGGGCGGCTTGTTGGTGAAGGCCCGTAGCGATTCGAATCGATAGCGCGGTAAAGGATACGTCACGGTCTGGAGCGCACCCGTATAGAACGTGCTGGCGACACCGTAGCTGCCATACGCCCCTCCATCCAGCGTCGTCCTCAGGTGCTGGGCCGTCATAGCCCCGTCTTTGGTGAAGCCCGTCCGCAGGTGCATGAGGACGGGGTGACGGCCCCGGTGACAGTAGAAGACTTCCTCGCGGTTGAGACAGATCTTGACCGGCCGGCCGATCTCGAGTGCCATCTTCGCCGCGACGAGCTCGTGCCCAAAGATGTCGCTCTTTCCCCCGAACCCGCCGCCGACCGAGCACGCGATTACCCGCACACGAGACGCGGGTAGTCCGAGGACCTTGGCCACTGCCTTGTGCACGTAGTGGGGGGTCTGTGTAGACGAGTACAAGGTCAGTCTGCCTTCTCCCTCAGGAATAGCCACAGCCGCATGCTGCTCCATTGGCAGGTGTGTGCTCCCCTCGTAATAGAAGAGGTCCTCCAGGATCTGCTCTGCCTCTTCGAATCCCTCATCGACTCGGCCGAATTGGAGGGAGATCTTCTTGTGGAGGTTTCCCTCGTCTCCGTGCTCGTGGATCCGTGGCTCGGGCGTCTTAAGGGCGTCGTCGACGCTGGCGATCGTGGCCAGGGGCTCGTACTCGATCTCGACCGTGGCACAGGCGTCCGCTGCCTGTTCCTCGGTGAGGGCGGCCACGGCCACCACTGGGTCACCGACGAAGCGCACCTTATCCACACAGAGCGCGTGCTCGTCCTCCGATACCGGGAGGATTCCGAAGGGCTTGGGCATGTCCGAGCCGGTCAGAATACCGACGACTCCGGGCTGCTCGGCGGCGCGGGTTGTGTCCACGCGCTGAATAAGGGCGTGGGGAACGGTACTCCGTACCAAACGCATGTGAACCATGCGCGGAAAGGAAAGGTCGTCCGCATAAAGAGTCTCGCCTGTGACCTTCGCCCAACCATCCACTCGTCGGAAAGGAGTCCCGATCACGCGGAGCTCATCGCCCATCATCGGTTCTCCGGGGCGGGATCGCCGTATAGCGCCTCGTGCGAAGGTCCGGCGCTGGTGTCCCCCCGGAGCTCGCCCGCGGCCCACTCTACCGCTTCGATGATCTTATGGTAGCCCGTGCAGCGGCAGAGGTTTCCCGCCAGAGCGCTCCGGATCTCATTATGGGACGGTTCTGGATTCCGATCCAGCAAAGCCTTCGCGGCCATGAGTAGGCCAGGAGTGCAGTATCCGCACTGAGCCGCGCCGAGGTCGGCGAATGTGGCCTGGAGGGGGTGGAGTCGCTCCGCAATTTTGAGCCCTTCGACCGTTGTGATCGAGCATCCGTCGAGCTCGGCGGCCAAGACCAGACAGCTCAAAATTGGTTCGCCGTCCACGAGCACGGTGCAGGTGCCGCATTCGCCCAGCTCGCACCCATGCTTTGTACCAGTCAGGCCACACTTTTCGCGGAGAACCTCGAGTAGCGAGTGGTGAGCAGGGAAAACTACTGCATGATTCTCACCGTTTACGCGCAGTGTCATTGTGATGGGGTCAGGCACTGGCCATATCGCCTCGTTCGAGAGGTGTCAGAGACAAGCTGCCCAGCCCCCTTGGGATGGTCAACCACTAGGGCTATGCGGGGCCTCCCCGGTGAGCATGTCCACGAGTGTCTGGTAGCCGCCGTCCGACAGCCGTTCGCGGGCTGCGGCGAAGTATCCGGGCGGAGCGCTGATACCCAACCCCTCGACTCATGCGCTTGAACGCCGCGGTGAGTGATTTCGGCCGCCGCAGGCTCCCGACATGGTCGGCTCGGAAGGGAGGAGGGACCTACCGTTCATGCGGGTCGGGATCAGAGTCGAGACGTGAGGCCACCTTGGGTATCATTGGCAATGCTCTATAAATTTGCTCATGATTGGTGCTGAATTGTGTTCGATGGTTCGTTGAATTCATTTTCAACATATCGGAGAATTTTCAACATATCGGAGATGATAATGGGGGCCAAACACGGAGAACAGGCTCGCGTGAAGTGGCTTGAGACGATCAAGAAACATCAAGAAGACCTGAACGCTCCGGGATCAAAAGAGTACTGGTCGCCGAGGTACGATCGTGCCCGGCGAGACGAACTGATCGCCATCCAGAACGACAAGCTCGCGGCCCTTACTCCGTTCCTGTACGAGAGCAGCCCGTTCTACCGTCGTCGGTTCGATCGTCTGGGGCTGACACCCGCCGACATCCAGACGGTCGAGGATCTTCATAAGTGGCCCGTAATCGACAAGACGGAGATGATGGACGACGTTGAGTCGAACCCTCCTTTCGGCACCTACTCCACCATGGATGACGAGCTCTGGACGAAGAGAGGTTGGATGCAGTTCTCTTCTTCGGGCTCGACGGGAGTACCGCGGGTCTTTCGCTATTCGCAGATCGATCGTGCGCTCTGGTCGTGGGCCAACGCCCGTGCCATGCATGCGTTCGGCATCCGACCGAGTGACACCGTCTTCATGTGCTCGGGCTACGGGCCGCATGTTTTTGCATGGAGTGTGCAATATGCCCTCACCAGAATGGGTGTCGCCGTGATTCCCGGGGGAGGAATAGACTCGAACATGCGCGCCATGATCGTGGAGCGTTTCAAGCCAACGGTCCTCTGCTGCACACCCTCCTACGCCCTTCATCTCGGCCGGGTATTGGAGCAGAAGGGGCTCGATCCAGCCAAGAGTTCGGTGCGGATGCTGTTCGTGGGAGGAGAACCGGCCGCAGGGATTCCCAACACGCGACGACGCTTAGAGGAGTTGTGGAGCGCGAAGCTCGTCGAGTTCTACGGCTGCACCGAGGCAGCCCCTCACGCCGGCGGCTTCTCATGCCCCGCGTCGGATCACGGAGACGGACTCATCCACACCCATCTTCTCGAGGATGTGCAGATCTGGGAGTTGGTGGATGCTGAGAGCAAGGAGACGGTGGCGACCGGCGAACAGGGACTCACCGTCTGCACAAACCTCAACTCGGAGAGCTCACCACAACTACGCTTTTTGGTCGGCGATTATGCGGTTTTCAATACGGACGTTTGCGATTGTGGGCGCTCTCACGTGCGTTCCGTCGGCGCTTTCTCCGGTCGGGCTGATGATCTCATTAATCTGCGTGGAATCAAGATGTACCCAGTGCAACTCGAGGAAGCGGTGCGGGCCGTGCCCGGGATCGGCGATGAATACGAGATCGTGCTTGCAACCAACTCGAGCGGTCTGGACACCATGACGGCACGCGTGGAACACATCGACTCGAACGCTGCCGATCGGGTGATGAGTGAGATCCGCGCTCGGTGCGAGATCCGCGCCGATGTCGAAGTGCTCGCGCCAGGTACGCTGCCCAAGACCGAATTCAAGGCCAAGCGTGTGCGGGACGAAAGAGATATCTGACTCTGCTGCTGCCCTAGGTAACTGACATCAATTGCGATTGAAGCTGATCGTAAGGTAGGGTACTTTAGATACTGTTTTAGATACTGTTAGAGATACCTAAACTACCCATTCTACAAACAATTCAACCACTTCAGGCCATGATCTCACACAACATAATCCGCACGCCCCTGCTAGCCGTTGCTCTTATTGCTGGGCTCGGTTTCGCACCCAAAGAGGGTGAAGCCCAGCTTACAATGGCGCAGGCCCAAACAGCGATTGACGCTGCGGAGGCTGAAGCAAGAGCGAATAACTGGAACCTCACGATCCTCGTTGCCGACGCGGAAGGAGTCCCGGTTTACTTGCGAAGGATGGACGGAGCATCAGCTAGGACCAGCGACATAGTCACCAGAAAAGTCCATGTAGTAATAACGACCGGTGGGACCTCAGGTGCCTACGGAGAAGCACTAGCTGCTGGGACAGTCGACAGCATTCCGGGAGGCATCCACTACGAAGGAGGGCTGCCGATATATATGGATGGCGAATTTGTTGGTGCTATGGCTGCGAGCGGTGCGCGGGGGTCTGAGGATGCTCAAGTGGTGCGCGTTGGGTTGGCTGCGATCGGGGCAACTTCCTCCCACTAGGGACACGTCCCCCATACCGGACGCGCCAGGACCCAGGCGTCCGCAGTAGTATCGAAATTACTAGGCTTGTTCGTGATGTTCGTGACGCACCAGCCACTCAAGTCTTGATTGAACGCATCGGCATCGTTGAACATGAGTTCCATAGTCGTGTTGGAAGTGCCCTTTGTTACGCTGCTGACATCCCAGGAACCGATATCCTGATTGAACGCATCGGCATCGTTGAACAGTTGGTGCATGTCCGTGACGCTGCTAACGTCCCACGAACCGATGTCCTGATTGAACACACCGGCGTCCTTGAACATGTAGCTCATGCTCGTGACGCTGCTGACGTCCCACGAACTGATGTCCCGATTGAACGCCCAGGCGTTTCCGAACATGCCGCTTATGGTCGTGACGCTGCTGACGTCCCACGCCCCGATGTCCTGATTGAACGCCAGGGCGAAGCTGAACATGCCGCGCATATCCGTGACGTTGCCGACGTTCCACGCCCCGATGTCCTGATTGAACGCATCGGCATCGCGGAACATGAGTTCCACAGTCGTGACGCTGCTGACATCCCACGAACTGATGTCCCCGTTGAACGACGTGGCCTCGTAGAACAACCTGGTCATGTCGGTGACACCACTGGTGCATGTGGTCGCAAGGGGCGCGTAATCCTCTGCATCAACAAGCGCGTCGATCTGATCTTTCGACCGCTTGGTGTATGTGATATTCCCTACCTGGCCGGTTTCACCCACGGCGGCATCCGGGCACATGACCGTCACGCCGTTCGCTGCAAGGAAGAACGGTGCTGCTACTGTGACGGCTGCTGTCGCACTGGCTGAGCCGGAAGTCGCTCTGATCGTCGCTGAACCGTTGGCGATCGAGGTCACCAGGCCTGAGGAAGAGACTGTGGCTATCGCCGCGTCTGATGTCGCCCATGTGACCGCCGCCCCGCTCATTGTCCCGCCGCTCTGGTCTTTGACGGTCGCCGCGATCTGGGCCGTCTGACCCAACGCGCCGATATTGACCGTTGTCAGAGACAGCGTGATCGACGTCGCGACCAGACCTGTGGGTTCGGTCGACCCTCCGAAGAACGGATCACTGCATCCGATGACCATCAGGGCGAGTAGTAGGGTACGTGTTGACCTGTGTCGGAGGAGAAGAGAACTCGATAACGAATCTATCCGTCTCCGACTATCCATGGCTTTGGGCTTCCGATGAGGAGAAAGCGCCCGTAAGGCAAATTACAATCAGAAAGCTCTGTGTTAGAACACGCGTAAGAACAAACTTGATAGTCACTTCTCCCTCCACCCGTTGTTCCACCCCACTGTGACCGTTTGTAATTATAGCAACTTGAGGAGCGCCGGCGCTCCTCAAGTTGCCTATTTGCAATAAACTTCAAAAGTTTTTGCGAAGTTTGCAGCCAATTCTGAAAAAGCTAATGCACCCTCATAAGTTTCAATTGCCTCTGCCTCGTTCCTGAGCCTACCTGCTTCTTCAGCAAGCTCGCCGGATGCAGCTAGGAAGGCACCTGAGCCAGCACTTATACCCTGGCAGTCTTCTGCTCCCCAGCGTCCAACCATCTGTTGTTGGGCACTTGCTTCAGCACCAACCAATTGGCTTGCTAGAAAAACTCCACCAAGAAGACAACTAAGTCCGAAGACAACATTCCGCATATGACGCATTTGTTTCTCCTCCACTGTGAGTGATCGAGCGAGCAAAATCCTGTTTAATGATAAACGGGACTCCTACCGCTCAGTTTTTACAAACAAACCAAACATCCCAAAGCATGAAAACGCTAGAAGTAAAAGGAGAAATAGCTGAAAAAAATAATCTCTATTCAAATCACCTGATAAATATTTTCCAATACCAATACCAACCTGTACAACTATACAAATCGGGAGAACGATAACGAAAAACTTCAACCACAAATTCATATCTTTCCAGTTTTGAACTTTATGACCCAACATTCGACACCCTCAGAAAGTGGTAATATTAATAGCCTGTATCGCCTCAAAGGCCGCAGGAGCCGTCTATCCGATCGTTATCAGAACCTCAGAGGTGCCATCGGACAACAGCCGGCTGACTCTGGGGCCTGTATGCCCTACGCCTTCCTCCCACGCCGTCTCTAGCACATAGAGGCCGTCATAGAGGCCGTCGTCGTGAGCGGTCACGCCTACGGGCGCCCAGGGTGCTTCGGCATGATATAGCTCTTCGACTTCTGCTTCCGGTGAGACCCGAAGTAGCCTGCGATTGCCTGTATAGGCCAGATACGCCTGGCCATCGTCGGCCATGAACAGATCCCATATGGCGTTGAAGCTGTTGTCGGGGAAGAAGGGATCGTCGGCAGGCACGGTGAGCAGGTCGTTCGCAACTGTCGCGACCGTCCCATCCAGCGAAACGCGGCGAAGAGCCGCTCGGTCGCCCTCGGTATCGACGACATAAAATGCGCCCCGTGGACCGCGCGTCATGCCTGTGATCGAGCTAAACCTCGCCGCTTCACCTCTACCGTCCCGTTGAGTCCGTTCGCTCGATGCCCCCGCCAAAAAGGTCACGCGGCCCAGGGGAGTGCGTTTACGAACGCCCCACCTCCCCGCAAAATAGAGGTTCCCCTCAGTGTCTGCGAACGTGTATTCCCCCGAGTACTCGTCACGGTTCGAAGTGGAAGGGACCAGGACAAGGAGCTCGCCTGAGGGGCTCATCTTCCAGAAGCTGTTTCCGGTCGTTTCCTGGTAGTTCTCCGCATCGAAGTACAGATTGTCCTGGTCATCCAGGTACAAGTGATGGCACCATACGTCAGTGACTGCTGCCACCAACCGGCCATCGGGAAAGAGCTTCCAGATGGTCTCGTTACCGATGTCGGTGAAATAGACGTGTCCCCGCGAGTCGACGGCGATTCCCCAGCCAGGGTGAGCCACCCCATCCCCGGGCATCGAAAACATGACTGCGGCGATAACTACTGCGGGCAAACATCTCATGATACGGCACTCCATCTAGTGGAACTGATCGGGATCGTGCCTTGGAGGTCGATCAGGGCACAAGCTCGGTTTCCCGCTTCCTAAGTAGGAACAGACCCTCGTTCCAGCTGGAGACCGCGATCACGCCGCTTGGGAAGAACGGGTAATTGCTCCAAGTACCGCCGAACGCTGTTAGGTCGTCAGCGTACGGCACGGTATCGAAAAATGCGACCTCGACCGGATTCTCGGGACTGCTGATATCGAGGATACGCAAGCCACCCAGCAGATTCGACTGATAGAGGAGATTGCCCCGCACGTACATGTTGTGGTCGATCGCCTTCGTTTTGGCGAAGTATTCAGTCGCCAGGATAGGGTCGTCGAGCTCCGCAATGTCCCACACCAACGTTCGCGTATTATCGACCGTACCGCCCTCCTCATCGAGTTCGTCACCCATAAAGAAATAACGGTGGTCCTCGGTTAACCATCCTTGGTGTGCCGCGACTACGCCTGGGTAATCGGCCTTCGCCAACAACACAGGCTCGTCCTTGTCGGTGATGTCTGAGATCCCCAGGGCGTTGAGGGATGCCTGAAAGCAGATTTCGCGGTCGCGGTAATCATCGTCTGGTCCTCTGTAGATCACACATTGCGCATCGTGCGTGTAACCCGTGCCCAGTACGCCGCCGAGTGTGCCGTCGATAAAACAGCCAGCAAACGTCGGGCTACGTGGATCTCGGATATCGATCATGTGAAGCCCTCCCCCGCATGGTTCTGCCCCGCCCCCCCCACCGACGGATATCGCGAATCCGGTCTCCTCATTGATGACGATATTGTGCGAGCTAAAGACCCCGTCGTAGTGGGCTGTCTCTTCGAACATGACTGGTGCGTTTGTTACGTCTCTCAACTGAGTCAAATCGAAGATTTGCATTCCGTGTGCGCCCGCACCGTCGGCGACGATAAAGGCATGATCATCATAGGTTTTCACGTCTCGCCAGAGATTCTCATTTGCGCCCCTGTGGAGGGGAAGTTCGCCGAGATACAACGGGTTTCCGGGGTCCGTAATGTCGACGAATGAGGTCCCGTTTGATTTTCCGAGGAGCACATACTCGCGGCCCGTTGCTGGATCTGTCCATCCCCAAATGTCGTTCGCGATCGATGCATGACCCGCCCCCAATTCATCCAGCGGGAGAAATGACACGAGGTCCACGTCGAGACAGCCGAACTCCGCGGCCACGCCATCATCACAGGTAACTTCGTCACCTGTGATGGCCACCATCGGGTTTCGGCCCGGGTCGCGGAGAGTTGAGGCCATGCGCCACGTTCCGCTTTGAGCCGAACGCTCGAACACGGCAGCGGCTCCCAGTCTAAGATCCGCCTGTCCGGCACCTATGACTGCCCGCGATCCATGTGCAGCTATGCTAGTCCCAAATGTTGCCCCAAGACCGAAGTCCGTGGCAGTCACGGTCTGGACGTGCCCGTGCTCCTCGCCTTCAAACCGGTAGGCGGCGCCGGATCCCGAAGAGGCGCCGGGTGCGCCAACCCAAATAGCGTCACCATCAGTGGCAAGCGACGAACCAAATCTCGCACCGGCCGGCACATCCGGAACGTTAAGGGCTCTCGGGCGTGGACTCCTTTCGCCAGGTTCGAAGACGTAAACCGCGCCCCTGCGATCGCGTCCCGGGGCCGAAATCAGGACCGAAGCCCCACTTAAGGCAATCGATGCGCCAAATCTGTCACCGGCGCGACCGTCCACTAACTCCAGCGTATTGGTGAGGCTCCACCCGTGCGACGTGCGCGCAAATTGATGCACCACTCCCCGACCCCCATCCCGTCCTGGAGCGCCAACAAACAGGTCTTCCTTCGCCACCAGAAGGGAACTCCCAAATCGATCGGCACCATCCTCCTCGGGGTCGGTCAGTCGCTGCACTAACGCGGGGCCGCCGTCCGTGTCCTTGGCGAACACGTAAACCACGCCCGGCTGCGCGGGGGCTGGTTGGTTGAAGCGCGCGAGGTCGTGCAGTCTACCCGGTGCCCCCAAAAACGCCTGATCGTTTGCAAGGGCTACGGCAGTCCCCGCGCCCGCGTTCGCTTTGGCGCCCGGATCTAGCCGCAGCACTTCCGCCCACTGGCTTGAAGAGTTGACGAAAAAATATGCGACCCCGCGAGCCCCGTCCGTCCCCGGTGCCCCGACTAGTAGGCCCTCGTCAGAGAACGATACGGAACTCCCAAACTGGTCTCCCATCGTCCCGTCCGAAGGTGTAATCTCTCCCACCGACGTCCATGCATCGGAACCTGCCTGCTCGAAAACGAACAAGACGCCCGGTTGTGGGTTCGTCGCCATCCGGGTCTCGGCACCACTTCGGCCGACTAGGATCTGGTCTCCCGCAATTGCGACAGATGCGGAGAAGCCCGAGGCTACGGCCGGCACCGCGTCGTATGGCAGCCCCTGCGCACTCAAGGCTCCGGGAACCACGGCATAAACCGCAGCGAGGGCGAGAAGTAGGATTTTTTTCATGGTACGGCACTCCGTCCGTTTCTATTAAGAAACATCGTCACCTTTTTTGTTTTTACTGTAAATGCCATATGCAAGAATTCCCACACCAATGGGGAGCACTAAAAGTCCGACCCCAAAAACCACCTGATCTTCTAAACCAAAATGTCCAAATAAAGCGAGTCCTATTCCTACCCCAGAGGCAATGAGTCCAGAGCGAACATTATTTTTATCTTTCCCCTTTCCAGCTTTATACCCCGGAACGCTTTCCAGTAATTCTGGAGATAATTCTTGCCCACTTTCACTCAACTTCTGTAGGGTTGCATGAAACTGTTCTTTAGCTCTGTTGTCATAGTCACGAACGATCCAAATAATCAATATTGGTGTTCCGAGTGCCATTAATGGAATAAGAAGTTCCCAATCCATAAAACCTCCCTTTATTTAGTAAGAAAGTGTGTCCCCTCCATGAGACATACTTGAATTAGGGAGAAATCGTTGCGACCAATCTAACCTCTCCTCCGACCAAAGTTTTGTTGTATAGGTAGAGAGGAGCGAAGTCCGTCTAAAGGCGGGGGCAGGGAAGAGCGGCGAAGAGTCGTAGCGTCTCTTATCGATTAGTTACCGTCTTCTAGGCTGGGAGGACAGGGGTCGTATAGGGAGGAGAGACGAAGAAGAGTATGTGAACCCTAACTCAAAATTTTGCAGATATTTTTTTTGTAGGTCATGATCCAGATCAGGGTGTACACTGGAATAGATTTTATTTTCGGCAGCCGTAGACTTCTCTCCCGTGCGCAATAGTCTTAACCTCAGCAGTGTCCCTAGAGGGAGCAGGTTCTTCATCTTTGTTACGTCGACTTCACAACTAAAAGTGGCGTGAGACCTGTCCTGTTCATCCGTACCTCGAGGTTAGGGTACAACCCCCTTATGTGTAATCGTGCCATAACCCTTTTGAGCTTGCTCTAGCTTCGCCTGTCTGCATGCGCTGACCTTCTCGAAGCCCTTCTTGGCTGCTATCCCGGACAGGCCAGATATCACGATTAACCCGAGGCCGTCTTCAGGGTCCCACGCGGAATTATCGCTCCTACCAGCCAGTATCACTGCGATACCCAACAAACCTGTCGCTCCCGCATATAAGAGATCGGCTGTGGGCCATTCGCGGCCTTCGGTGCAGGCAAAGTATTCCATGCTTTCATACCCTGCTGGGGGGCCCCGGACTAGAGCAAACGAGCATCCACTCACCGTTAAAGCTAGTAACAGGATAGCCGAATATTTCGGCATTCAGATACGCACCTCGAAGAAATTTCCAGAACTCCGATCGGTGACGATTAAGGCCCTGATCACAAAATCTTTGGTAGACATTCGTACGCCCCTCCTCAAACGAGCAAAACTCTGTTTAATGATAAACGGGACTCCTATCGCGGAGGGGGGGGAGGGCAGGGGGGAAGCTACGGCGTCGGACCGGAATTCTCGAAGATGTAGGTCATGTTGTCAAAATCCAATGTCCATGACGCGTACTGCCTAAGGAACTGGTGGGACAGGAGCGCATCCTGAATGTAAAACTCCGACCAGTAACTCTCCGGTGGTCGGGCACCGAATTCCCCCGTGGTGTTGTTCTGCACGAGTAATCCGAGTGCCACACGCTCAACCGAGAACTGTCCAGAAGCCCATACGCCACCGCCGCCACCACCACTTTCTTCGTTTACAGTCCTATCAGGCTCCGGGATACCGAGATACTCCAAAGTTTGAATCGGTGCAGTGAGCATGTTCCTACTAGCGAGACCGGAATCCATGAAGAAGGTCAGCCCCTCTTTGTCGTTGATGCTCCCCCGTGCCATCATGAGGTGGGTCTGATCCAATACGAACGGGATCTCTGCTGCAACACGATCCCCCATCTCCAAGCGCAGCTTTCGCGCTTTTTCAGGTGAGCGCTCACGAAGTACCAGTTGTTCGTTCTTGTAGTCGAGCGACCCTAGGAACTGCCGCATAGCGGCTGTGCCTATGATTCCGCCTATGGTGTAGCCATGAAATCCTGCAGAAAAACGCTTGGTAGGAAGGATGGTCAGCGGAACCTCTTGGATGGTGACATCACCAAGCTTCACCTTTTCAACCTTCGCGAAGCCAATTTCCTGCTGCAGACCCCCACCGAACGTACCCATAGCGCCCACCACTGACTCAATCCCCATAGCCTCCGCAATTTCAGAGTCGAGAATGAACATATCTGCGCCAGTATCGAAAAACATCTGAACTGGGATACCGTTTACCTCTACGGTCATCACAGGGAGAGGATCAATGATATGGAACGGGACGACAGATACCATTTCATCGGTATTCCACTCAAGCCGATAGGGGTTCTGATTGAACCCTGCTGCCAGCGTCGCATTTGGTAACTGGACGCCAGCCGGGAACTCAATCTCATTGATCTTGTCAAAGCGATTCTGTTGATAGTAGGCAAACAATTTGTTGACGTTGGCCATGACTTGGCCGCCGACGTCGCCCTCTTTGGCTTCAATCACACGCTCGTAGAGCGACACCGCTTCGTCGTAATGGGCTGTTAGGTACTCGAGCTTTGCGGCCATTTCCATTACTTCGGTCGATGGACTCGGCGACCCCACGAGAGGAAGAACTACATCTCGTGCTTGCCAAAAATCTCCGCTCTCAAACAATAGACGTGCATACCTGAACCGCACTTCAGCGTCATCCCGATTTCGCTGGAATGCCCGTGCCTCCTCCGCCAGTTCGACTAAGACATCGGCTCGTGCCCTCCCATCCCTCGGGCGCTCTTGAGCCTGTAGAGCGATTGGCAGGATTGCGACGAGAGCGAGGGTGAGGAGTAGGGCTTTATTCATGGTACGGCACTCCATCTAGTATGCTACGGCTTCCCTAACCCTGCGTAAGCCCCCAGAGGCTCGCAATAGTCTGAACTCGTTTGGGGGGTTCAGGTTTGAAGAACCATGACTGTCCCCACGCACGCCCCTTTTTATAAGCGGCCATTAACTGTCAGAGCGATCCCACCAGCTACTACCCGCCCCCTCGGGATCACAACTAGTCTGCCGACAGCATTTTTTCCAACTCGCCGAGTTCATGTCTCCACCCTTTGATGTTTTCCTGATAGTGAAGATCTGTAAGGAAGCCCGTCTCTCGCAAAGCAAGCACCGTCCCTCCATTATCACACTCGGCGAGTTCCCATTCGACGCGAGTGGCAGGGGCTTCTTCGAAAGCCACACCAGGCTCATGCACCCAACTCCACACGAAACGGCGAAAGGGTATGACCTCCTCGACTTGAATCGCGTAGCGGCCATGGTCTTTCCAACTCATCGCTCCTCGCCCGCCAACTCTGAGATCCATTTCGGCGTTATCTCCAAACCACTGAGCAATTTTTTTGGGATCCGTAATCGCTTCCCACACATGTGTTCGCGATGCCCCGAGCTCGAGCTTTTGTGTGATAACCCGTTCGTAACTCGAGCTTGAACGTGGGATGATCAACGGGACGCGGCAGCGGTACTGGACGTAATCATCCCCGAATCGCTCGACAAGTTCACGTTCTTCCAACCAGGCGATGGCCACAAGCCCAATGGCGAGGAGTGAGGTAAGGACATACATGGCCAGATAGTTCGTGAAGAGCGCGTACGCTACCATCCCCATAGTCACGGCCAGATACCGAGGGTGTCGGACTTTAGCGTAGAGCCCGGTGTCGAGGAGCTTGCCCCCCTTTCCACTCCGATCGAGCTCTGGGACACCCGCCAAGACCTTGAAGGTCAAGAGCTTCTTGATTTTCAGTTGAATCCATATGGCAGCCACATAAAAGGTGAGCGCCGGAGGCCATAACCACGGGTTCGCTCCGTACTCGACCGCCAAGAGGGGCCCTCGAATGCGCCACAGTAGATAGCCACCAGCCACATACATGACGGCCAAGACCGTGTAAGTCGTGCCTTTCCCCAGGCGACGCCATAGGCCGATGAACGGATGAACCACGAACCAGTAGATGCAGGCTTGCGGCGTAATGACCAGCGTAATGAGGGCTACGTAATACCTAATATCGTCCACTATGACATCCACATTCTTCTACCGCCCTCAAACGTACGGATTGAGATCAAGTTTCTAGAGGAGAAAAGCAAGATATACCCTACAGATTTTTTCGCAGCCGTTAAAAAACTGTGTGAGGAGGAGAGGTCAATTTGTTGTGTCGGTGGGGGCGTTGCAACGTTTTTTGCATGACCCAGGTATATCTCATGGAAGAAAAGATTACCTAAGACAAATAAACGGCCGACAAATACATAAGTTGGGTTGGGGTAAAGGTAGAAAAAGTGAAAAAAGTATGGTGGAGTGGTGCGTCAATCATTTTAACAATGCTCGTGTCGTTGGACACGCTTGTAGCCCAAGCGGAGCCTGTCCAGCAAACGACTCTATCTACACCGACTCTTATACCGACCATGGAGCCACTTCGTGTTAATAGCGATGCGATTAAGATCGACGGGTTCATAGACGAAGAGGCATGGGCGCGAGCGCACATTGCCACTGATTTCGTTCAGCTAACACCCAAAGAGGGTGACCCTGCGACGGAACGAACCGAGGCCCGGGTTGCATATGACGAAAACGGGCTTTATGTCGCGATTCGAGCCTATGAGTCGGAGCCGGAAAAGATCGCGAGCCAGCTTACAAGAAGAGATCGTATCGATGACGCGACCAGCGATTTTGTGGCCGTCGGGATTGATTCGTACTTCGATAAACGGACCGCCTTCGTCTTTATGGTGAATCCGTCCGGTGTACAAGGGGATGAACTCGTCTCCAATGACATAGAGATGGATCAGAGCTGGGACGCAGTCTGGGACGTGGCAACCTCGCGCGACAACGAGGGGTGGTCCGCGGAGTTCCGTATCCCCTTCTCTCAGCTCCGCTTCAAGAAAGCAGAAGCCCAGACCTGGGGTATCAGTTTCATACGAACTATATCGCGGAAAGGAGAAATGACATCCTGGGCCCCGCTCTCCATGAAGGAGCAGGCCCTAGTGTCACGTTTCGGCGAACTCAAGGAGCTCCGAGACATTCGCACGCCCGGGCGGCTTGAACTGATCACTTACTCCATGGGTCATCTCCGACGCAAACTCGGTGACAAGGCGAACCCATACTACCGTAAGAATGACCTCTTCGGTACGGTCGGTGCGGACATCAAGTATGGGGTCACCTCCGACCTCACGCTCGACCTTACGATCAACCCCGACTTCGGCCAGATCGAAGCGGACCCTGGAGTGATGAATTTGACGGCGTTTGAGACGTTCTTGCCTGAACGGAGACCGTTCTTCGTCGAAGGGGCCAGCATCTTCAGATTCCCGCTCAGGCCCATGGGTGGGCACGACGTCAGTGAATCACTCTTCTATTCTCGAAGGATCGGACGGGCTCCCCAGGGGGATATCGACTCCGGTGGCGGCTACGTCAATACGAGTGACCGAACCAGGATCTTAGGTGCGGGGAAGCTTTCGGGGAAAACTGCAAATGGATGGTCTATCGGCGTACTGAACGCCGTCACCTCTTCTGAAAGCGCCAAGATATCGCCACAAGCAGGTGCGCCTTATGAAGAAGAGATAGAACCCTTCACAAACTACGGAATGTTCAGGGTTCAGAAGGATTTCCGTTCCGGTCGCTCCACTCTCGGAGCCATAGGGACGAGCGTGAACAGGAGCGACTTAGTCGCGGGTCAGCTTGGCTTGCATTCTGCAGCTTATACGGGCGGAATCGATTTTCGGCATCGGTTCCGTGATGATGTGTGGCAGTTGAGTGGATACCTGTTGGGTTCCTACGTGCAGGGCTCGGAAGCGGCGATCGCAAGAACCCAGAGGTCCTCAGCACGGTACTATCAACGACCTGACGCGCAGCATGTCGCGTATGATCCCACACGGAGGTCGCTCTCGGGGAGCAGTGCCGACTTCCAAATTACGAAGATGGGGGGGGATTTTTGGAAAGGTGGGGCCGGAGTCTTCACCCGGGCTCCCGGGTTTGAGGTGAACGACCTCGGTTTCCAGGAGGGGGCTGATCTTACCGCTCTTTGGGGGTGGATGGGCCATCACCGCACGGTACCACAAGGGCCGTTCCGTATGTGGCAGATAAACGCTAACCTCGCTCAAATGTGGAACCGCGGAGGCGACCGACTCCAGCGCGAGGGTGGTGTCACCATGGGCTTTGAGTTGCACAGCTTCTGGCAGGGGAGTTTCGGGGTGGTGCAGGAGTCAGAGGGCTTGCACCGCACGATGCTTCGCGGAGGACCGCTCTTCAAGCAAGAAGCGAAAACCCATTATTTTCTGGGCGTAAGCACCAACCCCCGGAAAAAGGTGCAGTTCCGTGCGCAAGGGATGGCGAGCAGGAGTACGGCAAGTGATTCGTGGTCGTTGGCCGTGTCGCCTCAGATCACAATCCGGCCCACGAGCCGAGGAACATTTAGTGTTGGCGCATCCGTCCGTCACAAGCTCGAAGACCATCAATGGGTCACAAGGCTAGATGCCAACGACACACACTACCTCTTCGGTCGCATAGACCAGATGACCCTCGGCGTTACGGCCCGTATGGACTACGCGTTCACACCAACCCTGTCTCTCCAGTTGTACGCTCAGCCTTTTACGAGCTCGGGCAAATATTCGGAGTTTAAGCGAGTCACCAATCCCACGGCCGACTCATACGCCGACCGCTTCGAGCCACTTTCTGTGACCTCCGACCTGGGGCGCTACCACTTCGACGTAGATGGCGATGGGGCCCTGGAGTCTTTCCGGAACCCAGACTTTAACTTCAAGCAGTTCAGATCAAACCTCGTTCTTCGTTGGGAGTACATGCCGGGATCGAGGCTGTTCTTGGTATGGGGACAGGGGCGAAATCATTATGATGTCGGCAATAGTGTTGTAGCCTTGGACTACATAGAAGATGCAAAAAAGTTGTTTGGAGTACACCCCGACAACGTTTTCATGGTTAAGGTGTCACATTGGATAGGGAGATAGATCGCATGGAATTCCGAATCAAGAGGCCCAGTCTAGCAACCCTTTTCAAATAGAAAACATCTAACCAGAAATTATACTTTCATTCAGAGGAAAAAAATGTCAGAATCATCACCCTTTCGCCTACTCGCCCTAAGTCTTCTATGGAGTGTCGCCGCAACTCTCACTTTGGGAGCTACGGACCTTTCCGCACAGAACGTGGTGGTCAACGAGGAGTGTCATTGCACGATTGACAGTGATGGTAATCAAGACTGTTCATGTACCACTTCCGAAGGGCCTCGGGTACGGATTGGTATCGGACTCGACCCGAACCAAAGTGCGGAGCATGATGCTCTCGGAGTACTGGTATTGAGTGTCCTGAAAGACAGCCCGGCCGAAAAGTCCGGACTACGTGAAGGGGACGTCGTCACGACCCTCCAGGGTCGAAGCCTGCTTGCCTCCCTGGGCAAAGAAGAGGTAGAAAGCGATTTTGACCCGGATCGATCTACTCCTGTTCAGCGCTTGCAGGCCATAGCCGGAGGACTTGAGCCCGGCGATAAAATCGAGATCGGCTACGAGCGTGACGGTGACTCACACATCGCGGAGCTGGTTGCGGAAACTACTCCGAGCCGGACAATGCGATTGGAACTAGACGGTCTCCCGGGTTCGCTAGCTGATCGGGTTCATTCTCTAGGGGACCGCACAGAAGCCGCCGTCTCTCGTCGCTTCCGCCGACTTCAAGACCACGCATCTTCCGAGGATCGCGGTGACGGCAGACGCGAGATTCGGATTCTCCGCCACGATGGAGGGGACGTAGAGATGAACCGGTTGTCTGAGGATGAAGTCCATGTGTGGAGAGGGGTCGGGGAGTCCGGCGCCGCAGAAAAGATCCTTCACCGTATAGCGGAAGAAGGGGATGAGAGAGAGATAGTCCTATCTGGAGTATTCGAGGGACTTGAGGGACTCCACGCGAGTGGTGGACCTGGAGTGTTCGAGTTCGAGGGACTTGAGGGGCTCCGTGCAGGTGGGGGACGGGCGATTTTCGTGGGTCGTGGCCCCCTCAATTCTAGTGAGCTCAAGTTGGTCAAGCTCGAGGCTAAGGTGGCCGAATACTTTGGAACGGACAGAGGTGTCTTAGTCGCCGATGTCGATGAAGACTCGAGTCTGGGCTTGGAGGCGGGAGATGTCATCCTCGAGGTCGGAGAACGACTCGTCGACTCGCCTGGAAAGGTTCGGCGCATTTTACATTCGTACGATCCCGGTGAAATGGTCACGTTCGGTATTATGAGGAACCATGAAGAAATGAGAGTAGAAGGCCATAGGAGTCGCTGAGTTTGCACCTTAACCGAACATCTTAACCGACTCTAGAATTACTTTCGGACATATTGTCCAAAAAGGACTGTTGATGAACACGACAACACTCTGCCTCGCAGGTTTAATCTGTGTCCCCCTGTTACTCCCTAAAACCTACTCGTATGAGATTGAAGAGGTTGACGCTTTGGAAGTCGGCGCTGGAGTGGAGGTCGAAATCCGGTGTGGAGACATGAATAAATTAGAAATCTCTGCTGATTCTGAAGATGATTTTCGAATGTCCTTCAAAAACAAGAAACTAAAAATAACCGGAAAGATCAATGGTTTTTTCGGGCTGTTTTTTTCAGGGAAGCGCAATGACGTGACCGCCGACCTGACCCTGAAAACCCCGCCCCACTCGATTGAAGTGCATTCAGGCTCCGGTGGATATATGAAAAAATGCTTTGAAAATGAAGGAGATCTAGATCTTTCAGCCTCTTCTGGAAGCTCATTCGAACTTGATGGCGTTACAGGTTTTATCGACCGACTGGACGTGGATTTGTCATCAGGATCCAGTGTAACGATAGGGGAAACTTTTCATGTCAATCATATTGAACTGGAAGCCTCTTCCGGATCGGAATTTGAGGCGGACGATGAAATTATTATTGAAACCGCCGAAGTGAGAGTTTCTTCTGGTGCCTCTGCTGAAATTTGTGGGGCATTGGCCGTATCAGGTAGAGTGTCCAGTGGTGGCGATCTTAAAGTTTCTAAAAATACAATAAGAACTGATTTATCAGTGAGCTCCGGGGGGCGCGCTTCCAATTGCCGATAGCAAGGCTCGTGTCCATCACAGCTACGAGCTGGTAGCGACTAATGTTTTCTTAACGTTTCTAGCCATTTCACCTAATGGTAGGACCGTTAGCCTGTAACCCTAGTACGGTTACAACTGATGTCACCCCCCGCCACTAAAACGTGGATCAAACTCTTTAAACCGCAGGGCTGGAAGACAGAGGAAACCGTAGCGGACTAGATGGAGTGCCGTACCATGAGATTCATAACCGCAGTAGCTGTGGCCGCAGTCATGTTTTCGATGCCCGTGGATGGGGTGGCTCAGGAGACTAGCCAGACACTCGAAGAGGCAGTTGAATTAGTTGACACGTCGACTCTTACCCAAAGAGTCAGGCTTTCTATATCGAA
>CAYZOT010000015.1:0-55214 GCA_964480515.1 uncultured Gemmatimonadota bacterium
GGCATAAGGTTGTAGAGCACAGTCATGTGTTTGAAGAGCTCGATGTTTTGAAATGTGCGGGCTACACCCAACTGTGCGATGTTATGGGGTGCAAGGTCTGTCAGATCATGCTCAACACCTTCACTGACTAGCCGTATTGAACCTTCCTGAGGGCGGTAAAGGCCTGAGATGCAGTTGAGGACACTCGTCTTGCCGGCCCCGTTCGGTCCAATCAGTGCAAGCAATTCTCCTGCTTGGATGTTGAAGCTGACATCCGTCAGTGCCGCCACACCACCAAATCGAAGTGAGACGCGGTCAATATGTAGGCCGGGGAGGGCATCGGGCTCGCTCATCCGGCATTCTGCCCCTAGGCTATGCTATGGACAAGGTCGTTGTTGATCGACCAGGTACGATTCCCACCATTTCATACTTATTTGAAGTGGTGATATGAACAGACCTTTAGCTCAATGGTTGGTGCCAGTGAAACGTCGAGACCTTGGAAACTACGCGCTTGCATCGATGGCCCTTGCATTGACTCCCAGCTTCCTTCGTTCACCCTTCCCTTTCGGGCAAGCTCTACTAGTCGATAGTGGACGGCTCAATCGGCGATTATCTGCACTTGCCCAATTCAGCTCCTCGGCGGACGGCACCACCCGCCTTGCCTACAGCGATGAAGACCTGGCCGCGCGCGAGTGGTTGACGGACATCCTTCACAAATTAGGGACTGAAGTGTCAGTTGATCTGGGTGGAAACCTCCTCGCATACAGGCATGGAAGCGACCCATCAGCGCCCCCCATCATGCTTGGGTCACATATCGATTCAGTACCAGCCGGCGGAAGTTTTGACGGACAGGTTGGTTCGATGGGCGCACTCGAGGTTCTGGCCACACTCGCAGATGCGAAACACATGACACGACACCCGCTCGAATTTGTTGTCTGGGCAAATGAGGAAGGTGGAAAAACTGGAAGTCGGGCAATTGCTGGCGAGGTAACTGAAACCGAACTCGACATTGTGACTGCAAGCGGATTAACGATCGAGGAGGGTACTCGGCGCATTGGAGGAGACCTGACGCGACTTGCCGATGCCCGCCGTCAGTCCAACAGCCTAACCGCGTATCTTGAACTCCATATTGAGCAAGGGTTTGTTCTCGATCGACGCAATGTTGATATCGGGGTTGTTGAAGGGATCGTTGGTATCAAACGTTGGACTGTTACGGTGAATGGCTTCGCCAACCATGCAGGGACTACGCCAATGGATCAGCGACAAGACGCGTTGGTCACGAGTGCGCGGATTATTGATGCGGTCAATCAGATCGCACTCGAAACTCCGGGACGGCAAGTCGCCACCGTGGGACGAATCGAAATCGATCCGGGCGCACCAAATGTGATCCCCGGTCGCGTTACCTTCAGTTTAGAAATCCGAGATCTAGAGATGGTGAAGATCGACCTCATCTTCAAGCAAATCCAAGCCGAAGCTGCACGAATCGCAACAGATCTAGATACAGAGGTGACGCTCGAACAGTTCTATGAGAGCCGGGCCGCCCCTACAGACCAGAGACTGCGAAATGTGATCGAGGCCGAGTGTGGTCGCCTAGGACTATCGAGCATTCGGATGCCAAGCGGCGCAGGTCACGATGCTCAGAGTGTAGCTCTGCTGGCGCCAGTCGGGATGATCTTCGTCCCGAGCCATGACGGAATTAGTCACTCGCCACTCGAATTCACCTCGCCCGAACAGGTGACCGCTGGCGCTAACGTTTTGCTGAAGACGTTGCTTACGCTAGATGAGGAGATTTTGTAGACTTTGGATAAATATTATGACCAAAAGATATTTTAAAATAAATACCGGCAGATATGGCGGTGAACTAGCAGTAGGTTCTGTTAGTAAAGAAATTGCAACACCCCGGGTGAACATCTTCGCGAGGCGCAGATGGCGCGCTGCAACGGCCTCCTATCTGAGTGTCCTCGCATGGCTAGGAGCGTCCGCCCAACCGGTGGCATCGCAGGACGTCGAGACGGAAATGCCCGCACGGCTTGCCATCTTCCTAGACTGCGGTTTCTGCGACGAGACCTTCATCCGGCAAGAGATGACGTACTTGGACCACGTCCGCGACCGCGAGGTTGCCGGCGTCCACGTCCTCGTGACCCGGGAGAACACAGGTGCAGGCGGCCGGGCGCAGACGTTCGACCTCATCGGCCTGGGTCCGTTCCAGGGGATGGACTTCTCGACGGTCTACACGACGAACGTGGACGCAACGGAGGCCGAAGCGCGGGAGGGATTCCTCCGCACGCTCGAAGTGGCCCTCCTGCCGTACCTGATGCGGACGCCCATGCGTGACCGACTGCGGCTTGACGTCGCTCCCTCGGCGGCGGAAGCCAGCAGTCAGGCGCAGCCTCGAGACGATCCATGGGACCACTGGACCATCGAGATGTACGCGGACGGCAGTGCGGATTTTGAGTCCCAGCAACGGTCCTTCGACACGCGCTACGGTGTGTACGTTGGCCGTGTGACGGAGGACTGGAAGATCCAGTTTCGGCCGTTCTTCAACTACAACTACGACCGTTTCGAGCGAGAAGACGGGACCATCGAGAGCACATCGCGGCGAGACGGCTTCACCAGCTACGTCGTCCGGAGCATCTCGCCACACTGGTCGATCGGGACTTTCGGGGATGTCTTCACGTCGACGTTCGCCAATGTCCACCTGCGCTACCGTCTGATGCCCGCCATCGAGTGGAGCCTGTATCCTTATCGGGAAGCGACTCGGCGACAACTGACCGTCGCCTACCGCATCGGCGCCTCCCACATCCAATACCGGGACACCACGATCTACAACGAGACCGTGCAGCTACTTCCGGAGCAGACGCTGAGCGCGGGCTACGAAGTGACCCAGCCGTGGGGCGAGGTCAACGTGGGTGTCAACGCATCGCAATACCTGCACGATCTCCGGTACTACAGCGTTCGGTTCGACGGGGCCGTCGCCGTTCGCATCACTCAGGGGCTTTCGCTCGAGATCGGCGGCCAGCTCGAGCTCATCCACAATCAGCTCAACCTGCCGAAAGGCGATGCGGACCTTGAGGAGGTTCTCCTACGCCGCCGCCAACTCGAGACCAACTACCAGGCGGCTCTCAGCTTCGGGTTCCGCTACCGATTCGGCTCGATCTTCAACAACGTCGTTAACACACGCTTCGGCGGAGGAAGGAACCAGGATCGATTCTGACCCGTAAGCTGTGGCGACGGGGCGGGCAGGACGACGCACGGTGAAGACATGGAAGAAACTGAAATTGTAAAAGAAGCATTTGATGACTTCTACGAAGATAGAGAGTAAAGATGAATCGACCGTTACAACTCTAAGCAACCAAGCGTGTTCGATTCATGTAGACCGTGCGCTGCTCCCAACTACTTGAGTACGCCTCTAAAGTTCCAGCCAGATGAAAAGCTTACGTCATAGGCAGTTTCAAGAATCCACCTAGCTATTTCTTCATGAGGCAGCAGTGCGAGGCCCTCTGAATAATTGAGTCCGGCGAGAACTTCTCGATACGGCCCAAAACCCGAAAGACGCATTGGGAGAACTAGCACTCGACGACCGGACTCATTTTCCTCTGATACGTACCTTTGAATTTCCTGCTCGGCCGTTATCCGCTTGGATGGCCAATCTTCTCGCAAAGTAGCAATCTGAACATCTGCATAACCACCCTGGGCAACCCGTTCGGCAGCACCTCTCATCGATTCCAAGAGTTTGTTGTTCTCGTCCTCGTCACCCATTCCGTGTGCGATAATCAATACGCTTTCTTCAGAGGGAGACAAGCTCAATGAGGCAGCTCGCTCAAGCATGATTTTCCCAGCGTATTCTGACTCTATAAGTCCATTGAGATGCGTAGCGACCACTTGGGTATGTTGAATTTTCTGTCGCGCTTCCGGGTTACTCGCTCCTGGCCCCATAAGTACCCATGATTCGGGCGGGGTACCTGAAAGACCCAGGAGAAATTTGGTCTGGTCTAAGAATGAATCGCCTGAGAGAAAGAGCCGTACTACCACCACGTGAGTGACCCCCTCACTGAGAAGCGATTTTAAGCCGGTCCGAAGTGAGGAAGGATCGGCCATTCCATACGCTACTGAGACAGGCATCTCTTCATCCAGAAGTCCAATAGCCTCTTCGACTGAGGAGTTCCAATGTCGATCACCTCCGTGGGCCATAACCAGGGCACCGAGTCTCTGGCTGTGGCCTGCGTCTATCGAATACGTAGGGTTCACGGGCGGGAGGTTAGAGCACCCCGCCAAAATCAAGAGCGTGATTACAGGAAATGCTAAACGCATTGACCGGACTAAGTGAGGGATTAAGAGAATAAAACTTAGCCTAATCTGACTAGCAGTTCCCACCTGAGCAGAAGTGTACGGTATCTATGACCGGCGGATCAATTGGAATGTGGGCGGGATTCGCTACCACTGCTATGATCCGATGTGGGCCGGGGGCAAGCCCCTCGATCGTACGCTCTGTACTGCCATCACCTTGATGGATTATTTGCGGGTTCCCTTGAGGGATCATCTCGTTTAATGGGGTAAGATCAACATCGACATATAGATGGTGGTGCCCAGTGCCCGGAACGGGCGGTGTGATTGAGACAATCTCAATTCCCGAAGTTTGGAGTGTAACGGTCACATCAGTGCCAACCGTAGCACCTTCTTCAGGGCTAACAATCTGGACAGTAGCTGAAGGCTGCGTGGAAACATCCGGCGCATCGTTTGGATCAGCGTCAACTTGTTCCCCACCTCCACATCCGACGCTAGTAAACACAAACGTGCAGACAACGATATTCGAGATTATACGATGCATAGGACCTCCGAAATGAACCGACCAGGCCAAGAACTAACACACGTCAGATTATACCATACACACAGGTTAGCGCGAGATCCATAAGCAGCTTGACTGTTTGCCCACGAATAGATCTCTAGTTAATTCGGGAGGGGTAGATTAGAAAAAGCGCCACAGCGAAACTTTTACGATGGATTGACCACCAGAAACATTTAAAGCTGGAAAACAGGGCTATGACATGAAGATGGGGCAGAAACATAGGGCTAGAACCTGGGTGGCCAACACGTGGACAATGCCACTCGTTGGGTGGTCCCTGCTCCTATCGCCTCCCTCTACTGTTTCCGCACAGGATTCTGAACCAATCGCTTCGTCACCATCATGCATCGCCTCCGACTCCATCCATGACGGGCTCGCACGAATCGCTCGTCGGGTAGGTGGAGAAGTTGGGTTCTCCGCCCTCCACTACGAATCGGGGCTCCAAGTCTCGTTTAACGGCGATCGACGATTTCCCATGGCGAGCGTTTCAAAAGTACCCATGGCCCTTGAGTTTCTGCGACGAGTTGACGCCGGTGAAATCGACCTGACTGAAACCATAGTTGTTACACCACAAGATTTCCGTCCAGGCTACAGTCCACTCGCTGGTTGGCGCACACGGCCCGTTCAACGGACCGTAGACAGTTTGTTCTCGCTCATGCTGCGATCGTCAGATAACACAGCGACGGATGTCATCCTCAACATGTCGGGAGGCCCAAAAGCCGCGACGCGCCGGGTTCACGAGCTCGGGGTTTCGGGTGTGGAGGTAGACCGATCAGAAGCACGGACCTTCGCAGATCTCGTCGGGCTGTCAGATACAATCCCAGAAAGCGAACTGTCCCGATATCAATATTTTCGAATGCGCGACGCACTACCTCAGGCGTACCGCGATGCGGCACGCGAACGCTACGGAACGGACCCCAAGGACACCGCTACACCAGACGGGATGACCGACTTGTTAGTGAAGATCCACGAGGGTAAGGGTCTGAGTCGAGGCTCTAGGACAAGAATCCTTGAAGTGATGAGCCTGACGAAGTCAGGGCGGGCGCGGCTCCGAGGATTGCTTCCATCGTCGATCGAAGTGGCCCATAAGACTGGTACCATGGCTGGTGCGATCAATGACGTTGGGATCATTGCGCTACCAAACGGCGGCGGGCATTTAATTGTGTCTGCGTTCGTGAATACGTTACGCAGAACGACTTGGCGCCGGGAGCGGACCATAGCCGAAATGACACGTTTTGTGTTCGACATTTTCACAGAAGGCTTTGTTAGCCACGGAGGTGCCGTAACGGACAGCCCCATATCTTCTTGCATGGATGACAGGTAGAGTCTGCTCTTGAGCTAACACTTATCGGACGACAGTAACGTACGTACCACGTACTAGAATTAGATTTGAATCTTAGGCAGGTCGATCTGGACAGAATTTTATATATATTCAAGTGTGGCGACTTTGACTTCTCATACTGACCGTCGCTACGACTACCTCTGCAATATTAAACGGGCACTGCAGCCTGCGGAGGAGTTTGAAACGTGAACGAACCTCGTATCTTGTAGGCGATTTTGGTGGCCGGGGCCGCTCAAAATGCTCTCCCGGGACCATAGAAAGGAATTAGGTTCAGGTGAAACGACGAGTCTTTTTGACTAACGTGTGCTCGTTCATCGCAGTGTTTGGTTGCTCAAGCGATGGCCCAACGGGCAACAACCCGCCACCACCACCGCCGCCTCCATCTACACCACCGCCTGCTGCGGATGTGGTGTTTAAGGTCGAGGATGACGCGTTTGTGGACCCTGCAGGAAATCGGAATTCTGATGCGACCGTCACGATTAATGCTGGCCAGACAGTCCGATGGGACCAAACCGGATCGAATGTTCATACCGTAACTTCCACGAGTGAACCTTCAGGCGCATCATCATTCGACAGCGGGAGTCTTAGTAACGGGCAGTACTTCACCGTAACCTTGACGACTACGGGCACTTATGTGTTCTACTGCACCCTCCACCCATCTACCATGAAAGACTCCACGATCATCGTACAGTAAAGGATCGAATAAGGAGGCGTGTCCACACTGGGTTTAAGAGAGGGGCTGCCCATAACGATAGGGGCATGTTTTGTCATCGCTGCCTGTGCTTTCGTCTTAAGGAATAGCAGTCCTGCGAATACGCAGTCACCAACCTCGCCATGGAGTTGACCGTGTCAATCCACAAGATCGTTTGTTGTGCTTACATTGGACTTTCCACTCTCGTCGCACCGCCCCTTTCGAGTCAAGAACTCACCGAGTTTCAACAACTTGCCCGCGAGGTGCTTAAAGAGCTTGTAGAAATCAACACGGCTCACTCGGCAGCTGGCACTTTGGAAGCTTCGGAAAATGTAGCCCAACGACTGATTAATGCAGGATTTTCAGAAGAAGACGTGACGGTTACTGAAGTCGTTCCTGGTGAGGGAAACGTTGTCGCTCGATTGCGCGGCCGAGACACAGGAAGAAAACCAATTCTTCTCCTTGCTCACATCGATGTAGTTGAGGCAGATCCGGCAGATTGGACACTTCCCCCATTCGAATTCATCGAACAAGATGGCACCTTTTATGGGCGCGGCGTGGCTGACGACAAAGATGAGGCTGCGATTTATACGGCAATCCTCATCAAGATGAAACAAGAAGGGTTCGTGCCAGACCGTGATATCATCATGGCTTTGACAACCGACGAAGAAGGGGGGGCACATAACGGTGTAAGCTGGCTCCTTCAGAACCGGCCCGGCCTCATCGAGGCTGAGTATGCGCTCAACGAAGGTGGCGGAGGGCTCGTCGTAGATGGAACCAGAGTTTCAAATGCGGTCCAGGCGAGCGAGAAGAAATTTCAAAATTTCCTAATTGAAGTAACAAACCCGGGCGGTCACAGCTCACGACCACGTCGGGATAACGCTATTTACGACCTTGCCTCCGCACTCATTGCGGTGGGCGCATTCAAGATGCCCGTAAATCTAAACGAGGTCACAACTGCTTTTTTTGCAGCTTCCGCCGACATAGTCGATGACCCCGCTGTGGCTGACGCGATGCGTCGCATAGCCGTGGACCAGGGAGATTCCGATGCCGCCACGTTGCTTTCTCAAAACCCTCAATACAATGCGATGCTGCGAACCACTTGTGTCGCCACGTTACTCGATGGTGGTCACGCATCGAATGCCTTACCCCAACGTGCACAAGCGAACGTCAACTGCCGGATCTTACCAGATGAAACGCCCAGTGACGTACGTGATGCCCTCGAACGAGCAATCAGTAACCCGAACGTGACAGTGATGGCAGAAGGATCAGCCCAAGACAGTCCGCCCTCGCCGCTTACCCCAGACCTTCTTCTGACAATCAAGCAAGTTACCAACGATATGTGGCCGGGCGTAGCCGTTGTCCCCACGATGAGTACAGGTGCTACCGATGGACTCTATCTTAGGCTTGCGGGAACTCCCGTGTACGGTGTTTCAGGGTTGTTTTACGGCGAAACTTTTTCTCATGGGATGAACGAGCGCATTCCTGTTCAGGCATTCTACGAAGGGCTTGAGTTCTTAGATCGACTGGTTCGAAAATTGAGCACTGGTGAGGTTAGTTAGAAGTAGGAATCAGCCAAATTTGCGGGCCACATCCCCGGTCAAGACCTGTCGAGCAACTGCACTTCAAAGAAATCTAACTCGCATCGAAGTGCATATTCGTAATTGAATCTGATTTGAGGAACATCTTGTGCAAGCTCATCAAGTAGGTGCTCGAGGTCGGTTGCTAAACCATCAAATTCAGCGCCCGCATACGTCTCAACCCAATCTCGGTATGGACCCGGCGTATGACCCGGTGAAGCCAGCTGCTGACCCAGCCAAGCGTAGAGCCTCATACAAGGTGTCATTGCAGCAATAATCTCACTCACATTACCGGACCAAGCTGTTCGAAGCAGAAAATCGGTATAAACACTAGTGACGGGATTGGGCCGGACTTCATCAAGATCGATGTCTAGTTCGGTTGCATACTTTCTGTGGAGTTCGAGTTCCTCTAACACACCACCCATAAGTTTGTGCAGTCGGCAAACCAAATCGACCTGCTCGATTTTAACTGCTGCGAGCGCATAGGCACTGAAGAACGCTCGTAGAAAAAACGCGTCCTGCGCTACATAACGCCTGAACACTGAGGCTTCTAAGCTCCCGTCACCAAGCCCAACGACAAAGGGAAGAGCTAGGCATTCACGGGCGATGTCTTGGTGGTCTCGCCACAAAGTGGCGTGAAGCGGATCAGGCAAGTAGGGCTCCGATCGCCTCTGGTGGAGCTTGCAACTGAAAGCGAGGAATCGGCCCTTTGAAGACTGAGCCGTCTTGCCGCCGATAGTGATAATACCCCTCCATGTGACCGGACGGCCCGCGGAGGACGCAAAAGCTTTGATACTTATGTTCTCCACCCGGTCCTAGCGTTGGTGATTCACCAACGACTCCTTCCCCTTCGACCTCATGATCACCCGCAACTAAGTCATGGATACGCCAATGCCGCCAAAACAATTGTGCCGTTTCATCTCCCACATTTCGGATGTGGACGTGATATACAAACACGTAACGCCAAGCGGCCGGATCTGAATGCTCGACCGCATAGCGGGTATCGACTGTTACCTTCATTTGATCGGTCATAACCGGGGGCGATTCAAACTTCGAAGAAGACGTGTCAGTCAAGAACACCAACCTTTCGAGGGTCACCGGTGAACACGGATGGCCGGTTCAAGCTAGGAAAAGGCTTGCCACTATGGCCAGACTTACGCGCTAAAAAGTACACCATTATACCATGATATTCCTTGCTGAACCTTGCGCCCGTAGTGCCGTTTGCCCCAGAGTAACTGGTCAGTTGATCTAATACGGCCCAGGAGGCTCTTAGTACCTACAATGGAGGCATGCATGGACTCGAAGCACAACCTCTCACGACGGCGGTTCATGGGTGGGACGGCGGCGGCGTTAGGCTATCTCGGCCTGAGGCCCGGATCAGCTATGGGGGCATCGCTTCCAAAGCCACCCAAGGGCCTCGCCTCCCTTCAAGAACGCGACGACTATGATTCTCTCATCAAGCTTTCGTCCAATGAAAACCCGTACGGACCATCCGAGGCAATGTGGGAGGCGATGGACAGCGCACGGAAATATGCGAACCGCTACGGTTATCCAGACGCGAATATCGAAGAGAAGCTTGCCGAACATCATGGCGTGCAACCCGAAAATATTCTGCTAGGCGCAGGCTCCGGAGAAACACTTAGAGTCGCCGGACATGCATTCTTAGGGCACAATAAAAAGGTCATAGGGGTCACGCCGACATACCTCACAGTCTACCAGGTGGCCTCGGGTATTGATGCAGACGTAATTGCACTCCCGCTTGATTCGGATTACCGGCAGAACATGGATGATACGATCAAGCTCACCAAGCGTCATTACCGTGATGTCGGAATGGTTTACATCTGCAATCCAAACAATCCGACCGGCATAATTGTCCATTCAGACGAGATCCAAGCATTGCTCGATGAAATCCCTGTGGATATCCCAGTTCTCATCGATGAAGCCTATCATCACTATATCCAGGATCCGGCATATGCGACCTCGGTCCCATATGTATTGGAAGGGCGTCCTGTGCTAGTCGCCCGGACATTTTCCAAGATCTATGGGATGGCTGGTATGCGGCTTGGTTATGGGATCGCGCCAGCAGATATGATAGAGCACATGCGCACGTACACCACCGGAAGCGTAAACGCGCTCGTCAAATGGGGGGGGGCTGCAGCACTCGAGGATACCGAGTATGAGCGCTGGGTGAAGGATACAACCATAAGGTTGCGTGAGAATACCATAACTGCGGTCCGAGACATGGGCTTCGACGTGCTGCCGTCGGAAACCAACTTTTTCATGGTTCATACAGGACGCCCTGCAGCGGAGGTGCGCGCCGAGTTCCGGAAACGTGGCATCATGGTCGGACGCGATTTCCCTCCCATGCTCGACCATCTGCGCGTCTCGATCTCAACTGAAGAGGATATGGATCGCTTCCTGGAGGTCTGGAAGGAAATCTTCCCTGAAGGTGTGGCTGCCGGAGGCTAGTTTTCCGAAACGGCTAAGTTCGTCTCATAACGAAAGCCAGTGCTAAAGAGCCCTCTCCAGTAACCGGGAGAGGGCTCTTCGCCAACGAAACGTGAAGAGGATCCTATTGGGAGGCATTCTGACCGGCCTGGGGTCCGGCCTCACCTGGTCAGTCTTTGTAAACCTAGCGTCCCGGGACCAGTTGTTTAATGGCCCAGAGTTCATGGTGTCGCTAACCACACCATTCCTAGCAGGGTTGGTCGTTTGGAAAAGCGTTGGCATTCAAAGGTGGATTCTAATTTTGATTGGTTATCTAACTCTCGCGGTACCCCTGTTCGGGATGGGTATCGGTGGTGCTAATACGCTCCAGATGACGTTTGGTGGTGCGATTGGCGGCCTTGTCTGGGCGATTCCCTTTGTCCTCTACGATCATGCTATCCATCGTGGGGCGTAGGTGCCTAATACTCGGACTTGTCTTGGCTGGGCTACCTTACCAGCACACAAGTTTATATGGTCAGAATCTGGCAATCGGCCTCAAGGGTGGAACCACCCTAAGTGATGTAAGCTCAAGCCAGTTCGAGTTTGGACGAGCCGGTCAGCGAACTGCATTCTCTGGTGGGGTGTTTCTGGCACTGACGGGGCTGAACAAAGTTTCGGTCCAGCCCGAACTTCTCTACTCGCAAAAGGGCATCTCGATACTCGGGGAGGGCGGCAGCGCAATTGCAGCACTCGACTACATCAGCCTTCCACTTCTCGTCAAAATGTCGTTGTCGGAAGATGCAAATAAGATTCGCCCAAGCGTGTTCGCAGGGAGCTTCCTCGCCTTCGAAATAAACTGTTCCCTTTCAGGTGACATCTCGACCCTAAATGCAGATGACGGATGTCAGGCGTTGTTGGAGAGACGAGGGAAAATGGATGCCGGGTTCGTGATTGGAGCAGCTGTCGATATTGGCTTAGCTGACCGGTTTTTCTTGACCTTTGACGGACGCTATGACCGTGGACTATTGAACCTTCGCTGGGAAGGTGAAGGTGATCGACTACAGTCACGGGCTTGGTCATTCATGGGTGGCGTGGGCGTGTTACTCGGCCGGTGAACTACTCTATTGTGGTCGCTTTTCACCTGAGGTCACATGCAATGGCAAGTAGTTCTCGAGTGGCGGCAGTCCGCACACCGAATGGGGCGTGAAAACGCACGGAGCGTTATAGGCGCGGTTAAAGTCAATGATCGTCCGACCGTCCGCATCGGCTAAGGGTACCGTCATATACCGGCCACCAGGATACGTCTGTGAGATAGCAGTCGAGTCCCACATCATTACGAAATAACGCATACTTTCGGCACCAGCAACAGCAATCAAACGATGCTCTTCACCGTCGATATCGAAAACTAATTCGCCGGGTGTTTCATACTCGAGCGAACCACTCGTCACGTCGGCGACCGGGAGAACCCGCGGTTCAGGATAGGGTTCAAAATGAGCCGGCACACGCCACTGTACGTCTAGGGGGAATGTTTCCGGGAGCACGAATGTATCTCGCTGCGGGTGATCCTCATCCCACACGCGGAGCCAAAGGCGATCCGTACCCGGCTCGGCATGAATTCTCATCCCAAGTGTTCCTAACGAAACCTGGGTTACGTCTTCTGAGCGATCGTTGCCAAGCATTACTGGTTCCGTAACGGTCGATCCATCTTCGAATCGAAAACCCGATTCGGCCACAGCCTCCAATCGAACATCCTGACCCGATCGGTGAAGGGTCCCAGCCGAAGACGGGACATCCGCCGAAGGAAGGACGATAGGCAATCCGGGATCTGATCCTAACTCCGTGGATCCCTGAGATAGTTGCCAGAGCCCAATCCACAGCACCGGCCCAGAAGGAGGCGTGACAAGCCGCTCACGCCGATCCTGTCTCCATTCTCCGTGCTCCGCCGAGAACTGCTCAAACGAGACTGGCGGGAGCCAGGCTCCGTCCGAACAACTTGCTAAAACGAGACTGGCGAGCGCGACTCGCAGAGCTTGGGAAGACACCCTATGAAGGTGTGGTTCGACATACGATCGGGCAATGGAAAGCACCTTCAACATGAACCTGCCGCTTTCACACGAACCAAAAGACGCTCAAGCTTAACTCGCCGCTACAAAAATTGTAAAACTTGGCTTACGGGACTAAGGGTGACGATCGTCCAATCTCATAACCTTCGGGAGGATCAAGCCCCAAGAGATGCGTCACGAAGTAATCCCAGCGTCGCCGCATCATATAGGGTTCGTTACCAAAACCATGGCCACGGTTTGGCAGGAGGAGGAGGTCAAAGTCTTTGTTCGCGGCGATCAGCGCGTCTACGACCAACATCGTGTTCGAGGGAGGCACATTGCTATCCAAGGTTCCATGCGCGATGAGTAGCTTCCCCTTTAGATTTTTGGCAAGGAGTTGATTTGCTTGGTTATCGTAATTCGTTGTCCCGTCGGGGTACTCTTCTAAGAGTCCCTGCCACTTCTCTCCCCAATCGTCCTCATAGTTCCGGTTATCGTGATTCCCGGCCTGAGATACTGCCACCTTGTAGAAGTCGGGATAACGGAGGATTCCATCGGTGGACGCAAAACCGCCTCCCGAGTGCCCATAGATGCCCACCTGGTCAACATCGATCCAAGAGTGTCGCGCACCAAGCTGCCGTATCCCTGCAATCTGATCCGGGAGCCCATTATCCCCCATATTTCCATAGTAGGCTTCGTGGAAAGACTTGGACCTCATGGGCGTCCCCATGGCATCAAGCTCAATCACAATGAATCCGAGCTCCGCAAGGGACTGCAAATCTCGATGTGCGGGCCGGAAACTTCGACTTCCCACGCTCCCGCTCTGGGGACCCGGGTAAAGATAATTGACAACAGGGTATTTTTTGTCAGAATCTAAATTGCGTGGCCGGAACATCAGTCCATAAAGATCTGTCTCACCATCACGCGCTTTCACCTGAAAAGGCACCGGTGGCTGCCAGCCTGTTGCCAGAAGTCGAGAGATGTCTGCCTGCTCTAATAGCTGGATCACACGCCCCTGCATATCCCGCACCACCGTTCTAGGTGGAATTGTGGGAGTCGAGTAACTATCCACAAAGTATTGACTATTTGGAGAGATTGAGACCGTGTGATTCGCACTGTCGGGGGTGAGTAACCGAACATCTCCACCGTCAAGATCGACTTGATAAAAATACCGAAAATAGGGATCACCAGGCTCTCGTCCGTTACCCATGAACAGGACAGTGCGGTCCACTTCGTCCACCTCGAGGATCTGGTCTACGTTCCAATCCCCTGACACGACCTGGTGATTCAGATTGCCTGTGCTTGTGTCATACAGATAAAGGTGACCCCAGTCCTCTCGTTGGGAAAACCATAGCACCTCGTTCGACTGAGACAGGTAACGCCAGTTTCCCCCAGATTCGAAGAATGTGTCCTCCACTTCCTCGAAAAGATCGCGCACCTCTCCAGTGGCAGCATCCGCCATCCGGACCATTGCCCGCTTGTGATCACGCGAGCTTGATACAAAGACGATCTGTGACCCATCAGAACTCCACTCCACGTCGGCAAATGTTCCCCCACAGGAAACATGATCGCAGACCGTAGATCGATGTTGATCTGGCGGCATCCGGAGTCGCACAACTCGTCGGTCTGCAGGTGCCTCAACATCGATTACAACTCGGTGGATACGAAAAATTACCGAGTCTTCCGGAAGCGGATAACGCCAAGCATCCATTTCCGGATGACCAACCTCTGTGCGAACGAGGTACATCATCCCAACACCACGACCATCATGTTGGAAGGTCGCAATCTTACGGGAGTCAGGGGACCATCTCAGGACCGGACGATCGCTCCTCACCCAGCCGGCATTATTCGTCCCATATCCAAAATCTTGAATACCATCTTCGGTGAGTTGCGTCTCTCGTCCGGTTATGAGATCGCGCACCCAGAGATTGTAATCGCGTATAAATGCGGCCATGGACCCATTGGGAGAGATTACTTCAGAACGCGTCACCTCATCTGGCACGATTTGTACACACAGGTAAGATTCGAGCCCGCATGAGTAGCCCGTTCCTCCAACAGAAAACTCGACGGATTCAGCATTAAGCCCTAACCCACGCAAAGGCAACCCGAACGCAGTAAAAGTCGTGTCTGCCACCGTACTCAAAGCACCCGCCATACGCGCATGGTCGAAAGCCCTAGCCCGCTTTCGGGCAGCGGGATCAACAATAACGATCTCCAACCCTTGTTCGAATCGATTTGCATACCAGAATCGTCCTTCATCGATCCATGTAGGGCGTACACTTCCACCCAGTACAAGTGAATTTGTACTCGCAGCTAGTAGGCGCTCCGCTCGACTATAGTCTTCGGCGGTGAGCGCCACGGGAGATTCTTGGGCCGCGATTTGAAAAGTTGAGACCAATACCGTGTAAAAAAGAGCGACGAAAAGCCGCATTGTTATCCTCCCACTCAAAATGGGACCGTCGTAGTGGAGTTTGGTGTGGAGCAGGCCCCTTGAACCAAGATCTTTCGTGAAAGATGTTGATGGTTCAGTCCTAGTGCCAGCCACTGACCCGTGCCGGATTGGACTTGAAGCCCCATTATTGATTCTAGGTGGACAGTCCCATGTGCGGGACATGAACCCGATGGTAAAGTTAAGAACAGGATCCGGTTGACACGCCGTGAACCGCGATGGCGCGTTCCCGATCCGATTCTAGGTCATATAGGAGATTAAAGATGGTCCGGACTCGTTGCCCACTTATCACCTTAATCTTTCTGCTAGGTATAACCGCACCGGTAGCTGGCCAAGAGATAAAGCGGTCAGCATACCACGATTATCGGATTGAAACGGTCGTTGAAGGGCTGGAGCAGCCATGGTCTATAGCGTTTCTGCCCAACGGGGATATGCTTGTAACCGAAAAGCCGGGGCGACTTCGCATCATTCGCGATGGCATCCTGTTACCGGATCCAGTTGCCGGCATCCCGACGGTCCAATCAGGTGGCCAAGCTGGACTCCTAGACGTCGTACCACATCCGGATTTCGCTTCGAATCGACTACTGTACCTGAGCTACTCTAAGCCGGGCGACGACCCACAATCTCGCGGAACAACAGCGGTTATTCGCGGCCGATTCGAGAACGGCGAGCTCACAAACAGTGAGGAGATTTTCTTGGCTGTGTCAGAAGGTCGAGGACACTACGGGTCCCGCCTCGCGTTTGATAAGGAAAAGTATTTGTTCATTACAGTAGGAGATCGACAAGCTCCACCGCGTGGCGATTTGGAATCGCACCCTGCACAAGACGTGTCCAACCACCATGGAACAGTAAACCGACTACACGACGACGGACGCATTCCGATCGACAACCCGTTTGTCGAAACGCTCGGAGCACAGCCAGAGATTTGGAGCTATGGGCACCGAAACCCACAGGGACTCGTCATCCATCCAGAGACGGGCAGCGTCTGGATCAACGAGCATGGGCCACAAGGTGGCGATGAGTTAAACCTCATTCATCAAGGTAACAACTACGGATGGCCTGTGGTTGGCTACGGCGTGAATTACGGAAGTGGTACGACCATCCATGAGGGGACACTCCGCGAAGGGGTGGAACCTCCGAAGCATTTTTGGGTTCCTTCTATCGCGACTTCTGGCCTGATGGTGTACACAGGAGACCGCTTCCCGGAATGGCGAGGAAACGTCTTTGTAGGTGGTATGCGAGGCGAACAACTCGCGCGTCTTGTGCTCGATGGCGATGAGATCACAAGGGAAGAAACTCTCGTCCAAGGCCTAGGACGAATCCGAGATGTCCGCCAGGGACCAGACGGCCTGATTTACTTGGCCATTGATAGTCGAGGGGCTCAACGAACCCCTATTGTTCGTCTTCATCCGGCTGATGATGATAGGTAGTAGGCCTAGCACTCCAGCCTCGGTCTCAACGCGACACCAGTTTCCGATTACGAATCTCGGCTAAGCTGATCCGATGTTATCAACTCGCTTCGTATAGGCTTCGGACAGCAACTGCGTTACAGGTCCCGGATTTCCATCCCCCACGGTTCGTCCATCTATCTCTACCGTCGGACGCACCTCTGTGGTCGTACCCGTGAAGAAGATCTCACTCGCCGCATAAAGTTCATTCACTGTGAATGAACGCTCTTTCATGGGAAGATCTAACTCCTTAGCAAGCTCGATGACAAAATCTCTAGTGACACCGTGGAGTATGTGATTGGTCGCGGGTGCAGTGACGATCACACCATTGAGCACCGCAAATACGTTGTTATGAGTACCCTCCATGACCATACCATCTCGGATGAAAATCGCATCCTCCACATTCGCGACCACGGCAGATTGTTGAGCAAGCACGTTAGGCAGTAAACCCGTCGTTTTGATATTCGCCCTACCCCAGCGCTGATCCAGAACGGTGATAGCCGCGTACCCCTCGGCCCAGCGATTTGGCGTGGCTCGTGTGAGTTTTTTGACGAAGGCGTAAACAGTTGGTGGAACACGCTTTATGGGGAACGCATGTGTCCGCGGAGCTGCACCTCGTGTTACCTGCATGTAAAAAAGCGAAAACTCTACATTCGCCAGATCGTTTCTATCGACAAGCTGTTCTGATACCCCGTCGAACTCCCTTACATCGAATTCGATTCCAATCGCAGTCAGGCCGCTCGCAAGACGTGACATATGCTGCTCAGGAAGAAAGCACTTGCCAGAATAGACGGGCACGGCTTCGTAGACAGCGTCGGCAAAAAGAAAAGCTCGGTCCTCGACCGACACCATAGCCTCGCTGATCGGGATATACTCGCCATTTAAGTAGATAATACTGATGACACTACTCCTCCGCTGAGTGTGTGAGGACGCTAAACGCTACCAACAACTGCTGCAAGCACTACATATGCACAATTTGTTTTCAAGCAAAACGCAAACTCACATAGTGCTCCGAGATTCACTTGCGGTTAAATACACGCCTGTTCTCGGGACTGTCCGGGTCCTTATTCTCACCTTGAGCGGAGAGAACGCATCACATAGGGTCACGGATTGATTGCCACACCAAAATCTCACGGAACACAAATGATTAGGATATCACGAGCAAACCGACGTGAATTTCTTAAGCAGCTTGGGAGCGCCGGGCTTGTTTTGTCCTGCCCAGTTCGGATCTTTGCTCAAGATTCTCTTCCGACGAGAGCTATCCCAGGAACGACCGAGAATCTCCCCGTTATTGGATTAGGCTCAACGAAACCGGTCCTCGAGATTCCTACGAATGGCCCCGAAGCGGTAGCAAAAGTAATCCAGATGCTTCTCGCACATGGGGGGCGTGTAGTCGACACATCTCCGCGAAATGAGGAGATAGATCGTGAGTTCGGTCACATTCTTCAGGAGCCCCAGCTACAAAACCAAATCTTCCTCGCAACCAAGATCAACACACCAGACCTGGAGACTGGTGTCGCACAGATGCGGCAGACCCAGCGACTATTCGGTCGTCGAACGATGGATTTGGTCCAAATCGAAAGTCTGAGAGGGCTTGAGGGCCACTGGAGAAATCTTCGCCAATGGAAGGATACGGGCGAAGCGCGCTACATCGGGGTTACAGTTTCAAATTACAGCAACCATGAACGCCTAGAAGCGTTCATGAAAAGAGAGCCACTCGATTTCATCCATGTGAACTATTCGGTGATGGAATCCCTCGCGGAAGAGCGTTTGTTACCGCTAGCGCAGGATCGCGGGATGGGCGTTTTGGTCAATAGACCATTTATGAATGGCACCTACTTCGGTCGAGTAAACGGACACATTTTGCCAGATTGGGCATCCGAGTTCGATTGCGAGAGTTGGGCACAATTCTCACTCAAGTACATTTTGGCACACCCTGCGGTAACGTGTGTTTTGACCGAGACAACAAATCCAATGCACATGGAAGAAAACATCCGGGCCGCCTTCAAACGTTTGCCGGACGCATTGACCAAGAAACGGATGCGCGAACTGGTACGCACTTTTTAAATAGGAGGACCAACATGAGAGCTGTGACCCGAATGCGCGGCACAATCGCACTCATCTTCGCAAACATGCTGTTCGCGCCCCTCTGCGAAGCCCAGCAGGTGCGCACCATTTCCTATGGAGAGCCTGAAGACGTTGGCATGTCGGCAGCGATACTTGAGGGTGCGACAGGAGTGTACCAGGAGGCAGTGGCGCAGGGAGACCTTGTTGGCGCCGTGATTTTGGTCGCGCGGAAGGGGCAAGTCGTCCTTCACGAAGCCGTAGGCATGCGAGATAAGGATCAAGGTTTGCCGATGGAGCGGAGTACAATGTTCCGCATGGCCTCCAACACAAAGCCTGTGGTCGCCACAGCTATCGGGCAACTCGTGGAAGAAGGCAGACTCAATTATACGGATTTGGTTCGCGAGCACATACCTGAGTGGGACAACTATCAAGCGGGGTTCATTACGATTGGCCATCTCCTTTCCCACAGCAGTGGCCTTCGGATTTCTTCCCTCTTCCTTCAACCTCTCGATGAAAATCCCACCCTTCAGTCAGAGGTCAGCCGTTTCGGAGCTATCGGAGCCGTCGTTCCACCTGGTACGACGTACAGCTACAACAATCCCGGATACAACACATTAGGAGCGCTGGTCGAGATCGCATCTGGTGAACTGCTTGAAGACCGGTTGAAGGCCACGATCTACAAACCTCTCGGGATGGTGGACAGTTATAACCATCAAGCAGGTCACGAGATGGACGGAAAGATCGAGCGCATGAGCGCTGTGTATTACGAACGAGACAACGCAGGCGAATGGGTACCAGGTGGAACACCTGGAGGACCGGTGACCTATCCGTTTGCTCGGGCATCTGGCGGAATGGTTTCTACCGCTTTGGACTATGCCATATTTTGTCAGATGTTTCTGAACGGTGGGGTTTACGACGGATTTCGGCACCTTGCGCAAGAGACGCTGGAACTGATGACTTCACCCAAAATCCACATCGGCGGTGAGGGAGAGGACGCATCCTATTATGGATATGGATGGCGCCTTGCCGACGGCACATACGGGCACGGAGGATCCGACGGAACCAACGCATGGATCGACCCCAAGCGTGAGATCATTGGCTTGGTATTTACGCAAACACCCCGAAGTCCCAGTCGCGCATGGGCATTTGATCGGTTCCGCGAGATTGTAAACCTTTCAATCAAGGATCAGTAGTTAAAGGCCGCCCACAATCCTGAGAAAGTCCTGATCGTGACGGAGACTCTCGAAGTCGTCGTCACGGAGAAGTGTCCGCTTGCGACTCGGATTGAGTACGACCGCACGTTCCAACGCGGAAAAGACGTCCGCCATTCGTTCTAATCCGAGGTAAATTTCGGCAAGTGCTACCCAAGCATTATCATTTTCCGGCGACTTGTCGCGAGCTACAAGCGCAAGCGAAAGTGCTGTGTCAAGGTACCCTTCCTGTCGTTTTTGGTTGGCGTCGCGAAGCATTTGGCCGGAGCGAAACAAGTTGAGAACCCGTCGAAGTTCCCCGAGCGGCTCGACATGATCGTCGACACGAATATCGACGGCCCGGTCGCTATAACCGCCACCTGCACGGGTACTCACCACCATGATCGCTCCTGATTGCATTCCACGAGCGTCACCACCAGCAGCCTGTGCTGCGTCCAGAGCATCCAATAGCCGTTCCGCTAAGGGACCGGTCGAAGCCTCAAATGATGCCGCCATCGCGTCGACCACCTCTGGGCCCGTGAGGATATTGCCCTGTGCACAGTAATCTTTCCCGCACTTGTGTCCTTTCCAATCACTAGCCCCTGACCCAGTCCACGCAGCCGTGCGGCCTTGGTTATCGAGGATTGCTACCTGCCGACGATCCCGACCCTCGTCGCTTGCAACCATCATCTCGAGTGCTTCCTCTGGCGAGTAACCAGCCTGGAGCAACTCTACTCCAATTCCACCATACATCGGATTGGCAGCCGCTTGGTGGGCAATCACCACCAGCCCGCCTTTCGCGTGCATTGCACGGTTGCCGGCTGCGAACGCCTTGGACTGGACTCCCATGCCGAGTTCGCCCGTCTCGGCATCACGTCCAATTATCGAAAACGTGCCCAAATAGTTGGGATCGTACTCCTGAGCCAGAGATGTCTGTGGAAGCACGAAGAGGACAAATACAGCGAAAGCGGTACGTTTCATGTGAACTCCTAGAAGGTCAAGCAACTGATCTCTTCAAAGTATGACCTAAATCTAACGTTCTTTGCCAGATGTCCCCAAGGCGAGGACGAACGCGGCGAAGACCTTGGGCATCGAGGGCCCTTGGAACACGACCGATGAAGTGGCCCAAAACAGATCCCAAAGAAAGTGCTGGGCTGGCGCGATGCTACCGGCTTTCCGAGCTTTACTGTCGAGAAGCCCAAACTGCGAGAGGAACCATGAAAGTTTTGCAAATATCGCGCCGTATCATGCTTGCCATTTGCACTCTTCTGATCCTAGCAACCCAAACACAGGCACAGTCGGAAGCTGGTTTTTACGATGGGCGAGAGATAACAACACCTCGTGGGTCAGATGAAGGCGAGGGGCCATTTGACCGGCTAATCCTAAGGGGCGTCACGGTCATTGATGGCACAGGGGCTCCTCCAATGGGCCCCGTAGATATCGTCATTGAAAACGACCGGATCGCCGAAATTCGCACTGTGGGATATCCAGGACTTGCGATAAATGAAGAACGTCGCCCATCACTTGCTATCGATGTAGAAGGTCGTGCTCCGGCCGTCCAGGAAATCGATCTCAGCGGCCATTATATCATGCCGGGATTTATCGACATGCACGCGCACACGGGAGGTGTTCCCAAGGCCCCTCAACCCGAATATGTCTACAAACTCTGGTTAGGCCATGGAATCACAACATCTCGAGGCGTCGGACACGGTCCCATGATGTGGGCACTAGAGGAGAAAGCAAAAGCGGCACGGAACGAGATTGTGGCTCCTCGCATGTACACATACGCACGACCGGGTGAGGCATGGGATAAAGGTGCCGTCGACTCGCCAGACAAGGCACGCGAATGGGTAAGGTGGGCTGTCGAGCAGGAAGTAGATGGACAGCGGATTGACGGCCTAAAACTAGGCTCCTACGAACCAGCCATCATGGAGGCCGTCATCGATGAAGCTCATCAACATGGACTCGGAACGGTAGCCCACCTTGGACAGATGGGCGTCGGTCGGATGACCGCTCTCGACGCTTCTGAGCTTGGGCTCGACATGATGACCCACTATTACGGCCTCTTTGAATCCATGCTGTCAAATTACAGCATCCAGGACTGGCCACTCGATTATAACTATCAGAATGAACAGCATCGTTTCGGCGGAGTAGCACGTCTCTGGAATCAAATCGACGGCCCAGGATCTGATGGCTGGAACGCACTCATGGACCGGTTCCTGGAACTCGGGTTCGGAATCGACCCCACGATGACGATCTACGAGGCGAGCCGTGACGTGATGCGCGCACGAGATGCTGAGTGGCATGATGAATACACGCTTCCGAGCCAGTGGGAGTTTTACCAGCCGAGCCGAGCCGCCCACGGATCATATTGGTTCGACTGGACGAGCGAGGACGAGGTCGCGTGGAAAAACTTCTATAACATCTGGATGCAATTCCTCAATGAGTACAAGAATCGTGGCGGGATCGTCACGACCGGGTCAGACTCCGGTTTCATCTACAAGCTTTATGGGTTCGACTACATTCGCGAGTTTGAACTCCTCCGAGAAGCAGGTTTTCACCCAATCGAAGTCATTCGCTCCGCGACTTTGTATGGCGCAAAGGAACTCAACGACCCGAAGGGGCTTCCACCAGACTTCGGAATGATCCGAGAAGGATTAAAGGCCGACTTCGTAGTCGTCGACGAAAACCCGCTCCAAAACCTGAAAGTGCTCTACGGTACCGGGACTCCAAGACTGAACGACGAGACTGGTGAGGTGGAACGCGTCGGCGGAATCAAGTACACAATTAAGGACGGGATCGTCTACGATACACGTCAACTTCTAGCGGATGTGCGAGAGATGGTTCGACGAGCGAAGATGGAAACGACGACCTCTGAAGACCTACAGCACTAGTTAAGTGTGCTGAAATCTCCAGGAAGAGAAAATATTGGAAAACGAGTCACAATGACGATGTTTGATCGAATTGGCGCGCTGGTATTTGCGGCAGTTGCAATCACATCGTGTGAGCCGACTGCGGACCAACTGCCTGCAAGGACAGTCCAACCTGGCGCACCCGGTGAAGCGACACGCACACTCACCGCAGACGAAGCAGCTCAGCTAGATCGGCCACGTTACAGCGAGGCAGATGTACGCTTCATGCACGGGATGATCCCACATCATGCGCAGGCGATCGAGATGGCTCTCCTGGTCCCAAAACACACTGAAAACGAATTGATCCACCTCCTTGCACGGCGGATCGACATCTCGCAACGAGATGAAATTCGCCTCATGGAACGGTGGCTAGAAACTCGTGGAGAGGTACTATCAGGCGAAGAACTCCATCAAAACCATGGTGGAGACCACACACTTATGGCAGGTATGCTCACTTCGGAAGAGATGGCTGGCTTGGCGACAGCCACCGGGTCAGAATTCGACCGTATGTTCCTAGAATTTATGGTGAAACATCATGAAGGCGCCTTGATCATGGTATCGGAGCTATTTTCAAGTGTCGGTGGAGGACAAGAGACAGAAGTCCATCGGTTCGCTTCGGACGTTGACGCTGATCAAGACATGGAAATCCAGCGCATGATGAACATCCTTAACGAGATCCCATAACGTCGTAACAGACAGGTTGGATTGGCACCGATCTGAATCTGGGAACAAGCATGCAATTTAAGTATCTGAGAGTGAGGAAAAAATGAGACACAGCGGTAAGTTTTCGAGCAAATTGAACCGGGCCAACGCTGTGGCCTGGCTTCTGACCTTTGGGATAGGACTACTCGTCCTCACTGTGGGAGATCTGACCGCACAGAACTTACCACAGGCGGCACCACCCGAACCTGCCTGGGAGTGGGACCCCAATGATCCGCGCATAGGACTGGGGGCCGGAATCATGGATGCGGAGACCGCCATCCTTAACCTAGATCGACTCATAAGTCTACCGAAGCCAGAGGCGTTTCTGACCTCGGAAGCGGGCGGGCGCGGGCCTAGCAACTCCGACATCGCTTTCCGAGGCGATATTGCCATTATTGGAAGTTACTGGGGCTTTCAGATTTACGATGTCTCGAACGTCGAAACCCCCGAACTACGCGTAGGAGTCGTGTGTCCTGGGGGCCAAGGGGACGTCTCAGTTTTCGGCGACCTATTATTCATGTCTGTTGAACAAACGAGTGGCCGTCTCGACTGCGGAAGTGAAGGCGTGCAAGACACCGTCAGCACCGAGCGTATGCGTGGGATACGCATCTTCGACATCTCCGACATCGAAAGCCCACGCCAAGTGAAGACGGTCCAGACCTGCCGAGGCTCCCATACGCATACGCTCGTAACTGATCCGAATGATGCGTCCCACATCTACGTATATGTTTCAGGGACGGGTCGAGTTCGATCTAATAGTGAATTGGTCGGCTGCTCCGGAGAAGAACCAGAAGATGATTTGAGCACTTCACTGTTTCGGATAGAAATCATCGAAGTTCCACTGGACGCACCTGAAAATGCAGAGATCGTGAATATGCCTCGAATCTTCTCCGATCCCGCCACGGGAGACATCGCAGGCCTATGGGCCGGTGGAGACCACGGCGCGGGCTCTCAAGAGTCGAGGCGGACTAACCAATGCCACGACATAACGGTCCGGCCCGATCTTGGGCTCGCGGCAGGGGCTTGCTCGGGGAATGGCATTCTATTGGACATTTCCGATCCGGAATATCCCGTCCGCATCGACCAGGTCGTCGACCCTAACTTCGCGTACTGGCACTCTGCCACATTTAACAATGACGGTACGGCAATCATCTTCACTGACGAATGGGGTGGAGGGGGTGCGCCGCGATGTCGCGGATCCGACCCTGAGACGTGGGGAGCAAATGCAATCTTCCGAATTCGCGACCGCAAGATGGAGTTGGCTGGCTACTATAAACTTCCAGTCCCACAAACAGAGCAAGAGAATTGTGTTGCACACAACGGATCCTTAATCCCCGTCCCCGGCCGTGATATCATGGTGCAGGCATGGTATCAGGGAGGGGTTTCTGTCTTTGATTTCACTGATCCCACAAACCCATTCGAGATCGCCTACTTCGATCGCGGGCCACTTGATGCGATAGAAATGCTATCCGGCGGATATTGGTCGACCTATTGGCATAATGGCGCTATCTACGGGACTGAGATGGCACGTGGAATCGACGTCTTTCAACTATCTCCGAGTGAACACCTGTCACAGGCGGAAATCGATGCTGCCAATTCAGTGCGGGGGCGCGAGTTCAATCCCCAGCTACAACCAAGCTTTGAGTGGCCGCCCAGCTTCGCACTAGCCCGCTCGTACCTTGCCCAGGTGCAAAGAAACAATGGCATTGATTCCGAACTGGCGGAACGAGTGGATTCACTCCTTGACCGAGCTGAACTGTTACAAGCCGGGATGGAGCGAAACTCAGTTTTCGCTGAGCTCAATGAAGAGGCGGAAGAAATCGACGCCGATGCCCGAGCAGCGGAGCTTGCTGCTGGGCCGGGGGACGCACCTCGTCTCCGGTTACTGGCAACCGCGATCCGAGATTTAACTAGATCGTTACGGTAATGCCGACTCCGTCGCCTGTCCCCAGACTGACAATCCGGGGACAGGCGACTACGGGGTTTCCTTAGCAGACACGAGGTGTCTTCGATCCATTTGAACCCCCACCGCTTGCCGGAGCGTACGGATATTAACCACAACCTGCAGGCTCCCTCGCTCTTCCGTTAACGTCCCCTTCAATCCTTCAAAGGGCCCGGAAACCACGCGAACAGCCTCACCTGGCTTGAGGAAATGCGCCGGATGAACCTCGGTTCCAGTGCGCTTCGCACCTTCCATCAGGGCACGCACAGAGTCCAACTCCTCATCACGCACCGGAGCTGCTTTACCTCCAATTCTCACCACATCAACGATACCGGTGGTTCGGACAACATCACCAATCCGTTCCCAACCAACTTGGCAAAACACATACCCCGGAAAAAGTGGTGATCGAACGCGTTTCTTTCGATCTGACCACTGAGAAACTCGTTCAACGATTGGGAGATATGACTCGAAACTTGTGGACCTCAGAAGCGCATGGACGCGTTTCTCGGCGCGTGGTCGGGTCCGGAATGCAAACCAGCGTAGTCCAACATCTGAACAGCCCGTGGGCACCTGCCCGGCCTTCATTACACCACAACCGAATAATGCATCAGTACCTAACTCCAGGAAAAGCCAATTAGCTCACCGATTGAGTCGTGTCCATCTTGATTGATCAGAAATCTTTTCATATGACGAAAGACACTTGAAACAGAATCGCGCGGCAAGCTCGGCTCGCTTGCTTTTATCATAATATAGCTGGGCCGTTGAACGAGGAAGCTGAAAACGTTGCTACTCGTGCAGAGACCAAGCTTTAGTGCTACATCATCTGGTGCTACCAGATGAGTCTGCTCCTAAGTCGACGGCAGGTGCCTTAGTGGTCACAAAAAATCCCACATATAAAGTCAGGGGCAATATGGTGGCACTGACGCTATACCGTTGCCCAGCCGAGGGGAGGGGTCACTGAGCGAATCTCAACGACGTTTCCGTTTTCCACATACGCTCACACTTCTAACAGCGTTCATTCTGCTCGCGGCTGCCCTCTCGTACATAATCCCCAGCGGCCAATACGATCGACGTGATGATCCCGTCACGGGTCGTAGCGTTGTTATCCCTGGCACATATCACGAAGTCGAACCAAACCCCGTGGGTTTTTTCGACGCGATCGTTGCGATTCCCCGCGGGATGCTGGCCGCAGGTGACGTTGTCTTCCTGGTATTCTTGATTGGAGGAGCATTTTCTGTTTTCGATGCGACGGGCGCACTCCGTAGAGGCATAGCTTGGCTGGTACAACGTCTTGACGGTCGAGAAATCCTGGCAATCCCTGTGGTAACCTTGGCATTCGCGACAGGTGGGATCGTCGAAAACTTGCAAGAAGAGATAATTGCCTTAGTCCCTGCACTCCTGCTGTTTACCGGAAGATTGGGATATACGCCCATGACTGCGGTTTTGGTGAGTGCGGGTGCGGCATTCGTGGGTTCCGCCTTCAGCCCCATCAACCCATTTCAAGTCGGAATCGCACAAAAAGTGTCTGACGTACCACTACTCTCGGGGAGTGGTTTCCGATTAGTATTTTTGGCACTCGCACTGGGATTGTGGATCTGGTGGATCATGCGATACGCGGCACGTACTCGAAGTGAGCCTCAGGTGACTACTTCTCTTGAGTTTGAAGATCCGCCGAGTCGTCGGGACGGTGCGCTTTTCGCCATTGTAGGTGCCACATTTGGAATCCTTGTCTTCGGATTACTCCGCTTAGGTTGGGGCTTCGACCAACTCTCCGCTCTGTTCTTCATCATGGGTGTGATTGTGGGTATCGTGGGCAGACTCGGGGTCACCGGGACAGCGGAGGCTTATGTCGAAGGATTTCGCACAATGGCATTCGCCGCATTACTCATTGGGTTCGCCCGATCAATTTACGTCGTGTTGGATGAGGGGGTCATCATCGACACGATTGTACGCGGGCTTTTCGTCCCGCTCGAACACCTTCCGCTCGCGCTATCTGCGCTCGGGATGTCTGTGGCCCAAGCTGTGCTTCATGTCCCGGTACCAAGCGTGAGTGGACAAGCCGTGTTGACCCTCCCCGTGCTCATCCCGCTGTCAGATCTGCTCGGTCTTTCGCGCCAGGTCACCATCCTCGCATATCAGTTCGGGGCCGGGCTATGCGACCTTGTGACACCGACAAATGGGGCACTCATGGCGATCCTCGCGGCGAGTTCCGTGAGCTTCGGAGAGTGGTTTCGCTTTGTTTTCCCAAGATATTTGATGCTAATGGCACTTGGTGGATTGGCAATCACCCTGGCCATCGCAATCGGATACAGCTAGACGAAGACACCGGCAGCTCGGTGCCCTGTCTAGTCGTACGGTCATTAACTTTTCGGTTCCACCGAGCATGACGGAGCCCCTGCCCGAAGCCACGCATGTCCCCAGCCAGCGGGGCCGGAAGTGTTCCACAAGACATCTTCCGCTATCGCTGCAGATCCACCCAACCAATCCATCGCCGGCTGACCGATCGGAGCACCTGGTGGGGCACCAGGCGTCGAAGGAAGTGAATAAGGATTCGCCGGTCGCGTAAGGAAACGGTTGATGTCCGCCACAATCATAGACTGGAACACCTCTTCGCTGAATTCTGTGTCAACAAGTTCGTCAGACAATTCGAAAAGCATCTGTCGCAAACTTGCCGAGGCGTATGCCCGCACTTGTGGCATCGGAGAACTTGCCGCCAGCGCCATGATTCGCTCCACAATTACTCGGCTTACAGAACGTCGAATCTCGCCCGCGTACGACTTAGAGTTCCCCGAAATCTGGGAGGTCACCACTGAGGACAGAGCTCCAAGAACGTACTCTAGGCCAGGAAGCGAAGGGTCAATTACAGCCTGCTCAACGAGACGCGCCGCCCGTGACGGCTGCAACATTTGCGAGACCGTGTGGTCTGCCGCTACCACCGCGGGGGTGATCGCGTCGAACGCACTGCCCGTATAGCGGGGGAAAAGCTCGCGCGTACGCCCAAACCCCGGCGGCCTTGGGGGCAGCAAATCCAACACTTCGGCTGGGATCGCAAGTTGGTCGGCCCGGAGAGTGCCCAACAAGGCGTTCAGTGCCGCCCGCTGTGCCTCGGCAGACACTCGTTTCATCGGAGTTCGACCATCCCCCCGAAGTGCATAAATATAGTCGATTCCACCTAACATGGAGGCTGCTGCTTCCACCTGATATCGATGGTGCATGTAAAGTGGAACCAACACCTCCTCAATGGTCGCCATCGGACGTCCCTCTCGGATCGCGTTCTCACCGAAACGATCGAGTGCGTTTCGTCTCACCTGCATCATTCGTGTGAGTTCCGCCGCAGCATCAGTGCCATTGGACCACTGGTCGGCACGCGGGTGAGTGCTGATGTCCTGGTTCGTCAAATAGATCACATCCTCTACCCAAGCCTCATCGAGGATCTGTTGAAGACGGCCCATCTCATCAATGCCTTCCGGAAAATCGCTATATCCGTATCGGATGGTGACCTTATCCCACTCGCCAATATCTGTGTCGTAGACCTCCGAGTAGTCGAGGCTTCCGTCAGATGCGAGCGTAACTAGAGGGTGCGGGTAATCCATAACCGAGATCCGACCCTTATCGCTATCGTAGTAATTGTGGCCGAGTCCAAGCGTGTGCCCTACTTCGTGAGCGGCGAGTTGTCGAATACGGGCAAGGGCCCACTCAGCAAGACCCTCAGGATCTTCGTCTCCGTTCGCGTATGGAGAAAGAAGACCTTCGGCGATCATATAATCCTGACGCCATCGGAGTGACCCCAGTGTCACCACACCTTTCAGAATTTCACCAGTTCGAGGATCAGTTACCGAACCTCCAGTGCTCCAGCCGCGTGTGGACCGGTGCACCCAGTTGATCACGTTGTACCGAACATCGTGTGAGCTGACGCCTTCGGGGAGCATTTTCACTTGGAACCCATCACGATATCCGGCCGCTTCAAAAGCCTGGTTCCACCAGCGAGCCCCTTCCAAAAGTGCCGTCCGAATCGGTTCTGGTGCTCCCTGATCCAGATAATAGACGATCGGCTCTACCGGATCGCTGATCTCGGCTACCGAGTTGACCTTCTCCAATCGGTGTCGGCGGATGAACCGGCGTTCCATGGATTCACCGAGGGGCACTGAGTAGTCAGCGTAAGTCATCGCCCCATACCCTGCCCGCGGATCAAAAGCCCGAGGGGTATATTCGCCCAGCTCAGGTAACTGAACGAACGAATGATGCAACCGGAGTGTGGCTGCTTCACCATTGGCCGCAACATTCCGTACTCCCTCAAAGGCCCGTGTTGAACCCGGAGCGCTCGGCCAGGGACCATCCACAGCCCTTCCTGTCCCACCTGGCTGGAGAACAAAAGTCAAGGAGACTTCAATTTCGGTGTTCTCTGGAAAACCTTTAGTCATTGGCAGATACACTGCACTCCGACTGCTATCGAGCCGGTACGATCCCGGACGCATCCGTGCGCTCCAGTTCACCATGTCGCGGACGAAAAACTCGGTTGCGTCGACGAGAGCACGCCCATCCGTCTCGGCTGCTACCGTGAACCCCCAAAGCGTAGACGGTGCGAATGCGTCTTCTACGGCACGCACTTCCATCGCGTTGGAACTGCTCGCGCGAAAGTCGAGATTCGGTTGAATTAGAAGAACTTTGGGTCCTACTCGATGGAAACGAACAACACGCGATCCTGCGAGCGCACCGCGATCGAGTCCGATGTCGTTTGATCCCAGGCCCGATGCCAATCCGGTCATATGGAGTAGATCCGTATCCCAACTTCCCACCTCCAACCAAAGCTTACCTGTCGAATTTTCCCAATAGAGTGGAATAAACCCATCCATTTTTTCCATCGAAGAAGTCTTTTCTTCGATGGTTGGGATCGCCTCCACATTTTGGCTATACGCAACCTTCGGTAGCGCGGTAGCGAACAAAATTACTGCGACCCATACGTGCAACTTCGACACGGTGAACCTCCTTCTGGGGGACACTGACATAGCTGCGTATCTTTGTAGTCCGGGGCCCAAAATGTTACGGAACCACCGGATATTTTCTCTAATTAAGGGCTAATAGCACCGGTAATCTCACCTATTATGTCGGATAAAAACTGCGTCGTGTTTCCAGGGCTGGGGCCCAAACGAACGATCACCATATCATAAGATGGAATGATCGCGGTGTATTGCCCCATAAATCCAGCCGCGTAGTAGGTGTCAGACGGGGCCCGTGGCAAGCTCTCCCCTAAATTCAGCCAAAACAAACCACCGTAGTTCTGTCCACCTTCTCCGGGCGAAGGAGACCGCACAAAATCGACCCAACCTTCGGGCAGAATCCGGTCGCTTGGCCCACCACTCGAAGACGGCCAAACGCCATCCCACAGGTGGAGAAGCCCAAACCGCGCCCAGTCCCACGCGCTACCATAGTCGTATCCCGTGATAATGAAGTTGCCCCACGCATCGGTTTCCAAAACGAAGTTCCGGGCACCTATTCGGTCGAATAGCAACCGTTGTGGGTACGTGAGCCACTCCTCACCGCGAGCTTCCGTCGCCTGTTTAAGGATAAAACTGAGCGTTAGCGGGTCTGAGTTTCGGTAGCGCATCTGCTCGCCGTGGCCGAGGTCCATAGGCTGTTCGGTAGCGTGCGTATAAACATCAATTCCTTCGAAATAAATGCGAAAGTGTTCATTCTCGTCCGTCCACGATTCAGACCGTCCTAGCCCCCAGTTCAGAAAATCGAGGCCAGAACTCATCTGGAGGAGGTCGCGCATTCGAATCTCGCGTCTCGGATCATCTCCCTTATGCCATGCCGCGACGGGAGCCGGGTCATCAAGCCCAACCTGAAGATGGTCCGCTTCCATAGCTGCACCGACCAAAGCGCTCGCGATGCTCTTCCCTTGTGACCAAGAGATCTGAGGTGTGTTACGGGAGAAACCAGAGGCATATCGTTCACCAATGATCTTCCCCTTGTAGACAACAACCAGCGCTCGCGTGTTGTGTTCTTCCTGCCCCATAACCCAATCGAGCGCATAGCTGAGCTTCGATTCGTCTACTTCGTGCGGAATCATCTCGTGATACGCTCCCATATCACCCATCGGCCACATAGTTGTCGATGGGTCGGGGATACGACGCGGGACAACCACAGGTTCAAATGTGACGTCATCGAAGCCCTTCGGCAGGAGCGTGCACCCTTGGTCACCGTTGTACTCGGCCGACTGTCTAGGAATGTCATCGCCCCACACAGAAGCAGCGCGACTTCCCCAGTTCACTTCGTATTCGAAATCGTCCTGCCAGTCGAAGATCTCGAACCGGCGAATGTCCTGAGCAACAACCTGGCTGGCTATTCGCTCGTAATCACGCCCGACCACAAACATACCGGAGCAGATGTGGTGAGCCGCCATGCCCGCTTTGTTCGTTCGAACTTCGACCGGGTCAATGTATTCAACCTCGTTTGATTGTCCATCAGCCGGTGAAGCCATGGATAACAGCATCATTGTCGTCGCTGGAATCAGGCGATTTGTACGCACACGAAACCTCCAAATGAGGGACTGGACAAATCTGTCGCATGCGGCACCGGTAAGAAACCACCCGACGCGATAAGGCGGAAAGCGTGCCGTGTGACTCCTCGGCGGTATGCTTCGTCTTATATATGGACACTGTGAGCACCGTCCGCTCAAATGGTCGATTAACCAACCACGTGGGGAAACATGATGAGAAGGATGATCGGAGCACTTGCCCTGGTAACACTGGCATTCACAGCTACAACACTCCAAGCCCAAGGCAGACGTGGTGGAGGTCCAGGACCGCGTATCGATGAGCAGATAGAGGGCCTGACCGAGCGGCTCGAACTCACAAATGAACAGGCCGACAAGATCAAAGGCGTTCTTGAGACGCAGGGGGAAAAGCGTCGCAAACTATTCCAGGGACGTGCACAGGATATGGTAAGGGATCGGCGGGCCATGCGAGCGGTGATTATGGAGATGCAAGAAGAGATGAATGTTATTCTATCTGAGATCCTCGCCGAGGATCAGATGGTCAAGTACGAGGCGATCCTGGAGGCGAGACGACAGCGGCGAGGCCCACCACCATTCTAAGACGGCCGCGGAGTTGGAGTGCCGGGACGGTTGCGCTGAACCAAGCTAACAGCCAGTACGATAATTAAGGTTCCGAACAACATAGGTACTGTCATGGTTTCGTTTGCCAACCACCACCCCAAGAACAATGCAACCACCGGGTTAACGTACGCATACGTTCCGGCCAGAGCAGGACGAACGACCCTTAGTAACCAGGAGTAGGCCGAGAAACTGATGATCGAACCCACAACAATTAAATACGCGAGAGCCCCCCATGATGCAGCTGAAATGTTGCTCGGTGAGAGACGCCCCAGCTCTCCAGTTCCGACGCTGACCAGCAACTGCATTGCACCCCCCGCAATCATCGTGATGGATGACATATAAAGGGCAGACCGTGGCAGTTGGGTTCGACGAATATACAAGGAGCCGAAAGACCAAATGATCGACGCAAGGATCACGGCCAAGGATGCTAAAAGTACAAGTCCAGCAGTGGCACCACCGAGTCCAATTTTTGCATCAGATCCCCCCAGAAGTACAACGACTCCCAGCAGACCGGAGAAAAGGCCAAGCATCTCGCTGCGACCTGGACTTTCCTGATCTGGACCAAATCGCGCTATCGCAACGAGCCATAGAGGAACGGGGGCGACGAGCAAGGCGATAAGGCTTGATGGTATAAACTGACCGGACCAATTGATAAGACCGTTTCCTGCCGTGATCATTAAACTTCCCGAGATGAGAGCAACCTTCCACTCCACTCGGCCCGGCATCGGTGCACCACGAGCACGCAGCCAGAGAAAAACAATGACCCCAGCCACAAGAAACCTTACTCCACCTAGGAAAAACGGTGGAATAGTTTCCACTGCAAAGCGAATGGCAAGATACGTCGACCCCCACCCCAGATACACGGCCGCTAGGCCAATGGCCACCTTTTTAGCCGAAGCAGGGCCCGGGTTCATGTTTCGCAAACTATTCGAATAACAATCACGTCAAACACCAATAGGTTTCTTCGTCAAATCTTTCGCCCGGTTAGGGGACTGGTTGGGCTAGCCCCGCCTCACTCACAAGGAGAAGCAGTCCTGCCTGAATTCCCAAGTGACCGTCACGGTTGATCCACCATTCGCCAGGTGAATGCGCACCACCACCGACACCCCCACTCCCGATGGTCACCGCTGGGATACCGAGGGAGATCGGAATATTGGAATCGGTTGATGAGCGCCGCAGTCGAGGCTCGGAACCGAAGATCCGCATGACCTCCTGTGCCCGCGCGACAAGTGGGTGAGTATCAGAGAGTTCGCCCGAAGGCCGATCTCCAATTTGATCGAGTTCAAGCTCGAGTTCGGGGCCTTCACGTCTGAGATTGTTTTCTTCCGTCAGCGCTCGCGCCATGGCCGCCCGAAATGCAGCGTCAATCCGTTCGAGACTTTCTTCGCTTTCAGATCTCATGTCAACTTCCATCTGAGCCTCAAATGGAATTGAGTTGACCGAAGTTCCACCTCCAAGGCGGCCCACGTTATAGCTCGTCCGGGGACCAGTCCGGGTCAACGTGTCTGCAACATCCTGGAAGTAACGAATTGCTCGGCCAAGTGCGTGGGCGGGGTTTGCAAGCCCAAAGGCACCCCATGAGTGGCCACCTGGTCCGCGAAATGTGACGCGGAATCGGTGAGACCCCAAACCCTTGTTAACGATACTACCAAGCCCCGTCCCGTCGACATCGATCCAGGCATGAATCGGATCCCCGCCCTCCCGGAAGAGGTACTTCATCCCTCTCAGATCGCCCACCCCTTCTTCCCCAACGACTCCGATGAGGCGGACATTTGCCTGAGTTTCGATCCCTGCCCCCTCTAGTGCCCTAAGCACAGTGAGCACTGAAACGAGACCTCTCGTATCATCGCCAATCCCCGGCGCGAACAACGTGTCTCCACGCTGGATAACCGTCACATCCATATCGTCCGGAAATACGGTGTCCAGGTGCCCCGAAATGGCTACTGTGCGCGCCTCACCACCCGTCGTCTGACTCCGCTCGCCACCAAGCCCAAATCGGATCGCAACCACATTGCCTTCATCATCGATGAAGACCGAGTCTGCTCCAGCTTCCGCAAGCCATTCTGCATAGACGGCGGCGCGCTTTTCTTCCATGAACGGCGGCGCCGCGACCTGCGTAAGCTCAATTAGGTCACTGACTGTTTGTGGTTCGAGGTCTTCGATGATTTCGAACGCACGCTCGATTGCCGGATGGCCGGCCAGTTGGCGCACCTCATCGACGGAGTCCTGCGCACTCACGACGATTGGCATCGTAAACATTAATAGCAAAACGGAGCAAATCGGTCTCATTTTGGTCTCGCAGTCGAACAGTTTTGTGGAGGACGAAGGTACCAGACGGCGTGGTCCGTGCTAGGGTAGAGATCTCGCGACCATCTGCGAATCTGGGGTCAACTTCTTACGTGCGTGCAAGAATCCAGTCAGAGATTTTCTCGAGGAAGCCCGGGATAAAGGCCTTATCCAGCGTCGCGTACTCGCTCGGTGAACCCGTTACCGCCGCTTGGAATAAGTGATTTGCCCCTGGGATCACCTCGATCGTCACATCGTCGTTGCCGCTAAGGGCTTCGACCATTGGTTCGTAATTCTGCTCCGGAGCGACTTGAAGATCCAGTTCTCCAAACAATGCCAGAATTGGGATTTTGGCCTGCCGAAGGGCATCGGCCGGATCATAGGATAGGAAATATCGAAACCAGGGTGTCTGAATCTGTGCGATCTCAGCATTTACGCGAGTTTCGATGAACTCGTCAACATCTGTGATAGCCGCTCTCTGTTCCGAAGGCGCTGCAGTAATCGCTTCTCGAAAATCTGCCTCCATTTCATCTCGAAATTGTTCAAGATCTTCACCACGCTTCAGTGCTTCGAACATTCGCTGTTGGAACAGAGTTTGCTTTGCAATGTCGTCCTCTGAAGCGCCTGCTTCGCGTGCAATCAGCATAGCTTGCTCATAGATGACTTCCGCCCCGGTAACACTGGTACCAGCGAGCAAGACCGCAAAAGAAATTGCACTGGAGCGGTTCGCCGCGATGGGTGCAACTATGCCACCTTCACTGTGACCGATAAGCCCAATGCGGGCTGCATCTATCCTAGGGTGAGCGCCGATCCGGGCCGCTGCCGCTAATACATCATCAGCAAAATCCGAGCTTGTCGCCTCAGATACGCTCCCTGTCGAGCCGCCAACCCCACGATCATCGTATCGATAGACCGCGACCTCCAGCCGCGTCAGGTGGTCGGCGATGACCCTAAACGGCCGGAAACCGACAAGCTGCTCATCACGGTCTTGGGGACCTGATCCCGTGATCATGACCACGGCCGGAAATGGTCCGGGACCGTGTGGCAGGGTGAGTGTGCCCTCGAAGTGGAACTGCCCGTTCTCGAATGTGATCTCTTCTTGTTGATACGGAAGAAGTTCGGGTTCTTCTTGCGTAAGATGTGTCATGATCCTTTTATCGCCGTCTTCCCGTTCAATACGAAACGTCCCCAGAACACCGTTCTGCGTGAACTCACCCTCGATCACGTCCCCTTCGTGAATTCCATCCCAGACGGCGAGCCCTATGCCAGCCTGGAGTTCAAAGTGGACGCGGCTGTCCTCATATGAAACCGAGGTGAGCGGAAGATTAGATGCCCCCTGTGCCGGAATGTCCATGGTGGCCAGCAGTTTTCCATCGGGTATCTCGAACGTTACTGAGAAGGGAAGTTCCGTGCCGAGGATAGTGAGCGCGCCTCCCCAGTGACCTTCAATCCCGGTTGTCACGCTCTGAGCGCGAATACCACCCAGAGTACAGGTGAATCCAGCAGTGATCACTGCTGCGATGAAAATGGGCCTTAGGCGGGACCTCATAAAATTTCTTGGGTTGATCTAGACAGAGGTTTCCAGCTTGACCGCCGACCCGTAGCAGAGCATTTCGGCAGCCCCTTGCATCACCATAGAGGTCTGAAACCGGACTGCAACCACTGCGTCTGCACCCAAAGCTTCCGCCTCTTCCTTCATCCGATCCACTGCCTGCTCCCGAGATTCTCCTAGCAGTTTGCTGTACTCATGGACCTCGCCACCAGCGAGGTTTCGGAGAGATGCCATAATGTCTTTTCCAACATGCCGTGCCCGAATCGAACTGCCGCGGACTAACCCCAAGTTTGTGGTTGTCCGCGCCCCAGGTACGTGTTCCGTGGTAACTATGATCATCTTAATACATCCTTGTAGGGATCAGTTTTCGATTCTTTGTAACGTTCCCGAACCACTGAGATCAAGAGTGCGAGAACCCCAGCCCAGAGTAGTCCACCGCCCCACTTTTCCCAGCCGCTTTCTTCGGGATCTGCCAAGAAAAAATATGCCCCATAAACAGTGACGATAATCCATCCGACAATCAGCAGGACCCAACCGATACGTTTCATCATGTTAACACTCACCTGATCTTGGCCAGACTTCTAGTGGTTCGCCTGCTATAACTTTGTGGTATAGCCTAGTTTTCTTCAATGGTGCGTTTTAGCGTATGCGTATTGTAACTAACTCTCCGGAGATGAATGCCAAAGTCAAGCTCACGCCCAACTAGACCTCCTACACTCGAGGAGAGTAAGGCGGCGATGGTACAGCTGAACGGCCGAATCGACCGAACTCCTGTTCGCCACTGGGTTCCCGACGATCATATTGCCACTTTGCCCGATCAGGCCGAGCTATTCCTCAAGCTTGAACTCTTTCAGCGCACTGGTTCCTTCAAAGTCCGGGGCGCATTGATGAACATCCTCAACGCTGATGACGAAGCCATCCGGCGCGGAGTCACTGCCGTCAGCGCTGGCAACCATGCGATCGCGGTCGCGTACGCCGCACGTGAATTCGGCACATCTGCGCGCGTGGTGATGCTCCAGTCCGCTAATGCTGCTCGAGTAGACCGCTGTCGCCGATATGGTGCAGAGATCGAGTTTGCGTCCGACGGAAAGAGTGGGTTTGCCCGTGCCCAAGAAATCGAGCGTGAGGATGAACGACTCTACATCCACCCGTTTGAAGGAGTTTACACAACTCTCGGGACTTCGACCGTCGGACTCGAGTTGGCCGAAGATCTGCCTTCTGTTGAAGCAGTTGTTGTCCCGATCGGTGGCGGCGGGCTGATATCTGGGGTCGCCGCAGCCATTAAACAGCAGCTTCCCGACTGTGCCGTGTACGGAGTTGAACCCGTTGGCGCGGACTCGATGAGACGAAGTATTGATGCAGGTACGCCCGTGGCGATCGATGCGGTAAACACCATCGCGGATAGCCTGGGAGCCCCACACGCAGCTCCCTATAGTTTTTCTTTGATCCAACAGTTCGTTGATGATGTCGTTTTGGTTGACGATGCAGAGATCCGCGTTGCCATGAGGGCATTGTTTGAGGATGGAAAGTTGGTTCCTGAGCCCGCCTCCGCGGCCCCACTCGCCGCAATATGCGGACCTCTCCGAGACCGGCTTCATGGCAAGCGGGTTGCTCTCGTCCTTTCTGGCTCCAATATCGATCTGACTACTTTCACATCACATTTGCTCGCGACACCGACGAACGGTTCTTCGCGCTGACCAGCGAAAAACCATGGATACAGTCCGATCGAAGCCAGCAATCAACACAGGCTAGGGACACCGGCGTAGCCCATTAAAGGCCTCTCAGGCTACAAAAGGTTATAATCTTCTTGAAAAAGAGAGTTATCGGGCTCTCGGTTGTGCATCATCCATGCAGGACCCTGAAAATACCGTCGTCACCGAAAAAGGGTCTTGGTGGAATCGTGAGGGGATGAATTAGGTGGGGATGGATGCGTAACTTCTTCAAACAAATTGGGGGAAATAAATCCTCTCAAGGCGTAATCAAATACGTCCTGGTTTTACTCCTGATCGCATTTGCAATCAGGATCACGCTAACTGTCCTCGCCACGGGTGTCACCAGTCCATAGAGCCGACCCTATCGACTTTCGTATACCATCGCACCACCCTTGTCATTCCAGGCAATCACGTTGTACGAGTCGACCCGGTCACCCATCTCCATACCCGGTGATCCTATCGGCATTCCCGGAACCGCAAGCCCCTTCGCATTTGGTTTTTCATCAAGGAACCTTGCGATAACATCTGCGGGGATGTGCCCCTCGAAGACGTAGTCTCCAATCAAGGTCGTATGACACGACTGAAGCTGCAGAGGAACGCCGGCATCAGCCTTAATCAAAGCCATCTGGTTTGTGTCGTGAACTTCAACTTCGAAACCAGCTTTTTGGAAGTGATTGACCCAATCACCACAGCAGCCTCAGGTAGGCGATTTGTACACCACCGCAGTTGGCGTATTCGCTACGGCCAGGGTTCCCACATCTGACACGTCCGTTCCCTCGGCTGTCGCTTCAGGAGCACACGCGTTAAAAAGCAGGGTTAGGCTAAACGCAAAAGTTGTGGCTGTTGGCATTCTAGACATCTCCGCTCCTTCTTTAAATGCGAGCAGTGGATCTCGTCCGCGCACTACCAATAGACTGTGTAGGTTCAGTTTCATAGGACAACCCAACACTCCGTATAAGCCAGTGTGGGCCCCTTAATTGTAATATAAGATTACCCGGTTGGGCTCTATAGCGGTACTATGAGACCACCCGTTAGCGAGCGAGGCACCATGAAAAACCAAGGGTTCGATCTGAACGTTGTGGCTCTGCAAGCACGGTGGAACGATTTCATCGAGTATGCTGGATCACGGTGGCTCCCAAGCATTGGGGTAATACTCGCCGCCATTCTCGCATACGTGATCGGTCGCGCCGTGTTCACCCGCATCCAGAAGCGCTTAGTGACGCGTACGGCGACCGAACTAGATGACTATATCGTCCTACTGTTACGCCGAGCGTTCCTGCTCTCAGCTGTCATGTGGGGGTTCTGGCGACTGCTCTCCATCTGGTCCTTAGACGGTCCTGCTCAGTGGACGGCAGCCGCGTGGATTGGCCTGCTATTCCTCCCCATTAGTCGATTCGTAGGCGAGGTGCTCGCCACGATAGAAACACAGTTTGTCCAGCGAACCAGCACTACACTCGACGACACTGCGCTCCCGTTACTGAACACAGTGGTACGGTTCCTGATCGTCGCACTTGGCGTCATTCTCGCGTTAGATCACGTCGGGCTGAACATCACGCCGCTTCTCGCAGGTGCCGGTGTCATGGGTCTAGCCCTATCTCTTGCGGCAAAAGACACGCTCTCAAACCTAATAGCGGGGGTTCTCTTGATTATCGACCGCCCGTTTCAGGTCGGAGACCGAATTGAACTTTGGATGGCCCCGTCCGAGACGGGGACCTGGGGCGATGTCATTGAAATCGGCCTCCGAGCGACCAAGATCCGCAACCCTGACAACCTCGTGATAGTTGTTCCCAACAACGAGATCATGCGACGAGATATCATCAACTACACAATGTCGGGCTCGCATATCCGCCTGCGTATTCCATTCGGCATTGCATACGAATCGGACATCGAACAGGCGAAACAGCTGCTTCTGAGTGTTGCACGGGAGGTCGGCGGCGTCAAACTGGACCCGCTGCCCGTAGTGATCGTTAGAGGATGTGGGCCATCCGAAGTGAAACTCCAGCTCCGTGTATGGATAGAAGACGCGAGAGCTCGGCGCCGGATAGCAGACGAGATAACGGAGAAGGCGCTACTGATGTTTTCTAAAGGCGACGTGGAGATTCCCTATCCTAAACAGGAGATCTATCTACACTCAATGGAAAAATCCCAGTCAGACTGAATCAGGGTATCCTTCTCGGTCACAATGGGTATCGCGTCGCCTTGTCAGGTCTTCAATGACGGCACCCTTGAAGGTCCCAGAACCCATGGTAGCGCGGAGTTCTTTTCGATAGGACGGAATGTCGACAACCTCAGCACCGAGCCACGCTCGCTTAAAGAGACGCGGGAACCGTTCTCCTGGCACCTGAACGTGGTGGAGCCCACCACTATACGCGATAAATAATCGACCGTCGGGTACTGCCTGAAGGACATCAGCGATTCCACCCCGAATCATCATTGGGTTCCCATGGCGATCCAAACCACTAGTACGCTTCATCCGACCCTCCGGCAGGATCAGGACGAGGCCCTTAGGATCGTGAATATTTGAGAGCAATTCGCTCCATGTAGCATCTCTCGCCCTCGTAATTGGCACCACATGTCGGGCCATGAACTTAAAAAAATAACCTACGATGGGCCTTGCTGTCGTCTTATCAGCAACTGGAATTACCCCATGCGCAGCTAATTGCCATAAAAAACGATTAGGCACGGCTGCCAGGAAAACTGGCTCATAAAGACTGGTATGATTGAGCAGAACAAGGACCCGTAGATTCGCCCATGGGTCCTCATTGTGTCGGACCCACTCTAGCTGAACTCGCCATAAGAGTCGCGCCACAACTTTAACTGTATAGAGCAGAAGAAACACCGCATAGCTTCTCATGAACACAAAGTGTGCCCGTTGGCATGCACCCGGGTCAAGCGAGTGCTAAGGCCGACCCTCTTTACATCAGTCTGAGCGAACTACACCGCTGAGCGTTGCGCACCTGCATCTCTGAGACTATGTAGTTTTAGAAATCTTACGGGAGGTCGGTATGAGACGGACGCTCGCCACCACCCTGTGCGCACTGTTTTTTGGCGCCGGGGTCTCTGCTCAAGATCACACCATTATCGCACTAAGTCATTCTGACTTCACTGCTTATGAAGTTGACCCAACAACGGGTGACATCCTCAATAAATTCACGGCTGCCGATCAGCCGCATGAAGGTGTCGTATCACCTGATGGTCGCAACCTGTTCGTGGCGATCCCATTGAATCACCCCTCTGTTGTCATCCTCGATCCTCAAACGTTCAAGGAAAAAGGGAGGATCGAAAGCCAATATTTTCACCGATCACCTGACGCTCGACCCTACGGTGATCAGACCATCACCAACACATCCGCGCTTCCGCATGGCGTTGCTCTTAACAGTGACGGCACCAAGCTCTACATCGGTGTTGAGTGGGCCGAGGTGCCAGGTTTGGTGGTGTACGATGTGACCCGAGGTCGCGTCACCGGCAAGATAGAGCTTCTTCTCGAGGGAGGACATTTCTTTGCCGTCGATCACCGAACCGACAAACTTTATTACCCTCACCGAGACGATGACCGTGTGGTTGTTTTGGACACCACCACTGACGACATCCTTAAGGTCATTGACGTCGAAGGAGGTCCAGTTGGTGTTGATTTCACTCCAGGCGGCGAGGCTTGGATACATTCGGATTACGACGGATCTGTAACTGTAATCGACATGGAAAAAGACGAAGTCGTCCAGGTGATTGATACGGGTGGGAGCGGACCGGGTCGAATTTCAGTTTCTCCCGACGGCAGGTACGCGGCATCGACGCGTGGGGAGACCCAGGACGTAGCAATCATTGATGTGCAACGTCGAACGGTCGTAGCCAGGGTGTCGCTGGGCGCGGGTCCAGGGTTCCCCTTATTCTCACCCGACAGTAAGAAACTTTACGTAATGAACTCTCGGGAAGCGGACATCGTAGTAATTGACTTGGAATCAATGGAGGAAGAGGCTCGGTATCCGGTTGGAGTGGACCCGTTCGGTGGGACACTACGGCACAGGGTCGCAGGGGCTTCCCGCTAAGGCGGAGAATACCGATGCATAGTCGACCCCATTATAAGGAGTACGCCATGAAGGCTCTCTTCGTATTTTCGCTGACGCTCGCATTCAGCATGATCACACTCCCGGTAGCCGCGCAGGAGGACTTCTCAGACGTCGAGTTTGAGGTCACGCAAGTTTCCGGGAATGTCTGGGCTTTGATCAGCGGCCGCGGCGGAAATATCGGTGTCTCATCGGGACCCGATGGGGTGCTGATGATCGACGATCAATTTGCACCACTCGCCGACAAGATTCGGGCAGCACTCCAAAAGGCTGGAACATCTTCTGACATTAAGTTTCTTCTCAACACACACTTCCACGGCGACCATACGGGCGGCAATATCGAGTTTGGAGAAGAAGCGACGATCATAGCACACACCAACGTCCGGGAGCGACTAGCTGCGCCAGGGGACGCCACTGCCCAAGCTCTACCCGTCATAACATTTGACGAAGCTCTCTCAATCCACTTCAACGGAGAAGAGATACGCGCTTTCCATATTCCTAATGGTCATACCGATGGAGACGCAGCCATCCACTTCACGGGCTCCAATGTGCTCCACATGGGCGACGCCTTCTTCTCTGGCCTGTTCCCGTTTGTTGATATCGCAAGTGGAGGTAGTATTGAAGGTGTCGAGCGCGGAGTCAGCGACATTCTACAACACATCTCTGAAGACATTTCAATCATTCCGGGCCATGGTCCGCTTTCAACCGTAGAAGACCTAGAGTTGTATCACAGGATGCTACTCGAAACGGTCGCTATGGTGGAACAGAAAATGGAACGCGGACTCTCGATCGAACAGATCCAGGATGAGGGCGTAGCAGAGGAATGGAGCGAGTGGGGCACTGGCTTCGTTAGCACTGATCGCTGGTTAGATACCCTTTATAGGAGTCTCTCTGGGAGTTCCGACGGAGACTATGTAGAGCACGGTCACGAAACCACCAACTCATCTTCCCAGAACAGGGAAAAACGCTCAGGCAGACAGAAGGGGACAGGGACCCACCCAAACTAATGGACGATAGTAGGCCAGGTAGCCCCATCGATTACGAACGGGCCGCCGACGGGTACAATGCAGGATACGCCGAAGATCTCTACGAACGCCGGGTACGCGACAATGGATTGATTCCACCATCGCTTGCACCCTGGAGTCCTTCGCCTGTACCCGCTCTACCGACGGTGAGCGGAATTATCCCCTCGATCACCAAGGTTGTTGCTGTCGAGGATCTACAACTCGCTGCGATCTCAGGGGCTTTGGTCGAAGCATACCGCGCCTATGGGCACTTGGCAGCATCGATCGACCCCTTGGGATCCATACCGCCACACCACCCAATGCTCACTCCTGACTTCTATGGTGTGCAACGGGAGGACTTGGCTCGAGTTCCATCATCTGCGGTTCAACTGGAACACTTGGGCAATACCGTGGTCGAGGTTCTCGATCGGCTCGAGAGCATCTACTGCGGTCCGATTGGATACGAGATCGATCAGATGGAGGACCCTGACCAACGCGAATGGTTAGCTGGTTACATCGAGTCTGGCCGTCACACCCAACCCCTTCACCCGGAGCGCGCGTATCGCGTTTTAGAAAGACTTACCCGAGTTGAAGGTCTCGAGCGTTTTCTGCACCGATCCTACATAGGGAAAAAACGGTTCTCGATCGAAGGTCTGGACATGCTCCTCCCCATGCTTCGGGAAATACTTGTAGGGGCTGGACGGCGTGGCACCCGGAGCGTCTTTATCGGCATGGCACACCGTGGACGCCTCAATGTGCTCGCGCATGTGATTGGTCTTTCTTATGAGTCCATCGTGGCCGAGTTCGAGGAACAGATGTCACGAGGAATCCAACCGATCCTGCCAGAACTTGGATCCGGTGATGTCAAGTACCATGTCGGCGGACAGGCCCACGTGGCAGACGAGGATGTTGAACTTGATGTGCGACTTGCCCCGAATCCGAGCCATTTAGAACACGTAAATCCGGTCGTGCTCGGGATGGCCCGAGCGGAGCGTTTTCTTAGCAAGTCACAGGACCCTTCGGTAGTTCTCCCCATTCTAATTCACGGTGACGCGTCGTTCGCAGGACAAGGAATCGTTGCGGAGACGCTGAACCTCTGCCGGCTCAAAGCATACGAAACGGGGGGAACCCTTCACATTGTTGCCAATAACCAACTCGGGTTCACAACCGCACCCAAGGATAGCCGCTCCACTCGCTATGCAAGCGATTTAGCACTTGGTTTCCGCATTCCTATCGTGCACGTGAACGCAGACGATCCGGTAGCGTGCCTTTCCGCGGCACAACTCGCCGTCGACTACCGATCTGAGTTCGGCCAAGATCTCGTGATTGACCTAGTTGGTTATCGCCGTCATGGTCACAACGAAGCAGATGAACCCGGGTACACACAACCATTGATGTACAACCAAATTTCCGAACACCCCAGTGTGCGAAAGCAGTACGCTACTGCCCTTGTCGCCGATGGGATTCTTACCCAATCAACCGCCGACGCCATGGCCGATGAGGTGTATGCACAGCTTTCCGAAGCCAGGGAGTCGATCGGAGCTGAAAAAGCACGTGAGAACAAATCAGGGCGGTCTGCTAACCTAAAATGGCTTACCGAGCCGAAGAATGCGTCACTGGCGACCGCGGTCCCTGAAGCCCAACTGCGCAAGTTCAATAACGGAATAAATAGTTGCCCCGAACCGTTTTCACTCTTTCACAAGCTGGCCCGTCAACGTCAACAACAGCGCGACATTTTCAATGATGGGATCGACTGGGCTCATGGCGAGGCTCTCGCCTTCGCGAGTTTACTCGCAGATGGGATTTCAATCCGGTTCACGGGAGAAGACACGGAACGTGGTACCTTCAGCCACCGGCATCTTGTACTTCATGAACCAACCACCGGAGAAACATATACACCCATTGCACACTTGGATTCGAACCAGGCGACTTTCGAGATCGCAAACAGTCCATTGTCTGAGATTGCTACACTCGGGTTCGAGTACGGATTCTCAACCGTAGCCGCTGACGCATTAGTCATCTGGGAAGCACAATTTGGCGACTTTGTGAACGTAGCACAGCCCATTATCGATCAATTCATCGTGGCAGGAAGATCAAAATGGGGTCAAGAATCACGTCTCGTTCTTTTACTCCCTCACGGTTACGAAGGCCAAGGGCCCGAACACTCAAGTGCCCGACTCGAACGCTTTCTTCAACTTGCCGCTGAATCCAACATTCGAATCGCCAACTGCACGACTCCAGCCCAGTATTTCCACCTTCTCCGCTGGCAAGCACTGCGTGAGACTCGCCGGCCGCTGATAATTCTGACCCCCAAGAGTCTACTACGAAAGACGCAGACTTATTCAAATATAAGGGAACTGACTACCGGTTCGTTCCAGTCGGTCATTCAAGACCCTGAAGCCGTCGCAGTAGGATCCAAGGTGGATCGGGTGATCCTATGTAGTGGAAAAGTCTACTACGATCTTCTTGCAGCAGCCCCCGCGACCCGAAGCATCTCGATCATCCGGCTTGACCTTCTCTACCCTTTTCCCAAGGAAAAGCTTCGTGAAGCACTAGCGGCTTATCCGAATTCAGCAGAAGTCTGTTGGGTGCAGGAAGAGCCCAAAAACATGGGCGCTTGGAACTCTATTCGATCACAACTGCGAGAGACTAGTGGGCGTGAACCCCTCTACATTGGGAGAATTGCAAGAGCAAGCCCAGCGGAAGGATTCGCTAGACGGTATGCAAGCCGACAAAAGGAACTTGTTGGTACCGCGCTCCGCCTAGGGTAGGGCACGATGCACCTCAAGAACTCCTCTTCCCAGCTTAGGGCTAAAGAGAGATTCCTTAACGAATCCGGCGTTCAATCGTACGGCGCATGTCGGAGAGTTCTGACACGATTTTTTGGTGGAGGTCTCCAAGTTCTTGGCTTGGCGCCTCTTCATCAAAATCAGTCAGCGCTTCCAATTTTATCTTATTGCCGTCGTACTTCTGTTCTAGCCGATCGATCATGGCCATGATTTGAACCTTACGGCCAGCCCGGGCCTGCCGAAGCTCTACTTTCAACTCATCGGCCCCCTCACGGTACTTTTCAAGGGTAGCCGTCGCACGCTCCAGCATCTGCTCATGACTTTCGATTGTTACCATCCCATCCAACCTCGTTCCAGAAAAAAGTCGCGGACGCTCCTACCCTTCAGAAACGAGGCGGCGACCATCCGTCATTATACTAAAGTGGGGACGGGAGCAAGATTAGGCACCCCATCCGTATCTTACAGCTGCTTATCCAGCTGCAATCGATCGGACGTGGACACGAACTATGGACCACGCCCTGGACTACCAACCGCTATGCGCTCGTTTATCGGCACCTTCGGTAAAGTAGTCACGTACAACGAGTAAGATAAGGCGAAGAGACCAACAAATCCTAATGAGATAAAGACCTCAGGCATTCCAAGTGGGAGCCCTTCGTGATGCCAGAGCGACGGTGCAACCATATTGTAGCGTTCAAGCCAAAATCCGAGCAGGATCACAATCGCTACAAAAGCGAGCCACTTTGAGCTCATCTTGGGGCCTCTCCCCAGAAGAAACACGAACGGTAGCACAAAGATGAGCACCATCTGTAGCCAGAAGAGCGGACTAAATTGACCGCTCGTTCGTAGTTCGAAGAAGTTCACCTCACGTGGGATATTCCCGTACCAGATTACAAGAAATTGAGCAAACCAGGTGTAAGTCCAGAACACAACGAAGGCAAACATCATCTTACCCAGGTCGTGAAAGTCCCATTTCCCCCATAATCTAAGCCCGTTGAACCGACCGTTGTAGTGATGCGCCATGAACGCAACGAGAGAAAGCAAACAAAGCCATCCACCAATGAAGTAGTAGGGACCCCAGATCATGCTAACGAAGCCCGGGGTTAGTGACATGGCAAAGTCGAATGCCAATAGCGAAAAGATTATGGCCCAGAGGATGATTAGCGCGGGTGACATACGACCGATCCGGTTCCGGCAACGTACCACTTCCTCTTCATCGCCGCGCCATTTTCGCGCGAACAACAACATTACAGTCTTTCGCCACCCAGAATGCTCAGCAGCTATCAATGGAGCGTCGACTCGAATCGAGTGCCACAGCCAAACAAAGCCGAACCCATAGAGGATCGCCAATAACACTCCATTACGGAAGAAAACTCCATCCAGCGTGAGCCAGTCAAGGTTTATATGCTCGGTCTCAACAGGCCCCAGCCAAGGAAATATGTGCTCAGCTCCTAAGCGAAGCGTCAAGAAAAGTGCAAATGAAACGGGAAGAAACGCGCCAGCGGCCTCGGCCAGTCGGCTAAAGCCCTTCCCCCAATGTCCTTTCGCAACTTGAAGGACGGCCCCAAACGTGATCCCTGCCATCGAAATGGCCGTCCAGAATAAGAAATTCGACCAAACGCTCATCCAAGCGCGCTGGGCATCGTTTCCAACGGTAGTGGTGAAACCAATAGCCCCGACTGCAATTGCAATGACCCACACAAGCAGCCAGCGCCTCGGAATACGACCCCCGATCGTGCTGAGCGCTTGATCGCGGGTGACGGAGTGACGATCAGTCGTCACGGGGCGCCTCTGTCGATAGCCAGAGCATCCAATGGAGGGATCTCGCCCGCTACCACTGCGTCATCCTGGAGCTGGCGAAGGTAGGCTACAATATACCAGCGTTCATGCGCCGGAATACGCCTATAGGAGGGCATTAAGCCACGACCGTTCGTGATCATGCCCCACAAGTATCCGTCCGAGTAACTTCGCGTCAGCACAGATCGGAGGTTAAGCAATGGGATGTCCGGGATACGGTTTGGTCCCACAACGGAGCCATCTCCCGCACCCGAAGATCCATGACACGGTGTGCAGAACTGTTGGAATAACTCTGCACCGAGAGCAAGTTCGGACTCAGTTCCGCTAATCGGACTCATTAGAACGCTGTCGGCCATAAGCAAATCGTAGGTGCGCTCACCATCAATGGGCATGGTCCCGGAAACACGTGTACGCGGAGCTTCCTCGAATGCCTCCACTGAGGACTGCCACGACATAGTCTTGAATATCGGGACGCGTTTAATCTGATCGTCGCATCCGCTAAGCGCGGTCGTGATCAATAGGGCCAAGGCGCACGCACGCACGTTCACGCTTTAACCTCGATGTCCAGCGCTCCCGTTTCGCGCACAAGCTGTTCTGCCTGCAACCGACCGTCACCATCTGCCGCCACAAAAATACCCCACCGATCAACGGAGAACGACGCACGGTAGTTGGGGTCAAGATTGATCACAGGACGCCTAGTATGCACTAGCAGAGCTACAAGACCGAAGATCCCAGTCAGCAACACCGTCAGTTCAAACATGAAGATCACGAATGGCGGGAAGGAAACAATCGGCTTCCCTTGTGTCACAAGGGGATAACCAAGCGAAGTCCCGGCCGCCAGTAATAGCCCGGTCGTGCAACCTGTAATGCCCCCAACAAGTGCCCAGATCCGGACTGGCGAGGAGTGAATATCCATCACCTCTTCAATCTCAGGGGCAGGAATCGGTGAAAAGACTTCAATATCAGTGTGACCAGCTGTTCTTAACCGCTCAATTGCGGCGACGGTTCCATGCAGCGTGTCATATTGTGCGAGGACGCCACTACTCATGGTGACCTCCCTGTTCATGAGCCAAGTGTTCCTTGACTTCAGCGATTGAAATCACTGGCAGAGATCTCGAGAACAGAAGGAACCAGAAGAAGAACCAACAGAAGCTGCCAATAAGAATTGCGATTTCCACCCAACTCGGCGTGTAGAGCCCCCAACTCGCCGGATCGTATTCATGCGCCAACGACGTCACGATAATCACGAAGCGTTCGTACCACATACCGATGTTAATGAATATTGTCATAGCAAACAGTGCCGGGAGGCTCCTGCGAATCTTCCTAAACCACAGCGCCTGTGGTACGACAACATTACAGAAAACCATCGTCCAGAACGGAAGCGCATAGGCCCCAAACGCCCGCCAACGAAAACTCTCTATTTCGATTGGATCTGCGGAGTAGTAGGCAAGGAAAAATTCCGTCGCGTAGGCAAATCCGACAATGCTCGAGGTGAGAAGAATCAGTTTCGCCATGTTTTCGAAGTGATTCTTCGTGATGTACGCCTCGAGTCCAAAGGCCCACCGGAGTGGGATCATAAGTGTGATCACCATGGCCACACCGCTGAAAATAGCTCCCGCGACGAAGTAAGGCGCAAAGATTGTAGAGTGCCAACCCGGAACGATGGCGAGCGCGAAGTCCCAAGACACGACACTGTGTACGGAGAGCACCAGTGGCGTCGCTATGCCTGCCATATAAAGGTAAATGCGTCGATAATGTCGCCACTCAGATACGGTCCCCTGCCAGCCCAGTGAGAGCGCACCATAGATCTTGTATGCCAACCCCTTAGCTCTATCCCGTAGGACTGCGAAGTCGGGAATAAGGCCTGTGTACCAGAACAACAAGGAGATCGTAAAGTACGTACCCACCGCGAACACATCCATCACGAGTGGCGATCTGAAATCTGGCCAGATCTGCCGCTGCGACGGGTATGGCATTAGATAATAGAAGTACCAAACACGTCCAAGGTGGATGAGAGGGAAGAGTCCTGCAGTCATAACCGCAAAGATCGTCATCGCCTCGGCGGTCCGATTGATCGTAGTCCTCCATCCTGAGCGGAAGAGATAGAGGATTGCAGAGATAAGCGTTCCCGAATGCGCAATGCCGACCCAGAAAACAAAGGTCGTAATGTAGACACCCCAAAAAACTGGGTGAGTGATCCCGGCAACACCAATTCCTTTGCCGATCTGATAGAACCAAGCACCTGCGCCGAGCCCTATCCCCGCCATAGCGACACCTAGGATCAGAAAAAAGCGTCGTTCAGGCCTACTGATCGGTCGAGTAATATCCCTATTGGCATCCGCGAGCGTGAGACTTGCTGCTCGTACGCCCGCCTCAGCCGTGGCCATCAGTGGGCTTCCGTATCGGTACTATCATCTGTTTCGGCAGCATGACCAGACGTCGGCAGATGGGCATGCGTCACATCTTCCAAGTATGTGACTGCAGGCCGAACTCCGAGTTCACCCAAAACGTGATATCCGCGTGCGCTCTTGGCTTTACGTGAGACTGCGCTGCTCGGATCCTTGAGATTTCCGAATGTGATGGCATTCGTGGGGCAACTCTGCGCACAGGCCGAAGTGACGTCCCCATCCTGGACGAGACGGCCTTCGTCTTTCGCATCGATTTTCGCTTTATTGATTCGGTGCACGCAGAAGGTGCACTTCTCCATGACCCCGGTCTCGCGGACCGTGATATCGGGGTTCAGTTGGAGGTTGAGCGGGTAGGCAAAATCATACGTGAACCAGTTGAACCGTCGAACCTTGTAGGGGCAGTTGTTGGCACAGTATCGAGTACCGACGCAGCGGTTGTATACCTGGACGTTCAACCCCTCCGCATTGTGATAGGTAGCGTAGACGGGGCACACCGGCTCGCACGGCGCATCTCCGCATTGCTGACACAGCATTGGCTGTTGGACGGTCTGGAACCCACCATCTTCTGTTGCTTCTTCGTAACGGTGGACCCGCATCCACGACATTTCGCGTCGCTGAGCAGCCAGATCTTCGCCGACCACGGGGATATTGTTCTCAGCGTAGCAGGAGGTGACGCACGCACCACAGCCGGTGCACGCATTGAGATCGATTACCATCCCCCAGCGATAAGGGCTATTCGGGTCTGAGTCCCAAGCTGCCTCAACCATCTCGACGAGGTCGACCTCGTGTTCTTCTATCTCATGGAGCGCATCTTCGACGTTCATCGCGTGCACGATCTCGCGACCTAAATCGTCAGTGGATCCCTGTGTGACGACGAGCCGTCCACGCCTTCCGGTAGACGTTACGGTTACGCTTGTCCCAGCATAAGCGAAGACACCCGAGTTCTTGTCTGTCGTTATGGAAAGAAGGTCGAGTGGGTTCACTCCACGCCCCTCTGCGTTACGACCATAGGCCGCGTGCCCCTGGCCGAGTGGAATCGCGACTGTGTCCGGTCGAATGCCACGGTATAGATACGCAGGTGCCTCAATCGTGCCTTGCCCCGATTCCACTTGCACGATGTCGCCGGTCTTCACATTCAATGACGCAGCCATGTCAGGGTGCATCTCAACCCAAGAGTTCCATACAGCCTTGGTGATCGCATCGGGGAGTTCCTGCATCCAGGATCGATTTGCTCCACGCCCGTCATAGAATTGCGCCGTCGGGTAAACAACCAGCTGGATCTCCGAAGCAGGCTGGGAATCGACCAAACTCAACGCTGTCAGTTCAGAACGGTCGGTGCTCATAACACCATTAGACGAAGCGGTGGAGGCACCGGGCACTGAGGCACCACCTACTCGGAGTGCTTCAAACCACGCCTCTTCTCCTCCGAGTCGCATCACCCAAGAATCCCTAAGAAGCGTCGCGAAGTCTGGTGCGTCGAATGCCGAAGCCTGATCGGCAGCGGCCGCAACCTCAAGCAGTACATCTTCGCGCTGTCTCGTGTCCCAGAGCGGATTCATGAGCGGTTGACCAAGTGCCCACGTTTCACCACCCAGTTCCGCATCGCCCCACGATTCGAAGGCATGATTACAGGGCAGCACCCAACTTGCGGCCGACGCAGTATCGTCCAGATGAGAAGACAGTGCGAAGGTGTTGTCGATCTTATTCATTGCAGCCAGAAAACCAGCGGAAGCCGGCAGAGAATACACTGGATCGGTACCCGCCACTATGAGCGTCGCCACCGAACCGGCCTCAATGCGCTCAATCAGCTTCACCATGTCGGCAAAGGTTGCAGTTGTTCCCCCAGGAGCTCCCTCAGACGGATAAACACGTTGCCCAACAGCGCCCAACACCTCGTTTAAAATGGCGACTGCTGCTTGGGCCTGGCGTGCATTCCCATCCTGAGACTCTATGCCCGGTGGTATAGCCACTGCTGCCGAAGCCGACGCAAGCTCTTCTCCCAGTGCACGAATCCGACCGGCGGGAACCCCCACAACATCCGCTACCGACTCCGGGTTAATCTGTGGCGCACCCTGTGGCAACTGAGTACCACGTTCGGCAGCAACAACTCCGGCGACAGCAAGCGCCATAGCGCCCTCAGTCCCAGCGCGCGCTTCGAACCACTCATCAGCGTTGGCCCCCGTGAGCGACATCCGCGGCCCGATAAACGAAAACTTCGCGTGATGCCCCGCTTCTATATCACGGGCTTCAGAGAAGCCACGAGACTGACTCATTGGTGCCAGCCACGTACCCAAAAAGTCCGCCCCAAAGCAGACTATGTGATCAGCCGAGCTCAAATCGAACCGCGGCAGCCCCGAACCCCCACTAACATCAGAAGTTCCCAGTGCGAGCGCGTCGAGGCTGAATGGCTCGTAGGCGATGTGTTCAACTCCCATAACGCGTGCCCATTCGGCCATGAACGCTTCGCTTGTTCCGGTAACACGGCCCGTGAGAAGCACCGTACTCCCCGCGTCGACTGCCGTCGTCAGAGCATCGGTTGCAGCTTCCCACGTTTGCGCTTGAAAAATAGAGCCTGTCGAATCCGGCATTTCAGTGCGTTGTAATGGTGTCTGGGCTCGGTCCGGATCGTAGAGGTCCTGGAGAGTGGAATGGGAGAGTGCCGACAAGCCGGAGCCAGCATCGCTGATTCTAGGGTTGGGTCCGAGGCCCAAGACCCGCCCGTCTCGGACCTGGGCGTGGACAGGCACCGGTTCTGGGCCAGCATCATGGATGACGGTCGCGTATGTCTCAGAGACACCGGGCGTAATCCCCTCCTCTTGCACCAGATGCGGAATGAGTTTGTCGGCAAAATCGGGAGGGCCACAAGCTGTAAACGTTGCTGCACCAACCCCAGAAACTCCCATAACCTTGAGAAAGTCGCGTCGTGAACGACCGTTCATTGGTGTATCAGAGCCCGTTTTAGTGACGTGCTGCTCAGCAATCGGAAGCTGGCGCGGGCTATCCCTCATCTCATCGTTTCCACACGCCGAACCACAAGCGCAGCTACTGTCTGTTAATAGTGGCATGCCGCACAGTCCGTAGGGGCACGAGTAGCGCCGTAGTTAGTGTTAATGGCTCTCGGATAAAAGCTTCCGGGCTGCCGATCTGATTCAGGCTCGGACATGGAAACCGTCTGAGCCAAGATATGGTCCGTCGCAACATCAGTATCGACCGGAGACCGCCTATGACACTCGAGACACCAGCCCATTTCAAATGAAGCCCACTGGTATACTCGATCCATATCTTCGACTGGCCCGTGGCACTCGGCGCAGTCCAATCCATTACGAAGATGTGCCTGGTGACTGAACTGGACGAACTCGGGAAGTTTGTTCACCCATTTCCATGGGATGGGTTCGCTGCGCGCATTGTACTCCCGCAGTTCCTCTACCGGTGGCAGTCCTGTGCCCGCAAGCCGGTGACAGCCCATACAGACCTCAAGTGGTGGCACAACACCGGAGACAGATCGCTCTGTACCCGTGTGGCAGTACATGCAATCGATCTGAAGATCGGAGACATGAAAGCGGTGATTGAAAGGGATTGGTTGGACCGGGCCACGCGACGCATTGTTGTGATCTTCGATCGCCTGCCACTGGGCCGGAACGGTATCCTGGCCTTGTGCCCCGGAAGCTTGTACTGGGCTCTTGATAGTAGCGCCCCCCTCACCGTAGGGGTGGACAGCCTCAACCGCATAATCATGTAGGAACGAAGAGGGATCCAGACTCGCCGCAGCGACCCCGACATCGCCTGAAAAGGGCTGGCGAAGTACCGCTAACATGGAGATTGAAACCAGGCCAGCGACAAGCGCCGCCATGCGAGAATTTATCTTCATCCGCCTCTCTGAGGGGGAAAAGTCGCACTTGAAACCGAAGCTAACGGGACGATCCCCGGAGCCATGGGCCGCGGATAAGGTATATCCGTATTGAGGGGATGCAAGAAGAAGAATCATTCCAGCAAATGGTCTAATCACAGTTCGAGCGGTGCTGACAGAACCCGACTCACAATAGCATTCTGCTATGGCGACTGAACGACTTCGATACAGGTACAAGTTGGCATCGGGACGGCAAATATAAACACCCCAGAATTCCGTCGACACAACCAATTATCGGGTTGACCCATCTCCACGCTTCATTTACCATATATGGGCGAGCGGGCTTCCTCACGGGGACCCGCTCGTCTTTGTCTTTGCGGGGCCTTAGCTCAGCTGGCTAGAGCGCTACGTTGACATCGTAGAGGTCACTGGTTCGAGTCCAGTAGGCCCCATTCGGCGGCAAGATTTGAGCGCCGGGATGATCGACGTTGGGGTTTTGCCGCATCGCATTACGGGGGGCTGTAGCTCAGCCTGGTTAGAGTGCCGGTCTGTCACACCGGAGGTCGCGGGTTCGAATCCCGTCAGCCCCGTACTAAGAGAATCCTTGGGGCCGTAGCTCAGTTGGGAGAGCGCCACGTTCGCAACGTGGAGGTCAGGGGTTCAACTCCCCTCGGCTCCACTCGGTGGTACCCTGCAATATCTTGTTTATAGGGTATGACCTGCCACCGTAGCTCAGTGGTAGAGCACCGCATTCGTAATGCGGGGGTCGGCGGTTCAAGTCCGCCCGGTGGCTCTAGTGTCGCTGGTAGCACAAATTGTCCTGAGAAATTGCGGGTGTAGCTCAGCTGGTAGAGCGCAACCTTGCCAAGGTTGAGGTCGCCGGTTCGAATCCGGTCACCCGCTTTTGCTTTTCTTATCGGTGGCAACGCGCCTTGGGCGCAAGATAAAAAACCCCTCGGGGCGTGGCTCAGTCCGGTAGAGCGCTGCGTTCGGGACGCAGAGGTCCCCGGTTCAAATCCGGGCGCCCCGA
>CAYZOT010000016.1:0-41285 GCA_964480515.1 uncultured Gemmatimonadota bacterium
ATCAGGCATAAGACCGCAAACTCCTTGCATCCAATCGGCATAGCCTTGGATAGTAGTTACCTCCAGCAAGGGCTCTGCATGGGAAGAAAACGATGCATTTTCTAGACAATAATTCTTGCAACCATCCCAACCTTTACCGGTTTCGCAAGCTTCGAAAAAACTGCTAGCTATTCCTTTTATATCAGACATATTTCCTCCTAATGAACGCTTCTGTTTAAATGGGTGTGGACTGAGGTCCGAATATACACACCCGATAGATCGAATCCAGTACCCTGGCCCCTTTTTTCTTGTCTCCAGTTGCGGGGTCGACGAAAAGGTAGACAGAATAGGGGCGTTGGTTCATCGCACTCATGTGTGATAAGCAAAGCATGGCCTGCTAACTCAAAGGAGATTTCAGTATGGGGAGTAGAATGAAGCCAATTCTAGGCGCGTGGATCGCCGCAGTCGTCATCGTCGAGCCAGCGGTGCGATACGTCTTCAATCCTCAAATCCCTGCACCCGTGTTTGAGCCTGTGCTGGCAGGGTTGGCGGGGACGCTTGTTTTCTGGCTGGTCATGGTCTTGTTTTTCGATTGGGCGGTCCAACGATCAGGTCGTACCATGCACACGGCGCTGGTGATCGCTATATCGCAGATTCTATTGGTCGACTTCCGATATGTGCTCATTGGGCGTCGTGAGATGGCACCGGCATTGACCAGTGCGGTCATCCTTATGGTGACATGGTTCGTGATTGGAAAGGTCTACGGAAAACTGTCCACATCATCCTGAAGTTAGTTCGTGTCTTCAGTTTGAAGACAGCAGTTCAATACGATGTGAAGAGTTCAAGAGGGCCTTGGCTGGTTATCTGGCCAAGGCTTCTTTTGTCATTAGGGGACGACTCGCCCGTCCTGTCGCTGCAATAGCATTGGGGAGCCAGTCGAATGCAACCGAGCACTAAACAGATCGTAGCTCTCAAGAAACGAGATCCCGTCTTGGGGGAGGCGATCAATAGACTGCCTCCTTTCCCTGATATGCCCGTCGGAAACTTCCGAAACCCGTACTTTCACGTACTGGCGCGATCTATCATCTATCAACAGCTAGCCACCAATGCCGCAGCTACTATTTACGGGCGAGTTCGGAGACTTGGGCCGGGAGGGCGCTTCCCGACACCCAGTCAGATGCTCTTGCTTTCCGAAGATGCGCTTCGTCAAGCAGGATTGTCCCGTAATAAAGTCAAGGCCACCCGCGATCTGGCGACCAAGATCGGCTGCGGAGAGCTGAATCTGAGGGGAATCGCACACCAAGACGACACCGAAGTTATACGTCGTCTCACCACCGTTTGGGGGATTGGCGAGTGGACGGCCCATATCTTTCTCATCTTCAAGCTTGGAAGGCTAGACGTGATGCCGGCTGGAGATCTTGGCGTCCAAGAAGGACTTCGCATCTTGGATGGCTTAGGTGAACGTCCCACCCCAGAAAAACTTCTCAAGAGAGCCGAACACTGGCGTCCCCTCCGCAGTGTCGCCGCTTGGTACCTATGGCGGCTCACGGACAGCTAGAGATGAACCTCTACCAAGTCTCCAGATCACCGTACCAAGCAGATAAAATCAATAAAGTCAGGCGTTCGATCACACCATAGCTGAGTTGCGCCCCTGTTCGTCATGAAGCATGTACATACCGAACATGACCTCATACCCAAGGACCATACCATGTCACGCATCATGCTTTTCTTATCCACCCTACTTATCGCGGGTGATGCCACCGGCCAGGAGAACCTTCGTGCCGGAAGCGTGGTCCGGGGATCGTTAGCGGAGGGCGACACGATTTCTTACACAATTGATGCCGGGCCCGACTACTTCGTACTGGGCGATGTCCGCGATCTGTCGGTCGATGTCGTGGTCCAAGTCGTCAATCCGGAGGGACAATACGTAGCAAGAAGAAGTAGCGGTATCGACCATGCTCCAGCGGTCTTCATGCTCACTACCAAGCAAGCGGGCCAGTATCGAATCGACGTCATCGCGGGTGAGGGTAAGGCGGGGGATTTCGAAATATCACTCGCCCGACTTGAAGCTACCGAAACCGATCCAAGTAAGCTCGTCGATCAGTTAATGGCTCGATACGATCGAGACGACGCGCCTGGAGCAGCGGTGGCAGTGTGGCGTAACGGTCGAACCATTTTTTCGAATGCCTACGGGGTGGCCAATCTCACCTACGATATCCCGTTTGAGGTTAATACACGTACAAACATCGGATCTACGTCCAAACAGTTCACGGCCTTTGCCATCATGTTGCAGGCCGAACGGGGCCAATTATCCCTAGACGACGACATCCGCGTCCATCTCCCCGAACTCCCTGAGTTCGAAGAGACCATCACGGTTCGACACCTCATCACGCACACTTCTGGGCTCCGAGAATTTCTCAATCTCCTCAGAATGAGTGGCCGCCGACTTGACCACGGTGACTACATTGGACGCGATGAGCTAATCGAAATTGTAAAGCGTCAGCCCGCCTTGCAAAATGCGCCGGGAACCGAGTGGAACTACAACAATACAGCGTTCGGTCTGGCCGCCGTGATCGTTGAACGTACGTCCGGACAAGCCTTCCACGAGTTCATGGCAGATAACGTCTTTGGTCCGCTCGGCATGACGCGGACGATGGTGCGCCCAACCCCGGAACACATTGTAAAGCAGCGGTCTGTTGGATATACGCCTTCCGGCGACGGCTTTGTAGAAATTAGCGACTTTGGCGGCGCCGTTGGCGCAGGAAGCATCTACACCACAGTCGAAGATCTACAAACCTGGGCGGAGAATTACGCCTCGCCAAGGATCGGAACTGCCGAGATCGTTGAAGAGATGATGACCTCGTACGTGCTCACGGACGGCAACGAAACCGGCTACGGATATGGACTAAGCGTCGACACACAAGGCGGACTGAAACGTGTAAGCCATGGAGGTGCCGATGTAGCCCACCGTTCCATGATCGCGTACTACCCAGAGATTAACGCCGGCATCACAGTTCAGAGCAACCATGCCGAATTTGACAGCAGCGTCGCGTTCAAGCTCGCTGCAGCATTCTTCGATGACGCGATAGATCCTGAACCGGAAGAGGCTACCGCAGAAGTCGGAGATTTCGACCCGGCATCCTACAATTCCGAAGATTTTGATGAGATGGTCGGGCGCTACGCAATGGATAACGTGCCGACGTTTATCCTGACGTTCACACGCGAAGACAATACGCTCTATACCCAAGCAACCGGTCAGTCTCGTTTGGAAATTGTTCCGACTTCCGACTCCACATTCGCGCTAAACGTGGTCGAGGCTTCGGTCACCTTTCACCGAAATAGCGATGGAGACGTTTCGGGCGCAACGCTGAATCAGAATGGGATACGGCAGCACGCAACACGATTAGAAGAAGAGGTGGAAGTGTGGAAGCCGACGGTCAAAGATCTGACCGCTTTTGCAGGCCGCTACTTCAGCGAAGAGCTCGAAACTTTTTATACGGCGGTGGTTGAGGACGGGCAGTTAGTGATGCATCAGCGACGTCTCGATGTAGGAAACTTGACGTCGAGCGACAAAGATATCTTCACTTCCGATGATTTGATGACATTCTCATTCGAGCGGGACCGCAACAAGCAGGTGATTGCATTCTATCTATCAAACGGACGTACCCGGGACGTCCGGTTTGAGAGGATTCGGTAAGAATGTTGAACCACAGAAGCTCTCGAAGGCAACCGATTGCCCTTCCGCTCCTCATCTTGTTCCCGCTCCTCTCGTGTGAAGCAAGTGTGGAAGGGCCAATCGACCCAGGAACCGACCCAAACTTCACCATCGTAGCACATTCGGACCCAGGCTTCACTTCCACCAATCGAAAGGTGGACGTTTTCGGAGTTCCCATCTACGCGTACGCCGAAGTGGAAGACGAGAAGCTACTACACGCCGCTAATATCATGGCTCAATATTTGGACAATAATGAAGATGGTGTTGTGGACAACGCACTGCTGCTAAGTGCACTAGTATCCAACAATTCAGCATTGTACATGTGGAAGAAGGAGAGTCAGCAAGAATCCATTCACGCTCAGGATTTAGGGGCAGATGAGTCAGTCCCAGCCTGGCACACCAATGGAAAAACAGGCCGGTTCGATGCCGCGCTGGAAGAGGTTTGGCACGTCATCACTCACTCCGGGTTTAGTGCCGCCTATCCAAGCATCCTCAGTGAAAAATCTGGCACCGTACTCACCAATGCTATGGATGTCGCGAGAGGGGGACACTTCGAATCGATCCCGAGCCCCTATCCAGCCGGAGCATGGTACACTTACGATGATCAGACCTGCGATTATGGTTGCATGACCACCGAATACATCTACTGGGCGATGACTTCCGTGTTGGGAGCGCAGGAAACGCGCGCAGATGAGATTCAACAGGAATGGAAACTTAATACAGAAGCCAAAGTTCGGCAGACCGACAAAGCCGTATATGCCCTCTTAGCTGATCCGCAATACGTGTTTCCTTCGGTATTGCCAGATGGCACGTATAGGAGATAGACAAAAATTAATTCCTACCCTAGGGCGAGGCGGGAATCTCGGTTCAACTAATCGTACTCCTACCAATTGTAGTTGTGGTGATCTGCAGCGCCTGTTGACATCTCACCTTCACCGGAGGTTGTCAAACATGACAGCGACTTCAACCATAAGCGGCGCTCAATCGAGACGTGGCTTTCTTACCTACTTTTCGGGGGTCGGGCTCTCTTCGACTCTACTGCCTGGCGTCCTCTGGGGCTGTATGCAAGAAGCCGATGACCAAGAGATCACGCTGGAGATGACGAGGACGGCGGCACAGGTGGCCGGTCTCGACTTCAACGAGGAAGAACTGGAGATGATCGTTGACGGAGTGAACCAGAGCCTCGAGCGCTTTGAGGAGATCCGATCAACGTCTCTCGATAATTCCATCATGCCACCACTCCACTTTAATCCGCTGGTCTCCGGCATGAAGGTTGAACGGGTTGAAGGACTTATCCGGGTGAGTGAACGGGCGCCCGTGACGCGTCCTTCTGACCTGGAAGAGGTGGCTTTTTGGCCAGTAACAGACCTCGCTCAGCTGATCGAATCCCGCCAAGTACGACCTAGCGAACTGACGGAGATGTACATCAGTCGACTCGAACGCTACAACCCAATCCTGAACTGCGTGGTGACTCTCACCGAAAACCGTGCCCGAGAGCTCGCTGAACGGGCAGATAAGGAAATATCGGAAGGGTATTACCGCGGTCCGTTGCACGGCATCCCCTGGGGTGCCAAGGACATTATTTCGGTGCAGGGATACCCCACCACCTGGGGAGCCGCACCTTTCGAGAATCAGTCGTTCGATTTCGACGCCACCGTGGTTGAGCGCCTGGACGATGCAGGAGCCATTCTGGTGGCCAAGCTTACCACGGGCGAACTCGCTTTTGGGGACCAGTGGTTCGGTGGACGCACGAACAACCCCTGGGACCCTAAGCAAGGCTCGAACGGCTCTTCTGCAGGTTCAGGCTCTGCTACCGCTGCGGGGCTGGTGGGCTTCGCCATCGGCACGGATACCGGTGGATCCATCCTCTCTCCTGCGGTTCGCTGCGGCGTGGTCGGACTCCGTCCCACTTTCGGACGGGTGAGCCGTTACGGGGTGATGGCCGCCGGCTACAGCCTAGACAAGGTTGGGCCGATGTGCCGGACGGCCGAGGGTTGTGCGATCGTGCTGCACGCCGTTGCCGGCCCAGATGGAAAGGATCTCGCCGTGCCGCGCGACGTATCGTTCACGTGGGACGCATCGATGGACGTACGCCCGCTTCGTATCGGCTACTTCGCGTCCGCTTTTGACGAAGAACAGTCGCAGCAGAGCGCAGAGGACAGGGCTAATGCGGCGGCTACGCTCGATGCACTGCGCATAATGGGATTTACTCTCGAGGCCGTTGAGATCCCACGTAATGACCTGACCTATTTCATCGAGTATGTCGAACGGGCCACCGGATTTGACGAATTCGCGCGCTCCCGCCAAGACGTGGAACTCCGGCGACAGAACCACCGTGGAGAGCTTCGTGTATCACAGCTCGTGCCTGCCGTCGAGTATCTACAGGCGAACCGCATCCGAATGTTACTTATGGAGGAAGTCGCACGGGCGATGGAGCACATCGACATCTTGGTAGCCCCATGGAGGTCGATCAATCCGCTCACCAGCATGACGGGCCATCCTGTTGTGGCCGTCCCCAATGGCTTCACAAGGCAGGTGACGCCCACAGGTATTGCTTTCATGGGCTCTGTCTACGGAGAGCAGAAGCTGCTCGGGTTGGTCAAAGCTTATCAGGAGGTGACCGACTTCCACGAGCGACATCCCGTGCTTCAATCTTGAAGTGACCAGGTCTGCGTCGCCCCCAAATAGGTGGCCTAGATGAGGCTTACGCTTCTACGTGAAACAGCTTGTTATAGATGACCCATGTCTCGTCAGTTTTTACTAGCGATAGTGTGTCCAAGAATGTGTGTCCAAGGTAATCATCTCTTACCCGAGCGCCCGCTGTTATACCCGCCACCTCAATGCTAAGAATCTCTACCTTCTGAGTTTCTCCGTTCTCTTTTGGAGAAGGTTGTTGTGAGGCAACCAAATCACCAAATTCATCACGGCTCAACTCGAGAAAATCCCCATCGAAAATCCCTGTGATTTTCGCATTAGGATGAAACGCTGCGTTGACCATATCCTTACTCGATTCATGCATGCTGTCAAAGTAAACTTGGATTGTTGATTCGATTGCTTCTCTCTCACTCATCGGTGCCACCATTTTGCGGAAGGGGGATTCCTCAAGGTTCTTCATCGAAGAGCCTGAAGCTATTCATGCAACACTCTAGATACTACCCTGATGTCCGGTTTCCGGGCACGTGTGCAGGCAACTCCAAACAATGTCAACCAAATCGCATAGGTAATGACAAGTTCGTGACCAATCATATCAACAAAACAACACTCAGAAACGCACTCTGTATTGCGGTTGTTCTCTTCAGTTCCATTGCCTGGGCTCATCCTACGTTTGCTCAAGAGAAGCACGCAGTTGCCGTACCGATCTCCAAGCCACCCGTCATCGATGGCACACTGGACGAGCCATTCTGGACCACAATCGATCCAATTACAGGCTTTCTACAGCGTGATCCCGTCGATGGAGCGCCAGCAACCGAGCGTACTGAAGTTCGTATCGCATACACGGCAGAAGCCCTCTACTTCGGGATGATGATGTACGACTCCGAGCCGGACCTCATCCTCGGGAACGTTCTCCAACGAGGGGGATGGATCGATAAAGATGACAATATTCGGATAGCATTAGATACGTATGATGATGACCGGAATGCCTACATGTTTGAGGTTGGGGTCCTCGGTACCCAAGACGACGCATTGATTTCAGATGAGTCGAACACAGACTGGAATTGGGACGGGATTTATACGACCGATACGAGCATTACAGATCAAGGGTGGACCCTCGAAATCGAAATCCCATTTTCGACGATTCGTTTCAATGACACTGCAGCGCCAGAGATGGGGATCGCTATCCAGCGAACCATTCGTCGAAAGAATGAATACGTATATTGGCCGCATATCGGTCAAGAATATCGTGCAGACATTATCCAAGTCTCGCGTTATGCACGCCTGACTGGTCTTCAAAACCTTCAGAAAGCCAGACATATAGAGGTTAAGCCACACGCAATATTAGGAACTACAGAAGTGGCCGATAACGGAAACGACACAGAGGTCACTGCGGGGATCGACCTCAAGGCTTCCTTGGCCTCGAACTTCACCCTTGATCTCACGTACAACACAGATTTTGCACAAGTCGAAGCTGACAATGTGCAGGTAAATCTGACACGCTTTGGCCTCTTCTTCCCTGAGAAACGTGAGTTTTTCCTCGAACGAGCAGGGCTCTTTCAGTTTGGAGCTCCACGTGAGACCGAAGTCTTTTTCTCCCGAAGAGTGGGCCTCGATGCCGATATACTTGGCGGAGGTCGCCTAACCGGCCAAACTGGTCCGGTGTCGATCGGGGCGATGAGCCTGCGGACCAGAGATGTTACGGCAGAGGGCGGTATCGGCGACTCGATACCGGAAGCCTGGAGTTCTGTGGCGCGTGTGCGTGGAAACGTGCTGCCTCGAATGACAATCGGAGGCATCGTAACCAGCAAGGAAACGAAAAACGGACATAACCGAGTAGCCGGAGCAGATCTTGAGAGCCGCTTCTGGACGAGCAGCTCTTTCCGGTTGTGGGCCGCCCAAGTGTGGGATTCGGAATATGCCAGTTCAGATGGGAACAGCTTTGCGGGACAGGCTGAACTGATCCTTCAGAACGATCGATATTTCTTTGAACTCACTCGCACAGTCATCGGTGAGGCCTTTGATCCCGCGTTGGGTTTCGTACCTCGCCCAGACCAAAAGCGTTGGGGTGGCCAGATTGGGATTCGGCCACGATTTGAACAGAGCCCTTGGGTTAGACAGCTTTTTGTTACCCTGGGTGCCAATCACGTTCAGGGCATGGGCGGCGAAAAACAATCTCATCTCAGGAGATTGACTGGAAGTCTCGATTTCCAGTCAGGGGACAAGGCAAACGTAGTCTTCGCTGAGCGTTTTGAACGTCTTACGGAGCCGGCTCTAATCAATGGTCGAGAACTATCACCTGGCGACTACATGTTCCGCCGCATATCAGCGAGTTTTACTCCAAACCGATCTCGAGGTTTGGGGGTGAAGTTCAAGGCAGCACTCGGCGACTTTTGGTCCGGATCACGGACAGAGTTAGGCGGAGGAGTGGTATGGATTGCCAATAAGCACCTCACGGTCGACTCGAATGTGAGCTGGAATGACATATCGTTTCCCGTACCCGATGGAGACTTTACGACCACACTGATCAATACCCGCCTGGAAGCGGCCCTAAGTCGAAAACTGTTCGCGTACGCGCTCGTTCAATGGGATGATATTTCAAACACGCTACAATCGAACATTCGGGTGGATTGGATACACACACCAGGAAGCGACTTGTTCGTGGTTTTTGACACGGGATATCTCACGGGACCTCTTACCCTCCCTAGAGATCCGAGGTGGACGAGGCGAACAGGGATCGTGAAGCTCACTTATCTCAAAGCATTCTGAGTCAGGAAAGACAAATGCAACAAAACACCTACCTGCTCATCTCCAGCTGTATCTTTGGGCTGGTTGCTGCCATGCATCTGGTCCGAGTGATTCGGGGTCAACCTCTTACGATAGGATCATGGAAGGTGCCCTTTTGGGTATCTCTCTTGTCATTTATCGTGTCAGGCTTGTTAAGTCTCCAAGGGATTATGCTTTGGCGTTGAGAAGTTTCTTCATTGGATCTGCGGGGCACAATTTGCACATGGCGAAAAAATCTGTTTCTCATGTTTCTTACAGCAATTGGAGTCTCAGCGTGACGTTGACCAGTGTTCTCTTGTGGATACTCGTCGTGACCTTTCCGGCCCAGGCTCAAGCGCCGAATGAATCCACCGTTATATATCTGGTTAGGCATGCTGAAAAAGTCGATGACTCGCGGGATCCACCGCTCTCTGAGCTCGGCCTAAAACGAGCGCTATTGCTTGCCCAAATGCTGCGGGATGCGGATTTAACACACCTACACAGCACTGACCTAGAGCGCACTCGAGACACCGCAAACCCAATCGCACTCCGAACAGGGTTAGAGGTAAGAGTCTATGACCCACAACACCTGACGAAGTTTGCTGGACTACTTCGTGCTACACCTGGCCACCATTTGGTTGTTGGTCACTCAAACACAACACCGCAGCTCGTGCGACTCCTTGGAGGCAGAAGTTCGGAGATCGCCGACGATGAATATGATCGACTCTACGTGCTAACCATTAAACCTAAGGGTGGGGCCACTACCATACTTGTCCGCTTCGGAGCTTCGGGAGCAGAGTAGGTATTACCTGGCCCACGGCATTACCCCTGGCGTAGCTACCGAAAAAGTTCTGCACAGCCTAAGTTGCGGACCTGATTAATTTAGTATGGGATTTGGGGATGATGAGAATTCTACTTCTTCTGATTTTGGTAACCATAGTCATTGTCATCCTGGCTAGAAAACTCCGTGGATAGGAGACAACTTGTCGGACAATCCCCGAGTCAATGAAAGGGAAAGCGACTAACGGGATCAGATTGATTTCAAGTCGCCGGATCTTCGATCCACGCCTTGTCCGAAGCTGGGGCCAACTTCACAGTATTCTTAGGCCTGCTGAGTCCAACTAAAGCTTCCCTCCTCTCTCCGAGGATCCAACTCATGAACATTCGCACGATAGCCATACTGAGTCTGATGGTATCCGTATTCCCTCCGCCATCGATTGCTCAAGACCGAATGCCCGCCGACTACATGACCGCCATTGAAGCTGCTCAGGAGTCGACCGGACCAGACAACTTGGGAAAGCTGACCATCAAGGAACTGATGGACCGTTTCGGAGTGCCCGGTGTCAGCATTGCGGTAATCCAGGATTTCAACGTGCACTGGGCTAAGGGATACGGGATCGCAGACGTCGAAACTGGTGCACTCGTGGACAGAGAGACGATGTTTCAAGCTGCCTCAATAAGTAAACCTGTAGCTGCTATGGCGGTTCTCCGTGCGGTTCAGGACGGCCTTTTTACGCTGGACGACGACATCAACAACATCCTTACATCATGGACGCTCGATACCGGCGAGTTCACGAGGGATCGACCTGTCTCGCCGCGCTCTCTGACTAGCCACACGTCCGGACTTGGCGATGGATTTGGCTTCCCGGGGTATGATCCATCTGACCCACTACCAACCGTGGTTCAGATCCTAGATGGGCACGATCTGTCGAACGTGGGTCCGGTTTTTATGGAACGGACACCCATGTCATTCTTTGAGTACTCTGGTGGCGGGGTGACCGTAATGCAGTTGGCGCTGAGTGACGCCCGTAAACGTCCCTTTGCTGATCTCATGCATGATGAAGTCTTACAGCCGCTCGAAATGACTAACAGTTCATTCGAACAGCCAATCTCTTCCGACAGGGATCGCAACGCAGCGAGAGCCCACGATCGAGAGGGTCATCCAAAAGGGTCAAAGTGGCACGTATATCCGGAGCAGGCGGCAGCGGGCCTATGGACCACCCCCACTGATCTGGCACACTTTGCAATAGAAGTTCAGAAATCAGCGATCGGCGAGTCCAATCGCGTCCTATCCCGAACGACTGTGCAGGAAATGTTGTCTCCGGTCGGAGTTGGAGGGTATGCGGTCGGGTTTTCAATCTCTCAGATGGGTGAAGGGTGGTATTTCAGTCATGGTGGAGGCAACTGGGGATTTAGATGCATCTTAATTGCCCATAAGATCAAAGGTTATGGCCTCGTGATCATGACGAACGCAGACCAAGGAGGGGCCATCTTACGCGAGATCGGTCGTCGGATTCAGCTCGCATACGAATGGGATTCGATTAGTGAGGCCGTTTCACGCGGATACACCCCCCCGTTGAGCGGGCCGATGTCACGTCGCTTCGGAGCTAATTAGGATTCACATTCTATTCAAAGATTGATCCATCCAGAACGCGGAGGGAGTATGGAGGAGGCCGTAGGCCACACAGACGGTCGCGTTGCACTGGTCACAGGAGCTGCCCGGGGAATGGGCAAAGCCATCGCGCTGCGTTTTCACCAGATGGGTACAGCTGTGTCCCTAAATGATTTGGATCCAAGGATTACGACCGCTACGGCGGCAGAAATCGGCGAAGACGTACTCGCCGTGCCGGCAGATATCACCTCCTTAGAAAGTGTCAAACGGATGGTGACCACGACGTTGGACCACTTTGGTCGCCTTGATATCCTTGTAAATAACGCGGGCATCCTGTTCCCCACTCAATTAGAACAGATCTCGGAGGAAGAGTGGTGCAAAACACTCGCTGTAAACCTCACAGGCGTTTTTTTCTGTACCCAATCCGTGATCAGCCCAATGAAGCGGCAAGAGTATGGCCGCATCGTGAACCTTTCTTCTACAGCCGGTAAGACCGTGAGCACTCTGGGCGGAGCTCACTATACCGCATCCAAACACGGTGTCCTGGGGCTTACGCGCGCATCCGCACTAGAACTGGCCCCTTATGACATTACCGTTAATGCCGTCTGCCCCGGCCTTATCGATACCGAGATGGCGCATGAGAACACGACGCCGGAACGGTTGGAAGCCTATCGCGACAGCTTTCCCATGGGGCGCCTAGGGCGAGCCGAAGAAGTGGCCAACCTGGTCTGTTTTCTGGCCTCCGAAGAGGCAGGCTACATCACGGGCGGCGCGTATGACATCACCGGCGGAGACCTAATGGTATGAAGACCTTAGGCCAGAACCGACACCTCCTCCTGAGCGGATTGGCGCTCTGGCTGGTTGCTTGCGGTACAGGAGAGCAAACCAGTGGTGAAGAAAACTTCCCGAGCCGCGCAATCGAGATCGTGTCGTGGGCCACACCCGGCGGGCCTACCGATCTTCTATCTCGCGCACTCTCACAGGTCGCTCCAAAGTACTTTGACGGACAGCGCGTGAACGTTAGCACGCGACAAGGCGGGGCTGGTGCTGCCGGGATGCAGTACCTGAAGGGGCGAGAGGCCGATCCACACGTCCTCGGTGTCTTCACCGCAAGTGGGACCGTGAACATGGCGACGGGTCGCATTCCGTTTGTGCCGGGCGACTTTACTCCAATCATTCGAATACAACTAGATCCATTCCTAATTGCAGTGCGTGATGATAGCCCGTACCGATCATTGCAGGACTTCTTTGGCGACGCCCGATCCCGCCCAGGCAAGGTGTCGATATCTGGCTTTGGGGCCGCTTCCGCACATTTTCTTGGTTTCGCTCGATTACTGGCTGAGGCTGGAGAGCCAGATATCCGCTGGATTGCTTATGAAGGCTCGGCCGATGCGGTCGTGGCAGCACTCGGCGGCCATACTGACGCTGCGCATACGAATTATAACATCGTTCGCGAACACCTCCGGGCGGGTTCAATGCGTGTGCTGGGCGTTGCACTGCCCATCACAACCCTTCCCGATATAAAGACGTACGCAGAACAAGGCTTCAATCTTGGCCCGGTTCATTGGCGAGGCGTCGTTGGGCCACCAGGTCTCTCGGCACACGCAAGATCCGACCTCCGTGATCGCCTGCTGAAAACCATCCGAGACCCAGATTTCCAGAGCTATATGGCTGAGGCGGCCATGGAGTACGCCGTCATGGAGAACGCAGACGCGTTTGGAAACTGGATGGCGGAGGAGGTCACCGACAGCCGGGAACTCCTCCGTCGGCTGGGGCTTTTGAATGACTGATTTGAACAGAGACGTGCCAGACAATTCCAAGCGGAGACGATTCATCTTTACAGGCAGTATGGTCGAAGGATGGCTTCTTATAATCATTGCAATCGGCGTCCTATGGGACTCGCGCACTTATCCCGCGTCCCTCTCAAGCGGAACTCCGGGTCCAGCGTTCTTTCCCCGACTTCTCGCACTCCTACTCGGAGTCGCTGGAGTAGCACTTCTGATGAAACGTTATCGAACCACAGCCCCGCGTGATAAAAAGGGTGCCGTTCTGCCCATGCACAGTAGCAAAAAAACCGCGACCAAGTGGGGGAACCTTGGATTGGCGATCGTCGCAATCACTGGTTTCCTGCTCGTGTCACCCCAAATAGGCACGGTGTTCGCACTGCCCATTCTCGTCTCCAGTCTTATGTGGCTTATCGGTGAACGCTCCACGCTCCTACTGGTCACGATTCCACTCGCATTCTCGGTCTTCGTCTATGGAGTATTCTCCGTGGCACTCGGTGTACCTCTCCCATGAGGATCATTGCAGTAGGCCGTTGGAGATCGTGTATGAACTGCACTGAGGGGTCTGCTTGTCCTCTTTAATCGAAGGCCTGATTGCCGCAATCCAGCCTGTAAACCTCGGAGCGCTCCTGGCGGGAACGACGTTGGGGGTGTTCGCAGGAGCCATGCCCGGACTCAGTTCAACAGTAGGGCTGGCGCTTGTCCTCCCGGTTACGTTTGCGCTCGACCCAACACCTGCACTCTTAATGATGATCTCGATTTACATGGCAGCTGAGTACGGCGGATCTATCACGGCAATCGCGATCGGTGTACCAGGTAGTTCACCCGCACTGGCAACAACATTCGACGGTTTTGCACTGACTCGACGAGGGGAGGCCCGACGCGCCTTTGGAATTTCTCTTTTCTCTTCCGTAAGCGGAGGCGTACTTGGAACGATCCTTCTCATGGCGGCACTGGGACCACTCGCCCGCGCGGCAATCGCGTTTGGTCCCGCCGAGTACTTCGGTCTCGGCGTATTCGGCCTTTCAATTGTAGCCAACCTTGTCGGTGATGATCCAATTAAAGGCACCGTAAGCGCACTATTAGGCCTTCTTTTCTTCACTGTAGGACTTGATGTGTTGACCGGAACCCCTCGGCTAACGCTGGGCACCACCACATTGATGGATGGCCTTGGACTAGTGCCGATGTTGATTGGCTTCTTCGCGATCACGGAAGCTTTCAATACTGTAGCGGGGGCCCGCGGACCCGCTACACAAAAAGGAGACCTCGGCGGGACGCTACCTCGACCTCGAGAGCTCATCCGTCTATGGCCTAGCATCTTAAGAGGATCGACAATAGGCGGTGTCATCGGCGCCATCCCCGGTGCGGGCGCCACAATCGCATCGATCGTGGCGTGGAATGAAGAGAGACGCATCTCGAAAACACCCGAACGTTTCGGGAAAGGAACACCCGCCGGTATCGCCGCACCTGAGGCAGCGAATAACGCTTGTGTCGGGGCAGCCATGATCCCATTGCTGGGACTGGGCATACCTGGATCAGCAAGTGCAGCAGTACTTTTGGGCGGCTTGATGGTGCAGGGAGTTGCCCCCGGTCCACTCCTCCTAACCGAGCAAACAGAACTCGTATATGCACTCTACGCAGGGTTCTTAGTCGCAGTACTACTTATGCTCGCCGTGGGGCTTCTCGGCATCCCGATCTGGGTACGCGTTGTGCGCCTCCGCCCATCGATTCTCATGTCACTCGTGGTCGGGATCTCGCTCATAGGCACGTTTGCCCTGCGAGGAAATCCATATGATGCGTGGGCAGCACTCTTCTTCGGACTAGTAGGGTTCGCTATGCTTCGACGCGGATATCCACTAGTACCTGCTGTGCTTGGTCTCATCCTGGGCCCCATGATCGAGACGAATTATCGTCGGACTTTGACGTTGTCGTCAGGATCACACATGGCATTCACGGAGAGTCCCATTGCACTCGTATTGATTTTGCTTGCCGGTGTCAGCTTCATAGCCCCGGCCGTACGCAATCGTCTAGTTCAGCGAAAAAAGGAGCGTTCGTGAGCGCAACGAGTTCGGTCATTGACTTTGTCCTGAGTAGTTCCATTGACACACTCCCGGAGAAGGTGTTGTCCGAGGGTCGTCGCTGTGTCACAGACGGAATCGGTGTCATCCTTGCCGGGTCCACAGAAGAGTGCGCGCATATTGTCCAGGAACAAATTGCAGCCCAAGGGGGGACAGAAGAGGCCACGATATTCGGGCTCCCCGGCACACGTGCTCCGGCATCGCTGGCAGCCCGCGCTAACGGAACCGCAGGGCATGCGATGGATTTTGATGACACACAATTATCAAACTTGCCAGATCGAATTTTCGGTCTACTCACTCATCCTACGGTGGCGCCACTTTCTGCAGGTCTAGCTGTAGCAGAACGTGAACGCACAAGTGGAGCACTGTTCCTTGAAGCGTTTCTCACCGGTGTCGAAGTGGAGTGCAAAATCGCGGAGGCGATGAATCCACGGCACTACATGGAGGGTTTCCATTCTACCGCGACTGCAGGTACGCTCGGGGCGACCGTAACCACCGCCAAGCTCATGAGGATAGGTCCTGACGAACTCGCGATGGCCCTAGGGATCGCTGCGAGCCTAGCCGCCGGGATTCGGCTCGGATTCGGAACTATGACGAAACCATTTCACGCCGGGCGCGCAGCTGAAAATGGAATCCTCGCTGTCGACCTCGCGTCACGGGGCTTCACGGCCGGACATGACGCACTAGAAGCTCCATGGGGCTTTTTCCGCGTATTCGGCGGAGGATTTGACGAAGACCTGTTGGTGGGCGCACTCGGAAACCCTTTCACGCTTCTCGACCCCGGGGTGTCCGTGAAACCTTTCCCGTCTGGGAGTCTGGGACATCCTAGTATGGCAGCGTTGCTTGACCTGTTGACCGAATACGATCTCAAACCCGGGGACATTGAACGGATTACGTTCAGGGCGGGACATAACATCCTGAACCCCTTGCGGTATTTCGAACCAACCAACGAGCTCGAGGCAAAGTTCTGTATCCCGTTTGTACTATCGAGCATTGTGCTTCGCCGACGCGCGGGCATACACGAGTTCCGTGATGAGTTCATACAGTCGGAAGAGGTACAGGAAATGATGAGCCGAGTTTCGGTTCAGTTCGATGAAGAGATCGATGCACGTGGTTACGACCGCATGCGGAGTGCACTTGATGTACAACTAAGGGACGGAACCGTTCACACGACCGAGGCAGACATATATCCCGGAGGTCCTGAGCGACCGCTTACGCGCGAAGAACTCCACGGAAAGTTTCGCGACTGCGCGAGCTTAGTGATGGAAGACTCACAGATCGATGAGGTACTAGCTCGGATCGAAAACGTGGATGACCTGCCTGAAATCAATGATCTTGTGACGGGACTCTCTCCCAACCAGGCCGATCCAACGGCGTCGGTATGAACCACCCGGGATTTCCTCGTTTAACCGTAGAGATCGCGACGCTACTCATTGGTAGCCTTTTCGTCGGATGTGTCGACAACTCCGCATCGAAAATTGACACGGGAGACCCGTATGGGAACATCGAGAGTGCCGCCGATGTGAGTGGAGCAGCCGCTGAAGCAGCTGGCCGCGGGCCCTATGACGTGCTCCAATTCGAAGAAACCCTCATGGTCGAGATGCGTGATGGGATAAGGTTGGCAACCGATGTTTACCGGCCTTCCCGAGACTATGAACCGGTCGATGAGCGTTTTCCTGTCCTCCTCCACCGTACACCCTATGACAAGAGTTCCCGCGGCCTGGTAGATCAGGCGCGTTGGTTCACAACGCACGGCTACGTAGTCGTAGTCCAGGACACGCGAGGACTCTACGCATCAGAGGGCATATTTCAAAAATACCATGAGTTCGATGCGCCTGATGGCTATGACACGATCGAGTGGATCACCGGGCTCACATATGTAGAGCCGTCGATAGGCATGTGGGGAACGTCCTATGGCGCACACACACAGGCGGATGCTGCCAAGCTGGCGCCGCCCGGGTTGGCAACACTTGTGCTCACAATGGGAGGGTTATCCGACGCGTGGACACACAAAGTACGCAACCACGGCGCATTTGAACTCGGCCAACAGCTTGGCTGGGCCCATCTGCAGCTCGCTGCTGCTAGCGACGACCCGGAAATTCGACTCCGGATTCAGCAAGAATCGCCCGCAGACTGGTTTCCTGACACTCCGTTCCAGAAGGGAGACAACCCACTCTCTGTAGCTCCAAATTTCGAAGACTACTACCTGACCATGCAGAACCACGGTGACTATGACGACTACTTCCGGGGCGTCGGTCGCAATTGGGCTGAGTATTACAATCAGACAGCAGACATTCCCATGCTACACGTGGGTGGCTGGTATGACACCTACGCACGCGGAACCATTCAAAACTTTGTTGAACTGAACCGTGAGAAATCGTCGCCGATGCTGTTGCTTATGGGTCCCTGGACCCATGGGGGAAACAGTCGGTCCTACGCCGGTGACATTGAGTTCGGAGAAGAGGCCGCAATCAAAGACTTCTCTCGTGAGTTTCACCTGCGCTGGTTTGATCAGCAACTCCGCGGCCAGGCCTCAAATACCGTTTCCCTCGATAACCAACAGTTAGATGCCCTCGATAGTCCGGTGACAATCTTTGTCATGGGCTTGGGAGACGGTCACAAGGATGAAAACGGACGTCTGTACCATGGGGGCGAGTGGCGAACAAGCAATACATGGCCGCTTGAGGGCACAGAAGTGGTGCCATTCTATCTTCATGGAAACGGCTCCTTGAGTCGAATGCAACCTTCTAACAGCAATGATGCAACAACATTTACTTACGATCCTGAACACCCGGCACCTACAATCGGTGGTGCGTTTTCTGGTGCACTCAAGAGTGGAGCCTACGATCAGCGTGAAAAGGTGTTCAAGTCGCTTAGAGGAGGATCTGAGAACGGATTTTTCGGCTCCGAGATAGACGGCCGTCGCACTGCTGACCGTCCCGATGTTCTTGTTTTTGAGACCGAACCGTTAGCTGAATCCATCGAGGTCATCGGCCCAATCTCGATTGCTTTGTGGGCGTCCTCAACTGCGGTTGACACTGACCTCACGGCCAAGGTTGTCGATGTATATCCGTCGAGCGCAGACTACCCCGAGGGATTCGACCTCAATATTACCGACGGAATCATCCGAGCCCGGTATCGAAATTCACGCGAACATGAGGAGTTCATGGTCCCGGGTACTATCTACGGATTTGAAATCCAGCTCTTCCCCTCGGCTAACGTATTCAAGGCAGGACATCGAATTCGCCTCGAAATCTCAAGTTCCAACTATCCCCGGTTTGATGTGAACCCGAACACGGGCGAGCCTCTCGGAAACCACACCGGTCTGATCACTGCTGACAATACCATTTACCATGATGCAACCCACCTCTCGCGAGTCCTGCTACCAATTTTGCCTATAGAAAGGTGAGCGAGTTATGAAGATGTCACGACACTTATTGCCCCTTTTTGTGCTACTGATCGACGTTTCACCGGGAGAGAGCCAGGAACGCTGGCTGGCAATCGAGGGCGGGACCGTCTTCGACGGAACCGGAGCCATCCACGAAGAGGCAACGGTTCTGATTCGTGGCGATCGGATTGAAATGATCGGTCCCACGGGACAAGTCAATATCCCGGCTGGCGCCGAACGGCTCGACGCAACCGGCAAGTTCCTGACCCCGGGGTTGATCGACCTCCATTTCCACTACTCCCCAAGTGAAAGTGGCTCACTCGATCCCGCCCTTAATAACCCCATAAACCCCGAACTCCCCCTGCTATTTTTAGCGAACGGGGTAACGACACTCCGCGAGATGGCGATCTGGATCGAAGACAATGAACTGTGGCTGGCTGACATCCGGGCCCGCGGGCTCCCCACCCCACATCTGTTCTACTCGGGACCAATCCTCGATGGTACAAACCCGGCCTACCCGTCCATCTCTCGTGTATTGCTCGACGAGATGGACGCACGCCGCGTTGCGAACGAGTTGATCGACCAGGGAGCAACCTCCCTGAAAGTCTACTTCCGACTACCGCTCAACTTGATCCGAGCCGTTGTTGAGGAGGCCGACCGTCGTAATGTGCCGGTCTTCGCACACCTCGAAGCCATTGACGCACGTGACGCAATTCGGGTCGGCATCGATGGGATCGAACATACCCGGTCGGTTGGGCAGGCACTTGTAACACCCAAAGAAGCAGAGGCGTTTCGACAAATCCTACTGCGTGAAACGCGGCCCGAGAGCACCCTACACAGTGTACATATGTGGGCTGGCCTGGACCCGAGTGGAGCACGGGCTGACGCACTCATCAAACTCATGCTGGAACGCCAGGTAGCACTCGACGCGACCCTCGCTGTCTATGAGCCGGCGTTTGACGAAGAGGGGGCCGATCAACGCTGGGCGGCCGTGCAAAACATGGCCGCCTTCACCGTCCGTTACGCCCAGGCAGGCGGGCCTGTGACGATGGGCTCACACGGTCTAGTCGCGAACGCACCTGCCGGGTTGGCCTACCATCGCGAACTCGAGGCACACGTCGAGGCCGGCATGACACCGTCGGAAGTGTTGCAGGCCGCGACTCGTGTCGGCGCTGAAGCCCTCCGGCTTGGGGACCGTGGGACGCTCACACACGGCAAGCTCGCCGACCTTGTACTGTTCGACGCCGATCCACTCGAAGACATATCGAACACACGGCGTGTCCATGCCGTCATCCTCAGTGGAGAGGTGCTCGACCGAGATCGGCTGCTCGCCAGCGCCCAACAACTCGTACCGTGAACATTCGTCCATGGTAGACCTGATCATCCGAAACGGTCAGGTGATCGACGGTACCGGCCGACCACCTATCCAGGCTGATGTTCTGGTAAAAGACGGCATAATCGTAGGGATCGGCACAAATGGTGACATCGCAGCCCGTGAAACATACGACGCAGCGGGTCGTCACGTGTGCCCAGGGTTCATTGACATCCACAGTCATTCAGACTTTTCTTTGCTCGTGAATCGCCAGGCTGAGAGTGGCATTCGTCAGGGGATCACCACACTCGTGACTGGAAACTGTGGACATGGTCCGGCCCCCGCCGTGAACCAAAAACTGGCTAAACAGGTCACAATTGGATTTAGCGAGTCTTTTGATACAGAGTTCACGTGGGAGACATTCGCCGAATATATCGACGCGCTCTTCACGCCAGGGCTTTCGATCAACGTGGCACCGCTGGTTCCTCATGGGAGCATTCGCATCGGTGTAATGGGGTACGAGGCACGCTCACCAACCCAAAGCGAACTCAACCTCATGAAGAGTCACGTTGAAGAAGCCATGTCTGCCGGGGCCGCCGGTTTTTCGACTGGGCTAGAGTACTCGCCCGGACAACACGCAACTGAAGACGAACTTGTCACACTTGCTGAAGTGGCCGCCCGACATAATGGCATCTATGCAAGCCACATTCGGAACCGCGCAGAAGGGTTCGCGGCAGCCGTCAAAGAAGCACTTAATGTCGCGCGCAAGGCTGGGCTTCCAGCTCAACTTTCACATTTTGCGCCGCGACCATACGCAAATGATGGTTTCGATCGTATCCTCGAGATGGTCTATAATGCGCGGGACGAAGAGGGGCTCGAAATTGGGATAGATACGTTCCCAGACACGTGGGGGCCTGGACCTGTTGTCACACTCCTCCCCGCATGGGTATACGAAGATTCCCACGATCAAGTGTGCGAGCGTCTCTCATCTAATGAAGTGCTCGAAACTTGCCGTAAAGAACTGAAAGATCCAACAAACTACTTACTGCGGCTTGGTGGCCTCGAATCATTTTATCTCACGTGCTCGAAGTGCTACCCCGACCTCGTCGGGAAAAACTTCGTCGAAATCGCAGAAATCATGGGCGTAGATGAGACCGAGGCGATTTTTAGACTCTTGCTTGCCGACGGACAGGATTATTACAACGTGATGCTTCGTCACGTCTATGCGACGTCGGACGACCTCGACACACTGCTCTCCCAACCCATCTGTTGCCTTGAAAGTGATGGCGTAACGGCTGCAACCTATGGCGCTCTAAAGGATTACGTGTTCAACCGGGCAAGCTATGGCTACACAATACGCTTCCTTCGCGAGTTTATACTCGAACGTGAGATGTTCACCCTCGAAGAGGGGATTCGGAAGATGACATCGCTTCCAGCTGACCAAGCTCGACTCAGCGACCGAGGCAGACTGCAAGAGGGGCTTGCCGCCGATATTGTTGTTCTCAATCTAGAGGCCGCAGCTGACAACTCGACCGACACTCAACCTGGAGCATATCCGAGCGGCGTTGAACTGGTCGTCGTAAATGGCGTGACGGTCCTCGCAGGCAATGACCATACGGGGCACCTCCCCGGTCGTCGTCTCCCTACCTAATAACGCTCCCGTCCTTCGGTGGAAGTCCTCGCAGCCAAACTCGCCGACCTAATCTGGGGCCCGTGGACGATCGGACTCCTAGTAGCACTTGGCCTTTTAACCACATTCGCTACACGTGCGATCCAGTTCAGGCGCTTTGGACACGCACTCCATCTCCTCAAGCAGGGAGCACTACGTCGCGACCTTTCATCGACCGAACCCGGCGAGATTACGCCATTCCAAGCATTGACGACGGCAATGGCCGCCACAATTGGGAATGGAAACATCGCAGGGGTTGCAACCGCAATCGCCATCGGAGGGCCGGGGGCTGCCTTCTGGATGGCTGCGATCGCTCCACTGGGGATGGCAACCAAGTTCTCTGAGGTCTTCCTCGCCGTGAAGTACCGGCGCCGAAATCCTGATGGATCGATTCTCGGAGGGCCCATGGTCTATCTCGCCGATGCAGCTGGTCGCAAGAACCTTGCACTTATCTTCGCGTTCTGCGCCTGCTTCGGGGCCATCGGCGCCGGAAATCTCGCACAAGCCAATTCAATCTCACTCGTACTGTTCACCGAGTTCCACATCCCAACATGGACGAGCGGACTGCTCCTGACCGGCCTGGTAGCCGCAGTGATCTTGGGAGGCATCAAGAGGATTGGAAGTGTGGCAGAACGCCTTGTACCAAGCATGGTTGCCCTCTACCTAACGCTGGTCATCGTCATATTGCTGATTAACGCACGGGCGGTACCAGCGGCCCTAGCATCGATCGTCTCATCTGCGTTCACACCGGTCTCAGCCGTGGGCGGCTTTACTGGCGCCACAGTAGCACGAGCCATCGAATACGGTATTCGCCGGGGCGTGATATCCAGTGAATCAGGGGTTGGTTCGGCAGGTTTTGCCCATAGTGCAGCGATGACAACAAGCCCAGTCCGTCAAGGGACCATCGCCATGATTGGTGTCTTCATTGACACGGTGATCGTCTGCACGGCTACCGCACTTGTCGTGGTCGTAACAGGAGTTTGGAGTAACGGAGAACTGAGTACGGCCATGGTAGCATCGGCCTTTAACGCAGACATTCCATTCGGAGGTCTCGCCGTCGCATTGTGTTCGCTGATGTTCGGGTTCACCTCATTGGTTGCTTGGGCCTACTACGGTGAACAAGCACTGAGATATTTTCTGGGCGGAGTGCGCATCGGTGCATGGTATCGCATCGGCTGGTGCGCTCTGACGTTCGTGGGCTCGATCTACGGAGTAAAACTCATCTGGGACGTCTCCGATTTCCTCATCGGGCTCATGTTAATCCCAAACGTGATCGGACTGATTTTCTTGATTCGAGAAATCCGATCTGGCGTTGCTAACGACCAATCATAAACCGAAAGCTGATTACCCGAGCGAGGCGTGCCAAGCGTCCAACACTTCACGCTCCCGTTCCCGACTCCAACCAAACCCGCGATTCGCGCGCTCCTCAGCAGGACGTGTTTTATCCCACTCCAAGGTGTCCCGCACCGTAACAGGAAGAGGACGGAATGTCAGTCCTGCGGCCACCGATTTTTCAAATGTGACGAAAAAGCTGGCGTTACCTGGAGCCCACGCCGGAAGATCGCTCCACGGAGAAACTCCTTGAGCTTCCAAGAAATCTTCCGGGACCCAAGTCAGTTCGAACGGGTTTTCCGCGACGGTTCCGATAGAGTCGAGCATTTCACCCATCGATAGGCGGTAACCGGGCCCAACGCCGTGGAAGTCACCCATCGTCCCGTTCTCAGCCAAGCGTACGACCCACTCCGTGAGATCCCGCTGGTCAATGATCTGATTCGCGTGCTGTGGATTGCCGGGCGCAAGTACTTCGCCACCTTCATCGATGCGAACTGGCCAGTAGGTAAAACGGTCTGTCGGGTCCCCCGGTCCAACGATCAGGCCTGGTCGCACCACGGTCGTACGCCCAGGGAAAGCTGCATGGGCAATATCTTCACAGAGAGTTTTGGTGAGACCATACGGAGCCTCGTCACCGTTGTTCCAGCCCTCCGGGAGCGGTCTGCGTTGGAAGTCCTCGTCAACAATGGGATCCATTAAGACACGGTCCTTGAACTGCCAACCAAAGCCTCCGATTTCATAGGCTGAGATCGAAGAGATGAAGATGTAGTGCTCGGCCGCATCCTTCAGGAGTTCTGTACTCTTCTGTACCCAACGGTAGTCCCGAGCATTGTTATCAAGGATTACGTCCCACGTCCTACCTTCAAGTGCTGTGTGGTTGTCGTTGCGATCCCCTATTAGGTGTTCGACCTCGTTTGGCAACTCTGTATCGGAACGGCCGCGTGTGAAGATGCTAACTTCATGCCCACGGTCGAGTGCATAGCGAACCATGTGCGGCCCAATGAAACCGGTTCCTCCAAGTATTAGGAGGCGCTTCGACGTGGGGGAAGCCTCAAACTGCGCATCAGGGGAGCAGCCGGTCGTGCCCCCCAATACGAAACCGGCACTGACTGCCCCCGCCGTCTTCAGGAAGTCTCTACGAGTTGGGATCATGGTCATCGCCTTACCCTCCAAACTGAGGCCCTTCTGTGTGCTTGTATCATCTTTCACTGTGAGCCGTCCTAACAACAAGAGTAGCGCTGCTTTCCATAATTGGAAGGGCAAGGATCAGTAGAGGACATCTCCTAAAACGTGGCCAGCGCATTAAACGGACTTGCAGTCCCATTCGGGACCGCAGTGATCTGCCAGGATATCATGAACTCCCATCGTTCCCTCTTTGCTGCTTCGTGGGCCACGTCCTCGAGGTATCCGTTGTCAACGAGTGGAAGTCCGAGGAAGACTTGTGTCATGGTATGAACTGGACGGTTAACACCTTCGACTCCCGACGGTTGAACGTCGTTGACGGCATCACCGACCAGGAGCGCTACCTCCCGCTCCTTTAGCCATGGCAATACAGAAGCATGCAACCCAGCTCCACCTCGACCATAGTGCCACGGACCCTCGGCCACGCGTTTAGCCCAACGACCACCTCGGACGAGGAGCACATCACCAGGCCCAACGGTCACACCCGCAAACACCTCCCATTCTTCTAGGTCCGAAACGTAGATAGGCGTACCCGGCTCAAGCCATTCTACTCCTCGAAGAAGTGGCATATCCACAAGGATGCCACGCGTTACATAGCCTGGCCCCATATCGTCGACCGCCAAGTCACCCGTGCAGCCATCATTGTTGAGGTCCTGAGGATAGCCATTGAAAATAATGGCCTTACCAGCGCGCTGAGTGGCATAGTGGCACAGTGCATCCATATGAGCGAGCTGACCATCGTGGAGTGAAAAGCTTATGGCATCCAAGGCAAATCGTGGCTGACCCGTGTTTGGATCTACCGACGTCATCCAATGTTCGGTCGGCCCGAACGTTTGACTATCGATCGCTTCTTCTTCGCTAACAAAATGCCCGAGCGAAACAGTAACACCGTCCTCGACAAGAAGAGCTGCCTGGCGTGTTTTTTCTGGAGTGATGAAATTTAGCGTGCCCCGTTGGTCATTTTGACCCCAGCGCCCCCAGTTTGAGAGGCTCGATTCCCACTCCTCAAGCGTCTGGAGCGTGACTCGAACGGACGGGTCCTGCGTGGAGGGGTGCAGGTCAAAACTTTCTTGGATAGCCTGCGCTGAGACGCGAGCGAAAAAAAGTTCTCCTGAGGCAAGAGCGAAAACAGCTAACAAGACGGCGGGAAGTATGTGCTTCATATGAACCCCTTTTCTCACTCAGCCGCACACCGTCGACCGTTCTGTTATGTGTTCTCGTGTGGCTCTATTACTGACGGATTCTACCGAACCGTCACAAATGCGCTAGGATGTCTGTTTCCAAATAAACGATGCATCGACAAACTCTGCGTTCTTTGTGCACGGTCACGTGGTATCATACGGTTAGAAAAGCTCTGACGATTCCATGTTTGGATCCGTCAGATTCGTCCAATTCACTAAATTTCATCGTGGCGATAAGGATGCCCAAGCGCTTTCAAACCTGTAGACAGTTTTTGCTGGTCGCACTCATCGTGCCATCCACTTTTCTGGGGTGTGGCAGTAAAACCCTTGAGTGGCAGGAAGAAAGCAACTACCGGTGGGCCGAACTCCGGGTCCGCGGAAGCGATGACGCGGGGTTCCAGCAGCTTGAAGCAACCGACACGGGAATCTCATTCTCAAACGTCGTCACGGACGATCAGTACATCAACAATAGTCACTATTTGAACGGGTCGGGAGTCGCCCTCGGGGACATAGACGACGATGGGTTCGTCGACATTTACTTCGCCAGCATGGATGGACCGAATGCACTCTACCGGAATCTGGGCGACTGGACATTCGAAGAGATCGCAGAGAGCGCTGGGGTCGCGGCTTCTGCCCGCTTTTCCACCGGTGTAACATTCGCCGATATAGATGGAGATGATGATCTCGACCTTCTCGTGAACGCACTTGGTGGCCCAAACGCACTATTCGTGAACGACGGCACCGGCACCTTCACCGACGTCACCGAACAAGCCGGACTTACTTCCGAACTCGGAAGCATGTCGATGGCGTTGGCCGACATAGACGGCGATGAAGATCTCGATCTCTATGTTGCAAACAATAAGGTTGCAACACTGGAGGACCTCTTTCCGCCTGAGGTACTTGAACCCAGCAAAATCTACGACCAGGTGGGAGATGATTTCGTCGTGCGGCCGGAGTTCAAAGAGCATTATCGGATCGGAGAACTCCAAGGCAACATCGTCCCACGCATGGAAATCGCAGAACCCGACCGGCTCTACTTGAACGATGGAAACGGACACTTCACGCACGTTCCGTTTACAAACGGCGCGTTTATGGATGAAAACGACCACCCTCTCACGGAAGAACCAAGAGAGTGGACACTAGCCGTTCGTTTTCAGGATATGGATGGAGATGGGGACCCAGACATCTATGTCTGCAACGACTTCTACAGCCCCGATCACATTTGGATCAATGATGGATCCGGTGCCTTCCGCGCCCTACCCACACTCGCCATGCGGAATACCAGTTTCGCTTCGATGGGGGTCGATTTTTCGGACGTCGACCGCGATGGCGACTTGGACTTTTTCCTTGCAGAGATGTTAAGTCGCAATCACCAGCAACGAATGAAGCAGATCGGTGGCGGAATGCCTGATCCACCGTTTCCCGGCCGTATCTTGAGCCGTCCACAAATCGCACGGAACACGCTCTACATAAACAGTGGAGACGGCACGTACCAAGAGGCAGCCCAGTACAGTGGCATCGACGCTTCTGAGTGGTCATGGGGTACGATCTGGATGGACGTCGATCTAGATGGGTACGAAGACTTACTGATTGGCACAGGACACTTTTACGACGCGATGGACAAGGATGCGGCACGGCGTGTCAGTTCGGTCGATTGGAGGCAGCGACTCAACGTATTCCCCCCTCTTCGGACCAAAAACATTGCCTTCCGAAATCAGTCTAACCTGACATTTGAAGACGTAAGTGATGAATGGGGGTTCTCCGGCGAAGAAGACATCTCACATGGGGTCGCTTCAGCAGATCTAGATAATGACGGCGACCAGGACGTCGTCATTAATCGGCTGCTCGCCCCTGCTACCTTGCTCCGTAACGAAAGCACCGCACCCCGCATTGCGGTCCGTCTGTCTGGGCTCGCTCCGAATACGCGTGGCATTGGAGCAAAGATCCGGGCAATTGGTGGTCCGGTCGATACGCAGATGAAAGAAGTGATAGCGGGTGGAAGTTATCTGTCCGGCTCCGATCCCCAAGCTACGTTTGCAGCGCGACCGAACATGAGGATCGAGGTTACATGGCGCGATGGGCAGGTCACAGAGATTTCGGGAGTCCAGCCTAACCGAATTTACGAGATTTACGAAACTGGTTCGGTCTCAGTGCCGGACACCCAATCCAACCCCAAGGATTTACCTTTCTTCGAAGATGTAAGTGATCTGATCAGGCATTCACACCAAGAAGACGAACACGACGATTTCGATCGCCAGCCCCTCATACCAATTCGTTTGAGCCAGTCTGGCCCAGGAATCGCCTGGTACGATGTAGACCAGGATGGGGACGAAGATCTTCTCATCCCATCGGGAAACGGTGGCCGTAGCGCCTATTTTCGAAACGACGGCGACGGGGGATTCACTGAAGTTTCCAACTCCGGACTACCGTATGCCGCAGGACGAGATCAGACGTCAATGATAGGATTGGCCACTGGAGGATCGACACTGGTGGCAATCGGAAACTCGATCATTGAGGCTACAACATTCGATCCCCCGTCAGGCTCTGTATTCGTCATTGAAGGCAATCGCGCAGTCCAGAAACAAACGCTCCCATCCGATTTCTCCAGTACAGGTGCCCTCGCTTCTGCCGATTATGATTTGGATGGCGATCTCGACCTGTTCGTGGGTGGGCGACTTGTGGCTGGGCAATATCCGACAGCTGCCTCTTCTCGCCTGTTCATCAATGAGGGGGGCCATTTTACACTTGATAGAGAGAATTCAGAGATCCTAAAAACCATCGGTCTCGTATCGGGAGGCACGTTCACTGATATAGATGGCGATGGTGATGTCGATCTTGTTATGGCCGTTGAATGGGGCCCGATCCGGTTATTCGTTAACAACGGTGGACGGTTCCGCGACATGACATTTGATATGGGGCTCGGCGAGTACACGGGACTCTGGAGTGGAGTGACCACGGGTGACCTCAACGAAGATGGGCGACTCGATATCATTGCCACGAATCGCGGGCTGAATACCGAACTCCGTGCTAACCCCGAACGGCCTGCCACAATCTTTCACGCTGACTTCGATAATAATGGGACATGGGATGTCATCGAAGCACGGTATGACGAACAGATGCGTACCATGGTACCGATCCACGGGCTACTCACCCTCGCTGGTGCACTTCCATTCCTGCAACGTCGCATTGAAGGTTTCGAGCACTACGGGAGCCTAGGCATTGAGGAAATCCTCGGGATTCCGCTCGAAGACGTTCAAGTAGAAGAAGCGACAACTCTGGCTCACACTGTCTTCTTCAACCGAGATGGACAATTCGAACCAACTCCATTACCGGTCGCGGCCCAGTTGGCCCCCGGTTTCCATGTCGGTGTTGCAGATTTTGATGGAGATGGACACGAAGATGTCTTCCTAAGTCAGAATCTGTTTGCACTTCGTTCCGAAGTGATGCGGAACGACGCGGGACGCGGATTGTGGTTGCGGGGCGACGGAATGGGGAATCTGACAGCCCTCTCCAGTGCAGCGTCCGGGGTGGCAGTCTACGGAGAACAGCGAGGTGCAGCTTTAGCTGATTACAACCATGATGGACGCATCGACTTAGTCGTAACGCAAAACGGCGCAGAGACCAAGCTTTTCAAGAATGTTGCCGGGGTCCCTGGGCTACGAGTGCGATTGGAAGGCGATACAGATAACCCACACGCGATCGGGGCGGCAATCAGGCTCCGATTCAGTTCGGGTTTGGGCCCCATTCGTGAGGTTCGCGCAGGATCCGGGTATTGGTCACAAGATGGAGCCGTACAGGTGATGGGTATGACTTCGGAACCCATGGCGGTATGGGTTCGCTGGCCGGGAGGCGAAGAAACCGAGACAGCCTTAGCGCCGGCAGCACGCAACGTCACAATTCGTTGGGATGCGAAGTGACCAGGTAACGACAGACCCGTTCTCAAACCCGGCGTCTATCGTTTACCGGACCTGTTTGAGATGATCCACCTCAAGAATGTTACGGTGTCTGTGCCGCCGCCGAGTCGACATAGATGGTTGAGTCCATCATGTATTCATGATAGCGGCAGAAGAAAACATACTTTCCGGCCTCCCTAGGGAAGAACGCCCACGTTGCGCCAGGCCTAAGATCTTTGCTGTCTTGCGACCGCGCATCCGGCGGAACATCACTGAACTCGACGCGATGAATCACTTTTCCGTTATGAGTCCAGCTGACCATCTGACCAGGCTTTACCGTTGCTTCAGCTTCGGCATCCATATTGCCGTCGTCATCGACAAACGCGTCGTCAATCATATCAAAGTTCGCAGCCGATCCCGGAGGGGGCTGGACCTTGTCCTCTTCCGTCTCTGGCGCAGGTGAGGGCGGGGGGGGGGGCGGTGGAACCGGAGTTTCCGGATTCTCAGGTACCTCGATGGGCCCTTCTTCAGCCGCCTCACCGGCACAGCCTGAAAAAACCACCATCGCGATCAAAAAACATAAGCGCAATTTCATAAAACCCTCTTGAAACGATCAGATCAAGAAAGATGGTTGGTTCGAATGAACTAGGCAAACCATCTGGAACGCACCCCACCTGATAGCTCCTGGCGATTTCAATTTCTTTACTGAATCAATTGTGCCCCAACTGCACCCGCGGTCGTTCGAATGATTCCGCAGTGGAACCGCCTTCCTGAACCTTATAGGCTTGATTCGGCTCTAGACCTTCTATCACGTCAACCGTTCCCGATCCTGGCCATTGGATTTCTATCGAAACAATACGCTCCGCCGAGCCAAGACCAATCTCCTGACGAAGCGGATTGCCTCCAAACATACCGCCGGTACCCACCAAGTGGTGAATCGTCCAAGTGCCTTCCGCCCCTTCGACGGTGATCGAAATCCTTGCCCCCATGCCCGACCGGTTAGCCTTCGTACCCCGAAGTGAAAGAACGAGCCAATTGTTCCCAAAACCCGGGTTCTCATACAGCACGTTAGCTGACAGGTCTCCTTCGTTGGCACCCCCTAAAACTTTGTGGACATCCTGATCTCCGTCGTGGTCCATATCAGCGAATGAAACCCCGTGCCCCTTGTCGAGCGTCCCAAACCCACCAGAACCCGTAACTTCTTCAAAACGGCGCCCAGTATTTCGGAACATTCGATTGGGCATTAGTTGTCGATAATCGGGATCACCTGTTCCTACATAGAAATCGGGCAATCCATCATTATCGAGGTCTCCATAGTTGGAGCCCATGGTATACATGATCCGGTCCAAGCCCCACTGGACCGTAACATCCGAAAACGTCCCATTCCCCTCATTACGATAGAGCTTGGGGAGTTCTGCTCCGTGTGGTTCCCCGAGATACTCTTGGATGATATCAGCCGTCTGTGCAGTGTATCCCGATACGAACAGGTCGAGATCGCCATCGTTATCAATATCCCAGAACCACGTGGGGAAACTAGCTAGTGGCTCCGTCACACCGGCATCTTCAGCCATGTCCTCGAACCGCCACACGCCCGAAGTGTTCGGCCCGATATTTCGGAATAGACGATTGGGTGCATTCAGGATCGACACATATAGGTCGATACGACCGTCAGAGTCGTAATCGCCCCAAGCGACCCCCTTCACATAATCTGCCACGAGGACACCCGCACTCTCAGCCACTTCCTCAAATGTTCCGTCACCACGGCTCCGAAATAGCTGTGAAGGGTTTCTCACTCCGTCTCGAGATTCGTTGGGCACGAAAAGATCAAGCCACCCATCTCCATCGTAGTCGGCCCAACCTGCCGTTTGGCTAGGAAACTCAAAGAGAAGCCCGGCCTGTTCGGTAACATCCGCAAAACGACCTCCGTCGTTCCGTAGGAGTGAGTTTGGAGCTCCTTGTTCTCGCCAAGCACCTCGAACCAGGAAAACATCAGGATCGCCATCATTATCGTAGTCGGCGTGTATTAAGTTGATGCCACCAGTGAGGCCCTCCAGGCCTGACTCGCGAGTACGTTCAACAAAGCGTCCTAAACCATCCGCTTCGAAGTAACGAAGTTGGTCGCCCCGTCCGCTTGATGATGCCATGACATCAAGAAATCCGTCTCCATTAAAGTCATCCACGACCCCTCCACCAGAAAGCGAAACCGCATCAAGTCCTACAGCAGCCGCCACGTTGTGAAATCTGGGGATCTCACCATCACCCGTCAGACTCAAGCGAGGAATACGGTATGCCTCCGCCACACTGTCTGGCCACCAACCAGCTCCCATTGCGGTCAAGTTAAGGATCCATTGAGCGCGTTTGTCATCCGGTTCTTCCTCCAGCCGAGTCCTCTGCCATTCGAGCGCACGCGTCAGCATAAGGCGCGCCGAATCAGAAAACGTGGGCGGAGGCCCAGCAGGAGGAACTAGTGTCCAGCACGGAAAGACAGCTGTCTCTCCCCAAGCCCCACCAATCGCGGAGGGCGGGTCCGGACAAGTAAGCTCCTGACCGCGTCGAATCAGTGCGACACCAATAATCTCTTCAAGTGTTTGGAGAAAACCTGGCACGGGCTCCGTCCCGGATCCGGTAAGAATTTCCCGGATCAAGAGGAGCTGGTCGAGCGCAGGCTCAGTAAACCCTGCGTTCAACAGTTCACGGGCAATCATCCCCTGACGGAGTGCGATCGCCGCTGCGTCATCGGGAGCTGGTGTATCTAGGAAATATTGAATCCGTGCTCGGTTCATACGAGGGGCATCGAGCGGGTCCGTTGAGGCGGCCATCGCCTCAAGCCGCTGAGCCATTTGGATAGTCCCTAGCGCCCGGGGATCGGATACGACCTCAACTTCTCCTCCACACGCCCCGAAAAAGAAGCTGCAACTGATGTAAGCCAAACTTCTAACTAGCCGACAAATAGCGGACAAATCTGGACAAATCATTTTTGGCCCATACCCATCCGAAGCACCACGTCCCGGGAGGAAGGATCCATCCTAAAGAATTCGTCTCTACCCTCCGGCCATCGTACCCGCACGCCTTGGGGGTTGGCTCGCAGTCCAAACACTTGAACGTTTCCGTTCTTCGACCAGTACCCAGATCCTGCTTGAATCTCTCGCAAGGGACCTTCCCCATCGGCATAGACAACGCGAAGTGACGCACCCACGGCATCGGGGTTGGATATACCTCCGACGAGGTGTACGCGAAGTCCAATGGGCTTTGCAGCCCCTCGAAAGATCAATATTTCTTCGCCGTTCTGTCCGACGGCGAGGTCCCAGCGGCCATCTTCATCAAAATCTGCCACAGCAGCACCACGCGCGTCCCCGTAGACGGCAATACCACTTTTCCGTGCACCGATCGTCGTGAGGCCGCCGTGACCGTCACCCAGGAGAAGTTCACCTCTTCCCGCATCGTATCGTGCGATACCCGCAGGGGTTGATAGAAAGTTTTGCGCCATAAAGACATCTTCGGTCCCATCGAGGTCAAAATCGGCAACTACGACCCCAAATCCTGGTGCGCGCTGAGTACGGGCTGGCAGCAGTTGGGCCTCGAAAGAGCCATCCCGATTTAAGAACATTGTGTGTTCAAGCGTCGCCGCCCGAACGACCTCAACTTCGGTCTGCCGTGGCCCAAGGAGATCAACGACTGTCGAGCGAGCGAAGGCTTCATACGAGGGTGCCCCTCTTCGTATGAAGGGCAATGCGGTTGACAATGACAAATAACCGCGGGTAGGCAGCTCGTCTCCCGAAGCCTCCGTCCACGATTCGATGATGTCGACCAAACCATTCCCATCTAAGTCGGCTGCATGCAGTCCGATCGGAAGCGTGGGAGTCGCCCGTTTGCCTGTGTTATTGCCCCAACCCGTGACAACAAGATCCGGCCTTCCATCAGCGTTCAGGTCGCCCGTGGCAATTCCGTTCCAGCGCCCTGGGTGTTGGCTGAGACCCCATGCATCGGTGGCATCACGGTAGCCAGGTCCCTCATTGAGAAACAATCGGACGGGCCCCCAGTCCAGTGCTAGCAGTAAATCCGGATCACCATCCAGGTCCACATCCGAGAAAATGGCTCCAGATACAAGTCCAACCGCCCCGAATGGCTGGCTCCGGACAGGATCAGCCACCAATGTGCCTTCCTGATTTATCAGAATGCGAGAACTTGCAGGCCTCGGATACGCACCCGGAACGGCGCGACCACCGACGAACAAGTCCAAATCACCATCCGCATCAACATCTGCAGCCGCCATCGGGCCTGTAGCATCAACCGTAGCCCGAACGTCGATGTTCTCTTGTCCAGAGATCCCCATGATGGGATCGATTTGTAATAGCGCGTCAGGGTTAGGAGACTCCCAGCTGCTTACACCTGCGAGGATCGCAGATTTCGTGAGACCTGGGATTGCTACGATGGTCGTCTGATCTCCCGCCGACAATGGCCCAAACGGATCTGGATCACCGAGACGACCTCTTTCATTTTTCATGAGCAGGGCCTGACCACCCGCTCCGGATGGGAGCAAGAGATCAGGGTCTCCGTCTCCGTCAACATCCTCCCAACTCACACCTGGGCCCAATCGAGACAGCTCAAGCGGGATTAAGGGCTGGCGTGCCAATTCATTGAATTCTGACTCATGATGTTGACTCCCAAGAATCGGGGGGTGGAAAAGCGGTTCCACATTGGCCGGACTCACACGTTGGGATGTGGGTGCCTGTTCCGGCGCGTAGATCTCATAGAGGATGTCTGCACCAACCTGGAATGTTGAAACACCACCTGCCGGCCAAGTTACTCGTAACCGCGCAGAATCCTGCGTACCCATGCCAAAAACAAGTAACGGATCCGATCCGGACAAATACATTCCACCTGACGTCACCTGCCGCGTTTGTATTGGGATGGCACCATTTTCGAGCTCAACTCGGGCACCGATCGCCTGCGTGTTACCGGCCCAACCTCGGAGACGAACCGCAGTGCGCCGGGCCGCCGCATCATTCCGCAGCACAAGTGGCGGCTCGTTCATACGTGTAACGACAACATCGAGATCTCCATCTCGGTCGAAGTCGGCAGCAGAAATCCCATGGCTGACATCAGGATCAGTCCCATAACCCCAACGCTCGCCGCTCTCCTCGAATGTACCGTCACCATGGTTCGCGAAAGCGAGATTTTTTAGTCGGAGTAGTGGGAAAACTCCATTTTCCCGTTGCCAGTCCACCTGGATTTGTCCAGTGCGAAGTCTATCCTGTGTATCACCATCAAGCGGATCCCACGTGTGACCATTTGTGATCAATAAATCTTCGTAGCCATCGAGATCAACATCGAGGAACATCGCACCCCACGTCCATTCTGAGGCATCCACTCCTGCGGCCCGTCCTACTTCAGCGAAAGTGCCGTCACCACGGTTTAATTGCAGCGTGTTTCGACCGACTCGCGCCCTGATGGAACCTTCACCAGGCGGAGTGCGAGGCACGATAGCAGCTTGTGCCCTACCATCTTGTAGAGGATGAGCTTGCTCTCGACGGCGGACCAAATCGAACGCCAACATCTCAGTTGTGATGAAGTCGGTATCCCTGTCCCCATCAATGTCGGAAAAATCGACCCCCATGGAACTGGCGCTCGTAGTCCTGACTTGAAGTCCTGACGCAGCACGGAACCAGCCACCCTCGTTGAACCAGATCCCATCGTCACTACCAAAATCATTGGCCACATAAAGGTCAGGATCTCCGTCATCATCAGCGTCGAAGAAACGCGGCACTAAACCCCATGAACGCGGAGTTTCCCTGATAGGAGTCCCTTCTGACGTTCGAAACATGCCACCCGTGAAGTCGACATTCTCGAAGCGACCCATCCCATCATTCAAATACAGTTCATCAGGGTCTGCCAACTCCCAACGCCGGACCCGATCTCCAATCCGTTCCACGCGATAGTGTTCGTTGAATGGTGGGATAAACTCATACCCACCCTCAACCTCGCGGAGTTTTCCCTGCAGACTTCGTTCGCTCGGGCTAAAGAGATCATCCCCTTGAATGACTTTGTAGTTGGTGAAGTAGGCGTCTAGATCCGCGTCCCCATCTATGTCGGCCAGACCCAAGGTGGTTGTTCCGTACGCACCTTCAAAACCAGCGTCGCTCTCTACGAAATGTCCGCTTCCATCGTTGATGAGTAGAACGTTCACACCCCCATGGATGGCCACAAACAAATCCAGGGCACCATCTCCGTCCGCATCGGCAAATACCGCTCCGCGCGACATACGTCCAGGTAACCCCACCCCAGTAGTCGCCGTTACATTTTCGAACTCCCACCCGCCAAGGTTTCGATACAAAACGTTCGGGGCATCAAGAAGGCACACATAGATGTCTACCCACCCGTCACCATCCATATCTCCCAGGGCTATACCCGTTCCGTGTGCCAGGGTTCGATTCCCGAGCCGTGTCTCGAGAGAAAGGTTTGTCGATGCATGTATCCCGGTAGTCGACGGAGATATTTCCGTAAAACGCCCCCCACTCACACCCTCGTATACCAGTGACCGCCAACGAAGCTCTTCTGACTCGATCCATTCGATAGACACGGGTGGTAAGTGGGATTGGCAGCCGCTCAGAACTGCGTATATAAGTAGAAGCGCACTCAGCGCGAGTGGGCGATACCGGGACAGGCAGCCTTGCCCGACTGCCGGCAGGCAGCTGGACGGACCCTCAACGCAGGAAGGCGAAGGGACCACGCCTGAGGCTAGCTATGGACTCTGAAGCTTGAGCTCCAGATCGGACTGCCCTGCCGGGACCACGTTACAGGGGTCACAAACACTGACCGTACTATCTGGAGGCTGAAGCGACGTCGGAACATCGAGATCCCGACATGATGTACTTGAGAATCCTACTAATGCCACAACCACCGTTATGGTCGCGAAAACGCCTGTTCGCTTGGTCTCCATGGGTCCCTCTACCAGTTATATCCCACCAGTGTCTGCACGGGCAGAAACGAAATATAGCGCCCCATATTGATCTCTGCTCGCCCGAAAAAGCACTGCCTCACGGAAGAAACGTCTCAGAGGTCACATTTCAGACAGATCACGGGGAACGAGTTTTTGAGTCACTCCAGTCATTATATGGCGCAGAAAGAGAGGCCGTCGGAACAACCCGACGGCCTCTCCACTGCAGTATGCGCCTTCAGAAGCCCACAGGCTTCGTTACGTGGCTAGCGCACAACAAGGTCGAGCTGTGCTGCTCGCGCTTCCGCTCGGCGCTGGATAGCACCCAGCGACCAGGCCGCCCGTTCTAGCGCACTGTCCAGGCTACCCGGAATAATGTTCGGCGGCGTTGGGTTTCCAGCCGAACCTGGGTTCCCTGCTCCACCAAACGTATAGAGATCATACTGAAGCACCTCTAAGTCCGAGGCAGGTACCGGCAAGTGTATCGCCGTTCCCGTTGGTAGGATGTCGTGTCGACGTCCGTGCAGGTACTCGAGACCACCCGAGTCCATGAAGACCGACTCAAAGTGCTCATAGATCAGCGCGTCCCGAAGATCTCCGCACCGACCTGCCGGATCAAATCGCTTACGGGGTACGCAACTCGCACCGCCGGGAACCGTTCCAGCACCGGTAACAGCTGGCAGGCCACCCTCTGCAACGCGGGTCTCGTTCACCACGGTCACCGCGGTGGCAACATCGCCGGTACGTAATGCTGCCTCGCCCACCATGAGACGCATTTCATACGGTGTAAGTTCAGTAATATTGCCGAAGTAGCAGTACGTGCAGCTCAGCATATACGCCTCATGACGGAAATCGGCGTAGTGCGATTGCCGGTACGTACCGCGTACAGGAGGCCAGATAATGCTGCTCTTGAACATGTGCCTCGTACCACGGTCCGCCTCGACCGCCTCATCCGGATAACGGATATCTGGCGTCGTACCAGCGAACGGGGTCCGCTGAGCCAGCGGTGTATTGATCCACGCCTGGTAGTTACCACTCACGTCCGACATACCGTGCCAGTCGGGGTGCATCCGGTGCCACGTGTTCGGCTCCGTCCCCAAGGCTTTCGGACCGTCCCACCATGGTTTCGCAGGCGTTCCCCACGTATCGGCGTCGGTGCCTACGATGGTGAGCTCTTGCAGACCATTGGTAGCATCGGTCTTAACGGCACTCCAATCGACCGAAGCAGCTTCCGCTTCTGATCGCGGACCGTTCGCTCGGCATCGGGCCCTATACGACATTGCCAAGTTTGCAAGATCTGTGTTGCTGAGTGCGCCGTTCGTGGAGGGCATCCATTCTTCTTGGAGCGTGAATGGAGTCGAGGTCGACAACGTGATCACCTCACCCAGCTTGGCGAGGCCAGCACTAATGACCGCATCGTGCGACGAAAACTCCAGCCCGGCGGTTACGTCTGTGGCCTCATCCACGATAAACGCCTTGTCGTACCACATGCCTAGGTAACAGAGAGCCATACCCACGTTGAACTTGGCAAATACCGTGGCTCGGGGGTTCCGCTCGCCACCAGGACCGATTTCCAGCCCCGCTTCTATGGCACGAATCCCATCTGCTGCCGCCGAAATCGCGGCATAGCTGTCCTGCCAATTGCCCTCAAAAACATAGGACCAGTAATACGAGGACTGGTTTGGCATCGGCTCACGTGGCTCACGACCGAAGTCGTTCTGCCCCATGTTGCCCCACGACGCCGTATGGCGGTGTGACATCATGTTGTGAGAAAGGTTGTTGTTCCAGTAGTGCTGCATACTCCAGATCTGCTGGTAGGAGCTCGCGATAAGCGTCTCCACATCATCTGCAGTGGCCAGTGCGCGATCCCGGTCGGGCTCATTCGTGTTTGTGACATCTAGGTCACAACCCGAAAAGCCGACCATGAGCGCCAGCGCAAAGGCTCGCAGCGTCAGCTTATTAATCATGATCTCTCCCTATATCTCGCGTCAGATATCTCGTGTCCGTTTTTTCGCTTGCTACCATGATTAAAAGACCATCTCGGCAGCGAACGTATACACACGGAAGTTCGGATATGTGAAACCATCAGAAGCGATATTTGTGAAGCTTCCTGCGTTCTCACCAACCTCCGGGTCATAACCGGTGTAATTGGTAAGCGTGAGCAGGTTACGGCCGATCGCGCTAAGCGTGAGCCGCTTCACCACGTTTCCGAACATGCTCTCCACGAAGCTATCTGGCAGCGTGTAGCCAATAGACAGCTCCCGAATCTTCACCCAGCTGGCTTCCTCCTGGAACCAGCCGCCACCCTGACCGGTGTTGTACATCGCGTCCTGATATGCGACAGGCTTACGGTGCTCACGCTCTTTGTAGCCTTGGTCCGCATCGCCACCGCGGTTCGAACGCATTCTCCAAGTTCGGGTACCGTTTTGGATCGTGTGCCCGATCGACGAAGAAATCAGACTATTAACGCTGAGCCCCTTATACCGGAAGTTCGTTGCCCATGACGCGTTGAAGTCAGGCGTCACATTCCCCATCGGTAAGAAGTTCGTCAGCACACAATCATTCTGATAACTCGTTGGGTTTTTAACTTTACATGTGGGAGAGTAGTCAAACTTTTCAATGATGATCCCCCAAGGGTACGTCGACGAACCACTGGCATCATCTACTGTAACCGACGTTCCCCAGAGGCTCTTCGAGAACCCATCGGTGAAGTCGTTCCCTGCACCTGTCGCGACAAGATAACCGTCGTCATTGATCTGGAAGTTCGCTTCGCAGTCTGCCAAGCTTACCCCAGTCGGTGCCAGGTCTGCACAGTTTTGCACCCCGACAGCGCCCCAGAACTCGCCCAACGGGCGGCCCGCGGCGATCCAGACACTACCGAACGGGCCGTCACTGTACTCCGGCACATCTAGTCGTTCGATCATCTGGTCTGTCTTGTCCCAGCTGAGCCGGAACTGCAGACCCGTGTCACGCTCGTCAATCGCCGAATACCTGAGTGAGATCTCATGTGTCCTCGAAGAGATCGCACCGGCATTCTGCCACTGACTCGAGAAGCCCACGAAGGCCGGCTGCGGAACTTGTAGCAGCTGATCTTCTGTCAGGGCCCAAGCGTACGTGTAGTCGAGCCCTATGTTCTCGGCGAACACGAAGTTGAGGCCTGCTTCACGTTCTGTCGTGTACTCAGGCTTCAATGACTCGTTACCCAAGTTGACCGGGAAAATGGCGCCGGCTGAAACACCGAACGTTTCGTACTGGGCGAAGAAGTTCGGACGTCCGCCCGCGGTTCCAAGTGAGAACCGAAGCTTGAACTCATCGATCCAGTCGATGTTCCAGAAGTCTTCCTGCGTGAGACGCCAAGCGACGGATCCGCGGTAATACGTCTGCCACCGCTCTTCCGGTCCGAACAAGGAAGAACCGTCGCGCCTAACCAAACCGTCGACAATGTACTTGCCTTTATAGTCGGCGCTCGCGATCCCGAAGAGACCTTCCGCCTTAATCTCGCGCACGAGATTATTACCAACAGTCTCACCGACAATTGCGCCGAAGTTCGGCACGTCAGCTACGGAAAACCGGTTACCAAACACGCCCGACGAGACAAACCCCTGGTCCTCGATCAAGTAACGAGCTTTCGCTCGAAGCGTCAGATCGCCATCCATGACTGTCTGAGTCGCGCCAAGGGTGACCGACGCGTTGACCGCTTCGTCGGTGAAGCTCGACTCACGAAGGCTGCCGCCGGTGAAGTCTCCCTCCCGCGTTTCTTCGTTCTTAGGTCGGATTCCGACCTCACTGAAGTCGGTCCGGTCGAACGACGCGTTGGCCTCTAGGGTCAACCACTCCATTCCAGTCGGCGAGTAGTTGATATTGATCGAACCCATCGCTCGGGTCCGCTCGTCAATCTCCGTCGCCACCGCAAGGAGATAAAGAGGATTCTGTTCAATGGAGCTCGGATCGGGATTACTGTTTGGATACCCGTCCGTCGGATCAATCTCCGCCAAGTCCGCAGCCGGCGACATGAATGTCAGCCGAGAGAACGAACCATTGGAAACCGCCGCATCATCCTGCTTGGACCGCGAGTAGAACCCGCTGGCTGCGATGTCGAGATCGCCAAATCGCGTGTCCACGTTCAGACGCATGTTCTGGCGGGCATAGCCCTCATCTACCGGGGCACTGACATCAAAAGCAGAGAGACCCTGTGCGACACGGTTTGAATTCAACTCGGCCAGATTGTCGACACATACCGAGCAGCTTACGACTCCAGACTCCTCGAACTGGTCGACGCTCACCCGGAAGCTGGACTCACCGATCCGGCCCGTAACCGCGGCGTAGACGTCGTAAGTCTCGCCCGGATCAAAGAATTCCTCGATCGGGTCTTTGAGCTGGCCAGGGAATTTTGCGTCGTTGAACGCCGTCTGGACCGATCCGGCTTGATTGGGATCAACCTTATTCTCCAGCACCTGCGATCCAAAACCAGGTGTGTTGAACTGGTTGTAATCAACCTCGTCGCCAGCAGTGTCAATGAACTTGGTCCCCGATGCGTTCATGAGAAGTGAGTGGTGCCAACTACTGGAAAGAGTGCCCTCCAGCTCACCCATGCCGAACTCGCCACGAGCCATCAGGTCAAGTGTATTGTTCCCCATGTTCTGGCCACGCTTTGTCGTGATCTCGATCACGCCGTTCTGCGCACGCGATCCGTACAGCGACGCTGCCGCCGCACCTTTCACGATCTCTACAGTCTGGATGTCGAGCGCACCCACGTCGGCCAGCGTAGCTGACTCTGACTGGATCACGCCGTCGATCACGATGAGCGGTGACTGAGATCGGCCGGACGCATTGATTGACGTTGGGCCACGAAGCGTAATGCCAGCTTCCTGCCCCGGCTGTCCGGAACCGGACACCACGGAGATTCCAGCACCTTTACCAGCCAACAGACTCGAAGCGTCCGAAGCTGGAACCGGCATGTCCGCCGCATTCAAGCGCTCCACCGTGAACGGGAGCTTCACGCGGGGAGTTTCCCCCACAACGCCC
>CAYZOT010000017.1:0-31282 GCA_964480515.1 uncultured Gemmatimonadota bacterium
GCCCCTCTAGGAAGGCTGGCCTTTTTTTATCTACCGTTGCGAGATCCGGCCGATGGGCAAAGTTTTGGAGGGGTCGAGTTACATAGGTAACCCAACTTGTATGATCATGAAGAGCGGAGAATCGATGCGAAAAATCTCCTTCCTTCCTAGTCTGTTGCTTGCACTTCTCCTTTGGCAAGCAACTCCTACGAACGCCCAAGTCCCACTTGGCGTGCGCAGTGCACGCGGCTTGACCGTGACTCCGGCATATGAGGGTTGGTACGAGAACGCCGATGGTACGTACTCAATCTCATTTGGATATTTCAATCGAAACTTTGAAGAATTTGTTGACATTCCAGTGGGGCCGGACAATTCCATAGAACCACAAGAGTTCAACGGAGACCAGCCCGCGCATTTTGCACCACGCCGCCACTGGGGCGTGTTCGCCATTAAGGTCCCAGCAGACTTCGGTGACCAAAGAGTTCGCTGGACCCTTAACGTCAATGGACAAACCTTCAGCATTCCGGGCCACCTAGATCCGGACTGGCAAATCGATGCGCTTGCCGGGGAGGCAGGTTCTGGTACAGGTGCTGGTAATACCCCACCTGTCCTTCAGTTCTCAGAAGACGGCTTGGAGGGAGCAGGCCCAGCTGGTGTTACGGGCCCACACCTCAATACTGCCGTGGGAAATCCACTTACAGTCACCGTTTGGGCTCATGATGACGGGGCACGATCTAGCAGTGTCGCATCAGCCGGGAGAAACGCAGCACCGGTCGACCTGATGTGGTTTAAGCACCAAGGGCCTGGTGACGTGGAGTTCAGCGAAGTTGAAGCGGAGGTGCAATCAGCTGGAGGTTCAGCCAGCACTACGGTCACCTTTAGCATGCCAGGCGAATATATTTTGCGTGTGCGGGCCAATGATGCCTCAGGCGTCACGGGAGCGGGACACGCGCAATGTTGTTGGACAAACGGCTTCGTGCCGGTAACTGTGTCTAACTGACCGAAAGAGGTACTCTATGATTAACAACAGACGTCGATACGCAACCTGCCAGAGTACTATCGTGGCGACAGCGGTTCTCGCCCTGCAGGTGCCTGCGGTCCTGGCACAGAGCGTAAATGGGCACGGCGGCGAGGATGTCACGTTTAATCGCGACGTCATGCCAATCCTCCAGGCCAAATGCCAAGAGTGCCACCAACCAAATTCAATCGCACCGATGTCGCTTCTCACGTATCGCGATGCATATCGCTGGGCTGACCGAATCAGAGAAAAGGTCGCCAACCGGATCATGCCGCCGTGGCACATTGACCGGACTATGGGTATCCAGGACTTCAAAAATGACCGCGGCCTTAACGATGCTCAGATTGAGACGATCGTGTCGTGGGTCGACGGGGGGCGGGCCGAAGGAGAGCCTGCAGACCTTCCTCCCGCTGTCGAGTTTCCCGACCCGGCACAATGGCGGTTAGGGAGTGAGTTCGGGGAACCAGATCTGATCGTTAAGTCTGAACCGTACACACTTGCGGCACATACACAGGACAAGTGGTTCCGTCCGGTTGTTGAAACGGGCTTAACCGAACCGCGCTGGGTGAAGGCGATTGAAATTAAACCGTCATTCCCCGAAGGCCGCCAAATCGTGCACCACACGCTGGCATATCTTATGCAGAATGAACAAGGTGGACTGACGAATCTCGCCAGCACCGCACAAGGGGTGCAACGTGGAGCCGGCCTATTCATGGAATGGGCGGTCGGCAAGGAAGGGGAAGTATTTAATGATGATGCAGGCAAGTTGATGCTTCCTGGATCGCGGATTGGTTGGGAAGTTCACATGCATGCGATCGGCCAAGAGGTGAAGGACAATCAGGTAGAACTCGGCATCTGGTTCTATCCAAAAGATTACACTCCGAAAAATCGAACGATCCTGCGTGCACTCGGTGCGGTGGGGGCGACGGGACTCGACATTGTACCGAATTTGACTTCTGTAACTCAGGATTTCCATGTCCTCCAGGCACCCGCACGACTCGAGAACTTCCAGCCGCATATGCATATGCGCGGTAAAGCGATGTCACTTGAGGCGATTTACCCGGACGGGCGGAAGGAACTCATTAGTCAAGTCAACGACTTCCAGTGGAACTGGCACAATAACTACATCTACGCTGACGATGTCGCACCGCTGTTCCCGAAAGGGACCACGCTTGTCATCACGGCATGGCATGACAACACAGTCGATAACCCCAACAACCCTGACCCGGAACAATGGGTCGGTTGGGGTGATCGAACCGTCGATGAGATGGCCCACCTATGGGTCGACGTGACTTATTTGGAGCAGGACGACTACGAGCAACAGGTCGCCGCACGCGAAGAAGCGAAGAAGGTCGCGGAAGACCAGGCCTCAGCAGATCGAGATAATCACTAGTTACGAATCATCACAATTCAAATTTAAGGCCAGCCCCTCTAGGAAGGCTGGCCTTTTTTTATCTACCGTTGCGAGATCCGGCCGATGACACTATTGCCGCTGTCGCTGTGCAGTTTCGCTCAGCAACTGAGACAATTGTGATTATTGATTGCACCCATACCCTCAAGCAGGGCAATCGTATCAAAGAATGGTTGAACACGTTGGATCGGACCATTTGCTAGATCAATCGTAGTCTGTCCCGTACGGGCAACAAACGTTGGATCGGCGCCTTTACTTACCAGGTAATTGATGAGTTCATTGTCACCACGCGCGGCAGCAAAATGTAGCGCGCTAAACCCATCGTGGTCCCGAGCATTCACATCGGCACCCGTGACTTCTACGAGATATTTAGCTGCAGTAACCCAACTATCTGGTGCGTGTCGATGCGAGTTCCCCGTGCGCGAACGTCCATAGCCATAGCCAGCGGCCGCGACAATCGGAGGAATCCCCGGACCTCCGACTTCTACCGGGGGTAGACCACTCGGATCTTCTTTTTCTTTTTCGTCATCATCGGACCGTCGTCTACGCCGCTCGGGTGGCTTCTGCGTAGGCATACTTGAATCCGCCCCATAAGCGATGAGAAGCTCCATGGCGGGAATGTCGAGCGCCTTCGCAGCTCGCCAAAATGGAGTGGCTCCCATGAAGTTCACTCCGAGGAGATCGAAGTTGAAAGCAGCATACCAGATATGGGTCGAGACACGCGCATTGGGATCCGCACCCGCGACCAAAAGTTCCTCCATCATCTCAAGGTACCCGTGTTCCTGCTGTCGAAATGCTGTTGGTTGAGGATAAAGCGTCTTTGCGGCCCAACGGTTAGCGATGGTCGCATACAACGGGCTAACCCCATCCTCACTATGGAGATTTGGATCCGCACCCTGTTCGAGAAGGTACGACGCCAAATCGTAATGACCGTTTATGGTGGAAATTAGGAGCGGTGTACTTGAATCACCTTCGGAGCGCCGATCGATACTGGCACCAGCATTGAGTAGCGTTTTCGCCACCTCAAAGTGGCCTTGTCGGACAGCGTAGTGCAGTGCCGTAGTCCCACCTTGACGACCCACGAGTTGGGAGAATGAAAGCGACTGTTTCTGGGCCGCTAAGTTTGCTGCCTTAGCCGCAGCGTTTGGCTCTTCATCGGAAGAGATGCTACCTGCGTCTTCCCGCGAATCCGCACCCATCTCAGCATCTTTTTCGGTTTGACCCTGAGTGTTATCGAGTGGATCTCGGTCAGTCTCTTGCTCTGATCGCGCGACTGAAGAACTGAACGAGGAACTCGTCGTATTAGTATTGCGTTCGGCTCGATCCTTTGCTTCCTGTTGGGTCGGCTCCTGTCCCGCAGGCGTATCTGTTTGTGTTGTGAACCCAGCTTCTTCCTCTTCGACCCATTCTCCGCGGGCTTGGGCCTCAGCTTTGTAGATGGCAGCCTTTAATTCTTGTCGGCGTCCGCGCGCATCGCCGTCTTCTTTCCCCCGCGCATCGAAGTCGACAACGTTTGTCGCGACTGTAAGATCGGCACCCGCCGCAATCAGAGCTTCGACCGCCTCGAGCCGACCACCGGCCGAAGCGAATACAAGCGGTGTCTGTCCATTGGCCGTTTCTTGCGCATCAAGTTCGGCTCCAGCTGTGACCAGCGCATTGACCGCCTTGACGCTGCCAGACGCAGCGGCAAAATGCAGCGGTGTTAAGCCTAAACCGGTCAAGGCACTCGGATTGCTTCCATTTTCTAGGAGGGCCCCAACCGTGGCGAAATGTCCACTCTTGCTAGCCAGGTGGAGTGGCGTGTATGAACCCAAGCGTGTCGTCGATTCGCGATTTGCACCTGCATAGAGCAATAGCTGAACCATCTCGACGTCACCACTCATCGCAGCCCAGTGTAGGGCCGTCGTTCCATCACCTTGTCCCGCATTAACATCAGCCCCGCCCCTTAAGAGTGACCGGACGAGTTCCAGTTCACCCTGTTGCGCTGCATCGGCGACCGGTGACTCCGGGGCTACTGCTAGTAACGTTGTGGCGCACAAACCGACGAGCACGCTTGCACGTAAGCTGGCACTTTTCATTCTCTTGAACATCACGTGCTCCTTCCGCGTACTCGGGATAGATCCGGACCCGCTACGGTTTAGTCGTCTGAAACGGCCGTGAAGGAGAAGTCCCCCGTACTATCTCCGAAGCTCTCCATGTCATCCATGCCAAGCTTATGCATCAAGCTCAACATGACGTTCGCCATTGGGGTCCCGTCTGGGGCCTTGATATGCATATTGCCCGGCAGATGTCCGTTTGCACCGCCCGCGATGAAAAGTGGGCACCGTTTATGGTTGTGGAGATTCGAGTCACCCATCGGAGACCCGTAGAGAAGCATGGTCTTGTCTAAGAGGGTACCATCACCCTCTTGGATGTTTGCGAGCTTTTCAAGGAGATACGGTACCATGCTCACGTGGTACCGATTGATCTCGGCATATTCGGAAACCCGCTCCTCGCGACCTCCATGGTGCGAAGCAGGGTGGAATGCTGAATCAATCCCACTGCCTGGATAAACACGACCAGAACCATCTCGACCCAGTTTGAGCGAAAACACTCGCGTCAGGTCCGACTCAAAAGCGAGGACCTGTAAATCAAACATGAGTTTTACATGCTCTTCAAAATCATCGGGCACACCTGGAGGCGCCTCTGGGATCTCACGGCGCTGCCCGCTGGTGTTCTGTACCTCAACCATTTGAATCCGGCGTTCAATCTCGCGGATGTTCTCAAGATATTGGTCGAGTCGATGCCGGTCAGTGTTCCCGAGCTCACGCTTGAGACCAGAGACTTCGCCTATGATCCAATCAAGAATGCTCTTGTTGGTTCGTCGACCCCAAGCTCGGTCCTCGGGCGTGCCACCCGCTCCAAAGAGTTGATCGAAGACAACACGCGGATCCCGGATCATTGGGAGTGGCTCTGTGGGAGATTTCCAGCTAATCGTATCTGTATACACACACGCATATCCGTATGCGCAACCCCCAGCCTGATCGACATTCTCTATGCAAAGCTGCAACGAAGGGATCGGCGTGTCTTGACCAAATCTTTGTGCGTAGTACTGATCCATTGAGGTCCCGACATGCACATCGGAACCTTCGGTCTGTTTAGCGTGCTCCTGAGTCAAAAACGTCGCGCTAGATCGGAAATGGTCGCCACCAATTTCTTCTGGTGATTTGGCCTCCGCGTTCTCAATATCGGTATTGCTAATGATGGTGAGATGATCTTGCCAAGGCTTCAGCGGGCTAAGACTACTCGGAGTCAGGTCAAAATTGCTTCCGACCTTTTCGGGTGCCCACATAAACTGCGATGCGCCCCACTCATTACAGCCCGCCGCGCCGTGGACCATCTCAATCCCGATAAACCGCGTTGCGTCCGTGAGAACTTTGGGATGGCTCGCGGCCAATAACCTGCCTGCCGGGAGCATTGCATCCAGGAACGGTAGCGCCACCGTCGCCCCAAGACCCCTGAGGGCCGTTCGGCGTGAGATGTGCTTTCCTGTGATGAAGTCCATACCCATTCCTCCTGATCTTTCTGTAACTGTTTAGTGCTCGTCGTCAGCGTCTATTTCATCCTCGGCAACAACCTCGACCTGACTCATCTGGAACGCGGGGCTGTTAACCACGCCCAGGATAAACTCCGTCATACGATAATCTTTTGCCGCTGCTTTGCGACCAATATCTCGCACGGTCGGCATATCATAATAATCTATCCGTCGACCCAGTGCGTAGGCCATAAGATTCTGAGTGAAGGTTCGGACTAACGAATCTGGACGCTTGAGCAGGGCTGCTCGCAGATCGGAAGCGCTCGTAATCGGTGTCCCATCATAGAGCTCGCCAGTACTGTCGACTAGGCGACCCTGGTCCTTAATCCGCCAACCGCCTGTTACATCGAAGTTCTCGAGCGCCAGCCCAATCGGATCGATGACCCGGTGACATGACCTACAGGCCGGGTTCGAGCGATGTATCTCCATTCGTTCGCGGACCGTAAGGAACCGTCCGTCCTTTGCAGCATCCGTAGCTTCTAAGTCCGGGATATCCGGTGGTGGTGGTGGTGGTGGTGTGCCAAGTAAAACTTCCATGACCCATTTGCCACGTAGCACCGGTGACGTCCGATCCGCGTGAGATGTAAGAAGAAGGATACTTCCATGTCCGAGCAGCCCACGGCGCTCACCCGCGGAGAGCTGGACTCGCTGGAAGTCGGTTCCCGATATCCCCGGAATGCCATAATGCTTGGCTAGCTGTTCATTCACGAATGTATAGTCGGCGGTCAGAAGCTCGAAGAAACTGGCGTCTTCCCGTACAAGGTTTTCGAAGAACAGTTGCGTCTCACGCCGCATCGCATGAACGAGTTGGTTGTCCCAGTACGGATAATGGTTTGCGTCCGGGTGAATTTTTTCAGTGTCTTGGAGGCGGAACCATTGAGATGCAAATCGGGTCGCCAGCGCCTCGGATCGAGGATCATCCAGCAGTCGGTGCGCTTGCTCTTGCAGAACCTCAGGCTGAGAGAGGCGTCCGGATCCGGCAACTTCAAGGAGCTCCGCATCTGGAGATGTACCCCAAAGGAAAAACGAGAGCCGAGATGCAAGATCGACGTCTCGAATCCGGTAGACTTCACCTGGCTTTGCGTCAACGGGAGCCTCTTCAAGACGGAAGACAAAGTGAGGGCTCGCTAGAATCGCCTGTAGCGCCGTACGCACTCCAACTTCGAATCCACCCTCCTCCGACCCCATATCGAAGAACCGCATGAGATCTTCGACCTCATCTGTTCGTACTGGACGCCGGTACGCTTGGGATCCTAACTCGAAGATGATCGCTTCTGCGCACGGGCGTTCCTCAGCTTGCGATGTTGGACGACAGGAGAAAATTTTACGGCGACTAGGCGTGTCCGAGATTCCCGTCACAACGAACGGGCCCGTGATGATAAAGTCGCGAAGATGTGGAAGGGTAGTAACGCCGTATGCGCTCCCAATGTTCGAATCTGCGAGCTTATAGTCTATGGGCTGAATCAGGTCGATATCGGGACCTTCCGCTTTCAAGATAAAGGCCGCCGTAACCCTTTGTGGCCCAGTACGTACGTGGATTGGTTCGGTCTCAATGGTCATACCCTTCGGGTCAGATTCCGACATGAAGGGGTCAATCTCTAGCAGTGCAACCCGTTCCCCGTTGATAGAGACCTCAATCTCCTCATCGAGGGCGGTCATGCCGTAGAGAAAGCCAGTGGGCCCGGGGTGCATTTCAAGCTTGAATACGTATTCTCCGTCGGCCGGAAATATATGGACAACTGAGATTCCGCCTCGTGTACCAAGCGGCGCTCCCTCTGCACGAACGGCTTGTGACGCAGTTTTAGGCACCTTATAGGTTACCTGCCGTGGCCCTGCGCCTGGATCACCAACAGCCATGCGACTGATTTGATTGGCAGCGCGCAGGTATCCCTCCATCAACGTCGCAGACATCATTTGCACATCCGCGATGTTATCGAAGTTGTCGCTCATAGTTTCAGTCGGGAGAAAAGCGCTCACATCGACATCGATATCGAGCATTCCTCTGACTGCACGCGCATACTCTGCTCTATTCAGTCGTTGGAATGTTCGGGTGCCCGGGTTTGGGTGAGCGAGAGAAACCGCGTCAATTCGAGCCTCAAGTTCCTCGGCCATTCCTGTTAAGACAGCTTCTTCAGGACGCCGCGTACCCGGCGGTGGCATCATACCCGCCCGCAGTTTTCCGATGATTTTTTCTGCTAGTGCATGGTTTTCTAGGGGGGCGTCGGCATCAAAGGACACCAATGACATATTGCCACGAAGCCGTTCGTCATTGTGGCACCGGACACATACCGTCTGAATCACCGAATTTGTGAGGGTGTCGGGCACGGTCGTGAGCACGGTCGCGAGTGCGGGCACGGGGCCACGCAGAGGCGAACCGACGACTATCAAGGCCACAGACAAGAATGCCGTACCCAGAGTCACCAGCCCAAACTTCTTCATATCTCCCTCGCTAATCGGCCTAAGTCAATACAGCCATGTACCTTACGGGACTAACCGGCGCATTGTTCCCAGGAGGATACACTTTGCCGGACCTGACAAAATAAGACCATTTCGAACTATTTGGCTAGCGGATCGAACTTGGAACACGTTTCAGGGTGCTTTTGTTTCTTCCGCGTCGGAAGAACGAGACGCTCAGCCTGGCTCACGTGTACTGCGCGGCGGGCATTTTACCCTTCGCAATAAAATACTAGAACGGGTTCGTCGCGAACACCGAAAGTTCTGGAATGAACCCCCGGTCGTCTATCTTGAGCGCTCCGATAATAGCATCGGCAATCTCTTGCGGTCTCAGCTTTTTCGGCGAGTCTTCACGCTCGAACCCCACCTTAGCCGCAAACCCTGTTACAACTTCACTCGGATTAACCAACAATACTCGAACATCATACCGCCTTAGTTCATCACGCCAACATTCCGTCATCCCCCGAAGGGCAAATTTCGAAGAACTGTAGGCTGTACTCCCACGCCCACCCTTTAACCCTGACGTTGACGATATATTGATCAGTGCTCCACTCCCTTGGTTCACGAAGTGACGAGCCGCCTCTCTACCCATAAGAAAAGCACCGAAAACGTTTGTTCGATACACTCGCTCAAGTTCTTCAAGTTCCATTTCAACTAGTGGCTTGAATAGACCTATACCAGCATTGTTTACGAGGACGTCCAGTCGTCCATATTTCTCCACTACCGTAGCCACGGTCCGAACTGCATCATCCTCAACACCGACATCCGCGGCGATTCCGTCGACACCGAGCTCTGCCGCCGTCATCTCTAAAACATCGGCCCGTCTACCTGTGATGGTAACCGTTGCCCCTTCGGCAACGAGCGCTGCGGCTATCGCCTTTCCAATACCTTCGCTTCCACCAGTAACGAGCGTAACTGCGCCACTTAAATCCATTGAACAACCTCCGAGGAATAATCTTTTACAGTATGAGGCAGAGTTGCCGGACCATGGCTGTCGACGCAAGGATTGTTTCGTATGAGGCCGCACGCGAACCTGGTACGCTGGCGACCTGATCCACATAACCTGGCAGCCGAGAGTGCCACGCGGCCCCCAACAACAGGAAGTGTCCGTGAACTCACACATCGAGATCCCTGGTCTCACCCTCACAAAGAGCGATTTTCAACAAGCGCGGGATAACGTCACCCCACACATATATCACACGCCGCTCCTTACGTCGCGTTCACTGAGCGAGGCTTCCGGGTTCGACATACGGCTGAAGGCCGAGCTTTTCCAACGGGGGGGCTCCTATAAGGTTCGCGGCCCTCTCAACGTCATTGCGCAACTCACAGATGAAGAAAGAGCGCGAGGCATCATCTGTTCATCCGCCGGCAACCATTCGCAGGGTGTGGCAATCGCGGCTAAACAGTATGGCATTCCAGCGGTAGTGCTCATGGCGGAGAACGCCACGAAGTCTAAGATCTCGGCCACAGAAGGGTATGGTGCTGAAGTGATTCTTCATGGCTCGATCTGGGATGAAGCCAACGAGAAGGCTCTCGAAATCGCTGCGGCGCGCGGCTTAACTTATGTACACCCGTTCGATGATCCACGCTTAATAGCAGGACAGGGTACACTAGGTCTCGAGATTCTCGAAGATTGGCCGGAAGTTGAGGTGGCCGTGATTCCGATCGGCGGCGGCGGGCTTATTTCTGGAAACTCCATGTCACTGAAGAGTGAAAAATCCGACATTCGCGTGATCGGTGTCGAGTCCTCCGGAGCCCCGGCTATGAAACGGTCGGTCGAGAGTGGACAAGTCGTCACCCTCGACGAGGTGGACTGTATTATTGATGGCTTGCTGGTTAAACGAGTAGGAGAAAACACTGCTTCTGTCGTTAGCCGTTTCGTCGAGCAAGTCGTGACATTACCTGATGAGCAAATATTTGAGGCCATGCTGTGGCTTATGACGCGTGCCAAGTTGGTGGCAGAGGGGGCAGCCGCTTCCTCTGTCGGCGCCGTCCTCCAAGGACTTATTGAAGCGCCACCTGGCACAAAAGTCGTATGTGTGCTTAGCGGCGGAAACCTGGATGTTGAACAACTCCGTGGGCTAAGCTGGAACTAGAAAACAATCTACCAATCACCATTAATAAATAGAATGTAAAAAATATAAATAAGAGTGTTCCAAGCTCAGCCACTCTGTAAAGTAGGTTTTTCGTGATATTTCCTTTATTATTCATAACTGACGCTCGCAAACGCAGGTTCGTTGAAATGGTGTGTCACTTAAGCACAACTGTCATTCCCACCACAGACCAGCCCGCTAACGGATACCGACTATCCCGCGAACAGATTCGATCAGCTTCGGCGCGTCCCAACCAACACCTCCCTTGAAGACAATGCGGGTCTCCTGAATATGACCGTCACGTTCAGGATCACCTTCAAGAACGACGAGGTCCGCTACTTTCCCCACCTCGATCGTTCCAGTTTCATCATCGATCCCCAGGACCTTGGCACCATTTGCAGTCATGATCTGAACTACTTCAGGTGGCGTGAAACCGGCTTCTAACAACAATTCATAGTTCTTTTGATCACCAAAGCCTGGTGGTGCAGCCCCGTACCCTGTGGGATCAACACCCGCCGCGAGTGTGCCCCCTGCCTGAACAAACGCGTACTCGTACTCAAGTGCTTTTTGGTACACATCAGGATGAATCGCAATGCCCGCCTCGAGGGTCGCATTTCTCCTCACATCGGCAATTGCTCGGACTTCTTCTGCGATTTCTGGCGCGAGAATATCATATACGCGCTCATCGATGGGCCCACGACCGGGCACAGAAATCTCGTATACGGCAAGCGTTGAAGTCATAGCAACATCGTTCTCCACCATATCACGGAACGTCGCTTGTACTTCTTCCGAGTTCATATCGAGATCGCGGTACGCGTTGCGAAAACCTGCGGGACATTCATCGGGCTGTTTTCCAGGATGGTATTCGCTGTTCGCAAGCAGTCCATGTTCGACATTATCGATACCCGCAGCTACAGCCTCGCGGTATCCGACAGAACACAAGTGCGCTGTGACCTTAATACCGTGTTTGTGCGCCTCGTCAATCGCAGCGGCAAGATCTTCACGACTGATCCAAGTGTACGCCTTAAACCAGCTCACACCTTCTTCGGCCCAGTATCGGACCACTCGTCGAGCTGACTCCGGCCCGTCAAGATGCATCATTTGTGTCGCACCTTGCTCACCTGTGAGGTACGGGCCCGTGGTGAACATGTTTGGACCAATTTTTAGGCCAGCGTCAATATCGCGTTTGAGATTGAGTTCCTCATACGGCGCGCGCGCACCCGTCGTACGGATCGTAGTCACGCCCGAAGCCAGATACAGTCTCGATCCTGAAAAAGATAGTTGCGCCGCGCGTCCGTTCCCTCCTGTGTAAAAACTATGATCGTGAAGACCGATTAAGCCCGGAATCACCGTGTGTCCCTGAAGATCCAGAACGCGCGCATTCCGGACGCTACCAGCTATTTCCTCAGACGAACCAACCGCCGCAATTCGTCCATTTTCGATGAGAATTGTTTGCCCTTCGCGTGCTGGGCCGCCGGTTCCATCTATCACTTTAACGTTTGTCAGCGCGATCGAAGGGCCATCGATTGCGATGAAGTCGTTCACATCTTGTCCAACCGTCGACCCCGCATGGCCGAACATAAAACCTGATACCATGATGATCGTGGTCACAGGAAAACGAGTGTAGGCGATGTTCTGGAAGATTCTCATCGGTGATTCCTTTCTACTGGTGCTGGGTTCCCACTTTGACTACCGCCTTCATCCCGGATTCCAAGTGTTCGGCAATATGACAGTGAATCATCCACCGGCCAGGATTTGAAAGCTCCAGTAGGATGTCCGTAGTTGATCCAACCGGCAATAACACGGTGTCCTTCCAAGCCAGATTGTCATTAGGAACACCATCTTGGGAAAGCACTAAAAATCTTTGTCCATGAATGTGTATTGGGTGCTGCATGGCGTGAAACGCCGAACGGTCATTATGTATCCGAACTTTCACCACATCATCAAGACCGAATGTCCAATCGATCTGCTCGTTTTCGAAACCGGTCGCGGGATCGCGTAAGACCCAGCGGATTTCTTTCGCCGTTGTGGCCCAATTCATCATTGGCATAGTACCGGTCCACTCAACGGGATTAAAATAAATCCAATCGTAGAGCATTGACTGTTCGATCGGACTCGGCAGTTCGTCTGTTTCAAGGGTGAGTAGTAGCTCATGGTCGACCGTTTTATCGAATAGCGGTCGATATTGATCGATATCCGCGATCACATCGGCATTTTGCCTTAGTTTCTCAAATTCAACACTTCGAGTTCGGCTCGGCTCGGTTTCCCTAACGTCGATTTCGCCAAGCATTGAAATCTCCGGACGGAAAACGCCTTGCCGATGATTGATCCCTTGCACTTGATTGACCAGGAGATAACTCTCTTGGCCTGACAAGAGTTCTCCAGCTCTCTTCCCTGGAAAGTGAACTTCAATGACATAGCGTTCCGCCGGGGCAATCACGACACTCTCGGCCCATTCTTCACGCTCAAACTTGCTAACATCGGTTGCGACAACCTTGATTGGCAGCCGTCCGTTTGCTGCCTCTTTGAGTGGCTCTGCGACCCCTCTTAGATGCGACTCATACCATTCGTTTGCGATGAAAGAGATATTGAAAGTGCGAGTATTGGAGGCATTGGTCAGATGGAACCGCACCACCTCGCCGTCCTTGACCGCCAGTGTGTATTGGGGCTCACCATTTACGAGAGGCACGTTTCCAAAACGCCCCATTAGCATGTAATTAGCGGATCCATCCCCAAAATCGACCAGTCCATCCTCACCAAGGAGGATGTCGCCGAGCATAAGAACCTCATCTCGATCCGCGGGACCATAGTAATCCCTATCTAAGGATTCGACGAAAAGATTTCCGTATAACCCCAACTCTTGCTGAATATCTTCACGGTGGTGCGGATGGTACCAGTAGATGCCGGCGTCCGGGAAGTAAATTTGATAACGGAAAGAGCCTCCGGGCAGCACAGGATCCTGCGTAACTCCAGGCACCCCATCGAAACGATTGTCGAGCCGGATCCCGTGCCAATGAACGGCTGTTTCATAGGGCGAATTATTTGTGAAGTTGACGAAGATCGTCGATCTTTCGCGAACCTTGATCAGTGGCCCAGGGTGCTGGCCATTGAAGGCCAGCATTGCAAAACGCCTTCCCGCGATCTCCCGACTAACGACGCCTGCTTCAAGATCAAACGTACCTCCGTCGGGAAGTTCGATGAGTTGCCTTTCAATCGCTCGCGGCAGTTCGTCCCATGCTGGAAGTTCGCTGACAGCAGCCAAGCTGACTGGTCGCTCTTGGGGTTCTAAATCCATCAAACCTGGGAGCATAGATATGTCAGGGTAGCCCGGGGGACGATCCCAAGTTTGGTCGCGGGGAATACTTGGCCGTTGTGTTGCAGAGGGCGCCGTAGCTAACAGATCGTGTGCTTCCATTAGGCTGGAGGGTGAGCGGCCACGTAATACAAGCGGACCGTTGCGTGCTTCAAGAGACCCCGAACCCTCCGCGCTAATTAAGATCAAATATTTATTGAACGCGACACGGCCTAAGGAGTTGTCGCCGTTTCGTACCTCACCGAGCGGGACAACCGGTTCTAACTCCAGTGGCGTTGCCCATGCCACATATCTCGTGTATGGACCAAGGCTGGAGGGATCGGGGAGCCCATCAAGCCATGCTATGAGTTCATGGATGTGGTGACCATCAGCAGTAACGGTGACACCAAACGGTGAAGAAACTCTTTTCAATCGGACCAGGCCGCGTGCGTTTCCACCCCTGGCAGTGGAAAATAAATCTATGCAGTTAAGATCAGGCATCCTGCGTGCCGTTGGTTCGACGCCACGTCGCTGGACCAACAACGAGTCAGCTGTACTCGATTCCTGACAGAGTCTATTGGAGCCAGAGACTTGTGCTGCCAATGGAACTGCACCAAATGCAACCATGAGAACAACAGCACCAAAGATGCCGAGTAGAGTGGTGCTACCCGAACGCATGAGTAACTCAGTCCTCTAGATCTGGAAGCGGGTCTCCTGATGGGATGAACTCCAACGCGACACCGTTGTTACAGTACCGCTTCCCCGTCGGCTCAGGGCCATCCTTAAAAACATGACCGTGGTGCCCACCACACCTCACGCAATGATACTCAGTCCGTGGGATCACGAGCTTAAAGTCACGCTTCGTTTCAAGACGCCGAGGAATACTCTGGAAGAAGCTCGGCCAGCCAGTCCCGCTTTCATACTTCATATCGCTCGTATAGAGGGGAAGCTTGCAGGCCGCACAGACGAACGTTCCAGCCCGGTTTTCGTGATTCAGCGGACTTGTTCCGGCTCGTTCAGTTCCAGCCTGAAACAACACCCGATAAGCATCATCCGATAGCAAGTCTCGCCACTGAGCTTTGGACTTCTTCAAGGGTTCGATCGCCTGACCACAATCTTCTTGATTTTCACTCATCAGCTAGAAATCTCCGGCAGAAACATTATGAAGTGAGTCATATATTCATCTTCTTAGTTCCGTTTTAATCCGGACACCATTGGAAGGTCTTCTCGCGCACCCCATTCATTCCACGACGGATCATAGAAGCGTGCGTTAAATCCAAGATGCCGGGAAACCATGTAGGTGTAACTGGCCCGCATACCGATCAGGCAATAATTGACAACCGTCCCATTTTTTGAGGCGCCAGCCTCATCAAACAAAGCCCTCACTTCATCTATTTCCTTTAATGTAGGCATTGTTTCAGACTGAGTTAGATCTGCCCAATACAGGTTATACGCACCAGGAATGTGCCCGCCTCTAAGGTTGTCACGACCCGGACGCGTCCCCGTGTATTCATCTTCGGGACGCGCATCAATCAGCGTCACACTCGGATCATTGAGGTGTTCTTGAATCCAGTCAGCCGATACAAGCAGATCACTGCGCACGCGTGCTTCAAAAGTCCCGGCGGGACCGTTGGCAAGTTCAGTGTCCAACTCGCCAGCAATATTTTCCCACGCGAAAAGTCCACCATCCAGTACCGAAGTCCGATCGCCGTGCCCCAAATAATCAAGCGTCATGAAAGCGCGAGCAGCAATGTGACCGATGTCTGCATAGACAACGACACGACTATCGTTTGAGACACCAACCCTACGAAACGTAGCCACAAGTTCCTGTTCAGTGGCGAGTTCAGTGCTTAGACCGTCACGCTCCACTGCGATCTCTGTATACTCTAAAAACCGTGCACCTTTGATGACTTCTGTAGGCAGCCCGCGCTGGGCCATCCCGACGTGGAGCAACACAAGGTTGGGGTCGTTGATATTCTCGGCCAACCAATCCACGCTCACCAAAACACCTGGTCCCTGGGCATGGACTGAGTCAACAATCGTGGCCAGGGTAACAGTACCTGCCACCAATGCGATCAGAGCGCATCGAGGAACTGTGCGAAGTCTGATAATCATTACACTGCTCCGTTATTACAAAATCGAGAGAATGGGATAGCAGCTAGTACATTGCTATGGATAACGTCAGATGCGATGGACCACCACGAATAAAGATAGAGGCGCACTGATTACCTTCCACAAAAATTCGGCTACGAACCACAAACCAGATTTCACGAAAAAAGGGTCTTCTCGAAAAACAAGTGTTGAACCTGTGCAAGATCTGGTTTGTCGACAACGTTGCAAATCAGACTATGCAACGACATGTGTTGACAGTATATGTCCTAATTTCATGCACACGGCTGTAGTGTAAACACCTGGTGACGTACAAGAATGAACAGTGAATCAACAGCAACGTAATGAATGAGTCGGAGGACTGATGGGTCGGTTGATGCCTGGCTTTTTGGGGATCGGAGCAATGCGATCCGGCACAACATGGCTAGCGACGAAACTAGCCCAACACCCACGGATCCGAATGGGACGAAAGGAAATTCACTTCTTTAACCGCAAGATCGGACGGCTCGGGGCACCAGGTTCAATTCTCGACCGACGCAATAAGGTCCAATATCTGGCACGATTCGTCCAAGGACCTCTCCATGGAGGCATTCGCGGAGAAGTAACACCAGCGTATGCTATTCTCAAACCGACCCTAATCCAACGCATTCATGAATGGATGCCCGACGTGCGGCTAATTTATCTCATGCGAGATCCCGCGGAACGGGCATGGTCTCATGCGAGGTATGAGTTTCCAACGTGGCGAGGACGATCGATTCATGATGTGTCTCGTGACGAGTTGGTCGAATTTCTTGCCTCGGAAGATGTGAGACTGCGAAGTGACTACGTTACTTGTATACAAAACTGGAAAACTTTCTTCCCCACCAAACAGTTTTTCTTCGGTTTCCTTGACGATATCCGGGATCAACCTGGAATACTCTTACGTGACGTATTCGAGTTCATCGGGGTTGAGTCATCTCTACCTGTCAATAAAGAAACTAAGCACCTTGTGATTGGTTCAGCGACTGCAGCCCCCATGCCAGATTGGTTCCGAGAATATGTCGAGAACACTTGGCCCATGGACAATAATCATCTCGCCGAGCTCACCAATAAAGACATTCCGTGGGTTCCTTGATGTCTATCAAGACCCCAATCGATACACCTATGCGATTAATTCGTCAGGCTGAATGTCGAACACCAACCCCTAACCCCAATATCCGGCAGGAAACACCCATTAAGGTTTGGTTCGGAAAGGCCAAGCGTCGTCTTGGATATTACGAAGCTCGCAACCGAATCTCGGAGCCAAAGTTTCGCCGCGCACTCCGACACACAGACACATTTCTTCTGGGTCACCCTAAATCGGGACACACCTGGCTCGCCTATATGTTGGCGCTGCTTATGGCCGAAGAAAAAGATCCGAACGTTAATCTTCTAAACGTCGGAAACTTTGTTCCGTTTGTTCATGGTCGCGATCACGATATCGCGAAGTATAAGCACCTCCCCAATCCGAGAGTGTTTCGGAATGAAAGACCAGTTCACCACAAACTCTATCCCCGAATCCTCTATATAATTCGGGATCCGCGCGCTGTTTTAGTTTCGTATTGGCACATGTACCGGGTTCTGTTAGGTGATGAAGACACCTCACTTGAATCATTTATAGATCAATACCTGAAGGGTACGGGGTGCTTTACATATTGGAATAAGCACATAGTACGATGGGATCGGCAGGTTAAAATGGCGTTCCTTGAGTCAGAAAAGAACGATCGCTTACACGTGGTCCGGTACGAGGATTTAGTGGAGAATCGAAGAATAGTACTGGAAGGAATTACACATTTTCTCGATTTGTCCCCACACGCGGATCGTCTATCGCTCGCTGTAGAGCGTGGATCTTTCAGGGCCATGCGAGCGGTGGAAGATCAATTCGGTGCCGAAGCATATAAAGGGCGTGCCAAGGGAACAGGGAGTTTTGTGCGGCAGGGTAAAGTCGATGGCTGGGTGCATGAGATGGATGGAGCAATGTCTGCACGCATTCGCAACGAGTTTGGGTCGATCATGTCTGAGGCAGGGTACGACTGATGAGCCAACCTCAAACATTAACTCCCACGATCGGCATCATAATTTCCACATATGAGCGCACAGAGGCTCTAGCTCTGGTCCTTGAAAGTCTCATAGCGCAGACGTACCGACACTTTAAAGTGGTTGTTGCCGATGATGGGTCTCGTATCCAGACCCGCGAACTTGTAGAACGTGTTGCAAGGGACGGCCACTTGTCCCTTACGCACGTATGGCAAAAAGACCAAGGGTATCGTCTCGCCGCGATTCGTAACCGGGCCATTGCCGCTATTGATACTGAGTACCTCATCTTCATCGATGGCGACTGTCTGACGAGACCAAATTTTGTAGCACGCCATGCCCTTCTCGCCGAACGTGGGTGGTTCGTACGAGGAAGCCGGATAAGTCTCAGGCGCACTCTTACCGACGAGGTTTTGACGAAAAATATCCGTGTCCACGAGTGGGACACGTTACGTTGGCTAACTCAACGACTACGTCGTCGCACGGATCGTTTCGCACCGTTGCTTTCAATCCCAATCGGGCCACTTCGGAAGATTTCACCTCATGCATGGGACGGGGCGAAAGGATGCAACTTGGCCGTGTGGCGCGATGACGCCCTAGCTATCAATGGGTTTGACGAGTCCTACAAAGGCTGGGGAGCAGAAGACAATGACTTTGTCGTCCGGCTCATCAAACGGGGCGTATATCGGAAGGATGGGCGCTATGCTGTGCCGGTTCTTCACCTCTGGCACCCACAGCGAACACCCGAAGCCGAAAACTACGATCGGTTTGCGAAACGTATCGCAGGGCTTGAAAGTTGGATTGAATGTGGGGTCAATCAGTACCTATAGACCTACCGGAATCAAGTTTTACGGGGTTCTAGATTCACTTAATTGGTTCCGTTTTGTCCCGCATCCTGATCTTCGGGCCTTGGAATCTTACGAATACCAAACTCCGTCCAAGTGGGACCCTTCACCCAACTGTCAAAACGTGACAACGCCTTCGGGACACCTCTGGTATCACGGCGAATACGTTCATTCTTACTGCGTACTTCTTCTCGAATATAGTCTCGATCATGATCCAGATGAACACATACGGCGCGGTGACGCACCTGCCTCGGACGTACACCATAGTTTCGCAATCGCTCACCAAATTCCCGGTCCTCGCCGCCGTAACCCATACGTTCGTCGAATCCATTAATAGCTAAAAAATCAGCTCGCCAACCCGAGGAGTTATGCCCATTCCACGTTGCCCGGGTTGGCGTGAATCGGTCCAATGCGTCCGCAAACTTATTTGAACTTAGCTTGAGAATATCTCGGAAACGTGGGAGGGCTTTGCGTACCCGAAGCCATGTAACATCGAAGATGGAACCTTTAACTACATCGCGCTGTGTCAGGGAATCGAAAACTTCGCGAGTGACGCATATCCGACCTCCGGACAGAAATCTTCCGGGTGCAGCTAAGCGAACATGTGCAGCTAAGAAGTCGGGTCGAGGGATGCAGTCACCATCACTAATGACCACATACGAACCTGTGGCTCTATTTAACGCACTGTTGAGGATACGGCACTTCCGGAAACCAATATCTTCTTGCCAAACGTGGACAATGGTGAGACCAGTCTCATAGCGAAGCCGCTCGATCTGGTCACGTGTCTCCGAGTCAGATCCGTCGTCTGCGATGATTAATTCAAAATCGCTCAGAGTCTGAGCCGAATATCCCCAAATGGCGAATTCAAGTGCTCGCGGTTGATTATACGTGCTGATGATCACTGACACGGTCATCGTTACGAAGAATCTCCAGTAGGTGCTATCGTTACTAGAACACGGATCACAGATATCACAGGATAGTCGCACACCGGATGAAACCCGAGGCATGGACAAAACGACTCAAGCGTGCTTGTCACTACTACGACGCCCGTGCACACTTTTTAGAGGGACGATTTACCCGAGTTCTACGTGAAACAGACGTCTTTCTTGTAGGGCACCCAAAGTCCGGTAATACCTGGCTCGCCTATTTACTTGCACTCGTTCTATTCCCAAAGCAAGCCGACCAAATCACACTCGCAAACCTTCGGCGATTCATACCTGATGCTAGTGGCCGTGACCATGTCATCGCCAAACATCAACGACTCTCCAATCCTCGCACCTTTCGAAATCATCAGCCCCTCTACTCAGAGCACTACCACCGCATGATCTACCTGGTCCGCGACCCTCGCTCAGTACTGGTATCTCTGTGGCACCACTATCGGGTAGCACGACAAGACAAAAAGACTCGTGTGGAAGAGGTTGTAGACGAATATTTGATGCATGATCGATTTGATGTCTGGATGCATGATCTTGATCGTTGGGATCACCATGTCACCCGGTTCGCGCTGTCTCCCGCGACCACATCAAGCTTATTACTCATAAAGTACGAAGATCTCGTGCACGACCGGCACCATCAACTGGATCGCCTGGTCAAATTCTTAGATATAAAAATAACACCTGAATCGTTGAATACTGCCGAAGAACGAGGGAGTTTCAAAGCCATGCGACACGCCGAGGCGCGCTACGGTGTCGAACATTTTCGAAAACTGCAGTCGCCTGGAGAACCATTTATACGGTCAGGAAAGATTGATGGGTGGCAGGAGGAACTCTCTCCTGCCACTGTAGACCGGATTGAGCAATCGTTCCGACCCGTAATGGAGCATTTCGGGTATCTTTGATTCTTTGCTAGACCATCAAATCTCTTAACCGCAGCTAGATCTTACCAATTTGTGCATTGGAGAGCGCGATTGCGTTAAAGAGGAATTTGAAAGTCCCGTGTGGCTGTGCCCTGCGTGTAATCAGCGGACCAAACAGATACAGCATTCCGTGACCTATCTGCGCCTCCGCCATTGTCACTCCACCCTCTAGGTAGTTCTGGCCCCATGCCCAACCACTGATCAAGGGGTCTTCGCTATCGAACCATGCCAGGGGTTGGACCGCAATTTCATTAGTATCTCCGATTTGAAGAGCAGTCCTATTGAATACTGGGCTATTGTTAAAGGACACAGGCAGATCGGTTGGCACTCCTGACGCGACAAGTCGTGAGTCGTCAACGCGCGCCCTAAGAATTGAACCTGGGACATAATACTCTTCACGACCCAATCGCTGACCATCTTTGACGAGTTGGTTCTTGAGTGGAAGACCGAGCGCCTTCCCAAGAGCAGTCGAGCCACCAATAGTTACAATTGACCCACCCTCCTCAAGGAACTCTCTAAGAGGTAGCAGAGTGGCTTCTGGTGTCACTCGTCCAAGCCGGCCTTGGTATTCCTCAGGAATCAATCCACGATCCGGCGATCGTGGACCGAACTCCCGACGCAGTTCAGTTGGTCGGTTGGAGTCCCCGGCGCTCGCCACAAAATCCTCAAACTGGGAACCAATCGCTCCACTGGGGAAAATGATAACATCATAATCATCTTTTAAATGGCCAGCGTTCAGTCGTTGCGGATAAATGATATCAACGTCTGCGTACTCGAACTGCTCGAGTATCCAACGAATCCAACCTGAGGGCATCGAGCCACCGTAAATATCCCACAACGCCACACGAGGGGCGCGTAACTGAAGGGCGTCTGAGCTAGGAACTGCACCAACTCCTCTGAAGTGAATTCCTAAGTGAGCGGCCAAGTCTCCTAACAGTTTTACAGTTTTACGGTGAGATTTGACGTAGAAAGTTCCCTCTGCATGTGTGACACCATCTGCAGTCACCGGCTGTGTAAGCCAATACACCTCATGGTCCGATGCCTGCAATCGGTTTATGGCTTTGAACGAATCATTTACCTGATGACTAAACAAGAATCCAACAGCTCCGTCGGTGTTTGTCACGGTTCCGGCCAATGGCTGTGCATTCCATTCGTTGATCACAGCAAATGGACCATCAAAACCTTCCAAAATGCGGTCGAACTTGACGCCCATCTGGATGGCTAGTGTCCAACCTGCATTGTCGTACGGTGGCGTGGGTGGTGCACCCGGATACTGAAAATCATTGGGATGATCCTGTGGTTCAAACATATCAAGCACGTGCGGGCGAAATGCCTGAGCCGACTTTACAACGAAAGAACCCGCAGGATATCGCCTATTTTCTACGGTGAAGTCTTCCGTCGCCCGATGCACAGTTACACCCGTTTCGAGGAGTGCGTTGACAAACTTCGTGGCGGTTGGAAAATCAGGTTGATCTGCGGGCAAAATGTAACCACGTGGGTCACGTAGCTTGGGGTCAAACAGTTTCTCATAATCCTTGCGAGTACCACGCGAACCGCCAAACCCTCCTACGTTGCTAGCAAAATCCGTCTCCCCACGGCCTGCATTCATCTGTTCGCGCAACCAATCGACACGCTTAGGGTGCATAGTCCAGTGATCACTGTTTCCACGTTCGATCGAGTTCATTCCCATCCGCCAGATTCGGTAGAGGAAGGTCTCTCGATAACGCGATGCGAGATCAAGTACTGCCTTGTTGGCCGTGACGGAGTATTCAACGGACTGCCGAAAGTGCCATGGCTGGGGCTCTATAGGAGCCGGAAGCCCATCGTTAGGGACGATGCGCTCCATGATCATGGGTATCTCCATCGGAGTCGGATTGCCAATCGTCTCAGTGAGAAGCCCAATCATATTGTGGAAATATGGCGTCGTACGAAGGCCTCCATTCCACCACGTTGAGTAGTTAGCACCCCGTCGCCTGGTCGCCCCCGGCTTGCCCTCAGCCGTGAAACGGGCATGCATAGCGGAGCCCACGAGATCAATCCCGGTGATAACCATTGGGTCCAAATTATAATTGAAGGGATCGCGGAATGGCGGCGCGAAAAGAACGGTTCCGGTTGGGCCCGTCTGGTGATGATTGTAGACAATCTGAGGGTACCATTCCCGGTACATGACTCGATTTATATTTTCTGTCTCAGCCTGGGTCGACGCGTAGAAGTCACGGTTATTGTCGTGACCAACATATTTCTGATATAGCCGCGGAATCCCACGGGTGGAGCGCTTAGTCTTCTCTTCGACCTGCATGTACCAGTTTGAGACGAGTTCCATACCATCGGGATTGACATGGACGAAAAGGATGATGACGTCGTCCAGAATCCGGAGTGTCTCAGCATCGGTGCCACTCACCATTTGCCAAAGTGACTCCATGAGTTGCTGCGCACCGAGAACCTCTGTCGCATGGAGACCGCCATCGATCCAGACGACAGCCTTACCTTCTCGCGCCAACGCTTGGGCTTCCTCTTCATGGACGCCTTCGGCGAGCGCCAGACGCTTTGAAAGCTGGCGATAGTGTTCCAGGTTCTCATGATTATCCGCTGACGTGACAATCGCCATTAACTGCTTACGCCCTTCGGCAGTCTGACCGATCGAATGGAGAGCCATACGCGGCGACTCCGCAGCTAGCGTCTCCCAATACGTTGTCAGGTCCGTGTAATCCGGAAGTTCATAGTCGGCCCCAATTGGGTGTCCGAAAAACACCTCGGGACTCGTGAGGCCTTGCGCGTTTAGGCCTCCTACGGTTCCGAACCAAACCAAAACTATCAGTGATCTTAAGATGTTATTATGAAACAACTTATATTGTTTTTGGGCCGGTACGGAAGAAAGCATTCCTGAACTCCTCATTTTTCTAAGCTGTCTCGTTTTGGGCAAAGGACAACACCCCGTTTTCAAGTTCCACATCCGCCAGCGCAGCTGCCAGTGCCTCATGGAGTGTTTCAACAAGATGGAATTCAAGCTGTTCACATATGTGGTCTGGAAGATCTTCAAGATCACCTTCATTGTCGGCGGGAAGGATGATACGATCGATCCCAGCCCGACACGCACCGAGGACTTTCTCCTTGACCCCACCAATTGGAAGGACTCGGCCTGTTAACGTCATCTCGCCGGTCATTGCCACATCGTGACGAACCGCATGGTCTCCGAGTGCGCTGACCAGCGCCACTGCCATGGTTATCCCAGCGGAAGGCCCTTCCTTGGGAATCGCACCTGCAGGCACGTGTATGTGAATTTCATGCTCTCGGAGCCGCTCGGTCTCAATACCTAGTTCAGCTGCATTGCTACGAGCGTAAGTTAGCGCCGCTTGTGCACTTTCCTTCATCACATCGCCCAATTGTCCTGTGAGGACAAGACCTTCTTTTCCTTTTTGTACGCTTGTCTCTACCAACATGATGTCTCCACCGACCGGCGTGTAGAACATTCCTGTTGCAACACCGATGCGGTCTTTTTCCATTTTTTTCTCTGGGTGAACCTTTGGTTGACCTAGAAGTTCACGCAGATTATCAGCTCCAACCATCACGATTTCAGCATCGCCCGTCGCAATCTTCCGCGCCGACTTCCGGCACACTGCGCCAAGCTCTCGCTCGAGATTCCGGACACCAGCTTCGCGCGTATAACTCGTAATTATTTTTCGAGTCGCATCTTCATGAACCACAAGCTGCGCAGGAAACAGACCGTTCTTGCGCGTTTGCCGAGGGAGCAGGTAGCGCTTGGCGATCTCGAGCTTCTCCCCTTCCGTGTAACCGCGGAACTCAATTGCCTCCATACGATCACGGAGGGGGCCAGGAATCTGTCCAAACACGTTAGCCGTTGCGATAAACACAACCTGCGAGAGGTCAAAACCCACACCAAGGTAGTGATCCTGAAACGAATTGTTTTGTGCGGGGTCTAGGACCTCCATGAGTGCCGCCGAAGGATCTCCTTGAAACGAGACCCCTAATTTGTCGATCTCGTCAAGTAGAAAAACGGGATTTTTAGTGCCAGCTCGCTTAAGCCCTTCGATGATGCGTCCAGCCATTGCGCCAACATACGTTCGACGATGGCCACGAATGTCTGCCTCATCTCGCGCACCGCCCAGCGAAACACGTACGTATTGACGTCCCATCGCGTCGGCGATGGATCGTGCAATCGACGTCTTACCAACTCCCGGAGGGCCTACAAAAAGAAGAGTCTCTCCGGATCGGTCATCTGCGTGCCCGGGCACGTCAGAGTCAGTTTTTTCTCCTTTACTGTCGTCTTCTATTGGCGATGCGAGGTCTTTATCCGCCGCAACGGTTTCTTCATCATCCGTTGCGGGTTCATCTGATTCGCCGCCCTCTTCTGGCTCTACACCATCCGTTGCGGGTTCATCCGATTCGCCGCCCTCTTCTGGCTCTACATCATCCGTTACGGGTTCATCTGATGTATGTGCTTTGTTCTCGTCTTGGAGCTTCCGTACAGCGAGGAAGTCGAGTACTCGATCTTTCACGTCCTGCAAACCGTAATGATCTCGCTCTAGAATTTTTTCCGCATGGGCGAGATCAAGTTGTTCTTCAGATGTTGCAGACCACGGCAGATCTGCGACAGTCTCGAGAAATGTTCTTACAACCTGCCCCTCTGCTGACTCACGCGGAATTCGTTCCAATCGCCGCAGTTCACGGTCGACCTCTTGCCTTGCTTCTTCCGGGAGTTTCAGCACTTCAATGCGTTCACGAAGATCATCAATTTCTTGCGAATCGATGTCTTCGCCCAGCTCTTTTTGAATGGCCTTCATCTGCTCTCGGAGAAAAATTTCCCGCTGACGATCTCCGAGCTCTTCCTGCACTTGCTCGCGAATCTCCTCCTGAGCCTCAAGGAGTCCGATTTGTTTCTGAAGGTGGATGAGGAGAGTTCGTAAACGAGCTTCGACTGAAAGCATCTCAAGCAACTCTTGCTTCTGTTCAACATCAAGCTCGGTGTAGAACGATACGAGATCTGCGAGTTCACCGGGGCTTGATACTCCACCCAACAAGTGATCGACAATTTCCTTCGGGACTCCCCGGAGGCGACTCACATCTGCAGCACGCTCGTTGACTTCTTTGTAGAGCGCTGCAAATGCAGGTTCATCGTCATTCAGCGGTTCCATATCTTCCATGCGCCGAGCAACAACCTCGAGGTAACCGTCACGGTCGTTGTACTCAAGTGCCGCTCCGCGCGCATCACCTTGGATAACCATCTGCATACCACCTGGCACCTTTTGCATTTGCGCAATTCGGCAAATCGTCCCTATACGGTGCAGGTCGTCACCTGTTGGCTCATCGATTTCCGCATCAACCTGGGCGACTGCAAATAATAGTTTGTCGTCCTTGATCGCCTGGTCGATCGCCAACATTGTCTTGTCTCGACCCGCCGCGATAGGTGCCGCAACGGCAGGGAAAACCACCATACCCCTCAGCGGGACTACGGGTAGGCGGATCCGATTCTGAGACTGAGCGTCTGTTTTATCGATCGTCTCAACATCTGTAACCTCGTCAGCAGCTGTCTCACTAGGTGCCTCGACGAGGGTGTCATTTCCATTTTCTTCCATCATTCGAACTCGCTTCTATGATTGATACGGTTAGAGTCACATGTGCACGTTCCAGGCCTAAACTCTAAGGTTAACGGGCGCATAAACCAGCCTATTTGGCACCCTGTTCCCCTAAAGGTCTGCCGATGCGAGTCGTTTCCGTCAACCCGGCATGGTTTAGAAGACCGATCAGACATAATGAGACAATAATCCAGATTTAGGTGACGACTCGGAGTCGTATAAAGGAAAATGCGTAACTTTGGACTGTTTATCACATAAGAGGTGGCGGCCAACGATAACCTCCACGATCTTTGAGCCCATGAGCACAACGAAGCAACCAGCAAACACTAAAGCCGCAACACCAAAGAGCGAACGATACTTCAGGCGCGGGTTAGGACTCAAAAAGCAGATCCAACCCGTGCTCGATTCGGAGTACGGCAACTCCCTCGTACCCTTCATCCAAGAGAATGGGTATGAGCTGAAGGTCGACCGTTTACATTTCCGGCTCGCCAAAAGCTTTGGGTTCTGCTATGGCGTCGACAGGGCGGTTGAATACGCTTATGAGTCGCGAGAGAAGTTCCCTGACCGGCGAATTTTTCTTGTGGGTGAGATTATCCATAATCCGCATGTAAATAGCCGTCTCCAAGCGATGGACATCGAGTTTCTCTATCCTGCAGAGGGTGGAGTTTTCGACTTCTCTGATGTTACACCGGAAGATGTTGTAATCATCCCAGCCTTCGGAGTCACGCTACGCGACTTTGAGACGCTACTAACTATCGGGTGCATTCTAGTCGACACAACGTGTGGATCCGTACTAAACGTATGGAAGCGTGTCAAAAACTACTCGCACGACGGATTCACTGCGATAATCCACGGCAAGTACAAGCACGAAGAAACACGAGCCACAAGTTCACAGGTTCAAAAATACGACAACGGCAAGCACCTCATCGTCCGCGATATGGAAGAGGCTCAGAGCGTTTGCGCCTACATAAGAGGCGAAGGAGATCGGAAGTCGTTCATGGAGAAATTCGAAAAATGTAGCTCTCCCGGCTTCGACCCTGATCGAGATCTGACGCACATAGGCGTCGCAAATCAAACGACGATGCTGGCTTCGGAATCGTTAGCTATAGCAGTTGCATTGAGAGAATCAATTTCAGAGCGGTGGGGCAATAGCGCGATTGAACAGCGATTCCGAAGTTTCGATACTATTTGTTCAGCAACTCAAGACCGGCAAGATGCCGTGGAGGACATGATGTTAAGTCCACCCGACATCATGATAGTCATTGGAGGATACAACTCTTCTAACACAAATCACTTGGCACACCTCTGCGCACAACATACGAAGACTTATCATATTGAAGATGCGGCCTGTATCAATATTAATGACGGTTCTATCCAACATAAAAAGATCATGCTCGATGAAATCCTTACAGACAATTTCTGGCTTCCGGACGGAGAGATCGCAATTGGGCTAACAGCCGGGGCTTCGACGCCTGATTCCAAGATTGGCGAAACAGTTGAGCGAGTGCTCCAAAGCGCAGGCTATGATACCGCGAAGGTGTATGACTGATGTTCGAATCAGGAAGAACTAATCACTGCTTTTCGAAAGCGGTGGTGGAGCAACACCCCGTCGCATGATGGCAGTGCGACCGGGTCTTTTCCGGATTGCACTTTTGCGACACAAACGATCGGACCCTTCCCCGCAGTCACGGCCATAATGAGCTCGGAAACTTCGCTTTCTTCTCGAATGGTAAATGCCCTGGGGATTCCCGCTCCGAGGGCCATCTCGGCGATTCCAGACCGCACACCGGTAAGCCCTACTTGCTGACCTGTTTCCCCAAACATTTCATTGTCAAGAACGAGGATGCCGAGGTTTGTCGGCATCTGTGCTGCAATGGTACTGAGACTCCCAATGCCCATCATCATCTCCCCGTCACCCGTTACGACGATCACACGTCGATCAGGTTGAGCTAGGGCTAGGCCGAGCCCTAGCATAGCAGCCCCACCCATACCACCCCATAAGTAGAAGTTGAGATTAGAATCACCGGCTGCAAAACAATCGTATGTGGGCGCACCCAATCCAGTAACGACCGCCGAGTCCCCACGCTGTCGCATAAGAGCCTTAATGAGTCGGCGGCGATCAAGCATACAGTCGGTTGTCATCTCATTTTCTCCTCGTCGAACACTTTGACGCCGACTATGTGTTGACTGACAAGTACGGCAGCCGTCGTACCAGTCTCATAAACCAGACCGGCCGCACTAGCAAACTTCTGTCCAATCTCCATTGCGGTTGCGGGTCTGTAAGTAGTTACTCCCATTGCCGCAAAAACGTCTGGAACTCCGCGTGCCATTGGCACCTGCCACGGGTTAAATTCACCTTCCTCGCCCCGCATCGTGACCAGCATTAAACAGGGCATTCGGCACACACTGGGAAGTGCGAGCATGTTGATGCAGTTCCCTACACCACTGCTCTGCATAAATAAAACAGCCTTTTCACCACCCAACCAAGCACCGCACGCAAATGCGACACCCTCTTCCTCACTGGTCAGCGTGGTAACGTTAATATCTGAAGCTTCTTCACATTTCTTTAGAAGGGACGCGAGACCACCATCTGGTACCGTCGTGACATGCCGAATACCTTCGGTTCTTAGGACTGGTAAGAGATCTTCTGCCCAGTCGAATGAAGAGTTTGCAGAGTCCACCTAACAATTCCTAGGCACATAATTGAAATCTGAACAGAACTTGTGATCCAATATGTTCACTGACTATGAACCAGGCTACGAACAGATCCGATCTGGCGTTGGGAGTCTCTGTGAAAGATTCCCAGCTGAGTACTGGCGCGATCTAGATCGAGCGAGCGCCTATCCCACTCAGTTCATCGATGCACTTACTGAGGCGGGGTATCTAGCTGCTCTAATACCTACCAAATACGGAGGTGCGGGACTCGATCTTAAAGCCGCATGCGTGATCCTTGAAACAATCCAGCGTACGGGGTGCAATGGTGCAGCTTGTCACGCGCAAATGTATATCATGGGGACACTCCTTAGGCACGGTAGCGAAACACAGAAGGGTCAGTATCTGCCCGACCTTTCCGCCGGAAAACTCAGGCTCCAAGCATTCGGCGTAAGTGAGCCAACCTGTGGAACCGATACGACCCGCATTCAGACGACAGCGGTGCGGGACGGAGATGATTATGTCATAACAGGACAAAAAACTTGGATATCGCGATCTGAGCATACGGATCTCATGCTTCTCCTAGCGCGCACAACACCGCGTGAGGAGGTCGTGAAACCAACCCTTGGGATGTCCGTTTTTCTCGTAGATCTAAGAGAGGATATCGGGTCCTCGGTAACTATCAGACCCATTGAAACCATGATTAACCACTCGACGACGGAGGTATTTTTTGATGGTTTTCGCGTCCCCGCAGAAAACCTCGTCGGCGCAGAAGGTGAAGGTTTCCGTTACATCTTGGACGGGATGAATGCGGAACGCGTTTTGATAGCGGCTGAGTGCGTAGGCGATGCGCGCTACTTCGTGACCCGGGCATCGGACTACGCAAACGAACGTGAAGTTTTTGACCGACCTATTGGACAAAATCAAGGTGTCCAGTTTCCGATTGCCGATGCTCATATGAAGACCGAGGCCGCCGCACTAATGGTGGAAAAGGCCGCAATACTTTTTGATGACGGCGAGGCCTGTGGAGCGGAGGCAAACATGGCCAAATATCTAGCCTCAGAAGCATCATGGTCTGCAGCAGACGTGTGCATGCAAACGTTTGGCGGATTTGCCTTTTCGACCGAGTACGATATTGAACGAAAATTTCGAGAGACACGTCTGTATCAGATTGCCCCGATCTCAACCAACTTGATCCTCTCACACGTAGCCACTCACGTGTTAGGGATGCCAAAATCATTTTAAGCGAGCACCCAGTCACATATTCCCGAGTTCACGGAGAACACCGACAGGCTCTATGACCAACCTCGACATCGACACCCTGCGGACCTGGGAAGGCCGTTCACAGAAAACCTCTGATCAAGTAGGCCTGACGCCGGTGCACGCTCTCTCCGCGACCCTTGACCGCGATCCTGGCGTGATCAAAGAGGGAGATCGCCTCCCTCCGCTGTGGCACTGGTTGTACTGCCGAGAGCTGGCACTACAGAACAACCTAGATACGGATGGACACCAACGCCGGGGTGATTTCTTGCCACCTTCACCGTTTCCTCGCCGTATGTGGGCGGGGGGACGCATTCTCTTCGAGGGTGACATCCTGATTGGGGAGCCAATCGAACGAACGTCGACAATTAAACATGTCGCACACAAAGAAGGGCGCCGCGGGCCACTACTCCTAGTTACGATCGAACACACCATAACGGGGGCTACGGGAAAGATCGTCGAAGAACAGGATTTGGTATTTTTAGAACAGCCAAAGGGTCCCCTCGATTTAAGACCGAGCCCTGCACCCGAAGAACCATGCGATTGGTCGGAGCAGGTTACTCCGAGTGTAGCCATGCTATTTCGGTTTTCCGCTCTAACGTTTAACGCTCACCGAATCCATTATGACCGGGACTACGCGCGTGACGTCGAATTTTATCCAGATCTCGTGGTACACGGACCGCTAACTGCACTGTTGCTTGCGGACTTTGCTGATCGAAACACCGACCAAAGGCTGAGCAGATTCAACTTCCGAGCCCACCGTCCTATGTTTGTTGACAGAACGATGAATCTTGATGGACAGAAGGTAGATGATGGCCTAAAACTGCGTGTTTTGGACGATTCCGGGTCGATCACCATGACTGCCAATGCAACGATCACCTAAACCCAATAGGGTTTGAGGTGTTTCGATTGTTCGCACGGAAGCAGAATTAGGGCATGGCCAGTACAGAACAATTACTCTCGCCAACAGAAGGCCCAGTCACCGAATCTGGAAGGATCGAGTCCATCGATGTGCTGCGAGGGTTCGCACTCCTAGGGATTCTCGGGGTTTGGTTGTTCCAGATCCCGTTCTCACTCTGGTGGTTAGAGCGTTT